>NZ_CP150207.1:2845000-4242500 GCF_037969765.1 Paenibacillus sp. FSL W8-0186 | reverse complement strand
GTGAATAGAGTCGTGGAGGTAGAGCACTGATTGGGTGCGGGGCCCGCCAAGGGTTACCAAGCTCAGTCAAACTCCGAATGCCATGGACTTATAACCGGGAGTCAGACAGTGAGTGCTAAGATCCATTGTCAAGAGGGAAACAGCCCAGACCATCAGCTAAGGTCCCCAAGTGTGTGTTAAGTGGGAAAGGATGTGGAGTTGCACAGACAACCAGGATGTTGGCTTAGAAGCAGCCACCATTTAAAGAGTGCGTAATAGCTCACTGGTCGAGTGACTCTGCGCCGAAAATGTAACGGGGCTAAACACACCACCGAAGCTATGGCTTGATGCATTGCATCAGGGGTAGGGGAGCGTTGTATGCGGATTGAAGTTGGACCGGAAGGACTGGTGGACTGCATACAAGTGAGAATGCCGGTATGAGTAACGAAAAGATCAGTGAGAATCTGATCCGCCGAAAGCCCAAGGTTTCCTGAGGAAGGTTCGTCCGCTCAGGGTAAGTCGGGACCTAAGGCGAGGCCGAAAGGCGTAGTCGAAGGACAACAGGTTGAAATTCCTGTACCACCGTAATCCGCTATGAGCGATGGGGTGACGCAGTAGGGTAGTGACGCGAGCTGATGGATGCTCGTCCAAGCAGTGAGGCTGATGTGTAGGCAAATCCGCACATCGTTAAGGCTGGGCTGTGATGGGGAGGGAAAATTTACAGTACCGAAGGTCATGATCTCACACTGCCAAGAAAAGCCTCTAGCCAGGAGAAGGTGCCCGTACCGCAAACCGACACAGGTAGGCGAGAAGAGAATTCTAAGGCGCGCGGAAGAACTCTCGTTAAGGAACTCGGCAAAATGACCCCGTAACTTTGGGAGAAGGGGTGCCCCGGTAGTGTGAATAGCACGAGGGGGCCGCAGTGAAAAGGCCCAAGCGACTGTTTAGCAAAAACACAGGTCTGTGCGAAGCCGTAAGGCGAAGTATACGGGCTGACGCCTGCCCGGTGCTGGAAGGTTAAGGGGAGCGGTTAGGGAGCAATCCCGAAGCTGTGAACCGAAGCCCCAGTAAACGGCGGCCGTAACTATAACGGTCCTAAGGTAGCGAAATTCCTTGTCAGGTAAATTCTGACCCGCACGAATGGCGTAACGACTTGGGCGCTGTCTCAACGAGAGATCCGGTGAAATTTTAATACCTGTGAAGATGCAGGTTACCCGCGACAAGACGGAAAGACCCCATGGAGCTTTACTACAGCTTGATATTGAACTTTGATGCGATTTGTACAGGATAGGTGGGAGCCTAAGAATCCGGAGCGCCAGCTTCGGTGGAGGCATCGTTGGGATACCACCCTGATCGTATCGAAGTTCTAACCTAGGACCGTGATCCGGTTCGGGGACAGTGTCAGGTGGGTAGTTTGACTGGGGCGGTCGCCTCCTAAAGAGTAACGGAGGCGCCCCAAGGTTCCCTCAGAATGGTTGGAAATCATTCGCAGAGTGCAAAGGCAAAAGGGAGCTTGACTGCGAGACTGACAAGTCGAGCAGGGACGAAAGTCGGGCTTAGTGATCCGGTGGTACCGCATGGAAGGGCCATCGCTCAACGGATAAAAGCTACCCTGGGGATAACAGGCTTATCTCCCCCAAGAGTCCACATCGACGGGGAGGTTTGGCACCTCGATGTCGGCTCATCGCATCCTGGGGCTGAAGTAGGTCCCAAGGGTTGGGCTGTTCGCCCATTAAAGCGGTACGCGAGCTGGGTTCAGAACGTCGTGAGACAGTTCGGTCCCTATCTGTCGTGGGCGTAGGAAATTTGAGAGGAGCTGTCCTTAGTACGAGAGGACCGGGATGGACGCACCGCTGGTGCACCAGTTGTTCCGCCAGGAGCATAGCTGGGTAGCTACGTGCGGATGGGATAAACGCTGAAAGCATCTAAGCGTGAAGCCCTCCTCAAGATGAGATTTCCCAATTAGTAAGACCCCTTGAAGACGACGAGGTTGATAGGCCTGAGGTGGAAGTGCAGCAATGTATGGAGCTGACAGGTACTAATCGGTCGAGGGCTTATCCAAAATACCCCAACATTGGGGCTAACACGCAAATGAAGTTTCGTATCCAGTTTTCAGGTGATCAATTCATCTGAGCACGTTTGGTGGCAATGGCGGAGGGGTTCCACACGTACCCATCTCGAACACGACCGTTAAGCCCTCCAGCGCCGATGGTACTTGGACCGCAGGGTCCTGGGAGAGTAGGACGTCGCCAAGCGGATGTTCCCTGATAGCTCAGTCGGTAGAGCACTCGACTGTTAATCGAGTTGTCACAGGTTCGAGTCCTGTTCGGGGAGCCATATGGCCCGTTGGTCAAGGGGTTAAGACACCTCCCTTTCACGGAGGTAACAGGGGTTCGAATCCCCTACGGGTCACCACTTTCATTACAAGCATCATTAGGGATGAGAATCCCTTGGGGGTTCGTCGGAGATTAAGCGTCGTTAGCAATAACATCGCAGTCTCGAACGAAATGAGAGTATCCCCTACGGGTCACCACTTTCATCAAAAGTATTATGGAGGCTTAGCTCAGCTGGGAGAGCATCTGCCTTACAAGCAGAGGGTCAGCGGTTCGATCCCGTTAGCCTCCACCATATAAAATTTATTACTGACGCGGGGTGGAGCAGCTCGGTAGCTCGTCGGGCTCATAACCCGAAGGTCGCAGGTTCAAATCCTGTCCCCGCAATTGCATTACCTAGTGTGGAGCCGTGGTGTAGAGGCCTAACATGCCTGCCTGTCACGCAGGAGACCGCGGGTTCGAATCCCGTCGGCTCCGCCATTACATCTCTGAACAAGGGATGATAATCCATTAAGGATTTGTTGAAGTTTCAGTATTATTTTGAGCCATTAGCTCAGTTGGTAGAGCACCTGACTTTTAATCAGGGTGTCGAAGGTTCGAGTCCTTCATGGCTCACTTTTAAAGGTTGCGCGTGTGGCGGAATTGGCAGACGCACTAGACTTAGGATCTAGCGTCTTCGGATGTGGGGGTTCAAGTCCCTCCACGCGCACCATGAAATGCGGACGTGGCTCAGCGGTAGAGCATCGCCTTGCCAAGGCGAGGGTCGCGGGTTCGATTCCCGTCGTCCGCTCCATATATATTTTGCGCCCTTAGCTCAGCTGGATAGAGCGTTTGACTACGAATCAAAAGGTCGGGAGTTCGAATCTCTCAGGGCGTGCCATTTTTTATTTGCATATGATATGCCGGTGTGGCGGAATGGCAGACGCGTTCGACTCAAAATCGAATGGGGAGACCCGTGGAGGTTCGAGTCCTCTCACCGGTATTAGCTAAAAGAGTTCATTGGAGATATTCTCTAATGAGCTTTTTTTATTGTTTACTATTAAATATGGATTGCTGTATCTCTGTAATTATGGACGTTTATATTCACTCCAATGGCTGATAGACTTACATAATAATACATCAGTACAGTAGGAGTGAAACCAATGGATGGAGTACGTTACAAGGCAAGGGAAGTGTTGGACAAGAGCAAGATTGAGACATTTCTGCAGCAAGCTCGAATTGGACATCTTGGAATGGTTGATGGCCATCTGCCGTATGTTGTTCCGCTCAATTTTGTTTGGTTAGATGGAAAGCTTTATTTCCATGGGGCCACCGGTGGGAGACGGAATCAGGTTATGAGTGTGAATCCGGAGGTCTGCTTTACGGTTTGTGAAGAATATGGAACGATTACTGATCCGGTGCCAGCCAAGACGGACACAGCGTATATGAGTGTAATGATTTTTGGCAAGGCACAGCCGATCGTCGATCTGAATGAAGCTACACATATGCTGCAAGAAATGATTTATAAATATGTGCCTGGTTACTATAATCGGCCGTTACCCCAGCAGCATGTAGATAAATACCGATCAGCCGTATTCGGTGGTCCGGTTCAAGTGTACCGAATTGATCCCCATCATATCACCGCGAAAGAAAATCCGATGGATGAAGAAAAAATGTTTGAACCTGGAAAAACTGTGTAGAGGATAAATCAATAAACATTTCAACAGAGCCACGGGTCTTGATTACAAAGACGGGGGCTCTATTATATTTTCCCCATAAATTCTATAAGATTGTTTCAGCAAGTCGGTACATCCCTTTCTCAATTAGTCCCTCTTCTCCTTAGCAAAACCCTATACCCACCCTTTGGTTTATTCTCTAACAATAGAAATGGAGTTGATGCACGCGAATTCCGCCTACAGGGTGCCCATAGGGCCCTCGTTTCCTCGTCAAACGATTCATCCGCCCAAAGTCGGTGCACAGTGAAAATGGGTACCCCTAACTGCTGAGCGATAGCTCACTATTGGATTGCTTAAACATATCGATTTTGGATGTATTTAACCAGTCCAACAATTGCTATACTAGCATAGTGCTCTTCATCCATGCAATGTTAGACAGGCTGAATCAATCACTGATCAAGCCGACAATTTAACTGCCGTAGAGTCTTCACATAGAGAAGGAGGAAGGTCGATGTTTAATGTATTGGTATCAGACCCGATAAGTCATTTTGGATTGCAGCAACTGATGCGTGCTGAAGATGTGAAGGTCACCCAAATAACAGGATTGAGTGAGGAGGAACTTATCTCTATCATTCGTCCCTATGATGCGCTGCTCGTTCGTTCTCAAACGAAAGTCACTCGTCGTGTTATAGAGGCCGGGGTTCATTTGAAAGTCATTGGCCGGGCTGGAGTCGGTGTGGACAACATTGATTTGGATGCCGCAACGAGCCGAGGGATTATCGTGATCAATGCACCCGACGGCAATACGGTTACGACGTGCGAACATACCTTTGCGATGATGATGGCGTTGGCCCGGCATATACCGCAAGCCTATGCCAAGACGATTGCCGGGCTGTGGGATCGTAAAACATTCGTTGGCGTTGAATTGCAAAACAAGATACTCGGTGTACTCGGGCTCGGCCGGATCGGGATCGAAGTGGCCAAACGCGCAGCGGCGTTTGGGATGACCGTTATCGGTCACGATCCCTTTCTATCGGAAGAAAGGGCTAATAAACTGGGTATTAAGCTGGCAACCTTAGATGAAATCCTGCGAACTGCTGATTTTATGACGGTTCATACGCCGCTAACGAATAATACGCGCCATATGATTGCCAAACCGCAATTCGACGTCATGAAACGGGGAATGCGAATGATCAACTGTGCCCGCGGGGGAATTATTGACGAAGCGGCTCTTGTTGAAGCACTCGACGAAGGTATTGTGGCAGGCGCCGCTTTTGATGTGTTCGAGCATGAGCCTCCAGCACCGGATCACCCATTTCTAAGGCATCCTAAAATGATTGTTACCCCGCACTTGGGTGCATCTACTTTGGAAGCACAAGAGAATGTTGCCCTCGGTGTTTCCGAACAAGTTATTCATGTGCTGCGACATGAACCATTTAAAAATGCTGTCAATATACCGGCCGTATCAACCGATCTGCTGAACAAATTACAACCTTACTTAACATTGTGCGAGCAACTGGGAAAAGCGCTTGCCCAGATGACCGATGGTTCCGTGCGTGAAGTCACGGTGGAGTGTGCAGGGGAACTTGCCGATCTGGATACGTCATCATTGATCCCTTATGTGCTAAAGGGCGTACTATCTCACCATCTTGGTGCAGAACAAGTTAATATTGTCAATGCCATTCACTTGGCGAAGAACCGCGACATTCACTTTGAGGTCCGAAAATCCCTGTCAACCCGAAGCTTGTCCAGCGAGATTACGATTCGACTAAAGACGACAATCGAGGAGAGATGGGTGACAGGCTCTGCTGTGCCCGGCGTTGGGGAGCGTCTTGTCCGGATCGGGCCATACCCGGTTGATATATCACCTGAAGGATATGTTTTGCTCATTTCACAGATGGATAAGCCAGGCCTCATTGGGCGTGTTGGAACATTGCTTGGAGAAAGCGGTATAAATATTGCCACGATGCAAGTCGGGCGCAACGAAGTTGGCGGTTCAGCGGTCATGATATTAAAAAACGACAAAAAAGCTTCCAAGAATGTGATGGAATCCTTATTTGCGATACCGGAAATCAAACGGGTACGGGAAGTTTCCTTTGTCTAATTTAACAATGTGCAGAGATAGGGGGGGACAAGGAGCTATGAAAATTTCTACTCAAAGAAGCGGGGGAGAAGATATCAGTCATCTAATTGAAGAGAATCTCAAGAACGTGATTTCTTAAAGCGTATACAGTGGGAATGGCGGGATTGCTGTATTATATAAGCATCCCCGCCAACCGATAAATGCCTTCTTCAATGGCTGCTTCATCTACTTTAGCAAAACCCAATACCCATCCTTTTCGACCGCTTTCCAAACAATACCTGCTAAGCGGATAAACACGGATTCCCTTTTCTAACACCAGGCTCGTCACTTTTTCCTCGTCAAACGATTTATGAGCTTCAAGAAGCATATGCAGCCCCGTTTCTACGCCGCTAAGAGTGAAATATTCACTGAGACCTGAAGCATTGATGGCCTTTGTCATGGCTGCGTGTCTGCGCCGGTATACATTTCGAACACGTCTCATATGGCGCATGAAATGGCCATGTTTAATAAAATGAGCAAGCGTTAATTGCTCCATAATCGGAAGATGACGATAGGTTAATTCATGGATCTGGGCAAGCTGACGGATGGCCTCTCTGGGGCCGATGATTGCTGATATCCGAATCCCGGGAGCAATCATTTTGGAAAAACTCATCATATATAATGTATTCTGAGGTTGTTGACTGAACAAGGTTGGAAGCGGATCACCGCGATATCGAAATTCGCTGTCATAATCATCCTCGACAATCCAGAACCGCTGCTCAGCAGCCATATGCAACAATTGTTGCCTGCGGGGTTCCGACATAATAACCCCAACTGCGCACTGGTGCGATGGCGTAACAAACACAAGTTTGGATCCGGGGTGAATGCGGTCTACGCATAGTCCGTATTCGTCGACCGGAACGGGGACAACTTGCATACGCCGATACTTCATCGCCATCCAGGCAGCAGGGAAGCCGGGGTCTTCAACCGAAACCGTTTCTCCTTCATGTAAAAGAGCCTGGGCGATCAAATCGATGCTGTGTTGTGCGCCTGAGGTTAATATGATTTGATCGATATCTACATGGATCCCCCGTTCAAGCGATAAATGACGTTGAATCTGTTCTCTTAGCGGCCGGAATCCATAGGCATCGCCGTAAGACCAATGGTCTAAATCTGCTTCTGACGAGGCCTGCAAAAATGATTGCCTCCAATTCTTTTGAAAATGTTCGTCTAAATAAGGCTCATGGGGTGTGAAGTCTATTTCTACTTTTCGCTCGTCCCTGTCTCCGAACCAACTGTGTAAATGGCCGATTGCAGCATTTAATAAAGGCAATTCGGGTTGGATTGGTCCTTGAGCCGCAGTTTCCTCTGAAGGTTGAGTAGCATATGTCCATTCGCTAACTCTTGTTCCGCCGCGACGAGAGGTTACGGTATATCCGCGGCTGTATAACTCCTCGTAAACAATCTGTATAGTTGAACGGGATACGCCGATCAATAGAGCGAGCTCGCGGGATGGCAGCAGCAATTCGCCAGGCGGCCATTTTCCGGTTGTAATATTGTGGATTGCTTGGTCCAGAAGTTGCTGCCAGATAGGACGCTCGTCATCTCGGTTTACTATTAGCATTTATGCACCTCCAGTGTTCCTACTTGAAATTATGGATTGACCTAAATGAAGCCTTCTGGATATTTGAAACAATCCATTGATTGACATGCTATCATGGCATTACCTTCATTTGCAAATCATGAACAGTTTTCGCTTTGCCGTTTTAGCCTTTAATCCGACTAACTTTACATACTGAAGCCGTATAGGTGTAAACATAAAAAATCCAAGGAGGCCGTCTGCATGAAGCAGCATCTTCCTTGACTTTGATTGATGGTTGAAAAATAAAGTGTTGACATATTTGGTTCCAAGTGATATTATCTTAGAAGTGACCCAAAAAGGAATCACCACAAGAAATCATTTATGAATTGCTTGACATCGGGACGTAGCTCAGCTTGGTAGAGCACCTGGTTTGGGACCAGGGGGTCGCATGTTCGAATCGTGTCGTCCCGATATGACAAAGAAGCAGCCATTCTTTAGAGTGGCTGCTTCTTTATGTTCTGTATATTTCAATCCCCGTCCGGTCACAATAACAGTAAATATCGACCGATAGAAGGGGATACCAGTGAATATCTTCCGTATCAAAAAGCAGCTGAGGCGCCGGTGGAGAAGATGGAGACGCGCTATTTGGACGATTGGCGGCTGCGGGCTGGTCACCATGATGACTTGGCTCGGACTAATGTTGTCCAATCAAATGGAGCAATTGATGGCCAAAGAGCCGATTGCTCTGGAAACGCTGGGAATCATCAGGGAAGCGGCTATAGGCGCAGGCAAGGAGACTGATTTGGAACCAGCCTGGATCGAACAATTGAGCCGAAGCAGGCAGCGGCGAACCGTTCATTTAAACAAAATATATGCATGCGGAGAAGAGAGTTCCGTCCTGGGAACCTTAAGTCCCGATGAAGTCATTGAAATATATCGCGCTAATCCAGGCTGGCAGGGAAGCCTGGATGCCCAAGGAGACGTCTGGTTTGAGCAGCAGATCAATGAGCTGTCGGAGATGTGCAGAAGCAACGGATACTTCGGGATCGACCAGCAGGGGAATCTCAGTCTGTTCGAGGGACCTCCGGATAAAGAGAAGGTGCTTAAAACCTTTTTCCAATTAGACGTAGAGACGATGGAAAGCTCTCTGCCACCTGACGTACTGCTGCACCTGCATCAGGGCATCCGCATACAGGATTTGGACGAGTACAACAGCGTACTGTCAACATTCAGCGAATTTGCAGCCATGCCGGCCAGGAAGGTCATGCAACAAAAGGATGAATAAAGCGTATATACTATCATGCCAAGAGGCGTTGTCTAAACGTCTCTTTTTTGTTGCCGCTGACAAAGTTCTACAAAGATTTTCCTCAACAGTCCTCATTCTTTTGCTATAATAAGTGAATACATATGTTCGGTTATCTGGACATAGGCTTCGCTTCCGCAAGGGAGCTCCTTCAGGAATATGGAGCTGTAAACAAACATGGGGAGAGATAGAGGTTGCGAATATTAGGGATTGACCCGGGCATCGCCATCGTCGGTTTCGGCTTTATTGATAAACAAGGCAGCAAATGCGTTCCCGTACAATACGGCTGCATTCAGACAGAGGCGCATACGCCAGAGGAAGAAAGGCTGCTTCATGTCTATGAAGCCATGGTTCAGCTTATCGACAAATACCAACCTGACGCCGTAGCGCTGGAGAAGCTGTTCTTCAACCGGAACGTGACTACTGCCATGTCAGTCAGCCAGGCGCGAGGCGTACTCGTATTGGCTGCGGCACAGCGCAATTTGCCGATTTCGGAGTATACGCCAATGCAGATCAAACAAGCGATGGTAGGATACGGCAAAGCGGAGAAGAGGCAGGTGCAGGAAATGACAAAAATGTTCCTGAAGCTGCAGGCGATCCCGAAGCCGGATGATGTGGCGGATGCGCTGGCCGTAGCGATTTGTCATGCCCATTCTTATACATTAAATTCGAAATTGAACGAGGTATTGAGGACATGATTGATTTTGTTAGGGGCCAGGTGGCTCATTTGGAAAACGACTATGTCGTGTTGGACGTTCAGGGAATTGGGTACCGAATTTATTGCCCGAACCCCTATGTGTTTGCTGCCAAAAACGAGCAGACGACGGTGTACACCCATCATCACGTACGGGAGGATGCTATCCTGCTATACGGCTTTCCGACGCGGGAGGAGCAGAGGCTGTTCCGCAAGCTGATCGAAGTATCCGGGATCGGGCCGCGGGTGGCGCTCGGCATTTTAAGCGGGGGACAGCCGGAGCATGTCGTAGCTGCCATCCAGCAGGAGAACATTACGTTTCTGACCAAGCTGCCGGGAATCGGGAAGAAGACGGCGCAGCGGATGATCCTCGATCTGAAGGACAAGCTGGACGGCCTGGGCGGGCCTTCGCTGTTCGACGAGGCGCCGGCGGATCTGGACGGTCTGGATGGGCTGAACCCAGGCTGGCCGGAGGCCAGGGAAGGACTAAAGGCGCTTGGTTATACAGACGCCGAGCTTGATCGTGTATGGCACCAGCTAAAGGATTCGATCAAGCCTGCCGAAGAGGTGGATTCGGTGATGAAAAAAGCGCTCAAGCTGCTGTATGCAGGCTGATCTTGGGCTAGAGGGGAAGGAGCAGGTTAGCGATGGAAGACCGGATTATATCCGCGAATTTGATGATGGAAGAGCAGGCCGTGGAGCTTAGTCTTCGTCCCCGTTATTTAGCGGAATATATCGGACAGAGCCAAATCAAGGACAACTTGAAAATATATATCGAAGCCGCAAAAATGCGCAACGAAGCACTGGATCACGTCCTGTTGTACGGACCGCCAGGCCTTGGAAAGACGACGCTGGCCAATATTATCGCCAATGAGCTTGGCGTCAACCTGCGGACGACATCAGGTCCGGCGATCGAGCGGCCAGGGGATTTGGCCGCTCTGCTGACGAACTTGCAGGAAGGGGACGTTCTCTTCATCGATGAAATCCATCGGCTGCATCGGACGGTGGAAGAGGTGCTGTATCCGGCGATGGAGGATTTCGCCCTGGATATTATGATCGGCAAGGGGCCGAGTGCAAGGTCCGTAAGGCTCGATTTGCCGCCGTTTACGCTGATCGGCGCTACCACGAGAGCGGGACTGCTGTCAGCGCCGCTGCGCGACCGTTTTGGCGTGGTGAACCGTCTGGAGTTCTATACGGTGGAGGAGCTCAGCTATATCGTAAGCCGCGGCGCAGATATTTTTGGCATCGATATTATCGGGGACGCAGCCGACGAGATCGCGCTTCGCTCACGGGGAACGCCGCGGATTGCCAACCGGCTCCTCAAGCGGGTGCGGGATTTCGCTCAGGTGCGCGCTGACGGCCATATTACTACCGATATTGCCAAGGAAGCTTTGCAGCGGCTGCAAGTTGATCCTATGGGTCTTGATTTGATCGACCATAAGATGCTTCGGGCGATGATTACGAATTTTCGGGGCGGGCCTGTCGGACTGGATACGATCGCCGCGACGATCGGGGAAGAAAGCCAGACGATCGAGGACGTATACGAGCCATACCTGCTCCAAATCGGTTATTTGCAGCGTACACCGCGCGGCAGAGTGGCAACTCCGGCGGCTTATCAGCATCTGGGGCTGCCCATGCCTGCAGATTCTTAAGAAGAGAAACCAACTGACGGCATTACACGTTGATGAGGAGGATACAGAGCGTGATTATTCCTAGACCGAGACGAGGACAAAAAAACAGGGGCTCGAAGTGGGCAGCGGCTCTATTGAGTGCAGCATTGCTGGGCGGCTTATTCCAGACGCCAGCCGGCGCGGATGCAATGCCGGACACGCGAGTTCGCGTCGCCATGTTCCTGGACTTAGGCAGCACGTATAAATCGATAGTGCCGGCGGTGAGCCTGACTGCGGAATCGGCGTGGCAGGTAGGTCCGCAAAAAGACGGCGGCTTTGAGAGCTGGCTGGATTTCACCCCGGGCCAGACGGTACGCTTTAGCGTGGACGGGATTAAAGTCAAAGCGCTGGAAAGCGCTGACTGGCAAATGGTCTCGGCAGCCGTCAAGAAGCTGCAGAGCGGAACGGACAAGCCGGTGGCGGTTGTCACCGAGCAAGCGGGCGGAACGGTATATCAAGTGTATACCGGGCCTTATGCCAGCGCAGAAGAGGCATCTGGAGCGGTAACCCGCGTGACCCAGGCGCTGGCCGGACAGTTGGGAGGAGCACAGCCGACCATCCATGGGGGATACTATTACTCCGCAGGCTTGTTTGGAAGCAAAGCGGAAGCGGAGGCTTACCGCCAATCGTTAAGCCTGCCAGGGATAGAAGTCAAGGTCGCTGTTGTGGGTGCCAGCCAATATGCGGTATGGGTCGGCGGAGCCGTTAACGATTCGGCATTGGCTGCCCTGAAGGGACAGATTCTTCAGCAGCAGCCGCAATTGAATTTATCACCGGTGGATGTTCAGGCCCCTGCGCTGATTGCGTATCGCGATGTTACCGGGGAAGCGGCTTCCCCAATAGCGGTTGACCATTATGCGGTCAGCGGCGCAAATACGAAGCTACTCGTGCGGGATAGCGAGGATTCCGTTATTCAGGTGGCCGAGAGATCAGCCCGTAAATTTCGCGGGGATTTCGAAATCAGCAGCGTAAACGGCCAGCTTGCCCTCGTAAACGACGTTCCGCTGGAGCAATATTTGTATTCGGTCGTCGCTGCAGAGGTGCCTAGCTCCTGGCCGCAGGAGTCCTTGAAGGCGCAGGCGGTTGCAGCCCGGAGCTATGCGCTTTACCATGCAGCCGGCAATAAGTTCAACGTCGCGGGACTGGTAGATACAACCTTAAGCCAGGTATACAATGGAGTTGATAAGGAAGTTGACAGCATCAAACAAGCCGTGGACAGCACAGCCGGCGAGGTTATAAAATCGAATGGCCGGATTGTGGAAGCCATTTTCTCCTCCAATAGCGGGGGCATGACGGCCGATTCGACCGAAGTATGGAGCAACCCGAACGCGACGTTTGGCAGCATGCCGAGCGATGGGGACAAGGCGGCGCAGGCAGGGTTGAAATCATGGTATCATGTGCTGCTGCCTTCGGGTAAAACGGGATACGTAAGGGAAGATAACGTAAAGCTTACGGGAGGAAAGACAGCAGCGGGCCTGAACCAAATGACGGTAACGGCAAACGCAACAAATGTCCGTCCGATTCCGTTGATCCAAGCGGATGTCAGCCCGGTGGCGCAAATGAATCCAGGCGATCAGGCGGTTGTCCTTGGCCTCGTTGAGGAGTCCAGCTCATACGCGTGGATACGCGGCCCCTACAGCTCGGATGAGCTGTTAAAGTCGCTGAAGGGCAGAACGGCGACCGAAGCCCCTTCCCCGATCGTCAATTTGGAGATCACGCAGCGCGGGCCTTCTGGACGCGCAACGCAGATCAAAGCCAATGGGCAGATCCTCGATGTGCGTTATCCGGATTTATTCCGTTCTGCTTTTGGCGGGCTCCCAAGCACACTGTTTGATATTGCGGCTACCGGTAGGTATACTGTACAAAGCGCAGGCGGAGCTATGTCCACCGGGACAGCGTCCTCCGGCACGCCAGTGCTGTCTTCATCAGGCGTTAGCAACTGGAGCGGCGGCAGCATGGTCGTCATGGGAGCGGACGGCGCGGCCCGGGCCGTTGATCAGACGAACCGTTTCCTCTTCGTGGGACGCGGCAATGGGCATGGACTTGGCTTATCCCAATGGGGGGCCAAGGGAATGGCTGATGCAGGGTATGATTATATATCCATTTTGCAACACTATTATCAGAACGTAACTATCGTTAAGGAATGATTGCATCGTATGAATGTTGACTTATATGATTTTGAACTGCCGGAAGAATTGATCGCCCAGACACCGCTCGCCGATCGTACCGCATCCCGGCTGCTTTCTTTGAATAAGGCCACCGGTGAGGTACGGCACCATATGTTTCCAGAGATATTGAACTACTTGCAGCCTGGAGATACGCTGGTATTGAATGATACACGGGTAATTCCGGCCAGACTCTTTGGCGCCAAGCGGGATACAGGGGCCAAGGCCGAGGTTCTCCTGCTTAAGAACTTAGGGGACGACCGGTGGGAAGCGCTGGTCAAGCCCGGCAAAAAACTGAAGACCGGCGCTGTAATCACTTTCGGAGACGAACTGACAGCTACGATTGAGAGCGAAGGGGATATGGGGGAGCGCGTGCTTTCCTTTTCCTATGAGGGCATCTTTAATGAAATCCTGGACCGGCTAGGCCAGATGCCGCTTCCTCCGTACATTAAGGAGAAGCTCGACGACCGCGAACGTTACCAGACTGTATATTCGAAGCATGAAGGGTCAGCCGCCGCACCGACTGCCGGTCTGCATTTCACGAATGAGCTGCTGGAGCAGGTACAGGCTAAAGGCGTGGACATTGCTTTTATAACGCTGCATGTAGGCCTTGGAACCTTTCGGCCGATGTCGGTCGAGCGGGTAGAGGATCATGTCATGCATGAGGAATATTACATTCTGTCCGAAGAGACGGCTGAGCTGCTGAATGCGACAAGACAGCGGGGCGGGCGAATTATTGCCGTCGGCACGACTTCCGCCCGCACGCTGGAGACGGTGGCGGATAAATGCCAGGAAGGTCCGGTCACCGCGATGAGCGGCTGGACAGGCATATTTATTTATCCCGGCTATGAATTCAAACTGGTGGATGCGCTGCTTACTAATTTTCACTTGCCCAAGTCGACATTGGTCATGCTGGTCAGCGCTCTGGCCGGACGAGAGCGCCTGCTCAACGCATACCGTGAAGCCGTCGAGCACCAATACCGCTTCTTCAGCTTCGGGGATGCCATGTTTATTTATTAAGGTTAAGAGGATGGTTGATGATATTGGCAGCAGCAATAACTTACGAACACATTAAGACGTGCAAGCAGTCGGGCGCAAGGCTCGGTCGGGTGCATACCCCGCACGGCGTGATTGAAACGCCGATTTTTATGCCGGTCGGAACGCTAGCCACAGTTAAGACGATGAGCCCGGAAGAACTTAAGGAAATGAATGCGCAAATTATATTGAGCAACACGTATCATTTGTTTCTGAGGCCCGGGCATGACATTATTCGTGAAGCAGGCGGACTGCATAAATTCATGAATTGGGATCGTCCGATCTTGACCGACAGCGGCGGATTTCAGGTGTTCTCACTCAGTGAAATGCGGAAGATTACGGAAGAGGGCGTGCACTTCCGCTCGCACCTGAACGGTGACAAGCTGTTCCTGTCTCCCGAAGTCGCGATGGAAATCCAAAACGCGTTGGGCTCGGATATTATGATGGCCTTTGACGAATGTGCGCCTTACCCGGCTGAGCATGATTATGTTAAAAAATCGCTTGAACGTACGACCCGCTGGGCCGAGCGCTGTCTGAAAAGCCATGCCCGCCCGCATGATCAAGGCTTATTCGGGATCGTCCAAGGCGGCATGTTCGAAGACTTGCGCAAACAGAGCGCGAAGGATTTGACTTCCCTGGATTTTCCGGGGTATGCTATTGGTGGACTGAGTGTTGGTGAGCCTAAGCATTTGATGTATGAGGTGCTCGATTATACGGTACCTTTACTCCCGGCAGACAAGCCCCGTTATTTGATGGGGGTAGGATCGCCCGATGCGTTGATTGAAGGCTCCATCCGGGGAATCGATATGTTTGACTGCGTGCTGCCGACCAGGATTGCCCGCAATGGCACAACGATGACGAGCCAAGGCAGACTGGTGGTGCGCAACGCTCAATATGCAAGAGATTTCGGGCCGCTCGATCCGGAGTGCGATTGCTACACTTGCCGTAATTACTCCCGGGCTTACTTGCGGCACTTGATCAAAAGTGATGAGACATTCGGTCTTCGGCTGACTACATATCACAACCTGTATTTCTTAATTAACCTGATGCGTCAAGTTCGTCAGGCAATTATGGAAGACAGGCTGCTCGATTTCCGGGATGAGTTCTTCGAGCGGTATGGTCTGTTTGGCAATGATAAGGGATTCTAAGAACAGCAATTATTCAGCGAAAGGGGGATATCCATGTTCCAGTATGCAGCAGCGGCAGGATCAGGTGCGGCGAATCCAATCATTTCCCTGGTTGTTCCGTTCGCGATCATGTTTATCGTGTTCTATTTTCTGTTGATTCGTCCTCAGAAGAAGAAGCAGCAATCACGCAATGAAATGCTGAGAGCGCTCAAGAAAGGGGACAAGATCGTCACCATCGGCGGTCTGCACGGTACAATCGTTTCGTTGACGGATGATAACGTGGTACTTCTCGTGAATGATGCGACGAAGCTGACGTTTGAACGCAACGCGATCAGCCATAGCGTAAGCACAGAGAAGGCTTCCGAATCCAAGTAATGGACGAAGCGCCCATCTAAATGAGAAAAGAGCCTGTTGCAGGCTCTTTTTTTGTTGCTCGAAGCAGTACCCTATCTTTTTTTATGCAAATTGACTCCGAACATCCCTCCTAGAGCCCCGATCAATAAGGCAGGAAGAAGTAAAGTGAAATCGTTTAGCCCCGGCGAATTATCCAGGGCCAGAAAGCTGATGCACAATACCAGAAGGCCGTACAATATTCCGGTAAGAGCCCCCTGATACCAGCCCTTCTGCCCAGCCCGCTTCCCTGAGGTAAGTCCCCCAAATAACAGAGCAGCGGCATGCACGATGTAAATCGGCCAGGTAAGATTGTGCTCCTCCAGCGAACCGGATTGCAGCAGCAGAGATAAAATCAGCGCCCCGATCATCATCCACAGGAAAGCGTACCATATGCCAGACAAGGTGGGATGGGAAAGTCGAATTGATCCCAATCGTCGGAAGAAATCCATAACTCGTTCCTCCTATTCATTTATTATCATCATTGTATGGTCAAGCTTGCAGGTTTAGTACAGGTTTGCTTGCCGCGAACGAGTACCGGACTAGCAAAAAATGCATGTCCCGCCGCAAATTAAGCGGTTTGACGTTCGCATGGGTCAGCGGGAAGAAGGTCACAATATTTGTACTAATCGTTCTGACCGTATCTGATTAAATGTGATGGAGGGAACCTGATGACCATACATCTCGCTTCGCTTATACTTCGGACCGTGCTCATGTATATTACTGCGTTTGTTGTCATGCGCATTATGGGAAAAAGAGAGATCGGGGAGCTGTCCATCTTCGACTTGGTCATTTCGGTCATGATTGCCGAAATCGCGGTATTCGCGATCGAGGATATGAAACGCCCCCTGTATGAAGGCATTGTTCCCATGATTACTTTGCTGCTAATACAAATGGCGATTGCCAAAGTGTCTTTGCACAGCCGGGGGGTGAGATCTCTGTTTGACGGCAAGCCCAGCGTAATTATTCAGGACGGCCGGATCAACCGGGAGGAGATGAGAAGGCAGCGTTATAATCTTGACGACCTGCTCATGCAGCTGCGAGCCAATAATATAGATAATGTGGCGGATGTTGAATTTGCTGTACTCGAGACTAGCGGCCAATTGAGCGTTATGCCAAAAAAAGAAGGAACCCGGAGCGGACGCTACGTACAAGGCAGCGCTGCAGCCGAGCGAGCCAGCAAACCGGTGGTTCCTAGAATAAGATATGAAGAAATTCCTTTGTCCCTCATTATGGATGGCAAGGTTCAGGACCGCAATTTGGAGCAGATCGGCAAAACGCGATTTTGGCTAAAAAATCAAATTCAAGCCAGGGGCGTCAAGGAATTCAAGGAAATATTTTTTTGTTCCATCGATCATCAAGGGAAGCTGTATATCAATTTAATGCAGGACCCTTAGCTAGCGGAACCATCTGCGCAGCAGCGGCAGCCGGCGGAGATCCTGAAGATCGATCAGTCCCATGGCTCCTGCCAGTACGAGATAGAGCAGCCCCGAAATGAACGCGGCTAAGACAAGCTGAACTTCCGGAAGCGGGCTGATCGGCAGTTCGTGATAAATATAAGTGGCCGCAGCGGCCATGATGATCATTCCGCAAATCACTTTGATAACATCGAGATAAGGAATACGATAGCGCAGTTCTCGCGATACGCTGTAGCCATGCAGCAGCGTCACGACAGCAAAGTTGGCGATGATGGCGATAATTGCTCCGTAAATGCCCAAGCTTGGATTGGATGCCAGATAGAGGATGAGCGATATTTTGATAATTGCTCCGATTAAGGTGTTCAGCAGAGCGCGTCCCGGCTTGTCGAGCGCTTGCAGGGCAGCCTGCAGGGGCGATTGGGCGTATAGGAACAGGGCGAACGGGGCCATGATTTTGAGCATTCCGGCGATATCTGCATTGTTATATATAAGCAGGCATAAAGGCTCGGCCAGGACATACATCAACGCCGCGAAGGGTCCCCCTGTAACGAGAGCCAGCCGCAGAGATTGATGGAGCCTCAGATGGATCGTACGCATATCCCCACGTGCCTGGGCCTCAGCCAGGGAAGGGACGAGGGAAACGGCGAGCGACGATGTGAGCGCTCCTGGCAGCAGCAGCAAAGGGATCACCATGCCTTGCAGCGACCCATATTGGGCCGTGGCAATCGCTGTAGTAATGCCGGCTATCGCGAGGCTTTGAGCGGTGGTGATCGATTCCAGCAAATAAGACAGCGAGCCGACGAGGCGGCCTCCTGTAACCGGTACTGCTATCCGGAGAATGCGCTTCAAGGTAGAGAAAGACCAGCGTCCTGCATCCGGGTTCAGGCTTGATCCCTTACCCGGATCCATAGCCGGGGCTGCGGCTGCTCCCGCAGGCGGCGCCTTTATCTCTTTGCGGCGGGCGCGCCAATAGTGCCATAGAATGACCGCCATGCCGACCACTTCTCCGGCGGCTACTCCGAGCATCGCCCCGGCAGCTCCGTATGCAACGCCCATAGGCAGCATCAGATAAGAGAACCACAGCACGCATATGATCCGTCCTATGGTTTCCATAATTGATGAGCTCGCGGAAGGAATCATATTTTGCTTGCCTTGGAAATAGCCGCGAAATACGGAGGACACGGCGACAATCACGATCATCGGGCTCATGGCGAGAAAGGTATGGTATACCCGGGAATCCGGCAGGACATAGCGGCTGATCCACGGCGCGCCCACCAGGCTGGCGATGGTAAAGATCAACCCCGCCCCTGCTGTAAAAACCAGGCTCGTCCGCAGTATTGCCGCCGATCGGCCTGGCTGGCCGGACGACTCCGCTTCCGCGATCAGCTTAGCGACGGCTAGAGGTATGCCCCCGGTAATGATGGTGACCAGAACGAGGAAGAAAGGGTACCCTAACTGATAGAGGCCCACGCCTTCGGCGCCGATGATTCGGGGGAGAAGGATGCGGGGAATGAAGCCGAGAATGCGATTGACGATACCCGCGACAAGCAGGATCATGGTTCCTTGGATAAAGGTCTGTTTATTCAAAATGATTCCCTCTTTCCCGGAATAAGCATTTTACTATGACGTCTTGTCTGATATATTTATGAATATGCAGAACCTGTCCGGATTCATGACAGCTCTTTTTTGCCAAGCGTCTGGAGAACCGTCAATCAACCGGAACAAGGAAGCAGGAATCACGGAAGAAGGGTAGAATTACTTTAATGACAGCTCACCTCGCAGGAAAGGGGCATCATGAAATGAATCATCAGGAATTCGCCGAGAAGCAGTTAAATGAAACGATCGAAGCTCTATGCCGCAGCAAAGTGGAGGAATTCCGGCTTATCGGTTATGAGCATGTAACCGTATCGGACATTTGGAACTGCGTCAGTCATAAATATGAGAAAGAAGGATACCCCGAACTTCACCAATTGGTTAACGATATCCTTTCGCTCAAATCTACCCAGTTCATGAACTATATGACGTTATCTGCATTTCGTGGGTCCCGTTTCTAGGAAATCGGGATTTCTTTTTTTGTTCTCTAGGGAAGAGTTAATAAAACCGACAATATTTGATAAATTGACGCTCTTTTCCTGCATCGCTATAATAGGAATATTGAGAATTCGAAAGGGGAACGAGGTACGGGATGAAAAGACTCATCGCATTCATAACCGTCGTGGTCGTCTTAACGGCAATCATGGCTTGGACAAGCCCTGGTCTGCTTCGAGATGTACGTCTTGGCCTGGATTTGAAGGGCGGATTCGAGATTTTGTACGAAGCCGAGCCATTTGAAGCCGGAGCAAAAGTTACGAAGGAGTCACTGCTCAAAACGGCCCAAAGCTTAGAGAAACGCGCTAATCAGCTTGGTACAAGCGAGCCGGAGGTCACAACGGAAGGAACGAACCGGATCCGTCTGAAGCTTGCTGGCGTCACCGACGAGAATGAAGTCCGAAAGCTGATGAAGAAGCCATCGACTTTGACGTTCCGCAGCAAGGATGGAACGGAGACGAGTCCCGAGCAATTTAACAAAATCGAATTGGTCGGCACGGACTTCGTCGAAGGCGGGGCATCAGTACAGTTCAATCAGCTTAACCAGCCGGAAATCGCGATCAAGCTGAAGGATAAAGACAATTTCGCCCAAATCACCGAGCGGCTGCTGGGTAAGGAGCTGGCTATTTTCCTTGACGATGATTTGCTGTCAGCCCCTGTTGTTCGGGCCGTATTAAGAGACGGAACGGCTTCAATCAGCGGAAATTACACACGCGAGGAAGCGAATGATCTAAAGGATGAGATCAACCGCGGCGCCCTGCCGCTTAAATTAACGGAGAAATACTCGCAGAGCGTCGGCGCGACGCTAGGAAAGCAGTCCCTCTATCAGACGATCCAGGCGGGTTTGGTTGCCTCTTTGTTCATATTGGTCTTCATGATTTGGTTGTATCGCGTTCCGGGTCTGCTGGCCAGCTTTGGCTTGATTCTGCACACATGGCTGCTTATCGTGGTCTTTAATTTTGCAGAATTTACGCTAACGCTTCCGGGGATTGCGGCTATCGTCCTCGGGGTCGGCATGGCGGTCGACGCCAACATTATTACCAATGAGCGGATCAAGGAGGAAATGCGTCAAGGCAAGAGCATCCTGTCTGCCGTGAAGGCAGGGGGAAAGCACTCGTTCCGGACGATCATGGACTCGAACATTACAACGATCATTGTAGCGATCGTAATGTATATTTTCGGGACAGGAGCGGTCAGAGGTTTCGCCCTTGTCCTGATCGTTGAAATCGTGCTCAGCATTGCCACCAATATTTATTTTATCCGTTTCCTGCTCAACCTGCTGCTTAAAGCGGGCAAGCTGCGGAAGCCGAAATATTTCGGTGTAAAGGAGAGTGAAATTGGTGAGCTTTAAAAATAAATTATTGCATTTGGATTTTGTGCATATTAGCAAGCGCTGCTACACATTTTCCATCATACTAACGATTATTGGCTTCATCTCATTGGCTGTGTTCGGCCTCAATTATAGCGTCGATTTCAAAGCCGGTTCCAATGTCGACATTTCGTTCACGAAGAACGTGACTTCAGAACAAATCGAGCCCATTTTGGAGAATATCGGGGTTCTGGAAGGATCGAAAATCACGCCGGGCGTAGACCGGATGTCGATCCGCTTCGATGAGGTATTGAACGAGGATCAGGATCACCAATTGAAGGGCGAGATACTGAAGCTCGACAGCGGTGCATCCATGGAAATCAATACCGTCGATCCGGAAATGGCGAAGGAGCTGGCGGCAAATGCGATATGGGCTGTACTGCTCTCGAGCCTCGGGATTATTGTTTATGTCGGCATCAGGTTTGAATGGCGCTTTGCGATCGCTGCCATTGTCGCCTTGCTGCATGATGCCTTTATGGTGGTGACGATCTTCTCCATCTTCCGCTTAGAGGTAGATTTGACCTTTATTATTGCGGTGCTCACCATCATTGGTTATTCGATTAATGATACGATCGTTATCTTTGACCGGATTCGGGAAAACCTGCGGTTTGCCAAACAGAAGACACGCCAGGATTTGATCGATCTCGTAAACAAGAGCGTATCCCAAACCATTATGCGGTCACTGTATACCGCTTTGACCGTATTTATTGCCGCTTTATTCCTGCTCCTGTTGGGAGGAGCGTCGATCAGGATGTTCTCGCTGGCCATGGTTATCGGGTTGTTGTTCGGGGCGTATTCCTCGATCTTTATTGCCAGCCCGCTGTGGTTTGTGCTTAAGAGCAAGCAAAAAAACAAACCGGCCAAAGCGTCCTAAGCGACGGTTTGCCGTTTGCATGGCAGGAGCGAAGCCGCGTCTCGATGAAGGACGCGGCTTCGCCGTCTTCATGGTAATAACGTGTTTCAGGAGGGTTAATATGATTCGCGAACGAGCTGTACCATCTGATTCTGCCGCCTGGCTTGGCACTGCAAACAACGTCATCCTGGCCGTGTTCAAAGGAGTGGTCGGCTTGCTCTTTGACAGCCGAGCCCTGCTTGCGGATGCGTTATATTCCGCGGCGGATGCGGCAGCGGGCATCGCGGAGAAGGTTCAGCTTCCGCTAAGCGTCAGACAGCGGCTGAGACTTGGGCATGGGGCAGGCGGCCGCATGAAGGCGGAACCGCTGGCAGCGATTTTTTTCGCTGTATTCCTGTTTATGGGCGCTTTGCAAATGGGAGGCGCTTCAGTATTTACTATGGTTACCGGGAAGGTTGTTGCGCCGGGGTTTATGGCTGGGGTGGCCATTGTCGTCTCGATTGCCTTAAGAGAGATCGTATTTCAGCTTCAGTATCGCCAAAATCTCAAAAAACCGGGTAATGCCTCGAAATCCTTTATCGACATGCACAGGCATTCCCTATACACTTCCATCATTGTTCTTCTCGGAATTTTTGGGGCGATGACAGGCGAAGCATGGGATATACCGTTGTTGTTGTATGCCGACCCGGCTGCCTCTATCGTTGTTGCTAGCCTTGTCCTATGGAAAGGGTATCGGCTGATCGTAGGAGCCGTGTACGGCCAAGAAGAGGCGAAGGCGAAGGCAGAGGACAAATCTGCATTCATTGAAACCGTTCAAAGGGTGCATGGGGTCATCACTGTAGACGAACTGAAATTGCATGGCAGCGGCCATTATATATCTGTAGCAGTCATTATTAGCGTGAATCCGCGGATTTCCGTATTGGAAGCCAATCATATTGCGAATCGCGCCAAAATACTGCTGATGAATCGCTTTTCCCAGGTGAGCGACGTAAGTATACAAGTTATGCCTTATGATCCCGGCTATCCTTACAAGAGTAATTACGAAGGCTCGAATAATGATCTGCCTACGCTGCTGCAATAAAGAAAAATGCGCTCAAGTAGGAGAGAAGGAAAGAAGGTGCTGACAGATTGCTTCATCCGAAGTACCGTTGGGTTGGTCTACATAGCGACGCGGAAGCAGCTTCGCTGCTGGCTGAGCAGGCCGGCATACCGAAGATTGTGGCTTCCCTGCTCGTAAGCCGTGGAATTCAAGACGCTCAGGAAGCGCGTCAATTTTTGCAGGGGACCATGAAGGATCTGCATGATCCTTATTTGCTGAGCGGCATGCAAGAGGCAGTTGCCCGAATCAGGCGGGCTGTAGAGCAGGACGAACAAATTTTGATTTATGGTGACTATGATGCGGACGGCGTATCTTCCACGGCCCTTATGGTTTGCTTGATGCGCCATTTGAATGCCCGGTTTGAGTATTATATTCCTCACCGCTCTAAAGAGGGGTACGGTCTTCATATCTCAGCTTTGGAGCCATTCGTAGAACGAGGCTTCACGCTGGTGATTACCGTCGACACGGGAATTAGTGCGGTAGAGCAAATCTCGTACGCCAATGCGGCAGGGATGGATGTTATCGTTACCGATCATCATGAGCCTCCAGAAGTCCTTCCCGAGGCTTACGCGCTCGTCAATCCCAAATTGCCTTATTGTAAATATCCGTTTAAGGGCCTTGCCGGGGTCGGGGTGGCCTATAAGCTGGCGGCAGCCTTACTTGCCGATGAGACCCCTGCTGCCTGGACAGAGCTGGTTACACTGGGAACGATAGCGGACTTGATGCCGCTTACAGATGAGAATCGTATCCTAGTAACGAACGGATTAAAAGCGATGGCTTATTCCAGTTTTCCAGGGATCACGGCTTTAATGGGGGCGGCGGGTTACGCCAAAAGCGAACCGCTGACCATGGTATCCTCGACGAACGTAGCGTTTGGACTTGCACCCCGCATCAATGCAAGCGGAAGAATGAGCCATGCGAACCAGGCTGTTGCCCTGTTAACGACGCAAAGTATTGAAGAGGCTGAGAAGATTGCTGAGGATTTGGACATCCTGAATAAGGAACGCCAGCTGCTGGTGGACAGCATCGTTCAGGAAGCGATTGCTCAGTTGGCCGGTAAAGAGGCTGAGGGGGCCTTACCGGGTGTTATCGTGTTGGCTGGCGAGGGCTGGAACCCGGGAGTCATCGGAATCGTGGCCTCTAAAATACTGGACCGCTATTATCGGCCAACCATCGTTCTTGGCATAGACCCGGAGACCGGAACATGCAAGGGCTCTGCTCGTTCCATCCCCGGACTGGACATTTATGAAGCTCTAACTCACTGCAAAGGCCTGTTGGATCACTATGGAGGGCATCCCTCGGCAGCAGGAATGACCTTGCACCGAAGCCAGCTTGCGAAGCTGGAAGAGCAGCTGAACGAGTTCGCTGCCGGTGTGCTTTACGAGGAGCATTTTATCCCGGTGATGCATACGGATTTGGAGTGCCGCTTATCGGATATTTCCTTGCCCGTTATTGAGCAGTTGGAAAATCTTGCTCCGTTCGGCATGGGGAATACCTGCCCAAGATTGCTCATTCGCGGCGCCAAGCTAGTGGAAAGCCGTTCGTTAGGCAAGGAAGGCAAGCATATGAAGCTTGTCCTCAGCCAGGATGGAACCATGATGGAGGCGGTGGCTTTCGGGAAGGGAGAGCTGTTATCCCAATTAACCGAAGAGGCCCGGATCGATGTCGTGGCCGAAGCCAGCATCAATGAATGGAACGGATCCCGCAAGCCGCAGCTGATGATTCAGGATCTCGCTGTACCGCATATCCAGGTGTTTGATTACCGGGGGGCAAGCCATCCTGTCGTGAAGATGAATGAAATCCGCAGCCAGCTGATTGAGCAGCAATCACTTGAGCAGCGAATGATCGCCGTCGTCGCGGTCAAAGACTCGGAATTGACGAAAAATTATGAATTGAACGATACCCCTTGTTGGATATATGATAAGGACGTTGGCGTAATTCCTGGCAATACGGCCGCTCAGCTGAACGGGCAAAACAGGATGGATATAAAAATATTGTTTGTTCTGGAACTGCCCGAGTCCTTCGACATATGGCATAAAATGATGGGGGCATTCTCTTCGCTAGAGAGAGTGTACCTGCTCCACCCGGCAAGGGATCGGCAAGAGGCGATTCTTCCGCCGTCCCGGGAGCAATTCAAACAGATCTATGCTCTGCTCAAGCAGCAGGTTACGGCTGCGGTGCCAGAGGAAGAGCTGATTTCCGGCCTGATGCGGCGCACCCGCCTGTCACGGCGGATGCTTGTGATGACGCTGGAGGTCTTCGAGGAATTGGGCTTCATCCATCGCGATATGGGTACATTAACGGTGATCCAGGCTCCCGCCAAGCGGGCTCTGGACTCGTCTCGCCGCTATCTGGAGCTTGGAGAGCTGGCTGAAATGGAGCAGATCCTCCATCATGCCGGAATACCGCAAATTACGCAGTGGCTAATGACAAATCAGCAAAACGTATCTTAGCTATTCCTTTTTTATTTCATAGATATGCTGTTGTTATGCGCTAACTACTAGGAGGAGATTGCATTGGATTTCAAAGAGTACATTCGCGTCATACCCGATTTTCCCCAGCCGGGAATCAGTTTCAAGGATATTACGACCTTGCTGAATAACGGAGAGAAATACCGCGAAGCGATTAACGAGCTTAAGAAAATGGTATCAGATTTAAAGATTGACCTGATCGCCGGGCCGGAAGCGCGCGGCTTCGTGGTGGGCGCTCCTTTGGCTTATGCCCTTGGCGTAGGGTTCATTCCGATCCGCAAGAGCGGAAAGCTGCCGTATAAGACGATCGAAGTCGGTTATGACCTGGAATACGGTTCGGACCGCTTAGCCATGCACAGCGACGCGGTCAAGCCGGGACAGAACGTGTTGATCGCCGATGATTTACTTGCTACGGGCGGGACGATCTCCACTTCGGTGCAGCTCGTTCGCGAGCTTGGAGGCAATGTGGTAGGAACCGCGTTCTTAATTGAGCTTAGCGAGCTGAACGGCCGCGAGAAATTGCCGGGCATCGAGGTGTTCTCGCTGTTACAGTATTAAGATTGCAAGCCATAGCATAAAGACACTAAAGACATCCTTGCGCGGGATGTCTTTTTATATGCTTCATTTATACGGTGGAAAATAAAGTGATTTTTACGAAAATAACTGAGGTCGTTTCGTACCATGTTTTAGGGTAATTTCTAGTAGTTTCGACTTATTTAGTTAAAAATTAACAGTATTTTCTTGACCTGGATGTTGCCAAGCATTAACAATAGGGGTGTATAAGTCATGCATGCAGACGATTGACCATCATTTTAACAGAGGAGGATATCATTGAAGAAGTTACTTTCGTATGTACTAGTATTGGCCGTTGGCATGTCCATGTGGGCGACAAATTTGAATGCGTTTTCAGGGGAGGTTCCCGTAGGTAGGGGCTCTTATTCGACCGTACTGCCTCCAGGAGCGACGGACGCACCGGCCAGTATATACAAAACTTCCAGCGTGGCCGGAAAAATGCCTACGAATGATTGGTGGAGCAGTTTGGCTTGGAGCACTCATTCTGAAGCTCAGTATCCGCATCCGTTGGCAATGAAGCATCAGGAGGATGGCATCCGCATTTATTATCCGGGAGCTAGAGTTCACGCATTGCCAGGATTCGTCGCTGGCTGGATGAATGATATCCATGATTTCACGGTCAGCCATTCTGCAGTCGGCGCCTTTCCGGATGCTAAGGTGGATGGCTTCAGTGACTGGTTTGTGAAGGCGCTGTATCAGCAAGGGAACAATTCGATGAGCGTATCTTACGGACATGGTTCGCCTTACGTGTATTTCACCTTTGCGGGAGGAGATCCAAAGTTAAAATTTTATACCCCGCCAACGGTCTGGTCGGGAGATAGCAGCAGCCCCGTTCTCGGGATTACGATCGAAGGCGCGCATTACGGCTTATTCGGAGCGGCGGGCAGTACTTGGAGCGGAATCGGGAGCAACACGCTGACGAACCAATTGAACGGCAAAAACTATTTCTCGATCGCAGTGCTTCCGGACAATTCTGTGCAAACCTTGAATAAATTCAAGCAATACGCCTATTCTCATATTACCGACACTAAAGTGAACTATACCTATAATGAAGCGACCAGTGAAGTCACGACCACCTTCACGGCAAGCACGGCAGCCAAAGAAGGCAATCAATCGGGAACGATATTTGCGCTGTATCCGCATCAATGGAAAAATTCATCTGCGGCTACACTGGCGTATTCCTACCCTTCTGTTCGCGGCCAAATGAAGACGGTGGAAGGAACGAGCTTTCAAACGAAGATGAAGTTTAACGGCGTTCTGCCGTCGCTCCCGGATCTCGGGTCTTATGATAAAAATGTTCTCAACCAGTATATAAATGAGGCTGCCGCTGAGCAGTTTGCCGGCGCTGCAGATACGTACTGGACAGGCAAACGTTTAGGGAAGCTGGCCGTACTCGCGCCGATCGCCGATCAGGTCGGCAACACGGCTGCCGCAAGCCAGTTCCGCTCGGAAATCAAGAGCCGTTTGGAGGACTGGCTGAAAGCAAGAAATGCATCCGGCAACTTGAAAGCCTCCAATGTATTTTATTACAACAATAACTGGGGAACCGTCATCGGTTATCCCGACAGCTACGGGACGGCTAATGAGCTGAATGACCATCATTTCCACTACGGTTATTTCATTAAGGCGGCGGCTGAGATTGCCAGAACGGATAAAGATTGGGCCAGCGACGCCAATTGGGGCGGAATGATCAAGCTTCTTATTCGCGACATCGCGAATGTTGACCGTTCGGATTCGATGTTCCCGTATCTGCGCAACTTCGATCCTTATGCCGGCCATTCCTGGGCTTCCGGACATGCCAATTTCGGGGACGGGAACAACAACGAGTCATCGTCAGAGGCGATGAATGCCTGGGCAGGGCTCATTCTGTGGGGCGAGGCTACTGGGAACAAGACGATTCGCGACGCGGGAATTTATCAATATGTAACCGAAATGAATGCCATTAACGAATACTGGTTCGATGTGCATGACACGAACTTCCCTGCCGGTTTTACCAAGGAGACGGCAAGCATGATTTGGGGAGGCAAGACGGTGGGCGACGCCACCTGGTGGACAGGTAACCCGACTGAGGTTCATGGCATTAACTGGCTTCCCATCACATCCGCATCGCTCTATTTGACGCAATATCCGCAATATGCGGCGAGAAATTACAATGCGCTGTTATCGGAAAGCGGCAGCAATTTCAGCCCGTGGGAAGATCTCGTATACATGTACCGGGCCATTTCTGATCCTGCGGATGCCAAAGCAAAATTTAATGCTCGCGTATCGCAGTTGATTCCGGAGGCCGGCAACTCCAAAGCGAATGCTTACCATTGGATCTATAGCTTGGATGCGTTAGGGCATGCTGACCCATCGGTAACCGCGAACTATCCAATTTATGCCGTTTTCAATAAGAACGGAGTCAAGACCTATGTCGTCTATAATATGACGAATAGCGTAAAAACGGTTCAGTTCTCTGACGGCCATCAGGTAACGGTGCAGCCGAACAGCTTTAATATCGGCAATGGCGGCGGTAACAACGGCGGTAACAACGGCGGTAACAACGGGGGTAACAATGGAGGAGGCAATGGAGACGGAGGCGGCAATAACGGGGACATCGTCACGGATGATTATACGGTTAGAGTAAACCTCGTCTCGGGATCGGAAGTCAAGATTGTCTTCGTTCCGAAAACTCCTGCGCTCTACGTGGACATTCATTACACGGTGTCTGGCGGACAGCAGCTGAATTACCGGATGACGAACAATAACGGCAGCTGGGAGCAGGTTATTGGAGGACTGCAGGGCGGAAACGTCATCGATTACTGGTTTACTTATGAGAAGTCGGGGCCGCAATATGATTCGCCGCATTACACATTTACCAACTAAGAATCAATGAAAAAGACGCTACACAAATGTGTGCTTACGGTAAAAGAAAGGCCGAGCCAGGGATCGCCTCCCTGCTCGGCCTTTCTTAGTACCCAATATTGCATTGTTCTTGGATTAATGGGCTTCTTCCTTATCATTGGATAGGCCAAGCACTTCGATAAGCTTGAAAAACAGACTCATCACAATGCCTACGATGGTAGCTAAGGCCATCCCCTTCAGCTCGACATCGCCCATTTTCAGCGTAGCTCCGCTCAGACCGATGACGAGGACAATGGTGGCTAACAGCATGTTCGTCGGCCGGGAGAAATCGACTTTCTGTTCTACGAAAATCCGCAGACCGGAAGCGGCAATGACCCCGAACAGCAGAAGCGATATTCCGCCCATAACAGGTGTTGGAATATACGCGATGATAGCGGAAAATTTACCGGAGAACGAGAGCAGGATCGCGAAGATGGCCGCACCGCCGATTACGAAGATCGAGTAGACTCTCGTCAGCGCCATGACGCCGATATTTTCTCCATAGGTTGTATTCGGTGTTGAACCTACGAATCCGGACAATACGGTAGAGATACCGTTACCGAGCAGGGAGCGGTGCAGGCCCGGATCTTTGGACAAGTCTTTGCCCACAATGTTGCTTGTTACCAGCAAGTGTCCGATATGCTCGACGATAACGACCAGCGCTACCGGAATGATCGTAATGATGGCGGACGCACTCCATTTAGGCGTCGTTACGGTTGGCATGGAGAACCAAGGTGCAGCTGCAATGGCCTCCTTGTCTACTGCACCCAAGAAATATGCTAGACCGTATCCAACGACGATACCGATGAGGATGTGAATGATTTTAGGGAATCCGCGGAACATGACGGCTCCCAGCATGGTGACCCCGAGTGTAACGAGAGACAGCATAATTTCTGTCGGATTCGGCGTCCAGGCTTTGGTCGGGTCTGAATTGATCAGCCCAGCCATGCCGGCGGCAACCGGGATCAGTTCAAGCCCGATAAGCGCGACGATCGCCCCCATGGCAGCCGGAGGGAAAACAATATCGATCCAGCCGGTACCAGCTAGCCGAATGAGCAGCGAGACCGCGATGAAAATTAAGCCTGTCACGATAAAAGCGCCAAGGGCGTAAGAATAGCCTGTACCCGGATGAGCAGCCAGAACTGCGAGTACCGGGGAGATGAAGGCAAAGCTTGATCCGAGATAAGCGGGGATTTTCGCTTTACAGATCAAGATATACAGCAATGTACCGATCCCGTTCATGAGCAGGATCATCGCCGGGTCGACGCCGAAAATATTCGGTACAAGCACCGTGCTGCCGAACATGGCAAAAAGGTGTTGCATACTCAGCAGAACACCAGGCCCGAAGGGAACTTTCTCATTAACTTGAATTTCACGTTGCAAACAGGGTCACTCCTCTAAACGTTCATATTTAGTTATCCTTACTAGGATAATGACTATGTCCGCAATTTTCAACAGAAAATATTATAATTTTCAAATAATTTAATGAAAAAGACCCAAAGTTCGCCACACAGCGAGCTTTGAGTCTTGCCAAAGGTGCGGATAATCGCGAATTATATCGATTATTCGAAGGATTCGCACATAAGCGGCCAGCCTACTTGAAATTGTTCGCCTGCTGCTCAGCGAAATCGCCGATAAAAGGCAGTTTGAACCATCTTCCCTGCAGCGCCATCAGCATCAGCACGATCCACAGCACAAAAGAAAGCAGGCCGACGATAAGGGAGCCGATCCAGCCGATGAACGGGATCCAGGAAAAAAAGATGTTGGCAACGGTCAGCAAGCCGAATACGAGGACTGATTGCATGGCGTGGAATTTGACGAAGCTGCTCTTCTTTTCCAGGACTAGAAAGATGATTCCCGTAATGAAGCTTAGCGCATAGCATAGAAGACCGGCAACCTTGGGATCGAGATTAGTCGATGAAGCGTCGATGTGGGGCTCGTTCATTAACAGCAAAACCTCCTTAGAAAATATTAATATGTATGCAACTAAAAGTAAGATATTCGATGCCTTAGAAACTAATTCCTGTTTAATCTACAATTTTTTTATTTCAATATATAAGCTGAATCATGAAATGAAAAAATGTGGGTAAGTACGATATAGGTTTGTAAGAGGTGGAAATCTGGTCACAAGTGTGATTACAAGCCTACACTTCCGAAGCAGCTTTCTGTAGCATTGCTTTCCGTCTTTTCGGAATCGGTTTTCCTCGCCTGCATTCGTTTTTAGCTCATCTTTATCTAAATTGCGTAAACTAAGCTGAGTCGTGCACTAAGATTGCCATGCATTTAAGCTAGGTCGTGCACTAATTGCCATGCAATAAGCGGTGCTGAACACTAAGATGCCATGAAATAAGCTAAGCCGATGCATTAAATGGAATTCATGTATCTAAATATGCCCAAAACGAAGGTATCAGGGGATTAGATGGATTGTCTGCACCTAATTTCAAGAATCCAGCCCCTAGTCGCCATTTCCCTACATCTAAATACATGAAATACACTTAAATCTAACTTCCCTTCCTTGCCAAGGAAACTAAATGCTAATAATCCATTTATATAAGCCGCAATATAAAAATAAATGCGGGGCTAGTACGATATAGGTTCATAAGAGGCAGAAGCATCATTCTTTAGTTCATCTTTTATAGTTTAAATAAAGATGTTTTGTGCATGTTCATCCAGGCCAATGGTTGACGTAAGAGGATGCAGCAGTCATAATTATAGGAAATCAAAATCGGGCGAAAAGTGCCCTTTTATACGCTGCTATACAGTCTTATTTTATATAGAAAGGAAACGAATCGGATTCAATGGGCATAGAGCGATTACTCGAAAAGGCGTCTATCTACATTAAAGAACCGGATCTCAAGCGCATTCGGGAAGCATACGACTTCGCGGAACAAGCCCATCATGGCCAGCTGAGGAAATCCGGTGAACCTTATATTCTGCATCCGCTGGCGGTTGCAGAAATTGTCGTGGGCATGCAAATGGATGCTCTTTCTATTATTGCAGCCCTGCTTCATGATGTCGTTGAAGATACGACCGTTTCCTTGCAGGAAATCCATGATCACTTCGGCAGCGATTGCGCCATGCTTGTAGATGGGCTAACGAAGCTGGAGCGCATCAAATTTCAATCCAAGGAAGAACAGCAGAACGAGAACTATCGAAAAATGTTTATTGCCATGGCCCAGGACATCCGGGTCATCGTTATTAAGCTTGCGGATCGTCTCCATAACATGCGGACCTTGAAGTTCCAGTCCGAGGAGAGCCAGCGCCGCATTGCTTATGAGACGCTGGAGATTTTTTGTCCCATCGCCCATCGGCTGGGGATTTCGGCGATCAAGTGGGAGATGGAGGATATCTCCCTGCGCTATTTGAATCCGCAGCAATATTATCGGATTGCCAATCTGATGCACAAGAAGCGGGCTGAGCGGGAGGAATTCATCAAAAATGTCATCGCCCGAATCCAGGAGAAGCTGGATGAAATGGGCGTTGAGGCCGAGCTGTCCGGCCGGCCGAAGCATATATACAGCGTATATAAGAAGATGACGACGAAGAACAAGCAGTTCAATGAAATCTACGACCTGCTCGCCATCCGGATTATCGTGAACAACATCAAGGATTGTTATGCAACCCTGGGGATCATCCATACCCTTTGGAAGCCGATGCCGGGGCGGTTCAAGGACTATATTGCTATGCCGAAGGCAAATATGTACCAATCCCTTCATACGACCGTTGTTGGGCCGACAGGAGAGCCTACAGAGGTGCAAATCCGCACCAAAGAAATGCACCGGACCGCAGAGTTCGGGATTGCCGCCCACTGGGCTTACAAGGAAGGGACGGAGGCTGGCACGCCGGAGAACAAAATGACGTTCTTCCGCGAGATACTGGAGCTGCAGCATGAAGCCAAAGACGCATCGGAGTTCGTCGAATCGCTGAAAATGGACTTCTTCTCCGATCTTGTCTTCGTCTTCACCCCTTCGGGTGAAGTCATCGAGCTGCCATCGGGCTCCGTGCCGCTTGATTTTGCCTACCGTATCCATACCGAAGTAGGCAACCGGACGATCGGCGCGAAGGTGAACGGACGGATCGTGCCGCTGGATCACAAGCTTAAGACCGGAGATATCGTCGAAATTCTGACCTCAAAACATTCCTACGGACCAAGCCAGGATTGGCTCAAAATCGCGCAGTCCTCCCATGCCCGCAGCAAAATCAAGCAGTGGTTCAAGAAAGAGAAGCGGGAAGAGAATGTGGACAAGGGACGCGACGCGATCGAGCGCGAGCTGAAACGCGCGGGTCTTGACCCGGCGCAGTGGATGACAGAGGATAAGCTGCTGGAAGCAGCGAAGAAATATGCCTTCAATGATGTGGAGGATATGCTGTCGGCCATCGGATTCGGCGGCATTACCGCATCCCAGATTGTGACGAAGTTGACAGAGAAGCTGCGCAAAGAGCAAGAAGAGGCGGAGCAGATCGAGCTGACTTCCGAAGTCAAGGAAGTAAAGGCGCCGGAGGAACGGAGATCCCGTCCAACGAACGGCGTCGTCGTCAAAGGCATCGACAATTTGCTCGTGCGCTTTGCCAGATGCTGCAACCCTGTCCCGGGAGACGATATTATCGGCTACATTACACGGGGGCGCGGCGTCTCCGTTCACCGCAGTGACTGCCCGAATATTCCGACGGCAAGCGATGGGGAAGAGGCGGCGCGCGTCATCGAAGTGGAATGGGAAAGCGCGGTGGAAGCGAACTACAGCGTTGATATCGAAATTACCGGCCATGACCGCCGCAACTTCTTAAATGAGGTGCTTCAAGCGGTCTCGGAGAGCAAGACGAATATTTCCGCAGTCTCCGGACGCGCGGACAAGAATAAGATGGCGTTAATTCATATGACGATCCTGATCCGCAACACCGACCATCTCCATTCTGTTGTGGAGAAGATCAAACGGGTTCAAGATGTGTATACCGTGCACCGCATTATGCAGTAATTTCGGAGCAGGGACGGAATTAAAGGAGACATGAATCGATGAGAGTTGTTGTGCAGCGCTGCAAAGAAGCGAAGGTTACGGTAGACGGTACCGTGATTGGTTCGATTGGCCAAGGCCTTATGCTGCTGGTCGGCATTACGCATGAGGACACGGAGAAGGAGGCGGCGTACCTGGCGGACAAAATCGCCGGACTGCGGATTTTTGAAGATGACGAGGGCAAGATGAATCGGAGCGTAACCGATATTGGCGGAGCTATTTTGTCGGTCTCCCAATTTACGCTATACGGGGATTGCCGCAAAGGCAAACGCCCGAGCTTCATTGCCGCGGCCAGGCCGGAAACGGCGGAGCCGCTGTATGAACGGTTCAACGCTATGCTTCGGGATAAAGGGCTGGTGGTCGAGACGGGGGAGTTCGGGGCTGACATGGACGTTCAGCTGACGAACTGGGGCCCTGTAACATTAATGCTTGAGAGCCAGCAGCCGCCCAAGACAGAAACGCCGTAGCGCGCAGATTTGGAATACGATTTCTCCTTTCAGGGCAATCTGAAAGGGAGATCGTATTTTTTGTTTTCCAAAATAAAAAAAGCACAACCGCTATAAAAGGAGTTTACTTCATGCGACAGTCGCTGAAAGCTGCACAATGGCGCCAGCCTCCGCTGATTCCTGCAGGGGACCGGAGCGAAGCCTCCATGCTGTCCCGGGCAGCCAGCGCCGAGGAGCACGAGTGGATACAATTGGAGTTCAAACCGGGAAGGGCGTTAATCCCTCGGCCGGGCAGCTAGAGCCAATCGGCTCTATTTTGCTTTGTTATAAAAAATCGCGTTGCGGGTAATAACTTCCCGAGAGAGAAATTTTTTGGAAGGAGAGGACAGCCATGAGCAAAGTAGCCTTTTTGCTGGCTAACGGCTTTGAAGATTCGGAGATGCAGGTTCCATACGACGAGGTGAAGAAGGCGGGCCACGAGGCGGACATTATTGGCCTCAAAGCAGGGGAGACACTGAAGGGAAAGCAAGGCAAAGCCGAATATCAGGCGGAGAAAGCTATTACTGACGTCAAAGTGGCAGATTATGACGCCGTAGTCATCCCCGGCGGGTCGTCTCCGGAAAATCTTCGCTTGAACGAAGGGATACTGCAATTTGTCAAAGAGGCCAATGCGGCCAAAAAACCGATTGCTGCGATTTGCCACGGCCCGCAAATCCTGATCAGCGCGAATCTGCTGAAGGGCCGGACGATAACGTGCTATCCGCCGCTCAAGGACGATATGATCAATGCGGGAGCCGAGTTTAGAGATCAGGAAGTAGTGGTCGACGGCAATTATATTACTTCACGTACGCCTGAAGATGAACCGGCATTTGTGCGCGAAATACTGCAGGCGCTGAAGTAAGCGTGAAACCAGTCTTATCCGGTTCAGTGACTCCATGTGACGAAGGAGAGATCGATATGGCCAAACATATTCAAGCTTATTTTAAAAGTGAGGATCAGGCGGAGGGAGCCAGGACGAGCTTGCTTTCGTTCGAGACGGAGCAGGTTGAAGTCGGACGCCTGGAGCAGTCGATTGGAAGGGACGCGAACATCCTTGTTCCCTTCGTCCCGGTAAGCAACAGTGCAGCAGGAGGAACTTACGGTGCCGTAGGCTATCCGGGCGCTGCCGGCGGGCAAGGTTTCGTGCCGGTCGTCATGCCAAACAGCACTATCGCTGATGGCGGCGGTGATCATGAGGAAGCGATGGCGCGAAAAGAGAGGGATGAAGCGGATCCGGTGATGGATCTGAATGATTTCGGCGATGAGGATTACGACAGCCTGCAATATGTGCTGAGCCTGAAAGTCCGGGATCAGGATTACGACGCTGTCGTTCATAAATTGCGCTCCCAAGGTGCTTTTGTAGCTAAGCTTGATGAATGATATGCTGATATAAATCGCTTTCGATTATGTAATATAACTGTAATATTACTTTCATGTTCTTTTAACATAGCCTGTTTATAATAACAGCATGACCCCCTTTTAAAATATATACTTTTGGACCTGCGCCCCGTTGGTAGCAGGTCTTTTTCTTGATTAAAGCTTGACTTTGTGCTTAGGGTTACTTAAAATCTAAAAATATACGTAAAATTCTTTAATACATTTATTCGATGACGGGAGAAAGTAATTCAACCCCACATCCACAGAGAGGAATCCCGGCGTGAGGGATGCATGCTGTTTCAAGCCAATGCTTGGAGCCTTGTTTCCGCCCATGGCTGGCTGGAAGGATTCCGGTGATGATTGAACGAAAGACTTCCCTGAGAACCGGCGGCGAAATGTAACAGAGTAACCGAGCGGCGCAGGCGGGCGTTAACCGCATAAAGCGAAGGCCATAAACATAGCGCAAGAAGGGACGGGTTTATTCCTGTTACCGGGCTATAGTCAGGGCAGTCGGAATGTGGGTGGCACCACGGGTGATTCGGTAAGCGATCTCTCGTCCCTGTTTATATTCATGAACAGGACGGGAGTTTTTTTATTTTCACAGCATCAGTAAGATAGTTGGATGGAGGGATAGACATGGCTTTTCAAAAGCCGACAGGCACGCAGGACATACTGCCCGGAGCTGTCGAGAAGTGGCAATTCATTGAAGAGAAAGCCAGAGATTTGTGCCGTCGCTTCAATTACAAGGAAATTCGCACGCCGATCTTCGAACAAACGTCATTGTTCGAACGCGGCGTCGGGGAAACGACGGATATTGTCGAGAAAGAAATGTACACGTTCATTGACAAGGGCGACCGCAGCATGACGCTTCGGCCTGAAGGAACGGCGGGAGTCGTCCGCTCTTATGTAGAGAACAAGCTGTATGGAGAGCCGGACGTAACGAAGCTGTATTACATCGGTCCGATGTTCCGTTATGAGCGTCCGCAGGCGGGACGCCAGCGGCAGTTCCACCAATTCGGGGTGGAAGTATTCGGCGCTGTCGACCCGGCGATTGATGCCGAAGTTGTGGCGCTTGGATATCAGTACTGCCGTGAGCTTGGCCTGCAGGAGGTCAAGGTAGAGCTGAACTCGGTCGGCAATCCGGCGAGCCGGGCGGCCTATCGCGACAAATTGCTCGGTTTCCTCATGCCGATGAAGGACAATCTGTGCAAGGATTGTCAATCCCGGATCGAGCGCAATCCGATGCGCGTGCTCGATTGCAAGGTGGATCAGGAGAAATTTGCCGACGCCCCTTCGATTCTGGACAGCCTGGATGAGGAATGCACGACGCATTTCGCCAAAGTGCAGGAGCTGCTGACGGCGATGGGCATTGAGTATACGATCAACCACCGTCTGGTTCGCGGACTGGACTATTACACGCATACCGCGTTTGAATATAAAGCCCAAGGCATCGGAGCGATCGATACCATTGGGGGAGGAGGGCGTTATAACGGCCTTGTCTCCGAAATCGGCGGTCCCGACCAGCCGGGTATCGGCTTCGGCATCGGTCTTGAGCGGATCGCGCTCATCCTTGAGAAACAAGGCGTCAGCTTCTCCGCAGAGAAGCCGCTCGATGTCTACCTGGTCGCTCTAGGCGAAGCAGCCGACAATGAAATTTCGACGCAGCTCTTCAAGTTGCGTCAAGCCGGCTTCTCGGCCGAGCGCGACTACCTGGGCCGCAAAATGAAGGCACAGATGAAATCCGCCGACCGGATGAAAGCCCGCTACACCGCCATCCTCGGTGACGACGAACTGGAGCGCGGCGAAATCGCCCTTAAGTCGATGGAAACCGGCGAGCAGCGTACCGTCAAGCTCGCTGAGCTTGCAAACGAGCTGAAGTAAGCCGCAGTCGCCATGCACCATAGCAAGCGTATCCCCGAAGGGGAGAGCGTTTCCTTAGTAGAAAGTAGAAGCAAGAGTCGCAAGCCATGCTGCTAGCAGTAGTTGCCCTGCATCGTAGCAAGCGTATCTCCGCAGGAGAGAGCGCAACCCGCAAAAGCCTTTGCCCTGCACCACAGTGAGCGTATCCCCATAGGGGAGAGAGTCCACCAAGCACGTAGTAACACCAACAACGCATCGTGGCAGTTTATGCCCTACCCTGCAGGAGCGTTGACGTAGAGCGGGCCCGTCGGCGGCAAGCGGCTGATAGCACCATACCATGCCGGGTGAGCCGAAAGCAGAAGAACTCTGCAACGTGTTTGCCAGGTAACCCAGGAGCGCCAAAAGTAAGACGTACCCGAAGGGGGAAAAGCGTTCCACGCACCAAACCCAGCGCATTCCCGAAGGGAACAGCGGCTGCGGGAGCACCTCTTCACCTCCTACGTTACTCCAGTTTGCGGGAGTCCCGAGGGCAGCAAGCCCTCGGGGACCCTCCCTTACGACAAGGGAGGGTTTGGGAGGGTTGGGAATATCTAAATTAAAGGAGCCACATATCCATGAATCGTACTCATCATTGCGGATCGCTTAGCGCCGCTCATATTGGAGAAACAGTAACTCTGAACGGCTGGGTGCAGACCCGCCGCGACCTCGGGGGCGTTCTGTTCATCGATCTCCGCGACCGCAGCGGCATCGTGCAGATCGTATTCAACCCGGACTATTCCGGCGAAGCGCTGGAAATCGCTGATAAAGTACGCAGCGAATACGTCCTTGCCGTGAAAGGGAAAGTAGTCAAGCGGGATCCAGAAACGGTCAACCCGAACCTGCCGACTGGCGAAATTGAAGTGCAAATTTCCGAAATCGAAGTATTGAACGCGGCTAAAACGCCTCCGTTCTTTATCGAAGATGGTATCGAAGTGGACGAGTCGATCCGCCTGAAATACCGCTACCTGGATCTGCGCCGTCCGGAAATGCAGCAGACATTAATGCTTCGTTCCAAAGCAGCGAAGGTATTCCGAGACTTCCTGGACGGGGAGGGTTTTATCGAGGTAGAGACGCCAATCCTGACGAAGAGCTCTCCGGAAGGCGCTCGCGATTATCTCGTACCGAGCCGTGTACATGCCGGCGAATTTTTTGCCCTGCCGCAATCGCCGCAGCTGTACAAGCAGCTGTTGATGGTCAGCGGAGTGGAGCGCTACTATCAAATCGCCCGCTGCTTCCGCGACGAGGACCTGCGCGCCGACCGGCAGCCGGAATTCACCCAGGTGGACATCGAGACTTCCTTCCTGTCCCGCGACGAACTGCTCGACATGATGGAGAGACTCGTTGTACGTCTGTTTAAAGAAACCAAAGGAATCGACATTCCTACGCCGTTCCAGCGCTTGAGCTATGCTGACGCGATGGGCAAGTATGGCTCTGACAAGCCTGACCTGCGCTTTGGCCTGGAATTGATCGAAGTGAACGATATCGTATCGACCTGCGGGGTCAAAGTGTTCTCCTCCGTCATCGAAAAGGGCGGCGAGGTTAAAGTACTTAACGCCAAAGGCTGCGGTACATGGAGCCGCAAGGAAATTGACGATCTTGGAACGTATGCGGCCCGCTACGGAGCGAAAGGCCTTGCCTGGATTCAAGTGAAGGAAGGCGAGTTCCGCGGACCCATCGTTAAATTCTTCTCCGAGCAGGAAATCGAGGCGCTGAAAGAGCGTACAGGTGCAGAGGAAGGCGATCTACTGCTCTTCTCCGCCGACACCAAGAAGGTAGTTGCCGACGTACTTGGCAATCTGCGCCTTAAAATTGGCCGCCAGCTTGGCCTGATCGACGACAACGTGTACAAATTCGCTTGGGTTGTCGACTTCCCGCTGCTTGGCTGGGACGAAGAGCAGAAGCGTTATGTCGCTGAGCATCATCCGTTTACGCGCCCTCGTGACGAGGATATCGCCTTGTTCGATACCGATCCGGGCAAAATTCTGGCCCAGGCCTATGACCTCGTACTGAACGGCTACGAAGTCGGCGGCGGTTCGATGCGGATCTACAAGCGGGAGGTTCAGGAGAAAATGTTCAAGGCCATCGGCTTGTCCCCTGAAGAAGCTCAGGAGAAATTCGGCTTCCTGCTCGATGCCTTTGACTATGGTACTCCACCGCATGGCGGCGTAGCCTTCGGATTTGACCGTCTTGTCATGCTGCTGGCCGGCCGCAATAACCTGCGTGAAACGATCGCGTTTCCGAAGACGGCGAGCGCGACAGATCTGCTCATGAATGCCCCGTCTGAAGTGGATGCGCCGCAATTAGAGCAGCTTCATATTAAATTGGCCGTGAAGCCGGCTGAAGATAAAAAACAATAATTCATTCGCTAGAAACGGGTACTGCCTCCTGACAGGAAGCCGCAGCCCGTTTCTGCTTCATAAAGGAGGATTGCGGGAAGTATGCTGCATCAGTTTTCACGGACAGAGCTGGCGATCGGAGCCGAAGGTCTTGAAGCCTTGAAGAACAGTACGGTAGCGGTTCTTGGCATCGGCGGAGTCGGCTCAATTGCCGTAGAGGCGCTAGCCCGTACGGGAGTCGGACGCATCATTCTGATCGATAAAGATGTTGTCGATATTACCAATATCAACCGCCAAATCCATGCCCTGACTACGACGATCGGGCAGAAAAAAGCGGATTTGATGTGTGAGCGGGTTAAGCTCATTAACCCGGAATGTGAGACGATTGCGCTAAATATGTTTTATACGGAAGAAACCTACGAGCAGCTGTTCCAATATGACATCGATTACGTATTGGATGCCTCGGATACGATCATGTACAAAATCCATCTCATCAAAGAATGCCTGAAGCGAAAAATTCCGATGCTCTCCAGCATGGGCGCCGCGAATAAAATGGATCCGACCCGCTTCCAGGTAGCGGACATTTCGAAGACCTCGGTCGATCCGATGGCTCGCGTCATTCGCACGAAGCTCCGCAAAGACGGCATCAAGAAAGGGGTTAAGGTTGTATTCTCCACGGAGGATCCGGTTAAGCCTCGTGAGGATGTCACCAAGAAAATTGCCCCGGAGGGCGCGAAAATCCGCAAGGCGAAGCAGCCTCCAGCCAGCAACTCGTTTGTTCCACCCGTCGTCGGCCTAATTATGGTCAGCGTAGCCGTCCGGGAACTGCTCGAAATCAACGGAATCAAGATTTAATGAGACAAAGCGATTTTGCCTTTTTCCATGAAGGCGGTCGCTTTTTGTTTTCCATGGTGGTATAATGTAACTCCTTTTGACTCTGGAAATATAAAATCACTCGCCAGGACAATTGGAACACTAAACCTTAGGAGGTAACTGAAATGACTGATTTTCAAAGTGCCTATCAAGAAGAGAAAGAGTGGCTGGACCGTACCTTGCAGGAGATCGACCGCCAATTGTCAGCTTTGCGAGCCATATCTGTGTATACAGGTCATGATTTTACGGAGCAGGTACTGGAGGCGGGCCGGGAGGAACAGCGGCAGCAGCTGGAGAAATCCGTGCGGGAGCCCTACTTCGGCCGGCTTGATTTTGAGGAACAGGGCCGGAAGCCTGCCTCTCTATATATTGGCAAAGTCGGCGTCAGCGACCCTTCCGGCCAGCAGCCGATTGTCATTGATTGGAGAGCGCCGGTAGCGAGTTTATTTTATTCATTTACAGGCGGGGATTCAGCATCCTATGAAGCGCCGGAGGGCATTATCGAGGGACTTGTCTATTTAAAAAGAAACATCGTCATCCGTCAGCAGATTCTGGAGCGCGTCGTCGATACGTTCAATCGGGAGGACGAGGGTCCCGCGGTGTCGGATGAATTTCTCGTCTATCGGCTAGGCGAAAATAAAGACAACCGGCTGCGTGATATCGTATCGACGATCCAGGCAGAGCAGGATCAAATCATCCGGGCGGCAAAAAACACGGCACTTATCATTCAGGGCGTGGCGGGCAGCGGGAAAACGACAGTAGCGCTGCATCGCTTGGCCTTTTTGCTGTATCAATATAAAGAGCAGATCAAGGCGGAACGCATGGTCATCTTTGCGCCGAACCATATGTTCATCGACTATATTTCCGAGGTGCTGCCAGAGCTCGGCGTTGGCGATATCCAGCAAAGCACGTTCCCGGACTGGGCTGCGGAAATACTTGGGCTGGAGCATCCGCCGGCCGCAAGCCAGAGCGATCTTCACCGGTGGTTCGATGCAGGCCGGTCGGAGCCTGTGCCGGAAAGTGAGCTGCCGGGCCGATTCAAGGGCGCGATGCGCTTCAAGGCGGTGATCGATGCTTTTCTCGCTGACATGGAAGCCTTATGCGTCCCGCAGATCGATTTCGAGCCTTGGGAGGGAACGAAGCTTCCTTATGCCGAGATTATGGCTTGGTTCGAGGGAGAATACAAGCATTATCCTACGGCAAGACGCAAAGAACGGGTTCTGGCCCGGCTGCACCGCTGGATCGAGATGGAGCTGAAGAAAGCACCGTCTGCGGCACAGCTCAAGGAGTGGAAGAAGAAAGCGCAGCAGCGTGAGAAGGCTTATGCCAAGAAGTGGCCGGAGCTTACGCCGCTTTCATTGTACGAGGAGCTTTTTCAACTTAAAAAAAAGGGGAGCATAGGCCTTCCCGACATGTCTGCTGATATTCCCCCGGCCATTTGGCAGGAGACGCGCGGCAACTTGAAGCAGGGCATCGTTAAAGAGGAGGATCTCGCGCCGCTGCTCTATTTATATACGTGCATTCATGAGGTCGAGGGCCAGATGACTTTCGACCATGTTGTCATCGACGAAGCTCAAGATTTCTCTCCCTTCCAAATCGCTGTATTGGACCGCTTTGTCAAAGGGCATTCTTTTACGATACTGGGAGACTTGTCGCAGGGCATTCACTATTATAAAGGGGTGCGTGATTGGCATGAAATGCAGGAGCTGTTCGATTCGGAGGATACAGCTTATTTTGCCCTGACGCGCAGCTACCGCTCGACGATGGAAATCATATCTTTCGGAAACGAAATATTGACCAGGGGAGTCGGCACAGAGCTGCTGGCCGTTCCCGTATTTCGCAGCGGGGAGCCGGTCAAGCTATTGCCTGCGGCGGGAACGGAACGGAGCGGGGCCATCACCGAGGTACTGAAGGCCGTGCTCAAGGGAAGCTACCGGACGACGGCGCTGCTGACGAGGACGCTGCGGGATGCTTCGGAGCTCCATGAATGGCTCGTTCAGGAGGGGATCGAAGCCCATTTGATCGATGGCCGTACCGATCAGTATGCCGGCGGCATATCCGTCCTGCCAGCTTATTTGTCCAAAGGGCTTGAATTTGACGCTGTCATTGTTACGGATGTCGACCGGGAGCATTACTCGCCGGAGGATGCCAAACTGCTCTATGTCGGCTGTACAAGGGCTCTGCACGAGCTCTGGCTGCTGCATGGAGAGGAATTACCTGATTATGTGATCACGGAGAATTCAGAGATGGTCATGAACGTGGTTCGTCCTCTTTCGTAAATTCAGATCGCATGAAAAGGAGTAAGATTTATGCATAGGAAGAGCTGTCTTAAGCAGCTCTTTTTCTATTTTCAACGAAGAAATAGGTCTGATGTTATAATCATTTATATGTCTTTGAGCTAAAGCAGCATGGAACAGGGAGGGAGTGGCTTGCCTATGAAGTCATTACCGCTATACAAGTTGATTCAAGAGGACATCCGGTATTTCATACGGACGGGGCAGCTGAGGCCAGGGGATCGTGTCCCGTCGGAGACAGAGCTCGCCGAGCAGTATCATGTAAGCAAGATTACAACTAAAAATGCTTTGAATGGGCTGGCTGAAGAAGGAATCCTGGTCAGACACCGGGGAAAAGGGACATTTGTCAATCATATCCCCAAGGATATCCCGTCCATGAGCGGTCATAAGGGATTAATTGGGCTCATTCTCCCCAGCATGAAGACAAAGGTAGATCAGCGGATCATCAATGCTATCGAGCAATACGTCCGGAAAAATGGCTATCATCTCCTGATCAAAATTACTCAGGAATCGTCGCTGGAAGAGAGCAGGGCCATCGAGGATTTACTCCAATTAAGGGTAAAGGGGCTTATCATATTTCCGATTGAGCAGGAGATGTATAACAATGATATTTTAAGATTGTCATTGAACCGGTTCCCGCTCGTCCTGATCGATCGTTATCTGAAAGAAATCGAGACTTACAGCGTAAGCGCAGATAATGTGGATGGCTCCTATCAGGCGGTTAAGCATCTCATTAGCCGAGGGCATCAGCAAATCGCTTTTGTAACGATGGAAGTGACCAATTCGGTAACGGCGGACCGGGCGCTGGGATTTGAGAAGGCGTTCCTTGAACGAAACCTGCCGATCAATAAAAATTTGTGGTGTGTGGTGAGCATAGCTGATGTGGCTTCGGGAAAAGGAAGCTCCAAGATTCAGGAATTTCTAAGAAACCACCCTGAAATTACGGCGATTTTCACTGGAAATGCAGAACTCACCCACATGACGCTTCGGGCGATAAAACATATGAATCTGCCCAATGAGCAACGCCCGGAACTGATTAGTTTTGACCAGTCCGATTTAGCAGAAGTGAGCTACATCAAGCAAAATGTCGAGGAAATGTGCAAAGTTACTGTGGAGCTCCTGCTGGAGCAGATTCACGGGACATACCTCCCCAGAAGGATAGCCATACCTGTTATTCTATTTCATTAAAAGAACAGTCATTTCAATTATATACTCTATAAGATATAAAAAACTTCAAGGAGTGATGATAAGATGACGATAAAATAGAAAGCGATTACATTCGCCTGTGGGAGGAAGGACGCTATGAGAAAATATTTAAAGATTTTGCTTGTTCTAATGGTTGGATGCCTAATTTTGCCGGCTTCGTTGGCGCAGGCCTACCAGAATCCTCAGACACTCAGCAATGAATGGGAAACTTATGGTTCCGGTGATCCTTATATTTTGAAATTCAAAGGCGATTATTATTTGTACGTCAGCACCAAGGACTCTGAGACAGGCATTAAAGCCTGGAGCTCGCCGGACTTAGTGAACTGGACTTATGCCGGACTTGTGGCAACGGACCCGGTTACGAAAGGGGCTTACGCGCCGGAGGTTATTTATTGGAATGGCTACTTCTATATGTATACCTCTCCGGGCGGAAACGGCCATTACGTGCTGCGCAGCGAAAGCCCTACAGGGCCTTTCACCGTTCAGACCCCCAATAAAGGATTGAGTATTGACGGGCATGTATTTATTGATGACGATGGACAGTGGTATTTCTACCGCGCTGAACACGGCCAGATGGTCGCTCATCCGATGAGTGATCCTTATACTTTTGGAGCCGGGCATCAAACTGGCGCATCGATCGGCGGAGGCTGGACAGAAGGGGCTACCGTCATTAAGCGGAACGGAAAATACTATATGACATACACCGGAAACCATGTTCATAGTCCGGCTTACCGGATCGATTATGCGGTGAGCAGTAATCCTTTAACGGGATTTGAACCTGCCAGCAAGCAGAATCCCGTCGTCCTCTCAACCGAGGGGCCAATGATTGGACTGGGCCATAATGGGTTAGTCACCGGCCCGGATCTGGATTCGCTCTATATGTTCTACCATAATTGGAAGGGCTACACGCCTGAAGGCTGGCCGATTCGAAGTATTAATATGGATCGTGTCGTATGGAACGGGGACAAAATGCTCGTCCTAGGCCCTACGGCAACATCGCAGCCCGACCCGGATATGCCGGATTTTCATGACCGCTTTAACAGAACGGCTATCGGCTCGAACTGGTACAATGTAAATGGCGGGCATTGGGGCATCTATAACCAGGAGTTAATGTGGCAGGATAGTATGGGCTCTACGGCGGCGCATAAACAAATTACGAACGCGGCGACGGATGCGAATTATACGGCAGAATTCCATATGAAGCAAATGAATCGAGGAACAAGCGCCTCCCCGCGTTACGGAGCTACGTTTTCTTATGTAAATGAAGATAATTACGGCGTGGCGATGCTGAGCGAATTGCATAACCGCCTGGAAGTCAATTTTGTCGTAGATGGCGTGTCTCAAGGATGGGTCTATGCTTCACTGCCTTCCGGGTTTGATTATAGCAAGTGGCATAGCATTCGGGTCGAGAAATCAGGGAACGAATTCCGAATCTACGTGGATCAGATGCTGAAGATCGTACAAAGCGCCAATCTTGGCGGTGGTCAGGTCGGCTATTTAACCGAAGATACGCATGCTGACTTTGCTTATGTCGCATTCAGCAACAAAGTGGACGGCAGTAACGCTTGGGATGCGTATAAGCCCGTCCCTGGCAAAGTGGAAGCGGTTCACTATATGAGCGGTGGCGAAGGAATCGCTTATCATGATACAACCGCAAATAATCTGGGCGGCGAATATAGAAAGGACGCGGTAGATATCCGTGTTAATCCGGAAGGCGGCTATAACGTAGGCTGGAACCAGTCCGGGGAATGGTTAAAGTACAAGGTAAATGTGGCTTCAACGGGAGCTTATGACGTTACGTTTCGAATGGCAACCACCATGGATGGCGTACAAATCAGATTATGGGACGGAACGACGGATTTAACCGGTATTGTGCAAATCCCTAATACTGGCGGCTGGGATGAATGGCGCTCGATCACGGTGAAGGGCATACCTCTAACGCAAGGCTTAAGAGAATTACGCGTTGAATTTGTGACGGGTGAGGCCGACTTCGCCAGTATGGAATTCCAGCATCATGCAAGCGTACCTCATCTGACCGATAACTTTGATGGGAGCAAGAGCGGCGACTGGAAGCAATGGGAGGGAAGCTGGTCTGTCAGCGGCGGACTGTATCACTCCGCAGGCGGCACATTTGCCAAGGCAACAATTGGCAATGATCATTGGGCGGACTATACCGTGGAAGCGGATATTCGCATGAACGAGGGCGGAGGAGACTCGGGGATCATTGTCCGCGGTACCAATCCGGCAAATGGGCTGGAGCTTGGGCAAGGCAATGCCGATTTCATGCAGGGGTATTATGCCTACATCAAAACGGATGGAGTGTATCTCGGTAAACAAAATTACAACTGGAGCCCGTTAACGGGTGTGAATCTGGCTCTGTCCACAGGTACATGGCATAAAATGAAGGTAGTCGTTCAGGGAACGAATATTAAGGTGTACGTAGGTGATATGAACGTTCCGAAAATTGATTATAACGATTACTCGGAAACGGCATTTACTCATGGAAAAGCGGGGTTAAGAACGGCTCATCAGAGTACGTCGTTTGATAACTTCACGGTCTATCCTTAATTATAGTTCTATAGTTCTGAAATAGTGGAAGAAGGATCCTGCCATACGGCTGGGTCTTTCTTTGTTCGTATCGAAGCAGGTGGAGATGATAACGATGAGATTAGGCAAAGGCTGGCGGTATTTGCGAACGAGCATAAAATACAAATGGATTCTGCTGCTCATGGCGATGACATTAATCCCTTTGTTTATATTGGGGCTGGTTTCTTATTCTATTTCTAAAGATGCTATTGACAAGAAAGTGGCAGAGTCCTCGAAGCAGTTGATCAGACAGACAGGGGAAAATATCGATATCCGCTTCTCCGGGTACAAGGATATGCTGATGCAGGTGATTACGAACACGGAAGTTATGTCTTTGCTGGATAAGCTGCAGCAGCGTGATGAAAGCATTGTGGAACATCTCACGCTGACTACCAAGCTGGCTTACTTCACGGCGGTCTCTCCAGAGTTCAAATCGATTTCGTTTATTACGGATGCTCAGTATATTAAGGGGATTTTTCGCTGGGAGGATCTTGAAGCTCATCAGGCTGATTTCTATGAGCGGACGATGGCCAAGCGGAATTCTTATGTCTGGTTCCCCACTAGACTAGGACAGTATTCGGATACGGCGGACAATCATGAGGAGCTGGTCTTCTCTCTGGCCAAGCAGGTATTCAACATTTATGATGGCCGGCAGATGGGCATGGTGGTGGTGCTCGATATCCGGGAAGAGATGCTTAGCGATATTTTAAGTAAAAATACAGACAGTGAGCTTTCTACAGAAAGCTTCGTAATCGATCAGAATGGAATCATTTTATCGCATGCGGACAAATCCATGCTGATGACGCCGATGAACCTCTATTTTCAAAATGACACGGGGGCAGCTATTCAGGACGGGGTGAAGGAAGGCAGCTTTGTGGCCAGGTACAAAGGGAAAGAGGTTATGGTGAACTACCAGCAGCTAAAGAGCAACGATTGGAAGGTTGTACATATTATAGAACGGTCCAGTTTATATAAGGATTCGAATCAAGTGATAAAAGTAATCGCTATGATCATGATATTGTGCGTATTGTTCTCGATCATTACGGCCTATGCCATGGCATCGTCTGTCTCCAAACCCTTAAAAGAGATGGTGAAGGCGATGAAGCAGGTTCATCTCGGCAATCTAGCGACACGGATTCGCATCAACGAGGACAGAAGCGATGAAATTGGCAGTTTACAATATCATTTTAATGATATGGTGGGGAGAATTGAAGAATTGGTGGAAGCGGTATATGTAGAGCAGAACAATAAAAGAATTGCCGAAGTAAAAGCCCTGGAGGCGCAAATCAACCCGCATTTTCTCTATAACACACTGGATGCGATCAAATGGACGGCGTTGTTCCAGAAAGCAAATAATACGGCGGAAATGGCCCGGTTATTATCCCGCTTGCTGCATATCAGTATCGGAAAAGGAAGCGATACGGTTCTTGTTCAAGAGGAACTGGAGCATGTCGAATGTTATATGGGAATTCAAAATTTGCGCACCACTACGCCGATTGAAGTGAATTATGAAATTGAAGATAAGGTGAAGATGTATCGGACGCCCAAAGTTATTTTGCAGCCGATTGTGGAGAATGCGGTGCTGCATGGATTTGCGGATCAGCCGCAGGGGGCTGTGATTACGATTCGCTGCAGGCAGGAGGGAAATCGTCTATTATTCGAAATTATAGACAATGGCCTTGGCTTTGAGGATGAGGTTCATTTCGGCGGTCTGGTACCCGATGATTTACCGAAAGGAGCTTTTTTCCTAGGGGTTGGTCTTGCGAATGTAGCGGAGCGAATCAAGCTGATTTGCGGGGAAGAGTACGGTCTTGCTATAAACAGCAAGCCTGGTAAGGGAACTGTTGTGGTTATTACGCTGCCAATACTAGAGTAATCAGGGGGACAATATGTACAAAGTACTGATCGTTGATGATGAGCATTTCGTCCGATATGGAATTAAAGCGATGATAGACTGGGAAAGTATAGGGTTCGATGTCGTGGGTGAAGCGAGCAACGGCACGGAAGGGCTGCTTGTTTTTGAGGAATTGGCGCCAGATGTCGTCATATCCGATATCAAAATGCCTGTCATGGATGGGATCGAGTTTGTCAGTCAGGTCAGGGCATTGGATCGGCAGGTCAAGCTGATTCTGCTGACTTGCCTTGACGATTTTGAGTATGCTCAGAAGGCAATACGTCTTGGGATTACAGATTATTTGATCAAGTCCGATATTATGCCCAAGGATTTGGAGCAGGTGATGATGAATCTGAAGACCGTTCTGGACGAGGCTCAATATGCTGCTGGTCATTCCCCGGGTAAGCAAGCGCACGAGGAATCGAATAAGGATCGCGTTACCAAAGAAGCATTGCTAATGGGGCTGGCACACGGCACGATTTTAGAGGCCCACATCACCGAGGAGAAACTGCAAGCAGCAGGCCTGACTCCCTGCAAGACTCCTCGAATCTTACTGTATATCGGGATCGATGATTTGGAGAAGCTGAGAAGTCGCCACTCAGAAGATGAGATCATTATGCTCCATACCAGGGGGATTGAAGCGACTAGGGAAATATGCTCCTTCGGTTCGGAGGATAACGAAATTATCTCTGGAAGCACGGGGCTGTGGACTGTACTGTGCAAAGGTATTTCTGCTGATGCGGCAGAGGAATTGGCGCAGCGGGTCATCTCGCGAATCTCTGACGAATTAGGATTATCGGTAACCCTTGGAGTGAGCAGTCCGTTCTATACCTTGCTAGAGCTCCGGAATGCTTATTTAGAGGCTGAGCATCGCTATCGGCTGAAGCTGTTTATCGGATGCGGCATCGTGATAGGCCAAGAATTTGTATATGAAACTGACATTGCGGCGAAGCCGGTTCCGGTGATGAACAAGAAGCTGAATGATTATTTGTATTCCTTGGATCGTGAAGCGATGCAGCAGTATCTTGTGGATACCTTCGATCATGTAAAGACAAGGCTCGACTATGAAGGCGTGCATCTAATATCTATTGAACTGCTGCTGAATTTGACCAATATGTATTTGGAATTATCCCATGATCATGAATGGCTGTATGAACGGAAGAAGGAATTGTTTGACCAGATTAAGCAGCTTGAGACGCTGGAGGAGATTATAGCGTGGTTCGTGCAGATCTATGCAGAACTGATCCAGAATATGCGGGCCGTCTATTCAAGTGATCAAGGAAGCATTGCGAAGGCCATTCAGTACATCGAGCAGAACTATGATCAAGATCTGTCGCTCCAAGTGCTAAGCCAGCATGTTCATCTTAGTAAAAATTACTTCTCCAACTTGTTTAAGCGGGAAATGGGCGAAGGGGTCATCGACTATATTACCAAAGTTCGGCTTGAGCGTGCCAAAGCCTTGCTCCGCAATACAGATCTTAAGAGCAGTGAGATCGGCATATTGGTCGGCATATCCGACTCGAAGTATTTCTCCAAACTGTTTAAAAAAATGACAGGCGCAACACCAAGCGAATACAGGGATGGGATGAAGTCCATGTAAGTCATCTGTAAATTTTACACGGATAGAGAGAAATATTGCACCATAAAGATCGGATATGAGAATCGTGCAATGAAAACCTTATTTTTTACGATAGATCACGTAGTTTATTCCGTTTGAATGACTGTCGCTTTATTCTAATATGAAATTCAAGAACAGAATGAATGCGCTTGCATGACAGGCGGGTTAGAAGAAGCTGTTCTAAACCTATACAAGAAAAGGGGATACGCCATGGCTAGAAAGAACAGGTTCACGACAATGTTATTCTTGATGCTTGTGATCGTGCTGATTGCAGCAGGCTGCTCCAGCAAAGGGAACAGTCCAGCCAACTCGGGAAAGGCAGCGGAGACGAATAACGGCCCAGGCGGCAGTGGGACTGGCGGGGCGGTCGAAATAACGTTTTGGAATCTATTTGGGGGCGGGGAAGGCGATTTTGTCGATCAGATCGTAGACGGTTTTAACGGCTCTCAGCAAGAGGTTAAGGTCAAAACGCTGCGGCTGGAATCGGGTGAGTATTATGCCAAGTTCGGTACAGCACTCGCTTCCGGCAAAGGCCCGGATGTAGCGGTAGCTCATGCTGACCGGCTTGCACCTTTTGTTAAGGCGGGTCAATTGAGCGCGCTGAATGAGCTGACGGAGAAGGCCGGCTTTGATTTCAGCGAAATTACGGATAGCAACGTGGAAAGCGTCAGCTATGACGGAATTCCCTATGCCGTTCCTATCGATACCCATTTCCACATGTTCTACTACAATAAAGATTTGCTTGGGGAGGCCGGGCTGCTAAATGAGGATGGCACACCGCGGTTTGGCGAGATTTCTCCTGAAGGCTTCAAGCAATTCCTGACAGAGATCAAGAGCAAGGTTCCAGGGGTAACACCGTTTAGTGTGAATACGCCGTACTTTCATGAGCCCTTCTACAATTTATATTATCAGGCTGGCGGCAGTATTTTGACGGATGATCTGAGTCAAGCCGACATCAACAATGAGAAAGCCATAGACGTACTGAAATTTTATTTGGATCTCTATGATCAGGGTCTTAGCGATATTAACGACAAGACGCCTTGGGATACATTCCATAGCGGAAAATCCGCGACATGGTTTGGCGGCGTGTGGGAAGCGGGCTGGCATCTTGGGGAAGAAGGCCTGAATGTCGGCATTACCTCGATTCCTCCGATCTTCGGCAGCGAGACGCATTGGGCAGCCTCCCATACTCTCGTTATTCCTGAATATGTGACGGAAGAGAAGCAGGTTGCTGCAATGAAATTTATGAAGTATTTTACGCTTGAGGGCGGGAAAATTTGGGCGCAAGCGGGTCATGTTCCAGCAGCGAAGGCGGTCACTGCCAGTGATGAATACATGAACCTTCCGTATCGGGAAGAGTTTGTCGCCTCGCAAAAAACGGTCAAGCATGCACCTAAGACGGATCGGTACAATGCGATCGATACGGTGGTGAAGGATGTGCTTCAGGCTGTTATTTTTAAAACGATGACGCCGGAAGATGGGGTAAAGGGCATGGAGAAGGATATTAACGAAATTCTTCAAAATTAAGAGTAAGGTGGCGAGATGAAACCGTATCTGATGATGCGGTTTCATTCCTTAAACCTTGATAGCGGGCTTGGTTCCGCAGTTCCGCATCGCGTTGGAGGAGGATGACCGTGAAAGCTCAGCAAGCAGCAAGCGGGTGGAAAAGGCAATTGAAAAATGAGTTTTCAGCCATTGCATTTCTAGCCCCATTTTTAATTCCGCTTCTTGTTTTCTATATTTGGCCATTGCTTAGAGGCGCTTATATTAGTCTTCATTCCTGGACGATTCTGGGGATGGAGAAGTATGTGGGCTTCAATAATTATACAAAAATATTGACGAACAGCGATTTTTATAAATATTTATGGAACAGCCTGTATTTTGTCATTTTAGTCGTTCCGATCATTATTTCGCTCGGTCTGTTGCTGGCTCTGTTAATTCACCGCAAGATTCCGTTTCAGACGATGTTCCGATCGATTTACTTTCTGCCATACGTACTTTCCGTTTCTGTCATTAGCTTTATTTGGCTCCGAATGTTCGATTCCAAGCATGGACTCGTCAATGTCATCCTGGAGACTCTAGGGTTATCCTCAGTTCACTGGCTTACCAGTCCTAATGCGGCTTGGTGGTCCATTGTCATTGCTACGGTGTGGTGGACGGTCGGCTTTGTCATGGTATTGTTCCTGGCAGGGCTGCAGGAAATATCCCAGGAGCTCTATGAGGCTGCTGATATTGACGGCGCGTCTTCGTTTCATAAATTCCGGTTCATTACGCTTCCGGGTTTATCTTCTGTGATGAAGGTGCAAATCTTTTTTCAAATCATCGCGGGCTTAAAGCTGTTCGGGCAGGTTCAGATAATGACCAATGGCGGACCCGGGGATACGACGAATACGATCATCCGTTACATCTATGTGACGGGATTCAAGAAGGATATGTTCGGGCTTGCAGCCGCACAATCGACGTTGTTTTGTATTTTTATGCTGTTGATTGCCGCGGTTCAATACATGGTTGTTAACAGAAAAGAGTCGTAAATGGAGAGTGAATAGAGGTGGCGCGAACAGCGATATATAGTTTAACCGTCATATTGGCAGTCATATTTGTAATTCCTTTAGTTTGGATGTTTGTCGTTTCCTTGAAGCCCGAAGGCGTATCCGCGATTACGGTGGCAGAGTGGACGGACTTCTCAGACTTAACGATTAGCAACTATGCCAAGGTATTAACCGAATCGCAAATTTTGAGATGGACCTGGAATAGCTTCGTGATCGGAGCCGTAACTACATTGATTACCGTGATCATTAGCTCGTTAGGGGCCTTTGCTTTTTCACGCAAAAAGTTTAGATCCAAAGGGTTCTTATTTATTTTATGCGTGTCCGGACTACTCATTCCGACGGAAGCGATGTTGATTCCTTTATACGAGACGGTCTTAAGCATCGATTTGCTGGATAATATGTGGGGTATTATTTTGCCCAGCCTGACGAATCCGCTTGGACTGATCTTGATTAAGCAATTTATGGATGGGCTGCCGAAGGATTATATGGAAGCAGCACAAATTGACGGGGGGCGGGATTTCCGCTTATGGTGGTCGATCTATATGCCTCTAACGCGTTCAGCCATGATTGCAATTGGTATTTTCTATTTCATTATGTCCTGGAATAATTTCATCTGGCCGTATATCGCGATTAATTCCGAAGAAAACATGGTGCTGTCTACAGGCTTGCCGACCTTCCTATCGAATAATGTGCTGCATGTGAACACGATTATGGCAGCCAGTGCGATCGCTGCTATTCCTACGATGATTGTTTATATTTTTCTCCAGAAGCATATCGTCCAGGGTGTATCTATGACAGGGGTTAAGGGTTGACGCCTAAATCAGTTGCTTAAGGGACATAGCATGAGATCAGAACTAGGATGAAGGAGTAGATGAGAGACAATGGGAACACAGATGTATATCAAGGATTATCCAAGACCGCAATTCATAAGGACGGACTGGGTTAATTTGAATGGCGAGTGGAGCTTCGGATTCGATGATGAAAACATGGGTGAACGCTTGGGATGGCCAAAGAAGTTCGGGGGTGATCGCCAAATTACTGTTCCTTTCACTTATGAAACCAGAGCTAGCGGTATTGGCGAAGAAGAGCATCATTCTAATGTATGGTACCATCGAATGCTGGATATTCCGGCCGAGAAAGCGGGCAGGCGAGTCATACTGCACTTCCAAGCGGTTGATTATATCGCCAAGGTTTGGGTGAATGGGGAGTATGTTGGACAGCACCAAGGAGGCTATTCCGCATTTTCCTTCGATATTACCTCCTATATCGTTTGCGGAGATGCCAACAGCTTGACGGTCAAGGTGGAAGACAGCATGGATGCTGCCCAGCCGCGGGGGAAGCAGCGTTGGGAGCAGAATAGCTTCGAGTGCTTCTATGTGCAGACGACGGGAATCTGGCAGTCGGTATGGCTGGAATACGCAGCGCCTACGTATATCGATCAAGTGAAAATAACCCCGGACGTCGACGATTGGAAGGTGAGGTTCGAATATCAAATGAACGGCGATTGGCCGGCCGCAGATATGTGGCTGGAAACGATCGTCAGCTTGAAGGGGAAGCAGGTTAAAAAGGTCGGCTTGGCGATGGATCGAAGCTGGCTCCAGTTGGAGGTTGACCTGATTCATGAAGTGAACGGCCCCTGGAAGATGAGCTGCTGGACGCCGGACCATCCGAATTTGTATGACGTTGAGTTTATTTTGTACCGCGGCCAGGAGAAGATAGATCATGTCTATTCCTATTTTGGCATGCGGAAAATTTCCACCAAAGCCGGACAGGTATTGCTTAACAACGAACCGATCTACCAGCGGCTTGTTCTGGATCAAGGCTATTGGCCGGAGAGCCATCTTACTCCGCCTTCGGACGAAGCCATCATCCAAGATATCGATGCGATTCTGGAGATGGGTTACAACGGCGTACGAAAGCATATGAAAGTAGAGGATGCCCGTTTTCTGTACTGGTGTGATGTGAAGGGGCTGCTCGTATGGTCGGAGATGGCAGCAACATTCGAGTTTAACGACAATGCGATTCAGAGATTTACCAACGAATGGATGGAGGTAGTGCGGCAGTATTATAATCATCCATGCATTGTGGTGTGGGTTCCATTTAATGAATCCTGGGGGATCATGCAAATTGCCAAGGACAGAAAGCAGCAGTCTTTCACGGAGGCCATCTATCATCTCACCAAAGCTTATGATCCTTACCGGCTTGTCGTATCCAATGACGGCTGGGAGCATACGGTGTCGGATCTCATAACGCTTCATGATTATGTAGAGTCAGGGGAAGAGTTCCTGCAGCGTTACAAGGATAAAGAGAAGATTATAGGAAACGAAATCGCCTTTAACAAGAGGAAATATGCCTTTGCCGATGGTTATTCCTACAGCGGGCAGCCGATCATTGTCAGTGAATTCGGCGGCATTGCCTTTAAAAATGAGGCGGGTTGGGGTTACGGCCATCAGGAGTCCTCAGAAGAATCATTCGTGGCAAGACTAAAAGCGATACACCATGCTATTAAGAATACAGATTATATTGCCGGGTATTGCTATACACAGATTACAGATGTGCAGCAGGAGATGAATGGGCTGCTGACGGAGTCGCGAAAGTTAAAAGTACCCATGGAAGTTATAAAGGAGATGAACCAATCCTAGTTTGTTGGGAACAGACATCAGGAGCTGCTCATTAGAATTCTAATGGGGCAGCTCCTGATTTCGTAATATGGAGTCTTGGCTAGCATGAGGGTGTTGTTTCCTTCTGGACGGTGCGCATCTTGGCCAGTATTTTGCGAATGCTCTCGTCTGAGAGGTAGTACATCTCGGCTAAATCTCTAACCGATAGGCCTGAACGATGCTTCCGAAATATTTCCTCATTCCGATTGGCAATCGTTGTGCGGGAACCGCTGAGCTCTCCCCAGGAAGCACGGCTTTGCTCCGGCTTGGGGATGTAGAGAAGCTCACCTTGAATATGGCGCTGCAATTCCTTCAGCAATCGGGGGGGAAGCACATCCTTCCCATTTTTGTAGCTCACGGTCATGTTCCTCCTTGTTTCGATGTGCTCGATCTAGTTCAAGAACGAAATAAGTCTGCATGATCGTAATCCCCCTTTCGCAATAATTGATTTCATCATTATCGTCATTTCATAAATAGCTGGCTATATCTTAACATATTTTCACAGCAACGAAAATAAGGGGGCTATACAGCCCCCTTGCTTGAGGTTTCCGCTTACGCGGAAACCACCTCACTCACTGAAATCACATTCATCAGCCCCCTTTCCAGTGATTCGTCGGCCCGACATCTATATTAACTCATATTCCGCCTTGGGAAGAAAGCGAAAGAATGATTTTAAATGTTTTGTACCCGATCATGTTTTATGTCCCAATATGGTAAAATGGTGTTTAGGTTTAGGCTGTCATTATGAGTCATAAGGAAGTGAACTCCATGGATTTGTTCTCATACCAGCAAAGCTCGAGCCCTGCCGGCAGGCTGCTTGCCGACCGGATGAGGCCGACGACGCTGGATGAATATATCGGGCAGGAAGACATCGTGGGGCCCGGCAAGCTGCTGCGCAGGGCGATTGAAGCGGACCAGGTATCTTCGATTCTGCTGTATGGCCCCCCCGGCTGCGGGAAGACAACGCTTGCTCATATTATTTCCAATCATACGCAAGGAGAGTTTGTAAGGCTGAATGCCGTAGATGCTTCCGTAAAGGATGTGCGGGAAGTGATCGAGAAGGCTCACAACGATAAGTCCTTCTATGGAACGAAAACAATTCTGTTTCTGGATGAGGTGCACAGATTTAACAGCTCGCGGCAGGATGCGCTGCTTCCAGCTGTAGAAAAGGGGACGATTACTTTTATCGGGGCGACGACGGAGAACCCGTTCCATTATGTGAACGGGGCTTTGATGAGCCGCTCGACCTTGTTCCAGCTGCAGCCCTTGACGAAAGAGCATTCGCTCATTGCGATGAAGCGGGCTTTGACCGATAAGGAAAAAGGGTTAGGCTTTATGCACCTTGAAGTGGATGAGGAGGCGCTGCTGCATATCGCGGCGATGGCGAACGGGGATATCCGCCGGGCATTGAATGCGCTGGAGCTGGCAGCGATGACGACTCCTCCGCGGCAGGATGGATGTGTCCACATTACTTTGGAGGTGGCGGAGGAATCGATCCGGCGTCCGCTAGTTAAGGCGGATGAGTCGACACAATACGACGTGCTGTCGGCGTTCCACAAAAGCATCCGCGGCTCCAGCGATGCAGCGCTGTTCTGGTTCCTGTACGCCGTGGAGAAGCTGGGGATGGACCCTATGACCTTCATCCGGCGGCTGATTGCCGCAAGCAGCGAGGATATCGGCCTGGCGAATCCCCAAGCGATGGTTCAGGCAGTGAGCGCGCTGGAGGCGTATCGGAATAACGGCTGGCCGGAGGCGAAGCTGAACATCGCCCAGGCGATTCTATTTGCGGTAGAGAGCCCGAAATCCAATGCTGTGACCACAGCGATCTCCAAAGCGATGACGGCCATCGAGGATGTGAGATCGGCGGAGGTGCCTCTGCATTTGCGGGATACCCACTACAAGGGGTCCGAAAAGCTGGGACATGTCGGCTACAAATATCCGCATGATTATCCGGGGCACTATGTGAAGCAGGATTATCTGCCGCCGAATTTGGCGAAGCGGAAGTTCTATGAGGCGACGGAGCAGGGGAATGAGAGCAAAATCCGCCATAACCAGCAAATTCGGCAGTCGAAGGACATGCAGTAGGACAGATACGATCCAATGTACGAATTTGTACTATCAGTCGAAGCACCGTCGGGTGCTTCGGTTTTTTTGACGTTTTTGGCGCAAAATAACTTGTATTCTATAAATCTACATTTTTTCAGAAAGTGGTGAAATAATGAATGGTCCGTCGAAGGGATCGGATGATGCTGCCGAGGGATGGCTGCGGCAAAGTTCGAATATAAGTCTGGAGGAAGTGAACAGTTCGATCAAAATCCCAAAGGACGCCAAGTTCTGGAGAAAATTTTTCGCCTTTGCCGGCCCAGGGTCTTTAGTAGCTGTAGGTTATGTCGATCCTGGTAACTGGGCGACCTCCATTGCAGGCGGGGCGCGTTTCGGCTACACTTTGCTTTCCGTCATTCTTATTTCTAACTTGATTGCCATGCTGCTGCAATCCTTGTCAGCGAAGCTGGGCATTGTGACAGGACGGGATTTAGCCCAGGCCACAAGAGATGCGGTCGGGAAGAAAACCTCCTTCGCTTTATGGATTCTCACAGAATTGGCGATCGTGGCAACGGACTTGGCCGAGGTGATCGGCTCTGCCATCGCGCTTAATTTGCTGTTTGGCATCCCGTTACTGCTGGGCATTTTGATTACAACGCTTGACGTGCTGCTGTTACTGCTGCTGCAGAAGAAAGGGTTCCGCATTATTGAATCGATCGTCATCGTATTAATGGTAACGATATTCGGCGTGTTTGTATTTGAGGTCATCGTCTCGAAGCCGCAAGTGTCTGCCTTATTGGGCGGTTATGTGCCGAAGCTGGAAATCGTTACAAATCCGGAAATGCTGCTGATCTCTCTGGGGATCCTGGGAGCGACGGTAATGCCTCATAATCTGTACTTGCATTCCGCCATCGTGCAAACCAGACAATACGAGCGGACCAGGGAAGGACGAAAGGAGGCGCTGAAATATTCCGTATTGGATTCGAATATTTCATTAATTATTGCTTTTTTGATTAACTCAGCCATTTTAATTCTTGGCTCTGCTGCTTTTTACGGTACAAGTATGGATGTTTCCGAGCTTGAAAGAGCTTATGAGTTGTTGAGCCCTACGGTCGGAGTAGGCATCGCCAGCACGTTGTTTGCAGTCGCATTGCTGGCCTCCGGCCAGAACTCGACGATTACCGGAACGCTAACGGGCCAGATCGTGATGGAAGGATTTGTGCATTTGCGGGTGTCCCCTTGGCTTCGCCGGATAATTACCCGATTAATCGCCGTCGTCCCAGCCTTTATTGTGACGTGGCTCGCCGGATCGAAAGGAACGGGGGAACTCCTTATTTGGAGTCAGGTCGTGCTTAGCCTGCAGCTGCCTTTCGCCGTTATTCCACTAGTATTGTTTACGAGCGACAAAAGGAAAATGGGTGAGTTCGCGAACGGAACCTGGGTTAAAGCATTATCCTGGTTTTGTACGGCCGTCATTTTAGTCTTGAATGTTTTCCTCGTCACATATATCATCATAACCGGACATGATTTAGGTTAATCGATCTGGATCCACGTGATCCACGAATAAAGAGGAGCCGATACAGAGATTAGATTACAAAAGGAGTGGAAATGCCATGTTCGTATCCGAAAAATATGCTGGAACCCGTGAAGAGCAGTATTCCGTCGTCAAGTCGCAGCTGCGGACGCTGCTGGAAGGAGAGCCTAACCGAGTAGCCAATCTCGCTAATGCGGCGGCGCTGCTGAATCAATTTCTGGAGCAAATCAACTGGGTTGGCTTTTACTTGTATGAAGATGGCGAACTCGTATTGGGTCCGTTTCAAGGGCTGCCGGCCTGCATCCGGATTCCGCTGGGCAGGGGGGTATGCGGAACAGCGGCCATGCAGCGCACAACTGTGCTGGTGGATGATGTCGAACAGTTTCCCGGCCATATTGCCTGCGATGCCGCTTCCCGTTCGGAAATTGTCGTACCGCTAATCAAGGACGGCGAGCTGCTTGGCGTCCTGGATATCGACAGCCCGATTACCAGCCGGTTTGATGAGCTGGACCGCGAGCAGCTGGAGCAATTTGTGGAAGAACTTGTGCGCCATCTGTAATGGCCGCCAGAAAAACGGAAGAAGGGACGTCTCCAAAGTGAACCTAGATGACTGAGGGCTCCCATCTTAAGCACCTCTATATAAACTGTCGGACACGAAGCTAAACAGGGATGTAGACTACTAAATGGAAATCATGTATTTAATTATGCTCGATACGAATATTTCAGGGAATTAGATGGATTTGATGCACCAAAAATCAAGAATCCAGCCCAGGATGACCTTCTTCCCTCCCGCTAATGACATGAAATCCATTTAATTCTATATTCCTTTCTTAGTCGTAGAAAATAACTACTATAAATCCATTAAACTAAGGGGGGCACGCCGAGGGCAATCGCTCATTCCGTAGCTTCTTCTAGCGAGGGCTGGGTTCACACCGAATTTGGGGTTTGTGGCTTTAGCCCACAATCTAATGAAGATGGCGGGCATCCGCTTCGCTAATTTCCTGCAAAGCGACAAAGCAAAAAAAGTTGGACGGAAAACCTTACGTTTTCTTGCCCAACTTTTTATTTTGGAGACTTATGAGACAGCCCCTTCTCTTTGTGCGCAGCTTCGGCTAGCTTAGGGAGGCTCCCGACTCAGGAACAGGCATCTTCTCGGCTGCTTCGATCGTGCCGCCGCCCAAGCATTCGTCGCCGTCATAGAAGACGACCGCCTGGCCTGGGGTAATCGCCTTTTGCGGCTGATCAAAGGCAACAAACATCGTTCCGTCTTCCCGCGGAATCAAAGTTACTCCTTGATCCTGCTGGCGGTACCGGAACTTGGCCACGCATTTGAACGGCTTGTCCGGCAGCTTGTCCGCGCCTGCGATCCAGTTTACGCCCGAGGCAACCAGACCGGTCGAATACAGGCTTGGGTGCTTGTCCCCTTGCACGACGTAAAGGATGTTGTTCTGCAAATCCTTTTCTGCCACGAACCAAGGCTCGCCGCTGCCCGATCCGCCGATGCCAAGGCCTTGGCGCTGCCCCAGCGTGTAATACATGAGGCCGTCATGCCGGCCTTTGACTTCACCCGTTACAATGTCAACCATATCTCCGGATTGGGCGGGCAGGTACTGGCTTAGGAATTCGCGGAAATTGCGTTCGCCGATGAAGCAGACTCCTGTGCTGTCTTTTTTCTTGGCAGTATAGAGTCCCGCCTCCTCAGCAATGCGGCGCACCTCCGGTTTGGGCAGATGTCCGATGGGGAACATCGCTTTGGCCAATTGCGCTTGATTCAGCGCATTAAGGAAATAGGTTTGGTCCTTGTTGCTGTCTACGCCGCGCAGCAATTTATATTGGCCGTCATGTTCTTGCACAACACGGGCGTAGTGTCCTGTGGCTACGTAATCGGCGCCCAAATCCATGGCCTTATTCAGGAACTCCCCGAATTTGATCTCGCGGTTGCACATCACATCCGGATTTGGCGTGCGGCCGCGCTTATATTCTTCGAGAAAATAGGCAAATACTTTATCATAGTATTCCTTCTCGAAATTGACGGTATAGTAAGGGATATCGATTTGCTCGCAGACGCGCCGTACGTCCTCGGCGTCCTCCTCCGCCGTACAGCGGCCGAACTCATCGGTATCATCCCAGTTTTTCATGAAAATGCCGATAACATCATATCCTTGCTGCTTGAGCAGCAGCGCCGTTACCGAGGAATCGACGCCTCCGGACATGCCGACGACAATTCTTGTTTCGCTGTTTGATCCAGACATCTATATCACTCCTTTGGCGGTTTCCCTGTCGATATTTTATCATAAGCAGCCGGTTCGGGCGAAATTATCGGAATGTTAATTCACGGTAAACGAATTGCGCGAAAGCCGGGCCGTTTTATTTTCCAAAAGACACGGGATATGTTACGATAAACATAGGTTAATGATAGGAATAGGGAGTTATTGGCCAAGTATGTCCTTTGGGCACGGACACATGCCCCCTTATCATTACTTTATGGATCAATGTTCAATTATATAAATATTACTTGAAAATTGAAAGAGGTGGCTTCTTTGAAGATTTCCACGAAAGGACGCTATGGCTTAACGATCATGATGGAACTCGCTGCGAAGTTCGGTGAAGGACCTACTTCCTTGAAGAGCATCGCTGAGAAAAACCAATTGTCCGAGCATTATTTGGAGCAGCTGATTGCACCGCTTAGAAACGCCGGGCTTGTAAAAAGCGTGCGCGGTGCATATGGGGGCTACATACTATCGCGCGCTGCTGAAGAGATTACAGCAGGGGATATTATCCGCGTCTTGGAAGGGCCGATTTCCCCGGTAGACTTCACGGAGGAGGATGATCCGGCCAAACGGGATTTATGGCTGCGGATCCGTGACAGCATCGCTGAGGTGCTGGACTCGACTACGCTAGATAGTCTGATCAATTATGAAGAGGCTGGCGCAGAGCAAAACTATATGTTCTATATTTAAATATAGCGACGAACACAAAAAGACTCCTCTCGAGGAGTCTTTTGTTGGGCTTATGGCAAGGATACGATAGTTTACTTTATCCAATAAGAACGATCGCGCTTCGCCTGCGTTTGTGCCGGGCGGGGCTTTTCGATTTTATCGATCGGGATGATGCGAGTGACGTGCACGATTTCTTCCAGCAGAAACCAGAACGCGCCTTCCACGGTGCGAAGCTGCACCTTCTTCGGGTCTGCTCCCCATTTCGGCAAGCCGCGCATCGTCTCACCCGAGTCCAGTATTATGACGACTTCCTGCTCTAGTGTAACTGCCATCTTTAGTTCGTGCATCATTCTCACGCTCCTTCGGTTTATACTTTTATCATCGGAATATTAACGCAGAAATTAAAGAGAAAATCATGATTATGATGCACATTTGCTGGACACCTGTTAAGCCCGGCGTTATGATGGGAATGTTTCAGGGGAAGAATACGATAAAAACGCATGAAATTCAGGTTGTTTGCGCAACCTTGCAAAGAAAAGACAGGTGATCATAAATTGAGAAAAATATATTTGGATCATGCAGCTTCGACCCCGATCCATCCGGAGGTTGCCGAAGCTATGATTTCCGTCATGCAGAAGCATTTCGGGAATGCATCGAGCGTACATTCCTTCGGAAGGGAAGCGAAGCGGGTAGTAAACGGTGCTAGGGATCGCCTGGCTGCGGCTCTCGGCTGCAAACCGGAGGAGCTGGTATTTACGGCGGGCGGCACGGAAAGCGATAATCTGGCCTTATTCGGAACAATGCATGCCCAGAAATCCCGCGGCAAGCACATTGTGACGACCGCCATTGAGCATCACGCCGTTCTGCATTCGTGCCAGCAGCTGGAGCGAGACGGCTTCGAGGTAACGTATCTTCCGGTTGATCGCACGGGGCGCGTCCATGCGGAACAGGTTGCTGAGGCGCTGCGGCCCGACACTTTTCTGGTCAGCGTGATGTTTGGCAACAATGAAGTCGGTACACTGCAGCCGATCATTGAAATCGGGGAAATGATCCGCAGCACTGGCAGGGATATCGTCTTTCATGTTGATGCGGTCCAGGCACTAGGTGCCGTTCCTATCCATTGCAATGAACTCCCAGTTGACCTCATCAGCTTTTCCTCGCATAAAATAAACGGCCCTCAAGGCGTAGGTGCGCTGTATATCCGTAAACAACGAATGATCGAGCCGATTCTGCACGGCGGCCTCCAAGAGAAGAAGAGACGGGCTGGCACAGAAAATATGGCCGGTATCGTCGGCTTTGCCAAAGCTGCGGAAATCGCTGTATCCGGATTGTCGGAAAGACGCGAGCATGATCTGAAGCTGCGGTCAGCATTGTTGTCCAATCTGGAGCGGACCGTCGGCTCGGAGCATTTTCGCGTTAACGGAAATCAGGAGTTTTATCTGCCGCATATCGTGAATATCAGCTTCCCGGAAATGCAGACGGAGACGATGCTGATGAACCTCGATATGGAAGGGATAGCGGTAGCCAGCGGCTCTGCCTGCACCTCGGGATCGCTTGAGCCGTCTCATGTGCTCGAAGCCATGAATCTTCCGCAAAATCTTTTGCGCTCGGCGATTCGATTCAGCTTTGGTTTGGGTAATACTAGTGAAGAAATAGAGTACACTGCCGAAAAAGTTGGAACCATCCTAACCCGTCTTCGTAAAAAAATATAATGGGCTGTGTTTTTCAGATTCCAAGGAAAGGAGGATGCGTTCGCTTTTTCACATTAAGCTGTAAATAGCCCAGCGAGGAGGGACCTGAACAACTATGAGACTGCAGGATATGATAGGCTTGGCTGTCTTTGAAGTGGAGGGCGGCAAGCAGGTCGGAAAAGTCCTCGATGTAATGTTGAATGAAGATTGGACTATTTCAGGGATTACGCTGGAGGGGAAGACGATGTTCTCCACAAGCAGCAAAGTAGTGCTCTGGGAAGATATCGTCGCTTACGGCGAGGATGCCGTCATGATTCGCAATCAACAGGCTGTCCGCAAATGCGAAGCCGAGAATATACAGCTTACCTTCATTTCGGGTAACGGCAAATTGAAGGAACTTCCTGTTCTCACGGAGGACGGTACGATGATTGGAACCGTTGCGGATGTTTATTTTGAGCAGAATTTGGGAAATACAATTACTGGTATCGAAATCAGTGATGGATTCATATCCGATCTGATGGAGGGGCGCAAAATACTGCCTCTTACGCCAGGGATAACGAAAGGGGAAAATGCGATCATGGTCCCCCCGAACAGTGAGCAACGGCTGGAGAAGACCATGAATTCTATCAATGGATAGGTGATTGAATGATGAAATGTCCAAATTGCAGCTCCAAGGATATTGGGAAGATCGGTTCCCATCAATTTTACTGCTGGGGATGCTTTATTGAATTGACGGTAAACGGGGAGAAGATGTCCGTATACCAGGTTGAGGAAGACGGAACGCTCAGTTCCTTGGATGATTTGTTCTTCGGCGAGGAAATGACGCAGGATTTCTCGCAAATGCATGCATCGACTTAATATGCCGGCCTACATATAGAACGCTACGATTCTATATCGGCGCAGGTGAGCCCTTCTCCGCTAGGAGGAGGGCTTTTTACTGTCTATGGTACGGTTATTTTTGCCTCGTCACGCGCATACTGACCTATAGCCAGTCCGCCGCCAAGGAGGGATCGTGTGTGGAACCGTTCAACAACAAATTGTTTCGCAATGGAATATGGCTGCTGCTGGGCCTGGTTATCCTTTATTTCCTATGGCTGCTCCGCCCGATGCTGACTCATATCTACGGATTTCTAAAAGCCGTACTGGCTCCTTTTGCCATTGCGATGATTATCTCTTATATTCTTAATCCCGTGGTACGGATGCTGGGCGGCCGCAAGGTGCCGAGGACGATGGCCGTGCTGCTGATTTACGCGGTGTTTCTGACCAGCCTGTCAGTGATTCTGATCAATGTCATTCCGATGTTCATTGAGCAGCTGGAGGAGCTGGGCGAACATTTGCCAGAGCTGACCCTGCATACCCAGCAAATGATCAACCGGTGGGACAGCAGTCTGCTTCCCGGCAGCATCCGGATGGGCATGAACAATTGGTTTTTTCAATTTGAGCATCGTCTGGCTGACGGAATCTCGAAATTTCTGGATAATATCGGTACGACGATCGGGGTCGTCTTCAATGCGTTCATCATCCCTTTTCTGATCTTCTATATGCTTAAGGATTTCGAGGCATTTGAAAGAATGATTCTTCATTATTTGCCGCGTTCCCGCCGCAAGTCCACCGTTTCGCTATTGAAGGATATCGACGGCGCGCTGGGCAATTATGTGCGCGGACAGCTGCTCGTATGCGTCATTATCGGGGTGCTCGCCTATTTCGGTTATATGCTGATTGGCATGCCTTTTGCGCTGCTATTTGCCGGGGTGGTTGCGGTATGCAATGTCATCCCTTATCTCGGCCCCTTTCTTGGCGCGGCGCCTGCTCTCGTTATGGCTACCACGATATCGTGGCGCATGGTGCTTATGGTTGCTTTGATCAATACGGTATGCCAGTTCATCGAGAGCAACATTATCTCCCCGCAGGTCGTCGGCAGGTCGCTGAATCTGCATCCAATGCTCATTATTTTCGCGCTGCTTGTCGGCGGGGAAATTGCCGGGGTGGCCGGCCTTATTTTGGCGGTTCCTCTATTTGCGGTGGGCAAAGTGGTTCTGCAGCATTTTTATACGTATTATGTTCGCCGAAAAACGGTCTAGAACCGCATTGACAGCGGGAATTTCGCCTTATATACTTATTAGTGATTTGTTCAAACATGTATAACCCGCAAATCGTTGACGAAATGAAGTACGTCCATGTTCATGGTTTCAGAGAAGGCGTTCCTTCGCGAAGCTGGCTGACCGATCCAGAGGTCCCGCTTACGCCGCGTTGGCTGAGAGAACCCGATCATTGACCGGACGGAAAGCTGATTTCAGAGAGCGAAGCAAATTCGCCGGGTGGTTCCCGTTATCGAACTGTTCGAGGCGATCGTATCTATCGGGCGTGGTCAAGTTCCGAAATACGATAACCAGGGTGGTACCGCGAGTTAATCGTCCCTGATATTCAGGGGCGTTTTTTCTTTTTTTCAAGATTTCACGAACATGATCTGTTTAGGAGGAACCCTTATGAAATCAAGTGAAATTCGTTCCAAATGGCTGGAGTTCTTCGCCAGCAAAGGACATAAAATCGAACCGAGCGCATCTCTCGTACCTCATAATGATCCTTCCCTGCTGTGGATCAATGCAGGAATGGCTCCGCTGAAGCCTTATTTTGACGGCCGTGTAAAACCGGATAATCCGCGCATGGCCAATTCGCAGAAGTGCATCCGCACTAACGATATTGAGAATGTCGGAAAGACGCGGCGGCATCATACTTTTTTTGAGATGCTGGGCAACTTCTCGATCGGCGATTATTTTAAAGAAGAAGCCATTACTTGGGCCTGGGAGTTTCTGACGAGCAAGGAATGGATCGGATTTGACCCTGAGCGTTTGTCCGTAACGGTCTATCCGGAGGACGAGGAGGCGTTCAAGCTGTGGAACGAGAAGATTGGCCTACCTGCCGAGCGAATCATTAAGCTGGAGGACAACTTCTGGGATATCGGCGAAGGACCATGCGGTCCCTGTACGGAAATTTTCTATGACCGCGGCGATGCATACGGCGATTTGTCTGACCCGGATTGCACGCCGGGTGGAGAGAATGAGCGATTCCTGGAAGTGTGGAACCTCGTCTTTTCGCAGTTCAATCATAATAAAGACGGCAGCTATACGCCGCTGCCCAATAAAAATATTGATACCGGCGCAGGGCTGGAGCGGTTCGCATCCATTCTGCAGAACGTGAACTCCAACTTTGACACGGACCTGTTCATGCCAATTATTCAGGAGACCGCCAAAATCTCCGGAGTCAAATACGGTGCGAACGAAGATAGCGATGTGGCCATGAAGGTGATCGCCGACCATATTCGCACGGTTGCCTTTGCCGTGGCTGACGGGGTGCTTCCATCCAATGAAGGCCGCGGATATGTCATCCGCCGCTTGCTGCGCCGGGCTGTCCGTTACGGGAAGACACTGGGTCTTGATAAGCCGTTCATGTACAACCTCGTTAAGACGGTTGGCGATATCATGGGAAGCTATTACGGCGATGTCGTGGCAAAACGGGATTTCATCGAGAAGGTAATCCGCACGGAGGAAGAGCGGTTCCACGAAACGCTGAGTGACGGATTGGCAATTCTCTCTGAGATCAGCGAGCAAGCCAAGAAGGAAGGACGCACGGTGATCAGCGGCGCGGATGCCTTTAAGCTGTATGATACGTATGGATTCCCGCTCGATTTGACCGAAGATTTCGCTGCCGAGCATGGCCTGACCGTAGACCGCGAGGGCTTTGAGTCTGAAATGGCAGGACAACGGGAGCGTGCCCGGGCTGCGAGCCATAAAGGCGGCAGCATGTCGGTACAGGGCGGCGTATTGGCCGACTTTACGACTAAATCGGATTTCGTTGGATATAATGAGCTAGAAACGTCCACCAGAATTTTGGCAATCATTGTGAACGATGAGTTTGCCGGTGTATTGTCGGCGGGCGAAAGCGGCCAGGTTATTCTGGAATCCACTCCTTTTTATGCTGAAAGCGGCGGTCAGGTGAGCGATAAAGGGGTAATTCTGAGCGAGCTGGGCAGCGCCGATGTGAACGGACTGTTCAAGGCGCCGCGCGGACAGCATGTACATCAAGTCACGGTGAATTCTGGCGAACTGCGCGTAGGATCGGCCGTGACGGCCCAGGTGGACCGCAAGCTGCGCAGCGAGATTCTGAAGAACCATACCGCTACGCATCTGCTCCACAAAGCGCTAAAAGAAGTGCTCGGCGAGCATGTCAATCAGGCCGGCTCCCTGGTCGAGCCGCAGCGCCTGCGTTTTGACTTCTCGCATCTGGGCAGCATATCCCCTGAGGAGCTGGCGGAGATCGAGCGCAAGGTGAATGAGCAGATCTGGAATGCGCTGGACGTCGTGATTGAATATAAGCCGATTGACGAAGCCAAGGCGATGGGCGCTATGGCCTTGTTCGGCGAGAAGTACGGCGATATCGTCCGCGTCGTCCAGGTCGGCGATTACAGCCTTGAGCTGTGCGGCGGCTGCCACGTCAGCAATACGGCGGAAATCGGCCTGTTCAAACTGATCAGCGAGAGCGGCATCGGTTCTGGTGTACGCCGGATTGAGGCGGTGACAGGCCGCGGGGCTTACATGTACATGGATGGCCAGCTCGAGCTGCTCAAGCAATCCGCAGCGCTGCTTAAATCGAACGTCAACGAGGTGCCGAAGCGGATCGAAGCGCTGTATCAGCAGCTGAAGGAGCTTGGGCGCGAGAACGAGTCGCTTCAGGGCAAGCTGAGCGCCATCGAGGCCGGCGAGTTGACGAGCCGCATTGTCGAGGCCGGAGGAACCAAGCTGCTTGCGGCGCGGGTAGAAGCTGCAAGTATGGATATGCTAAGAACCTTGGCCGATGAGCTGAAAGTCAAAGTACCGGATGCCGTCCTTGTACTCGGCGCAGCGATGGAGGACAAAGTGAACTTTGTCGTGGCTGTACCTCAGGAACAGGTAAAGCGCGGCATTCATGCCGGCAAGCTTGTCAAGGAAGTGGCAGCCGTCTGCGGCGGGGGCGGAGGCGGTCGCCCGGATATGGCGCAAGCCGGAGGCAAGGATGTCTCCAAGCTGGAGGATGCCTTGAAGCTTGCTGAAGAGTTAGTTGCGGCTCAAGGGTAGATGTGCGGCATTCGATACCGTAACCGAAAATTTCCTTTAAGAACCTACAATATGATATAGTAAGGGTAGACTAAGAGGAAACCAGACTGCGATCAAGAAGACGTATGTCTTAAGAAGCGAGGTGTCATCATGGACTACATGGATAAAACTGTAAAGTTTAATGTCAAGGGTGATGAGCAGGAGGCGTCTGCGCAGGAAATTCTTCTTACGGTATACGAAGCGTTGCAGGACAAAGAATACAATCCAATCAACCAGATTGTCGGATATCTGCTGTCAGGGGATCCGGCATATATTCCGCGCCACAACAATGCTAGAAGTCTTGTGCGCAAGAAGGAACGCGACGAATTGATCGAAGAACTGGTAAGGTTTTACATGTCCAGTCACCGTTAGGAGAATAGCATGAAAATTATGGGTCTGGACTACGGGGATCGCAGAATCGGCGTTGCGGTTAGCGATATGTTCGGATGGACCGCCCAAGGCGTGGAAGTCATTGAACGCCGGCGGGAGGGCGACGAGTACGAGCGGATTGCTGAACTGGCCAGTCAGCATGAGGTCGAGGAAATTGTCGTTGGTCTTCCGAAGAATATGAACGGATCGGTTGGTCCCCGTGGTGAAATATGCAAGGCCTTTGCAGAAGAGCTTCGCAGCAGGATCGAGCTGCCGGTTCATTTATGGGATGAGCGGCTGACCACCGTCTCGGCCCAGCGGACGCTGATTGAAGCGGATGTCAGCCGGAAGAAGCGCAAAGGAATTGTGGATAAAATGGCCGCAGTTTTGATTTTGCAAAACTATTTGGACTCTAAGAGTAAAAAGTGAGGGTGATCGCACATGTCTAATGATCGTATCGGCAATGAAGAAGAACCGGAGATTATTTACATCCCTGACGACGAGGGCAATGAGGAAGAGTTTGAAGTCATCATGAAGTTCGAGGTTGACGGTTCGGATGCAAAGTATATGATGGTCGTTCCTGTGGAATCCGATGAGGATCAAGAGGCCGAAGAGGTATACGCATTTCGTTACGAGGAAGACGGCGATGACCTGAAGCTGTATACGATTGAAAGCGACGAGGAATGGGAAATCGTCGAGGAAACGTTCAATACGCTGATCGATGAATTCGACGGGGAGGATCAGGATTAATGCCGGAATTTTCCGCCAGTCATGTGGTATGGACCTCCCGCGTGAAGGATGCATTCGGTACCGTCGTAGAGCTTGAGGATGAAGAGGGACGGGTTTCCGATTATTCGATCGAGAGTGAATTCGATGTTGCAGGCAGCTCCTATGCAGTGCTTAGAGCAGAGGGCGACCGAAATGCCGAACCGGAAATATTCAAAATTATCAGCGGCGAGAACGGAGCCTTGGAGCTCGTTACGATCGATGATGATGATGAATGGGAGAACGTGTCCGAATTGTACGATGAATTAACATTTCCGGAATAGAGCGGTGCGCTAGCACAACTCTTCTGTGAAGCCAGTCATTTTTATAGATAAGTCTGAGAAGGGCGGATACCGCCCTTTTTGGCTGTTAAGGGAGTTGATTGATTGAAAAAGGTATGGAAGTGGCTACTTTCCTTATTGCTTATCATGCTCATAGGCGCAGGCGCGCTGGCTGCGTACGGCTATATGGAAATGCAGCCCGTGAACCGGTCGGAGCAGCCCGTCCAGATTACGATCGCACCCGGAACGGGAACGGCTTCGATTGCGAAGATTTTGGAAGATCAAGGTCTGATCAAAAACTCTTTTATGTTCAAAACTTATTTAAAGTGGAATTCGCAGGGCAGCCGCTTCCAAGCGGGCATATATGAAATGCAGCCGGGCGTGACGTATGACGAAATCATCCAAAAGCTAAACAGCGGGGACGTGGTCAAAGCCGAGATGATTCGCTTTACCATACCTGAGGGTTACACCGTCAGGCAAATGGCCGACAAGCTCGCCGATGCAGGTTATGTGGATAAAGAAGCGTTTTTGGAGCTGACCAAAGAGCCTCAGGGGATCGATGGCGCCGTTCTTGCCGGTGTTCCGGCGTCGGCGGTGCTGAATTATCGCTTGGAGGGATATTTGTTTCCGGAAACCTACGAATTGGAGAAAGGAAGCACGGAGACGGATATCATTGCCAGGATGCTGCAGGAAACGGATAAACGAATCAAGAGCATTCCTAATTTTGACCAGAAGCTGAAGGCCCGGGGACTGGATTTCAACCAGTTGATGACGGTCGCTTCCCTAGTGGAGCGCGAGGTCGTTGCGGACAGTGAGCGGGCCCTGGTGGCAGGAGTAATTTATAACCGCATCGCCAAGGATATGAAGCTGGAAATCGATGCAACGGTTCAGTACTTGCTTGATAAGCCGAAGGAACGGCTGCTGTACAAGGATTTACAGAGCGTGGACAGCCCTTACAATACCTATATGTACAAGGGGCTTCCTCCGGGGCCGATCGCGGCACCCAGCTTGAAATCGATCGAAGCCGCGCTGGAGCCGGAGAAATCGGATTATTTATTTTATGTCACCAAAAAAGACGGCAGCGGCGAGCATTTATTTGCGAAGACGTATGCGGAGCATCTGCAGAATATTAAAAAAAGCAAAGAAACAGCTAAATAACGAAGGTGGTTGAATATGGGAAACAAACCGGAGCTGCTGGTCCCGGCAGGTTCTTTGGCGGAGCTGGAAGGCTATCTGGAAGCCGGAGCCAACGCTGCGTTAATCGGGGAAGAGAAATACGGAATGAGGCTGCCCGGCATTATGGCCGTAGATGAAATCGCAGAGGCCGTGAAGCTGGCTCACGCCCGCAGCGCTAAAATTTATGCCAGCGTAACAAATATTATTAGCAATGAGCTGCTGGCGGAGCTTCCGCTCTATTTGCAGCGGCTGGAACAGGCCGGAGTAGATGGCATCCAATTCGGGGATCCTGCGGTACTGCAGGCGGTAAGATCCATGGGGTTGAATTTAAAGCTCCACTGGAATGCGGAGATGACCTCCACGAACTATGCAACGGCGAATTATTGGGGGAGCAAAGGGGCATCGCGCGTCGTGCTGGCCCGCGAGCTCAATATGGATGAAATCACGGAAATGCAGCCTCACCTCAAACTTGATTCCGAGGTACAGGTTCACGGCATGACGAATATTTATCATTCCAAACGCCGTCTGGTGGACAGTTATTTGAAGCATCAGGGAAGAACGCTGGAGCATGGCAAAGACGAATTGGGCAAAGAGCGGGGATTGTTCCTTGTCGAAGCGGAGCGTCCTGGAGAGAAATTTCCGATTTTTGAGGATACGAATGGCACGCATATTATGAGCTCGGATGATATTTGCATATTGGAGGACCTGCATCATCTAATGGCTGCGGGTGTGAACAGCTTCAAAATTGAAACTTTGCTGAAAGACGTCAATTACAATACGACGGTTATTAAGGCTTACCGGAAGGCGGTCGACAGCTATTTTAGCAATCCGGACGACTATGAATTCAATGAAGAATGGCTGGATGCAATTCGGGAAGTTCAGGATCCCGAGCGTGAGCTTTCATTTGGCTTCTTCTACAAAGAGCAAGTATATTAATAAAGGCAAGAGGTGAACGAGGATGCAAACGGCACAGAAACATCAGCCGAAATATACCGGGAAACGCTATCGCTTGGATAAGCCTGAGCTGCTGGCTCCGGCAGGAAACTTGGAGAAGCTGAAATTTGCCATCCATTATGGAGCGGACGCAGTATATATCGGGGGACAGAAATACGGTCTTCGTTCGAACGCGGATAATTTCAGTTTTGAAGAGATGCGCGAGGGCGTGGAGTTCGCAAAGAAATACGGAGCTAAGGTATTTGTGGCTACGAATATTTATGCGCATAATGAGGATATCGAGGGAATCGAAGAGTATTTGCGCAACCTGGAAGCTGCAGGAATCAGCGCGATCATTGCTGCTGACCCGATCATTATTGATACGGCGCGCCGTGTAGCTCCGGGACTAGAGGTGCATCTTAGCACCCAGCAATCTACGATCAACTGGCAGGCGGTGAAGTTTTGGAAGGAAGAGGGTTTGCCGCGGGTCGTATTGGGCCGGGAAACCAGCATGGAAGAAATCCAGGAAATCAAGAAGCATGTGGACATCGAGATTGAATCCTTCATCCATGGAGCCATGTGTTCATCCTTTTCCGGAAGATGTGTATTGTCCAACCATTTCACGGACCGGGACTCCAACCGCGGAGGCTGCTGCCAGTCCTGCCGCTGGAAATACGATTTGTTCGAGGATGGACCGGGCGAGGAAGTTTGGGCATCGGAAGAGGAATTGGCTATGGCACAGGCAGGGCAGACGCCCAAGACAGGGGTTAAACCGCTTCCGCTCTTCCAGGAGGAGGATAATCCATTTACGATGGGCTCTAAAGATATGTGCATGATTGCCCACATTCCTGACCTGATCGATGTCGGCATCGACAGCTTTAAGATCGAAGGGCGAATGAAGTCGATCCATTACGTGGCCACCGTAGTCAACGTCTATCGCCAGGCGATCGACTCGTATATGGCCGACCCGGATAACTATGTATTAAAACCGGAATGGCTGGAGGAAATCAATAAAGCGGCAAATCGTCCGCTGAATACGGGCTTCTTCTACGATACGCCGGATCACGAGGATCATATTTACGAGCCGGAGGAGAAGGCGGTGCCGTACGACTTCGCTGGACTTGTCATGGAATATGATCCGGCTGAAGGCACGGCAGTTATCCAGCAGCGCAACTACTTCAAGCCAGGCCAGGAAGTCGAATTCTTCGGTCCGAACGGAACCTTCTTCAAGCAAACCGTCGGAACGATTTGGGACGAGGAAGGCAACGAGCTCGATGCGGCACGCCACCCGCTGCAAAGAATCAAAATGAAAGTAGATCACCCTGTAGCCTATTTCGATATGATGAGAAAAAGGAAATAGTGGGATAAAATATCAAAAAAAGAGTCTTTGTCCGAGTAGGACTAAAGACTCTTTTTTTGGTGTTCAGAAGCATAGATTTCAGTGGCTTGAGAACCTGAAAATGCAAGAAAAGCGGTAAACAACCGCAGTCTGGTCCCTTTGGGCAAGACCTCGGTAAGACGTTTTCCTTACTGTCATTTTAACTTTTTTGGCAGAACGTTAAACTCATAGGAGATTTTTACCGATAATAAAAAGGAAAAGGTGGTTTTTTGTCGAATATTAACAAGCAACAGAGGAAAAATTTATGAGGTTTGTAGCATGACCTCGAGTCCTACTTTCGTGGGGTTAATTATTATGAGCGGTGGGTGATCAACATGAAATTGGTTCCAAAGAAGGAGAACCAAGCTAAAGACAACAAGAAAGAGACAAAGAAAGGTACGGATGCAGCACAGCCTAAAAATAAAGCAGGCGGGGGCTGGAAGAAGAAATTCAGTTCTGCAATCGAGAACCTTCCGAAAGACTTCAATCCGTCAAGATCGGTAGGCATCCGTTTGTTTCTTATTTTCTTCATTGCCATTATGTCCTTTGTACTTGCGATAGGAATTCTATCCTATACAATGGCCAAAAACACGATTGAGAAGAATGCTGAAACAGCAAGCCAACAAACCATCGTGCAAACTTCGCAGAAGCTGGATATCATTTTCCAGAAATACGAAGAGACTTTGCAGCAGGTATTCCTTGACGATGAAATGCAGAAAGCAATCCGGGATGCCTCGCTTACTACTACATCAGATTATGACCGCTTCACAACTTCTAACCAAATGAGAAACCGTCTGAACTCCATGACCTTCTCAAGCAAAGGCGTTGTTGCGGTATACATGGTTCCAGGGGAAGAGGATCTGATCGGCCCGGTAACGTCGGGAAGTGCGGACAACAATTTCATCAACAATATTCGCAGCGAATCCTGGTTCGAGGACATGGCGAATACGTCTCAGGTGAAATGGATTACGGCTTCCAATGAGAATGCAAGCGGAACGCAGATCTTCAGATTGGTCAGATCCGTGCAAAGCGTAAGCAGCATGAAACGATTCATTCTCGTGGCGGATATTAACCTGGAAATTCTAAACGGATATTTGCAGGAGCTTAACCTTGGCAACGGCTCTAAAGTCCAAATGCTCACGGCTGATAACATGATCGTTGGTTCTTCGGCTGAAGGAGAGAACGGACAGCAATCCGAATTTACTATTCAGAAGAAGGAAGACGGAGCCCCAGGAAGCACACGCATCAAAAATGCGCAGGGCAGAACGGTGCTGGCCGTGTACAATACACAGCAAAATTCAGGCTGGACGCTGATGGGCGTGCTGCCTACGGATCAACTTACCAAGGATGCCAGAGGTATTCTGGTGACTACGTTCATCTCGCTGGCTGTCGTAGCTGCCATTGCGATCCTGATTGGCATGTGGATGGTCAGAATGATCGGCCGTCCGCTGGTTGAGCTTAAGAATTTGATGGAGGAAGGCGCGAAAGGGAACCTGAATGTCCGGATGAAGCCGAAATCCAAGGATGAAATCGGGATGCTGACCGCGAGCTTCAACGTCATGATGGAGCAGATTACAGAGCTGGTCAAGCAAACGAACAGCTCCGCACAGGATGTGCTGGATACAGCGGCTGAACTAACGCAGGCTTCGAATAAAACGGCTATTTCCGCTAAAGAAATCGCAATTGCAACTGAGGAAATTGCCAATGGGGCAACAAGCCTGGCCAATGAAGCAGAGCGGGGCAATGAGCTGACGGAGAACATTTCGCGGCAAATGGAGCATGTTATCTCCGCGAATAAAGAGATGGAAACGTCCGCACGTCAGGTGGAAAGATCCAGCCAGCAGGGTACGGAGTACTTGAACGAGCTGCTGCAGAAGACAAGCGTTACGGGTGAAATGGTCAATGCGCTAACCGAGAAGGTCGAAGCGCTGAAATCCAGTACATCCTCCGTGATGAAGGTACTCGATGTTATGCAGAACATTACGCAGCAAACGAACATCCTGTCTCTGAACGCCACGATTGAAGCGGCCCGGGCCGGAGCTGCAGGGCGCGGATTTATGGTTGTAGCAGACGAAATCCGCCAGCTGGCTGATCAGTCCAGACAATCCATCACGATGGTAGGGGAAATCACAGACAACATTCAGAAGGAAATGAACGAGACTGTCGAGGCCTTGTCGGAAGCAAGCCCGCTGTTCCAGGATCAAATCAAATCTGTGAAGGAAACAAGCCAAATCTTTGTATCCGTTCAGGAGCAAATGGAAGGTTTCGTGCAGCATCTGGATTCGGTAACAGCATCGATCGACGAGTTGAATCAATCGCAATCCGTATTGTCTGAGGCGATGAGCAACGTCAGCGCGGTAGCGCAGCAATCGTCCGCGACTTCGGAGGAGGTTGCTTCCTTAAGTAGCGAGCAGCAGAACGTCGGCGATCAACTTGTCAACCTGTCCGGCAAACTTGAGAATGTATCCACTGGCTTGAAGGAATCCTTGTCGAAGTTTACGGTATAACCTAAAGAAAAATATAGGCGTACTAATATGGACAAAATTGGAGTATATGTTAGTATGATTATAAAATCTTATCTGAGGTGATTGTAGGTTGATAGGTCGCAGCGGCAATCCGACATTGAATGACAAAACATTCGATCAAATCGGATATCATTCCGGACAGGATGCAATGACGATTGAAGGTACGGTCAACAAAGTATTTATTACACTTGCGGTACTCTTAGGTGGCGCATTTGCATCCTGGTCCATGCATTTCAACGGGCAGAACGTGATGCCTTACGCTATCGGCGGGGCGATAGGGGGCCTCGTTCTGGCTCTTATCATTAGCTTCAAGCCGACGACAGCTCCGTTTCTCGTACCGATTTATGGCGTTCTCGAAGGGTTGTTTCTAGGCGCGATTTCTGCGATTTTCGAAAATGTGCAGCGCGGGATCACGTTGCAGGCCGCACTGCTGACGATGGGCGTCTTTGTCGCCTTGCTGCTGGCTTACAAATCAAGGCTGATTAAAGCGACGGAGAACTTCAAGCTGGGCGTGTTTGCGGCTACAGGCGGCATTGCGCTTGTATATTTGCTGAGCTTTGTCCTAGGGTTTTTTGGAATATCGATTCCTTATCTGCATGAGAGCAATTGGATCGGAATCGGAATATCCGTCGTTATCGTTATCGTGGCCGCTCTGAATCTCGTACTTGATTTCGATTTCATCGAGAATGGCGCTAATCAAGGCGCTCCAAAATATATGGAATGGTACGCTGCGTTCGGATTAATGGTTACCTTAGTATGGCTTTATATCGAGATCGTTCGGCTGTTGGCAAAACTGGCGAGCCGGGATTAACGGACCGTGTTTCAAGATTGAGGTGGAGAGAAATCTCCGCCTCTTTTTTATTTTAAAATTTAGATAATGATCCAAAAGGCCTAGATCATGGTTAGGCTATAGTATTATAACAATTGCTTTTTGATATAGCCCTTAGCACTATTTAATTAATGACTTTAGCTTTCGATATTATAAATAAGGTGTAACAGATTAGATACGAAGGGAGGGTCTTTTCTATGAAAACTCATGTTATGGAGCTTAAGGCCGGAGACAGATTAAGGGAAGATACTTTTAATGGCGCTGGGCTTCACATATTGCCTAAAGGTACGGTTATCCAAACCGAGGAAATTGCCTTATTAATTCGCCAGAGCATTGATTATGTCGACATCGATCCGCGTGACAGGGGGAGCGAAGAGGCTTACTCTTCAAATGTCGCAGACAGTATAGGATTCAGCCAGGAATTGCGAAAAAACTTCGATAAGACGATTCAAGCTTTTCAGGCCATTTTCCTTGAAGCGTTAACGACGGGTAAATTCAATCAATCCATGGTTGACGAACAACTGCTGCCGACTTTGGAGGCGCTGGATGACCGCAAAAATATTACAACTCTGCTGTACATGCTCAGCAATGACGACGTGAACATTTATAATCATTCCCTGCAGGTTGGACTGCTGTCTTATTACATAGCTACCTGGCTCGGATACTCCAGAGAAGAGTGCCATGAGATCAGTAAAGCAGGATATTTGCACGATATCGGCAAAAGCCGTGTGCGCCAATCTATAAAAAACAAAACCGAGTTGCAGGGCGAAGAACTGGAGGAAATGAGGCGCCATACCCACTATGGCTACGAAATTATCCGGGAATCGATCAAGGACAATAAGACGATTGCACTTGCTGCTCTCCAGCATCACGAATATGAAGACGGCTCCGGATACCCAATGGGAACCGGAAGAACTGAAATACATCCATATTCGCAAATTGTAGCCGTTGCCAACGCATATGTCGAAATGACGACTTCGCCTAGGCGGCAACCGCATGATAGTTTAATCACTGTGCTGCGGAAAGTGTATGAGCTTGGATTCGGAAAACTAAACGAAAGGGCAGTCCAAGCCTTGACTCAAAACCTTCTGCCAAACTTTATTGGCAAGCGGGTGCAATTAAGCAATGGGGAAAATGCAACGATTGTGTATAATAACCCCACCGATATTTTTAAACCTCTTGTTAAGGTGGATGATTTCTTCAGAGACTTGGCACGGGAGAGAGATATTGAGATCGTCGAAATATTTTTTGAATAACTAATGTGAACAAGCCCGACTGAACCCTTTGACTCAGTTGGGTTTTTAGTTGTCCGTTTATAACGCCGCATGGCGTTTTTTTTCATTTCATGGCGAAATTCTATCAGCTCACCAAGCCAGATTACCCTGAAAGTGTGAATCTGCTTTTCCCAGGAAATAATGTGAAGACGGAAAGGTGGAGGACGATGACATTACTTCGCAAAAGACGCATATTTTATATTCTAATAGGTTTTATGCTGATGCTTCTTATATATGCAGTTCGCATGGTCTGGATTCAGATCGCTTCGGCCAATAAGGCCATTAGCGCGTCTGGGATGACGATGAATGAATTGGCCGTGCGCCAGCGGGAGGAAGGAATAGAATTGGATCCAGGAAGAGGACAATTCTTGGATCGGCATGGCGAACCACTGACAGGGAAGACGGTTTGGGTTCCCGTCTTATTTCCGCTCAAACACTTGCCGGATACAAGTCAAATACATGGTGTGGCTGACTTGCTTGGGGTTACGGCGGCTGAGTTGGAAGGGAAATGGAGCAGGCTTCAATATCCGTTCATATGGAAAAGCCCGGAAGGGCAAGCACCGCTCGTGCTGGCTGAGCATGAGGCGGAGCGATGGAGCCAGGTTAGCGGGTTTAGGATTCTCCCTTACATGCAGCGCTATTTGGAAGATAAATCGGGAAAACAATGGCTCGGATATGTTTCGCAGCGACCGGATTATATCCGCAGTCTCTATGGGCAAACGAATAGCCGGGGGCTTCCTTTATCGCTGCAGGTTGGAGCGTCGGGACTGGAACGCACCTTTGACCAGTTTCTGCGCGGCGTCGGATCTACCCGGGCCGCCTATACCGTAGATGGACAGAAAAGACCGATATCCGGTCTGGGAATGCGTTTAACAACGGCTAATGACCGTTATTATCCGCTGTCTGTCCGCACGACTGTGGATCGGACGATTCAGCAGCATTTAGAAGATTTGACCGAGCAGATGGGAATCCGTGAAGGAGCAATCGTTGTCCTGGATGCGGCGCAGGGAGATGTCGTGGCTATGGTATCGCGTCCTTTTTTTAATCCCCGGCAAATCGATTTGGAGCAGGGCAGTTGGAGCAACCATGCGGTGAAGGCTGCGGTACCGGGTTCGATCTTTAAGACGGTCATCGCTGCAGCGGCGTTGGAAGAGGGGGTAGCTTCACCGGGAGAAAAATTTCATTGTACGGGACATTACGGCAAATACGGTCTTTCTTGCTGGAAGGAAGGAGGGCATGGCATGATTACGCTCAAGGAAGCTTTTGCCCAATCTTGCAATATCGTGTTTGCCGAGTTAGGCGAGAGATTGACGGCCGACAGCATCGGACGTACCGCGGACAAATTGGGGCTCGGACGCATGGTCGGTTGGCAGAGCCCTTCTTTTCGCGAAGGTCTGGCGTTAAGGCAGATCGATCAAGAAGAGGCTGGAGTCGTGTTCGCCAAAGGGGGTAGTCCTGATGGGGGAACGAGGGCACAAACAGCTTTAGGTCAACGCGATGTGCTGGTGTCACCTTTGCAGGCTGCCAACCTGGTGGTAACCTTGCTCCATGATGGGAAAGTCGCGGCGCCGCGGCTAGTCCAGGATATTTATTTTAAAAATGGCGTCCGAATGCTTGAACTTCCTCCCCAGTCCGCTCCATCCAAATACGGGGCTATTTCCCCGGCTACGGCAAGAATACTCCGCGGCTGGATGAAGGAAGTCGTAAGTCATGGGACAGGGCAAGCCTTGCAGAATGCCCAGTGGCATCTGGCCGGCAAGTCAGGAACTGCGCAAACTGTCTCAGCCGGGAGGCCGGCCAATCATCAGTGGTTTATCGGATACGGGCCGGCCAAGCAGCCCCGTTACGCAGTGGCTGTTCTTGTGGAGAATCGAAGCCCAGGCGCGCCACATCAAGCTACTGAACTGTTCCGCAGAGTGATGGATCTACTGGCAGCAAGAATTCATGAAATTTAAGACCCTAAATTTGGAGTTAATATGATAAAATAAAAGGGATACACTAAAAGCCTTAGGGCCCGCCAAAGTCAGTGAATGAGATAGAAAAGTGGGGAAAAAACATGGAGACTTTGCTGCTGTGGTTATTTTATATTTCAACACTATACGCTTTTATACCCGGTTTGATTACGCGGTTGTTCGGTTTTCGCGTATTCAGGCGAGGGATCGGGATGAATGAGTTTGCTCTAACCTTCGATGACGGTCCGGACCCGGTATATACGTCGCAGCTGCTTGATTTGCTAAAGAAATACGGAGCGAAAGCCACTTTTTTTGTTGTCGGCTCGAATGCGGAGAAGTACCCGCATTTGATCAAGCGAATGCATGAAGAAGGCCATTTGATTGGCATTCATAATTATGTTCATAAGACGAACTGGCTAATGGGACCGGCAGCGGTTAAGAAGCAGATTCAACGAACGAATAAAATTATCCATGACATTATCGGCAGTAATACGCATTACTACCGTCCGCCTTGGGGAATCGTCAATTTGTTCGACTTCGCCAGACGCAACGAGACGCAGATTGTGCTCTGGTCGTCGATGTTTGGCGATTGGCGCCAGCGCCTGGGTGCAGATCGATTAACGGAGCGCATGCTGAAGAAGCTGAGGGGCGGCGAAGTATTTCTGCTGCATGATTGCGGAAATACGCTCGGAGCGAATGCGCAAGCCCCTATGGAAATGCTGAAAGCGCTGGAAAGAGTACTGCAGGTAGCCGAGAAGCAGGGAATCGGCACGATCCGGATTGACGATATGATCCAGCGGAGCGAAGCGGTGAAACGCGAGTCCCGCGGTCAAAAAAGCATGGCAGCCGCGCCAAAGGAAACTTCGAAGCAGAAGGCAAGCCTTTCCTTCGGTAAACGTATTGTTGTCTCGTTATGGCTGCTGTGGGAGAGACTTTTTCATTTTGTCTTCCAGCTGAGAACAACAAATAAGGAAGAACCGATCTTTCATTTCCGCATTCGCCCATACCGGGGAGAGCCGGTGATGATGAATGGCGATATAGAGCTTGCAAACGGCGATCGGGTATTGGAGCTTCATTTCGACAATAAGCGGCTGTTCGAAATTGGCTCTCGCTCGAGAACGTCCGTACAAATCGCCATCCAAATGATCCGCGGCGTCGAGAAGACGCTTCCCGAGCTTGCGCAATATGTTCAGACCCATCCGGAATTAATGGATGTCAAGGCCCTGTATGGCGTAAGCATGATCAACCGCGGGCCGGAGCAGTTCGGGTTTACGGTAACCGATCTGCCGGACAGCTTCTTCGCCCGCTCGACGCGCCTGTACTTGAAATTTCTGATGAGCGTCATTCATCCTTCCGGCGGGGATCGCCTCAAGCAGCGTTCCTCCCATGAACTGATACCTAAGCTTATCGTAATGCCAATGGAGCTCTTGCTTGATAAATACTCTGAGGATGGGTCGCATCGCCGTTTCTCTGGCAAAGAGAGCGGTGAGATCGCCTCCGACCAGGAGAGCGCGGAGCCCGAGGAGACTGCTTTAAGCGCAACGCAGCCGTGTTAGTCCTAACACTAAAGGGCGGTTCCACATGAAGATGTGGAACCGCCCCTTTCTATGCATATGAAGATGATTTCAATTAAATTTTCATAACTCCGCCGTTGCTCGCGTTGGTAACGAGCTTGGAATAGCGGGCAAGGTAACCAGTCTTCACCTTCGGCTCGAAGCCTTTCCAGTTCGCACGGCGACGGGCCATTTCCTCATCGGAAACATGAAGCTCGATTTTGCGGTTATTCAGATCCAGCTCGATGATATCTCCATCTTCTACGAAAGCGATTGGTCCGCCTTCGGCTGCTTCCGGAGAAATATGGCCGATACTGATGCCGCGGGAAGCTCCAGAGAAGCGGCCGTCCGTAATGAGGCCGACTTTTGCGCCAAGGCCCATACCGGCAATTTGCGAGGTTGGAGCAAGCATTTCCGGCATACCTGGTCCGCCTTTTGGCCCTTCATAGCGAATGACGACGACATGGCCTTCCTTGACCTTGCCATTTGCGATGCCTTCCAGCGCTTGCTCCTGCGAGTCGAAGCAGATGGCAGGGCCTTTATGGTATCCGCCAACCGAAGGATCAACCGCACCGACCTTGATTACGGAACCTTCAGGTGCAAGGTTGCCGTACAGAATGGCGAGGCCGCCTTTCTCGGAATGCGGGTTGTCGATGGAACGGATAACTTCACGGTCATGGACCTCGCTGCCGGCCACGTTCTCGGCAAGCGTCTTGCCCGTTACGGTCATTTGGCCGCCATGGATCGCTCCAGGCTTCTTCAACAGCTCGTTGATTACGGCACTTACGCCGCCAGCCCGGTGAACGTCTTCGATGAAGTGGTCGGATGCCGGAGCCAGCTTCGAAATATGAGGGACACGGTTGGCCACCTCGTTGATACGCTCCAGCGGGTAATCGATGCCTGCTTCCTGAGCCAAAGCCAAGGTGTGCAGCACTGTATTGGTTGATCCACCCATAGCCATATCAAGCGCGAAGGCGTTGTCGATCGATTCTTTCGTTACGATATCACGTGGTTTAAGATCAAGCTTGATCAGCTCCATCAATTGACGGGCGGATTGTCTTACGAAATCCTTCCGCGCTTCGTCAACCGCGAGAATCGTACCGTTGCCCGGCATGGCCAGTCCCAGCGCTTCGGCGAGACAGTTCATAGAGTTGGCCGTGAACATACCGGAGCAGGAGCCGCAAGTCGGACAGCCGTATTGTTCAAGCTCAAGCAGGTCAGCATCGTCGATCTTGCCCGCTTGATAAGCCCCTACGCCTTCGAAGACAGAAGTCAAGGACAGTTTGCGTCCTTTGCTGTCTACGCCGGCTTTCATCGGTCCGCCGCTGACGAATACAGTCGGGATGTTCACGCGAAGCGCGCCCATCATCATCCCTGGCGTGATCTTGTCACAGTTCGGGATGCAGACCATTCCGTCGAACCAGTGGGCGGAAACAACGGTTTCCAGGGAGTCGGCAATGATTTCCCGGCTCGGCAGGGAATAACGCATCCCGATGTGCCCCATCGCAATACCATCATCGACACCGATGGTGTTGAATTCAAAAGGTACGCCGCCAGCTTCGCGGATCGCTTCTTTGACGATTTTACCGAATTCCTGCAAATGCACATGGCCAGGAACGATATCAATATAGGAGTTACATACGGCGATGAACGGTTTACCGAAATCCTCGTCCTTTACGCCTGCAGCCCGCAGCAAACTGCGGTGAGGCGCGCGGTCGAAGCCTTTTTTGATCATATCTGAACGCATTTTCTTGGCAGTCATGGTTGCCTATCCCCCCATAAAATGTATATTGTGATTTTGGAACTTTACACCGCTAAAGGTTTTCTCTAAAGTCTATCATATGTATTCGGCTTTTTCTAGCGCTTGATAAGGATTGGAAGAAAGGTTTTTGATTAAAAAAAGAGCCCCAGTCTAATCTGGAACTCTTCCTTGCAAACGGATGGTTTTCCATCCTTATTTATTGTTAATGTTGTTACGGGCTTCCCCGCCCATGCGTCCTATACGGCGGTAGAACTCCTTATCGTGCTTCTCGGAGGTGGCTTCTCCGCCCTTTTGGCCGATCTCTTGATAGAATTCCTTGCTGTGGCTTCTGGAAGTAGCTTCTCCGCCTTTTTGCCCGATTTCCTGGTAGAACTCCTTGCCGTGGTTTTTGGAGGTGGCCTGTCCTCCCAAGCGACCGGCTTCTTGACGGCTCATTTTGCCGTTTCCGCGTGCCATTTCCAATCAACTCCTTATGCGAAAAATATTGTTTTGCGTATGATTTATTTACCACAGTCAGTTAGTTTGAAACGCCAGAAACCAAAAAAAGAGCCAAATGGCTCTAAAATTGGCAATATTCTTCAATGCTGCTGATTCGGCTGGTCAATGCTTGCTGACTGTACGGAAGGGGCGGAATGCCCGGCGCTCCAACTTCAGCAGCCATTGCACCGGCGGTTCAATGACCGGCGACGTCCATTTGCGTACAAGGGGATGGCTGAGCACAAGGGTCAGGAAGATAGCCCCGACAATAAGCATGGCGGAAGCTGCCGTATTCGTAATGCGATCATATAAAGGAGAGGCTGCCGCAAAGCGGATAATGAATCCATGCAGGAGGAACACATACAAGGTGCGCCGTCCCAGATCGGTCAGCCTGCTCACCCGCAAGGGCACGAAAGACAGAAAGGCGATTCCTGCCAGCAGCTGCAGGGCGTAAAGAGCCAGCCGGTAGGCCCCGGCATACCATTCGTCATGACCGAGCTGCCCGTACGTCATGCTGCCGTACAGCCATCCGGCATCGATGAGCTGCCCCCATAAAACGACGGCGACCAGCATAACACCGGCAAATGACATAATAATCGCACGGGCCAAAGGAGTGAAGAATTTCTCCAAATAGGCAAATGAAAAATGATAACCGGCAATAAAGAAAGGCAAGTACACAAAGGTCCGCGACAAGCTGAGCCATACTCCATCTACTTGCAAATATCCAACGAGCACGCCCAGAGCAAGCGATACCGCCAGCTGCTGGCGGGGCATCCATTTGTTCATGACGGTCAGCAGTACGCGCCAGCACAGATGACTGGCTAGGAACCAGAGCAGCAGGTACGGGGCAAAGAAGGAATGGTGGATGTTCTGTACCTTAAATACGGCAACGTCCAGTATCGAATACAGGCTTTGAAAGATCACGTACTGGAGGCTGATTTGCAGCATCAGCCTGCGGCCGGGCAGGCCGAGCAGATTGGTTTTGGCGAAGTAACCGGTGACGAATACGAACAGCGGCATATGAAAAGTAAAAATCCATACATATAGAGCATGCATGGCGTCTATGTCTTGGATCAGCGGCTCGATGGCATTGCCGATGAAGACGCAAATGATCAGTAAAAAGCGCAGGTTGAGAAAAAATGCCTCTCCGCGCGGATTCGATGGGATGATGTTCGTCTTCATGCTGACAGCCTCCTCAAGCCTTTCAATCATTCAAAATTTTAAGTATACGGTCTCTGTAATAAAGGTACTCTTTTTGAAGATCAGCACACGTGATAATTATCACAATAGAAAACGCTGTCAGTCCGCGCATTTGTGGCAAAGTATTGAATCATATACAATAGCGGTAATGTGAGTAAGCTGTACGAGGGCTGCATAAAGCGAACGATGAAACCGGGAGGAATGACTATGGCGATTGTTCAGGCAGGCGGACGCAGGGTGCCATGCCAGGCGATATTATTCGATAAGGACGGAACCTTGCTGGATTTCATGGCCCTCTGGGGAGAATGGGCGATGACGCTGCTGGATTTGCTGGACAGCCATTTGGAATTGCTGGGGGCGCGGCGGATCGACAGCAGAGCAGCGCTGCTGGGGCTCAAGCTGGATGAGCGGCAGCAGATCGAGGATTATGATAAGACCGGGCCGCTGGCGATGGGGAGCGAGGAAGAGGTCACCGCGCTGCTCGCCTGGCAGCTGTATGCGGCGGGAGTTCCCTGGAACGAAGCGCTGATTCAGGTTAGGCAGTTCAGCTCGTCGGCGATGATTGAGCTGAGAAAGCGCAGAAACGCCAGACCGATGCCAGGGCTCGCAGCTTTACTGGAGGCTTGCCAATCGCAGGGAATACGACTTGCTGTTGTCACGTCAGATACGACGGAGGCGGCGAGCGAGCATTTGAGCTGGATGGGAATCGAGCGGTATTTCGACGTTATTGTCGGCAGGGATCGGGTGAGCCTTGGCAAACCTTTTCCCGAAATGGCTGTGCTTGCTTGCCGCGAGCTTGGCGTATCCCCTGAGCATGCGGTCGTCGTGGGCGACAGCAACGGGGATATGCAGATGGGCAAGCAGGCTGGGGTGCGGATGACGGTTGGATTAGCTCCGGACGGCGGAGGAGAATCGTATCTGCTGGATGCAGATGCGGTTATCCGCAGTTTTATGGAAATGAAAGTGCTGGAGGAGGCATGAAAGCAATGACATTAAGCAAAATCGAGAAGCTCGCGTCCTGGGTGAAGGAGGGGCGGAGAATCGTATTTTTTGGCGGGGCGGGCATTTCTACAGAAAGCGGAATACCCGATTTTCGTTCTGCAGCGGGCATTTATCAGCAGGAGAAAGCTTCGCCGTATTCCCCGGAGGAAATTTTGAGCCGGCCGTTTTTTGACCGCCATCCGGAGGTATTCTATGATTTTTACAAAACGAAGATGATCCATCTGCATGCCGAGCCGAATCAGGCTCATCGTTGCTTGGCCTGGCTGGAGGACGAAGGCAAGCTGGATGCGGTTATTACCCAAAATATCGACGGCCTGCATCAAAAGGCAGGCAGCCGCAGCGTGCTGGAGCTGCACGGTTCCATCCACCGGAACTATTGCATGGACTGCGGGAGGTTCCATAGCCTGGAGGAAGTGATGAGTACGGGCGATCCTGTGCCCAAATGCGAGACTTGCGGCGGGACTGTCAAACCCGATGTTGTATTGTACGGGGAGAACCTGGATACGCAGGTGATCGAAAGGACAGTTGAGGCAATTAGCGAAGCGGATCTGCTGCTGATCGGCGGCACTTCACTGACCGTTCAGCCGGCGGCTCACCTGGTCACGTATTTTCGGGGACAACGGACAGTGCTGTTGAATGCATCGCCGACAGCTTACGATAACCAGGCCGATTTGCTGATTGCCGAGCCGATTGGCGCGGTGCTCGGGCAGGTGGAATCGCTGCTTAAAGCCGGGAGCTGAAGGGTTTGCCACGATGCCGAAAACGGTTTCTTCCTTCTTGCCAAAGGGTTTTGAACGAGATATGATATTTTTCGAAAGAAAATTACAGCAGGAAGGTAGGGAACTAAATGGCATATATTGCTAGTGAAGACCGGTACGAGTCAATGATATATAACCGTGTGGGTCGTTCGGGCCTTAAGCTTCCGGCCATATCGCTTGGATTATGGCATAACTTCGGTGGTGTAGATACGTTTGAGAACGGACGCGAGATGATTCGCAGAGCTTTTGATTTGGGCATTACCCATTTTGATTTGGCCAACAATTACGGCCCGCCCCCGGGTTCGGCGGAAGAAATGTTCGGTACTGTGCTCAAGAAAGACCTGGCACCCTATCGGGATGAATTGGTGATCTCCTCCAAAGCCGGCTACTATATGTGGCCAGGACCTTATGGGGAGTGGGGATCCCGCAAATACTTAATTTCCAGCCTCGATCAAAGCCTGAAGCGGATGGGCCTTGATTATGTAGATATTTTCTATTCCCATCGCTTTGATCCGGAGACCCCGCTAGAGGAGACGATGATGGCGCTGGATCACATCGTTCGCTCCGGTAAGGCGCTGTACGTGGGCATATCGAGCTATTCAGCGGAGCAGACGAAGGAAGCGGTCTCCATCCTCAAGCAGCTGGGCACGCCGCTGCTCATCCACCAGCCGAATTATTCGCTGCTGGATCGCTGGATCGAGAATGGCCTGCAGGACGTTCTGGAGGAGAATGGGGTTGGCAGCATCGCCTTTTGTCCATTGGCTCAGGGGCTGCTCACAAACAAATATTTGAACGGCATTCCGGAGGATTCCCGTGCGAAGAACCCAACCGGCGCTCTGCAGGAGTCGCAAATCACGCCTGAGATGCTGCGTAAAGTACGCGCACTGAATCAGATGGCGGCAGCACGGGGGCAGAGCCTCGCCCAATTTGCACTCGCATGGGTGCTCCGCGGAGGCAAGGTCACATCTGCGCTGATCGGCGCAAGCCGGGTGAGTCAAATTGAAGAGAACGTTCAGGCGCTAAGCAAGCTTGAGTTCACCGACGAGGAATTGAACCGGATCGAAACGATCCTTCATAACCACGGCGAGCATTAATTTTGTCCGTACCTATAGAAAGAGCCCGTTTCCCTGCTTATAGGGAAGCGGGCTCCGGTTATTTTCCAGAGGCGTTTCTCCGGTACTCGCTTGGCGATTGTCCGTAAAACCGGCGGAACTGCCGCGAGAAGTAGAGCGCATCGTTAAGGCCGACAGAGGAAGAAATCTGTTCGATGGACAGCTCAGGCCGCTCGCGCAGCAGCTGCCGCGATTTGTCGATTCTGAGCTTCAGCAAATAGGTAACGGGGGTCAGCCCGGTCTCTTTCTTGAAAACGCGTGAGAGATAAGCGCGGTTATATCCCAGGCTTGCGCACATTTCTTCAATGGATACATGATGGGCATATTGGCTTGAAATATAGTAAATCATCTGCTTGACGATTTTTTGCACGGCCGACTCGCCGGAGGGAAGCGTTGATTCCTTAAGATAAGAGTCCTCCGCCTCGGCCATTATTAAATACAGGCAGCCAAGAGAGTGCAAATGCGAGCTCGGCTTCTTGCTGCGGAATTCCTGCAGCACGGACGTGAGCAGCTCGGGAATACGGCTGTCCGCCGGGGCGTGAATGACGGGATGCTTGGGCGTTAAACCCGCACGCTCCAGGAGCGAGGGTACCTTTGCCCCCGTAAAAGCGATCCAGCGGTAACGCCATGGTGTCACCGTATCGGATGAATAGCTAACCAACTGATTCGGATGAATGAGAAAGCCGTCTCCGGGCTGGAGCTCGTATATGGAATACTCCGTTTGGAAGGTTCCGTTGCCCTCCTCGACAAAATGGAGCAGATAATAGTCATAAACTTTCGGCCCGACGCGGTGATCCGGTCTGGTCTGGCTCTCGCCAGCAAACAAAATGTGCAGGTCACTCTCATCAAATACTTCGGGGTTAGCAGCAGCGCTGTAGGTTTCTAGCAGCATTGGGGAGCCTCCTTCTTGCTTGGCGGATCATTTCATTCTATTTATATTCTACTTGGGAAGGTCATATTTATCCATACAAACCTCGCATACATACATTATCAAAATGGCGCGAAGTCTTTATACTGAGAGCAAGAACCGAATATTCCATGAAGATGGGGTGTGCATGTTGAACAAACAGGAAATGGAACAAATGTTCCTCTCCCGGAAAGGGAGCAGCCAAGAGAGCATATTTGTATTCAATGCGCCGGGACGCGTGAACCTGATCGGCGAGCATATTGATTATAACGGGGGTTACGTTCTGCCGGCAGCGCTGGAATTCGGAACGACGCTGGCGATCCGCCGCCGTCCTGACCAGAAAGTAACCTTTGCTTCCGCAAATTTTCCTTATGCCGCGGAGTTCGAGGCGAATGAGCTAGGGCAATCCAAAACAGGGGAATGGGTCGACTACCCGATGGGGGTCATTGCGGAGCTGGGCAAGCTAGGCACGACGCTGACTAGCGGTTATGACCTGCTGTTCCATGGAGAAATACCGAACGGCGCGGGTCTGTCCTCTTCCGCTTCGATCGAAGTCGTCACTGCATTTGCGCTGCTGACCATGGAGGGCAAAGAGACGGATACCGTGGAAATTGCCCGCCTGTCCCAGCGCGCGGAAAATCTTTATGTCGGTGTAAACAGCGGCATCATGGACCAGTTCGCCGTAGCGAACGGCGCCAAGGATCATGCGATTCTGCTCATGTGTGATACGCTGGAATATCAGCGGGTACCGTTCCGTACTGGAGCCTACAAGCTGGTGATCGGGAACACGAACAAACGAAGAGGTCTGGTTGACTCCAAATACAATGAACGCCGCTCGCAATGCGATGAAGCGCTGCGTCAACTGCAAGCTCATGAGCCGGGGCTGGAATACCTGGCGCATTTGAAGCCGGAGCGCCTGGGGGAGCTGGAGACGATATTTACGGACCAGGTGCTGCTGGACCGTGCCAAGCACGTCGTGTTGGAGAACGCTCGTGTGCTGGAATCCGTAGAAGCGCTAACCAACAACGATCTCCAGCATTTCGGCAAGCTCATGAATGCGTCGCATGATTCTCTGCGTGATTTGTATGAGGTGAGCTGCATGGAGCTGGATGTCCTGGTAGAGGAAGCGCGACGCATTGAAGGGACATTGGGGTCGCGGATGACTGGAGCGGGCTTCGGCGGCTGTACGGTATCCCTTGTACATGAAGATGCCGTAGATGACTTCGTCAAGCAGGTTGGCGAGGCTTATCAGCGCCGTACCGGTCTAGAAGCTGAATTTTATGTTTGTGGAGTAGGGCAGGGAGTACATGAAATGAAGGAGGAGAACTAAAATGGCTATTTTGGTTACTGGCGGAGCAGGGTATATCGGATCACATACGGTGGCAGAATTGCTGGACCGTGGAAAAGATGTCGTCGTCCTCGACAATCTGCAATCGGGCCACCGCGAAGCGCTGCTAGGCGGCAAGCTGTATGAGGGGGATCTGCGGGACAAGGCGCTGCTGGCTAAGCTGTTCGCCGAGAACGAAATCGAAGCGGTCATTCACTTCGCGGCTAACTCGCTGGTCGGAGAGAGCATGCAGAAGCCAGTGAAATATTATGACAACAACGTATACGGTACGCTTTGCCTGCTGGAAGCTATGGATGCAGCCAATGTGCGGCGCATCGTATTCTCTTCCACGGCCGCTACTTACGGGGAGCCTGAGAAGGTACCCATCGAGGAGTCGGACTTGACGCAACCAACGAACGTGTACGGAGAGACGAAGCTGATGATGGAGCGGATGATCGACTGGTTCGATAAGGTGCTTGGCATTAAATACGTGTCCCTTCGTTATTTCAACGCGGCGGGCGCGCACGATAGCGGACGAATCGGGGAAGACCACAGACCGGAGAGTCATCTCATCCCGCTGATTTTGCAGACTGCGCTTGGACAGCGGCCTTCGATTTCCGTCTTCGGCGACGATTACAATACGCCGGACGGCACATGCGTCCGCGATTATATCCATGTCAGCGATCTGGCGGACGCGCATTTGCTTGCGGTAGAGCATCTGATCGCAGGCGGAGAGAGCAACATCTTCAACCTGGGGAATGGACAAGGCTTCTCGGTTAAGGAAGTGATCGAACAGGTTCGTGAAGTGACCGGCCGCGACTTCGAGGTCGTCATGAGCCCGCGCCGCGCCGGAGATCCGGGCGTGCTGATCGCTTCATCAGATAAGGCGAGATCCGTTCTAAAATGGCAGCCGACGCGAAGCAGCCTGGATAACATCATTCGCAGCGCTTGGGCTTGGCACAGTGCGCATCCGGGCGGTTATGACGATTTCAAGTAAGGAGTGGGTGGACTGTGGCAGCGAAAGAAAGAACTATGCAAGAAGCGCAGCAAGCGATAGAGCGGCTGCTGCAATATGGGCTTGGGCATCGATTGTTTGATGATTGGGATCTGGATTATACGCGCAACCGCTTGCTAGAGCTGTTCGGGCTGGAGGAGCCATGGATAACGGAATTGGAGGAGCCTGCTGGCGGCGAGCTTCGCGAGCCGCTGGATATCTTGATCGATTATGGCTATGCGGTTGGCCTTATTCCGGATGAATCCGACACGTATCGCGACTTGCTTGACGCTAGAATCATGGGCCAGCTGATGGCCCGGCCTTCAGAGACGATCGCTGCGTTCAAGAAGACCGCGCGCGAGGAAGGCATCGAGGCGGCAACCCGAAATTTCTATGCCCTTGCAGTGGACAGCAACTACATTCGCATGGACCGGGTTGCGAACAATATTTACTGGAATCAGGCCACGCCTTACGGCGAGATGGAAATTACGATCAACTTATCGAAGCCGGAGAAAAGCCCGAAGGAGATTGCCATGGCCAAGCTGCTGCCTCCTCCGGTCTATCCGAAATGCCAGCTATGCCGTGAGAATGTGGGTTATGCCGGGCGGGTCAATCATCCGGCAAGGCAAAACCTGCGGGTCATTCCGCTTGAGCTGAACGATGAGCCGTGGCTGTTCCAGTATTCGCCTTACGTATACTACAACGAGCACTGCATCGTCTTCCATCATGATCATGTGCCGATGAAGCTGACGCGGAATACCTTCAAGCGCCTGCTGGATTTCACGGCGGAATTTCCTCATTATTTCATCGGTTCCAATGCGGATTTGCCGATCGTCGGCGGATCGATTCTGACGCATGACCATTTCCAGGGGGGCAGGCATACGTTCCCGCTGGAGAAGGCTCCGGCCGAAGCGGCATTCCGGCATGAAGCGTTCGAAGGCGTCACGGCTTCCATCGTGAAATGGCCGATGACCGTGCTGAGATTGAACAGCCACCAGCCTGATTTGCTGCTGGATGCTGCCGATGATTTGTATGAAAAATGGCAAAGCTATAGCGATCCGGAAGCCGAGGTGCTGGCATTCACCGAAGAGAACGGGCAAACCGTCCCGCATAACACGGTTACGCCGATCGTACGCCGCGGCGCGGACGGCAGCTATGAAATGGATATCGTGCTGCGCAATAACCGGACGAATGAGCAGTATCCGGAAGGGATATTCCATCCGCACCGGGAAATGCACCACATCAAGAAGGAGAACATCGGTCTGATCGAGGTGATGGGACTGGCGATTCTTCCTGGACGGCTAAAGGAGGAGCTTGGCCGCATCGCGGAAATTCTAAGCGGGAACCAAGGTTTGTATGAAGAAGTTCTTGCAGGACGTGAGGCTGCGCTTGCAGTTCACACCGAATGGATCCGGGAGCTTGTTGCCGCGCATGGGCACGGCATGAGCCCGGAAGAAGCCGAGGCGCTGCTCCGTAATGAGGTAGGGCTGAAATTCTCCGCTATTCTGGAGCATGCCGGTGTGTTCAAGACTACGCCGGCCGGACGCGAGGCCTTCCGCAGATTCGTTAGCGCGGCTGGGTATCGCGAAGCGTAGCATGATTTAGATTAAGACTGTCTTTCATTCGATGAATGGAAGGCAGTCTTTTTCATAAGAAAGCATGGCGTTCTTCTCCAAAGGAAATGGTCACTCGAAGCCGCTCCGCTCACTTTAAGCATGCCGATTGTTTCCTAAAAGGGGGAAGAGTATAATTTAGAGTGCAGTACATAATTTAAGGGATAAACTAAGGGAGGCATGTTGCATGAACTCTTTTCAATTTCATAACCCGACGAGGCTCATTTTTGGCAAAGGGCAAATCACAGCACTGAAGACGGAGGTTCCCAAATACGGCAAAAAAGTGCTGATGGTATACGGCGGCGGGAGTATTAAGCGGAGCGGGCTGTATGATCAGGTGATTGTCCAGCTTAAAGAAATCGGGGCAGAAGTAACCGAGCTGGCCGGTGTGGAGCCAAATCCTCGCTTGTCCACCGTTCACCGGGGAGTGGATCTATGCAAGACTAAGGAGATCGAACTGGTTCTAGCAGTAGGCGGAGGCAGTGTGCTGGACTGCGCCAAAGCGATTGCGGCAGGAGCCAAATACGACGGGGATATGTGGGATTTTGCCGAGCACAAGGCGGTTCCGAAGGCTGCGCTTCCGCTAGGAACCGTGCTGACGATGGCCGCTACCGGCTCGGAAATGAACGGTAATTCGGTCATATCCAACGAAGCGACCGAGGAGAAGCTGGGCTGGGGCAGCCCGCTCGTGTATCCTGTTTTCTCGATCCTGGATCCGGAGAACACCTTTACTTTGCCGAAGGACCAGACGGTGTACGGCATTGTTGACATTATGTCGCATGTGTTCGAGCATTATTTTCACAAGGAAACCAACACCTTGCTGCAGGACGAATTCTGCGAGGCGCTGCTTCGTACCGTAATTGAGACGGCACCTAAGCTGATCGAGGATTTAGAGAGCTTCGACCATCGGGAGACGATTCTCCTCTGCGGCACGATGGCTCTGAACGGAGTGCTGAATATGGGGCTTTCCGGCGACTGGGCAACGCATAACATCGAGCATGCCGTATCCGCCGTATATGATATTCCGCATGGAGGCGGCCTGGCGATTCTGTTCCCGAACTGGATGAGTCATAATCTGCCTCATGACGTAGCCCGCTTCAAGCGTCTCGCGGAGAAGGTGTTCGGGATCGATCCAATCGGCAAAAGTGACCAGCAGGTGGCCGAGGAAGGAATCGCCGCCCTGCGCGCGTTCTGGAACTCGATCGGCGCGCCAAGCAGGCTTGCTGACTACGATATCGATGGCAGCAAGCTGGAGCTGATGGCCGACAAAGCGATGCGGTTCGGACCGTTCGGCAATTTTGCGAAGCTGCAGAAAGAGGACGTTCTGGCCATTTACCGCCGTTCCCTATAACGCAGCGGTCAAGTAAGTGTACTATCGTGTACTGGCCGCTGCACAACATCAGGGCGGCCAAAATCCGAGATATATAAGCCGAGCAGGGACCCGCGGGTACCTTGCTCGGCTTTTGCGGTTCACCGCGATTCCTGCTAATCCTGCTAAATGAGCGAAACGAAACCACTTCCTGTAACGTATTACTAAATATATACACATCCAGAAAGGAGGGGCTGCAGATGGAGGCCATGTTCTGGAGCTGTCTGCTCGGCGGAGCCGTATTCGCTTTGCTCAGCGTCATCGTGGGGGATATCGTCGGCAGCTGGCTGGACGGGGTATTCGACATTTTAAACGTCGATTTTCTAAAGCCGATTATTCTGGCTTCCGCGGTGACTACGTTCGGGGGTGCCGGCGTATTGCTCGTTCGCTACACCAGTCTTAGTACTGTGGCCGTCATTGTATTTTCGATTCTAATCGCGTTGTTGATGTCGGTGATCATTTATTTTGCTTACGTTAAGCCGATGGAGAACAGCGAGAACTCGACAGGCTTCTCTGCAGCCGAGCTTCCGGGCAAGCTGGGTGAAGTGACCGTGCCAATCCCAAAGGCGGGGTTCGGGGAGATCATGGTCAATTTTGTGGCTGGCAACACGCTACATATTGCATCAAGCTGGGACAATACGGAAATTCCGGCAGGCACACTCGTCGTCGTTATTGATTCCAAGGACGGCGTCGTGCAGGTATCGCGGCTTTATGAGAATGGACAGGAAAGGGAGATGGTGTGATGTTATTTGAAGGGATGCCTGATTTTTTGTTAATTCCGTTAATCATTATTGCGGTCATTGTTGTGCTTGGCTTAGCGTTTTGGGCTCGGTATAAGACGGTAAGTCCGGATGAGGCGATGATTGTTACGGGTTCCTTCCTAGGCAGCAAAAATATTTCTGATGATGAAACGGGCCGCAAAATCAAAATCGTCCGCGGCGGCGGGGCTTTCATTTGGCCCATATTTCAAAAGGCGGAGTTCATGTCCTTGCTGTCGCATAAGCTGGACGTGATGACTCCGGAGGTCTATACCGAGCAAGGCGTGCCGGTATCGGCTGACGGGGTTGCCATTATCAAGGTGGGCAGCTCGGTAGAAGACGTGGCTACAGCGGCGGAGCAGTTTATGGGCAAGCCGATTGAATCGCTTAAAGGAGAAGCGCAAGAAGTTCTCGAGGGGCATCTTCGCTCAATTCTCGGATCGATGACCGTAGAGGAAGTATACCGCAACCGGGACAAATTCGCCCAGGAGGTTCAAGGCGTCGCTGCCCGGGATCTCAAGAAGATGGGGCTGCAGATTGTCTCCTTCACGATTAAAGATGTACGTGATAAGCACGGCTATCTAGAGGCGCTTGGTAAGCCGCGTATTGCCGCGGTAAAACGGGACGCCGAGATTGCTGAAGCCGAGGCGGTACGGGACTCGCGAATTCAAAAGGCGCTCGCAGAGGAGTCCGGTCAGAAGGCCGAACTGCTCCGCGATACGAATATCGCCGAGGCCTCCAAGGAGAAGGAACTGAAGGTCGCTTCCTTTAAAAAGGAGCAAGACACGGCGAAAGCAGAAGCTGACCAGGCTTATCATATCCAGGAAGCGCGTGCAAAGCAGACGATGGTGGAAGAGCAAATGAAGGTTGAGCTCGTGCGCAAAGAACGCGAAATTGACCTGCAGGATAAGGAAATTATGGTACGGCAGAAGCAATATGACGCCGAGGTGAAGAAGAAAGCCGACGCCGACCGTTATGCGGTAGAGCAGGCAGCAGAAGCTGAGAAGGCCCGAAAGATGCGGGAGGCCGACGCGCTGCAATACTCCATCGAGACCCAGGCTAAGGCTTCTGCTGAGCAGAAACGCCTCGAAGGTCTTGCGATCGCGGATGCTGAAAGGGCAAAGGGGACGGCCGACGCCGAGATTATCCGGCTGCGGGGGCTTGCTGAAGCCGAAGCGAAGGAGAAGCTGGCCGAAGCGTTCCAGAAGTTCGGCGAGGCCGCGATTCTGGATATCGTGGTGAAAATGCTGCCTGAGCTTGCGGAGAAAATCGCTGGTCCAATCTCGTCCATCGATAAGCTTACCGTTGTGGACACCGGCAAAGGCGAAGGCGCTGCCCGGGTGAGCAATTACGTGACCGAGCTCATGGCTACGGCGCCGGAAATGCTCAAAAGCGTATCCGGCATCGAGCTGGATCGTTTGATTAAAGGCCTGACCCAAGGCAAAGCCCTGCCGGCAGCTTCTTCTGCCCAGGTTCCGGCTGCAGCCTCCGCAGGGGCGGCTCATAGCTCGCCTTCTCCGCTGCAGACAGGGTCAGTCAAACCGCCTGTCGTACAGGAAAGCGCAGCTTCCTCGGAGCAGGATTCCTGATTTCATGGCGTGATTTGCTTGATAACAGGAAGTAATTATTGACATTTGTGCATAAGCTCGTTGTAAAGCGTCTCGCCGAAAGGCGAGGCGCTTTTATATTGCGCCGTACTATGGTAGAATTTAATATTCGTAAGCATGGAATTTTGTATTTTGGAGGCAAGTGAGGTGCAACTGTGAGCAGGCTGCATGTAGCCAAAGCGCTGAATAACAATGTAATCATTGCGAATCATCCTGGACATGGCGAGGTCGTTGTCATTGGCAAGGGCATCGGATTTAACCGCAGGCAGGGCGACTTGATTCCACTGGATGCGGTAGAGAAGATGTTCATTCTGAAGAACCAGCAGGAGCAGGAGCAGTATAAACAGCTTGTTCCCCAGGTCGATGAACATCTGATCGAAGTCATTGGGGAAATCATTATGTATATATCCCAGAAGACGAATCAAGAGTTGAATGAACATATTCACATTGCATTGACTGACCATCTTTCGTTTGCAATCAAACGGGCGGAGCAGGATATGGCCATCCATAACCCCTTTCTGTTCGAGACCAGAGAGATCTATCCTATGGAATACGAGCTGGCTGAGTATGCAATCGAGCTTATTCATGAAAGATTGGGCGTAGATTTAGGCCAGGACGAGATCGGCTTTGTCGCCCTCCACATCAACAGCGCGATGACCAATCGGCATGTCAGCGAGGTACGCGAGCACACGCAGCTGATCGCAGACCTTGTGAATATGGTAGAGGAGGAGCTGAGGATGAGAATATTGCGCCATTCCTTGGATTACTCACGCCTCTTGACTCATTTAAGGTTCGCGATTGAGCGCGTAAAGCGTGGCGAGAAAGTGGCCGTCGTCGAGAAGTTGGAAGCGCTGCTAAGTCAGGAATATCCGGAGCTGTACAAGCTGGCCGGGAAATTGACGAAAGTGATGGAGGCCAGGCTGAACAAGCCGGTATACCAGGCTGAAATCAGCTATCTGACCATGCATCTGCATCGTCTGACCGTCCATCATCGATAGAGGCTTGACACTGAATTGACCTTCTTGCTATACTCTAGTCGATAAACAACAATAGCATATGACAATGTGTTACTGATTCGATCAGGCATGAGTTGATTAAAGTACTTTGATTGCATTTCTATAATGCGGGGTATTATAACCGTAGGAGATGTGAGCCAGAAGTACCTTTTATTAGCTTATGCCTTTTTTGCTGTTGTTGGGCAGTTATATAGAGAAAAGCTTACAGGAGGATGGATATGTTTAAACGCTTTTTTGGCGTGCTGCAGCGGGTAGGTAAGGCCTTGATGCTGCCTGTAGCGCTGCTGCCTGCGGCTGGATTGCTGCTTGGTATTGGAAACATGCTGATCAATCCGGATTTCTTGAACCTCGTGCCGGCTCTGGATAACGCTACAGTAAATGCAATCGCTACGGTGATGATGAATGCTGGCGATATCGTCTTTACGAATCTGGCATTGCTGTTTGCCGTCGGTGTGGCGGTAGGGCTTGCTGGCGGAGATGGAGTTGCGGGACTTGCCGCGATCATCGGTTATTTGGTCATGAACGTGACCATGGGAACGGTGATCGGGGTCACGCCTTCCATGATTGGAGAAGATCCAGCCTATGCTAGCGTACTGGGTATCCCGACACTGGGGACAGGCGTATTCGGGGGGATTATTGTAGGGGTTCTCGCAGCCTCGATGTACAAGCGATTCTTTAAGATCGAGCTGCCGTCCTATCTTGGCTTCTTTGCAGGTAAACGCTTTGTGCCAATTATGACGGCTGCTACATCTTTGCTGCTAGGCTTGGCTATGGTCATCATTTGGCCGCCGATTCAGGGGGGGCTTAACACCGTATCCCACTTTATGCTGGAGCAGAACCGCACGCTTTCTGCCTTTATATTCGGCGTCATCGAGCGGGGACTTATTCCATTTGGTCTTCACCATATTTTCTATTCGCCGTTCTGGTTCGAGTTCGGAGAGTACGTAAACAATGCGGGACAAATCGTTCGCGGAGACCAGAAAATCTTTATGGCGCAGCTTCGCGATGGCGTAGGGTTTACTGCAGGTACGTTCATGACCGGTAAATTCCCGTTTATGATGTTCGGTTTGCCGGCTGCCGCGCTGGCGATCTATCACGAATCCAAGCCGCAGCACAGAAAGTATGTTGCCGGGATTATGGGTTCGGCCGCGCTGACTTCTTTTTTGACGGGGATTACAGAACCGCTTGAATTCTCGTTCCTGTTCGTGGCACCGCTGCTGTTTGTCGTACACTGCGTATTTGCGGGCTTGTCGTTCATGACGATGCATCTGCTCGATGTGAAAATCGGGATGACATTCTCCGGCGGATTGATCGACTTCCTGATTTTTGGAGTAATTCCGGGGCGTACGCCTTGGTGGAACGTCATTATCGTCGGCTTAATTCTGGCCGTTATTTACTATTTTGGCTTCCGCTTCGTTATCCGCAAATTCAACCTGAAGACGCCAGGCCGTGAGGATGACTCCGCTCAACAAGACGGCGGGGAACAAAGAGGGCAGACCACACAGGATGAGCTGCCGCAGAACATTCTTGCCGCATTGGGCGGCCAGGGCAACATCGTCCATCTCGATGCCTGCATTACCCGGCTTCGGGTCGAAGTGAAGGAGAAAGCAGATGTAGACAAAAACCGCCTTAAAGCGCTTGGGGCTTCTGGAGTTCTGGAAGTTGGCAACAACATTCAAGCCATTTTTGGCACAAGATCTGATACGATTAAGACCCAAATTGGGGATATAATGAGTGGTAAGACCCCAGTTATTTCGCCTGCTGCTGCGGCGGAGAAACCTGCCGAGGTAGAGCAGCAAGCAGCTCAGGACGGGAAAGCGATTATCGACGAGGATATCGTAATGCCGGCTAGTGGCGAGTTGATGGATATTACGAACGTTCCTGATCCTGTTTTTTCCGAAAAAATGACGGGTGACGGATTTGCGGTGCTGCCGGAGGAAGGGACGATTTGTTCCCCGGTTTATGGTAAAGTGTTTAATGTATTCCCTAGCAAGCATGCGATCGGCATCCTGTCCGATGGCGGCAAGGAAGTGCTGGTGCATATCGGCGTTAACACCGTAAAGCTGAAGGGCCAAGGCTTCAAAGTGCTTGTTGAGGAAGGCGACCTCGTAGCTGCAGGGCAGCCGATTATGGAAGTGGATATCGCTTATGTGAAGGAGAATGCGAAGTCGTTGATTTCGCCGATTATTTTCTCCAACCTTCCAGAAGGCTCTACGGTGGAGCTGAACAAAACGGGCAAGCTGAAAGCTGGAGAAGGCAACATTATTACGATAAAATAAGCACGGCCTGGGGTTACAGCATCCCTCATCTGGAGATGAGGGGTTCAAATAAACTAAACTTTAACAGAAAGCGAGTGTACTTATTATGGAAAAAGTATTCAGAATCACGGATGAAGATGGTATTCATGCACGCCCAGCCACAGCGCTGGTAAATACAGCAAACAAATTCAGCGGAGCTGAAGTATTCGCGGAAGCTAACGGCAAAAAAGTGACCTTGAAGTCCATTCTTGGCGTACTTTCCCTAGGGCTTGAAAAAGGCGATCTCATTACGTTGACTGTCGATGGAGACAATGCCGCAGAAGCGCTTCAAGCGCTCACTGACGTAATGGTTAATGAAGGGTTAGGCGAAGTAAATGCTTAACATCAATGGGATTGCTGCATCAGCAGGTGTAGCGATTGCTCCGGTTTTCAAGCTGGAGCACCCTGATTATACGGTAAAGCGCCGGGAGATCGAGGATCCTGCGGCAGAGAACGCTCGCCTGGATGAAGCTTTATCGAAGTCGCAGCAAGAGCTTGAGGCGATTAAAGCACGCACGCATCAAGAGCTGGGGGAGAAGAAGGCGGAGATTTTCGAATCGCATCTGCTCATTCTGAACGACCCTGAGCTGCTTACCCCTGTACGGGACAAAATCAATACGGAAAAAGTCAGCGCCGAATTTGCACTGAACGAAACCGCCCAGCAGTTCATCTCCATGTTTGAGAACATGAAGAGCGACTATCTCAAGGAGCGTGCGGCGGATATGAGGGACGTTACGAAGCGCGTGCTGACTCATCTGCTTGGTCTGAATTACGTAAATCCCGCTGAGATCAGCGAGGAGGTTATCGTTGTAGCGGAAGACTTGACGCCTTCGGATACGGCGCAGCTTAACCGCAAATATGTAAAAGGCTTTACAACGAATATCGGCGGCCGTACTTCGCATTCGGCCATTATGGCGCGTTCCCTGGAAATTCCGGCTGTCGTTGGAACGAAGGATGTGCTGAGCCAGGTAAACAACGGTGATCTGCTGATCGTCGATGGACTGGACGGAACCGTCATCGTAAATCCTTCGCCTGAGGTTGTTGAGCAGTATATAGCGAAGCGTGACCAGCATCTGCAGCAAATCGAAGAGTGGAAGAAGCTGCGTGAGGTGCCGACGGTTTCCCGCGACGGGGTTCATGTGGAGCTGGCGGCCAACATTGGAACGCCAAACGATGTGGCTGGCGTACTGGAGAACGGCGGCGAAGGCGTAGGGCTGTACCGTACCGAGTTCCTTTATATGGGCCGGACGGAGCTTCCTTCGGAGGAAGTGCAATTCAACGCCTACAAAACGGTGCTTGAGAAAATGGAAGGCAAGCCGGTAGTCGTCAGGACGCTGGATATCGGCGGCGACAAAGAGCTGCCATATTTGGACTTGCCGAAGGAAATGAATCCATTCCTCGGTTTTCGGGCCGTACGTCTCTGTCTGGAGCGGACGGATATTTTCCGGACACAGCTTCGAGCTTTACTGCGGGCGAGCATTTACGGGAATTTGCGGATCATGTTCCCGATGATCGCTACGCTGGATGAATTCCGTCAGGCAAAAGCCCTGCTGCTGGAGGAGAAGGATAAACTAGCGGCTGAAGGCGTCACCGTATCGGAGGACATCCAGATCGGGATTATGGTGGAAATTCCGGCAACGGCGGTGCTGGCTGATCAGTTTGCCAAAGAGGTTGACTTCTTCAGCATCGGCACGAATGATCTTATCCAATATACGATGGCTGCCGACCGGATGAACGAGCGCGTTTCCTATTTGTATCAGCCATACAATCCGGCGATTTTGCGCTTGGTGAAAATGGTTATCGATGCCGCTCACAAAGAAGGGCGCTGGGCAGGCATGTGCGGAGAGATGGCGGGAGATTCTACAGCAATTCCGCTGCTGCTTGGGCTTGGATTGGATGAGTTCAGCATGAGCGCCACTTCGATTCTGCCTGCGCGTTCGCAAATCGCCAAGCTCTCCAAGGCAGAAATGCAGGAGCTGGCGGCCAAAGCGCTGCAGCTAAGCACGGCCGAGGAAGTCGTGGAGCTTGTCAGAGGCATCCAACAATAAAGCGCTATTCTAAAGCTTATCAGGTATACTTTTCAGGTTTCAGCTTTTCCAACAATATATTTGGGTTTCTTTCCAGCCGGCGCATCTGCGCCGGTTTTTTTCGTATCTGCGTATTTAGCACATTTAGCGAATAAGGAATTATAAGGTGGTAACGTTAGGAATAGCGGAGAATTGGGTAAAATAACAATGTGGTTTCAGCCATGGCATTACAATGAGGAGGGTGTTACGTATGACTGCGAGTACGAATCAACGAACCCAGTACTTAGACGTCTCAAAGAGGACGGAGTTTACCCGCTCTTCACTTCACCAATTAAGGAAAAATGGGGGCATTCCCGCTAGCGTGTACGGAGGCGGAACGGAAGCCCAGTCTATTTACGTGGACGAGAAACAACTGGCCAGAGTAGCTCGTACGGGACGCACCGAATTTTTTGAGCTGCGGATCGACGGTGCGCAGGGCATTCCGGTATTGATAAAGGATGTTCAGCAGCGAGGCGGCAAAGTACTTCATGTCGATTTTCAGAAGGTGTCGAAAAATAAACCGATACGTGTTAAGGTGCCGCTGATTTACAACGGGACGGCCGAAGGAACTAAGGTTGGCGGAGTTCTGCAAATTCAAGCGACGGAGCTTGAAATCGAAGGTTTGCCGGATGACCTGCCGTCCGGGCTCGAGGTGGATGTGACTCCGCTTGGCACCGGAGACAAGCTGGTTGCCGCTGATGTCCAGCTCCCTGAGGGCATTTCATTGATTGCCCTGGAGGATGAGCTGCTGGCTTCTGTCGTACTCCCGCGTGTAGCAGAGCCCGAGGCAGAGGCGGAAGGCGACGCCAGAGCGGAGCCGGATGCTGCTGACGGAGCCGGGGAAAAAGAATAATTTCCAGTTTGTCTGTGTCAGGAAAGGCGGTCTATCGGGCCGTCTTTTTTTAGGTTTTGTCTTAAATTTAGATTTATCGAATCTAGCATTATGTCGTTAGATGTTTTTTCATAATGATAGTATAATATATTCATGTTATGTATTATAATTCCAATATAACAAAGCGAAAACATTCCTTTGTAACAAGGTTGGTTACACTGTATAATGTGAATATGCAAATTTAAAGAAAGAGGGGATGACATGCCGCCGAAAAAGCAAACTAATGCGTTGGCGCAGCGCAAATCGGAACAGATGAAGCAGCAGCAAAAACAGAAGACAAGACGGGTGATTTGGTTTTCCACGGTGGGGGTGCTGTTGGCGCTCTGTATTATTGTTTTACTGATCCCGACGAAACCCAAAGCAGAGGCGTTTGAATATGCTGGCCTTCCGGTATTGGGAGATCCGAACGCTCCTATTAAAATTGTGGAATTTGGAGATTATAAATGCCCGGCATGCAGCATTTTCAATGAACTTGTCAAGCCGCAAATCCAAAGCGATTATGTAGATCAGGGCAAGGCAGCCTTTTATTTTATGAACTATCCTTTTCTAGGACCTGATTCAGATACGGCTGCATTGGCAGCGCAGGCTGTATACCATCAAAGCAACGAAGCATTCTGGGCTTATTTTGATGCCTTGTACACAAATCAAGGGAACGAGAACGAGCAGTGGGCGACGGTCGATTATCTGGTCGAGCTGGCGCAGAAGGAGAACATTGGCATCGACTACGATCTTCTCCGCAAGGATATCGAAGAGAAGACGTACCAGAACGAAGTGGACGAGCACCGAAACAAAGCGAATCAGCTCAGAGTTCAGGGAACACCTACGATATTCATTAACGGCAAGCAGTATAACGGAAACTTTGGAGACTACACCGAGATCAAGAAAGCGATAGAAAACGAATTGAAGGGTGAGTAGGATGGTCCAAGGCCCGGTACGCTCTTTTTTTAGGGAATATGGCATTTATCTTGCTTGGCTCGTATCGATGGTAGCTGCCGCAGGAAGCCTGTATTTAAGTGAAGTGCTGTACTATGAGCCCTGCAAGCTGTGCTGGTTTCAGCGCATATTCATGTATCCGCTCGTGATTATGCTCGGCATGGCCGCGTTTCGCAACGACCGCAGAATGATTGGATATGCCCTTCCGCTCAGCATCATCGGAGGATCTATCTCGATCTATCATTACGCCCAGCAGAAAATTCCCGGTTTGGCGGAGCTGCTGCCCTGCAAAGTAGGGATTCCGTGTAATATCGATTATTTGAATTGGTGGGGATTCATCACGATTCCTTTTATGGCATTAATTGCATTTTTATTAATTACCGTATGTCTGTTCCTCGCCAGAACGGCCTCAAACAATGAATAAGCTTTAACCAGGCGCCCTCAGCCATAAAATGGCTAAGGGCGTCTTTTTGCTTGAACGAAGGCGGGATGGCTTATCGACTAGCTGCAGACGGCGAATTCGGGTAATAAATAGTGCAACATTTCTAGAGCTTGAAACGTTATCGTAGGTGGAGGTGCATAATGAATAAGAGCAGAAAAGTATTAACATTATTGGCGGCAGTGGTGTTAACGTTGTCTTTGTCGCTAACCGCGTGCAGCAAGACGGGAACGAACCAGCCGGGAAACTCGAATAACGGGAATGGCCAGATACAAGATGAGACCAAACCTCCCGAAGATGCCGGAAATGAGGTAACAAAACAGGGAACAGGCCGGTTTATAGGATTGATGGATAATCATTCGCTAGAAATAGAGGTAAACGGGGAACCGACGCCATTTCAGATGGATGCCTCGATTTCCGCCATCGCTGAAGGATTGATACCCAGTGACCTGGTCGAATTTGAATACGTAGAAAAGGCGGTCCCCGGGGATGATCCGCTGAAACAGCTGGTTCTTACACGACTGGAGAAGGCTGAGGCGCCCCGGGCGTCAGGAGAGCTGCCCGCGACCAAGGAGCTTGAGGTTGAGCTTGAAGGAATGAAGGAAGAACGGACTGCCAATTTGGCTGAGGGCCAGGGATATGCGCTCTATGTGTTTGATATTTTTGACTTTGATTCGCAATCGGATACTTTGAGCATGAAATACGACTCGAATTACAAGGTGAAAATTACTAAGCTCCCTTCCGATTACAACACGGATGACCTGCGGAGTGAAGCGAAGGAAAGGTTGTCAAAGACAGGCAATGTCGAGGAAGTTACAGGCGAAGTCATGAACAGGTTTATGCCGGATACTTCCGTGTTTTTGCAGGCTGCCGGAAATGATCTGAGCCAGCAATATATTGTCAAGGAAATTGGCGGACAGGGGTATGCGTTCGAAGTGAATATCCCGCAAGGCGAGCCGTCAGAAGGCTTTGTGCCGCTTGCCTATGCTTCCTTGAATTCTATCGTAACTCAATAAATTGAAACGGAAATAGCCTTAGCGAGAAGATCTTGCTAGGGCTATTTGCATGGTGCTGCGTTGAATCGGTCGGCTGCAGAGAATGCAGCTGTGACAAGTGCCTAGCCGTTCGCATATGATGCCACAGACGATTTAATTACTGGGCAAAGGAGAGAACGGCTTGAAGAAGAACAAACCCCCGAGAAGCGGTAAGAAGAAAAAGTCGCTTTATTACGTGGATAATCCGGATATTAATGAGCTTAAACTGCTGGAGACGGAAATAAGCGAGCGGCGAACCGAGCCGAAGGATATGAGGATCCATCAGTCTGCTGCGCCTGCAATATTTTCACCTGATGATGATTTGATGGCGGACGATTTTTTTATCGAGGAGGATGAGTTAGCCGATACAGCGGAGGCGGCTGAGTCAGTAGCGACGGAAAACGCCGAGCATACGGATGATGAAGCATCGTCACCCAACCTGGATTTGGCGGCACATCTGGCGGAGAAGAAGACACCTCTTGCTGACGAAGGGATCGTCTATACGAACGATTTGAGGGATGCCGCCGTAACAGGGCCGAAAATCGCTCCTTATACGATCGATGCATCGAGGATCAAGTATGGGACGATCGGCACGGCCTGGCTAGCCGATTATGCCGTCCAAGGCATCAAGATTGCCGATGGGGCGGTAACCTCATCCAAAATTGCACCTGAATCGATTACAGGTGAGCATCTGGTAGAGGGCTCCATCGAAGGAAGAACGATCAGGAATCGTTCCATTGGGGGGGAGAAGCTTCAGGAAGGCAGCATTACTTCAGATAAGCTGGCTGACGGCATCATCGTAGCTGACAAACTGGCCGATCATTCGATTCAGAGCCGCCACTTGAGCGATTGGATTGTGACCACGGATTTACTGCAGGATCAAGCCGTGACCTCGGATAAAATTATGAGCGGCAGTATTCAAACGATCAATTTGGCCAACGGTGTCATCGATAACTCCAAGCTTGCTGACCAGTCCATCACATCTTCCAAGCTTCGCGACGGCGCTGTGACTGGGGGGAAAATTCAAGACGGGGCTATTCAAAGCCGCCATTTGGCCGAGGATGCGATTAATGTGCGCAATTTGGCTCCCGGTTTGATTGGGAAAGAACAGCTGGCCTACTCTAGCGTCGGAACAGAGCAATTGGAGAACAAGATCATCTCATCGCAGCATATTAAGGAGAACGCTGTCCAATCGGAGCATCTCGCGCCGGAATCGATTGACCGGGTTCATATTCGTGCAAGCAGCATTGGCGAAGAGCATATCGGGGCAGGGCAAATCAAAGGCAAGCATCTGGCCGATCGCAGCATTCTTTCGACAAAGTTGTCTGATCAATCGGTAGGCACGATGCAAATCGTCGAGCAGGCAGTCACCTCATCGAAAATCGCCGACCAAAGCATTTTACCGCAAAAAATAGCGGATGAAGCTGTATTGACCAGGCATCTTGCCCCCGGTTCGATTCAATCAACACAGCTTGCCCCCGGCGCGGTGAAGTCTCCGAACATCGCGGCTGAATCCGTACAGGGAGGACATATCATGTCCTATGCCATTGAGGAGTGGCATATCGCAGAAGATGCTGTGACCGGAGATAAGATTGGTGAAGGTGAAGTTGGGGATCGGCATTTGGCGCAAAACTCCGTTTCAACGCCCCATATTCAGAAGGGGGCAATTATCTCCGAGAAACTGAAGGATGGGAGCATCACTGGAAGTAAGATTGCTGACGGAGCTGTCACAGCAAAGGCTATCGATGCCGGGGCAATCCATTCTTACCATCTGGCTCAAGGAGTTGTTCATGCCCCTCATATAGCACCGGAGAGCGTCGGAGGGATTCAACTGCAGCCAGGAGCCGTTGAAGAGGAGCATATTAATCATGGAGCCGTATTTACCCACCATTTACAGGATCATTCTATCACTTCGCTGAAACTGTCTCCCGAATGCGTTACAAGCGACAAAATTAATGATTTGGCTGTAACGGTATCCAAGCTTGCTGAAGGAAGCGTAGTCTCCTCCAAGCTTGCTCCTGCTTCTATCCTGACCCGGCATATATCAAGAGAGGCCGTCCAAAGCGACGCGCTGGCACCGGGAGCCGTATTGTCCGAGCATGTTGCAACAGAAGCTGTAACTAGCAGGCATCTCGGTACGGGCGTATTGAAGGGTCACCATTTCTCAGATGGTTCGGTATCGGAAAAGGCGTTGAATGATGGAGCGGTTACGGCTGCCAAGCTAAGAGAGAACGCTGTGCAGGATCGGCATTTGGGCGAGGAAGCCATTAAGGGTCGGCATATCGGCAACGCAGTGCTAGAATCGCGGCATATAAGCCCTGAATCGATTACAGGTGATCATTTAGCACCTGAATTACGCCGTGACGGATTGCTTCCCGAGGGCGGAGTCAGCGGAGATGACTTGATGCCGGGCTCAGTAGGCCGAGAACATCTTCAGCCTCGATCCGTTGATGGAGCCGTGCTGCAAACCGGAGTAGTCGGTTCTCTGCATATGATGCCAGATTCCATACAACGCCAACATATTAGTGTAGAATCTGTGCTTAGTCAGCATTTGACCGACAGCGTGATACAATCCCGCCACGTATCGGAAGGGGCTGTCGGCGGACAGCATATTGCTGCCGAAGCGGTCGAGGCATGGCATATCCGGCAGCAAGCTGTGCAGAAGGGGAATTTGTCCGCCGAGCTGCAGCAGCGGGGACTTCTGCCGGAGGACGGAGTCTCTGGGGCCGATATTGCGCCGGGAGCAATTGAACGAATACATCTGCAGGCAGGCATTGTGGATGGCGATGTATTACAGAACGATGCCGTACAATCGGTTCATTTGCAGGCTGATGCGGTGCAGAGCAATCATCTGGCACAGCAATCCGTTCACGGCGGGCATCTCGCGAATGGAGCGGTAGCGGGGCAGCATATAGCTTTGGGCTCCATAGATGGACAGCATATCGCCGATGCTTCGCTGGGATCCCGCCATCTTCAGCCGAAGGCGGTGGAGGTTGAGCACTTATCTGCCGAGCTGCGGGAGGAAGGGCTGCTTCCGGCGACAGGAATTGCGGGAAAGGACATTATGCAGGGCGCGATCAGCCGGGTTCATTTGCAGGAAGGGGCGGTAGACAGCGATGTATTGCAACGGGAATCCGTAAGCTCGTCGAAATTGCAGCCGCGTTCGGTGCTGCCCCATCATTTGAGCGATGAGTCGGTTAACGGACAGCATTTGACGGAAGCCGCAATTGAAGCCCGACACTTAACAGAAGGCAGCGTGGAGGAGAAGCATCTTGCCGATTCTTCGGTTGATGCCCGGCATATTCGTCCACATGCAGTGCAATTAGAGCATTTGTCGTCTGATTTGCATCGCGAAGGATTGCTTCCAGAGGGAGGAATTGTCAGCAAAGATGTGGCAGCAGGCGTGATTGGGCGCATTCATTTGCAGTCAGGCGTTGTGGATAGTGATGTTCTGCTAGGGGAGAGCGTAAATTCTTCGCATATTCAGAGCGAGGCGGTGCAGGGCCATCACTTGGCGGAGGGAGCGGTACAGAGCCGCCATTTGTCGCCTGGTTCGGTGAAGATGGAGCATCTATGTGAAAATAGCGTGAACGGCAGACACCTCGCGGATTCCTCCGTCGAATCGAGGCAGATTTCTCCTCAAGCCGTTCAAGTAAAGCATTTATCTATTGACCTGCAGCGGAATGGATTGCTGCCGGAGGCCGGCGTAAGGGGAAGCGATTTAGCAGCAGGCTCGGTCAGCCGTGCTCATCTGCATCCTGGGGCGGTAGACAGCGTTGTGCTCCAAGAAGAGTCCGTCGGGGCAGCGCATCTTCAGGCAGGAGCCGTTCAGAGCTATCACTTGGCAGAACAACTGATCCAAAGCCAACATCTGGCATCGGGTCAAGTGGAATCCCGCCATTTGAGCGAAGGCATTGTATCAGCCAGCCATATTGCGGAAAGAGTGGTGAGCTCCCGTCATATTGATGCCGGCACGTTGAAGGCTGAACACTTATCTGTCGAGCTGCGGCAGGAAGGATTATTGCCAGAGGACGGTGTGAAAGGAAGCGACTTGGCAGCAGGGTCGGTCAGTCGTGTGCATCTGCAGCCGGACGCGGTGGACAGCGCAGTGCTCCAGGAAGAGTCCGTAGGGACGGCACATCTGCAGGCAGAGGCAATTCAGAGCTATCATCTGGCGGATGAATTAATCCAAAGCCAACATCTGGCGGCAGGTCAGGTGGAATCCCGCCATCTGAGCGAAGGCATTGTATTAGCCAGCCATATTGCGGAAGGCGCGGTGAGCTCCCGTCATATTGATGCTGGCACGTTGAAGGCTGAGCATTTATCCGCCGAGCTGCGGCAGGAAGGATTATTGCCAGAGGGCGGTGTGAAGGGAAGCGACTTGGCAGCAGGTTCGGTCAGCCGTGCTCACTTGCAGCCAGGCGTGGTAGATGGCGAGGTGCTCCAAGAAGAGTCCGTGGGGACGGCACATTTGCAGGCAGGAGCGGTGCAGAGTTATCATCTGGCGGATGAATTGATCCAAAGCCATCATCTGGCGGCAGGTCAAGTGGAATCCCATCATTTGAGCGAAGATAGCGTGTTAGAAAGCCATATTGGGGAAGGCGCGGTGAGCTCCCGCCATATCAGCGCTGGCACGTTGAAGGCTGAACACTTATCTGCCGATCTGCGGCAGGAAGGATTGCTGCCAGAGGGCGGTGTGAAGGGAAGCGATCTGGCAGCAGGTTCGGTCAGCCGTGCTCACTTGCAGCCAGGCGTGGTAGATGGCGAGGTGCTCCAGGAAGAGTCCGTGGGGACGGCACATTTGCAGGCAGGAGCGGTGCAGAGTTATCATCTGGCGGATGAATTGATCCAAAGCCAACATCTGGCGGCAGGTCAAGTGGAATCTCGCCATTTGAGCGAAGGTATCGTCTTAGAAAACCATATTATGGAAGGCGCGGTGAGCTCCCGCCATATCAGCGCTGGCACGTTGAAGGCTGAACACTTATCTGCCGATCTGCGGCAGGAAGGATTGCTGCCAGAGGGCGGTGTGAAGGGAAGCGATCTGGCAGCAGGTTCGGTCAGCCGCGCACATTTGCAGTCAGGTGTAGTAGATAGCGAGGTGCTTCAAGAAGAGTCCGTCGAGGCAGCGCATCTTCAGGCAGGAGCCGTTCAGAGCTATCATCTGGCGGATGACCTGATTCAAAGCCAACATCTGGCTGCTGGTCAGGTGGAATCCCGTCATTTGAGCGAAGGCCTCATCTCAGAGAGCCATATTGCGGAAGGCGCGGTGAGCTCCCGTCATATCGGTGCTGGCACGTTGAAGGCTGAACACTTATCTGCCGATCTGCGGCAGGAAGGATTGCTGCCAGAGGGCGGTGTGAAGGGAAGCGATCTGGCAGCAGGTTCGGTCAGCCGTGCTCACTTGCAGCCAGGCGTGGTAGATGGCGAGGTGCTCCAGGAAGAGTCCGTGGGCGCATCACATCTTCAGGCAGAGGCGATTCAGAGCCACCATCTGGCGGATGACCTGATTCAAAGCCAACATCTGGCTGCTGGTCAGGTGGAATCTCGCCATCTGAGCGAAGGCCTCATTTCAGAGAGCCATATTGCGGAAGGCGCGGTGAGTTCCCGCCATATCAGCGCTGGCACGTTGAAGGCTGAGCACTTGTCTGCCGATCTGCGGGAGGAAGGATTACTGCCAGAGGGCGGCGTGAAGGGAAGCGATCTGGCAGCAGGTTCGGTCAACCGTGCGCATCTGCAGCCGGGCGTAGTAGATGGAGAGGTGCTCCAGGAAGAGTCCGTGGGCGCATCACATCTTCAGGCAGAGGCGATTCAGAGCCACCATCTGGCGGATGAATTGATCCAAAGCCAGCATCTGGCTGCTGGTCAGGTGGAATCTCGCCATCTGAGCGAAGGCCTCATTTCAGAGAGCCATATTGCGGAAGGCGCGGTGAGTTCCCGCCATATCAGCGCTGGCACGTTGAAGGCTGAGCACTTGTCTGCCGATCTGCGGGAGGAAGGATTGCTGCCAGAGGGCGGCGTGAAGGGAAGCGATCTGGCAGCAGGTTCGGTCAGCCGAGCTCACTTGCAGCCGGGCGTAGTAGATGGAGAGGTGCTCCAGGAAGAGTCCGTGGGCGCATCACATCTTCAGGCAGAGGCGATTCAGAGCCACCATCTGGCGGATGATCTGATTCAAAGCCAACATCTGGCTGCTGGTCAAGTGGAATCCCATCATTTGAGCGAAGGCCTCGTGTCAGAAAGCCATATTGCGGAAGGCGCGGTGAGTTCCCGCCATATCGGTGCCGGCACGGTGAAGGCTGAGCACTTGTCTGCCGATCTGCGGCAGGAAGGATTGCTGCCAGAGGGCGGCGTGAAGGGAAGCGATTTGGCAGCAGGTTCGGTCAGCCGTGCTCACTTGCAGCCAGGCGTAGTAGATGGCGAGGTGCTCCAGGAAGATTCCGTGGGGGCGTCACATCTGCAGGCAGAGGCAATTCAGAGCTATCATCTGGCGGATGATCTGATTCAAAGCCATCATCTGGCGGCAGGTCAAGTGGAATCCCATCATTTGAGCGAAGGCCTCGTGTCAGAAAGCCATATTGCGGAAGGCGCAGTGAGTTCCCGCCATATTGGTGCCGGCACGTTGAAGGCTGAGCACTTGTCTGCCGATCTGCGGCAGGAAGGATTGCTGCCAGAGGGCGGTGTGAAGGGAAGCGATCTGGCGGCAGGCTCGGTCAGCCGAGCTCACTTGCAGCCAGGCGTAGTAGATGGCGAGGTGCTCCAGGAAGAGTCCGTGGGCACGCCGCATCTGCAGGCAGAGGCAATTCAGAGCTATCATCTGGCGGATGATCTGATTCAAAGCCATCATCTGGCGGCAGGTCAAGTGGAATCCCATCATTTGAGCGAAGGCCTCGTGTCAGAAAGCCATATTGCGGAAGGCGCGGTGAGTTCCCGCCATATCGGTGCCGGCACGGTGAAGGCTGAGCACTTGTCTGCCGATCTGCGACAGGAAGGACTATTGCCAGAAGGCGGTGTAAAGGGAAGTGATCTGGCAGCAGGTTCGGTCAGCCGAGCTCACTTGCAGCTCAGTGCAGTAGACGGAGCCGTACTGCAGGAAGAGTCCGTGGGGGCGTCACATCTGCAGGCAGGAGCTGTTCAGGGCAATCATTTGGCGGATGCAGTCATACAAAGCCAACATTTGTCCGCCGGAGCGATCGAGAGCCCGCATATTAAGCAGGGTGCGGTTCAATTGGAGCATTTGTCGGTAACACCTGTGGTTGCCATACGCGATCAACCAACGATGCAGCAGTTTGGAATGGCAGCATTTCTTCTTCAGAATCACGAAGAATCGACAGAAGTGATGGTGTTGCTTGAGGAGCCCTTTGCCCATGCGCATTATGTCATCGTAGCGATGGCGAACAATCCGGGGTATTACGTCTCGTTGAAATCGCAGGCGCCTGACTCAGCAATTCTTGAAATCTCGAGGCTGAAGCCCAGCTCTAGAAATTATGGATTCGTCACATGGATCGCTATTGGCAGTCTGAACTAGCCGTAAATTTGGGATATCAGGTATAAGGATAGGATCAGAGGGACATCTCTTTTGTATGAAAATCGCGGGTTGCAGCCTGCAATTTTAGTACGGAGGCAGATGTCTCTTTTGCTTGGAATTATATCGTATCTGCCGTCTAGTCAACAGACTAGAGAATTGAGGGGAATACCCAGAGCAGGCAATCACCACAAGCTATCTATAGAAATGGGCTTATGGGTCACTCGTCATCTTGCCGAGCCGCTCAGAGGGAAAATGGCCAAGCAGAAAAATTTGCAGCAGGTAATTAGATGCAGGTGAACCATAGCTATAGATTATTTACTAAAAGATAGGTATACTTTTTTAGTAATATAGATGAATTGAGTGACGATATCCGATTAGTATTGTTCCTCACGGGTTGGACAAGGAGCGGAGAAGGTTGATGAAAAAACCGACAATCGAAGATGTGGCCAAAAGAGCCGGGGTTTCCAAAAGCACGGTCTCCCAGTATTTAAACGAACGATATCAATACATGAGCGAGGATACAAGAAGGCGGATCAGCGAGGTTATCGAGGACCTCAAATATCAGCCGAACGGGCTTGCCCGTAGCCTGAAGCAGAACCGAACCTTCATGGTTGGCATCATTGTGGCCAATATCGATTACTCGTTATCGATCAAATGCATACGCGCCATCGAAAATGAGCTGCAGCAGCATAAAACGCAGGTGATTATATGCAACGCCGATGAGAGTCCGGAGAAGGAGCGCGAATATATCGAAATGCTGGCAGCTCGCCAGGTCGACGGCCTGATCGTGTTCCCGTCCGGGAACGGTAACAGTTCCTATCGCAGGGTGATGGAGATGAAGCTCCCGCTTGTATTTCTGGATCGGCTCGTTGAGGGAGTAACGACGCAAAGCTTGCTGCTTGATAACGAAGCTGCGGCAAAAATCGCGATTCAGGAACTGGCCGAGCATGGACATAAACGGATTGCGATTCTGTCGCTTCCGCTTGGCGATTACGCCATTACACCCCGCAAGGAGCGGATCAGCGGGTATAAAAAAGCGATGGAAGAGCTCGGCCTTCCGACCGACGAAGCCTATATTTGCCATGCACCAAAAGAAAATATAGCCGAGGTGCTGGAAAGGCTGCTGGCACTGCCCGAACCGCCAACAGCGCTGCTGGCAGGCAATGATATTGTGCTGGCGGAAATTTTGAAGTTCGCCAATCAGACAGGCCTGCGGATTCCCGATCAGCTGTCCGTGATTGGCATCGATGATGCCGAGTTTGCGCATATCTATAATCCGGTCATTACAACGATATCTCAGCCTGCTTACGACATGGGGACACAGGCTGCAAAAATATTGCTCTCTTCGATCGAACAGAAGGGGACGGAGCTGCCGATTACATACCGTTTCCCGCCGATGCTGCAGCAAGGGCAATCCGTACGGACAATATAAAAAAAGAACATGCTCCCGTTAGCGATGGGACATGTTCTTTTTTTATCATATCAAGATTTATTGCTTCATGAATTTCTGCAGCTTCTCCTGGTCAGGCAAACCGTCCATGTCCCCCGGAGACATGACATTGATGGCACCGATCGCATTGCCGCGCCGGACGGCCTCCTGCAGCGGCAGCTGCTCCAGCAATCCGCTGATGACGCCTACGGCAAAGCCGTCTCCTGCTCCAACGGTGTCCACGACTTCTTTGACCTTGAAGCCCGGAACATATCCTTCCCCGTCTGATGATTTGAAATAAGCGCCTTCCGGTCCAAGCTTGATCACCACGAGCGAAACGCCGCGCGCCAGATAGAAATCGGCGATGGCTTCCGGCTTATCATGCCCCGTAAGCAGCTTGCCTTCGCTAATCCCCGGGAATACCCAGTTGGCGCGGGCGGCCAGGCCGTTAATCGCTTTCACCATCGTATCTGTATCCGGCCATAGGGAAGGGCGCAGGTTTGGATCGAAGGATACGGTTTTTCCCTGGGACCGCATGAAATCGACAGCGTGAAGAGCAAATTCATGACAGGATTTCGAAACCGCCGGGAAAATGCCAGTTACATGCATATGCTTCGCGGATGCGAAATAATCACCGTCAAAATCGGATAAGCTGATTGTAGAGGCGGCTGAATTTTTGCGAAAATATTCAACGACAGGATCTCCTGTCAGTACTTTCGATTTGACCAGCATACCCGTTCTATATTCATTCGTAAATTTTACGTTGGAGGTGTCGATGTTCTCCTTGTTCAGGGTATCGGTAATAAAATGGCCGAAGTTATCCTCCCCGAGCTTGGTGACCAGACCGACGGAGTGGCCCAAACGGGATAATCCGACGGAGACGTTGCATTCGGCGCCGGCCATCCCCTTGGAGAAAGAAAGCGCTTTATGCAATTCCCCGGGTTCATTGGCGTAAAACATCGCCATCGGTTCGCCGAAAGTGACTACGTCAAGCTTCTTGTTCATTTATGCTTCCTCCTAAATCTAATTGTGAGATATGAACTTATTTAGCATATTCAAAATAATCGGTTATCTTGAAATTAACACATAAATCGGTTTTGTACAATAAAGGAATTAAGGAATCGTGCTTTGACACAGATCCTCCATAAGAATCCGTAGAATTTAGCGAATAAACGATAATTATTCAAGAAATATAGTGCATTTAAAGCAGAGTTGTTGTTTAATATGATGTAGATAATCATAAATAGCAAGGTAAATAAGATAAAAAAGTTTAGTTGAGAGGGAGATGGCGATGAAGAAAATAAAAGTGCTGCAAAATATTACAGAGTTGGGCGTCGTCGCGGTAATCCGCGGAGACGATGCGGAGTCCGCCTATCAAATGTCCAAGGCTTGCATCGAAGGCGGTTTGAATAATATTGAGGTTACTTTTACGACGCCGGACGCCGACGAGGTTATCAAACGCCTGATTAAAGAATACGAAGGGCAGGCTGTGATTGGTGCGGGAACGGTGCTGGATCCGATCACCGCGAGAATCGCCATTTTGGCAGGAGCCGAATTCGTTGTAAGTCCTTCCTTTGATGAGGAGACAGGCAAGCTGTGCAATCTGTACAGCATACCTTACATGCCTGGCTGCATGACGCTTAATGAGATGAAGGAAGCGTTGAAGCTCGGCGTGGATGTGCTGAAGCTGTTCCCGGGCAATAACTTTAATCCGGGTTATATCAAGGCTGTCAAAGGCCCGATGCCGCATGTGAACATCATGCCAACCGGCGGCGTCGATCTCGACAATATGGAGCAGTGGGTTCGCAGCGGATGCATTGCGGTAGGGATTGGCGGAAACCTGACGGCACCGGCCAAGGAAGGGCGTTACGATCTGATCGCTGAGCTTGCCGCTAAATACGTGGCCAAGTTCCGCGAAATCCGTGCATAAGCAATCTGCATCAAAAATAAAACAGCAACTAATAAACCGGGCAGGGGATATCGCAACCCCTGCCCGGTTTTTATATGTCGTGTATCTATTAAAGTTTTAGAGTCTAATCCAGTGTATAAGGCGCAAGATCGGCTGGAAGAGCGGCAGGGCGCTCGCAGCGGCTGTGCATCTCGTAATAGCGGCCTGAGTCGGATGATTCATGGAACGCCCACATCGCTTCCAGCACATGGTAAGCTAGCTCTCCGCTGGCCCGGTGCGGACGGCCGCGAAGCAGAGAATAGGCCATGTCTGCCGGGCCAATTCCACGGCTGTTCTCTGTATAGCCTGGAAGAAGCGGCTGCTCTGTCCATTCGGCTTCCCCAATTTTACGGTATTTCACCGGGCCGCCGAACGTGTTCGGATCAGGCACGAGCAGCGTTCCTTCCGTCCCATGGATTTCGATCGGCGGCAGGCTGCTGCCGCCAAAGATATCGAAACTCGTAATCAGGGTCGCGATGGCCCCGTTATCGAAGCGAAGCGTGCCGGCAACATGGGTGGGAATGTCGACGGGAATCATTTTGCCGTATTTTTTGTCGCTCGTAATGATTCGCTCTTCCATGGCTTTGCCTGTCATCCCGGCAATGGAATGAATCGGGCCGAGCAATTGCACCAGGGCGGTCAAATAATATGGCCCCATATCGAACATTGGACCCCCGCCTTGCGCATAGTAAAACTCTGGATCCGGATGCCAGAACTCGTGCCCGCGGCTCATCATGAAGGCTGTTGCCGATACGGGGCGGCCGATCACGCCATCCTCGATCAATTTGAGGGCGGTTTGGATGCCAGCGCCCAGGAAAGTTTCCGGAGCGCTGCCAACGATAAGGCCAAGCCTTTTCGCCGTATCCAGCACGAGCCTGCCTTCCTCCAGCGTAGCGGTAAGCGGCTTTTCCACATACACATGTTTGCCGGCTTCCAGAGCTTTAAGGCTTACCTCGGCGTGCACCGCTGGAATCGTCAGGTTGATGACGATGTCGATATCCGGGTCCGCGAGCAGCTCATCCGTAGTATAGGCGCGAGGAATGCCGTATTTCTCCGCCTGTTCCCGGGCGCGGCTTACATCCAGGTCAGCGCAGGCCGCAAGCTCTAGGACGCTGAATTTTTTGCAGTTCTCCATATAAATGCTGCTGATTTTCCCGCAGCCGATAATGCCAACCTTCATTTTGTCCATGATACGCCTCTCCTCTTCCGTGCAGCTTGGCGGTTTATTGGCTGTCGCCCATGCCGGTATAGTGATTTTGCTGCTTAAGCGCCTGACCGCCATACATTTCTCTAGCGAGCTGCTTGCCTTCCGCTGCCCAGAGGAGGCCGCGGGTCATCAGCTCGGTGACCTCCGGCATCGCAACGATGTCTGCGTGATGTCCGAGGGAATTATAATATACGCGCCCGATTCCCCAGCGCTTCGTCCAGACGACCGGCATATCGACGGCTTTGTTCAATCGGTGAGGGCCGTCGGCTACGGGAAAACGGGTGGTCGCCAGCACCTCGACTGCCGGGTCCACATGCAGGTAATATTGCTCGCTCACTACCTTAAAGTCTTCCATTCCGGCGACAAGCGGGCTGGAGGACTGCTTGATTTCTACCATATATTCTATGCCGTCATTCCCCGGGTGGGCCACCCATTGGCCTCCGGTCATAAACTGCCAGTCTACATTATGGCGGAAGGAGTCGCACATGCCGCCGTGGCACCCGGCGAGCCCAGTACCGTTCTGAACGGCTGCCGATACGTTGTTGACATATGCTTGCGGGATTTCCCCCATCGTCCAGACGGGCACGATTAGATCAAGACCCATCAGCTTCTCTGCATCTGCATACGCTTCCAATGTATCCGCGACTTCCACGTCGAATTGATGGTTTCGCAATATATTTGCGAAGATGCCAGCGACTTGCTCCGGTTCGTGTCCGTCCCAGCCGCCCCAGACAATTAATGCCTTTTTCATATCTCTATGTCTCCTTTACATTTCCGAGATTTCGACCCAGCGGCGCTCGTCAATGGAGCGCTCTACAGCCTCCAGGACAGCCTGGCATTTCACGCCGTCACGGAAATTCGGCTGTGGCAGCCTCTCTTCCCGAAGAGCGTTGGTTAGCTCCAATATTTCATGAATGAACGTATGCTCGAAGCCGATCGTATGTCCTGGCGGCCACCAAGCTTCCGCATATTCATGGGCCGGATCCGTAGCCAGCACTCTCCGGAAGCCTTGGACATCCTCTTCATCCGAGTTAAAATACACTTCCAGCTCGTTCATCCGTTCAAAGTCAAATTTTACGCTGCCCAAGCTCCCGTTAATTTCAAAGGAATTGGTCGACCGGTGTCCTGCCGCGAAACGGGTCGCTTCGAAGCTGCCGAGCGCGCCGTTGGCGAACCGCGCCAGGAAGAGCGTTGCATCGTCGACGGTAACCGGTCCCCGTGGAGCATCTTTGCTGCCCTTGGCGCTGAGTCCCGTCATTTCCTCGGCGATCGGGCGCTCTTTAATGAAGGTCTCGCTCATCCCGATGACCTCATGAATGTCCCCGACCAAGTAGTGGGCCAGATCGATCAAATGGGCGCCGAGATCGCCATGCGAGCCCGAGCCGGCAATTTCCTTCTGCAGCCGCCAGACGAGCGGGAATTCGGGGTCCATGACCCAATCCTGCAGGAACCAGGCTCTGAAATGATAAATTTTGCCGAGCCTGCCGCTTTCTACGAGTTTTTTGGCCAGCTTGACCGCCGGTGAAAAGCGATAGTTGAAGCCGATCATATGGGCTACTTTGGCTTCCTCCGCCGCCTGCAGCATCTCGCGGGCGTCGCTTAATGTCAGCGCAAGCGGTTTTTCGCAGAAAATATGCTTTCCGGCTTTGGCCGCAGCGAGTGCAATTTCTTTATGAACATCGCTTGGGGCATTGATATCGATCAAGTCAATGTCGTCACGCGCGATCAGATCCTTCCAGTCCGTTACGACATCAGACCAGCCCAATTGTGCGGCAGCCTCGGTTACGGCTTCCTTGTTTCTTCCGCACAGGGCGGTCATTTCAGGCTTCATAGCCTCAGGAAAAAACATCGGCAGAGTCCGGTAAGCGTTGCTGTGTGCTTTTCCCATAAATTTGTAGCCAATCATTCCGACGCGCAGCTGCTTCATTGTATCCCTCCATCGATAATAAAATTGAATTCAATATTATTATAGGAATTACCCCGATGAATCTCTCGCCAGTTTATGCTTATTCATAGACAAAAAATGCACTTTAAACGTAAAGTGCATTCCAAATTGAAATTAAATATGATGAACAGACAGTTTAGCATTAAGAAACACCGTCACGCGAGCTGGAAGGGACGCAGCCCTTCAATTCTTTATATACCCGATTGAACGTACGGATGCTGTTAAAGCCGCATTCCAGCGCTATATCCATAATGCTGGCATCGCTGCTGATCAGCTTGCGTTCCGCCTTGAGCACGCGGATCGTATTTAAGTAGGTCCGAAAATTCATACCCACAGCGCTTTTGAACGTGCGGCAAAAATAAGACGGCTCCATTTGAAAATGGGTCGAGATCAATTCCACGGATAAATCATCCTGATAATTTTCTTCAATGAACGACAAAATTTGCTGGATTCTCGCCCGCTTTGATTCGAGCTTGCTTCGTGAGCTGCGGCTCAGCCTGTGGGACGGCCAGTTTCTCTGCAGCGTTCCGCATAGTTCGAGCAGACGGGCTTTGATGAACATTTGATAACCTGGTTTGGCGTTTTCTTTTTCCTCCATTATGTCGTACAGCAGCGGCCTGATATGCTTGAATGCAGGGTCTCCCCCCGGCATGAAAGGGGAAACAAAGCTGAAATCATTTGGCCAGTTCACGGATAGGCTGATCATTTCCGGCTTAAATATGAGAATGATAACCTGCGAATCTTCTTTACTCTCAAAATGATGAATGTCATTACTGCAGCAAATGACCATATCGCCTTGCGTGAGCAGACGCTTTTCCTCATTGACTCCGACAAGGATACTTCCCGACTCCACATAGATGAATTCAATCTCAGAATGATAATGTGCGTAGAACGTCAGGTTATGCCCGTGGTGGATAACTAGCGGCAATTCGTAATCCAGTATCCAATTCTGATAGAAAGATTTCATGCGCTCACTCCCGTGCTTTGAACATTACACACTTTCATCATATCGGTAAGTACAATTAATGTCTAATACGGATTGTTCTATCACTGTTGGCAAGGTTGAAGTATAATAAATCTATTACAGGAAAATTATAGGAAAGTCCGGAGTGTTCACCAGAATCGGGAGGGGAAGGAGTACGTATGTCTATCGGAAAATTGATCTGCCTTGCGCATGCCGGAGGCAGTGCGTCATCTTATTTACGCTGGAGCAGTCGTTTTGATTCAAGCCTTAAGCTGGTTCCTCTTGAGTATGCAGGTCGCGGAATCAGATCGAACGAGCCTTTATATGAAAAAATGGACGAGACTGTGGCGGATTTAATCCAAATGCTGAGGCCACAGCTGGCTGATCGCATTCCGTATGTCCTATTCGGGCATAGCCTCGGGGCGCTGGTCGCTTACGAGCTCGCTTATGCGCTCCAGCAGGCCCGGCTGCTTGGGCCCTCTATATTGATTCTATCCGGTAAAAATCCGCCTCATCTGCACTCGCGAAACAAGCGTCACTTATTACCTGACGCGGAATTTCGCCAGGAGCTCGCTTCCATGGGCGGGACGCCCCCTGAATTGCTGGAAGATTCGTCTTTTGCTGAATATTTCATGCCGATTGCCCGTTCCGATTTCAAGCTGGTGGAGACGTACCGTCTGGAGGCCGGAAGGCCTAAGCTGCATACAAATATTTGCGTGCTCAATGGCATGGAGGATAACTTCGTCGATTTAAAGGAGATGGAAGGATGGGGACGCTACTGCGAGGGGGAGTTTTGGCAGCAGCAATTCCCTGGAGGGCATTTTTATCTGCACGAGCATATTGAGCAGGTAGCTGTGTATCTGAAGCGATTGCTTGCTCAATCATCGGCTTGGCAGCCGCAGATTTGAAGCTTGTTTTGATCATAAATGAACATGGCCGGGCCTTTAAGGCGCCGGCTTATTTTGCATGAGAACATACCAATTTACACATTAATCGTTTCAAATCAATAAATAGTGCGTATTATATATTGAACAATAATTAAATATGACGTATTATATACACAATAAAACTTTTCATACAGGAAGGAGGAATCAAAATTCGCCAATATGACATTCTAATGAATGACGAAGGAATGTTATACTAGGAGCGAACCTATCTGAAGCGGAGGGATTTATTATCAAACTAACATCCCGTCAATTGGAAATCATTGACATTGTGAAGAAGCATGCTCCGATTACCGGAGATCTCATAGCGGAAATGCTGAATTTGACTCGCCCGACAATCCGTTCAGATTTGTCCATTCTCGTCATGCTCGATTATATCGATGCAAAACCGAAGGTAGGATATTTTTTGGGCAAGAGAAGAACGCCGGAAGAAGAGAGCAAGCTTCGGCTGCTTGATATGAAGGTCGGGGATCTTCACGGCGTACCTGTGATTGTTCGTGAAACGACGACGATTCAAGAGGCGGTCGTCTCGCTTTTTCTAGAGAATGTAGGCCATTTGATTGTTACGGATGAGCAAGGAAGATTGGCAGGGATCGTATCCCGCAAGGATTTACTCAAGGTTACGCTAGGCAACGCCACTGCATCCTCAATGCCCGTAAGTTTCATCATGACTCGGCGGCCTAATATCATCACCGTCTCACCGGAGGATTCGGTGCTTGAGGCGGCGAGGAAAATTATCGCTCATCAAATTGACAGCTTGCCTGTAGTCGTGCCGGCGGAGACCGGCGAAGAGGGAGACGTAAAAGTGGTAGGGCGAATTTCTAAGACAAATATTATAAAAATGCTGCTAGACACGATAGCTGAGGATTAGTGGGAGGAATGGGATGAATCAGTCTCCAGCTCATTTTATAGCAATCTGTTCAGATTCCATCGGAGAGACTGCGGAAGCAGTTGTCCGGGCCACTCTTGAGCAATTCGAATTACCCAACACCGAGATTAAGAGATTCATGAACGTTCGCAATGAAGAAGAGTTAAGTCGGTTAATGGAGGAAGTATCTGAACGTGGAGGTTTTGTCGTATATACGTTAGTGCAGCCTGAGCTGCGGGAGGCGATGAGGGAAGAAGCCGTCCGCTTAAACGTTCGTGCTGTGGATATTATGGGGCCGATGATGCAGGCTTTTGTGGATACATTTAATGATACGCCCAAGCGTACGCCCGGCCATAAGCTCGATGAGGATTATTACCAGCGGGTGGACGCTATCGAATTTGCTGTGAATAACGACGACGGCAAAGATGTGGGCGCTATACTTAAAGCGGATATCGTCATTCTTGGCGTTTCGCGCATTTCCAAGACGCCGCTGTCCATGTTTTTGGCGCATAAGGGGAAAAAAGTCGTCAACTACCCGGTCGTACCAGAATTAACACCCCCGAGCCAGTTGAAGGAGGTCAGCAGCGATAAAATTATCGGATTAACGATTGACGCGAAGCACTTGGTCAAAATCCGCTCGGAACGGCTAAAGGCGCTGGGTTTGCCGGATGATGCCGAATATGCCTCCTTTGAGCGTGTGCAGTATGAATTGAAATATGCCCAGTCGTTGTTTGCCTCGCTGGGCTGCCAGGTGATTGACGTCACCGACAAGGCGATCGAAGAAACGGCAGGGCTCATTATGAAGCACTTATAATTTTATAGAGAAACATCGTGAATCAAAGAAGAGGAGTTTTTAACTACCTTTAAAAAATAAGTTCAAAAACTTAACTTTTCAGCACCGAGAAGGTTGCGGGAACCTGAAGAAAGAGGAGCGGAATGTAGGAGAAGCCTACATGAGCACCGGAGTTCGAAGGTGAGTGCAAAATTCGAAGCCGAGATACACCTAGTGAAGCGTCGTGATCAAAAGAGGAGTTTTTGAACTACCTTTATAAAAAATTGGGTGGAGGGAGAAAAAATGGAGCGTCACATAGCACTGGAATTAGCACGCATTACGGAAGCGGCTGCCCTTGAGGCGGCGCGCTGGACAGGTCGGGGCGATAAGAATAGCGCAGATGAGGCGGCGACGATGGCAATACGCAGCAAATTCAATTCCGTTGCTATTGACGGGACGGTAGTTATTGGCGAAGGGGAGATGGACGAAGCACCGATGTTATACATCGGTGAAAGAATCGGCAACCGCCGCGGACCGAGAGTCGACATTGCCGTCGATCCTTTGGAGGGTACGGAGACGGTTGCCAATGGGCTGAATAACGCTATCTCCGTCATCGCCGCAGCTCCCGAGGGCAGCCTGCTTCATGCTCCCGATATTTACATGGAGAAGCTGGCCGTCGGCCCAGCGCTTGCCGGACAGCTCTCGCTGGATGATCCGATCGAGACGACGCTCGCTAAAGCCTCCCGCATACTGGATAAGCCACTGGCGGATATGACGGTATCGATCCTGGACCGGGAGCGGCATTCGGTACTGATCGACGCGCTGCGCAAATCCGGAGTCCGGATCAAGCTGCTGAGCCATGGCGATGTGATGGGTGCCATTGAGGCGGCAATGGAGAAGGAAGTCGATATGTATGTAGGCTCCGGCGGAGCGCCGGAAGGAGTGCTTGCAGCAGCGGCTTTGAAATGCCTTGGCGGGGAAATGCAGGGGAGATTGCTTCCTAACGGGCTTGAGGAATACAACCGCTGCGTCCGTATGGGGCTCTCCAAGCCGGATCAGCTGCTCCGGATGGAGGACATGATCGGTCATGACAACGTCTTGTTCGTGGCTACCGGCGTCACATCAGGTGACTTCCTGCACGGGGTGCGCTACTTGCCGAAGCATAAAGCCGAGACACATTCCGTTATTATGGGTTCCGAGAATAGAACGATCAGTTACATCCAGACGACCCATCATTTCACGGAGCAATTCAATTCGGTGAGAGGGGCCGCTATCTAAACGCTAGATGCTATAGAGCAACACAAAATCGACAGGGACTATTTCTGCAGATGGCACAGTTTGTAGAATAGTCCCGTTTTTTCGGAATAATTTAAATAAATTATAGAAAAATATTAAAATTATGGTAAAATCAAATAGGAGGTGATCATGAGGACAATAAAAGGGAGAAAGGAGGTTGCAAGGCCAATCTATCGGCCCGGAAATTGAAAGCGCTTACTAGTTTTTGTGCTTACTATAATTTATAAAGGACGTGAATAGTATGAAACAAAGATTAGCTTTATTGTTGGTATTAACAGTAATGATAAGCATGTTTTCTCTTCCATCTTCCCAGGCAGCCGATCCCGGATACGTTGGATTTGCAACCATGAACGGCGGAACGACCGGCGGAGCAGGCGGTACCTCTGTTACGGTAACCACAGGGGCCGCGCTTCAAACTGCCCTCAAGAATAAAGGCAGCCAGCCGCTGACCATTTATGTGTCGGGCAAAATTACGCCGGCCAATTCCTCGGATAACAAAATCAGCATCAAAGACGTTAATGACGTCTCTATACTTGGCACAGGCGCTGGTGCTGAATTCGAGGGCATTGGCATTAAAGTGACCCGTGCGAACAATATCATTATTCGCAATCTGAAAATCCACCATGTCAATATTGGCGACAAGGACGCCATCAGCATCGAAGGCCCGGCAAATAATGTCTGGGTTGACCACAACGAATTATACGCTACCCTCAATTCCGACAAGGATTATTATGACGGTCTGATCGATGTGAAGAAAAACGCCCAATATATTACGATCTCCTACAACTATATCCATGACAGCTGGAAAACCTCGCTCATCGGCTCATCCGACAGTGACAATTACGACCGGAAAATCACGTATCACCATAACCGCTTTGAAAATATTAATTCCCGCGGTCCGCTGTTTCGCTTCGGCCAGGGCCATTTATTCAACAACTATTACAACAATATTATAGATACGGGCATCAACTCCAGAATGGGAGCCAAGCTCCGCATCGAGCATAATGTCTTTGAAAATTCCAAAGATCCAATTGTTACATTGTACAGTAAGGAGCAAGGATACTGGGACGTGAAAAATAACCTGTTCGTGAACAGCACCGGCAGTATGCCGACGACTTCGACGACCAGCTACACGCCTCCGTATAGCTATACGCTGGATGCGGTTAACACGGTGAAGAATCATGTGATTGCCAACGCAGGCGTAGGCAAGATTAACGTTGGAAAGTAAAAGGGTGGGATGTAGGACGCGTGTCCCGACAGGGACACGCGTTTTTCTTGTCTGGTTTGATCCGTTGTGATGTTCGCTTTATGCAGTAAGAAGGGTCACAGACGATGCGGAGCAATTATTTTAAGATGTAAGCTGGCCTAATTTTGCATTAAAGGAGTCCAAGCATGAAATATAAATCTTTGGAGCTGGAGAAGCCTCTGAGCTACGAATTGGAAGGGCTGGAGATCGGCATGACCTCCAATTGCAACTTTCGCTGCGACTATTGCTGCGCCTATCAGCGAAACGATGGGAACAGCATTGGCGCCAAGGAGGTGATCCCTCTGCTGGAGCAGCTGCCGTCCCTGAAGCGGGTTAGGTTGTCCGGCGGGGAGGTCACCCTGAAGTATGAGGATTGCGTCGAGGTCGTAAGCTATTGCTCGGCTCGCGGCATTCAGACTCAGCTTAATTCCAACGGCAGCCTGCTGAATGAGGAACGGATTCGGCGGCTGGCCGACGCGGGATTGACGACGATCCATATTTCCTTCAACTTTACGACGGCGGAGGAGTTCTCCCGGTATTATCATCTTCACCCTAGCGTATATCGCAAAATCAGAGATAACATTGCCATGTTTGCTTCTACCAGAGTGGACACCGTGCTGGAGACGCTGCTATTCAGCGAAACCGAGCATCATATGAAGGAAATTCACGATCATGTCTATGACATGGGGGTTCGTACGCATGAGATACAGAACAGCATCATTATGAATCACAGCGGGTGGAAGGCTATTGCGGCCCGGGATGCGTTAAAGGAGGCAGTCAACGAGCTGATTGCGCGTAGAAAAAACGGCATGACGCTGTATTTCACCTGCATGGACCGGTTTATGGAGGAGCTTGGCTTCCAGGAGCAGCCTGGCGTATATTTTCCGCACTGCATAGAAGGGAAGAAGCAGCTTCACCTGCATGGCAACGGCGATATTCTTATTTCGGAGCTGTGCCATCCCGTCGTCATTGGCAATATTTATGCAGGCGCTTCGCTGCGAGATATCTACAGCGATATGCCGGCGGCCTTGAGGGATTATCTGGACCGGGAGCCATGCCCCGCGCGCGAGGCCTTGTTTCCGTCCAGTCTCCATACGGACGAAATGATGTAGTGATAGGCGGGCCGGAGGAGGCTAACTGGAGCTACAATGTGAAGAGACTGTCCCCAGAGTAAACTTAACGACTGTTTGCCCTTGATGTGACTAAACACGCTCCACCCCCATTCCGTTGAGCATGAATCGCGGATTTCTGGTTCTAGCGAGTATGAATCGTGGATATAGCGAGCATGAATCGCGAATTTTCCGTTCTAAATGGATTTATAGTAGTTAGTTTCTGCGGCAAGGAAAGAAAAGTAGATTTAAATGATTTCATGTCGTTATAAGGAGGGAGATCGCCATCATAGGCGGGATACTTGATTTTAGGGGCATAAAATCCATCTAATCCATTGAACCATTCGTTTAGAGCATGATTAGATACATGAATTCCATTTAGTGTTCGAGTTCGCTAACTATGTTAAAGTATGTTCGTGTTACAGAGCTCTGTTAGAGTTCGATAGCTAATGATCGAGCTCGACAGCTTATATAAGCAGCCAAAGAATGGGCAGGCAAGAGAGAAATAGATTCCGCATAAATTGATTCCACAGAAACAGATTCCGCAGAAATTGATTCAGGCAGACGGATAGCCATCCAAAAGAAAGGGGCGCCCCGCGGTCATATAATGACGAGGGACAGCCCCTTTGTCGTTTGTCGGTATGCCCATTCGTTCTGTCCGGTGCTCCAGCCGGACCGTTAGGAGCGGCCGCGGATCTCCTGGCGGAGAAACAGGACATAGGAAAGGGCGAAGCAGATCAAGGTCAGCGCAATAAGGCCGGTCACCTGCGGCCAGACGAGCAAGAGGCTTTGCCCAAAGGGCAGAGGGCTGGCAATGGCGCCATAGACCTGCTCGGTCGTCAGCGGCCCCAGGTTGCGCACCGAGGGCATGAGCAGCGTGGTGGTTGCCTCATTAAACAGCGTGTAAGGCGATATTCTGCTTAGCCACAGCATCTGGTTCTGGAAGCCGACGATGTCCTCGACCGTGGCGGTTCCGGCGTTTGGCGCGATTCCTTTGGACACGATATTCAGGATCATGTCGTAGAAGAAGCTGAAGAACAGCCAGACCGAAATTCCCGACAGCGCGGAGGTAGCCGGCTGACGGAAGCGCACGGAGAAAAGGATGGACAAATTAAGCCAGAACCCGATGTAGAAAATAATGATGAAAATGAAGCTGATCATTCTTAAGAACTCCTCCAAGGTCGGGGGAATGCCTAAAATGATCGTCCCCAGCGCCATGATCAGAAAGCTGAGCATCAGGAACATCATGCTGATGACGCTAAGCGAGGCGACGAACTTCGCGTTAAGCAGCGCGTCGCGGTGCAGCGGCTGGGCCATGATCCGGCTTAAGGTGCCTTTATTGCGCTCGCTGTTGACGGCGTCGAAGCCGAGGCCAATTCCAAGGAGCGGACCCAGGAAGCCGATGAAGCTGATAAAGGACGGCAGGGTTCCGTCTGACAGCGTGAACAGCTTCAGGATCACGAATTCATTCGCCGAGCTGTCCGAATGAATGGCCTCTTGTATACTGTTCATAGCCGTATAGAGAGAGGCGATGCAGGTAAGCAGAATGATGCCGAGCAGCAGCATGAACCGCCAGCTGCGGATATGGTCGGAGATCTCCTTGCGCACCAATACGCCAAAGGGCGAGGTTCTCCAGCTTCCGGCTTCCTTGCTTCGCTCGAAGACGGAGCCGCGGCCTTCGCCTTCGCTTCTGCGGAACAGCGGCTGGCGCCGGAGCCATTCCCGCACGCTATTCGCCAGGCGGCGCAGGCTGCCCTTCAGGTCAGGCCTGCTGTGCTTCAGGTCGGCTGCTTCCTTGTTCATGCTGTTCACCCCCTTCAAAATAACGATGATAGATCTCGTCGAGCCCGTATTCCTTCCGCTGCAGGCCGAACAAGGCTACGCCGTCCTCGATGATCATCCGGGCGATCGCATCGCTGCAGTCGGTATCCGAGCCGACGATCATCCGGCTGCGGCCGGCGGACTCTGCTTCAGCCGAAGCGGCAGCAAGGTCCGTTCCGTCCCCCTCCGCCGGCTCGGCATGCCGCACGCCCGGGATGGCGCGGATCCGCTCCAGCAGTCCGTGATTCAGCGGACCGCTCTCCACGGTAATCTGCAGCGGATCATCAGCGAACAGCGACCGGGACAAGCTGGCGATATTGCCTTCGGCAAGCAGCCGGCCCCGAACGAATAGTCCGACCCGGTCGCAGATTTGCTGCACTTGATGCAGCTGATGGGAGGACAGCAGCACGGTCAAGCCCTGCTCCTCGCTCAGGCTGCGGATCAGGGCCAGCAGCTCATCCATTCCCTTGGGGTCAATCCCCAGCGTCGGTTCATCCAGGATGATGATTTCCGGCGCCTTGATCAGGACGTCGGCCAATCCGAGCCGCTGCCGCATACCGCGGGAGTATGCCCCCGTTTTTTTATGGGCGGCATGCTGCAGGCCCACGCTCTCAAGCAGCTGGTAGGCCCGTTCCTTTGCCTCCGCCTCCGGCACCTGGTTCAGCCTTGCCGTCAGCACCAGATTTTCCAGGCCGGTCCGGTCCTCATAAAAGCCGACGTCATCGGGCAAATATCCGACCTTGCGCTTGACGGGAATAGGTTCCCTGGCCGGATCGAGGCCGAGAACGTTGATGCTGCCCTCGTCAGGCTCGCTGAGCCCGAGCAGCATGAGAATTGTCGTCGATTTGCCGGCTCCGTTCGGCCCGAGCAGACCGAAGATTTCGCCGCGTTTAATCTGCAGGGACAGCTGGTCTACGGCTTTTACGCCGTTATAGCTTTTCGTCAACGCTTGAATGTCGATGACCGTCTCTGCCACGGTTATCGCCTCCCGTATTTGCGAATCAAGTAGTAGATGCCGCCGAGAATCGCAGCGATGACGAGCACTCCGATCCAGCCCCACAGCATGGAGCCCTTAACAGCGATCCGAAATTGCGCCGAGGAGCTGGATTCCGGGGAGGATGCAGTCATACCCGTGACATAGTCTCCGGCTATCGCCTTTTTGCTGGCGGTAATTTTGGCTTCTACCGTGGTGGATTGGCCGGCGGCCAGCTTGTCGACCGTTTTCGGATTGAAGCTGACTTCCCAATCGACCGGGGCGTTGGAGCTGAGATTAATGTCCGTGAGATCGGCTGTTCCGGTATTCTTGACCAGCAGATCAATCGTTTTGCTGCCGCCTGCAGTCACATCGGCACTCAGCAGACCGTTTGGCGTCGTCAGCACCAGGCCATAAGTGCCGGTTATAACGGCCTCCAGCTTCAGCTCCGAGGAGGTGGACTGGTTGGAGGCGCTGACAGGAATGCTGTACGTGCCTTCCTTGACCTGCTCCGGCGGCTGTACCTTGACCGAGATCGACTGGCTGGCGCCAGGCTCCACCTCGACGGAGGAGACCTGATTGTCTCCAGAGGTAAAGGTCACATTCCACCCCGGATCCGCCTGGGCCTGCAGAGCGTAGTTTTGTTTCTCCGCCGTCCGGTTCTGCAGCTTGAGCGAGTAGGTAAAGCTGGAATCGGAAGGTCCCTGCAGATTGGCCTGATCGGTGGTTAGCTCAGTCTGGTAGGTTCCTTTCTCCGTAATTTCTACCGTAAAGGGCAGGCGTGCCGCCGAGCCGGCCGTCAGCTCGAAGCGATAGATTCCTTTATCTATTTGTAGAGGAACCGTCACGTTCAGCGAGACGGTGCTGGATTCGCCGGGCTTGACGGACACTTCCTTCACCCGCCAGCCGCCGCTGTTCAACTCGGCTGTCCAGTCCTTGGGCAGATTGTTAAGCTCCAGCGGAACCGTTACGACGTCGGACGTGTTATTCATGACCTCGACGCTGTAATCCAAGGCTTCGCCGGGTGGGACGGAAATCGAGGTGTACGCTGAATACAGCGTGACTCCTCCGGCAGCAGATGCTGGCATTCCCCCGAGCAGGCCGGCTCCGAGAACAAGCAGGAGCAGCATGCTCACCAGTTTCATTTTCCTTCCCCACGATTTCATCGTATGAACCCTCCTTAATATTTTTGTTCATAAGAATTACGTAGGAAGCAGCCGATTTGGATTTATCGAAAGCTTAAAATTAGCTAAATATTTGCTTAAAAGCAGCTAAAAAATGATCGGGCAGGCAAAAAGCCGGAAGAAATTTGTTACAATATGCGTAAAATAACTGGCCCTAAGATAGGCCCAATATGATCCTAAGTTACAGGTTATGGTCAAGGAGGGACGGGGGATGAAGGAGAGCCCCGAATTATGGCTGGCGGAGATTGCGGAGGGATCGGTAACGGCGTTCGGCCGTTTCTACGATGCCTATGCTCCGATGGTGTACAGGTTGGCAGAGCAGTGCATGAAGAATGCTGCCGAGGCGGAGGACGTGTGTCACGATGTATTCATTGAAATTATGGATAAGGCAGGCAGCTATAATCCGGCTCGGGGCAGTGTGGAGGCCTGGCTTGCGGTACGCACGCGCAGCCGGGCCCTGGATCGGCTGCGGAAGCAGCAGCGGTGGTCTGTGGCGGAGGAATGGAGCATGGATCAGGAAGCGGATATCCTCTGGAGCAGGGGGATGGAATCCGCTGAGTATGAGGCGCTGCGCAAATGGGAGCAGGAGCAGCTGAAGCAGGCGATGCAGGCTATCCCGCCGATGCAGCGGATGGCGCTTCATGGAAGCTATATTGAGCAGCTGTCGCATCGCGAAATCGCCGAGCATATGAAGAGGCCCGTTGGAACGGTCAAGTCGTTAATCCGTTATGGCATCCGCAATTTGCGGCGCCGGCTGGACGAGATGAACCTGGGCAAGCTGGGAGGGGGAGTGGAGCCGTATGCGCAGGATAAATTGCATAAATAATCCGATGGATCCGCTTCATGACCGGGCTGAGCCCTGCGGCTTGTTTGCGGAGGAGCAGCTGGCCGATTTCGCAATGGGACGGCTGCCGGACGGAGAGAAGGCCAGGATGGAGGAGCACCGGCGGCAGTGCCGGTCCTGCGATGCGATGATTCATGAATGGACGGGGCTGCTGGGTCAGGCCGCCATCGGCATCGGACCGATCTTAAACGATTCGGAGGGCGGCGGGGAGACTCCTGCGAATTGGCAGGCCCATTTGGGCCCGCATGCACCAGTGTACTCATTGCCGCATCCGCCGCGCAGGCTGCGCCGCAGGCTGATCTTCTCATTCCGCCTGCGTTCAATTCACCGCAAATGGGCAGCGGATCGAAGCCGATATACCTTCGGCGCCATAGGCGGGCTGGCGATGATCCTCCTGCTCGGCGGCTTGTTTGCCCTTCGTCCGCAGAACTGGCCCGGCGAGCAGCAAAGCCGGATTGAACGGGATATTTCACATCAAATCCATCTGATCCAGAGCGCTGATACGGAACGGTATGCGATTGAGCCTCACCCTCCTTATTACGGGGAAGGCACGGTCTGGCTGAAGCGGAAATCCGGCGAAATGCTGATCGTTGTGGACGGGCTCCACTCGGTGGTGGAGAAGGATTATCAGATTTGGCTGCAGATGGAGGACGAGGCGAGCAGCCCGGGAATTCTTCCGGTGCAGCATCCCCAGGGGAAAACCTATTACCACGGATACGGGGCGGAGGAAGCCGAGCGGCTGATCATTAGCCTGGAGCCGAAGGGCGGCAGCAGGGTGCAGACCGGTCCCGAGGCGGTATGGGTAGAAATGAAACGGTGATAGTGTGGGAAGAAAAAGCCCTTTTAGAGGTGAATCCAATAGAATTTAAGAAATATCGCATCAAAGGATAGGAATAAGACCCGCATTTTTCGGTTAAATCGGCCAACAGGGGAATTTTTGTCCAAATTCGCCGGTTGAAATCGAGGCGGGTCTTATTTTTATAATAATATTAGCAGCCGACTTCATTGAGTGCTAATATCGAAAGGAGGATACGTATGTGGCTGACAAAAGGGGCAAGCCCGCAAAGCTGCCTGCAGCTGCCAGGCAGCGGCGCAGCAGTCGGAGCCATCGCTATATTTCAGGCGGAACATACGATGCTGTCCTGGAATATGGGATTCAAGCAGATGGCTATTCGAACGGGAAATCAGGCCAAGCGCCTGAAAAAAAGCATAAAGCGGATGCTGCGGCTTGAGGACAAGCCGGAGACAACAAAGCAAGGAAGCTGAAGATGACGTGAATTTTCACTATTATGGCAACATGATCGTTGAAAAATCGACCGCCATGATTCAGCTTTTTTAATATCGATCAAGGAAGGGTGATGTTTGTAATGAAGGCATTGCTGTTAGCGGGAGGAATGGGCAGCCGTCTGCTGCCATTAACGGGCCAATACCCGAAACCCATGGCTCCGGTTGGGAACCGGCCTTGGCTGGAGCACTTGATTACTCAGCTCCGGGACCAAGGTTTCCGTGAAATCGTCATTGCCCTCAAGCATTATCCCGAGCTGGTTCGCGGATATTTTGGCAGCGGGAGGAAGTGGGGAGTGAGCATCGACTACACGCTGGAGAAGGAGGCGCTGGGCACGGCCGGGGCGATCAAGCACGCTGAATCGAAGCTCGGCAATTCATTTATCGTTCTTAATGCCGATGTGGTGCAGGAGCTCGACCTGAAGCCGCTCGTCGATTTTCATGCCGGGCACGGGCAGGCGGTGACCATTGGGCTGACGGAGGTAGAGGATCCTTCGCAATTCGGTGTCGTTGAACTTGCTGAAGGACAGCGCATCGTCCGCTTCGTGGAGAAGCCGCGGAAGGAGGAGTCGCCGTCCCGGCTCATCAATGCGGGAATCTATGTCATGAACAAGGAGGCGCTGCAGCTTATTCCCGCCGGAAGGGAGGTTTCCATCGAGCGGGAGGTCTTTCCGAAGCTGATTCGTACGGGAATGGGCGTCTATGGTTATCAGCTTAAAGGCTATTGGCTTGATATGGGCACAAGGGCGAGATACCGCCAGGTGCATTGGGATGTGCTCGATCGAAAGCTGCCGATTCCGATTTATGGCGAGGAGATCCGTCCAGGGGTCTGGGTCGGGCGGCAGTGCAGAATTTCGCCCCGGGCCACGATCGTTCCTCCGGTGCTTATCGGGGACAAAGTGCGGATTGAGGACGGCGTAACCATTGGGCCGTATTCCGTAATCGGGAACGGCTGCATCATTAAAGAGCAGGCGGAGCTGTCCGAAACGATTCTATGGGAAGGCTGCCGCGTCGAGTCCGGGGCGCAGCTTCATCAATGCGTCTTCGGCACGGGCGCGGAGGCTGGCCCGAATTATGCGCTCTATGAAGCCGTCGTTAATCGGATGAAGGAGGCGGTGTCGTTATGACGAAAATCGCTTTTATCGGTACTTATATTCCCCAACGCTGCGGCATTGCCACATATACTCATCATTTGCGCCAGAGCATCCGGGGGGCGAGAGGATGGCGGGGCATCGATCCGGTCATTGCCCTGCGGACGAGCGAGGCTACAGGACTAGAGACAGCTCCCGGCATCTGGGAGCTCGACAAGCATGACCGAACCGCTTATATCCGGGCGGCCGACCGGCTGAACCGCAGCGAGGTGGCTGTAGTATCGCTCCAGCATGAGTTCGGGATATTCGGCGGAGAAGCCGGAGGATATGTGCTGGATCTTGCCGAGCGCTTGGAAAAGCCACTGGCCGTGACTTTCCATACGGTCTTCGAGCAGCCGGAGGAGCCTTACCGCAGCGTGCAGGAGCGTCTGGCGAAGCGAGCCGATATGATCATGGTCATGAACCGCAGGGCGGTAGATTTCCTGCACAGCGCCTTCCGGATCCCCCGGGAGAAAATCCAGGTCGTCCCCCATGGCACACCGGAGCCGGCTCCTGGCAAGCGGATATCGTACCGCCGCAAAATGGGCTGGAACGGGCGGAAGGTCGTGATGACCTTCGGGCTGCTCGGCCGGGGTAAGGGATTGGAGACGGTCATACATGCGCTGGACAAAGTAGCCCGCGAGGTGCCGGACGTCCTGTACGCGATCGTCGGACAGACGCATCCCGAGGTGAAGAAGCAGGAAGGAGAGGCCTATCGCGAGGAGCTGCAAGCGATGGTTCAGCAGCGCGGGCTGGAGGACCATGTAACGATGATCGACCGTTACGTGGAGGAGGATGAACTGGTTGGCCTGCTGTCGGCCTGCGATCTCTACGTGACGCCTTATCCCGGGCTGCAGCAAATCACGAGCGGCACGCTGGCCTATGCCGTAGGATTGGGGCGGCCGGTGCTGAGCACCCCTTACGTATATGCGGAGGAGCTCCTGGGAAGCTATCCGGAGCTGCTGCTTGCGCCCGGCGACGCCGGGCAGTGGGCCGAGCGGATGTGCAAGCTTCTCGGTAGCGAGGAGGAACGGCTGGAGCTTGAGCGCAGCATGATGAACATCGCCCGTGCCATGCACTGGCCAAAAGTCGGCAAGCTGCACCTGAGCTTGTTCGGCCAGCTCGCCGCCAAGGCAAAGGCTGGCGCAGCCGCCTCCAGCCTTAAGCAGGATCGGCGGGAATTGGCTCCGAAGGTTGTGGAAGCGTAATGACAGCCACGATAAGCAGAAGGCTTCCCGGGCTGGCCCATCTTCAGCGACTGACCGACGATACGGGGATTACAGAGCACGCACTCGGGAAAATTCCCCGGCGGAAAGAGGGCTACAGCACGGATGACCAGGCCCGCGCGCTCTGGGCCAGCCTGGAGCTTCTGGAATTGTCCGGCGAGCAGGATCGCCCGCTGCTCTTGACGCTAATCGATACTTATTTGGCGTTTATGTTGTGGGTGCAGAAGGAGGACGGCCATTATCATAACAATATTGCTTATGATCGCTCGAAGGAGCCGGAAGTCCCTTCGGAGGACTGCCTGGGCCGGTGCCTGTGGGCGTCCGCTCTGGCTTACTGCCGCCTGGAGGATCCCGGCAGGCGGCTGGCTGCAGAAACATTGCTCGCCCATTCACTCCCGCTGGTCTCCACGCTGCGGAAGCCCCGGGGATGGGCTCACGCGTTGGCAGCGCTGGGCCTGCTCAAAAGACATGGTTACCACGATGGTCGAATCCATGGCGGAGCAGCAGCTTATGCATTTTCAGCAGAGCTGGCGGACTCCGCGATCCAGGAGCTGACGCGCCGCCTTAAGCAAAGTTACCGCAGCCATGCGGCGGCGGATTGGCAGTGGTATGAGGCCGAGATGACTTACAGCAACGGGCTTCTGCCTTGGGGGATGCTGTGGGCCTATGAATCGACCGGTGACAGGGAAGCGCTCGACATCGCCTTGAGCAGCCTCGACTTCCTCATCCTGCGCAGCCGCAGCCCTAAGGAACATCATATTCGTCCGATCGGCAACAGGGGCTGGTGCTCGCGGCATTCCCGGGCCTTATGGGATCAGCAGCCGATCGATGTCATGAAGCTGATGCTGGCCTGCACCAAGGCGGGCGAACTGACGGGCGAAATTCGTTACCGTGAGACGGCACGGGCTTGCCATGCCTGGTTCTACGGCGACAACGATGCCGGGGTGCCTCTTGCTGATCACGAAGAGGGCAGCTGCTGCGACGGTCTGCAGGAGTGCGGGGTGAATTTGAACCGGGGTGCAGAATCGACCATCTCCTATTTGCTGGCTGAGGTTATGTATGAGGGGCATTTGGCAAACGAGAAACAGCCATAGGAAAATAAGTTAAAGAGAACAATGAACATAGAAGCAGTGGAAGAGGGTAAGAGAAAAGTAGATAGTCATAGAGAAATAACATCGTAGCTGATGAAGATATTAGTCGGAGCAGCATGGACAGCAAGGCAGCGGCCAAGCCTGTCCATGCTGCTTTTTTATTGATAGTTTGGCTGGCGTACAATTAATAACAGGAAAAATCCTGGCCTATCCAGTAAATATACAAAGATTGATATACATATCTGGGCGATCTGTTACGATAAGATAAATATCCAACATCATCGTTTAAAAGGGGAGTCATAGCGATGCCTAACTTGAAAAAGCGTTACGTGCCTTTTACATATAAAATGATGATCCCTTACTTGCTCCTAGTGCTGCTGACGGATGTGCTCATTGGATATATCTCTTATACGATGCTGACGCAGTCGCGGACAGAGATGGCGGAGACGAATATCCGTACCGGGATGGAGCAGGCCAGATACAATATTCAGTACCAAATGGATGAAATCCAGCGCATGTCGGATACACTGTTCGGCAGCGTGGCTTTTCAAAGAGCGCTGCAGAAAAAGGGAGAGCCGCTGGACATTTATTTGACGATGAAGGATGAGATCATCCCGCAAATCGTGTCGCCGCTGCAGCTGTTCGGCAACAACATCCGCTTCATGCTCTACACGCCCAATAGCGACATGATCATAATCAATGGCGATAATTTGGAAGAACCGATCAAGCAAAGTGATTATTATATCCTGCCTTTGCGGGACATCGAGGCAACCGACTGGTATCAGCTGTACAAAAATTCGGAGCGCAACAATCTTTGGGTCCAAATCGATACGGATAAAAAACTGGACCATATTTCCCACATCCGCAAGCTCGTATCATACAGCGACTACGGGGCAATCATCGGCTATGTGCGGATTACTGTGCCTCTCGACGCTTTGTTCGGCAATTTAGCTACTTTTCCGGTAGAAGAAGGGATCACAGTCCGGTTAATCCATCAGCTGACAGGAGAGCGGGTGTACCAGCGCGGCCCTGCGGAATTAGCCGAACAAGCTGAACTGGGGGAACAGACAGGAGGCAGCGATGCCTATCTTCGTCTTCATGAGCCTATCTCAGGGACTGATTTTGCTATCGAAACGCTTGTTCCGAAGGCATATTTGACGAAAGATGCTGGAAAGCTGCAGCGGGTGATTCTTGGGGTGTGCGCAATCAGCTTTATCGGGATGACCTTAATTGGATTCATGGTAGCCAGGCTTAACGGACGAAAAATGACCCGGATCGTCATGCTTGTCCGTTCTTTTCAGGAAGGAAATTTTCAGAAGCGCATCCGCTTTTCGGGAAATGACGAGTTCGTGCAGATTGCCGAAGCTTTCAACATGATGGCGATGAATATCCAGGAGCTGATCGATAGCGTGTATTTGCAAGGGATTCAGAAGAAGCAGGCCGAACTGGAAGCGCTGCAGGCACAGATCAATCCCCATTTTCTCTATAACACATTGTCAACGATCAATAGTTTGGCGAACCTGGGGGAGATCGGCAAGGTCACGGAGATGGTCCAGGGTCTCTCCCGCTTTTACCGGTTAACACTGAATCAAGGAAATGTACATATTCATTTGGGAAAAGAGTTGGAGCAGGTCGAGACGTACCTGGAAATTCAGCGCGTCAAGTACGCCGACGCATTTACTGTGCAGGTCGATGTCGAATCTGAGATACTGGACTATCAGGTCATCAAGCTGATTTTGCAGCCCTTCGTCGAGAACGTATTCAAGCATGCCTGGTTCGGAGAAACGATCGCGATTCGGATTACGGGCCGTCGCATAAACAATGACGTCGAACTGAAGATCATCGACAACGGGGTAGGTATGCGTTCCGAGCAGGTCAGGCTGCTTATGACGGGGCCCAGCCAAACCGGAGGCTATGGGGTAAGAAATGTGGATGAACGAATCAAGCTCAGGTACGGCGAAGCCTACGGTGTTCAAATCGCTAGTATTTACGGCGGGGGGACGACGGTGCGGCTTCTCCTGCCGGCCGGTCACGGTGATGCTGCCGATACGCCCGAATTGCCAAATATGCCGTATTAACGATAATACTTCTTAGAGAGGAGTCGCAAAAGATGAGCGTAAATGTATTGCTGGTAGACGATGAGGCCGTCGATTTGGAGTGGCTGCGCCGCAGAGTCCTGGCAAGCGGACTGGACATCCATGTCGCCGGAACGGCCAACAGCGGTTTTCTGGCTTTGAAAGTGATGGAGGAGCAGCGCATCGACCTGATCCTGTCGGATATCCGGATGCCGATCATGTCGGGAACAGAGTTTGCACGTAAAGCCAAAGTGATTAACCCCGAGGTTAAGGTCGTGTTCATTAGCGGCCACGAGGATTTCAATTATGCCCGGGAAGCAATAGAAATCAACGCGTGTGATTATTTGTTGAAGCCGGTAGAAGACAAGGAGCTGTATGATCTGCTTAGCAAGCTTTGCGCAGAGGTGGAGGAAGAGAAGGAACAGGCGCGTTCTTACTCCGAGACGTTATCGCTGGTTAGCGAGGAGCTGCTGCTGAGGTGGCTGGAACACGACGATCCCGGTTTTCCCGAGCCGCATCTGCAGAGCATTCTCCACCCGCTACTGTCATCTGGCTGCGCCGCCGCGTTCATCGAAATCGATGACTTGGAGTGGAAGCTGCGGGATTTATCCGAGGATGTTCGCCGGGTGGAGACGCGCACCATTATTCAGCGGATTAAATCGCTGGCGATGGGTACGGAGCTTGGCGCCCTAACAATAGCTAGACAGACTAGGCTGATTGTTTTGTCGGCATTACCCGAGGACCTGTTCGTAAAGCGGCTCAATGAGCTTATTCAAGAAGTCGCACAGACTACTTCTTATACAGTTACTGTAGGCGTAGGGAAATATACAAATGACGCCCAAGGCCTGCATGAATCCTTTCAGCAGGCCCAAGCCTCGCTAAGCGCGAAATGGCTGCTCGGCAAGAACCGTCTCCTGCGCGATCCGATGGAGCCGGCGAGGCAGGGAGCTCCCGGCACGCCGATTGACGGCACCATTTCCGCCATGCTGAATGCCATTATGGACTATGATCTGGTCGTCATCGATGACTGTTTGCTTGATCTGCTGCTCTACAAGGACATGCCGCTGGCCAGCAAGAAGGAGGTGTACGAGCTCATTATTCGCATCACATCAAGCCTGCATGCCGAATTGCTGCAGCGCAGCGAGAATTTGTACGAGCTCTTGGAGTGGGAATCACATCAGCCCGATGTGCTGTTTCAGTTCGAGACGGTGCATGACGTTGTATCCTGGCTGAGACGGAGGTTCTTCGAGCTGTCGGAGAAGCTGTACGTGAAGCGGCAGCGGCAGAAGCGCAAGCTGATCGACGAAATCATGGGCTATGTCGAGGAACATTTGGAGAAGAAGATCACTTTGAAGGAAGTGGCGGCGCATTTTGATTTCACGCCGAACTACCTGGGTCATCTGTTTAAGGAAGAGACAGGCATGCTGTTTAGCGAATATTTGAACGAATGCAAGATGAACCGGGTCTGCCAGCTTCTGCGCGATCCGACCCTTAAGGTGTATGAGGTGGCCGAATTGATGGGCTACAAAAACATTATTTATTTCAACCGGCAATTTAAAGCGAGCATGGGAATGACGCCCGGGGAGTATAGAAAAAAGAACAAGATCTAGCTTTGGAAAGAAAGCGAATAGTTGAATGCAAGCTGCCCTCGGCAATTGGCCGGGGGCTTTTTAAGATGACAGAATTTTTGTATTTTCGGTGAATCGGTGAATTAGTATTAGTTTTTGTTGTTTGCCTGAATCCTCACGCGGGAACCGCCTCCTTATAATGAAAAGTAAGGACATTAGAGAGAATACTGAGATTTCGAGAGGGGAGTAGACATGAAAAATCAGGGCTTTTTCAGCGATCTAAAGAAATACAGAGCATTGCTGCTGATGCTCACCCCCGCTGTATTGTTTTTCCTGCTGTTTGCCTATGTACCTATGGCCGGCATCGTTCTTGCCTTTAAGCAGTTCAACTATCAAGGGGGCATATTCGGAAGCCCATGGAACGGATTGGAGAACTTTCGATTTTTCATGGAATCGGGCGACGCTTGGCGTGTAACCCGCAATACGGCACTATATAATATTGCGTTCATCATCGTCAATAATCTACTGCAAATAGTTACGGCAATCCTGCTGTTTGAGGTAGCCGGTAAATGGTTCCGTAAGGTAACCCAGACGGTGCTGTTCCTGCCGTACTTCATTTCCTGGGTCGTGGTTGGGGCTATCGCTTACAACTTGTTTAACTACGACGTCGGTACACTGAACGTAATGCTAAGATCAATTGGTCTCGGGCCTATCGACATTTATAACACAGCTGCTTATTGGCCGCTGATTCTTATCGTAGTGTCAGCATGGAAGGCACTGGGCTACGGCTCCATTATGTATCTGGCGGCGATTACGAGCATCGATACGGAAATGTACGAGGCGGCGGAAATTGACGGGGCGAATATTTTTCAGCGAATTTTGAAAATAACCGTACCGAATCTCATGCCTACCGTCATTATCTTGTTCCTGCTGGCCATCGGCAATATTTTCCGCGGAGACTTCGGCATGTTCTACAATATGGTCGGCAATAACGGACTGCTCTTCTCGTCCACGGACGTCATCGACACCTATGTGTTCCGTTCGTTAACGACATCCAATGAAATCGGCATGTCTGCGGCGGCAGGGTTCTACCAATCCATCCTGGGATTCGCGACGATTCTGCTGGCCAACTATGCGGTGCGCAAATACGACAAGGATCGCGCCTTGTTCTAAAAAGGGAGGCTTGATGCAAATGAGTGCGACAACAGCAAATCCCGGCCGTTTCGATCCGGAAATCCGTGCCGGGAAAGGCAAGGGGAAATCTTCGGACCGTCTGCTGCTCGCGATTATCGGATATACGTTACTCACTATTTTAGCGCTATTTTGTATCTTTCCGTTCATACTGATTATCTCTTCCTCGTTCACTGAGGAAAGCTCGATTATCGAGCATGGGTTCACAATCATCCCGACCCAATTTTCCTTGGAAGCCTACAGCATATTGTTCAAGTATCCTGCGGATATGCTCAAAGCTTACGGGGTTACGATCAGCGTGACTTTGATCGGAACGGCTGTCGGATTATTCCTGACTTCGATGACAGCTTATGTGCTGTCCAGAAAAGATTTCAAATGGCGCAACCACTTTTCCTTCTTCTTCTTTTTTACGACCTTATTCAGCGGCGGGCTTGTTCCGTGGTATTTGATGATCGTCAACTACCTGCAGCTGAAGGACACATTGGTCGTGCTGATTGTGCCGATGCTCATGAACGTGTTCTATATTATCGTCATGAAGTCATTCATGAGCAGTATTCCAGAGGCGATCACAGAATCGGCAAAAATCGACGGGGCCAGCGATTTCCTGATTTTCCTGAAGCTCATTATTCCGCTGTCCAAGCCGGCGCTGGCAACGATCGGCCTGTTTATCGCCCTGGCTTACTGGAACGACTGGTATCATGCCCTGCTCTTTATTTCAAAATCCGATCTAATGCCGCTTCAGTACTATCTTTATAGGCTGTTAGGCAATATGGACGGCATGCGGAAGGCGATGATGGAATCGGGGGCGGCAATCAATCTTGAAATCCCGACAGAGAGCTTAAAGATGGCAATGACCATCGTTGCGACCGGTCCAATTCTGATCGCTTACCCGTTCATTCAACGCTTCTTCGTGCAAGGGCTGACGATCGGGGCCGTTAAAGGGTGACCTCAGGGAAACCTGGTTATCAATATATAGCTGTACTCTTGATTACATTAATTGATTGGGGGAAACATGCCATGAAACAGACTAAAAAGACGGTAACACTTCTGCTGACGGTTTTTCTGGTGCTGGCAACGCTGTTAAGCGCTTGCGGCGGAGGGAAGAATGCGGCAGAGAATGGCGGGTCCGCGAACGCAGGACAAGGAAATAGCGGAGCAAACAGCACAGAATCTACAGATACGATCGATATATCCAAGGAAGTCAAACTGAAAATGCTTCTAGTCGGCGGCAAGCCGGTGGACTACGAAGAGGTTTTTGGCGAGCTGAACAAGCTGTTGAAGGAGAAAATCAACGCTACGGTAGAAGCGGAATTCCTCGACTGGTCCGACTGGACGCAGAAATATCCGCTGAAGTTCGCAGCGAACGAGGACTTCGACATCGCTTATACGGCAAACTGGGCATTTTACAATGATCAGGCGATCCGCGGCGGCTTCCTAGAGCTGACGGAGGAAATGCTTGCGAAATACACGCCGAAAACGTGGGAGGCGCTGCCAGCGGCTGCGTGGGATCAGGCAAAGGTATCCGGCAAAGTATACATGGTACCGCAAAACAGTAACGAGGTTGTAGACAAAGTGGTATTGATCCGCGAGGATCTGCGCAAGAAATATAATCTTGAGCCGGTAAACAGCCCGGAGACGTATGCCGCATATCTTAAAACGATTGCAGCCAACGAAAAAGGAATGAATGCATTCGGTGCCAAACCGGGCGACGGCTGGAAATGGCATGAGCTTGACGAGGTGCTGCTGGAGCAGCAAAACAACTGGAAGGTTGTTGATCCGAACGTGCCGTTTGCATTCAAAATGGACGATCCGTCCGGAAAGGTGTTTAACGTTTATGATACGCCTGAATTTACGGAGCTGTTGAAATATTATAAAGATCTCGTGGATAACGGAGTATGGTCGAAAAACGTCATCAGCTATAAAAATGACGTATGGCAGGACATGAAGGCCGGCAAGTTTGCATCCCGTGCGCAGAACCTGGGTACGCTTGCGTTCAACGTGGCAGAACAGCGCCGGGATAAGCCGGAATATGAGATGGCGGTCGTCGACTTGACACCGGACAAGATGAAATCCGCGGCGGTCTCGACTCAGAACGGCATGGCGATTCATGCTACCTCCAAAAACCCGGAGCGTGCGCTGATGCTGATCGATTTGCTGCAAAATGACAAGGAAATTCACGATTTAACGATGTACGGCATTGTCGGCAAGCACTATGAGCCAGTGGGCGATGACCAATTTACGCCGGGTCCGAGCTCTACGAACTACACCGGCTTCTCGAACTGGGGATGGAACTCCCTGCTGAACCGTACGGATACGACGTATCCGAAGGAAGCTGACGAAATGCTCAATCAGTGGCAGGAGCATGTATACCATTACCCTCTCGAAACTTTCGTGTTTGATGACAGCAAGGTGAAGAACGAAGTATCGAACCTGGGGAACGTGATGCTGCGCTATGCGATTCCATTGGAATACGGCCTAATCCAGGATATCGAAAAAGGCCAAGCCGATCTGATCAAGCAGCTGCAGGCGGCAGGCATCGATAAAGTAGGCGCTGAGATGCAAAGCCAAGTTGATGCATTCCTGGCAGCGCAGAAATAAAAGGTTCAAGGCTGTCCCAAACGCCTGTTTGGGACAGCTTTTTAAATGAATTTTACGATTTGTCTTTGTATTTTTTGGGTGTCAGGCCGTAGGTACGTTTGAACATGCGGATAAAATAGCTCGTTTCCATGCCGAGCTTCTCGGCCACGCTCTCCACTGTTATGTCGGGGTTCTCTTGAAGGAGCTGGGTCGCCCGGCGCATCCGCAGCTGCAAAATGTACTGCTGGGGCGTCATGCCGTAGCTGGTCACAAACAAACGGTGAAAGTGCTGGGGGGAATAGCCAGCGGCCCTGGCTACGTTCGTCAGCAGCAGCTTTTCGTTGTAGTGGTCGTGGATGAGCTTTACTGCGGCTTGCAGAGCAGGCTGCGGGCTGCTGGAAGCAGTAACGCCCTTCAACGATTTTTTGTCACTGGTCTGCCCTTCAAGCAATGAGATGGTCATGCCGTAAATGCGTTTGGAGGCTTCCCAGTACGATTGCTCCCCGTTCAGGCTGATGAGGTGCCATAGCGACTCAAGCTGGCTCCAGAGCAGCTCGAAGTTGGGCACCTGCAGGGCCGACAGCATCAATTCGTGCATTTGCTCCAGCAGCGGCTTGGCCGCATGGCCGTCGAAAGCGACGAAGCCCAAATCCCAATTTTCCGTAGATTCGTAAGGGAAATAAGCGTGCGGGAGATTGGCTGGCAGAAGCAGCGCGGTACCGGGAGTCAACAAAATATCGGCACGGCCTGGGATGCGGAAGATCCCTTGACCGCTGCGGGACAGGAACAGCTGATGGGCAGGGTAGCCATCGGGCCGCTCGAGGTGCTTCTGTTCATGGCTGCCGACGCAATAAACGTACAGCGGGAGTATTTGCTCCAAATTGGTGAATTCCGCAAGCAGGAAAGGCATCATGGCTTTGAGTGACCTCCAAATCAAAAATAGTCCAATGTTAAGATAAGACGATTATTAGTTGTATATGTTCTATGATTATAAGAGGATTTTGGTCTATTATCAAAGGTATATAAGTGAATATGACGATTTTACAAGGAGAGATACAGCGATGACGAAGAAATTTCCACCGATCAGCGACAGGCTTCCCGTATTGATGCACGGAGCGGATTATAACCCGGACCAATGGCTGCATGATCCAAAGGTGCTGGAAGAGGATATCCGCATGATGAAGCTCGCCAACTGCAATGTAATGGCGCTTGGCATGTTTTCCTGGGCTGCTCTTGAACCTGAAGAAGGGGTATTTACGTTTGAATGGCTGGACCGGGTACTCGATTCGTTCGCGGCGAACGGCATTTATGCCTGGCTGTCCACGCCAAGCGGCGCACGCCCGGCCTGGATGTCGGCGAAATATACCGAAGTGCTGCGGGTGGAGAAGAACCGCGTCCGCAATTTGCATGGCATGAGACATAACCATTGCTACACCTCCCCGGTTTACCGGGAGAAGACAGCGATCATTAACGGCAAGCTGGCGGAGCGCTACGGAAACCATCCTGCCGTCATCGGCTGGCATATTTCGAACGAGCTGGGCGGAGACTGCCATTGCGACTATTGTCAGGAGGCGTTCCGGGCATGGCTGAAGGAGAAATACGGCACGCTGGAGAAGCTTAATTTTGCCTGGTGGACATCCTTCTGGGCCCATACGTACACCGATTGGAGTCAGATCGAGTCACCTGCTCCTCACGGGGAAAATATGGTTCACGGACAGAACCTGGACTGGCGCCGTTTCGTGACCGATCAAATGACGGATTTCTGCAATCATGAGATCCAGTCCGTGAAGAAGGCGAATCCTGCCTTGCCGGCGACGACGAACATGCATATGACGGAAGGGCTGGACTACCGGAAACTGGCTAAAATTCTTGACGTCATTTCCTGGGATGTGTATCCGACCTGGCATGATTATAAAAATGACATTGAGCTGGGCGCTTCGATTTCTTTCTGGCATGATCTGTATCGTTCGCTGCAGCAGAAGCCATTCCTGCTGATGGAGAGTACGCCGAGCCTGACAAACTGGCAGCCGGTCAGCAAGCTGAAGCAGCCGGGTATGCATAAGCTGTCCTCCCTGCAGGCGGTCGCTCACGGCTCGGATTCCGTGCAATATTTCCAGTGGCGCAAGAGCAGAGGCTCCAGCGAGAAGTTCCACGGTGCAGTCGTAGATCATGTGGGACATGAACATACGAGAGTGTTTAAGGACGTCGCAGATTTAGGTCGTACGCTTGCCGATATTTCGGAGATTGCGGGCACGCCGACTCCGGCGAAGACAGCGATTCTTTTCGATTGGGATAATCGCTGGGCCGTACAGGATGCGCAAGGACCGCGCAATTCAGGCATCCATTACGAGGAGACGGTTATCGCGCATCACCGGGCGATTTGGGAGCAGGGCGTACCGACGGATATTATCGGCTCGGAGGATGACTTTAGCGGATATAAGCTGATCGTTGCTCCGATGCTGTACCTATGCCGGGAGGAGACGGGCCGTAAGCTGGAGAAGTTCGTGGAGCATGGCGGAACTCTGGTTACGACCTACTGGTCCGGTATCGTCGATGAGCATGATCTGTGTCATCTTGGCGGCTTCCCGGGGCCGCTGCGCAAGACGCTTGGCATCTGGGCGGAGGAAATTGAAGGATTGTACGATCATGACCGGAACGGCGTAGCGATGGCCGAGGGCAATGAGCTGGGTTTCACGGGCAGCTTCGAGTCCCATGAAATTTGCGAGCTGATTCATACAGAAGGCGCTGAGGTACTGGGAACCTATACGGACAGCTTCTATGCGGGCCGACCGGCACTTACGGTGAACCGCTTCGGGCAAGGCCGCGCTTACCATATGGCGACGCGCCTGAAGGACGATTTCCTGGGCGAGTTCTACAAGCAGATCGTTGATGTCGCAGGCGTTGAACGGGTTATTCATACTGATCTGCCTGCCGGCGTGACCGCTCAGGTCCGGACGGATGGGGAATCCGATTATGTGTTCGTGATGAACTTCAGCGGACAGGAGCAGCATGTACAGCTGGATGATCGTCAATATGTGAATATGGAAACAGGCGAAGCGTTAAGCGGAAAACTCATCTTGCCTGTTCACGGAGTAGTCGTATTGAAACGTCCGGCTTAAGCCGCAAACCTGTCAATAATACTTGAAATTTGCATGTTAGCCTAACAACAAGCCGGAGCGAATGCCCGGCTTGTCTTCTCTGATCGATTTGCCCAAATTGCCCATTGAGAGGAGTTTTGACGATGCCATATTCCATTCAAGCCAATCTTAAGCCCAAAAAAATAACCCCTTCCACCTTGAGGCTGGGCGGACGAAATCCGGCTGGAGACGAAATCAGCTTTACGAACTACTATATGGAGCTCAACGGAAAGCCGTATTTTGCCATCTGCGGTGAATTTCACTATTCCCGCTACCCGGAGGCGGATTGGGAAGCAGAAATCAACAAGATGAAAGCATCGGGCATCAACATTCTTGCGACTTATATTTTCTGGAATCATCATGAGGAAATCGAAGGGCTATACGACTGGCGGGGGAACCGCAATTTGCGGAAGTTCATTGAGCTGTGCCAGCGCAGCGGCCTATACGTCATTTTGCGCATCGGGCCGTTCTGTCATGGGGAGGTTCGCAATGGCGGATTGCCGGACTGGCTGTTTGGCCGGGCGTTCGATGTCCGTTCGAATGATGAGGATTATCTGCATTATGTCCGGCGCTTATACGCGGAGATCGGCCGTGAGGCGTCCGGGCTTATGTTCAAGGACGGCGGACCCGTCGTTGGCATTCAGCTGGAGAACGAACTTAACGCCGCCGCGGCGTTATGGGAGATGACGGCAAAGCAGGGAGACGAGTATTTGAGCGGAGGCAGCAGGGGAAGCGGAGGGGTGAGGCATATGCGGCACCTGAAAGAGCTGGCGATCGAAGCCGGGCTTGAAGCGCCGGTTTATACGAGCACAGGCTGGGGCGGTGCTCCGGTGCTGGAGGATGAGGTGCTGCCGCTTTATGGAGGCTATGCCTATACGCCTTGGAGCATCAGCGCGCAAAATCCGCTGCAGCAGCCGACGCGCGAGTATATTTTCGACAGCTATCATGACGATCGGGTAGCCGGAGATTTTGCACCGCCGTACCCGAAGGAGAAATATCCGTTCGCCTGCTGCGAAATAGGCGGGGGCATGCAGACCTGGTATTTGTCCCGCTTTCAGGTGGAGCCGGAGAGCGTGTCGGCCATGAGCCTGATGAAAATTGCGGGCGGCTGCAACTTTATCGGGTATTACATGTTTCATGGCGGAACAAATCCCGTGGGACAGAGCGGTTATTTGAACGAGAGCACGACTCCGCGGATTACTTATGACTTCCAGGCCCCGATCGGGGAATTCGGTCAAATCCGGGAATCGAACCATCGGCTTCGCCTGCTGCATTATTTCCTGAGAGCCTTCGGGGATCGACTGGCACCAATGTCGACGGTTTTGCCGGAAGGGGCGGCCGGGATTGAGCCGGACAATACAGAGACGCTTCGGTATGCCGTGCGTACCGATGGAAGCTCGGGATTTGTTTTCGTGAACAACTACCAGGATCATGTCGAAATGAAGGAGCATCGGGGCGTTCAATTTGACATTCAACTGGGGGAAGGCAGCATCCGCTTGCCGCAGAATAATACGTTGACGATTCGCAAAAACGCTTCGTTCATGCTGCCGTTCCAGTTCGACTTATCCGGCTTGCTATTGCGTTATGCCACGGCACAGCCTGTAACGGTGACGGGTTACGGGAAGCTTAGCACTTACTTCTTCGCTATGCCGGAAGGCATCGACGGAGAATTCATGCTGGCGGCGGACGGGATAACGAGTGCCGAGACGGATGCAGGAACGGTTCGGCGGGAAAAAGACGGAAGCTATTGTATCATCGTGCCTCATTACGCACCGGCAATGATTCGTATTTACCGCACGGACGGCAGCGAGACCCGCATTTATGCGATGTCATCCAAGGAAGCTTCTATGCTGTGGGAAGTGGAAACGGAAATGGGAGGAGTCGAAGATGCATCGGTCTCAGCCTTAGCCTCGACAGCAGGTAGAGGCAGAAGACGCATTCTGTTCTCGGATACCCCGCTTGCCGGAACTGCGTACGGATTAGAGTTTTTCAGTTATGGTGCGAATGAATTTTCATTCCGGGAATATACGGATGAAAGGAACAAGCAGGAATGGCAGGCCGATGGAGAGGGCTGCCGGATTGCGGCCGAGCGGGATGGCTGGTTTGAAAACTGTCATATACAGATGCCGGCCAAACCCATTACAATGGAAGTGAAGCGCATTCATGATCATAAGGTGCTGATTTCTCTAGACCAGCGCATTCTGGAGGATGCCCAGGATGTTCTTCTTAAGATCGATTATACGGGGAATGTCGGCTATGCCTTTTCGGAGGGCAGGCTGTTCCACGACCATTTCTATAATGGCGCCCCATGGGAGATTGGCTTGTCGCGATTTCAGGAAGCCATTGAAGGCAGGGAAATTGTACTGGAAACGACGCCGCTGCGCAAAGGTGTCATGAATGCGGCACAAGACGCTGCCATGGCGGTGGAGCAGTTGTTCGAGGGAGAGCAGACGGCGGAATTTCACGAGGTATCGGCTGAGGTCGTGTACCACGTTGCGGTAACTAGCAGAATTAGAGAGTTGTAAGTGTTGTAAGAGACAGGAGGATCTCAAGATGCAAAACGCAGAGCAAACGATGGAGAAATTGCAGAGCAGCAAGGGGAAAGCATTACTGTCCAAAATGTACGGCGAAGGACAGCTAGCAGATCAGATTGCCCGTTACCGCTCTTTGGTGCAAACCTATAAGGAGCATTTCGGAGACGGGGAGCTGGCTTTGTTCAGCGCGCCCGGCCGCTGCGAAATTGGCGGGAATCATACGGATCATAACCATGGAAAGGTGCTGGCAGGCAGCATTAATCTCGATACGATTGCCGCTGCCGTGAAGGTGGACGAGCCGGTTATTACGTTCATTTCGGAAGGTTATGAAGGGAAGTTCGAAGTTGATTTGACGCAGCAGGAACCGGTTGCGGACGAGGCCTCAACCTTGTCGCTGGTTCGCGGTATCGTAGCGGGCTTCCAAGAGATGGGCTGTGAGGTCGGCGGATTTAAAGCCTATATTTCGACAACGGTCATTCCCGCGTCCGGCCTAAGCTCCTCGGCTTCGTTCGAGATGCTGATCGGCAGCATTCTGAATACGTTCTATAATGAATCCAAATTGGATGCCGTGGCTTTGTCCAAAATCGGCAAATACGCCGAGAACAAGTACTGGAATAAGCCGTCCGGCCTGCTGGATCAAATGGCCTGCGCGTACGGCGGTTTAATCACGATCGATTTCGCCGATCCTGAGCAGCCTGTCGTTCAGCCTGTAAACTATGATTTCCAAAACAGCGGCTACTCTCTGGTTATCGTCAATACCGGCGGCAACCATGCTGACTTGACAGAAGATTACGCCGCGGTGCCAAATGAGATGCGGGCCGTAGCCAAGGCGCTAGGCACCGAGGTCTGCCGGGATTTGGCACCGGAGGATATTTACCGCAATCTGAATTCCCTCCGCGAACAATGCGGGGATCGGGCGGTGCTGCGGGCGCTGCACTTTTTTGCGGAGAATGATCGGGTAGATGCCCAGGTAGAAGCCTTGCAGGCCGGACAATTGGACAGATTTCTGGAGCTGATCACGGACTCAGGGAACTCCTCCTGGAAATGGCTGCAGAACTGCTACCAGGAGACAGACGTTCGCCATCAAGGGATTACGGTTGCGCTGGCGCTGACGGAATCATATTTGAAATTGATCGGCAAAGGAGCCTGCCGGGTCCATGGCGGCGGGTTCGCCGGAGTGATCCTGGCGATTCTTCCAAATGAAGAGGCGGCCAAGTACGCCGAGTTCATCAATGACACGATCGGCACCTCGACATTCATTATCAATGTCCGGGAGCAAGGGGCCATTTGTCTGGACTTGGAAGGTTAGTTAGAGTGTATTTTCAGCAACGAGGAAATGAATGCATCATACTCGCAATTTTGTTTCCTGGTGAATAGTAGAACGCGTAATGAGAAGTTTAAATGTTAAGGAAGCAGTTATCTCCCGAAATGGTCAGGGATAGCTGCTTTTTTTTACGAAAACCATTTTACAAAAACATATATTGTTTTAAAATTTTATATTCCAAATTATTTACTTTTCTAGTATATTGTAGTTGAGAGAAAGCGCTATCATTTTTTCTCTTCAAATTCAATAAATTGGAGGAATGTCAAATGCGTTATCGGAAATTGCTTTTATCGGTCATCTGCAGTGTCGTTATCCTGGGATCAGCCGTCGGAACAGCCCTGGCGGCGCATTGGAACTTGACCGGCGATGTCGCCGTTCATGATCCATCCATCATCAAGGAAGGATCGGCCTGGTATACGTTCTCGACGGGACAGGGCATCCAAGTACTGAGGTCGGATAACGGCACCAATTGGTACCGTGTTCCCCAAATTTTCCTGAGCCCGCCTTCCTGGTGGAAAACCTATGTGCCGAATATGACCACAAACGATGTGTGGGCACCGGATGTTCAGCTGTACAATGGCCGGGTTTGGCTATATTACTCGATCTCCACCTTCGGCAAGAACACCTCAGCGATCGGCCTCGCTTCAGCGACGAGTGTAGGCGCGGGCAGCTGGCGGGATGACGGGCTGGTCATTAAATCAGACCCTTCGGTGGACTATAACGCGATTGACCCGAATCTCGTCATTGACGCCTCCGGCAATCCTTGGCTGGCCTTCGGCTCCTGGTTCAGCGGCATCAAAATCACGAAGCTGGACAAAACGACGATGAAGCCGACAGGCAGTCTCTATTCGATCGCTAAGCGAAGCAACGGCATCGAGGGCGTGTCCATCGTTTACCGCAACGGCTATTATTACATGTTCGCCTCCATTGATAATTGCTGCCAGGGATCGAACAGCAACTATAAAATCGTCGTCGGAAGATCGGCGAGTATCACCGGGCCTTATAAGGATAAGAGCGGGGTGGACATGATGAACGGCGGGGGAACGGTATTCGATGCAGGTAATACACGCTGGGCCGGCCCAGGCGGTCAGCATGTGTACAATAACGTCATCGCAAGACATGCCTATGACCGGAACGACAACGGCAACCCAAAGCTGCTTATCAGTGATTTGAACTGGGATTCCAGCGGCTGGCCGACGTATTAAGGCAGAGGTTTATCCATCGCGTATTGTCTGGGTGTGAGGAGATTTGTTTTATAAAAACTTGAAATAAACGAATTTTCAGTCGATTTAATTTCTCAGCTAACCCGCAATGGATATTTGAAGGTGTTAACCTATAACAACGCTAAAGAATCTACAAAACGACTAAAGAATTATTTGAATAGTTCAATTTATATAATTGGATTATTAGTAGTTAATTTCTGCGGCAAGAAAGGGAGGGCGGATTTAAATGTATTTCATGTCATTAAAAGAAGGGGGATTGCCTATCATATGCTCGATTCTTGATTTTAGTTGCATTAAATCCATTTAGTCCCTTGAAATGTTCGTTTAGGGCTTAATTAGATACATGAATTCCAGTTACGATACAGCCTAGTGTTATAGATCTTAGGTGTGCTCTTAGTGTACGCTACAGTCTAGTGTATAGACCTCAGGTGTGCGTCGTAGTAGTATGCGACCATCCTAGTGTGTAGATCTTAGTGTGCGCCTTAGTACACGATACAACCTAGTGCGCACAGCATATATAAAATGAACTAAAGAATGGGTTGCAGGCAAGGGAGAACAATGAATCCGCAAAAACGAAGCAGCTTTCTGAGAAGAAAGCTGCTTCGGGAACATAAGCTCAGGGTCGCCTTTGGGACAGAAATTTGCCTCTTATGAACGCAATTTCATCCAAAAAATCTGGGAGCAGCACGATTATAGGAACATTTCGTATTTGCCCGCATTCATTCCAACAATTCATCTTAAACAAGTGGCTTTTATGCCGCTGTATTTTTTTCTGTTTGTCTTTAATTATTCATCTGCTCTACAGATTGCGTAACCGGCAGCGTAATCTTGATTGCCGTTCCGTAGCCTGCTTCGCTTTCGATTTGGACGCCGTAATCGGCGCCGAACAACAATTGAATCCTTGCATGTACATTGTTGACCCCGATCCCGGACAAGTGGTGTTTTTTCTTCTCATTGATCTGCTCCACCGTTGAGGACATGCCGACCCCGTCATCCATAATCTCGATCATGAGCCTCTCCTCCAGCCTGCGGATAAATATGTGAATATTTCCGCTCGCGGTTCCGGGAAAGGCATGGAAGAACGCGTTCTCCACAAAGGGTTGAATGATCAGCTTCGGAACGAGCAGTTGAGAGCAGTCCTCCGCAATCTCGTAATGAACCCCGATCTGCTCGCCGTATCTGATCCGGTTAATGAATACATAGTGCTTTAGCGTCTCGATTTCTGTTTCTACCGTAACCATATCCTCGGTTGAACCCAAGGTGCTCTGCAGCATGGAGATCAGACTGTCGATCGTTTGGTCCACCTCGTCCGTACGATGCATTTTTGCTAAATATTTGATCGAGCTAAGCGTGTTGTAAAGAAAATGCGGGTTAATTTGCATCTGCAGCGCATTGAGGTCGGCCTTTCTGCGCTCCTGCTGCTCGTACACCAGCTTATCCGTATATTGATCGATTTCGCGGATCATCCGATTGTACGCTTTGGTCAACACATTCGTCTCGTAGCTGTCGCCTTCCTTCAGGGGATGAAATTTCAGATTATCCCCTTTACTCGTCTGCATCGTCTTCACGAGCTGGCTGAGGGGGCGGGTAATCCGCCGGCTTAAGGAGTAGACGAACGGCATGGTGACAAGCAGTACAACGCTGATGACCGTGAGGATCTCGGTGGAAATGCGGTATAAGGGTGCGAAGGCCGCTAACTGATCGATCTCTTCAAGCAAATAGGCATTGAATTCCGGCAGATAATAGGAAATATAGGTCTGCTTGTCTTCCGAATCCGACCATACGCCTCCTTGCTCGGACACCTGGCCGGCCAAAGACAGCAGGGTCGTGTTTTTTTTGCTGATCGAATCCTTCCGGCTGCTGGACAGTATCGTGCCATCCGAGGAGATCAGAGAAATATGGATGCCTTCGGAAATGTAGGGGCTGTATTTGCGATAAATGTTCTGCTCGTCCATCACGACGGCGGCATACCCGTACATCCAGCCTGTGCCGCTGTGCACAAGGGGCTTGGTCGCAAAAATATAGTTGTCGTAAGGCACGGTCTCTACGAATAAATCCGGGCTGCTGTTGTAGCGGATACGGTTAGGGATTTTGCTGTCCTCGGTCATATAGGTCGAGACGATATCCTGGGGGATTTTGTCCCACTTCAGAGCGTTGCTCGAGTAGTGGCGGCCGCCTAGCCCTGGCAGCGCCGACACGATAATATGCGATTTCTCCGGGCTTAAATAATCCTTGTACAAATCGATATATTTGCCCAGGGACATCACCAGATTGATTTGCTCCTGCGGCGTATTGGCCGGCTTCGTAATATAGTTCCTAAACTCGCTGCTGCTGCTGATTTGCAGCATCGTATTGACGACTTGATCATTATAATTCAGCAGCTCGTCTTTCACGTGATTCATGTTGGCCGAGGCGTTCTTGACGACTTGGTTCAGCAGAATCCGCTCTGAGATCGTAGAGGATGCCAGCGTCAGCAGCAATGAAATAACCAGGATGCCCGAGAGCATCAGGACGAGAATTTTAATAAAAATGCTGTTCTTGCGCAGCACGATTAAACACCTGTCTTTATGATGGGATTTTATTGCGATATTCCACGGGAGTCATCCCGGTTATTTTCTTGAATACTTTAGAGAAATAGTTGTGATCCGAAAATCCCGTCAACCGGCTGATTTCCGACACCGACAGCTTATGATCCATGAGCAGCTCCTTGGCCTTGTCCGTCCGCACCCGGTTGATGTACGAAGTCAGATTCTCGCCCGTGCGCTGTTTGAAATAGGAGGACAAATAGCTATAATTCAAATGCAGACTGTCGGCCATTTCCGATAGCGATATTTCGTTGGCATAGTTCTTGTGGACGTATGCGTAAATTTGCTGGAGAATCGGCGATTGCTGCTGTTCCGGCGCTGGGAGAATTTCCTTCAGATTCTGCAGGAACTGCAGGATGATGCCTCTAAGCTCTTCGATATCATAAGCGAGATCGATTCTTTTGAACAGCTTCAGCTTAGACGAGCCTAGCTCGGCTACGGGCTGCTTCATTTGCTCCAGCGTGCTCATTGCCGTATAAATGAGATTCTGGCATAGGCGCTTCAGGCTGTATTCGTCATAGGCCATGCTGTCTGTACTTTCCGAGAAAAGCGTTTCCAATTGCGCGCTAGCTTCATCGATGGAGAAGCTGCGCAGCGCTGCCGTAAAATGCTCCTGATTAAACTCCGCCTTTTCGCTCTGCACCGTGATATCATCCTCGGCAACGAGCGCTTGCCCCGTAAAATATAGCAGCTTCCCGAGATAAGGAGTCAGCCTGATATGCTCTGATTTCATTTGCCGTAGGTCTTGAAAGGGATTTGAAAGAACGAATGACATGTAGGATAGGGCTTCCGAGGCCGAGTCTGCAAACCGCTTGAGGGCGGATAATATCTCAACGGACCGATCAGACTCATAGTTGACGAGCAATAGACATTCGTTTTTCAAAAATACGAGAGCATAATTCAGCCCGTGTAAATGCTTCGCTGCCAGTTCGAGGAGGATCTGCTCCAGTTGGCTCTGCGTATAAGTGGTTCTTAAAAGCAGCAGGCTTGTACTGGCTTTGGCCATGACGAAGAGCTCGGAATCGAAGCGCCGGCCAAGCTCCTGAAGCAGGGCATCATTGTGCTTGTCTTCCTCTATATGGCTGCTGCCAAGCCATTGTCCCAGCAGCAGGGCAGGATCATTTTTCACAGAAGGCTGGTTCTGTTCGCTTAAATCCATCCCGCTGCACAGCGATTGAATCAATGAAATCAATTCAGCAGCAGAGACTTTAGGCTTAAGCAAATAGTCAGTAACTCCATATTTGAATACCTCGCGCACGTAATTGAATTCGCTGTAGCTGCTCAGCACCACGATTTTAATTTCAGGGTGCTCCATGCCCATGATTTTGGCAAACTCGACGCCGTCCATGATCGGCATGACTATATCGGTAATCACCACATGGGGATGAACGTCTTCTATATATTGCAGCGCCTCCAAACCATTTGAAGCTTGGGCAACAATTTCAATTCCATATTCGCTCCAATTACATAGATGCAGCATGCCTGTGCGCAGGATCGCTTCATCATCCACGATCATGACCCGATAGTTTGCGGAGCGTTCTTCCATGATTACACCTCTCCTGCAAAGTCTTTTGTCCTAATCATATACCAATCCCTGTGATAAAGGTATGATTGGACAGGGGAAATCCTGAAAATACAAAATAACTGCTAACACCCATAATTATTACTAGGAAATTATTGGAACCCGGATAGAGAGCAATAATTACTGCTAATATAGAGCTAATTTTAATTATACTTCGCATTTTTAATTTTCTAAAATAGATAACGAATTACATGAAACGCTTACAAAAACATATCAAAAGGGGTTGTAAAGAGTGAAAAAATGGTTATCCATGTTGCTGCTGGTTTCTATGACAGCATCACTGCTGGCGGCGTGCGGTTCTTCGAATTCGGGCTCTGCGGACAAGGGTGGCAATGAAGCCGGAAGCGGCGGAACAAAGAAAGTCGTTGCCTGGGCGTGGGATCCTTCCTTTAACGGAGCTGCGCTGAAAATTGCCGAGGATCTGTACAAGAAAGACCATCCAGATTTCCAGCTGGAAGTTATCGATATGGCGAAAACGGATCTGGAGCAAAAGCTGAACACGAACCTGGCTGCAGGCGTTAAAGACGGGCTGCCGGACATCATTCTGGTGAACGATCCGAACATTCAAAAATACGTTACCGCTTATCCGGGAACGTTTGCTGATTTTAAAGAAAAGGTAGACTTTACGCAATTTTCTCCATATAAGGTAGATGCGCTGCGGATCGAAGATAAGATTTACGGCGTTCCGTTCGACATCGGCGTAACGGGCATGTTCTACCGCGTTGATTATTTGGAGGAAGCCGGCTATAAGGCCGAGGACCTCGAGAACATTACTTGGGATGAATATATTGAAATCGGTAAAGTCGTCAAAGAAAAAACAGGCAAATACATGGCGACCATCAACCCGAACGACGAAGCCTTGACTTCGATTCTGCTTCAATCCGCCGGATCCTGGTACATTACGCCGGATAACAAAGGCAACTTCGTAGACAATCCGGCCATGACCGAGACGCTTCGCGTGTATAAAGCGATTGCTGATTCAGGAATTGCCAAGCCGGTAACGGGCTGGAGCGAATTCGTAGGCAGCTTCAACGCCGGCGACGTGGCTACGGTCGTATCCGGGGTATGGCAAATCGCTTCGATCATGGATGCCCAGGATCAAAGCGGCAAATGGCGTGTAGCACCCATTCCGAGACTGAATGTGGAAGGCGGCGTCAATGCTTCCAACGAGGGTGGTTCCAGCTGGTTTGTACTTGAGGAATCCGCAAATAAAGATTTGGCGATTGACTTCCTCGCTTCCACGATGGGCAGCAGCACGGAATTTTATGAGCGTTTCCTGACTGAAAACGGAGGAGTCGGCTCCTTTATCCCAGCTTTCTCCAGCGAAGTATACAATCAGAAGCCTGAATTCTTCGGTGGTCAGGCAATTTACAGCGATTTCACAAGATGGTCGACCGAGGTTCCGGGTATTTCTTTGGGAATGTACACGCAAGAGGCCAAGGACGCCCTCAAGAACGAGCTGCCTAACATTTTGAACGGTGCGGACCTGACTCAGAGCTTGGCTAACATTCAGAAACATTTTGGACAGCAGGTGCAATAAATACTAAGTTAGCGGGTGGTAACCTATGGGCAGTAAATGGAATAAATCTTCTTTGATGGGATGGCAGTTCGTGCTGTTGCCTTCAGCGCTTATTCTTTTGTTCAGCTTCTATCCCATGCTGCAATCCTTGCTCTTGTCGTTTCAGTCCGGCAAAGGAACGGTGTATCAATATGTAGGACTAGCCAATTATGGGCGCTTGTTCTCAGATCCGATGTTCAAGCAAGCGGTCCTTAATACGCTGTTATACCTGATTGTCCAGGTACCGATCATGCTGATGCTCGGGCTGGTGATCGCTTATTTTCTGAACATGCCGAAGCTCCGCTTCAAAGGGTTTTATCGTACGGCCATATTTCTGCCCTGCGTAACATCGCTCGTATCTTATGCGGTGCTGTTCAAGAGTATTTTTGCCGTCGACGGCATTCTGAACAAGATGCTGATGTCCATCCACCTGATCCAAGAGCCGGTTGCCTGGCTCATGGATCCTGTATGGGCGAAGGTCGTCATCATTGCGGCGATTACCTGGCGCTGGACCGGTTACAATATGATTTTCTATCTGTCGGCGATGCAGAATATTGATCCAAGCGTCTATGAGGCGGCTTCGATTGATGGCGCGTCGAAGACACGGCAATTTTTCAGCATTACCGTTCCGATGCTAAAGCCGATCATCTTATTCACGGCGATTATTTCGACGAACGGGACCCTGCAGTTGTTTGATGAGGTTGTCAACATTACGAACGGCGGTCCGGGCAACTCGACGATGACGATTTCTCAGTATATCTATAACCTGTCCTTCGTCTATACGCCTAACTTCGGTTATGCGGCGACAGTGTCCTATGCCATCGTAGTGATGGTGGCGGTGCTGGCCTTCCTTCAGCTCAAGGTCGGAGGTGAGAAACAATGAGAAAATTAAGCTCGCTGGGTATTCATTTGTTCCTGATTATCGCGTCTGTCGTTTCTCTGTTTCCCTTCGTCTGGATGCTGATTGGCATGACCAACACATCCTCGGATATCGTGAAGGGCAAGTTCAGCTTCGGTACGATGCTGCAGAGCAATATCACCAAACTGCTGGATATGACCAACCTCGGGGCTGCCTTCGGGAACTCGGCGCTGATCGCGATCGTCGGCACGGTTGGAACGCTGGTCTTGAGCTCCATGGCCGGGTATGGCTTTGAAATTTACCGTTCCAAGGGCAAGGACAGGCTGTTCGGCCTGCTCATGCTCTCCATGATGATGCCGTTCGCGGCTGTCATGATTCCGCTGTTCCGCATGTTCAGCAACATGGGCATGCTGAATACGCCGACCGCGGTCATCCTGCCTTCGATTACGACGGCATTTATGATCTTCTTCTTCATGCAGAATACGAAGTCGTTTCCGCGGGAGCTGCTGCAGGCCGGGCGGGTCGACGGATTAGGCGAGTGGCGCTTGTTCGCCCAGGTCTACGTTCCAACGATGAAGCCGACCTATGCGGCCGCAGCGATCATTACGTTCATGAACTACTGGAACAGCTTCCTGTGGCCTTTGATCGCTTTGCAGACGCAGGATAAGAAGACGCTGCCGCTGATCGTATCGTCGCTGGCCTCCTCCTATAATCCGGACTACGGAATTATTATGGTGGCCATCGTGATTACGACGCTGCCGACGGTGCTGATTTTCTTCCTGCTGCAGAAGCAATTCGTGCAGGGTATGCTTGGTTCGGTGAAATAGCAGACAAAGAAAGAAACAAAAGGGATTTGTTGATCCCCAAATCAAAAAAACAGGGCTTCCTATCTGTCGTAAACGACTGCGGGAAGTCCTGTTTTTTCAAGAACATGATTCTAACGATGAAGCATCGGGCTGTTCAGCACTTTATATTCCTTCGCGCTGACTCCGCATAATTTGTTGAAATAGGCGGAGAAATACTTGTAATCCTTGTACCCTACCAATTCGGCGATTTCATAGTATTTCAAATCACTGTTTAGAATGAGTTCCTTCGCTTTTTCGATGCGAATGCGATTCACCCACTCTTTAAAGGAATAGCCGGTTTCGCTTTTGAAGATTCTGCTCAAATAACCGGTGGAAATGTAAACGGCCTTGGCGACATCGGTCAGCTTGAGATCCTTGTTATAATTTTGGCTGATATAATCCAGTGCGGCCGCAAACTGCACATTTTTATAATCCGTCTCCATGTTTGGCTTGGCCAGGCTCAGCAACAGCTCAATCACTTCCTCGGGCGTTTCCGTTTCAGCAACAATTTCTGCGGTTTTGCGGGCATCGTTGTGCCTTTCCATCACGGCCTCCATCAGCACGATGATCCGGTTCACCGATTCCAGAAAGCGCGACCGGGAGACGGCATTTTGACGCATAAACTCAGCGTAATCCTGGATAGCGCTTTCAATATGGGCAGCATTTTTGGACAAGACCGCGGAGATGACCTTGCTCTCGCTATTCCGTATTTCACTGAGTCCCACGCTAGAAAACATATCTGTTGGCGCAACCTCCGTATATTCCCGCTCCGTGTTCCAGAAGCAGGCATCCAGCGCACCATCCAGCAGCGCATAAGCGCAGGAGAGCTTCTCCAGCGACTCGATCCGGTTCATTAACACCATACTGTTGCCGAAAATATAAGGCTTGAGATTGGCCAGCGTCTTGTCCATAACCTCCTCTGAAACACCTTGCGCACCGACATTCAATACCGTTACGAGCTTGCCGTCATCCATGAAGAATACGAAGGGCTCGAACTCCTGAAAAGCCTGCGCAAAATGGTTGTACACCAGCCAGTCGTCATGCGCAACACAGCGGGAGAGCAGTACTGAATAGCAGGGGCCCGGCAGCGGCATATCCAGTTTTTCCGCCTTCTTCTGAAACGTGATCAACGGGATTTCGTTTTTTAAAAATTTCGCAAACAAGGCGGATTTAATCAAATGCTGGTTTTCCTTATAGATCGTCTGCATCAGCGCCTGGCGCCCAAAGGCGGCATTTTCTTCCGCAATAGCGTCCTTTGCCCGGAGGGCCGCCTCCAGTATTTTGCCGGAATCGGCATTTTTCAGGACGAAGGAGCTTACCTTTACTTCAATCGCACGGGTAAAGTTTTCGGTATTGCCATATGCGGAGAGGATAATCACCTTCGTACGCGGCAAATATTCATTTAATTTTCTCGCCAGCTCAATTCCGCTCATGATTGGCATCTGGATGTCTGCAAAAACGATATCAGGGGAGAGCTGAATGGCCAGCTTCAGGCCATCTTCTCCGTTAGCTGCCTCTCCGACAATTTCCATCCCATGCTTTTCCCACGGAATCGTATAGCGAATTCCCTGACGGATAAATGCTTCGTCGTCAACGAGCAGGATTTTTATCATCTCTTCAGCCCCTTTGTTTGTTCACTGTTGTAGTCTGCCAGCGTAATTTCCCGGGCATCGGCCTCTTCAACCCTCAGCTTTTGCGTAATTTGGAAGACGCTGAATCCGTCACGCAAAAAACAACCTAGATGAAAGCCCTTTCCATTTTTCAGAGCGATCCGCTCCTTAATGTTCCGTAAAGCAAAGCCCCGCATGCCGCTGCCCTCTACCTCCAGCAGGCGGTTAATTTCAGTAACGTCCACCGGTGTGCCATTATTCATCACCTCGTAAACGAGCGTATTTTCGTTTTCGTAAATTCGCACCTTTACGATGCCATGGGTGCTGTTCTTCAGCCCGTGAAGCAGTGCGTTTTCGACCAGCGGCTGCAGCAGAAGGCGCAGAACGTAATAGGACTTCAAATGCTCCGGACAATCGATGTCGAACACGAACTGGTCGCCGTAGCGGATTCGTTGGATATGGATGTAGCAGCTTAGATGCTCCAGCTCTTCCGACAGCGTCACCATGTCACTATTGTTGGGGGAGAGTGTCATGCGCATCATTTTCGACATATTTGAAACCATGGAGCTGACATTTTTGGTGTCGCCCATCTCCGACATCCAGTAGATCGTGTCCAGCGTGTTATATAAAAAATGGGGGTTGATCTGTGTTTGCAGGGCGCTTAGCTGCGCTTGCTGTAATTTCAAATTCCCCATGTAGACTTCCTTATACAGAAAGTCCAGCCGCTGCGCCATACGGTTGAAATTGTTGGCCAGCACCGCGATTTCATCATTTCTCTTAACGTCGATGCGCACGGAGAAATCCTCGTTGGAGATCGACTTCATGCGCTTGCCCAGCTTGACGAGCGGGGCCGTGATAATCTGGGAAAAAGTGAAGGACAATAGCAGCGTAAACAGGAGCACCAGCACGACGGTCAGCGACAAGCCCTTAAGAAGCGTTTCCTTAATAATAGTTAGAATATTCGGTTTTACAATGCTGTATAAAACGAATGGAGTTCGTTCTATTTTATGGGCGGAAATGAAATATTGCCCGTTGATCTGCGTATTAGCCGAGCTGGAAGCCAACTGGAGAAGATGCGGATAGGAAATGTCCCCCTTCAGGTTGGCGTAGCTTTGACCGGAGCTCGTATCTACAAGGAGCTTGTTATTTTCATCAATGATAAAATAGGAGACCTCGTGGTTGATCCGGTCCGACATCAGGGTATCGATAAGCTGCTTCCGGCTCATGGCGATCTTGATAAAGCCGAGCTCCTCGGACAAATTGCTCGGATTCCTCAGCAATCGGGTTAGAGTAATATGGCTGTATGTTTCCTTTGGCGTATCCTGCAGGCTGGAAACGTCGCGATAATCCCAATAGGGTCTCGATGCCCCGGCTCGAGCAGCCTCCAGATCCTCCTTCGATATTTTTAACGAAATGCCTACATTAATAGAGGCTTGATCCCGCGAAAGGAGAGAAATGCCGCGAATGCCGTTGGAGAAACCGTAGGGCATAGAGAGCAGGATGCTATTGGCGTTGCTGGTCAGCGCGAAATAGTTCTCATCATCCTTCGGCTTGCTTAAGAAAGCTTTTAGATTCGTTTCCATTAATGGATAGGTCGTAAGATCCAGCGCATCGGTAAAAAATTGATCCGCGCTTTTGCCGATTCCATGGATATGGTTCGAAAAAAGCGCTTGCAAATCTTTTTTGGTGCTCTCATAAAAGATGTTGATGGCTACGGAATAAATCGTAAGAATCGGGATCATGACGAGGCAGATGAAGAATAGCATAAGCTTTTTACGCATGGTCACAGGGCGCACACTCCCCCCTTGATGTTATGAATTTATTCTGTCATTGCGCCGGACAAGTGTCAATTGTCCTATGCTAATTTAATGAGATGGTCATTTTTTACGATAAATATCAAATTTTAAGGATATCATTTGCCTCAAGGGCAGAGGTTGATCCGATTTTTCTTTTGATTATGACAAAATACGAGGATAATGAAGACAAGAAAGCGGATACAAAATGAATCTCACGTCTTCTATAGTTAGGTTATGAAATCAAATATACATTTTGGAGGGGCAACATGAAAAAGAAAAAGATCATTCAAATCATCTCATTTCTGGCAGCTCTCTCGCTAATCCTTTCTGCCTGTGGCAGCGGTAGCAATGGAAGCGGCAATGGCAGCGCGAACCCCGGAAATTCCGGTGCGGGCGGAGCCAAAGGAGAACAGATTCAATTGACCTTCTCGCACTATTATTTGGAGGAGGAACGTCCCACAAGCGCAGAAATGGACAGCTACATGACACTTGTTGAAGAGTGGGAAGCGAACAATCCGAATGTCAATTTGGTTCAGTCGGTCATGTCGCAGGCGGATTATTCGACAAAAATCCAGGCACAGGCCGCCGTTAACGAAATCCCGGACATCTTCTTCTTAAAAGGTTCTTGGGTGAGCAACTTTGCAAACAATGACTTGCTGATGCCGATCAACGACTATTTGGACCAATATGAGCACAAGGATCAGTTCCGCAAAGGCGTGTTTGATGCGGCTACGCGGGACGGCAACATTTACGGGATTCCGAATCAGCTCTCGATCACCTCGGTTGTTTTTTATAACGAACAAATGTGGAAAGAAATCGGGTATGACCGTTTTCCGGACAATTGGGAAGACATTTATAAGGCCGCTGAGAAATTTAATGAAAAGGGAATCTCCGCTATCGCACTGGGCAATAAGGACAAATGGCCGGCCGAATCCAGCATCCTATCGACCATGGGCGACCGTTTCACAGGCACCGATTGGACAAATTCGATTATAGCCCGTGACGGCAGCGCGAAATTTACCGACCCTGAGTTTGTAAGCGCACTCGATCAGATGCAGAGCATTGCCGCCAACAAAGTGTTTAACCCTGATTTCAATATCATCTCGAATGCACAGGCTGAGGAATATTACGCACAGGGCAAGGCGGCGGCTACCATTGACGGCCATTGGGCGCTTAGCTACCTGCTGTCCAATGCCTCGGAGGAAGTGTTAGGCCAGACCAAGGTTGCGATCCTCCCGCCAGTGGATGGTGGAAAGGGCGATAACAATACGATCTCCGGCGGAGCCGGCTGGTATGTGGCGCTCAACAAAAATCTGGAAGGCGCGAAGCTTGATGCAGCTATGGATTTCCTGTTCAGCACGGCGGGTTATGACTTTTCCAGAGTTTATGCCGAAAAATACGGCATGACCGGCCCAAGCTTGATTGAAGGCACCGATTTGACGCAGTTCCCGCAGTTGACGCAGGATTTTGCCGCATTGACCGGCTCCCTGACGTTTACTCCGATCTACGACATGCTGATGGAAGGCTCGATTATCGAAAGCATGAATACGGGGCTTCAGGAAGTGCTGAACGGTACGAAAACAGGCCAGGAGCTGGCCGCGCAGCTTCAGTCCGGGCAGGACAGCCTGTAACCGCCGCGATGGTTCAAGCTGCTGGCGCCCACTAGCGTGCCGGCAGCTTGCATCCATGCGCTAATGAAGGAGGAAGCAGCTACATGAACCAGGCAATTCGCCCGTCAAGAAAGGCTTTCATATTGTACATGCTGCCGGGCTTTATCCTGTACACCTTTATCGTATTTGTTCCGATCGTCCTGGCCTTTTATTACGGGTTCTTTGACTGGTCGGGCGGGACGAAGATGAATTACATCGGTTTGGATAATTTTATAGCACTGGCTAAGGACGACATTTTCATCCAATCTTTTGTCAACAACATTTATCTTACGGTGCTGTGCATTGTCGGACAAATCGGCTTCGCCTTCTTGTTCGCCATACTGCTGAATACAAGAGGCGTAAGATTCAAGGCTTTTCATAGAACGATGTCTTACTTTCCGTCGGTATTATCGGCGGTCGTGATCGGCTTTATTTGGACGATGCTGTATGACTACAACTACGGTCTGATCAATATTTTTCTCAAGCAAATCGGAAAAGCGGAATGGATTCAGCCCTGGCTGAACAACGAAAGTCTTGCGCTGACACTGGTTGCGATCCCCCTGATTTGGCAATATATCGGATATTACATGATCATCATCCTTTCCGCTCTAGCTTCCATTGACCCGCAGGTGCTGGAAATGGCGGAGATCGACGGGGCGAACGGCTGGAAAAAGGCGATCCATATCACGCTTCCGCTCGTAAAGAATACGCTGATCGTCTGCGTGACGCTCTGTATCGCAGGGACGATGAAGGTCTTCGACCACATCTATGTCATGACCGGCGGAGGGCCGGGAACCTCAAGCAACGTGATGGCGCTAAACGCATATAAGACGTCCTTCCTTAGCTATAAGATGGGTTACGGCAGCGCGATGTCGATCGGCATCCTGATTCTAAGCTTGATATTTATCGCCGGAACGAGATGGCTGCTGCTGAGCTTTACGAAGGACAAGGAGGTGTGAGTGATGGGGGAGAGCAGTAAACGCCGTTTTTTGTCCGGGCTGGTTCCTAATCTGGTTTTGGCCGTTTTCTCCATTACCTGCATATTTCCGGCGATATGGCTATTCTATTCTTCGCTTAAAGGGAAGGCCGAGTTTTACGCCAACCCTATTTCGTTGCCGCACAGCCCGAACTTTCAGCAGTACATGGCGATTCTGACCAAAAGTAAAATCCTGCTGTGGATGGGCAACACCATCCGGAACAGCGTGCTGTCGCTGGCGATCATCCTGATTCTTGGCTTTATTATCGGATACTTTCTTTCCCGCTTCCGGTTTAAAGGGAAAAATGCGCTTTACAACTACTACCTGCTCGGGATGCTTGTTCCGATTCATGCCCTAATGGTCCCGATGTACGTGCTGTTTACGAAAAGCGGGATGGGCGATCAATGGTACACGCTGATTTTGCCGTATGCGGCCTTCGGTTTGCCGATTGCGATTTTCCTGGTAGAGAGCTATGTGCGAAGCATTCCTATTGAAGTGGAGGAAGCCGCCAACATTGATGGCTGCAGCTTCCATCGCACTCTGTTCAGCATCGTGCTTCCGATGTGCCAGCCGATCCTCGTTACCGTCGGCATCATTCAATTTTTTATCGTATGGAATGAATTTACGTTTGCGCTGATCCTGATCAGCAAGGAGACCCTGATGACCGTGCCGGTCGGCATCACGCTGTTCAAAGGACAGTTCGTTACCGATTATCCGAAAATGATGGCCTCGATGCTGATCGCTATTTTTCCTGCTATGGCTCTATATTTCGCGTTCTCCAAGCAGATCATCAAGGGCATGGTCGCCGGTTCGGTCAAGGGTTGATTCGCACCAATGAAATAGGAATGACAACAATTACACATCAAGGATGGGGAGACTTATGAAAAGATTTGATTTAAACGACGCATGGCTTCTTCACGAGGCGCCGCTGCACTGGGGCAGAGACAGCCTGGCGGCTGTAAAGGCTTTGAAGGAAGGCTGGTATCCCTGCGCGCTTCCAACCGATGTTCGTATTCCTCTCATCGAGCATGGCATTATTCAGGAGCCGCTTGAGTCCGATCATGCGCTCGCCAGCGAATGGATCGAACAGCGTTCCTGGTGGTACACCAAGGAATTCGATGGCGCGGGCATCGATTTTGACAGTGACATTATCGAGCTTGTGATCGAAACGATCGACACGAACAGCGATATTTTCGTCAACGATCAATATGTCGGCAGCCATCGCAATGTGCATTATCCTTTCGTTCGCAATATCAAGGACATTCTGACCGCCGGGAAAAACACGCTTACGGTGCGCGTCACTACCGGGCTGGAGGACGTTACCGATAGCGACTTGTCGGAGCTCAACTGGGCGACCTGCCGTGAATACGATAACGGCGGCAAAGACCGCGGCGACTATCGCCGTTCCTACGTAAGACGTCCGCAATATACGGTGGGCTGGGACTGGGGGCCGCGCGTTGTCACCTGCGGACTTGGCGGAAATGCATACCTGCGCTGCGAGAAAGAGATCGCGGTTCGCGAGGTGAAGCTTGTTACCGTTAGCGCCGCCCAGACAGCCCGGCTTAAAGCGACCGTTAACATCGAGAACCTGGACATCATCGGGACGATTAACTGCGATCTGCAGATCGACATTTCCTATGACGGGCAATCCTGTGTGACGAAGAAGCTCGAGAACCTGCTTCTGACCTCCGGCACGAACTATTTTGACGTGGATCTCGAGGTGGAGAATGCCCGGCTGTGGTGGCCTGCGGGACATGGCGATCATCCGCTGTACGATGTGCGGGTATCTGCAACGAGTGCGAACGCGAAGACCGAATATCCTGCATTCCAATTTGGCATCCGGACGGTCGAGCTGGATACGTCCATCCTGCGCGGCGAAGAGCGCAATTTCCGGCTGATCGTCAACGGCGTTCCTATTTTCAGCAAAGGGGGCAACTGGGTTCCAGCCGATTTCATCCATGCCCGCGTTACCGACGAGAAGTATGAAACCTTGATCCGCGAGGCGGTGGAAGCGAACTTCAACATGCTGCGCGTTTGGGGCGGCGGACTGTTTGAGCGGGATATTTTCTACGATCTATGCGACCGGAACGGTCTGCTGGTGTGGCAGGATTTCATGATGGCCTGCTCCACTTATCCTGACCACAAACGGGAATTCCGCGACGAGATGCGGGCCGAGATGGACTATCAGACCAAGCGCCTGCGCAACCGGGCATCCATTGCCTTGTTCTGCGGAACCAACGAAGTCCACTGGATCTTTAACAAATATGACAATCCGAGATGGCAGATCGAGTTTAAGCATGAGAAGCAGTATGGCATGTACATCGCGAATATTCTCGCCAAAGAGATCATGTACAACAACTGTTCCCACATTCCTTACTGGAACAGCTCGCCATACGGCGGGGCGCTTCCGAACGACGATACGGTCGGCGATGTCCACCGCTGGCATAACGCCTTCATGAGCCTCAATATGGACGAGCGCATCGAGCCGATGGACTTCGATACAGTGAACTCCAAATTCGTGAGCGAATACGGCTTCGTTGGCCCGTGCTCTCTGGAGAGCACGAAGAAGTATTTGGGCGGGGAAGAGATCGACTTCGACAGCGAAGTGTGGCAAATGCACTGCAACGTGTTTGAGAAAGGAACCGTCGTCACGGGCATCGCTAAAAACTATCTTGACCGCACCGACAATTTATCCATCGAGGACTATCTGCTGTACGGCGGCATGGTACACTCGCTCATGCTGGAGTATTCGCTGGAAGCGATCCGATTCAAGGAAGATTGCGGCGGCGCGCTGTTCTGGATGTACAACGATGCCTGGGGCGAGGTCGGCTGGACGATCATCGATTATTATCTGAGCCGCAAAATCCCGTATTATGGCGTAAAACGCGCATTGGCTCATACGAAGCTGTCGATGCGCGTGGTGGATGGCAACGTCGTTGTTCAAGGGATGAACGATACGGCAGAGAAGGTGAGCTTCCAGGCGGAATACGGCTATATTTCGTTCGACGGAACAGTTCGGCAGACGAGAACGCTGGAGATTTCCCTTGAGCCGCATAGCCGGGTTTACCTGCTTACGGAGAAGCTGCCGGATCAGGACTACACCAAAGGCAGCATGATGCTGATTCCAGATTCGGATACCGTGAACTCCATATCCCTGCGGACAGGCGATATGAAGACGATGGTATTCGATCCATCGCCGGTTGAAATCGTAAGCGATGAGCAGGTCGGATCGGATCGCAAAGTTACGCTGACCAGCAAAGGGTATGCGCACGGTGTGTATGTTGCGGGTGGTTATGACTGCTCCGACCTCTACTTTGATTTGCTGCCGGGTGAGGTGAAGACGATTACCGTCTATTCCGCAGGCAGTGAAGCGCTAAAATTTGCTTCGGTCAGATAAACATTAGTAAATTGCTAGATTTTTAAAACACTGGAGATAAGGAGGGGCGGCCGTTATGAAAAAATCAGTATATCAGCATTTTAAGCCCATCATTCTGGATTATTTCGACAAGGCCCATATCGTGCTGACCGAACAGGAGAAGGACAATCTGGAGATCGCCGACTTCGGGCTGGATCAATTCGCGCAGGTGGGGCTTTCCATCGTTACCCTGATCAATACCGACCGCTGCTGCGCAAAGGAAATGGTGCTTTTGCCGGGACAGACCTGTCCCGAGCACCGGCACCCGGCGATTCCCGAGCTGAATTATCCGGGCAAGGAGGAGACCTTCCGCTGCCGCTACGGCACGGTGTACCTGTACGTGGAAGGCGAGCCCAGCTCAAGTATTCGCGGTATTCTGCCGGAGAGCGGCAAAGAGCATTACTCCGTATTCCATGAAATCGTACTGAACGAGGGCGAGCAATACACGATTTATCCGAATACGAAGCACTGGTTCCAGGCAGGCCCGGCAGGTGCGGTCGTATCTGAATTCAGCACCAGAAGCCTGGACGAATACGACATTTTTGCCGATCCCCGCATTGACCGAATTCCTCGCATCGAGGACTGATGAATTGAAATAATAATGCAAGATGGAGGCGTTTCTGTTGAACAATCGCGCAGCATTTATGACCGGCCTGAAGCGAATGGAAATCCGCGAAATTCCAGTTCCCGAGCCAAAAGAGAAGGAGGTGCTCGTCAAGCTTGAATACGTCGGCATCTGCGGGTCGGACGTGCATTATTACGAGCATGGCAAAATCGGCGACTTTATTGTCAACGGCGATTTTATCCTCGGGCACGAGTGCGCGGGCACGGTCGTCGCTATCGGGAAGGGCGTCAAGCAGCTGCAGGTAGGAGACCGCGTAGCTCTGGAGCCGGGCGTGACCTGCGGACAATGCGAATTTTGCAAAAGCGGACGCTACAATCTTTGCCCCGATGTGGAATTTCTCGCTACCCCGCCTTATCATGGCTGCTTTGAAAACTACATTGCATTTCCGGAGAACATGGCGTTCAAGCTTCCTAGTTCTATTACGACCAGAGAGGGCGCGCTCGTCGAGCCGCTTTCGGTTGGCATGCACGCTGCCAAGCAGGGCGGCGTCACGCTCGGCAGCTCCGTGGTCATTCTTGGCGCAGGCTGCATCGGCCTGACGACATTGCTGGCCTCCAAAGCGTTTGGCGCTATCGACATTACCGTTGTGGACGTCATTCCAAAGCGGCTGGATAAAGCGCTAGAGCTTGGCGCAACGCGAGTCATCAATGCGGCCGAGATGGACGCAGTCAAGCTGATTTACGAGCTGACGGACGGCGTAGGCGTGGATGTTGTCATGGAGACCGCAGGGGCGGTAAAAACGGTACAGCAGACAGCGTACATGGTCAAGCGGGGCGGCACTGTCGTGCTGGTCGGCATGGCGCCGCAGGATATCATTGAATACAACTTCGCCAAGCTGCTGGGCAAGGAGGCGGAGATCAAAACGGTGTTCCGCTACCGGAACATCTACCCGCAGGCGATCAAGGCGATGGACGAAGGGCTTATCGACGTGTCCGGCATTGTGACCCACGAGTACAGCTTCGATGAAATTGCCGAGGCGTTTGACGTCAATATCAACCAGAAAAACGACGTCGTAAAGATTATCATCAAAATCGATTAATTTAGTAAGCTAGATGTGAGAGACTGCTCCAAAAGTAGTTGTCCAAAGCAGGAACAGATGAATCGAATCGAGCAACACGAATTCAATGTATATGACAAAAAGCGCAAGTTCTCGGGCTATATCAGCCTCGGAATTTGCGCTTTTTGCTTCATGGTGGCCCATTTGAGCATATTATCGATGGGCAAGTGAAGTGAAGGTCGCCCGACCTCTAGGTTTACTTTGGGCAGGCCGAGTAGCAGGGAGCGCCGAAATTCTCGATTTGACGCTTTTATAGCGGCGAATACCCCCTTTTAATAGTTCAACCCTTGTCTAAATGGATTTATAGTAGTTAGTTTCTGCTGATACGAAGAAAATGTAAATTTAACTGGATTTCATGTCGTTAGAATTAGAAAATTGCCAATCATGGAATGGATTCTTGATTTTAGCAGCATGAAATCCATCTAATCCCCGTAGGCATTCGTTTAGAGCATCATTAGATACATGAAATCCATCTAATCCCCGTAGGCATTCGTTTAGAGCATCATTAGATACATGAAATCCATCTAATCCCCGTAGGCATTCGTTTAGAGCATCATTAGATACATGAAATCCATTTATGGTATGACCTGTACGACGGGTTAGTATATCCAACAGTTTATATCAGGGGACTTAAAGAAACGGGTGCAGGATTCTGGAGAAACAGAGAGCTTTTTGAAAGAAGGGGGGCCTCAGCCATCTATGACCACTTTCGGGACAGCACCTTGCTTTCTTCCTGCCCCTCTCCAGGAAAAGAATAACGAATCGCAGGGAGTTAACGTCCGCCTTTAGGAGCATTTGTTACATCAAATTCTAATCCAAAAACAAATGGCGGATAGCAGCGCCCGTAGATCGTTATTATTTTCCCCTAATTAGAGGTTGTCAAAAAGTCAATCTTTGATCACGAAGTAAAACAGGGAGTGTACTCGACATCGAATCTTGAATTCAGCCGAGACTTCCGGTGCTCACGTAGGTTTCTCCAAGCATATGCTTTCGGAGTCGTTTTCTTCGAAAACGTGCAGCTCCGCTCCTCAGCCTCTAGCTTCATCCAACCTTCTCGGTGCTGAAAGACTTACTTTTTGAACACTTATTTTATATAAACGGATTATCGCGATAATGCTGCTCGGCATCAATCTCCCGGCGGTCGGGATGGTTGAGCTTGCGATAGCCCTGCGGAGAAAGGCCGGTCCAGCGTTTAAACTGCTTGCTGAAATGAGAGGCGTCCCGGTAGCCGAGGCGCAGGGCGATTACCTCTACGGACAGGCTGTAATTCAGCAGCAGCAGCTTGGCCTGGCGGATAATCAGCCCCGACAGATACTGGCGCGGCGATTTGCCGTAGACCTGCCGGAACACGCGGTTGCAGTGGGCGGGGCTGTACCCCAGCTTAGCGGCTATGTCCTCGATGCCGACTCTCCCTTCACCGCCAGCTGCTGAAGCGTAGACAAGCTCCTCAAGGTGCTTTTCAATGGCATTGGCGAGCAGAATCGCGTTCTCAGGCGGGCTTGGCTCGTACGCCGGCGGGTTATCGGACAGCTCCGATAATGCCCAGCCGCTAAGAGCGGTGAGCAGCCGAAGCGAGGCGCGGAGCGCATTTAGGCGCTGGCGATGCGTATCCGGTTCACCGGAAATCGTAGAACGGATGAAATCGTCCAGCGCCTGCCGAACATCCGCTATTTCTGCGGTATCTCCCGTAAGAATGACCGAATCGGCCATCATGAGGGAGCGTCTTAGGGATGAATCATCGATATCAAAATTAAGAGCGTAATACGTCATTCCCTCCGGCCCGCCGGAGCCTTGGCTGGAATGCTCCACGCCGGGCCGGATAAACAGGATGTCCCCGGTATGCTGCAGGAAGGGGCGGCCGGCAACAGTCATATGCTGCTCGCCTTCCAGCACGATGTTGATTTCAAACGCGCGGTGCTGATGAACAGGATAACGCCAGGCGGCGTTGACCTTGCGCCAGTGGGTGGCATAAATGCGGAAGGCGGCCTGAATATCCGGAGACATGATGCTGTCCATGGTGTTAGGTGTGCCGGTATAATCCATCGCGATCGGAACCTCATCTACTGTAAATTGGTAGCTTTATTATATCATACAGCACTAGGGCAATCTGGACGGCGGGCGTCCGTTTTGCCCATTTTGTCGTAAGGTTTGACCCTGTTCCTCCTCGAATGTAAGCCTTACCATAGATTTTAACCCTATGGATTTTAGGAGAATTGCATTAAAGGAGTGTCCGAGGCATGACGCCGAAAAACCAGTTTTTTAACGCCCATCACTCCCCGATCGGGGCATTTGCCAGTTTTACCTTAGGTTTTCCCGAGGCAGGCGGGGGATTCGATTTGGAGCTGGGCCAGTCGCCTATGCAAAATGTATATATCGGCCTTGAACGGGAGGATGGCAGCGGATACGATTCACTGCCGTTCCATGAAATGACGGGAGAGGATGACCGCAAGCGCTATGACGTAGAGAAGGAAGACGATCCTGCTGTTAAAAAGAAGCGGAGAATCATCCATCATTTTCCCCGGGAAGAGATCAAGCGGGATTTCCGGCTGGCGACCGACAGCTGGAGCGCAGGCGGCCTGACCTTCCGCATCATTTCGCAGGTGCGCTCCGTTCCCGATCCGAAGACCGCTTCCGAGCAGGAATTGAAGGATGTGCTTGTCCCCGCGGTTCTGATAGAGATGGAAGTGGATAATACGGGATGCAGCCGGTCAAGACGAGCCTTTTTTGGCTTTCGCAAGAACGACCCTGCAGGCTCCATGCGCAGACTGGACGATGTGTCGGATCGGCTATCCGGAATCGGACAGGGCCGATTCATCGCGATTGCAGCCAAGCGCGGGACGGCGCAGTCCGGGCTCTACTTCAATATAGAGGAAATTCTCAGACCGGCACATGAAGAGAACTGGGGTTTCGGGCTCGGTTCGTCCGGGGCGATGCTGATGGATGTTCCGGCCGGGACGAAACAGACCTATCGTTTTGCCGTATGCTTCCACCGCGCAGGATATGTAACTACCGGAATCGATGCGAGCTATTACTATAACCGCTTCTTCCCGAATATCGAGTCGGTCGCTGAATATGCCTTATTCAGGTTTGATGCTCTGAAGGAGGAGGCAGAACGGGCGAATGATTTAATCGATAAATCCCCTTTGAACGAGGATCAGGCTTTCATGCTGGCCCATGCCATTCGCAGTTATTACGGCTCCACACAGCTGCTGGATTATAACGGCGAGCCCTTCTGGGTGGTTAATGAAGGCGAATACCGGATGATGAACACCTTCGATCTGACGGTGGATCAGCTGTATTATGAGCTGCGGATGAACCCGTGGACAGTGCGCAATGAGCTGGACATGTTCGTGAAGCGCTACAGCTATGAGGATACAGTTACGTTCCCGGGGGATCGCACCGAGTATCCGGGAGGCATCAGCTTTACGCACGACATGGGAGTCAACAATTCCTTATCCCGTCCCGGCCATTCCTCCTATGAAATATACGGCCTGGACGGCTGCTTCTCGCATATGACCCATGAGCAGCTGGTAAACTGGATACTTTGCGCGGCGGCGTATTACGACAAGACGAAGGACTCCGCCTGGATAATGCATAATATCGGCATGATGGCACGGTGTCTCGACAGTATGCTGAACCGGGATCATCCCGATCCGTCCCAGAGAAACGGTATCATGGGTCTGGACAGCACCCGCACGAAGGGCGGCGCGGAAATTACCACGTACGACAGCCTGGATGTCTCCCTTGGCCAAGCGCGCAACAATATTTATTTGGCGGGCAAATGCTGGGCGGCTTATGTGGCGATGGAGAAGCTGTTTGCCGAGTTTGGGATGGCTGAGAAGGCTCAGACCGCAGGGGAACAGGCTGTCAAATGCGCAGCAACGCTTGTGTCCAGCGTTACTGAGCAAGGCTATATTCCCGCCGTCATCGGGGAAGGCAATGATTCTAAAATCATACCAGCCATTGAAGGGCTGATATTCCCGTATGTGACGGGCTGCCGTGATGCATTGGAGCGCACCGGCCGCTTCGGAGCATATATCGGGGTGCTGGATCGTCACCTGCGCAGCGTGCTGCAGGACGGCATCTGCCTGTTCGAAGACGGGGGCTGGAAGCTGTCCTCGACGAGCAACAACAGCTGGCTCAGCAAAATCTACCTCTGCCAGTTCATCGCCCGGCAAATACTCGGGTTAACCTGGGATGAACAGGGCCGCCATGCCGACAGGGCCCATGTGGAATGGCTGACGCATCCGGAGCTTTCGGTCTGGAGCTGGAGCGATCAGATCATCTCAGGGCAAATCACGGGCAGCAAATATTATCCTCGGGGCGTAACAGCCATATTGTGGCTGGAAGAGGATGCGGCGGAGAAGCAGGCGTAACGATTGCCGTTACAAGTTCATCGGCCTTCAGTAGGGAACACTGCCCTACAGCGAAGGCTCTTTTCTATTCTAGTGAGGGAGGGAGAACATGAACCTGAATCATCCATGGAAAAAAAACGTGCTCAACAGACTGATCCTCTCGTTTATTTGCATTCTTCTTCCTCTCTATATCCTCAGCATGATCATTTATAACTGGGGAGTCCGCACCTTGGAGGACGAAATCTCCAAATCGATGATTTCACAGGTATCGCAATATTACAGCGGCCTGGAGGAGGAGTTCAAACGAATTCAAACGCTGCAGTATGATGTCTTGAGCGATGATAATTTGAACGCGCTGGGCGCGATCCCGGAATCGATGAATGATATCGAAAAAATGCAGAGCATTCTGCGCTTGCAGCAGCGGCTTAACGCCATACGGAACAGCAGCGCTTATATCGTCGATGTGTATGCCCATATTCCGGCGATCCAAAAAAACGTATCCGCTCTAACGATCTCCTCTTTTAATTCGGAGGAATATGACGATTTCAAGAATATTCCGCTATCTCTGGATTCGAAGCTGATCAATATGAATGGCAAAACCTATTTGAGCGCCTCTTATCCTTTTGTGACGCCGGAGAGCAAGAAGTGGCCGCTCTTTATCGTGGTCATCGAAATTTCCAAAGACAAGCTCAAGGAAAATATGAAGAAGATGGTCAACTCCCCGGGGGAGGGGCTGGTATTTAAAAGCTCGCAGTTTGAGATTACGACCAGTCATGACGCTCATTTCGATCTTGCGGCTGCTGCGCAAATGTTAAGCGATGTCGACCCCAATACGGCGCAGACCGTGACGATTACGAACAAGCAGTATTTGGCCGTGTACAGCTACTCGCATTTCTTTGGGGCGGTGCTCAGCAAATACGTTCCGGTCCATGCCGTATTCCAGCCGCTCGAGAAGTACCGAAGCTGGTTCGTGCTGCTGCTGCTCGTATCTTTTGCCATCATCGTCGTGTATTCCCTTTATGTCTATAAGTATATTCACAAGCCGCTGTACAAGCTGGTCAAGGCTTTCCGCAAAGTCGAGCACGGCGATTTCAACGAGCAGATCGACCATGATTTCAATGATGAGTTCCAGTATATTTATACGCGTTTTAACGCCATGCTGGAAAACCTGAAGTCCTTGATCGATCAGGTGTACAAGCAGCAACTATTAACGCATAAGGCCGAGCTGAAGCAGCTGCAGTCCCAGATCAACCCGCATTTTCTGTACAACAGCTTCTTCATTCTTAATACGATGACGCGCTTGGGCGATTATGACAATCTCGAGCGGTTCACGAATCAGCTTGGGGAGTATTTCCAATTCATTACGCGGGGCGATTCCGACGAGGTGCTGCTGGGGAGGGAAATCAATCATGCCAAGGTGTACTCCGAAATCCAGGCGATGCGATTCGCGAAGCGCAACCGGATCGAGTTCGGCGAATTGCCGGAAAATGTGGGCCATATTATGGTGCCAAGACTGATTGTGCAGCCGATTATTGAGAACGCCTTCAAATACGGGCTGGAGAAAAAAAGCGCCAACGGCATTTTAAGTGTCCATTTTGCCCGAACGGAAAACGAGCTGCTATTGATCGTAGAGGATAACGGCGAGGAGCTGACGGATGAGCAGATCCGTGCTCTGAACGAGAGCCTGTCGCGTCCGGATGAGGCGGAGACGACGGGGCTGCTCAATATACACCAGAGAATTCGCCTGAAGTTTGGACAGAACAGCGGATTATATGTGGAGCGAAGCGAGTTGGGCGGATTAAAAGCGACGATTCGGATCGTCATTTCGGATGGAGGAATATATGATGTACAGACTTTTGGTCGTCGATGACGAAATGATTATAGCGGACGGGTTGTATGAGGTGTTGTCGAATCTGCCCCAGCTGGAGCTGGATGTTTACAAGGCCTATTCCGGTGATGAGGCGGTGCGGCTGTTCGACCGGACGCGCTTCGATATCGTGCTTACGGATATCCGGATGCCCGGCCTGAGCGGACTTGAGCTGCTGGACAAAATCAGGGAGAGATGGCCTAGCTGCAGGGTCATTTTTCTGACGGGACATAATGAATTCTCCTATATTTACTCGGCCTTCCAGTATGAGGGCGTGAGCTATTTATTAAAGACCGAAGGGTATGAAAAAGTGATTCAAATGGTCGAGCAGGCGGCTATGGATATCGAGACGGAGCTGAAGGCGGAGGCGTTGCTCCAGAAGGCGCAGGAGCAGCTTGACGCGACAAGGGAATTGCTGCAAAAAGACTACGTCAAAGGAATTTTAAACGAGCAGCTCGGCGTGCAGGAGATCCATCAGAAGCAGTTCGATGAACTGGCGATTCCCCTGCGCGCGGACCGTCCTGTGCTCATTATGCTGGGCAGGGTCAACAGCTTCGCCGGCGGGCTAAGCTATGCGACGAAATCCAGGCAGCTCTATAGGATCAGGCTTATTGCCAGTCAATATTTGTCCGCTCGCGTCTCGTTCGTTGACGTCGTCAATGAGAGCATGGACCCGGTTTGGCTGATTCAGCCGCTGCAGGAAAGCAGCAAAGCCGAGAGCTGGGAGCGGGCCATAACGTTCATGAAGGGAAATCTGGAGCTGATTCAGTCGGCGTGCCGCGAGTCCCTCGGCGAAGTGCTGTCGTTCGTGCTCGATGATAGCCCGGTGATGTGGAAGGAGGCGGCGGAGCGCTTCTCCACGCTGAACATGCTGATGAATTACCGGATCGGGCAGGGCTGCGGCATGCTGCTTCTCGATAAGCAAATGATCGAGCAGAAGCTTCAGCCGCCAGGGGAGGAACAGCGCGGGAAGCCGCTTCTGCGCCATGCCAAGCCGGCCGTGCTTGCTGATCAATTGGAGTATGGACAGCGGGCCGAATTCAGAGCTATTCTGCTCGATTGCGCGGCAGCGCTGGCCGGCATCGACAGCATGCATCATGTCCCGGCCCAGGAGCTGTATTACTCCATCGGGCTGGTATTCCTGTCTTACATGAATCGCTGGAACCTGGTCGAGACGGCAGCGACCCGGGTCGGCCTGCACAAGCTGATGCAGCCGGGGGAGCATGAGTCCTGGCAGCAAGCATTCGACTATTTGCTCCATGTCGGGGACATGCTGTTCAACCTTCAGAGTCAGGAGGAGGAGAGGCGGGCAAGGGACGTTATCACCGTTATTCAGAAGCATGTCCAGGACCATCTGCATGATCCCGACGAGATATCGCTGGTCCGGCTGGCAGAGCTGGTCTTTTTTAACCCGTCTTACCTATCCCGGCTGTTCAAGCAGGTGACCGGCACGAATTTATCCGAATACATCTCGGCGTGCCGAATGACGAGGGCCAAGCGGCTGCTGGAAAATCCGGACGTAAAGATCCAGGATGTGGCGGAGCTTGTCGGATACGGAACGGCCACGAACTTCACGCGCTCCTTCCGCAAGGCGACCCATATGACGCCCCAGGAATATCGGGCTACCATATTCAACAGGTAAACAGCTGATTCAAATGTCAAGAGATGAATATTGAATGAGAGCGGTTTCAAATCTAACATTAAACCTATAAGGGCCCTATACCACTTACAGCTTTCAGGGAGGTTCATATGAAAAAGAGAAGAACAATGAAGAAATCGGCAATTGTATGCTTGGCAGGTTTCATGCTGCTCACAGCCTGCGGAGGCGCAAAGGAAGCGAATTCGCCCGCAGCTGCTCCGGATCCGGCCAAGACAGATGTGGATTTGATGGCGAAGTATGATCCGCCCGTGGACATTACGGCATGGCGTTATACAGAATCAACTTACAAATACGAAAACAACGATACGATCGAGGACAATATTTATACCCGCACTTATTTAAGCGATCTCGGCATCAATTTGAAGTATGTCTGGACGGTTCCTGTAGAGCAGTTCGATCAGAAAATGAACGTGTCGATCGCCTCCGGGGACTTGCCCGATATTATGTGGCTGAAGAACAAGCAGCTGACCGATCTGGCGGAGAACGACATGCTGTACGATTTGACGGACTTGTTCGAGAAATACGCATCGCCAATTACGAAGGAAATCATGCTGCAGGATGAGGCCAGCTTCAACACGGCGAAGATCGGCGGCAGATTAATGGCGATTCCGCATACGTCCTCTGCGGTCGACGGGCTGCCGATATTGTATGTCCGGACGGACTGGCTGGAGAAGCTCGGACTGCCGGAGCCGCAAACGATGCAGGATGTGCTCGCTATTGCGGAAGCGTTTACAAAAAATGACCCGGACGGCAACGGCAAAGACGATACATTCGGCCTGGCCTTTACCAAAACATTTTTGACGGATGCTCATTTCGGTACGTCGGGATATTTCTCTGGTTATCATGTGAATCCGGGCAAATGGGTGAAGGACGAATCAGGCCAACTCGTATATGGAAGCATTCAGCCCGGCGTGAAGGATGCACTGAAGCAGCTTCAGGAGCTGTACGCCCAGGGCATGCTGGATCGAGAGTTCGGCGTGAAGGATCGGGCGAAGGTGACCGAATCGGTGGCCAGCGGCAAGGTAGGCATGTTCTACGGTTCCATGTCTGCTCCGCTGTCCATTATCCAGCAGAATGTCGACAATGATCCGAAGGCTGAGTGGAAGGCATTGCCGCTTGTATCCGTGGATGACAAGAAGGCAACCCCGATCGGCAAAATGCCGATTACGAGATATTACGGGGTGAGCAAGGACAGCAAGCATCCGGAAGCGATTATCAAGCTGCTGAACTTCAGCATGCAGGGTTATGATCCGGAAGTCGCTCAAGAGAACAGTAAATTCGGGATTACCGATACGAACATTCCGGTCTATCTGTACAGTTTGATCAGTGCCGACCCGGCCAAGAAAAACCTGAACGCGCACTTGAATACGATGCAGGCTCTGGAAACGAATGACCCATCCCAGCTGTCTGTTGAGGAAAAGGGCTACTATGACAGAATCGTCGACTACCGGGGCGGCAACAGAGCAAACTGGGGAACAGAACGCGTATTCGGTTCGCCAAGCAGCTTCGACGTAATCGATCATTATGTTCAGGAGGATAACTACATTTTCGATGCCTTCTACGGGGCGCCAACGCCGACAATGGTGGAGAAGCTCGCTACCCTGGAGAAGATGGAGGAAGAGGTATTCACGAAAATCATCATGGGACAGTCGCTGGATAACTTCGACAAGTTCGTAGAGGACTGGAAGAAGCTTGGCGGAGAGCAAATTACGAAGGAAGTCAACGAATGGGCTGAGAAGAACAAATAAAAGTTTGGCTCGGATTGGATAAGAGGACGATGAAAAGGGAAGAAGGGGGCAACTCTAATTTCCCTTTTTATTGTCAGCATGGCATGAATGGAGGGGCCGCAATGGGAATGAAGAAGAAACTGCAGGAAATTCCTCTGCATCTGATGATTTTACCCGGCATTATTTTAACAGTTATTTTTAGCTATGTCCCGATTATGGGGACGGTGATCGCTTTTCAGAAGTTCGTTCCCTCCAAGGGGATTTTCAATTCCAAATGGATCGGGTTCGACAATTTCCGCTATATGCTGGACATGCCGAACTTCACGAGCGTACTATGGAACACCATCTTTATCGCCGTATTGAAAATTATCGCGGGACTGATCGTCCCGATTATATTTGCGCTGCTGCTCAATGAGCTGGCGGGAGCCTTTTTTAAACGCACGATTCAAACGATTATTTATTTTCCTTACTTCTTGTCCTGGGTTATCCTGGGCGGGATTCTGATCGACATATTGTCTCCTTCGAGCGGGATCGTAAATCAATTTCTGGGCGTATTCGGCATCAAGCCGATCTTTTTCCTGGGGGATGATAAGTGGTTCCCTTATACGCTCGTCTTGACAGACACCTGGAAAACCTTCGGTTACGGCACGATCGTATATTTGGCCGCCTTGACGGGGATCGATCAGAGCCTGTATGAAGCGGCCACCATGGACGGCGCGAACCGCTGGAAGCAGACGATTCACATTACGCTGCCCGGCATGCTGCCGATCATTACCCTGATGACCGTGCTCAGCTTGGGGAATGTGCTTAATGCGGGATTTGAGCAGGTGTTCAACCTGTACAGCCCTATGGTCTACAGCACAGGGGATATCATTGATACGCTAGTGTACCGGATCGGTCTCGTGGACGCGCAATACGGCGTGGCGACGGCGGTTGGCTTGTTCAAATCGCTGATCTCCTTCGTCTTGATCGTCCTGTCCAACAAGCTGGCCAACAAATACGCCGGATACAGGGTTTTCTAGGAGGGAGAAGGCATGCACAAAATATCAATCAGCCGAAAAATATTTCTGACGTTCAACTACATTCTGCTAACCGTTACGGCCATTGTATGCATTCTGCCGTTAATCAACGTGCTCGCCATTTCCTTCAGCTCCAGCAGCGCGGCTGCTGCCGGGTATGTTAAGCTCTGGCCCGTTGATTTTACGGTCGCCTCATATAAATACGCGCTGACCAAAAATGAATTTTTGACCGGATTTTTCGTTTCGGGCAAACGAGTGCTGCTCGGCTACATCGTCAACATGCTTATTACCATTTCGATCGCCTATCCGCTATCGAAAGAGAAAAAGGCGCTCGGGATGCGGAACGTGTATGCCTGGTTCTTCATCATTACGATGCTGTTCCACGGCGGGCTGATTCCGACCTATATGACGATCAAGTCCTTGGGGCTGCTGGATACGATCTGGGCGCTTGTACTGCCTGGCGCCGTACCCGTATTTAATGTCATTCTGCTGATGAATTTCTTCCGCAACCTGCCCAAAGAAATCGAGGAAGCGGCTTATATTGACGGGGCCGGCCATTGGCGCGTACTGTGGAGCATCTATTGTCCGCTTTCGAAGCCAGCCTTGGCGACGATATCGCTGTTTGTTCTCGTGGGGCACTGGAACTCCTGGTTTGACGGCTTGATCTACATGAACTCGCCTGCCAACTATCCGCTGCAGAGCTATCTGCAGACGATCATCATCGAGGCCGATCCGAGCATCGTCAGCTCCAATGAGCTGCTGGATATGTCGGAGATTTCAAACCGGACGTTTAAATCGGCTCAGGTATTCTTGGCCGCCTTCCCGGTACTGATCATTTATCCGTTCCTGCAGAAATATTTCATGAAGGGGCTCGTGTTTGGAAGTGTGAAGGGATAAGGATAAGCTTTTTTAGAATAGAGGAGTGGAAAAAGGGTGGATATGAACCGAACGATGACAATGCCTGCGTGGGGGGATCTTGGCAACGGCTATTATCGCAATCCTGTGCTGAACGCGGATTTCTCCGATCCGGACGCCATCCGCGTAGGCGATGATTTCTATATGGTGTGCTCGGATTTTCATTTCATGGGCATGCCGGTGCTGCATTCAAAGGATTTGGTCAACTGGTCGATCATCGGCAAAGTATATGAACGGCTGGATATCGATCCGGCGTATGACGACATGCGGGCTTATGCCAAAGGCAGCTGGGCGCCTGCGCTCCGCTATCACAATGGGCTGTTCTACGTGTATTTCTGCACGCCGGATGAAGGGCTGTACATGAGCACGGCTCAGGATCCGGCCGGTCCCTGGAGTCCGCTTCATGAAGTGAAGCGCGTTGCCGGCTGGGAGGACCCCTGCCCATTCTGGGATGACAACGGCCATGCCTATCTGGGTCACAGCACCGTTGGCGCCGGCCCGATTATTATTCATCGCATGAGCGCGGACGGCAGGACGCTGCTGGATGACGGCGTCATCGTCTATGTAGGAAAAATTGCCGAAGGAACGAAAATATACAAGAGAAACGGATATTATTATTTGGTTATTCCCGAGGGCGGCGTAGAGACGGGCTGGCAAACTGTGCTTCGCGCCAGGGATATTTATGGCCCGTATGAACGCCGGGTCGTCCTGCAGAAGGGAGCGACCGATATCAATGGCCCGCACCAGGGAGCATTGGTGGAGCTGGACAGCGGGGAGACGTGGTTCATGCATTTCCAGAGCGCGGGTGCGATCGGAAGGGTGTGTCACCTGCAGCCAGTGGAGTGGGTGGACGATTGGCCCGTCATTGGCGCGGCTGGAGAGCCCGTGGCCGTGTATGCGAAGCCGTCTGTCGCCGGGCGTCACACGGTCCGGCTGCCGCAGACCTCGGATACGTTTGAGGGGCCGGAGCTCGGACTGCAGTGGCAGTGGAACCATAATCCGGTCAATGACGGCTGGTCTTTGCGCGAAAGGCCGGGATATTTGCGGCTGAAGGCAATGCCGGCGCCGGAGCTTCTGCAGGCGAAAAACACTTTGACCCAGAAGCTGATCGGAAGCAAAGGCATCGTATGTACCGAGCTCAGCGTCCTGCATATGAATCCAGGACAGCGGGCGGGCTTGGCCTTCCTCTGCGCCCGGGAAGAGAACTGGATCGGTGTTGTGACAGAGGAAGGCGGCAATTATCTTCAAGCCGTTACAGGCGGAACGGTATTTCACGGTCCGAAGCTTGCCGGCGAAACGGTCTGGCTGAAGAGTCGTATCGATTTATCGGGCGAGACCAGTTTCTTCTTCAGCCTGGATGGAATAACGTTCATCCCGCTAGGCGGCGAGTGCCGCATGAGCGCAGGCTTCTGGAAGGGAGCGAGAGTCGGGCTGTTTAGTTATACGATCGGTGAGAAAGGCGGCAGAGCCGATTTTCAAGGCTTTCGCTACGAGCATGATGGACCGTGGGCGTAAGCGGTGAAAGAAGAGCATCGATGATTACATTGTAAAGAGGCTGATGAGATTGAATGAGAGCTTATTGACAAAGCTGCGGGGTCTGGACACGGTAGCGCGGATTGGGGAGGAAAAGCAAAGTTCTCACGGGTCAGTAGTTGAGGAATGGCAGCGCTCAGGCGTTAAGTTTGCATCCTCGGCGGAACGGTTCGAAGGCGTCTATTACTCTGCAGCCCGCAAGCTGCTGGATTGCATCGTTGCGTCCCGCGGGGGTGCTCACGTCCTGCATGAAGGCGGAGCTTATCCAGGCACCTGGCTGGAGAGCACGGGGACGATCAATGCCGAGCTGCTGTCACGATTCATACCCGGCGTGGCGGAGGCTACGTTCCGCCTGTTCGCCGATTATCAAAGGGACGACGGCCAGATGCCCTATAAAGTAACGGCACAGGGGCCGGCCTACAGGCAAATCCAGATGGTAACTCCGCTGGCCAGAAGTGTATGGAATCACTATATGCTGAACGTAAGCGGTACAAGTGATCAGGTCTTCCTGAGGGAAATGTACACCGCCATGGCCCGGTTTGACGAATGGCTCGCCCGGTATCGGAACACTCGGGGCACCGGCTGCGTAGAAGCATTCTGCACATTCGATACCGGCCATGATCTATCGCCGCGCTTTTGGCATGTTCCTGATACCGCCCATTTGGACGATGCCCGGCAGTATAACCCGGATTCGCCCATACTTCCATTTCTGGCGCCTGATTTGACAGCTAACGTATATTGCCAGCGCCAATATTTGGCCAGGATGGCGCGGCAATTGGGAGCAGAGGCGGAAGGAGCCGGATGGGAGTTGAAGGCCAAGCAGAGCGAGCAGAGCTTGTTCAGGCACTGCTTCGACGAAACCGACGAGTTCTTCTATGATGTGGATCGGAACGGGGAGTTCGTCCGCGTCCAATCCGATGTATTGCTGAGGGTATTAGCCTGTGAGACAGGGGACCGTGCATTATTCGACAAGGCGCTGAGACGTTACTTGCTGAATACGGGCAAGTTTTTTGCTAAATATCCTTTAACCTCAGTAGCGATGGATGATCCGCGCTTTGATCCGTCCTCGGCGTATAATAGCTGGGCTGGGCCCACGAATTTCTTGACTTTGATTCGAACGCCGCATGCTTTTGAGCATCACGGTCGATACGTGGAGTTGACCTGGGTGATGCAGCCGATATTAAGTGCGATGTCCCGTATGACCCGTTTTTCGCAAACATTAAGCCCATGGACGGGAGAAGAAGGATACACGGATACCTATTCACCATCGCTTTTATGCGTCCTGGATTTCGTAGAGCGGATGTGCGGGATTATGCCTACGCCTGAAGGAGAGGTGTGGTTTACAGGGCTGCTGCCGTATCCGATGGATCATGGAGAAGAGGTGGCCGGGGAAACAGCGTATTCCCGATTAGTCGACGGCGTGCTGTATGAATTGGTGAATACCCGAGCGGGCGCCACAGTTCACCGGAACGGCGAGGTCTATATGCGTTTTCCTTACGGCACAAGGGCAGTAACGGACCGCTATGGACAACTGCGGGAAATGGTCGGGATGACGTATGCGCCGGTACAAGGCGAGATAGAGTTCGATGGCCGGATTTATACGCTTGAAATTAAAGGGAATGAACGAAAGACCTGGACAGGGGATACATTTGTAACCTGTGCAGACATCGGTACGGTAGTGCCTGCATATTGCTAGTGTAAGATTTGAAAAGGGAAACAAATAAAAGGGGCCTTGCCGCGGATGCGGCAAGGCCCTTATGAATAAGAGAACTACTTCTTAAACCCGGCGTTAACGATTCCGAAGTAGAGCTTATCTTTGTAATCCATGTCGGAGTCGGTGTTGGTAATGACGATTTTTAGTTTACTGATATTTGAGACGTTAACATCGAAATCAATCGGAAGCACGCCCTTCTCCAGTTTGTCGGAAGTATAGAGGAGTTGATCGTCTCCGTAAACTTTAAGCGTAGCGTGAGCCTCCTCCGAGGAACGGCTGTCATAGTGGAGGACAAAGCTGCCGCTAAAAGATTTGTATTTCTGGTTCAGCAGGTATTCTCTCTCCATAGCCAGACCATGCGTAGCACCCGTACCGGAGCCGACAAGCTCGAATTTCAGGCCGTCATTATAATTCATTCCGGTATTATCCTTGTCGTTTTCCAGGCTCCAGGCTATTACTTTGCTGCTGCTGTGGCTCTGCCAATCTAAATGTCCCCATTTGATACTTTGACTTTCGCTAAGAAAGTCGAGTGAAGACAAGGAAACATCGTGATCGGTTGCATTGACTTTGCCTATATAAATGCTGTTGCCTAGAGCATCCCATGTTACTTTGCTGTTGAAGGCTTCCCCTACTGCCCGGACGGGAAGATACGTGGTTCCTTCATAAACGAGCGGTTCGATTTTGTTGCCTTTGGCATCAGTTGATTGGACGAGCCTGCCGTCGACGTAAATTTTCGTACCGTTAAAGAAGGCGGTAATTTGCTTTTGAAGCGGGGCCGCCCATGCAGAGGTAGCTGTCGTCAGTACGGCAGCAGCCACGAAGCCTGTACTAAAGATAGCGATTTTTTGTTTGAAGTTTTGTTTGTTCATGCTGTTATCCCTCTTTCTTTAAATGTAGGATGATCATCCCTACTTTGTATATCGGAAAAGAGAATTTGTTTTTTTAATGGAGTCGGATAACTTTTACCCAGGAAGTGAATGGGCTGGGAGCTTGTAATAAATGGCCTGCTATTTCAACGATGAGTATGATAAACGGCTTAAAGTCCCACAGCATTTTTCGATTGCCCCTTATCTGCCGGAGCACTGCGGCCCAGCAAATAACCGACAAGGGAGGCGATCATTTGCTGGAATACCATACCGAGGACGACCGGTACGGCAACAGGAGCGGGAAAATAAGTAACGGCCAGCACCGCCCCCGCGCTGATGTTACGCATGCCGCCATTGAAAATAAGCGCAATTCTATCGGCATAATTCCAGCCCATGAGCCTGGAGAAGGCCAGGCCGAGCAAGTAGCCCGTAGAAGCAATGATCACGATGACGACGGCCAGACCTGCCAATTGCAGGCTGAAATCCGTCAGATAGGGGGCAACGACCGAGCCGTTAATGGCCACGATGGCGGCCATCGAGAGCTTAGAAAACGGGTTGAGCCGCGGGCCCCACACGGGAGCGATACCTCCTTTACTCCATTCATTCAAAATCATGCCGATCAGGGAGGGCACGACGATCATCCAGAACAGGCTGCTCATCATGTCGTACACATCTAATTGCACGTCGGTGCCGACAAGCAAGGATAGAATGCCGGGAACAAGGAAGGGAGCCAGCATCGTGTCAATCAGAATAATCGATAGCGTCAGGGCGATGTTACCTTTGTACATGCTGACCCATACAAAGGTGCTGACCCCCGTCGGGATGCTGGCAGCGAGGATTAGCCCGGTGATCATATACATATCTCCCGGATAGACAAGATGGCCGAAGCCCATCGCAATCAGAGGCATCGCCAGATGCAGGATGAACAGGCAGATGAACAGGGGCAAGGGCCTCTTGAGCACATTCACAAAATCTTTAAAACCGAGGCTGATGCTTCCGGCAAAGGTCATGAATGCGAACAGCCATGGGGACAAATAAGTAAATGAAGACAGGCGGCTGCCGCAAAGGAGACCAATGACGATGCTCACCGGAGTAATTATAGGCATCAAGCGGTTCAGCAGGCGGTTCATGGATTGCAGCATGGTTGATTACGTCCTTTTCATTAGCTAGTAGAGTGGAATGTTTTGTTTAAGACGGGAGCTGCTAAATCAGGTGATGCAGCAGGCCCACCTTTTATATTAAAGGAAAGAAGAGGATGTTTAAACAGGGATGCTGTATGGATTTCGGAATGAGCTGGTTGCCTGATTGCCTGTTATGTCATGTCCAGAAATTTAATAATTCAATAACATGTCCCGGACTCTACCATGACAATCGTAAGTTACGGTTGATATGTACATATTTTTGTATAAATCTGAATTCATGCCAGCAGGAGGAGAATTATGTTTAAGTTGAAGCCGTCGAACAAAAAACGAATCGTTGTATCCTTAGCGGTATGTTTGCTGTCAGGGAGCCTTGGCGGAGGAGCAGGGGCAAGCGCCGTGGCAATCCCCGAATCGGTAGCTCCGCCGAAGCCGTCATGGGGTTACTTTGTGGACCATTACAAAAATAATGATAAAGATCATTTATCGGCCGTCTTCAATCCCGCGATTGGAGTTCTATCGGAATATCACAAGCTCTGGACTCCCGGGGACAGCTGGGATACGGGAAGCAAATTGAACAATGCGCTGCTGGACGCCAATATCCAGAAGGTCGTCGAAATCACTGCCAACCGGACGGTTGAAGAGGCGGAAGCCGCCTATTACGATGACCGCCGCAAGCAAAGCTACAGCGTCATTGAAGGATTAGGCCCCCTTACCGATATCTACCGCGTCAAAGCAGGAGCTAGGACGACGATCAAAAGCATTCCGGCCGACGCTACCCGTAAAAAATATGACGATGAGGGGACGAATTCGGGCATTCCCGAATCATCGCTTGGCAGTATTGTCAGCTTAGTCGATACGCTGCGCGGCAGCTATTCTTCGACGAATCCTGCGAAGAGCTATTACAACTATGCCCGCCCTTTCCGCTGGAATGACCATGTAGCTGTCCTGCCAACTCTTGTTCCAGCTCAAAACCCCGATCCAAGCAATGACGGCGGCTATCCCAGCGGTCACACGAATGCGGCATATTTGACGGCCTACGCGATGGCTTATGCCATCCCGGAGCGTTACCAAGAGCTGCTCACCCGCGCGTCGGAGCTTGGGCATAATCGGATTGTGGCAGGCATGCACTCGCCATTTGACGTCATGGGAGGGCGGGTCATGGCGACAGCGCTAGCTGCGGCAATCCTGAATGATCCGGCCAACAGCAGCCTGAAGAAGGCGGCCTACGAGGAGGCGCACAATATATTGCTCGCTCATACGGGGGCAGCGGCAGATCGTTTCAGCGATTATGCTGCGAACAAGCAGAACTTTACGAAGCGGTTGACTTATGATTTTCCACAGGCAGGGCCAACAGGCAAGCCGGCTGTCGTGCCGAAAGGAGCGGAGGTGCTGTTGGAGACGCGATTGCCATACCTGGACGATACGCAGCGCCGCTGGGTGCTGGCTACAACGGCTCTCCCTTCTGGATATCCCGTGCTGGATGATGAGGAAGGCTGGGGGCGTCTCAATCTCTTTGCAGCAGCGGATGGATATGGCGCATTTGCAGGTGACGTTACGGCAACAATGGATTCTACACAAGGCGGCTTTCATGCAGAGGACCGCTGGCGTAATGACATCTCCGGCACAGGCAGGCTGATCAAGAAAGGGACAGGCACATTAAAACTGGAAGGCAGCAATATGTATTCCGGGGGAACGCGGATCGACGGAGGGACGCTTGTTGGCGAATCGGAAACGGCGTTCGGCCTCGGAGACGTATCCAATCAGGGAGGCACTCTCGTGGTTGCCAATGCTTCCGGCAAGCTGACGATCGGAGGAAGCTTCAAGCAGTCTGAGCAAGGAACGCTGGAGCTTCGCCTTGACGGCCCAAATGATGGGCTGCGGATTAAGGGAAGCGCGTCGTACGCAGGAAAGCTGCGGGTAAATTTTGCGAAGGGTTACGTGCCTACGGGCGTCATCACGATTATTACGGACGGCAGTCCGGATAAAAATGGAGAGTTTGCATCGGTAGAGACCGCCGGATTGCCGAGCGGTTATAAAGTTCAGACGATCTACAACGGTTATAGCGTTCAGTTGAAGGTGCATGCGGGCAAGTAGCTTTTGATGCCTTCTAGGCATCGTCCAAACGAAACTGGAAAAAGCCAATCTACGGTCTTATCAACCCCGTAGATTGGCTTTATGCATTTAAAATAATCTATCATTACGCTCTATTCTGCTGCTGTATTGGGTTACAAGCTGCCATAAGCTGCTGCACGGACGCGAAGATGGTGATACTCCTCCATGTTAGGGAATAATTGATGCATGTACACGACCGAGAAACCTTCGCTTGGATCGATAGAAGTCCAGGTGCCCGCTGCGCCGGTCCAGCCGAATTCACCGATGGAGCTGTTGGAGTGGCCGGCCGCCGGATCCATCATCGTTCTGACGCCAAGCCCATAGCCGTAACCAGCAAGGTAGGAATTGTGGAAGTCGGCCAACTGTCTATCATTTAAATGATTAGTCCGCATTAGATCGATCGTCTTCCGGCCGATGATTCGCTCACCCTTCCAAACTCCGCCGTTGGCCAGCATTTGCGTGAAGGCCAGATAATCCTTCAAGTTGGAGTATAGTCCGACACCGCCGCCCTCATAAATAGAGTCTGCCTGATGATGCTCATCAAGCCAGCCGGGAACCTCCTGCAGAGATCCATCTGCGGCAGGGCTATAACAGGAAGCCATCCGCTCCTCGATATTATCGCGATAACGGTATCCTGTGCTGGTCATTCCCAGCGGGCTGAACAGCTCCTCCTGCAAAAACTGGCCCAGCGATTTGCCGGAAATGACCTCGATCAAAGCGCCGACCAAGTCGTGCCCGTACCCGTAAAGCCACTGCGTGCCCGGTTCAAAGGCCAGCGGAACCTGAGCTGCGGCTTTGGCTTCGGTGAGCAGGCTGTATTTTCCATGCTCCTCCTTTAGCTTCTGCTGCAGATCTCTTAGCTGCCGGGCCGATTCGGATTCCCCGAAGGGGTAAGGAATTCCTGCGGTCATGCAGAACGCGTCTTTGATAAGAATCGGGTTTTTGGCGGCTTCCATATAGATTTCGCCGTTCGGTTTGGTCTTGACGACCTGCGGATTTTTAAATTCGGGAATGTATTCATGCAGCGGCTCATTCAGGAGAAAATGTCCTCTTTCGAAGAGCATCATGGCTGCGGTACATACGACGACTTTTGTCATAGAGAACAACCGGAACACCGTTTCGTCAGATATCGGGATTTCCTTGCTTACATTGGCATAACCGTGATAGCCTTCATACAAAATTTCCCCATGTCTTGCTACAGCGCAGGCACAGCCAGCAAGATTCTTCTTCGTAAAGCCGTCCAGCATTGCGTCCAGATGCCGAAAATCTCCCATACCAGATCCCCCATTTCATTGATTTTAATGATCGTATCCGTATAAAAGTTCATATATCCGTGAATAAAATCATCATACTGCAAACAGGGCTTTTGGGGCAAACTCCCATTTTTTGAATTGTAAAATTTAAGATCTGTATCAGTAGATTATTCCACTTTCATTCGCGGCAGCGGCATATGTGCTGATTTATTCAAATATGCAGCGCAAACTGGACAAAGATGTCTTGAAGGCGGTATGCAACTGTGTTATATCATAGTCACGGGCTTAAGTCCGAATAATTATGACTATTACAATTAAGGCATGTATAGCATCATGAAGCGGAGAGATCAATTTTGACAACCATGAACAAAAGAGCTGCAGCACGACAAGACAGACAGATGCTGATCCTTCGTGGAATAAACTTCTGGCAGTACGCTATTTTAGCGGTGCTCGCGCCATTTTTGCCGTTGTATTTTGCGAACTTGGGGTATTCGTCCTCGCAAGTCGGTTTTCTGATGATGATTGGCCCGTTTGTAGCAAGCATGATTCAGCCGTTCTGGGGGTATGTGAGCGACCGGCTGCAGACGGTAAAAATGATGATTTTTTGGCTGTGGATGTTGGCGATTGTTAGCAGTGTCGCATTGTTCAACTCTGGGGAGAGCTATGTACTGACGCTATGTTTCGTGTTATCGTTGTACTTCTTCTATCAGCCGACGATGCCGTTGCTGGACAGCATTTCCGTCCAATCGGCAGCGCGCAGAGGGAAATCCTACGGTTCGCTGCGATTGTTCGGCTCTTTGGGCTATACCGTAGTATCCCTGTTGGGAGGGCTGCTGCTGGCTGTTTTGGGCGGGATTACCGGTCTGCCGTATTTGCTGTGGGCCGCTTGGGTCGTGCCGTTACTGCTGCTGATCTTCCTGCGCGACGAGCCTGCTGAAGGAGAAGGCATGACTCTGACCACCTTAAAAGAACTGTTTACGAACAAATCATTCCTGTGGTTTCTGTTTCTGGTATTCGTCATTTCAGTTCCTCATCGGATGAATGATGTGATGCTGGGCCTGTACATGAAGGAGCTGGGCGCCACCGATGCCATGGTCGGATGGGCCTGGGCTCTGGCCGCTGCCATGGAAATTCCCGTCTTCGCTTTGCTCGGGAGGTATCTAAACCGGATCCATGAATACGTGTTGATCGGCATCGTCGGCCTGTTATACACGATTCGCTGGTTCATGTATTATGTGTCGGATGATCCGTGGGTTCTATTGGCGCTGCAAGCAGGGGCTGCTATCACCTTTGCCGTGTTTTGGATCGTGGCTATGCATTATGTCGCACGGATTCTTCCTCCCCAGCTAGGGGCTACGGGCTTTTCATTGCTGAGCATGGTGTACCTTGGCCTGGCCGGCATGACGGGCGGAGTCGTGGGCGGGAGACTATCTGACCTGTACGGGGGATCAAGCATGTATTTATTTGCAAGCATTGCTTCCCTTGTCGGAGGAGTCCTGTTTCTGGCGACGGAAGCAATGTCCCGCCGACGTGCCTGGAAAGCCCGGTAATAAAGTCACACCATATGAAAAAGCCGCCTATCGCGTATCGGAGCGCGAAGGGCGGCTTTGTTTTTGTAGTTAGCAAAGTTAGCAGCGGGTCAGGTCCGGGGTTTGAAGATGCCAAACGGGCGCCCTACGGGCAGAAATACCCGGCCGAAATGCACATTCAGCACCGCCGCTCCGGCACCATACAGCGAGAGCAGGGCAATACCCATTTCCGCGTAAGCAGCCAGGGTGTGGAACACTTCCGGGGCAATGCCAAATGCATCCATAGCTAGACCTAGAAAAAGAAGATCAATCAGGACAAATATGAAGAAGAGCACTTTATGTGTCTCCATAGCACCGATGGTCATAAATATAGTAAAGATGAGATATCCGGCAAATGCAAAGCCAAGCTGCCTGCCGTCTATGCCAGCAGCCAGCTCCGGCCCGAATGCGCCGAGCTTGATCAGCCAGCTGACGCCCATGGAGAACCAGAAGAAGGCATAGGCGCCAAAGGCGGTCATCCCAAAGGTGTTGTTATGCTTCGCATCCTGGATGCAGGCGAACAACTGGGCGAACGCCCCGAGAAATATCGCCCACGGAAGGACATAACTTAAGCCGTCTGTCAGTCCCAGCTTTTGCGAGGAAGCGACCAGAGTGACGATAGCCAGTCCAAACAGGCCGATTCCGCTGGGATCAGCCGTGATGATTTTGACATGAGTAGAATTTGCAGTTTGCATAGTTTCGTAAAAGCCTCCACAAGATGATATATTGCTTCATTCCTCCGATAGCGGAATGCATGCTGGATTATCCATTATATCCGATTTGGTCTGGCTCTGCAGCGATGTTTTCCACATCAAGAAAGAGAATCGAAGATTCCCGCGTACATGCACATCTAGGCCAGCGCCTACATACAATGTAGAACTGAACTTCATTGTGAGCTGGAGCGGGGCGTTCCCCTTCGGCCAATCGACGTGGGGGTGCTTTGTTCATGGAATTGTTTTCTGCGATTGCCTTGTTCGTGAAGCAGTTGACTTTGCTTGTGTCTTATGTGAAAAACAATGCGTTTCCCCAGCCATTGACGGAGGAGGAGGAAGCGAAGCATCTTCAGCTCATGGCTGAAGGAGATGCTGTATCCCGAAATATGCTGATTGAGCATAACCTGCGGCTGGTGGCTCATATCGTCAAGAAATTCGATAATACCGGCGAGGATCTGGAGGATCTGATCTCGATCGGGACGATCGGGCTGATTAAAGCCATCGAGAGCTTCCGGCCGAACAAAGGGACCAAACTGGCGACGTTTGCGGCGCGCTGTATTGAGAACGAAATACTGATGCATCTCCGGTCACTGAAGAAGACGCGTAAAGATGTGTCGCTGCACGATCCGATTGGAACGGATAAAGAGGGTAATGAAATCACGCTTATAGATATTCTTGGGACGGAAGCCGACGATGTGGTGGACCGGGTTCAGCTGAAGATGGAGAAGAGCAAAATCTACCAAAACCTCGATATTCTCGAAGCAAGGGAGCAGGAGGTTATTAAGGGTCGCTTTGGTCTCGAGCATGGGGGCGAGGAACGGACACAACGTGAAATCGCCAAGGAGCTGGGGATTAGCCGGAGCTATGTGTCGCGGATTGAGAAAAGGGCGCTGATGAAGCTGTATCATGAGTTTTATAAGAAGAAATAAGGTTCATTTTGCAGGCTGCTCAGTTTAATCGCTAGCAGTCTGTTTCAAGATTATACATCTAGATACAAATAACATTCCTCGTGCATATAACTTGACGTAACCCTGTTCGGTACCGCCGAGCTATGTGGCTGGAGAGAGAACAAGAGGTTATTCAGTCCAGCCGTGAAAGGTTTATCCAAAGAAGCCATTCCTTTGTCAGGAGTGGCTTTTGTTATATGCTGATGTATATTTTGCTGTCAAACAGTACTTTGTACTTTACATTACAGTGAACTGTAAACACAAGGGATTGTGCTAGATTATCGTGTGGGATCGGAATGCCACTTGATAACAGATGAATGTGATTTCGTTCCCGTAATTCGCTGGCCGTTAAAATAACAATTTAAAGGTGAAAGTGTGAGTGTTAAGAAAAATATAAAACTTGAAACGTTTCCAAAAAAGTATTGAAACGTTTCCAACTTGATGTTATTATATGGTTCATAAGAGAGTCCGGGGGGGTAATATGGCAAGTATTAAAGATGTAGCTAACTTGGCTGGTGTTGCTGTGGGGACCGTTTCCCGAGTCATTAACAACTCTGGCGCTGTAAAACCTAATACACGCAGAAAAGTAGAGGAAGCTATACGAGAACTGAATTATATTCCAAATGAAGTAGCGCGAAATTTCAAAATGCAGAAATCCAAGATGGTAGCTCTATTGCTCCCAAGTATCTGGAATCCTTTCTTCTCTGAACTGGCTTATTATATTGAGGATGAGTTGGACCTCGAAGGCTTCAAGCTCATGCTGTGTAACAGCGGTGGCAAGCCTGAGAAGGAATTGTATTATCTGGATATGCTCAGGCAGAACAAAGTGGCGGGTATTGTAGGCATTACTTACAATGATATTGAAAGTAATGTTAGCCATGATATTCCTATTGTAAGCATCGACAGACACTTTGATAAAAAAATCACTTGCGTCACTTCGGACAATTATGAGGGGGGACGCATAGCTTTAAGGGAGCTTGTTAAGGCAGGTGCCCGGAAACCGGCTTTTATTGGGAGTGTCACTTCCGTTTTCAGTGAAACGATGAATCGAAAAAAAGGGTTCATTCATGAAGCGGAAACGTTGGGAATCGAAGTTGTGGTCTATGAAAAACCGGATCCCATTGTCGATGAAAATGCCTTTTTTAACGAATTTTTTAATGAATATGGCGATGTGGATGGCGTTTTCGCTATTACGGATATGTTAGCCGCCAGCTATATAGAAAGAGCACGAAGACAGGGCATTCGTGTTCCAGAGGATGTAAAGGTTATCGGTTATGACGGCATTCAAAATCATCCCTATTTTCATCCTATCCTATCAACGATCAGGCAGCCGGTGGAAGAAATGGCCCGTATGACGATCAGGCTTCTTTACAATAAGATCGAAGGTAAACCTCTAGATAAGCAGGTGTACCGTATTCCTGTCATTTATAAGCCAGGCGAAACTACATGATCCCTTTTAGGAGAAAAACATCAGTTTATCCGGTATGGATAAATGAACTGAAGTTTTTCTATTCCAAAATTGGAAACGTTTCAAGTGAATAACCTATTCCAATTTATATAGATATTTGACGAAGATATCAATTTATTATGGTTGATTCATTATATAAATTTAAACGGGGGCGTTTTGCTCCACCTAAATTGGAAACGTTTCAAAATTGCTGATTAATTTACATTGAAAGGGAGTATAAGAGTGAACTCAAGAACTAGCGGATTGGATCATTCCATAATCAAACCGAACCGCAAAAGATGGAGAAGGGTAAAACGGGACTATGAACTGTATCTGTTTTTGTTGCCCATCATTATTCTTTATCTCGTCTTCAAATATTATCCGATGTACGGCGTGCAGATCGCTTTTAAGGATTTCACCCCAAGTAAGGGGATCTGGGGAAGTGAATGGGTAGGGTTTCAACACTTTATCGATTTTTTTAATTCCTATAACTTCTGGACAATCATCACGAATACGCTCTCTCTCAGTTTTCTTTCATTGTTATTTAGCTTTCCAGCTCCAATCATTATCGCAATCATGCTGAATCAGATGCTCGGTAAGAGATACAAGAAATTTGTGCAGACGGTGATCTATGCCCCCCATTTTATTTCTACCGTCGTACTGGTCGGTATGCTTAATGTTTTTTTATCTCCAAATAGCGGAATTGTGAATCACATGATCACCTGGTTCGGTGGAGAGCCTATTCTCTTTATGGCGAACGAGGGCTGGTTCCGGCCATTGTATATACTATCAGGTTTATGGCAGGAAACCGGATTCTCAACCATTATTTACCTTGCTGCTCTTGCAGGAGTCAATCCTGAGCTCCATGAAGCTGCAATAATGGATGGGGCAAGCAAATGGAAGCGTGTATGGAATGTGGATATTCCAAGTATTTTGCCAACGATCGTCATTCTGCTGATTCTAGCACTCGGCAACGTGATGAGCATCGGCTTTGAAAAGGCATTTCTTATGCAGAGCGATTTGAATTATGCTGCCTCCAATATAATCCCTACCTACGTGTATGAAATGGGGATTCAGAAGGCTCAATACAGCTTTTCTACGGCAGTTGGCCTGTTTAATTCTGTCGTCAATATTATCCTGATTGTCACCGTTAACTGGATTGCTAAAAAGATGACAGAAACTAGTCTGTGGTAGGAGGAGTTCATCTTGTATCAGTTATTGAACAGAAAGAGCAGAGGGGACGTATGGTTCGATATTATCAACAATATTCTGTTAACCCTCGTTATGCTGCTCGTATTATTCCCGTTGTATTTTGTGCTGATCGCTTCATTTAGTGATCCCAATTATATCTACTCCGGTGAGGTCTGGTTATTTCCAAAAGGCTTCACGTTGGATGGCTACGAGCGGATTTTTAGTGATTCCTCCATATGGATTGGGTACGTTAATTCGATATTATACGCAACCCTAGGAACAATAATTGGTGTCGCCGTGACTGTATTCGCGGCCTACCCGTTGGCTCGTAAAAATTTGGTAGGTAAATCGGTGATTATGTGGTTCTTAATGATTACGATGTTTTTTAGCGGAGGGCTGATCCCTACCTATTTGCTGATTAAGGATCTTCACATGCTGAATACGATCTGGGCACTTGTTATTCCTGGAGCGGGCGGTGTATTCAATGTGATTATCGTGAGGACATTTTTTCAATCTTCCATACCTGACGAAATGTGGGAAGCGGCTTCTATTGACGGGTGTTCCAACACCAGATTCTTCTGGAGCATCGTCCTGCCATTGTCCAAATCCATCCTGGCTGTCATGGTGTTGTATCATGTCGTCGGCTTCTGGAATGGTTTCTTCGACGCTTTGATCTACCTGAACGATGAAAACAAATATCCTCTGCAATTGGTGCTTCGCAACATACTTGTTCAGAATCAAGTCAACTCTGGGATGATGATCGATGTGGAATCTTACGCAGCCAAAATGCGCGTTACGGAATTGATTAAATACGGTGTCATCATCGTATCCAGTCTGCCGCTGTTGATTCTGTACCCTTTTTTGCAGAAGTACTTTGTAAAAGGCGTGATGATCGGATCGATCAAGGGTTGAGTTTAATGTTGACGAAGCTTGAAAGGGGGGATGTGCAGAAATTGAACAAACGCAAATGTAGAGCACGTATGATTTTATCTTGATGGATGAATAAAAGGGAGGTTATCTATGTGAAGTCTTTATTTAAAAAAGCAGGAATTCTTGTATTAGCCGGAGCATTTGTGCTTAGCGGATGTTCGGAAAACGGCAACGGGTCAAAAAAACAGGAAAGCAGCCCGGTTCAAGATACAAATTTCAACAAAACCGGCCTTCCAATTGTGAACAATACAGTGACATTAAGAATGGTATCCCCGAAAGCTGCATTGGCGCCGGAGTTCTCGGAAATGGAAATTTTCAAGCGGCTGGAAAAGGAAACAAACATCAAGATCAAATGGGAAAACATTCCTGACACCGATTATGCAGAGAAGAAAAACTTGTTACTCGCAAGCGGAGATTTGCCGGATGCATTTTATGCAGCTGGATTTACCGACTACGAGCTAATCAATTACGGTAAAGACGGAACCATTATTCCGTTGGAGGATTTGATTGATCAATATGCACCTAACTTGAAAGCGCTTTTCGAACGACGGCCAGATATCAAATCATCGATTACGGCGCCGGATGGGCATATCTATGGGCTGCCGTCTTGGGAAGATAATAATCTTGGAACTAACCCCTTCTTTCACGTCATCAACAAAAGCTGGCTTGATAAGCTGGGTCTGAAAGTGCCGCAAACACTGGATGAATACACGGAGGCACTGCTTGCCTTTAAAACGCAGGATCCGAATGGCAATGGAAAGCAGGATGAAATTCCACTTAGCTTTATGCATATGCAGTGGTGTATGGATATTGCCGGAATTTTCGGCGCCTTCGGACTTCCGGATAACCTGGAGCATAGAGTCGTACGCGATGGAAAAGTCATTTTCACCGCAAATCAGCCTGAATATAAGGAAGCTCTTAAGTATTTTCATGAAAAATGGTATAAACAGGGCCTGATTGATCCCGAATCCTTTACCCAGGACGCAGCACAATATCTGGCAAAAGGTAAAACAACAGATGAGACACTTGGATCTTATATCTGGTGGGAAATCGATGAGGTTGTCGGGACTGAGCGCAGTAAGGATTATGTTCTGCTGTCTCCGCTGAAAGGGCCGAATGGAGGTCAGACAATCGGACGTGCCAATGGCGGTGGTCCAGGACGAGGGGCTTTTGTTATTACCAAAGAAAATAAGAACCCGGAAATCACCATGCGTTGGATCGATCAGCAGTATGAACCATATATGGCCGCTCAAATCCATTGGGGCCCGCTGGACGTCGTATTTGAGAAGGATGAAAGCGGTAAGTTGGTGAACTTGCCGGTTCCGGATGGAATCTCCGCAGGTGAGTTTCGCCAAAAGGTTGCTCCGGGTTCGGGCGGACCAGGCGTCATTACTTTTGAAGATTTCGGAAAAATTGTAGACATGGAGCCGCGGGCCCAGCAGCGTGCTAAAGATTTGGAGCAATATTACAATCCGTACATGGAAAAGGAAAACTATCCAAGCATCTTCTTTGAACCAGAGGAACTGGACAAAATCAACAAGATTGAGCCTGAATTGATCAAATACGTAAATACGCAAAGAGCTAAATTCATTGTTGATGGCGGAGTGAATGAACAGTGGGACAACTATGTGAAGACACTGGAGAAGATGGGCCTGAATGACTTAATGGAAATTTATCAAACAGGGCTGGATCGCTATAACGCAAATTTAAATAATCATTAAATAGAGGATAGGTGGGGAGAAACTGTGCTTGATGTTATTGCGATCGGGGAAGTATTGATTGACTTTACTCCGGCAGGCCGTACAGCGGGAGGTAACGAGCAGTTTGAATGCAATCCTGGAGGGGCTCCGGCTAATGTAGCCGCTGCGCTATCCCGATTAGGAGCAAGAACGGCATTGGTTAGCAAGGTCGGGGAGGATCAATTCGGTTCCTTGCTGCAGAAGACTTTACTTAACATCGGTGTGGATGTGACTGGAGTATCTTATACGAAGGAAGCGAGCACTACGCTGTCATTTGTTCATTTGGATGACAAGGGGAATCGCTCCTTCAGCTTCTTCCGGAGCCCGGGAGCGGATACCTTCTTACACACAAGAGATATTCCGCTGGGCAGGATTGAAACGTGCCAAGTATTACATTATGGCTCGTTGTCCATGACTCATGAACCGGCCCGGACGGCAACAAAGACGGCAGTTCTTAAGGCAAAGGAAGCAGGAGCTTTACTTTCGTTCGATCCGAATATCCGGTTTGCGTTATGGGAGAGTCAGGAGGAGGCCAAGCAGAATATTCTTTGGGGCCTGATGTATGCCGATATCTTAAAAGTATCGGAAGAAGAGCTTGCTTTTATTACGGGCACAGATGATGTGGAAAAGGGCTCACTTGAGCTTCAGCAACAGTTTGATATCACGTTAATCGTCGTTACTTTAGCGGAAAAAGGCTGCTATTACCGATTGGCTGGGCAGGATGGATATGTTCCAGGATTTCAAGTAAACGTCATCGACACGACAGGAGCCGGGGATGCCTTTCTGGGCTGCTTGTTATATAAAATCCTGGAAGCAGGAAGCTCTCTGAATGATCTATCCAACCAGCAAATCACTAGCATGCTGACTTTTGCTAATGCCGGCGGAGCGTTGGTAACAACACGAAAGGGGGCTCTTGGAGCAATGCCGACGACAGATGAAATAAATCAGATGATTGATTCCAACCAACAGGTTAATGATGAATATTTCCGACCGGGTTTTCATTTTTCACCTCCATCCCATTGGTTGAATGATCCCAATGGATTAGTTTTTTACGAGGGAACTTATCATTTATTCTACCAGCACCACCCTTACGGAAATAAATGGGGACCGATGCACTGGGGCCATGCGGTAAGCAAAGACCTGGTACATTGGGAGCATATGCCGATCGCCCTGTTCCCGGATGAGCACGGTGCTATTTTCTCGGGCTGCTGTGTGGTGGACTGGAAAAATAGCAGCGGATTGTTCGAAAAATCCCATGGACTGGTTGCGCTCTTTACCCATGCGGATACACATCCGGAGACCGGACAGCCGCGCCAGCGGCAAAGCTTGGCTTACAGCAGTGACAAAGGTCAAACCTGGCAGAAATATGAGGGGAATCCCGTACTTGCAGAGGATGAGCTTGTTGACTTCCGTGACCCGAAGGTGTTCTGGCATTCACAAAGCGGGCGCTGGATTATGGTTCTCGTGGCAGGAGATCATGTCCGGTTCTACCAATCTAAAAATCTGCGTGAATGGTCTTTTAGCGGTGAATTCGGTAGAGGAGAAGGTTCACATGACGGAGTTTGGGAGTGCCCTGATCTGTTTGAATTGCCGATTGATGACACCGGGCGTACCAAATGGGTACTTATCATAAGCATCGGCGATAATCCCAGATGTCCGGAAGGATCACGTACGCAATATTTTATTGGAGAGTTTGACGGAAATACATTCATTAACGACAATACGGCCGATCACATCATGTGGCTGGATTATGGTAGAGACAATTATGCAGGAGTTTCCTGGTCGGATATACCTGAGAAAGACGGACGCCGTGTAATCATCGGGTGGATGAGTAACTGGAAGTATGCCAACGAGACACCTACCGGTTCTTGGAGAGGGGCTATGACTCTACCTCGCGCCTTGTCACTGACCGAACGGGACGGAAGTGTGAGTTTGACCCAAATGCCAGTCCGGGAAACGGAACAGCTTCGCAAAGAATCCATGCGCTGGAATGACGTCACTGTTACGCCGAAGACTCCTTTTTTGCAGAAGGTGAAGGAGGATTTGCTAGAGATTGAAGCGGATATCGATATCCGGTCCGGTGAAGAAGTTCATATCGGATTGACATCCTCTGGGGAGGGAGAGATCGTAATCGGATATGACTCTGAGAATCAATGGATATTCATCGACCGTTCAAAATCGGGGGTTACGGATTTCCACTCATCATTCGCATGCAAGCACGGTGCGAGAATCGTTGCGTTGAACGGAAAGATCAAGCTGCATATCTGGCTGGACCGCAATTCCGTTGAAGTGTATGCGGATCATGGCCTGGTTGCACTGACGGATCAAATTTTTCCTGACGCTCCTATCGAGAATGTCGAGGTAAGCACGAAATCAGGGCAGGTAGTACTGGATTCAATTCAGATCCATACGCTTAAATCCATTACTATTCCCGGTAACACAGCTGAGTTGACTGTAGGGAGGGATGATGCATGAGCTGCCCAATGGATGACCAGGGATTAATCATGCATTGGCCTTTTGATGAAGGAGCGGGAGCAAGCGCTCTGGAGAATGTATCCCGTGTCCGCAATGAGATTCAGTACGTATTTAATCAAGCGGAGTTTACCGAACCGACCGGTCCGCAGTGGAGAAAGGGAGTAACGGGAAGCGGTCTCCTGTTCGACGGTTACTCGACTTTTATTTCCCATTCGGTCAGTGAAGAAACCACAAACGGCGGGCCGGAATTTCGATCGGCACTAAGCATAGGAGTGTGGGTTGCGCCACGCTCCTATGATTGGGGCTATGAAGGCAAGTTGGCTGCCATTGTGAACCGCCACAATATGGACTGCAAGCAGGGGTATTTGCTTGGCATATTCAGACACGGCCGCTGGTCTTTCCAGGTTGGACTCGAGGATGGGGGCTGGAAGGAAGTTTGGTCACCGGACGGCTGTGAACTGCCGAAGAATGAATGGTCTTATGTAAATGCTGTTTTTGATGGGAATAACGGCGAAATCAAGCTGTATTTGAATGGCCGTGAAATTGCTTATTCCGAAGTGCCCAGCGGTTCCCGCCTTGCTGAAGCCACGGGCACGGATTTGCTCATCGGCAAAAATAATCATAGCAGCGTGTGGGCAGGAATATTCAATCTCCAGATGTTTAGCGGTATCCTCGATGAATTGAAAATATACAACCGGGCCTTAAGTGCAGAGGAAGTGGCCGCTTCTTATCAGCAAATGCTTGATTCCGTGCATGGGGGCATTAAGCCTCAGTTGCAATATGATGAGATCAAGCTGGATCGGACACCTCTGCTGCAGGACCGGCACAGACCGCAGTATCATGTCAGCCCACCCGCCCATTGGATGAATGAACCGCATGCGCCGATCTATTTTGACGGGAAATATCATTTGTTCTATCAGCATAACCCGCTAGGGCCGTTCTTTTATCATATCCATTGGGGGCATTGGGTCAGTGAGGATCTCGTACATTGGCGTGATCTTCCGGTGGCCCTGGCGCCTGAAAAGGATCAGCTTGCACCGGACGGAATCTGGTCGGGAAGTGCAACTTATGATGAGGACGGTCTGCCTGTCTTGTTCTTTACGGCAGGCAATGACAGTGCTTCGCCGAATCAGAGCGTGGCGCTTGCCCGGAGCACTTATTCCCGGGATGGCGATCCGAATTTGGTTCAATGGATCAAGCATCCGGAGCCGCTCATCGTACAGGAGAAGGGAATGGGCGCATTCGGGGATTTTCGCGATCCATTCGTGTGGAAGGACGATGAAGGCTGGTATGCTTTAGTTGGATCAGGAATCGAAGGCGAAGGCGGGGCTGCACTCGCATTTGCGTCCAAAGATATGCTGAATTGGACTTACAAAGGGCCATTTTATCAGGCGGATATTCAGAAGTTCCCCTATCTTGGACCGATCTGGGAGCTCCCTGTCCTTCTTCCTCTTGGCACCGACAAGCAGAGTGAGAACAAGCATCTTTTACTGGTCAGCCCTGTGGGGAAGGGCGCCGATGTCGAGGTGTTCTATTGGATCGGGCGGCTGGATAAAGAACATCTTTCGTTCATTCCCGATCGGGAGGAACCGGAACTGATTGATGTCGGTGATTTCCATTTTACCGGCCCGAGCGGAATGGTGGATCCGAAAACCGGCAGAAACATCGTCTTCACGATCGCCCAAGGCGACCGGACGTCCGAACTGGAGTATCAATCAGGCTGGGCTCATAACGCAGGCTTGCCATTGAGCGTGTATTTGCGGGAGGATGGACGGCTGGGAATCGAGCCGATTCAAGAGCTGGAGTCTCTGCGTGGTGCTAAGCGGCTATCGATCCGTGACAAGTCATTGGCCGAGGCTAATGTATTGTTAAGGGACGTTCAGGGTGACATGCTTGAGATTCAAGTGGAACTGGAGCCGGTTTGTGCGTCACAACTCGGAATTAAGGTCCGTTGTACGCCGGATGGTGAAGAGGAAACTTTACTGTACTATGATTTCAATGAAGCTAGACTCTTGGTGGACCGGACGAAGACGACGCTGCATCCGGGAGAAAAATGCAAAGGGATTCAAGGCGGCAAACTGGAACTGTTAGGTGAGAATTTGAAGCTTCATATCTATTTGGATCGCTCTATGGTTGAAGCCTATGCCAACGGATTGAAAAGCCTGACGACCCGGGTCTATCCGACCCGTAGGGATGCTTTGGGCCTAGAGATCTGGGGAGATGGAGAGCTTATCGTTAAATCTATGGAAGTATGGGATATGCAGTCTATTTGGTAGAGAAGCGCTTCGGCGCTTCTTGCCGGTAGGCATAGAACGTTATATGCATTCAGGAAGTTTGCACCTGCATTTTGAAAGCGTTTTATTCGAATAATGAAGGGAGCTCTTGAATGAGAAAAGTTAAGAATAAAAAGAGTTGGATTTCCAGACTGGTTATTTGGGCGATCGTGCTCCAGCTTGTTTCTCCCGGAATTTCGGCAGCAGCCAAGCAGGGGTTAAGCTTTGGGGAAGCTCTCGATTCAAAACCGGGCCTGGGATGGTCGGTTACGGATGCGGTCTATCAAGTTCAAAATCCAAGTTTCGAAACGGGGGATATGACAGGTTGGACGGTAGTCAGCGGCGAAGCGTTTGGTCCGGACAGCGTATCGAACGAAACTACGTGGTGGGCGGAGCAAATCCCTTATCACCAGGAAGGAACCTATCATTTAAACGGTTGGAAGTATAGCGAGTCCGCGACCGGCGTGCTTCGTTCCAGCACCTTTGAGCTGGGCGGAAGCGGCTGGATCAGCTTCAAGCTGGGCGGCGCAAAAAATCCTAACAAAGTATTTATAAATATCGTAGAAGCCGATACGGGGCAGGTTATTGCCAGGTATGGCAACAGCGCATTCGCCGACGTGAGTTTCCCGAATCCCGATCAGGGCATGCGGCTTGCTAACATGGAGCAATATAAGGCGGATCTTTCAGAGCATTTGGGTAAAAAGCTGTTTGTCGAGATCGTCGATAATGCCACCTCGGATTGGGGGCTGATCTTTGCGGACGCCTTCTTCATGTATCATCCATCCGAGCCGGCCGAGGGAATTGTCGCCACGGATATCAAGCCGGACTTCAAACGCTATCAAATTGAAAATCCCGGCTTTGAAACCGGAGATTTATCGGGATGGACAGTCGTTGAAGGCGAAGCTTTCGGTCGAAACAGCGTTTCAGATGAAACAACCTGGTGGGCGGAACAGATTCCGTATAACCAGGAAGGCGCCTATCACTTAAACGGCTGGAAGTATGACGAATCTGCGACCGGCGTACTTCGTTCCAGCACCTTTGAGCTTGGGGGAACCGGCTGGATTACCTTCAGACTGGGAGGAGGCAAGCATACGGATCAAGTATACGTAAACGTGATCGATGCGGATTCGGGAGACTTGATTGCCAGGTACGGAAACACCGAATTTAACGAGTCCGGCTTTCCGGATCCTGCGCAAGGCTTGAGACTCGCGAATATGGAGCAATATAAAGCCGATCTCTCCAAATATATCGGAAAGAAGCTATATATTGAGATCGTCGATAAAGGGGCTTCGGATTGGGGACTCATCTTTGCGGACGCCTTTAACACCTTCAATGAACTTGTTCCGCAAGAAGGAGTCATGGCCGATAACATCATGCCGACCGAAATGCAGAATCCAGGTTTTGAAACCGGAAATTTTGACGGTTGGACCGTTGAAGGCAATGCTTTTCAAGTAACCGATGAACCTGGGGCAGGTAAAGAAGGCAACTTTTATGCCAAATCCTCATTGGAGGGACAGGGCTCGATCACCTCTAGTATTTTCACGCTTCAGGGAACGGGAACGATTAACTTTACTATTTTAGGTGTCGATCATCCGCAGGATGCCTGCGTTGCACTATATGATGCCAACACTGACACGCTGCTCAAGAAGACCGGGAACATCCGGGCAAATGAGAGAATTTCGTGGAAAATGCAAGAACATTATAATAAGAAGCTTTACATCAAGGTAATCGATCAATCGAATCAAGCCAGCATTTCCGTGGATGCTTTTGAGACTCGCGCTGTGGGCAACATATTCTACATGAATTTTGATGAAGGCACAGGAAAGAAGGCCCTTGAGGACGTAAGCAATCTTGAGCATGATGTGTATTATGTATTTAATGATGCCAGGTATATGGCCTCTAAAGACCCTAGGTGGACTTCGCGCGGAGTAAAAGGCGGGGCGTTGCTGTTCGATGGATATTCGAATTTCATTGAGATTAAGGCAGAGAATACGGTTCCGGCACGTGACGCATTAACGGTTGAAGCTTGGGTTGCCCCCCGCAGCTATGAATGGGGAGACGGAAACAAGCTGTCCACCATCATTAGCCAATCTAATCAGGATAAAGCGGAAGGCTTCGAGCTTGGCATGTACCGGCACGGCACTTGGTCGATGCAGGTCGGGATCGGCGGCCATTGGATTCAAGTGTGGGTCGAAGATCATCCACTAGAAAAATACAAATGGAATTACGTAGCTGCTACCTTCGACAAAAAGGATGGGATGATGAAGTTGTACCTGAACGGCGAGGAAGTCGCTTCCCAAGCCACCCCTGTGGACATTCCGATCACCCCATCTACGGAAAACCTGATGATCGGTAAAAATAATAAACCGGTCGAGCTGGCAGGTTTGTTCTCCTATAATATGTTCAGCGGACTTATCGACGAAGTGAAGCTGCAAAACAAAGCCCTTACCCCTCAGGAGATCCTTGCTGAATATGAAAATGTGAAAACGCTTCATGGCGGATCGGTTCCGGAAATTCCGAATGGCGATATTGACGAGGACCCGAGTGTGTTTGATGGAGATCAGCATCGTCCCCAGTACCACGCGATGCCGCCGCAAAATTGGATGAATGAAGCGCATGCACCCATTTATTATTACGGCAAATACCATTTATTTTATCAGCATAACCCGCAAGGTCCATATTGGCATCAAATCCATTGGGGACATTGGGTGAGTGACGATATGGTTCACTGGGAAAATGTGAGGCCTGCTCTGGCCCCCGAAGCGGGCACCCTGGATCCGGACGGAGTATGGTCAGGGAGCGCAACATATGATCGCAACGGTAATCCGGTACTCTTCTATACTGCCGGGAACGACTCTCTGTCGCCTAACCAAAGAACAGGATTGGCGACCCCGGCCGATTTGGCTGATCCTTATTTAGAGCACTGGGTGAAATATCCCGAACCCGTTACGGAACAGATGGGAAATGGCATTCACAATGAGTTCCGGGACCCCTTTGTATGGTACGACGAAGAGGTAGACAAGTGGTATCAGTTAGTGACGTCCGGCCTTCAAGACTACAGCAGCGGCACAGCTTTGGTGTATGTGTCCGACGATATGTACAACTGGGAGTATAAGGGGCCACTATACGTTAGTGACAGAAACCTTTATCCAGAGCTCGGTACGGTATGGGAACTACCGGTATTACTGCCGTTAGGCAGGGATAGTACAGGCAAGCAACAGCATATTTTTATGGTTAATCCCCATGAAAAACCGGAGCATGTTGCTCCATCTAACGATGTGCAAAGAGATGTTGAAGTTTTTTATTGGATTGGAACCTGGGACAGGGACAATTTTAGATTTATACCCGATCAGGAGGCACCCTCCAAATTGGATGTAGGCGACGGTTATCTGACCGCAGAGAGCGGCATGGTTACGCCTGACGGAAGAACGGTCGTTTTCTCCATGGTGCAAAACGTAAGAACACCGCAGGCGGAATATCAAGCCGGATGGGCTCATAATCTGGCGCTGCCAGTTTTCCTAAGCCTGGATAGTCATGATCAATTGCGCATTGAGCCTATTCAAGAAATGCAGAGCCTCCGGGGGGCAAAACTGGTTGATTTTGCGGATAAAAACTTGGAGGCCGCCAATCAATGGATCCAAAATGTCAAAGGCGACATGCTGGAGATTGTGATGGAAATTGATCCGGGCGAAGCCCAGAAATTCGGTCTTAAGGTGAGACGCTCCGAAAACGGCCAGGAAGAAACACTGATATACTACGACAAGACGAACGGAACCTTCAATGTGGATCGGACCAAGAGCAGCATTGATCCGGATGTGCGCGTGGATGGCATTCAAGGCGGATACGTCGATCTTGGCGGAGAACATCTGAAGCTCCATATTTTCCTCGATCGTTCGGTAGTAGAAGCCTTTGCTAATTATAAGAAGAAGCTGACAACCCGCGTTTACGTAGGCCGGTACGACTCACTCGGCTTAAAGGTTTGGGCTGACAAAGATATCACGGTCAAGTCGATGGAAGTATGGAATATGAATGCCTTGACGGGTGAACCGGCTGCTCCGGTGTATGTTCCGGATGACTGGGACAACTCGGTGTATACTGATATTACGGATCTGCCTAACCACGATTTTGCTACAGGCGATTTAACGGGCTGGCTAGCGGAAGGAGATGCCTTCCAGGATGTCCATGTGACCGATGCTAAGTTGTTCTGGGATACGATCTATTTCAATCCGTCGCAGAAAATACCAGGCGGGTATCATTTGTGGGGTTTCAATGAGGTAGCCGGTGGTGACAGCTTAACAGGAACGCTGAAATCACAAAATTTTGTACTTGGCGGGAATGGTAAGATTAATTTCCTTGTCAGCGGCGGGCGTGATCTGGATAAGTTATATGTTGCATTGGTCCGAGTATCGGACGAAAAAGTGTTATTTAAAGAGACAGCAACCAATTATGAGGAATATCAACGGAAAGTTTGGGGCGCATCGCAATATATCGGCGAAGAGCTTTACATTAAGGTGGTTGACCAATCCACGGCCGGTTTTGGGCATATTAATGTTGATGATTTCAATGTGCCGGTTAGAGTGAAAAATCCGACCAATCCAACAGTACCGACAAAACCGATCGATCCTGCTCCATCTATTCCTGTTGAATCGGGCAGCACTGTAAGCAATGGAGTTAACCCAAGTAAACCAGCCAGTCCAAATAGCCTGTCCTTCGAAATGGCTAAGGGTGAACGGCAGGTGCTGTTCCCGGTTAAAACGGCGGCAAATGATGGTAAGAATGCTTTGAAGATTAAACATAGCGGAGCAGAGATCGAAGTTCCCGCTGAGGTACTGAAGGAATTACAAGGGCTGGTTACAAGTGAAGAACTTGAACGTGCCCAAATCTCCTTTGAAATAGACACATTATCGGCAGATCGGATGAAAGCACTGATAGAACGTGTCAAGAGCAAGAATAAAGCGGACATATCAGCTTTAGGAGAGGTCTATGACTTCAAATTATCTATCGTGAAGGGTGATGGAACGGAGCTTAAGCTTGAAAAATTCGCCAAACCCGTCACCATCAGATTGAGCGCACAGGAGAATTACCACCAAGATTTAACGGGCATTTATTACATCGCAGATGATGGCAGACTGGACTATGTGGGTGGAACCTATGTGGAGGGTAAATGGATAGCGGATGTGAGTCATTTCAGCAAGAATGCCGTCCTTACGTATGATAAATCATTTGAAGATGTGAATGCCTCCTTTTGGGCCCATGATGTTATAAAAAGGATGGCAGCGAAGCAAATTGTCTTGGGTGTGAGTGAAACTGCATTCGCACCAAAGCAAAATGTAAGCAGAGCTGAGTTCGCTTCTTTGATTGTTCGTACACTCGGAATAACAGGAACAAACTCAACTACATTCAAGGATGTAGCACCCACGAAGTGGTATGTTTCTTCTATTGCTGCAGCATATGAAGCGGGAATTGTAACCGGAAGAAGCAATGATACCTTTGCGCCGGAGGACACCATAAGTCGTGAAGAAATGGCATCTATGATTTATAAAGCATATCTGTTTCATACTGGACAGAAGGCTGCTGTTAATCGTCAAAGCAATTTCAAGGATGCCGGTACGATAAGCGGATGGGCTTCAGATGCAGTGGCTGCCTTACAGGAGCTTGGATTAGTTAACGGACGAGGCAACCAGTTATTCATGCCACATGAAACGGTGAATCGTGCGGAGGGTGCGCAAATCATCTCACTTCTGCTGGATAAAGTTAATAAATAACGGTTAAGGGAAAGCCGGGGAAGCAAGGTGATGTCCGCCTTCGCCATGCCTCCGGCTTTCTCTGATTTATACCGAGAATCATCTTACCAAAGTAGGAGTTCACACAGCATGACTGAAATGGAGTTGACCGCTGGCCTGATTGTTGCTGCTGCTGACAAGAGGCCTGGGAAGATTCTGCGGCGTTCATGTTCATATATATAACACTTGGGAGCAGCCCGAAGAGGAAGCCGGGGTCTGGTGGTATGGGATAGGAAACCGGAAAACCATTGACTGGTGTTGGGGCGAAGGAGACGAGAAGTTTTTTTGTGGATGGTGAAACCGTTCCGTCCACATTTGGAACGGGTAGCGAGGACTACATTGGTTATGCCTGGGCGGCGGCCGCCCTTTCCTATGTTCGATAGCGTATTTACTTGTCAGCCCTTTGTTGAATTAGATGCCAATGGACACACCTCGGTGAATCGTTTTCAAATTTGCGACAATGTTCCTTTCATGAATTCCTTTGAAGGCGATATAGAAAAATATAAAGGAAATACCCTTTATTCGTGAAACTAAGACCATCCTCCTGTTAGGCTCTCCAGGTGAATATAGTGAATAATTCTAATCTTCATGTTTATAGATTTTTTTCTTACGATAAAAGGAAGGATTAACTCCATCTATTTTTTTAAAGGCTTTACTAAAGGAATGAATATCCGGAAAGCCGACACTTTCGGCAATGAGCGTTAACGGGTCATTAGTGAACTGAATCATTTCCTTCGCCTTTTCTATTCTTAGTAAAAGATGATATTGGATTGGGCTCTTCCCGAATGATTGTTTGAATAATGAAATCATATAGTATTTGCTAATTCCCGAAATTTTGGAAAGTTCATCTAAGGTTACCTTTCGGTCGATATTGTGGTTCAAGTACATCCGCAACTGCTCCATTTCTCCCATATTGGTTACTAGATGTGGATTACAGTTCCAGTAGTTTTCACGTAAAAGTGCATTCAATAACTGCAAAAACAGTCCTTTTATATTCATTTCATAAAAGGGTAACGTCATTTGAAATTCTTTTATGATTTCAAAGATGATTCTTTCTATAACCAAGGTATTCCTTAACCGAATGTGACTGGGAATCTGAGGGATAATTTGCTCAAGATCGTCGTTTCGAAACCATTTCATTTCATCCGCAGTCATATCTTCAAGTTTTTTAAAGGAAACCTTCACATCCGGACTATCCTCTTTATAGAACAAATCAAAATGTAAATGAGGTTGTCGTACTAATTCTGTTCCTAACTTTCTAATAGAGTGCCGTTGCTTTGGACGAAAAAGAAAGAGGTCCCCCGATTCACCGGTAAAAACATCATTCTCGACGGTTACTTGTATTCTGCCTTCCTTAACGTAAAGTAACTCATAGTCAAATAAAACTCTCTCCTCTAAATACCAAGGGAATGGGATATGACTATCCATTGCTAATCGGATGTACGGCGATAATTGTTGAAAGTTCATATTAGTCTTTCCCTTCAGAGTGTTTTTCAAAGCAATATATGACAAATAAATAATAATTCTACCTAAATACTAATTCATAAATGTATTATAGCATGTATATGTGATGAGTGAATCGTTTCCATTGATTAGAAATTATTGACAAGGAAAGCCAATCTCGTCATGAAATTAAATCAGGAACAGGACATGAACGTTTGGGCAAAAAAACAGCCATTAAGCGGATTGCCATTTATCAATGATTCATGCAGTCTACCTGAATCAAGCTGGGATCGAACGAGGGGAAACCGGTATTTTATTGAGAGGGTATCACTTCATGAATGTGCAAGAGAAATTATGGTCTGGTATTCTTGGTGGTTGTATGGTTTTGTCGACGGTCTTGTCCGGTAGTTCAAGATAAGTTGAGAGGAGAAAAGTATGAAAACAACACGTGTAATGATGAGTGCCGTACTGTTTCTTTGTTTCTTGGTTGTGTTAGTCGGATGTGGAAGTAACTCTGCAGGTAGCTCTAATGACAAGACGTTAACGCTATTAGTTGAAGGCGGTGGTCCTGCTTTTGAAGTGGCGAATAGAACCGCAGCGAAGTTTGAGGAACAGACAGGCTATAAAATTAAGATCGATTCTGTTCCTTATAGCGGGGTATACGATAAGTTGAAGGCTGAAATTGATGCGAAAAAATCGACTCACGATGTAGCGATTATTGATGTATTATGGTTTCCTTCCTTAGCGAAGGGACTGGAACCGTTAGGGAATGTGCTGACGGAAGAACAGATGAATGATTTCTTACCTCAGTTAAGTGAAAGCGCTACGATAAATGGGGAATTGTTAGGGATTCCGACTTGGAGCAATTCTAAAATTTTGCTCTACCATAAAGGTTTGTTTAAGGACCCGAATAACCAAGCGAACTTCGAGAAGGAATTCGGCTATGCATTGAAGGTTCCAACGAGTTGGAAAGAGTATGAGGATGTTGCAAAATTCTTCACGAACACTGGAATGTATGGCACGTCCGTCTTCGGTCAGACAGGCGGCGATGCTGTCAGCAGTTGGCTCGACCATGTTACTCAAGCGGGCGTTGATTCCTTGGTGCTGGATCGTAATGGTGAAGTGAATATTACTGAAGAGCCATATGTCCAATCGCTCACCTTCCTGCAGAATCTAGTCAAAGATAAAGTTGTCCCTGAGGATTATCTGTCGATTGCAAGTAGCGAAACTGCAGAGCTGTTTAATAACGGTAAATTGGCGATGCAGCTTGCGTGGGGACATTTTTACCTCTCCTCAGATAAAGTGTTGCCAGGGCAGATCGGTGCTGCACCGATGATTGCGGGAGAGAAGGGTATTGGCGCGGTGCCAGGGCCCTGGTATCAAGTAATCTTGAAGGATTCCCAGAAGAAAGACATTGCGGAGCAATATCTCAAATTCATGTATGATCAAAATGAACTGTATATGGAATCGTTAGGGGTAGCAGCTCGAAAGTCAGTCTTTGAAAAGTATATTGATATTCCGCAATATGCGCATGTGAAGGCGATTGAAGCGACCCTTGACGGAGCACAGACGCAGAACAGACCTCAGATTGAGCAATGGAGCCAAATTGAGAATGAAGTTCTCTCGCCGATGCTGCAAAAGGTTCTATCCGGCAGCGATCCAACCACGGAATTAACATTGGCTAAAAAGCAAATCGAAGAAATTCTAGGCAGATAGAAAAAAGGTGGTGCGTTCGAACGTGCCACCTAAGCAAGGAGTCTAACGATACACATGATCACGATAACAGAAGAGTCTCTTCCAAAAAAAAAATCTCAGAAACGAGTGTCTTCGACCATTGATCGAAAAACATTGATGTTGTTTTTCTTGCCAGCAGCTATTTTTATGTTCCTGTTCTTGTTATATCCGTTATTCATGCTCGTGTTCGACAGTTTCTTTGTTACCAATGATGTTGGGACACGCACTTTTGCGTGGGGCGATAATTACCTCCGTGCCGCAGAATCTGCTTCGTTTTGGAAGTCGTTTAAGAATACGGTCATTTATGTGTTGTTGGCAGTAGGTTTTGAGACAGTCATTGGCTTGACCTTGGCAGTTGTTTTTACGCATAAATATCGTGGGTTCCGCTTCTTGCGCACCTTGATTTTGTCGCCATTAATGATTGCACCGCTCGTGGCCGGTTTGATCTGGAAATTCATGCTGAGCAACCAGTTCGGCATTATTAATACGTTATTGGTGAAGCTGGGGCTGATTGAATCCACTAACAGCATACTCTGGCTGGCCGACCCTAAAATTTCACTCCTGTCATGTATAATTGCGGATGTCTGGCTAACAACACCCTTTATGATGTTGATGTTTCTAGCGGGGATTCAAGGTGTTCCGGACAGTCTATACGAAGCGGCGGAAATCGAAGGTGCAAGTCGTTCGCAAATGATTTTCAAGATTATAATACCGAATATTAAACCGATTCTTATGAGCGCTCTGGTCGTGCGGATTATTGATGCTGCGCGGTCCTTCGATATTATTTGGGTCATGACACAAGGGGGACCTATCAATTCATCTGAGCTCTTGAGCGTGCATATTTACAAGATGCTTCAACGGTACGGTGATGTAGGGTATGCGAGTGCAATGGCCGTGATCTTCATTGTGCTATTGGTAGGAATTACATTGCTATCCATGCGAAAAGTAAAAGAATAGGGAGGCGATTCCATTGTTTGCAGAACAACTCGGGCGAAATAGAAAAGACAATGTTTGGATCTTTATCATGTATGGAGTAGCTGCATTGTTCTTAGTCCTCTTTATATTTCCGTACCTATATATGTTGCTGTCCTCACTTAAGCCGTCCAATGAAGTGATTTCCACGTCGCCAACTTTTTTTCCAAAGGCTTTCTCGATCGAGAATTATATTCAATTATCGCAATATGCGGGGATGGGTAAATTCTTTCTCAACAGTATTGTAGCAGCAACAGTGGGTACTCTTATTTGTCTTATCTTAGGATCTATGGCTTCGTATGCTATTTCCAGAACAGCAGCATCGAAATTAAGCGGATTTTTCTTGGTGCTTGTCCTGTGCCTCAAGATGATTCCGATGTCTAGTATCGCGGTTCCCATTTACGCATTGATCCAAAAATTCGGTTTATATGATTATTTGCCTGCTCTAGTCGTAGTGTATGCAGCTGTTAATATGCCATTTGTACTGTGGATGATGATTAGCTTTTTTAAAGCCATTCCAATCGATATGGATGAGGCGGCTTCGATTGACGGGGCTTCCCCGATTGTGAGCTTTCGAAAAGTCATTCTGCCGATCACCATTCCAGGGATCATTTCGACGGGGATCTTCACCTTTTTGTTGGCGTGGAACGATTTCTTGCTAGCACTTCTACTGACGAGCAGCTCAGCAAAGACCGTGCCCGTTGCGTTGTCGGAGTTTTTGACGGCATACAACTTGGATCTGGGACCGATGACTGCGGCAGCAACTTTATTTAGTTTTCCGGTGATCGTCATCTCGTTCTTCTTACAGAAATATCTGGTATCTGGCATGATGGCCGGGTCCGTGAAGGAATAATACAACGATGTCGGAGGGATCAGCATGGATTTGCATGAGCAAAGAATTGCAGAAGCGAATATCTATTTGAACCAGTATCGAGATAAAATCAGTCAAAGTCAATATCGCCAAAATTATCATTTCTGCACACCTGTTGGTTGGTTGAATGACCCGAATGGATTCATTCAGTATCGAGGCGAGTATCATTTATTCTATCAATTTCATCCGTACAAGCCTTATTGGGGTGCAATGTACTGGGGTCATGCCAAAAGTAAAGATTTGATTCACTGGGAGCACCTCCCTGTGGCATTGGCGCCGAGCGAATCTTATGACGATCATGAAAAAGGCGGTTGCTTCTCAGGAACAGCGATTGAGAAAGACGGTAGATTATATATCTTCTACACCGGAACGATCCTCCAAGGGGAAAAAGTGATTCAGACCCAATGTCTTGCGATCAGTGAAGATGGGGTGAAGTTTACGAAGTATGCGGGAAATCCGATTATCGAAGCGGATTATCCGGGTGTTACGCCTGAGAATTTTCGTGATCCGAAGGTATGGAAGCATAATGGCCGGTATCATATGATTGTCGGTACGAGTATTTCGGGGAGAGGAAACGCCTTGTATTACACGTCGGATAATCTAGTGGATTGGGAACTCTCGGGCCCATTCGTTGATTATCAAGGCAATTATGGGACCATGTGGGAATGTCCGGATTTCTTTAGGATCGGAGAGAAGGCGGTCCTTCTTTTTTCACCAATGGGCCTCGGCGAGACGACAACGCTATATTTGATTGGAACCATCGATGATGCGACGGGGAAGTTTAGGATTGAATCCGAAGAAGTGATTGATTATGGGTTTGATTTTTACGCGCCGCAATCGATTTTAGACCATCAAGGTCGAAGGATTATGATGGCTTGGCAGAATGGATGGGATTGGATGCCATGGTGGAAAGATTTTGGCCCGACGTCAGAGATGGATCAGTGGTGCGGGGCGATGAGCTTGCCAAGAGAAGTGACTTTGAAGGGTTCTCAATTAAGTTTCAGACCTATTCAAGAAATCTCGCAATATATGAAGAATCAGTATCTGTTTCAAGAGATTTTTGTCTGGAAAGAAGAGCGTCTGTTAACCGCAGAAATGTCGGAGAGTTTTATGCTCGAATTAGATCGAACGGATCTTCAGGGTACTTTAACGTTGACCATCAGAAATGAGCAGGGAGTCGCCGATCAGATTGTTTGCTCTCGAACGCGTGTAGAATACTTCAATGTTAACAATCCGTTTGGAAAAACAGGGAAATCGATGGTGGCTGCTGACAATGAACCGCTTCTTTTGTATTCCGATAGCTGCAGCTTGGAGATTTTTGGAGTGGAATCAGGAAAAATGTTCTCTGTAAATAACTTCATGAAAAAGGGCAAGCGAATAATTACGGTGACGAGCGATTCTCCAAATACAATAATTAGATTAAACCTTAGTGAAATACGTAATTAGTTGGTTGCAAGATGAGAAAGGGTGCTCGATCTTGGCGATTATTAGTGATGTGGCAAAGAAAGCGGGGGTTTCCATCAAAATGGTATCCGGGTATTTGAATAACAAGGATATATTTCCGCAAAGACAGGAGCGACGATCCAACAAGCTATTGATGAATTGAATTATATACCTAATCAAGTCGCACGTAATTTATTCAAAAATAAGACTTATTTGATCGGCCTCGTGATTCCGGATGTGAAACATCCTTTTTTCTCGACGATCATGGCATTTAATGAGAATAACTGAATTCCAGGAACTTGAAAATAATTTTGTGAAATACGGCGAATTCAAGTGAAAAAGAAAAAGGTTAGATTAAGATACTGCAACAAGCGTTATCGCACCTTTGAATTCGAAATAAACAGCCATCATATTCCGTGTGCTACGTACGAGCTCGCTTGGAATCAATTTGATTTATGTAGCCATATTGAGGTGGCTGATGAAATACTGACGCAGTATCCAGATATTGATGGAATCTTCTCGGTAAATCTGGTCATCATTGCGATGCTTAGACAAGCTTTGAAGCGATGCATTCGGGTTACTCAAGCATTGAGATGAGTCGGATATGATGGGACCTATGTGTCGTTAGATGACCTATCCTTCTTTTCCAAGCGTCATCCAGCCTAATGAGGAGCTGGCCAAGAAAGCCGTCGCGCTCTTGGTGGAGTTAATGGACAAGAAGGAAATCGATTAAATGATCTATGAGTTGGATGTTCATCTGACGGAAGAACAATGATGGGAGGAAGAGAAATGCTACTGGGCTCGATTGAAGCGGGCGGGACGAAATTCGTCTGCAGCGTAGGCACGCCAGAACTGGAGATTATCAAGAGAGTCAGCTTTCCTACAACGACGCCAAGTGAGACGCTAGCGCTCGTGATTGATTTTTTTCAACAATATGCAGAGGAATTGCAGGCGATTGGGATCGGCTCATTCGGTCCAATTGATATTCATCCGGCTTCGCCAACGTACGGCTATATTACCTCGACACCGAAGCTGGCCTGGAAGGACTTTGACTTTGTAGGGACGATGACCGAGGCAATGCATGTGCCAATCGCTTGGACAACCGATGTCAATGCAGCAGCTTATGGGGAATATGTGAAAGGGCACGGCCAAGGCTTGTCCAGTATCGTCTACTATACGATCGGAACGGGCGTCGGCGGCGGGGCCATCCAGCAGGGACAATTCATCGAAGGATTCAGTCACCCTGAGATGGGACATATCTTCGTTCGTCAGCACCCCGACGATCTCTTTGAAGGGGCTTGTCCCTATCATCAGAATTGTCTGGAAGGGTTGGCGGCGGGGCCGGCGATCGAGAAGCGATTCGGTGTGAAGGGCCAAGAACTGCCAGTAGATCACCTGTACTGGGAGATCGAAGCGTATTACATTGCGCAATGTGCGTACACCGCAACGCTCCAGCTTTCCCCGGAGCGGATTATTTTCGGTGGGGGTGTTATGCAGCAAGAACACATGGTTCAGCGCGTGCGCGTGATATTCAAGGATTTGCTGAACAATTATGTCCGAACGCCCGATCTCGCCCAATATATCGTGACGCCGGCGTTAGCAAATAATGCAGGGACGGTCGGCTGCTTTGCCTTAGCGAGGGATCGGGTGTGGGAAGTGTAGAATGTTTGTGATGGGGGGAGCCCGCAGAAGCTGGTTAGCTTTGTTAGTCTTTGACTTCAAGACTAACTCTATGTCTAAATTGGCAGGGGGAGCTCCTGCTGCGGATTAAAGGTTGGTAATCCTCCCCTAAACTCCGACGTGCATTCGGAATATACTAATGTTGTCGACAAGTAGACAGCGCTTTTCGTCTTAAATGAAAGATAATAAGAATTGAGCGAGTTCATAAAGTCTTATTAAGAATCTGAACGTCTTTCGGAAAAAACTGATTTTTCTTGTCAAGTAATGATCCTTCTGAGCGAAAATAATCGGAAAAACTGTAGGAAAAGTACGAGTTCTTAGGCTTTACTTCCAGCTATATCAGGAATAAGTAGTTTATGAACAAACACAATTAATTGATAGGAGAATTTATCTATGGCTAGTAAAAATTATTACGACGTAACAGAGTGGCCTGTCGGTAATCCGTATGAGGATATTGGTGAGGTAATTAATAGCATTATAGCAGATATTAAAAGTAGGCAAACGGACACTGATGTGAATAAAGGCGGAAAGCCGGGTGCGGTTATCTATATTCCACCGGGAGATTATCATCTTGTCAGTCAAGTAGTTATAGACATCAGTTATCTTAAAATTATGGGTTCTGGACACGGGTTTACATCTTCGAGTATTCGTTTTAATACTCCTGAGAATGAATGGCCGGATTTACATGAATTATGGCCGGGAGGAAGTCGCATACTCGTAGATATTCCCCTAGAAGTAAATGATGAGGAATATAAAGGAGCTGCATTTTATGTTGAACGAAGTGGAAATCCCCGAATAAGTTCGGTAGAGTTTTCTGATTTTTGTATTGATGGTTTGCATTTTATTGAAGATGGTTCAGGAGAAATAAATCCGGAAAACACATACATGAATGGGAAAACGGGTATTTATGTTGCGAGCGCTTGTGACTCATTTCGGATTACAGGCATGGGCTTTGTGTATTTAGAGCATGGAATTACGATCTATCATGCTGATGCACTGACTATACACGATAATTTCATTGCTGAGTGTGGTAACTGTATAGAACTACGAGGTTGGGGACAGGCTTCAAAAATAACCGATAACTTGATAGGAGCTGGTTTTAAAGGATATTCAATTTACGCTCAAAATTTTGGTGGACTTTTGATTACAGCGAATAATGTTTTTCCACGAGGTGCGAGCAGTATCTATTTTGATGGTGTGACACGTTCCAGTATCACAAATAATAGACTTCATTCATTTTATCCAGGAATGGTGGTATTCAGGGAAAATTGTTCGGAAAACTTGGTTTCTTCAAATCACTTTTTACGTGACCATGAACCTTGGACCCCTTTTCTGGGAATAGACAATGGTTTAGATGATTTGTATGGTCTCCTCTATATCAGTGGTAATAATAATTCTATAATAGCTAATCACTTTTCTGAAGGAATTAATACTCAGAACATCAAGCCGGTAGGTGCCACACCTGTAATCATACGTATTGTTTCGGGTAATGGAAATTATATTTCTAATAATCATGTTGTTGCCACTGAGGTTCATGCCAAGGTAAGTGATTCTTGTTTCTCTGCGCAAGTAGACGCTTTGTTGACTACCGAAGCATCAGAGCCGCTTACCGTAACAACAGTATTGGTAGAAAAAGAATCGCTTCAAAATACGATTCTTGATTCGGGAAGCGATGCACAGGTTGTTATGGACAAGACTGTAAATGCATTCAGAGCCACACCAACGCCAGGAGCATAAATAATATACTCAACTATTTTGTGGTAATTTTTGTTCAATAGTTTCAATTGCAAGTCGGACACTTAAATTATTTCGTTTGTCATTTAATTTTTTGGGGCGCTTCCAGCGATGGAAGTACCTCTTTTTTTATTTTTCCCATATTTGGATAAATTAATTCGAAACAAGCCAGAGTAAACCCTGATTCACTTGTTAAGAAATTCTTTAATTTAACTACCTGTATATACCCTTTGTATAATGGCTAAAGCTCTTTAACTGACAAACAATTTAAAAGTCCGTTACTTTTCTTTAGAAATTAACATCGTTTCGTGTCCATAACCTCAAAAAATTCGATAATACCGGCGAGGATCTGGAGGATCTGATCTCGATCGGGACGATCGGGCTGATTAAAGCCATCGAGAGCTTCCGGCCGAACAAAGGGACCAAACTGGCGACGTTTGCGGCGCGTTGTATTGAGAACGAGATACTGATGCATCTTCGGTCACTGAAGAAGACGCGTAAAGATGTGTCGCTGCATGATCCGATTGGAACGGATAAAGAAGGTAATGAAATCACGCTTATAGATATTCTTGGGACGGAAGCCGACGATGTGGTGGACCGGGTTCAGCTGAAGATGGAGAAGAGCAAAATCTACCAAAACCTCGATATTCTCGAAGCAAGGGAGCAGGAGGTTATTAAGGGTCGCTTTGGTCTCGAGCATGGGGGCGAGGAACGGACACAACGTGAAATCGCCAAGGAGCTGGGGATTAGCCGGAGCTATGTGTCGCGGATTGAGAAAAGGGCGCTGATGAAGCTGTATCATGAGTTTTATAAGAAGAAGTGAGGAAAGGCCGAGGGCTCCGGGAGCCGCTCGGCCTTCCTGTTGATCTATACTGTAATTCTCTGTCGAAAAAACCACTCTGATAATGTATGCGTCGTACTAGAAAACGATATCTTGCACTTTAGTTGCGAAAAAGGTCCGGCAATATGTCATAAATATACTGGTTCACCCAATTCCAAGCATGCGTACCGCCATCGGCAGCGATAAAGTAGAAATTCCCTTTTTTCGTATCTGATGAATAAACAAAGACATCGGTGAACTGCTTCATCGCGTCGATCTGAGGTTTCAAGTTCGGATAGGCAATATCCAGGGTGCCTGTGGCGCTGAAAATATAGTAATCCTGCGGCTTATACCCGGATGCCCTTGCAACGTCGGCAAGGTACTTTGCCGTTTCATTTGGCTTGAGGCCGCCGCCTCTCTGCTCAAGGATCCAGCTATCGCCGGATAATGGCAAGTAGTACTTGAAATAGTCCAAATTATGGATAAAGGTATACCAAGTTGTGACCGAACCCATGGAGAACCCGCCGAATGCCCGATGCGCCCGGGATGCTTTCAAATCGTCCAAGCTTCCGGATTTGGCATAGGTATTGTACTTGGTTTCCACCAAAGGAACAATTGTATTGATCAGTTCCTCATGGAAGAGGGCGACATCATCCTTACCGCCGTAGAACGTAGGTGTCACCACAATAAGTGGTTCAATGTCACCATTTGCAATCATATTGTCCAGTATTTTCTTCATTTCTTTGCTCTGGCCGGGTCCGCCAAAAATGAGATTCTCATTCTCGCCCCCGCCATGCATCAAATAGAGGACATTGTAATTCTTATTTGGATTGGAAGCGTCATAATCGTAAGGAAGATAAACATTTAATTTCTTGTCGTCTGTACCGCCCTTTAAGTTAGCCGCTTTGTACGATAAGCTTTCAATCGTCCCCGGTTTGCTATTTTCCAGGCGATATTCATCTGGAACCGGCTTGAAATATTTCTCGTTCGCCGCTTCTTCCGTCATTTCCAGCTTGCCGACCGCATCCTTGATGGCGGCATATTGATTATCGATTTGTTCCTGGGTGACTTTTTGGTCTTTGAGAACATTTTCGGCGAAAGCATTGGCAATCGCATCCGTAACTATATTTGCATTTTTATAAAGCTTGAGATCAAGCTTCAGCGTACTTTTGATCAAATTGATGAGATCGTAGGGGTTCAGTTCGCTGACATCGCCCTTTTTCTTGCCGGTAAGCAGGATTTCACCGAACTTTGTCGTATCGTTCCAGGCGCTGCCGGTCGAATCGAATAAATTGATAGTACCGACTCGCTCCGATCCTTTCGCGTCGTTCACCTGCAATTCGATGCCAAGCACCTTTCCGTTTTCCGGTTTTGTATTTAAAGCGATTCTTGCTTCAATGATATATCCGTCTTCCGTTTTTCTTGAAGATGTGTAGAACCGTTCGGTATTTCCGTTGTCCACGGACTGCATATTTTCATAATTTACGCGAAAATGCAAATCATCTATGCCGTATTCCTGCGTTTTGTTATTGTGCTCATCAAGAAATAACTCCACGGAATCTTGCATATAAGGTGTTTCGGATTGTACGGATAAGTTTGGATCTTTAACCTCTGCAAGAATGTAAAGCGCGCGGTCATCCCACAATGCCTTAAACGTGGCGGTTGTGTCGGTATGGCTTGATACGTATTTAGGTGAAACCGCTTGCGCTTTATTCCATACCGGATCCTTAATGCCGTCTATGACCGGCGATCCAAAATAAGCAATCATTCTTCCGCTGGAGTCGAACCCGTTCTTATCTACAGGCACTTTTGCTGGTTCCGGTGTTGGTTTCACATGAGCCTCCTTGACAATGACTTTCAGGGAGAGAATTTCCGTTTTCTTGTTAACCGTTATTTTGCAAGTGATGGTTGCAGAGCCGACTGAAGATGCTTTAACGAGTCCGTTCTGATCGACCGCTGCCACTGAGTTTTTGTCGCTGCTCCAAGAATAGCTCGCACCGGGAGGCTTATTGACGATCTCCAATGTAAAGGATTCGCCGACCTGCAGATTGATGGCGCCCTTCTGTTCAAATGCAGGCTTGCCTTTGGCAGCAGCCGCGGAGACGTCATGCAATGGACCGAGAAAACATACAGATAACAAAGATACAATGACTAAGATCTTCATGATAGGCTGCACTAACGGCTTCGTTCCCGTCTTCAAAAAAATCTCCTCCTTTTTCTTTTCGGAGCACGTGTTTCTGTTATTGCTGGGTCGCTCCCGCTGCTTCTTGATATTCCGCATCCACACCCTTTCATAAAAAATGCATTTTCGTTTTAGCATTTTTTGGCTTACGCGTGAATCGTAACTCGATTTGTACAAAAAGTCAATATTAAATCCGGGCTGCAGGCGTTGCTAAAACGTTAAATCTAAATGCCCGTATTCGTCCGCCGTGAACTTTCCATATAGAAGAGACTCGATAAGGCGAAAATCATGATGAAGCTTGCAAGCAGGAAGATCCACCGCATCTCCAAGAAGTCGGACAAGAGCCCCCATCCTGCGGCTCCGGCGCCGATCCCAAAGTCCAGCGCGATGTAGAATGTGGCGTTCGCCTTTCCCCGGTTTGCTTGATCCGTGTTCGTAATGGCCATTGCATTCAGTTGAGGGATTAGACATCCATTCGCGAAGCCGAACAAGACGGCACAAATGACCAGTTCCCACAATGTGCTTGCAAAACTGATTCCGGCGAGCGCAATCCCGAGCGCAAGCAGATTGACGGACATGACGAAGCGGGGACCCATCTTTACGGTCCACGGTCCGACGATGAAGCGGGAAAGCATTAATGCAGCGGCTTGAACGGCGAAAACTACACCGATATGGCTGATTCCGTTGCCGATCGCGAATGATGGGAGGAATACCATGACCGTGCTGGTTGCCAAAGATACGAACAGGACGACAACCGAAGGCGGAATAGCACGAGGTTCTACGAGTTTATTCCAATGTCCTGCCGCGTCAAGTGAATGCTGCTTGGAGGGGGGACGCGGGGTGTAGGCCGCCACTTCCTTGCGATCCCTGTTCTCGGTTTCGATACGCACGCTGATTAGGAGGGCGATCAGGGAGACGACTCCGGTCAAGTAATAGAGTACAGTATAGTCGGAAACTTCCAATAGGTATAGTGTGGCAGACGGCGCAATCGCTACGGCTAGCGTTCCGAAGAGTCCAAAATATGAGACCCCTGGGTCATCTTGTTTTCTGGCAAGATGTCAGTGGCCATTGTACTGGTTGCCGTCGAACTTGCGGAGAATGAAATGCCGTGCATGATTCGCAGGAAGATCAGCGCAGGTATGAAGGCAACAAAGCCGTACAGCATAGTCGTAATCGTATAAACGACAACCCCCCACAGAAGGATGGGCTTTCGCCCGTAGGTATCGAGCGTTATACCGATAAGCGGTCGCGTCAGAAGCGCTGCCAAAGTAAAGAAGGTCATGGACAGCCCGGCCAGCGCATGGCTGCCTCCCAAGTGAAGAAAGAACAGCGGCATGGACGTAATATGAACCTGTGTGCAGATTCGAAGCAGTGTTGTCACGATCGTCAGTTTAATAAAGTCTGCTGTCCAAATGCTCGAACTCGTTAACGGTTTGTCGATTGCACGTTCGGGGGATGTCGTCATGCTCTGACCTCCTGAGGGATATACAGACATAGTTGCATTTACGTTTTAGCAACTAAATCGTAAGGGGAATGATGTCTAAAGTCAATATAGTTCATAAATTTATGCCGACGATCAAAGCCGCTGGTTTGACTTTCCCGGTACTTTTCCGTATTAATAGAGTATTACGAACGGGGAGTGGACGGATAGGTATGTCTACGATTAAAGAAATCGCTGAAAAAACGAAGCTTTCCGTGGGGACGGTTTCAATCGTACTCAACGGCCGCGGCGACGAAATGCGCATTTCAAAAAAAACGCAACAGCTAATTTTGGAGGCTGCGCAAGGGGTCGGCTATGTACCCAATATGTCGGCAAGACGATTAAGACAATCCGGTGGTCGAAACCTTCCGGTCATCGCCACGTTCTGGCCGTCCGACCTCTCTTCCGACTTGTTGGGGCGTTTTTTCATGGGAGCCCAGAGCTCGATTCTGGAACAAGAGTATGCGTTCGAGATGACGATCCAGCCTTTCAAGCGGAAGCACATCCATAGAATAAAGGAAATATGCGACAGCGGCATGTATCATGGCGTGATTCTAACGGGCATCTCCGCAGAGGACCAACGTTATCTGGAAGACAATCCGCTAAACGTACCGACCGTGCTGTTCAATCGCAAGAGCAGCATCTATAGCTGCGTCCATGTCGATACTTACGAGATTGGCCGCAAATCGGCTGAATTGTTTGCGCTCCGCGGGCACAAGAAGGTTGGCACGATTGTGCCAGACCATCTCGTGAGGTCGGAGAACAATTTGCGCTTCAAGGGGTTCGTCGAGTCGTGCGCCAAGTACGGACTCGAACTGGAGGAGCGGCATATCCAAGCCGCTCCGATGACGATGGAGGGAGGAAATGCGGCGGCCAGGAGAATCGTGGAGGGAGGCGGCGAACTGCCAACAGCCATGTTCTTCCCGCTGGGAATTATGGCAGTCGCAGCCCTTCCCGTGTTCCATCGCGCAAATATCAAAATTCCCGACGCGATGGAGATCTTGACGTATGGCGACCATGATGCCGAGAAATACAGCGTCCCGTCCCTTTCAACGGTCAAGCTGCCCGTTGAAGAGATGGCCGCGGCATGTATCCGTTTGGCAATGGGAAGGATTCTTGATCCCTCGACGAAGCCGAAAGCGGTCGTGTTCGAGACGCCGTTTATCTTCCGTGAGTCTTGTGGGGGCTTCATCCAAGAGCTTTAACGCTATGTTATCGTTGGCTTCGTTTTTTCTAGGCGGTACATCTTCATCTTGCGATACGGTTCGATCATTAAGAGGTCTTTCATTATGGATCCAGCCGCCATTACCCTAACCATCCCCGCTACAGCACCAGTAGCGGGGTTTACTCTCTTTCTAGAATAGGAGTAAATCTCGTCTAATGCCACGATACCTCCTTGCAGCAAATCCCAGATCAAATGAATATGTTTGATTCACTCAATTTAAATTCCCGATCCAAAGCGCTTGACTATGACGTAAGGTCATAGTGCATAATTCTCACTAAAAAACGAGCCCGCCGACTTTAAAGTCTGGCGGGTGTTTTATATAATTTTTACTCCTAAGGCTGGGATCGTTGACGTTCCCAACTTTTGGTGATATATTGTGTATGTACGATATACACAATTTGTGAGGAGGTACAGAATGCTGGCGCTAGATATTCGAAATATAAATAAGAAATACCCGAATTTTGCGCTCAAAGATGTTTCGTTCCAACTGGAGAAGGGTTACATTATGGGCTTTATCGGTGTTAACGGTGCAGGTAAAACAACCACGATCAGATCGATTTTGAATATGACCCATATCGATAGCGGCGAGGTTCATATTCTGGGCAGAAACATGGCCGAACACGAACTTGAGTTGAAGCAGGACATAGGATTCGCCTTTGGAGGCACCGATTTTTATAGGCGGAGCAAAATAAAGACGTTGACCAATACGATTAAAAAGTTCTATCAGAATTGGGACGATGTGACTTACTACAACTATCTTCGAAGGTTCAAATTGGATGAAAACAAAAAAGTCGCCGACCTGTCGACGGGAATGAAGGTGAAATACAGCCTGGCCCTTGCCTTATCCCATGGGGCGAAGCTTCTCATCCTGGACGAACCGACAAGCGGGCTTGATCCGGCCTCGAGAGACGATCTGCTGGATATTTTCCAAGAGCTTATCGTAGGCGGCGAAGTCAGCATCCTGTTCTCGACCCATATTACCTCCGACTTGGAGAAGTGTGCGGATTTCATTACTTTTATCTCGGATGGGCAAATTATTCTTAGCTGCGAGAAAGAGGAATTCAAAGAATCTTTCCTCCTGCTGAACGGTACCGAGAGCCAATTGCTGCAGGTGAAGGATCAGATGATATCATATAAAACGAATTCGTTCGGTTTTACAGGATTAATTCACGTTGGCGATTTCGATCCATCCTATGGCATAAAAACTGCCACGCCAAGCCTTGAGGATATCTTGGTATATTTCACGAAGAAGGGGGATACCCATGGATAACTTGGTAATGAAGGATATTAAATTAGGTGTACATCCAATGTTTTTTATCATGCCTTTTATGACCGGCGCTTTAATGCTCATTCCCGGCTGGATCTATTTCATCGTTCTTCTGTATTTTGTCTGGATCACGGTACCGAATATGTTTAACCAATTTCGATCGCAGAACGATTTGATGTTTACTTCGATGATGCCCGTCACCAAGCGGGATATCGTAAAAGCAAGAATAATTGTGGTTGCCGGCTTGGAGGTGTTGCATATTGTGATCGCCATGGGCTATAGTTTGATCACGTTGCGCTTATATCCGAATATGAACTACATTTTCTTCCCGCCAAATTTGGGTTTCTGGGGTTTGTGTTTTGCCATGCTGGCGATCTTTAACCTTGTCTTTATCCCCATATATTACAAAACGGCGTACAAAATCGGCGCTGCGCTGCTCTACTCCATAACGGCTGCCATGTTGTTCGCTGGGATCGCCCAGTGGCTCGGGTTCCAGAGTCCGATGATGTCTGATATTTTCTATGACACGGATGCCTACAGCAGGGTGCTTCAAGCCTATATCCTGATCGCGGGGATCGTGATATTTATAGCACTTACCGCCATTGCTTATCGAATTGGGGTCAAACGATTCCTTAAAGTGGAGATCCAATGAACGTAGCTATTTCGAATACCTCTGAGAAACCAATTTATCAGCAGCTATTCGAGCAAATCAGCGCTCAAATTCTGAAAGGCGAGCTGGAGAGCGGCTATTGTCTGCCGCCCATCAGGCAAGCAGCCCACGAGCTGCGTATTAGTGTCATCACCGTCAAGAAGGCATGGGAAGAACTCGAGCGGTGCGGTTTGATCAATACGGTCACAGGAAAAGGATGCTTTGTGGCGGAGTACTCACCCGAAGAGATGCTGCGAATGCGCAATGAAATGGTTATGAAACAAATGGCTGGCGAGGTGTCCTATTACAAGTCCTTCGGTCTTACCTTAGATGAAATGATAGAAATATTGAAAAAGGTTTATTAACAGTCGATAGTTGCCCGATTCCCCCTGATGCATACCCATCTGCCATCACGTGCGAACGAGCTCAAAGGTGGCATCGGGTTGTGTCTATATCATCAAGAGGCCCGGTAACACAAATGCCCTTCAACAAGCTCTGAGAGCTAGAATGAAGGGCATTTTGAGTGCAGCCTTCTGCAAAATTTTTCAAAAACAGTCCACTAAATGGGGACGAGACTCAAAGACGATTTGGAAAGCCTATGCACCCCCTTCCAAACCTCTAACGATTGCCACAGCCGTTAATCAGCCGAAAATGAGCACCTCGATGTTCTAACGGTTGTAATCTACGTTATTTGTGCAGAATTCGTCGCAACATATTAAAAAATTTGATATTAGCCTTATATATAACCGTTAGATTTTCAAAAAATGAAAAATCGGCGGATTAACGGCATTGGTAACCGTTAGAACAAAATTTAGTATGTTCTTCTCCTGGTAAAAAACCAACCGCCGGCTACGAATAGGAGGATAAGCCCAAGATTAAATCCGACGCCCGCGAGCAGCGAGCCGTTGAATAACAATGCTTCGAAAAAAGAAACAACATGAACGCGCAGCGAAGGAATCGCCGTTCCAGTTGGGATTGCTACGATCAACAGTGCCCATATCAGCCAACCGACAAAGTGGTAGTAACCGGAGACCAGCATGCTTAGTAGCGCCATAACCATCAAATAAAAAATAGTTTGGTAGAGGAAAGAACCTGCCAAGCCAAATTCGCTCCAACGAAACGCTTCGACAAGATTAACAGTGTTCTTATGGAGCACATTCACTTCAACCAGAGGCCATAAACAATTGAATAAAGCGACGGCTGCTGCCCACACGGCATAGACGAAATGAAGCCCCAAAAAATATTGTTTTCGGCTTGCGCCTAAATGTATGATGCTTTTGTAATAACTAAGCGGAAGCATGGTTGCAATAAGGAGCAAAATGAGGAGCAGCAGGTTGCCATCCGCAAGTACTTTGCTTTGCTTGATGTCTATAAAGAGACCGACAATGAATTCAGCCAACCTGCCAAGGAGAATGAAAATAATGACCATCCATATGTAAATCTTCAATTGCAAATAGGTCGCCTTTAAATGAACGGCCAATGCACTCAATTTAGTGACCCCCTTCGATCAAATACGAGAAAAACTTTTGAAGCGTCAAATGTTCAATTGTAATGTCTAGTTGGCGTGCCTGCTGCCTGTCCCCCTCGTTCAACATTTCGAAAATGGCGGCAAGCTTCCCGTGGCCGTAAGACTCCGTATGTAATACTCGCTTCCCTTCCGTAAATGAAGCCACGGCGTCCGAATTTCCGCGAATCAAATAAGCTGCCATGCGTATCCGATTAATCTCGTCATGAAGCAGGAGGGAGCCCTGGTCCATGATATAAACCCGCTCCGCGACTGGGGCGATTTCGTCAATCAAATGCGTAGAAAGCAAAATCGTACGGGGATAATTGGCGTAATCCTCCAACAGCTCTTTGTAAAACTTTTCCCGCATCAATACATCAAGTCCATGCACCGGTTCGTCGAATAATGTCAACGCTGCCCGGCTGGCCAGACCGATGGTAATTCCTACGAGCGATTCTGTCCCTCTTGAGAGCTGTTTGATTTTTTGGTTTGGATCGAGCCCAAACGTCTGAAGCAGCTTATGAGCAAACGTCCAGTCCCAATGGGGATGAAAATTCGCAGCAAGCTGCAAAGCCTCGATCACTCGTGCTCCTCCGAAGTGCTTGTTGTTCTCCCGAACGAAACAGAAATCCTCAGGAAGTTCTCCTTTTTCAAGCTTGTTCCCTCTGATCTCAATGGAGCCATCGTTCGCCAAGATTCCGCCTGCTATGATGTTTAGCAAGGTCGTTTTGCCGGCACCGTTTCGCCCGAGCAAGCCGTAAATCACGTTTTCCTCCAGCTGCATATCCAGATCCCGCAATGCGTAGGTAGGGCCGTATTTTTTGTTTAATTTATCGCAACTCAATACGATGCTCACAATAGATTCATTCCTTCCGTAATTGTTTGATCATGTTAATGATATCTTCGGTCGTCAGCTCGAGTTTATCGGCTTCGCAAAGCAGATCAGACAGCAGCTCCTTGTAGAAACGGTCTCTTCGCTGATTCTGAATCTTTTGTTTGGCATCCGGCGAGACATACATGCCAAGCCCTCTTTTTTTATACAAGATGCCTTCATTTACGAGCAGACCGATCCCCTTCACTACGGTAGCCGGATTGATTTGAAACAGCTGAGAAAACTGAGCCACGGAAAGAATCTGTTCGTCCTCTCGGTAAGTTCCGTTCAGGATATCGTCCTCAATGATATGAGCTACTTGTTGAAATATTGGCTGTTTATCGTCAAAAGTTACGTTCATTGCCTCACCACTCAGCATCGTAGTTTGTTACCTATCTAGCAGCAAACCATAACTTACGCGTAAACAGATGTCAATAGCAAATCTCCTGAAGAGAGAAAAAGATCCTTACTTACACTTACCCCAGTTATTGACAATGGAGTTGTTGTATTATAGTATGCTACATGAGTAGTATACCGACATACAATGAAATATACAAGGCTCATGGCTAAGGGGAGCGCTTCAGCAGGGTGAAAAATATATCATGGGGAGATACGATTTATGAAAACATTAATCGAATTCAAAAACGTAACGAAAGAATACAAAATTGGCGAAGTGCCGATCAAGGCGCTGAACGGCGTTGATTTTTCCATTAACGAGGGCGAGTTTGTTGTTATTCTGGGGGCAAGCGGCGCCGGCAAAAGCACGATTCTGAATATACTTGGCGGCATGGATACGGCTTCCTCGGGTAAAGTGACTGTCGGCTGTGAGGATATAACTAGCTTCAACGAGAAGAAGCTTACGGGATATCGCGCCGAGAAGGTTGGCTTTGTCTTTCAATTCTATAACTTAATCCCCAATTTGAACGCCTTAGAAAACGTTGAATTCGCCGCTGAAGTATGTAAAAACCATTTGGATGCCCAAGAGATATTAAATAAAGTCGGGTTAAATAACCGGATGAAGAACTTTCCGTCCCAGCTCTCTGGAGGGGAACAGCAGCGAGTCGCCATAGCTCGCGCCGTTGCCAAGAACCCTTCGCTACTGCTCTGCGATGAACCAACCGGCGCGTTGGATTATGTGACCGGCAAGTCCGTATTGAAGCTTCTTCAGGATTTGAACAGAGAAACGAAAAAGTGCGTTGTGTTGGTCACGCATAACTCCGCGATTGCCCCGATGGCGGATAAAATCATTCGCGTGAAAAGCGGAAAAATCGAAAGCGTAACGGTCAATGAGCACAAGCAAAGCGTTGAAGGGATTGAGTGGTGATGAAATTATTCAAGAAATTGTTAAGGGATATCAAGCAATCGATCGGCCAATTTTTTGCTTTTGTGCTGGTTATTGCCGTAGGCGCTTTTTTCTACACGGGGCTAGTAACGTTAAGCGATAATCTTAGCGCTTATTCGAAGGACTACTTTCAAGCGCATAATTTAAGCGATTTGAACGTCTACTACGACCGAATTTCCAAGCAGGATATGGCGGAGTTAGGCAACATCGAAGGGATAAACAAAGTTGAAGGACGGTACACCTTTGATGCGACGCAATCTTTTGACAATGGGAAAGCGGCCATAAAGGTTCATTCGATCCCTGTCAATAATAGCATTAATACGCCTACGATGATCGAGGGAAGCATTCCGTCTAGCAAGGATCAAATTTTGCTGGATTCCCATTACGCTAGGGAACATCAGTACAAAGTCGGAGATCAAATACGGTTAAGCGTCAATGATCAGGATGTGGCATTCACCATTAGCGGATTGGGCGAGAATGTGGAATACGCGAAGAAGAATGAAACCCAGAATCATAAAACATCTGGATTCGCATATGTGGCTGAAACGGGAGTTCCTCGAATCGCCGGTAGCCTTTTCTATAATGAAGTGTTGATCGATGCGGAAGAAGGGTACGATGTAAACCAGTTAAGCCATAACATTGAAGCACAATCCAAGAATCTTTATGTAAGCCAAATCAGCAAAGAGCGGACGTTCAGTTATTCGCAGCTTCAGCAAACGGTCCATAACAATAAATTGATGAGCAAGGTTATTCCGTTGGTTCTCTTTATGATCGAAGCGATCATTCTCTTCCTTACCATGTCTCGGATCATCGATTCGCAAAGGAACCAAGTAGGCATTATGAAGGCGTTAGGAGTGAAAAACAGCAGCATCATGCTCCATTATATGGGATTCCCGGTGCTTGTCGGCATCATAGGCTCCATTCTTGGCGGCGTCGTTTCGGCGATTCTATTCGTTCCAATGATTGAGGCGTCGAATGCCAGATCCTACTCGCTGCCGGGCATTAGCTTCTCCCTATCCTCCTTCTCGGTTATTCCGCCTATCCTATTCTCGAGCGCATTCGGCATGCTGGCTTGTTACCTGAGCGGCATAGGCATTCTGCGAGAACGCGCAGCGCAGGCGATGAGGCCTAAACCGCCGAAGAAGATGAATAAGCTGCTCATCGAACGGTTTCCGGGAATCTGGAGACGTATTTCCTATAGCTATAAGATTATTTTGAGAAACATCTTTCTCAATAAGCACAAGGCGCTAGCGAGCTCCATTGGCGTTGTGGTGAGCACGGTATTATTGATCACGGCTTTCGGGACTCAAACGTCCTTGCAAAGGGTGGCTGATCAGATCGAAGAGGTAAATACCTATGATCTGAAGGTCGATTATGCGAGGGAAACAGAGCTTCAGAAGGTGCAACTGCCTGCCGGGATTGAAAGCAGCTATCATCTATCAGCTGTTCCCGTGGAATTCGTCAAAGGCGATGATCATGAGAACACCACGTTGATCGTTACGGAGAAGGACAATGCTCTCATTCAATTTTTCGACGAGAACGACAATCCGATGACACTTATGGACAGCGGCGTGCTGGTACCCAAATCGTATGCGGATCACTATAAGATTGCGGTAGGGGATACGATCCGCATCCAATTCACCGATCCGTCGTTTGCGAATAAAGCAGTCGAAATGAAAGTTGTGCAAATATCCAATCAGTATTCGAATCCGTCGTTCTATTGCACGATAGCGTATCTCCATAGCTTTGGCATCGACTACAACCCAACATCGCTTCTAGTGAAAGCCAGCAATGCCGCAGACCTTACTTACGTCCGTCAGTTCTTTGAACAAGACAATCAGGTAGAAACCATCGCCGACAAGGATGATTTGAAAGAATCCGCACAATACATTCTGAAGCAAAACAGTTTTATCTTCATCATGTTTATCATTAGTGCCGTCATTCTTTCGTTTGGTGCCATCTACACGATATCCTCGATCAATATTTATGAAAGGAATCGCGAGCTGGCTACGCTTAAGGTATTGGGCTATCAAAAAAGCAAAATAAACCGGCTGATCTTCTTTGAGAACATGATACTCACCACCTTTGCCGTCATTATCGCACTGCCGATCAGCGGCTATATGTATTCCATTATTATAGAGGCGCTGTCGAGTACCCATCAGCAAATTCCAGATCAAATCAATATGTTTGTTCTGCTCGTATCCGTCATTCTTGCCTTCCTGCTCACCACGCTCTCTAACTTGCTGCTTCGGAGAAAGGTGTCCCGAATCAATATGATTGAATCGTTAAAAAGTGTAGAATAAATGACCATTTCCAATCCAAAGAATTTAAACAATAAATGTAAAATAATGAAGTATAAAACACTACTCCGACATGCTATAATTTCTCCGCATGGAAATTAGATGGAAATATACAGAGAACAGGAGTGGAGAGATGCTTAGCAATGAACTGGATACAAACGGAGAGCATGAATTAACACACCCACAGCAAAGAATCTGGATGATGGAAGCAACCTATCCGGGCACCTCGATTGGAAACTTGAATGCGGCCTTGAAGTTTGAGCAAAGGCTGGATGTAACCGTGCTGGAGAAGGCTGTTCAAGCGTTGATTGCATCCTATGATATTTTTCAGCTGCGCCTGCATGTCAGGGATTCGGGGGAAGTATACCAATCCTTTATGCAGCAGCCTGAGCTAGAACCAGTTGATGTCGTTCCATTCAGCCAGGATACGGAGCAATCCGTCATTGACGAGTGGATTCGGGAACAAGGAAAAATTCCCTTTCAGCTCATCGGTTCGGAATTGTATTATTTTTGCATCATTTTAAAAGGCGAGGACGAAACATGGTTATACATGAAATCCCATCATATCATTCAGGATGGATTCTCCCTGAGTAAATGCGGACTGGAAGTTTACAGACTATATCAAGAGCTGCTTCATGGTGAAACTCCTCAAATCCCTCTGCCATATTCCTATCAAGCTTATATAGAAGAAGAGAAGAAGTATCTTCAGTCCGGCAGGTTTGCGAAAGACCGTAAATATTGGCTCGAAAAATTTCAAACTGTTCCGGATTCCTCTACGATCAAACCGAACCTTGCACCTGCCATAAATACACATGCTGCAAGGTTTTCGTATTCTCTGTCAAAGCTGCTGTCAGAGCAAATCAATCACTATGGCCAAGCGCATCAAGTGAGCCCTTCGAGCTTGCTTCTAAGCGCCCTCTCTATACTTCTGTTCAAATTAACATCCAACCAAGATATCGTCGTCGGTACCAATTATTTGAACCGGACAAATTTGAATGATAAACATGCGCTCGGCATGTTTGTCAGCACTACGCCATTAAAAATGACGCTTGAACCGGAGATGACATTCAGGGAACTTGTTTCACAGGCGGGTCAGGAACAATTGTCTGCGCTGCGGCATCATAAGTATCCATATGATCTTTTGCTGTCTGAAATCAGGAAAAGTCATACTCATGTGAACCGTTTATTTCAGCTAAGCATGGATTATTTGGATATGGGGCAGGCGGAAGAAGCCGGCTCGCAATTAGGGAATAGTGAAGATTACGGCTGCGAGGATCTGACTTTGGACGCTGTATTTCATTTGCATAACATGCCCGGCAATTTGCTGCTTAAAATAGATTACAGAACCAGTTTATTTACGGAAGAGGAAATACGGCAAATTTGCGATCGGCTGATGTTGATTATGGAGCAGGGAATGAAATCTCCGGGGCAAATGCTCAAGGAATTCGACATTGTTACGAAGGAAGAGAAGCACAAGCTTCTGGTGGATTTCAACGACACCTCGTTTCCCGTCAGAGACATCACGGTTCATCAGTGGTTCGAGGAGCAGGCCAACCGGTTCCCGGCTCGGACTGCGGTGGCATTTCAAGGCCAGTCGATGACTTACCGCCAATTAAATGAACGGGCGAATCAACTGGCGCACACCTTGCGAAACAAAGGGGTCGAGGCGGGGCAGCCTGTAGGCATTCTCGCGGAACGATCCGTGGAGATGATTACAGGTCTTCTCGCGATCCTCAAAGCCGGAGGCGCATATGTTCCATTCGACCCGGAATATCCGCAGGAACGGATGAATTACATGATCGGCGATTCCGGGATAAAGATGATGCTGCTGCAAAAGCATCTTTCAGCCAAGGCCGCGGGTGTGGAGCATCAAGTTGTGTTGGACGAGGAAATCTCCTATTGCGAAGAGAAAACCAATTTGCAGGATGTGAATCAACCGGGAGATTTGATGTACATCATGTACACTTCGGGGACAACGGGCGCTCCCAAAGGAGTCCTGATCACGCATCGCAATGTAACCAGTCTGATCCAGGGTGCAACCGAGTTTCAGATCACAGAACAGGACCGGGTTCTTCAATTATCCAGCTATGCGTTCGACGGATCCACATTTGATATTTACAACGCCCTGCTGCGCGGGGCGGCACTCATCCTCGTTCCGAAGGAAACGATGAGAGACATTGCCCAAATTACGGATTTGATCAAAAATGAGCAAATCACAGTTTCTTTTATGACGACAGCCTTATTTAATTTGTTCATCGATTGTGACCTGTCGAGCTTGAAAAATATGAAGGCGATCTTTTTTGGGGGAGAGCAGGTATCGGTATCCCATGTAAGAAAAGCGCTGGATATGTTAGGCGCTGGCCGCTTATATCATATATATGGCCCGACCGAGTGTACGGTGTATGCGGCGTACTGGAAAATTAACAGCATCGATCCTGAAGCGGCAACCCTGCCGATTGGCTCGCCGATCAGCAATACCCAAATGTATATCGTCAATGGAGATCGTCAGCTTCAGCCGATCGGTGTTCCAGGGGAGCTTTGTATCGGGGGAGCCGGCCTTTCCCGGGGGTATTTAAATCAAGATGATTTGACGAACGAGGTATTTGTAAATCATCCTTTCGCGGCGGGAGAACTAATTTACAGAACAGGCGATCTCGCAAAATGGCTGCCTGACGGAACGATCGAGTATGTCGGGCGAATGGATCATCAGGTTAAAATACGCGGCTTCCGTATCGAGCTTGGTGAAATCGATGCTCAGCTGGCTAAAGTTCCTTCCATCAAGCAAAGTGTTGTTGTCGTGCGGGAGGACGAAGCCGGCGAGAAGCAGCTTTGCGGATACTACGTGTCAGACAGGACATTTGGGGCCGGCGAACTGCGGAATATTTTGTCACAGTCTCTGCCTAGGTTTATGATCCCAACGCGGTTCGTTCAGCTTCATGAAATGCCTTTAACCCCCAACGGAAAAATAGACCGTAAAGCCCTGCCCAAGCCGAGCGAGAGAGCTCACTATACAGGGACGGAATACGCTGAGCCGCAAACGGAGCTGGAGCAAAAGCTGGTCGCCGTATGGTCGGAGGTGCTTGAAAACGTCAATATCGGTATCGATGACGATTTTGTGGAGCTTGGCGGGCATTCGTTACTTGCGCTCAAGCTTGAGGTAGAACTGCAGAAGCATTTTGACATCGATCATTTCGATCTCCAGGAATGCAATACGATCCGTAAGCTGGCGGTGTATATTGAGGATAAGCTGGCGGTTGCTGTTGGCGGAGGGGAATACAATAATGTATAAACAGCTCCCTGTTCATATGCAGCCTGCGCTGTACAGCTATTTGCACCATGCGTATCCATTATCCGTCATGCCGGAGCATCCGCATTTTCTCCCCTGGCTTCACAGCCATTATATTCAATGGAGCGCGGATTCTGAGTTTTTTAATCATCTGGATGAACACATCTTTGTTAACTACTATCAGCCCATGCATACACACCATTACAATGAGCTGCTTCATCTCAAAATCATTACGGCAGATCTGCTCAGCCGGATAGATACGGGAACGGATTTGATCGCTTTTTTCAAGCGAAGTATCGACCAGGGAGACTATGTCTATTTATTTCTGGATGAATTTTATTTGCCGGGGAAGGCCATGTACAGGCGGCATCATTTTGCGCATGACACTTTATTGTTTGGCTATGATGATGAGAAGCAAGTGTTTCATACGCTCGGTTTTAATCACAATTATGAGTACGGACAGACGGATATCGGATATGAGCCGTTTCTGGAAAGCTATCGGCTGGCAGATCGCAGCAAAGCGTATTATACGAAGGAGATTATACTGTACAGCCTAAATAAAGATCGGATCTATGCATTTGATTCTCAGCTGGTAATCGAAAGCCTGGAGGATTATGTGCTGTCCCGTAACAGTTCAGAGAGATACAGGGCGATCGCTAGTCCCAACAATCACGTGTATGGACTTAAAGTTTACGAGGAAATCGTCAAATATTTGCATTTGCTCCAATCAGACTCCACCTTATACCGTAACATTATCCCGGTCCACCTGCTTTGGGAGCACAAGAAAATGATGGCCGACCGATTGGAGTATATGACACAGCACGGCTATTGGAGCCCGCCCGAACAATTGACTGCCCAGTATCAAGAAATTGAACGAGAGGCCTTTTTGATCCGAAAGCTATTTTACAAGTACGCTTTCTTCTTAAAGGAAGATACGAGCTTGCTGGAAGAGGCTGTGGCCAAGATCCAAACGCTTGCGGTTAAGGAATCGCTGGTGTTGGAGCAGGTGCTGAATGAGCTGAATGGAAAATCCATCGTATTTTAAAAGACTAAGAGTAAAACACTTTTTTTATGGGGAGCCGGCGGATGCCGGCTCATTTTTTAGCTGTGGGCCCGGCCCCGCATTATGTTTCCGCCAGATTCATCTCTACGCACATGAGAATGAAGGCGCCAGCGCCGTGCAGATCGTTTTCGCTGGTGGGACGGGCAATGTAGTGGGCGTAATCGCCGATTCCGGTGCCGATGCAAATGTTGCCGATCACGACGTTGCCATTCTCGTCGAACTTCAGCGTATCGATTACGCCTTGATAGCCTTTCCAGGCGTAGTCCATGTATTTGGGGTCCAAATAGCCGAACCGGACCGCCTTGGCAATGGCATGGACAAACAGCGCTGAACAGGAGTTTTCCAGCCAATTATCCGGGCGGTCTCCTTTGTCGATGACTTGATACCACAGTCCAGTGGCGGGATCCTGATAGTTCGTCAGAGCGATAAGCAGCTCTCGTAGAATGGTCACGAGCTGTGCTTTATCCGGATGATCCTCTGGCAGGTATTCGAACATTTCCAGCAAGGCTACGGGATACCAGCCAATGGCGCGGCCCCAGAACTCCGGCGCGACACCTGTGACGGGGTCGGCCCATTTAGCCTCTTTGGTTTCGTCCCAGCCGTGATATAGCAATCCGGAGGCAGGATCCTTCGTATGCTTCGCCATAAGGAGAGCCTGGAAGGTCATCATGGAGTAATATTCGCTGTCGCCGAACGTCTTGGCAAATTGCACGGCAATCGGACCGGCCATATACAAGCCGTCCAGCCACATTTGATTCGGATAATGTCCCTTGTGCCAGAATCCGCCCGACGGATTCGCCGGCCATGACTTCAGCAGAGGCACTAGCGTATGCAGCGCTTTTTTGTATCGCTCGTCTCCTGTCTGCTCATAGAGAGTAAAGAGAAGCACACCGGGCTGAATGTCGTCAAGCTCGTCGGACTTAAACTTCTTGATGCTGCCGTCCTCAAGTACTTGGCTGTCCACCCACCGTTTCATGTAGTTGTACAGCTGTTGTTCTCCGGTCTGCCGCCAGCATTTCTCCATGCCGGACAGAAAGACCCCCTGATGGTAGTGGAACCGGTCCGGCGGAAGATCCTCCGGCTCGAATTTGGCCATTAATGCCTCGCAGGCTTGCTGCGCCCATTGAATCGGGCTCTTAAGCGATGTGGATGATGGCATGGATATCCTTCCTCCTTTTTGTTTATACTGCTATTCTAGCATCGTAATATGTACATGTTTTGCGAATATATCCTCTTTCTTCTTATTTCTTGCGATATAATGAAATATTAAGAACTACATCGTTAACAACGGTTAGGGAAGGAGAGCGAGGAGTTTGGGAGATCTTTATTTTGAGAATCGCACAGGAAATTTTCTGGTGTCCCACCGGAAAGCGTTAAGCCACCATATGCCCGTCAGCCATTTTCACAGCACATACGAAATCTATTATTTGATGTCCGGCCAGCGGAATATCTTTATTCAGGATCGAACGATAGCGATGAACGAGGGCGATGTGGTCATTATTGCGCCGAATATTCTGCATCGTACGCTCAATGCGGTCCAGCCGAAGCATGAGCGGCTCATCATTAATATACACGAGCAGTATTTTGCGCCGGATGGTTCCCATAAGGAAGCGCTTCGGCCTTTGCTGGAACGGGATTATTTGATTGTGAACGGTTCCTTGCGCAGCCAACTGTCGATCGAGCCGCTGTCCCGGGCTATTATAGAGGAAATGAAGGAGCAGGAGAGCGGCTTCGAATTATTTGCGCAGACGCTTGCCGTACAGCTGCTTATCATTTGCTGCAGGCATTTCAAGCAGAACGCCATGGAGGCGCTAGCCTCGCCAAGTCCCATGCATGAAAGAATATTGGAGATCGTCCGCTATATCAACGAACATTACACAGAGGATTTATCGCTTCATCTGCTGGCGGACAAGTTCTATATCAGCCCCTATTATTTGAGTCGCTACTTTAAAAAAGCAACGGGCTTTACATACGTAGAGTACGTGAATAGCGTCCGAATCAAGGAAGCCAAGAAGCTGCTGGAGGGCTCTTCCATGAAAGTGAACTTGATTGCCAGAAGGGTCGGCTTTGGAAGTGTGACGCATTTCGGCCGGGTGTTCAAGGAGGTTACGGGCAATGCGCCGTTATTTTACAGAAGGAATATTTAGTCGTAGATATTGGTAACATATGCATATTGCAATAACAAATGTCATCATCGGAATGAAGTTCAAGAGATATCCGTATCTTTGTGAATAAAATATGTATATAGATTGGGTTATATTGTATTAATTTACATCTAAGCAATATAATAGGCTCAAGAATTTGCTCTATGATCAGTCTTCTGAATCCAAATGATTATTTGTAATCTTAGAAGGAGACAATAATATGAAAATTGCAGATTCTAGTAGAACCATTATTTATGGCGACAGGGTAATTTTAATGAACAGAAATACGGGTTCGTGGCTAAAGATTTCTAAGGAATGCTTCAATATTCTTAATGAAGCTATAGAGAATAAGTTGACACGAACCGAACTTCTTGAGTCTTTTCAAGATACTGAGGATAGGGAATATTTCAAAAGAATACTAGTACAATTAGATGCATTAGATTTTTTGAAATCTACATCCGACTCTAGAACATTGCGAGAGATCAGCTTCTCACTAACGCGTAGATGTAACCTTCAATGTACCCATTGCATCGTCGATGCCCCGAATGAATCAACCTCTGAATATTTAAACACAGCAGAAGTCATCCATATCCTCGATAAGATGATCGCATCTAATCCCAACAACATTACTCTCACGGGTGGTGAGCCACTCTTAAGAAAAGATTTCTTTGAAATTTTGGCATACTTGAGAAGGAAATTTGACGGAAATATCACCTTAATGACAAATGCTACTCTCATTAATAAGAGAAATGCTGGCGTACTATCCAAATCAATTGATACCTTCTGTATTAGTATAGACGGCGTCGATGAAAGCTCCGTATCTATTGTCCGCGGCAGCGGCGTATATGATAAGACCGTTGCCTCCATAAAATTGCTGCGTACCCTCGGCCATGAAAAAATCAGTTTGTCCATGGTGCTGACCGAAAATAATCACAGATTGGTCGGTGCCTTCTACGAATTAAATAAGCAACTAGGCACCAAACCCATGCTGCGTGCGTTGTCTCTAACAGGACGAGCCGGCCAATATAGGGATTTGCTTACTTCATTTAAAGAGGACAGGCCTAGTCAACTGGCTGATGACCGTGATGGGGTAAAGGAGAACACCATTTCGGATTCTACTGGGTGCAGTTGTACTGCAGGTATAGATCAAATCACGATTAATTATAATGGCGACGTGTTCCCGTGCGATTTATTTATGGATCCGCAATTTAAGATAGGAAACATCAATGAAATTGAAGACCTTAATCAATTTATCCGCTCCCAGCAGGACAATGGAGCTGCTCATTCCTGTGTTTCACCATATGAGCCGGATAGTCATCCATTATGTAAGGAGTGCCCAGTAAACCTTTTTTGTTGGCGTTGTCCGCATGACCTTTACCGGCTTGAAAGTCATTCGGAAGCTTTTAAATCGCGTTGTCAAAGCATTAAGCCTTATTTAATGAAGAAGATTTGGGAGCAGGAGGTGATCTAGCGAATGATTGCCTCAGTGTTTTTAACCTCAGCATGTAATTTAGCTTGCAAATACTGTTACCAAGGCACTCATGAAAATGGAAGAACAATTTCACGCGAAACGATGGACCAGTTGCTAGATTTTTTACTTCAACATATCGAACGGAATAAAGAAAAAAACATCATGATTGTTCTTCATGGAGGGGAACCTCTACTTGCCTTTGATGAGCTTCGATATTTAATCGATAAGGCACGCACGATCATTCCCTCTGCCTACTTCTCAATGACGACCAACGGTACTTATCTTACTCCAGAAATGGAGACTTATTTGCAAAAAGAGCTGGCTTATCTATCGTTGAGTATTGACGGCTCTGAAGCGAGCCATGACCGTTTTAGATTATTTGCTACTGGAAAGGGGACCTGGAAGAAGGTATCGGCTGCAGCAAGACGTCTTCTATTATCATTCCCTGAATTAAGAGCTCGAATGACCATTCGTTCAGAAAACGTAGATAACCTGCTGCATGATATTATCGAACTCATTGAAATGGGATTTACCTCTATATCTCCTGTACCTGATTATTTTGATGCTGGCTGGAATGAGGATACTTTGAAGAAACTGGAACAGCAGTGTCAAGAGATCATCAAATGGAAAGGCGCCACAAATTGCCAGGTGGATATTGGTTTTATTGAAGATGCAGTACGTGCACGTAAATACTCTGTCTGCTCGGGCCTTAAGTCAACGTTAAGCATTGATTCCGAAGGAAATATTTATCCTTGTACCTATTTGGTTGGAAACCCGCTAATGGCTGCCGGTCATGTTAAATATGGAATAAATCCGGACAAACGTTGGGATATTCTGTGTAAGGGAGAACAGCCTAATCCTGATTGTATCGGTTGTTCCCGGTATGAATATTGCCCTGGCACGAGATGTAAGCTTATCAATCAGCTTATGACCGGGGAGTTCGATCGTCCATCGCCTGTTCTATGCCATATTGAAAATGTTAAATATCGAAGCGGGGTGTTTTCTAAACGGCTACAACTAGAAAGGAGGTGAGAATAATGAAGATCGTGAAAATCAAGGATAAAGAAATCAACTTAAACGTTAGAGGTCAAGGATGTGATAATGACTGCGCGATTACGGTCTGGAAGGGAAAAACATCAAGCAGTGAAAAAGGCTGCTGGTCAGCGGATGGTTACAATGCGCAAACAACCTCATGGTGGTAAAAAATCATATCTCGAGAAAGAAGGTGAAAATATGAAAATCGAAAAAATACGAGACAAAGAAATTAGCCTGGATATTAAAGGACAAGGATGCGGCAATGATTGTTTCGAAGAAAAAGTATGGGTAGGCGCAACTAATGGAAACACGAAGGGCTGCGTTATTTATGAAAATGTGTATACGCCTAAGACAACCAGTTGGTGGTAGGATACGGTTCATGATATGAATTAATAATCTGATCACTTTCGAGGATGGTGTATAAGGCGCCATCCTTTCATTTAACTAAAGAGAGGAAATAGTCAGCGATATGTGCGATGTCATGATATTGGACTCAGGAGTCGATCAGCAGTTTTTTCGAGAAAACTTTGCCGCTTCCTATGCATTCGAATTTTCGGAAGAACAAAACTGTTTTATTCGAACGGAGTGTTCCAAGGATGTTTCAGGTCATGGCAGCGCCTGCGCCTACGTAATAAGCCGTTTGGCGCCGAGTGTTCGTTTTGGCAGCATAAGGGTTCTTGATGCAGACCTTATTGGGCACTCAAATAGGCTTGAACAGGCTCTCCGTCTATGCCTAACTATAAACGTTCGTATACTTCATATGAGCTTCAGTATGGAGTCCTTCCATATCGATGAACATCTGAAGCATTTATTTCAAAAGCTATATGATCAAGGAAAATGGGTTGTCGCCTCCGTTAAAAATGGCTCTTATAGTAGTTATCCAGCAGCATTGCCAACGGTTATAGGTGTAAATGGCACCTTAATGCCGGAGTCGGATGCCTATTGGTTTGACGAGAATAAGCTTGTGCAAGCTGCTGCAGATCTTACTCCGATGTGGACTCAGCGTGAATTCAATGAATATTGTTTCTTTGGAGGAAATAGCAAGGCTGCGGCAGTCGTAACAGGGCATTTGGTCAATCAGCTTATTCGGCATGATAGAAACCAGACGATCTCTTACTCTGCTTTATTAGCCCAGTCAGCCCTAAGAAAAAAATGGGACGATGGTGAACTGCAGCGTATGCTCCCTAGCGATACTTGCATGCCAACAGATGTAGGGAGGCTGCCTCAGGATTTATATACAAAAATAAAAAAAATGGTGTGTTCCTATTGCCAGCATGGCCAATTCGATTTAGCCAATAGCCATTTGCTAATTTCAAGAAATGGGATAGCCCGACAGCGCTTTTCCCGATTCATGAGTGAAATAGAGTCCACCCTGGGTATTTCGGCAAATAAAATGCACTGGGAGTTCCGCCATTTTACTAGTTTCGATCATTTCATATGTCATATTGAAAGGATATATCACAATGAATCGAACACATATGCTCAAGGCGATTATTCATAACTTTTCAAAACATAAGTCCTCTTTTTTAATTGCGTCGCTACTGCTTCTCCTGAGCAGTTTTTTTAGCGTGCTAACTCCTTATTTCATTATGAAAATATTAGATAAGTCCATTCCTTTTGGAGAATGGTCTAGTCTTCTCGGTTATATTGCTTTGGCTTTTATTGCTACCTTCCTTAACAATTTGACGAAGCTGTTGTCTGATTATGTTTTTTCTAAGCTTGCCCGCACATTTGTCATTAATATTCGGTCACGCTGTATAGCGCACCTGCAGCAAATGAATGGTGAATACTACACCCATATAAATTCCGGAGATATGCTGAAAACAATATTTGAGGATATCGAGAACATCCAGCAGACAGCTACATATTCGTTTGTCAATTTTGCTGCGGACATATTGATTTCTGTTGGAATGCTGTTCTTTCTAGGATGGCTGCAGCCAGAACTATTAATGGGGCTTCTCTTGCTGCAGGTATTCGTCTTCTTGGGGCAAAAAAAATTTAACCGATGGGTCGAAGCTCAGAGCATTAGTTTGAGAAGTGCCAGCGGAGAATTATACTCTTTAATTCAGGAAGTCATAAGTAACTTGATGAATTTTGTAGTCATCGGCGTAAATAGCTTGTTTCGAGAGAAATACATGAAGCTTGAAAAAACAAATGCAAAACAGCAAATAAAAACGCAACTGGTATTTTCATTAAGCAACGGATTTCTTCAGTTATCCGGCATGATCATTACATTATTTATTCTAGGTTATGGCGGTTACAAAGTGATCGAAGGAAGTTTAACGATTGGCGGGCTCATTACATTTAATGTTTATTCTCAGAGGTTGATAGCCCCCATCATGAGAGCTTCACAATTTCAGACTAGGCTAGCAGGGGCACTAGCCTCCTGGCAAAAAATCCGAGATATTCTTGAAGCGCCTTTGAATTGGGGAGAATCGGATGCCATGCTGAATAAATGTTCGTCCATTCGCAGCATAGACTTTCAGAACGTTACCTTTCAATACGATGATAAGCTGGTTCTATCGAAAGTAAGCATGCAATTCGAGTCGAAAAAGATATATGCCATTGTGGGCGAGAGCGGGTCGGGAAAATCCACGATCACTTATTTGATGCTCAAGCTATGGCCTATCGAAAAGGGGAATATTCTAGTTAACGGTACATCAATAAACCGGATTTCCACGACCGATCTAAGGCAGCAAATTGCCGTTGTAAGTCAAAATACACTGCTTTTTAATGACACCATTTATAACAATCTGGCATTAGGGAGCACAACCATTACGGAGGCCGACGTTATGGAAGTGTTAAGAATCGTAGAGCTTTACGAATTCGTAATGCAGCTCCCCCAGCAGCTTCAAACTGAAATTGGCGAACAGGGAATACGTATATCGGGCGGGCAACGGCAGCGGTTATCCATAGCAAGGGCACTTTTGAGACCGACTTCTGTATTAATTCTTGACGAAGCTACATCGATGCTTGACCCGATCACAGAGGAAAAAATAATGTTCAATTTAAATCAACATATTCAAGATAAAATCGTTATAGTAATAGCTCATCGATTACGAACTGTCGTAAGCAGTCATGAAATTTATTTACTGCACGAAGGAAGACTCGCTGAGAGAGGCAATCATGAATCACTTCTTGCTGGAAAGAAACAGTATCAAGCGATGTTTGAAAGAACAGTATAGTCGTTAAGAGGTGAAAATATGCAAATTCAGATTGATCAAATCAGCAAGCGTTACTCGAAGAAAGCCTGCGCGCTTCATGAGGTATCACTTAACATTGGTCCTGGTCTATGCGGCCTGATCGGGAGAAATGGTGCAGGTAAGACTACTTTAATGCGGATTATCGCAGGGATTATGGAGGCAACCGCCGGAACCGTCTATTTCGATGGACAGACGATGAAATCTTCAGCGATGCGAAAACACTTGCAGGAGAAAATAGGCTATCTTCCTCAGGATTTTGGTTTCTATCCTAATTTAACGGTTAAGGAAACTATGGATTATATAGCCTTGCTGCACGGACTAAGCGGGAAGAAGAAACGGACTAGAATACAGGATTCTTTAGAAAAAGTACATTTAAACAAGCAGGCTGATAAAAAAGTTCGGGAGTTATCCGGCGGCATGAAAAGACGGTTAGGCATTGCACAAGCGATTATTCATGAACCCGAAATTCTTATCGTGGATGAGCCGACAACGGGAGTCGACCCTGAAGAACGAATATCAATCCGGAACTTATTAACGGAATATGCAGGTCAGCGGATCGTTATTTTATCTACGCATATCATTGAAGATATCGCCCAGTCTTGCCAACAAGTGGCCGTACTGGATCAAGGCAAGCTAAAATATCAGGGTGACATTGGCAGTATGATCAGGGCCGTCTCCGGCGTTGTATGGGAGTGCTCTTTGCCCTTAACTGCAGATTATAAGAACATGCTGCATGAGTATACCCTAGTATCGAATCATTATATGGAGGATTGCATCAGGCTGCGGGTGCTTGGCGAGAAGGCACCGATAACGGGCAGCGTTCAAGCAGCCCCGACTGCTGAGGATGCTTATATTTGGATGATCGGCGGGCTTGCGAAATGATGCGAGTTAGCAAAGTGATGCGGTTTGAGTTTCTTTTTCAGATCAAGAGCAGGTTTTATTTACTTGGCTTGTTAATTGCCCTCTTGTTTCTGTGGTCGGAATTTTCACCTTATATTCAACATTATCCAGTGGACGATAATAATGACATTCGCCAGCTGTACGAAAAAGGAATACACCCCGAATTGCTGCATATAGACGTTTCGCCTGAAGAGACTTTATCATCCGTGCTGCAGCACATCGACAATCTCCCGGAAGGTATTCTGTCCCAAGAAAATTATGACGCGGCTAAAGAGTTAAGCGCTGCAATAAAGGCACAAAACCTATCTCTGGAGCAAGCAAACACTCTAGTAAATCAACAATATCCGTCATTGGCGCCGCAATGGGAAGTCTACGTTGAAGAAAAGGGACAACGCCTCGGTTCAATTGAAGAGGTTCAGCCTGCATTCAGGGCTTATTACGAACAGCGAACATTTAGCTCGGAACTCGCTGTACTTTGGGTGGATCGTCTGCAAATTATTATGTCATTTCTATCCATTCCTGCTTTTTTGATGCTATTCTTCAAAGATAGGCGGTTTAATGCGCTAGAGTGGCTGCATGCCAAACCATTTACAGGCCAGCAATACGTGATTGGAAAATATTTAGGGACGGTTGCGGCGTGGTGCCTGCCCACCGTGCTAATAAGCGCCGCAGTTAATATTTGGTTCGGAGTTCGGTTCACAGCTCAGTCATTTACGTACCATTTGGCGGATTTACTCTTAGGCCTGTTTGTTTGTGTGGTGCCGACCTTTATGATATCTGGGGCTATTATAATTTTACTAGGATTTATATTCCAAAATGAAATCGCCGCTTTGCCGGTCTTTATTCTTTATCTCATTTTCAATATTACTTCCGGCGTATTTGCGGGAAATGGAAACACAACCGTTATGAATTATATGCTTCGCTTAGATGAGAGTTTTTCCTATAATTGGCTGGCTTTTTTACCCCATCAAGGCTTGGTTATCGGGGCAAGTATTCTGTTTGTACTGCTCGCTGGACAATTATGGCCCCGGCAAGGTCTTAAAGGAAAAGGCAGGTTGACCTTATGAAGCTAATAGTTTATCAAATTAAAGTTCTCTTTTCGCCGGTAAAATGGCTGTTGACAGGAGCGTTTATCGTGTTTATTCCTTTTATGTTCTATGCTCCGACAGCCGTAGACATTCTGAACCTGTACGAAATCTATGCACCCTTCGCAGGAATCATATTGTTCCCTGATTTGATTTGGGTCGATCATTACACCCGCGCAGCGGAGGTGCTGGCAACCCGCAGAAGCCGGAGGCATCCTTTATTAGCATATAGATTAATGGTTATGATTCTGTTCATGATCTTCATGCTGCTTGCAGGGTGGTTGTTACTACGAATGAATTTATCGCCTCACGGTTTTCGCTTCTCAAGCGAGCAGCTTCCATTCTCCGGGCTTTTATATGTGGCTTTGCCCGGTCTCTTATTTTCCGGAGCGCTATCTTTATTGGCCGGCGCTGTTCTGAGATCGCCCGAAATTGGTTATTTGCTGGGTCTCGCCAATTGGATGTATTGGAACATTAATATGGAGAATACCTCCTGGCTGAATTTATTTTCGTATGCCAACAGGCTCAGCGATCTGCAGTCGAAATGCACATTAAGCTTGTTAAGTATAGTGTTCATCTCATTATGTGGATTTGTTATGCTCCGCCCTGTAGAGCAATATAAGTTAATAAGCCGACTGAAAGACGGGCTAATGAAGGGTCTTGACCGGCTATTATAGGGGTTCTCCGGCAACTTTTGGTTGATATGCTGGAATCATTTAATCCTTTACACTGTTGTAAAGCAGTAAAGGGAGATGAACGCGATGATGCCAAGCCAGGCTTTGAACCCATACTTGCCTAGCTACGAATACATCCCCGATGGTGAACCCTATGTATTCGGGGATAGATTATATGTATTTGGTTCGCATGACAGATTTAACGGTAAGCTTTTTTGCATGAATGATTATGTTTGCTGGTCTGCCCCCATTGATGATCTAAGTGATTGGAGATACGAAGGGGTCATCTATAGGAAAACGCTAGATCCTATGAACAAATTAGGTTTGTATCAGATGTATGCACCCGATGTGGCAAAAGGGCCAGACGGGCGATATTACCTGTACTATACACTGGCCTTTCGCAGCGTTATGGCCGTAGCTGTATGCGATTCACCGGCAGGCGAGTATGAGTTTTACGGTTATGTAAGCCATCCGAACGGAGATAGGCTGTGGGATCACAGCGGAGATCCTATTTTATTCGATCCCGGCGTTCTAGTTGATGATGATGGATGCGTTTATCTGTATTCAGGCTTTGCACCAATAAAAGATGTTCCTTTTTTCGTGACAGGATGGAAGAAACGTACTTGTAAAGGCGGGTACGTAATTCAGTTACAGCCGGATATGAAAACGGTGACCGGTGAACCGAAGCTCATCCTTCCCAAAGCGGGGGAGGCAGACGGCACTGGATTCGAGGGGCATGAGTTTTTTGAGGCGAGCTCGATCCGTAAAATAAAAGATACCTATTACTTGATCTACTCGTCGATCAACGGCCATGAACTATGCTACGCCACAAGCAAAAGCCCGACAGGCGGCTTTAAATTCGGCGGAACGATCATAAGTAATGGCGACCTTTATATAAACGGGTACGATTCGGATCAAAAGGCCTATAACTATATTGGCAACAATCATGGCGGGATCGTTCAGGTTAGAGATCAATGGTATGTGTTCCATCACAGGCACACGAACCGGCATCATTATTCCAGACAGGGACTTGCCGAGCCGATCGAGATCAAGGAAGATGGGACGATTCCACAGGTAGAGCTGACGAGTTGTGGACTAAATAACGGTCCATTCATCGGCAGAGGAGAGTATGAGGCGCGAATTGCTTGTCATTTGATGTCAGCGGAAGGCGCAGGCCGGTATGGGGTATATTTCGGAAATATAACCTTCAGAAAGCATCCATATTTCACGCAAAGCGGGAAGGACAGGGAGAATAGCCCTTATCAATATATTGCAAATATGAGAAATGGAGCCGTGGCAGGCTTCAAATATTTTCTGATGCAGGATGTGTCGGAAATCGCTGTATGTGTTCGGGGTCCTGCTACGGGGTTCATGCTGGTTGCGAATGGTTTAGATGCAAAGCCTATCACAAGAATACCGATCTCGCCAAGCAGCGCCTTTACGTATTACGGGGCGAAAATTAACATCGAAAATGGGAAGCAGGCGCTCTATTTTACCTTTGAGGGATCGGGAAAGCTGGATTTCAAGTCATTGGTGTTGAAATAATAGCTTGTTCCGTCACGTCAATACCGCCATAACAAATAATTTTCCATAATGATAGGCTGCGCTAACTTCTAACCAAGGAAGGGCGCAGCCTATTTTCATAAGATATAAGAAAGTATAGACACTGGGGACTCCGCTTCCCCATTTCGCAATAAAAACTAAGCCCCAAGGAACATCTTCATGTCATCCTCAACATTTGTAATCCCGCCGATGCCGAACTGCTCCACCAACACATTGGCCACGTTCGGAGAGAGGAAGGCAGGCAGCGTCGGCCCGAGATGGATGTTTTTAACCCCAAGATAGAGCAGGGCCAGCAGCACGATGATCGCTTTTTGCTCATACCAGGCGATATTATATGAAATCGGCAGCTCGTTGATGTCATCCAGCCCCAATATCTCTTTCAGCTTCAACGCAATGATGGCGAGCGAGTAGGAGTCGTTGCATTGGCCTGCGTCCAGGACGCGCGGGATGCCTCCGATTTCGCCGAGATCAAGCTTGTTGTATTTGTATTTTGCGCAGCCCGCGGTGAGAATGACTGTGTCGCGTGGAAGCTGCTGGGCAAACTCGGTATAGTAACTGCGCGACTTCATCCGGCCATCGCATCCGGCCATGACAAAGAAACGCCGAATGTCTCCAGCCTTCACGGCATCGACTACTTGGTCGGCAATGCTCGTCACGGTGTTATGGGCAAAGCCGCCGACGATTTCCCCGGTCTCCAGCTCGGTAGGGGGCGGGCACTGCTTGGCCAGGGCTATAATTTCGGAAAAATCTTTAGGCTGACCGTCTACGCCCTCCGGAATATGCCGCAATCCAGGATAGCCGGTGTTTCCCGTCGTAAAGATGCGTTTCACATAGCTCGGCTTCGGTGGAACGATGCAGTTGGTCGTCATTAGGATCGGGCCATTAAAGCTCTCAAATTCGCTGGCTTGCTTCCACCAGGCATTGCCGTAATTCCCGACAAAATGCTCATATTTCTTAAAGGCTGGGTAGTAGTGCGCCGGCAGCATTTCGCTATGGGTGTACACATCCACGCCAGTTCCTTCGGTTTGCTGCAGCAGCTCTTCCAGATCCTTCAGGTCATGGCCGCTCACTAAAATGCCCGGGCGATTACGAACTCCGATGTTGACTTTCGTCACCTCGGGATGACCATAAACGCCGGTATTGGCTTGATCCAGCAAGGCCATGGCATCCACGCCGAATTTGCCCGTCTCCATCACGAGTGCGACCATTTGATCCACGGTTAATGTATCATCTAAAGTAGCGGCAAGCGCTCGCTGCATAAATTGCTCCACTTCGCGATTCGTATAATTCAGTTGATAGGCATGATACTGATATGCGGCCATTCCTTTAAGCCCATAGGTGAGCAGCTCTCGCAGGGAGCGGATATCCGCATCTGCAGTAGCAAGTACGCCAACCTCCTTGGCTTTGGCATCCAACGCTTCTTCATCGCTGTCATGCCAAACCGCCGCATCTGGCAATATCGTCTGGCTGGCTGGATGCTGATGCTCCCAGTGCTCACGTACCTCATCACGAAGAGTGAGCGCTTCGCGAATTTTAGCGACGAACACGTCCCGGTCAAAATTGGCATTTGTAATTGTAGCGAACAATGAATCCATTATAAAGACAGATGTCCGGCGTTCCAGCGATTCTGGCAGCTCCGTACCCGCGCTGAAGAAGGATATGCCTTTCAAAACAAAAATAAGCAAATCCTGCAGGTTGGCGACCTCAGGCGTCTTCCCGCATACGCCTACGATGGTGCAGCCAACACCTTTAGATGCCTCTTGGCACTGAAAACAAAACATCGGCATCCGCTCATCATGATGATTTAATGCAGCTTGATTCATCTATGCGACCTCCTCATTTTTATTTGTGAAAACGATTTGAGAATCATTTACGTCATCTGTTCATCAGAAGCATAACGCAGGAGGAAAGGCGACTAGGTGATTGGAATCACAATAGAACAATCTGATCCAAAATATCCATAATTAGCGAAAATAAATAACAAACCGTTTTCTTTTGTAAAGAGAGATGTTTCTAAAACAGCCTATACAAATTAGGATTTGAATTTTAGAATGGATAAATAATAGCAGCTATGAAATCACTGGAGGTTATGTTGTGAGTAGATGGAGGACCATGTTCCCATGGTTTGGACGATTACAAATCATGCACAAGATTATTCTTATATTCCTTCCATTGATTTTTATTCCACTCTTTATTTCGGGCTATCTCTCTAGCTACAATTTCAGCCAATCTACCATCCAAAATATGGAGCAAAGTGCCCTGGATGAGTCAAAATTAATAGTATCTCAAATCGATTCTATTATTAGCAATGCAGAGAACAGCGCTAATTTTATTGCTACTGATATTAATCGCATCATTGCCAGCTCCCCTGAGCAGCGTGATTCGGTACAAGAGCTGAAGTTCAGACGGCAGATTCAAAGCAAACTATCCACGGATCTTATTCTGTTTCCCGATGTCGATTCTGCCATTTTTATCGATAGGAACAACCATATTCATACTTCATACTCTCGCATAAACGAGGATGAGCATCAGATATTTGATAGCGGAATGATCGAACAGGTGACTCGGATGGGAAGCTATGGAAGGAATCGCTGGTTTTCAATGGAGCAGCGTAATTTTCTGGTCAGTGACCCGGCGGTTCCCGTTCTTACTCTCGGCAAGGTCGTGATCGATGTAGATAGCGGCAATAAATTAGGCACCTTATTTATCAATGTGAAGGAGACGACGTTCTCTTCATTTCTCGGCACTGAGAATGATCAGGGCATTTCCAAAACCTATTTGCTGGTGGATACGGCTCAGAGAATTATTTCCAGTTCGAACCCGGAATATGTTCTAGAACCGTTCGATCACTTAAAGATGAAGCGGCCCTTGACGCTTCTTAATGAACCCTATTCAGAAATGATCGATCGTGACCAAGGGCAGGAATTCATCAGCGTATATCCTTACAACAGGATGAACTGGAGCCTGGTAAATATGAACCCGATGACTGCGTTAAAAAGCATGATCAGTCACAATGTCTGGATGACTGTCGTGATCGGGATGGTTTGTTTATTGCTTGCATTCCTAGGCATAGCTCTATTATCCAAGGTCCTTGTAAATCCCCTGCTTCAGCTTGCTAAATCGATGCGCAGAGTCAAGGAAGGCGATCTGAACGTTACAGCGGCTATTCGCGCGCAGGATGAGACCGGACTGCTAGCTACTGTATTCAATCTCATGATCGACCGCATAAAGCAGCTTATCGCCACCGTAGAGAATGAGCAGCTCCGTAAGCGGGAATACGAGCTGGCGCTGATGCATGCCCAGATAAAGCCGCATTTCCTCTACAACACCTTAGATACGATTTATGTACTTGCTGATATGGAGCGAACGGAAGAGGCCAGAGATACAACCAAAGCTCTTGCGGACTTCTATCGTGTCATTCTGAGTAAAGGCTATGAAATTATTACGCTGGAAGAAGAGGTGAAAATCGTTAATGACTATTTAACGATTATGCAGGTTCGTTATCCTCATATTCTACAATATGATATTGCTATTCCTGACGAACTCAAAGGAATCCATATTCCCAAGTTGTCGCTGCAGCCCCTGGCCGAAAATGCGATTTATCATGGACTGAAGACGAAGGACAGCAGTGGCTTTATTCGGATTCGTGCGCATGCGGACAGCGAGCATGTGATCATTGAAGTGGAGGATAACGGCGTAGGAATGTCCCCCCAGCTTATATCCCGTATTACTGATTTCAAAGAGGATTCGGCAAAGAGAACATCGATTGGCATATTTAGCGTGCATGAAAGACTGAAGCTGTATTTCGGGGACATCTATGGTATTCATATTGAGAGCAAAGAGGGCCAAGGAACAACGGTTAAACTCATTCTTCCCAATAACTACAGCAAAGGTGAGCAGAATGTATAAAGTTATGATTGTTGATGATGAACCATTATTCAGAGACTACATGCGAAGCAAACTGGACTGGGCTAGCCACGGATTTCATATTTGCTGCGAGGCGGCTAATGGAAGAGAAGCGCTGGAGGAAGCCAGGGAGAATCGACCGGATCTCGCATTCATTGACATATCCATGCCGTTTATCGACGGGCTGGAATTGACGGAACTGCTAAAGCAGACACAGCCTGATATTTCCGTCGTATTTGTGACAGGGCACAGTGAATTTGATTATGCGAGGCAGGCGGTTCGGCTCGGGGCACAGGATTATTTGCTTAAACCGTTCAATAAGGTTGAATTTTCAACAACGCTTCAGCGGGTAAAACGTACGTTGGATGAACGCTCCCGGCCTTCTTTTCAGGAGCAAATCCCCCCTCAGAAAGCGGAAAACCTTGGAGTTCTCCCATTTGATGTTCAGGAGACGCTGATTTTGACGCTCAGGATGAGGGAGATGGATGCCGTCCACGAAGAGCTGAGCCGAATCTGGCAGGTGATTCGCAAGATGGATATTTCCATTTCGAGCGCTAGGGGACAGAGCTATCTGGAGGCCTTCATCCACCTTTGTCGTGCTTATATCATAGAGTCCGAGCTGAACCCGGAAGAAGTGTGGGGAACGGACAGCACGCTAGAGCAGCAGCGGCAAGCGCTGCCATCCTGGGAAGAGGCCCTGGGATGGATCGCCGAGCTGTTCAGCAGAGCGGTTAACTATAGGGAATCTTTTAGGCCTTCGAAATCGTATCAATTATTTACGGCTGCCAAAGCATATATCCAACAAAACTATTCAGATTCAGAATTGACTGTTGAAGGTGTGGCACAAGCCCTATATGTCGATGCCAGTTATTTGCGCAAAGTGTTTAGGAAGGAAGCTAGCATTTCAGTCGTAGATTATATCACCTACATTCGCATGAAGGAAGCGAAGGAGATCCTGCTAACCAGGCCCATGAAGCTGTCGGCCGTGGCAGAAAAGGTAGGATATAATGACCCGAATTATTTCTCCAAATGCTTTAAAAAAAGATTCGGTCTAACCCCTTCCGAATTCGAGCAGCTCCATGCAAATAAGGCGAATCCTGAGTAGATTCGTCTTTTTTGTCCTGTTTATTCCTTATGATGCTCGATTATTGCATTAATCAAAATGATGAACAATTTTATAATAAACATACACCTTGAAAGCGTTGCCAGCAGAAGGTGAACAGCACGTTTAATCCAGAAAAGAGGGGTAACAGCATGAAAAAAGTTTGGTTCAAGTCTTTAACAGCTCTAGTCACCATCGCCATGTTATCTTTGTTGCTAGCTGCTTGTTCAGGGGGGGATTCGAGTCAGGGTTCGACAGGCTCAAGCGGTAATTCAGGAGAAGAGAAGGTTAAGCTAAAGGTGTATGCTCAGCATTTTGACGACGACACCTCCAAACCGTTTGACTACGCGGTAGAAGAACTGAAGAAGGAAATGCCGAATGTTGAAATCGTGCTGGATCCTGCGGTACAGGATGGATACCAGAAGCTAAAAACCTATGCCGCTACCGGGAATATGCCGGATATATTCGAAACAGACTGGGTAACTTTGCAAACGTTTGCCAAATCTAAAAACGTTCTTTTATTAGATGAATTTGAAGAAACGACAGCTTTTAAGAATAAATTGAATCCTGGGGTTGAAGGAAGGTTAATTGCACCAGACGGTCATGTTTATGCTTTTCCATTTACCGGCATCGAATTCCAGATCCTCTATTACAACAAAGAAATATTTGAAGAGGCGGGTATTGAAGTTCCGATCAAGACCGTGGATCAGTTAGCAGAGGCGGCCAAAAAGCTGAAGGAAAAAGGGTATGTTCCGCTATCTATTTTTGCTAAAGAGAAGTGGATCCCTACAGCGCTTTATCAAGGCTTTGTTACGCGCGAGGAAGCCATGGGCTACGGCAAGCTGGATGAAGCCGGTGTCACTGAACTGCCCGAGTCCTTCATCACTGCAGCTCATCAACTGAGAACATTGCAAGAAGCTGGGCTGTTTGATGTAAACGCTACAAATACGAACTATGATCAGGCTTCTTCCTTGTTCTACACGGGTAAGGCAGCAATGTTCGTAAACGGACAATGGGAAATTTACAGCTCTCAAGAAAAGCTTGGCGATAAAGTGGACTGGATGTACTGGCCCGCAAAGGATGAAGAAACCTATGAAAAAACAAAATATGCAGTCAACGGTTCTCCATCCCCTGGCGGTTTTGCCGTATCTCAATCGACGAAAGATCCGGAGCTGACGGTGAAGGTAGCCAGCTTTCTAGCTCAAAAGGCTGCCGAGTATAAATACGCTCAGCTTGGCAGTCCGATCGTATCCGTAAAAGTGGATAAAGAAATCACGGCGGAAATCTCGCCGATGATGCAGCGCATTGCCGATGAAATACTTCCAAATGCTACCGATTATGCGGTCGCCCTGAACAATGTTTCGATCAAGAATGTACTGGATGACAATACGCAAAGTATGCTGATCGACGGCTTCTCCACGGAGCAGTTTATTAAAAATCTAAATTCCGTATTGGCTAAAGAGAACAAGTAAGACATAGAGACCCGGGCCGTCCCCCTTGATGCATGTGTTCAATCAGGGGGGGATTGCTTCCAGGAAAGGAGTGGGGCTACACCATGGATAGATATTTAAGCAACAAGAAGGCAATCCTGATTTTTCTGCTTCCGGCATTGCTAGCCTATACTGTCGTTCTCATTTCACCGGTGCTGCAAACAATGTATCGCAGCTTTTTTGAATGGGACGGATTAGGTACGGCTGTGTTTAATGGTCTCGATAATTATAAGGAAATGTTCCAGGATCCTCTTCTCATGACATCTTTGCGAAATGGCTTTATTTTTTCCGTTGTCCTGGTCGTTTTTCAAATTGGCCTCGGAACGATTCTAGCGCTGGCTTGTGCCGATCCGCGAGTCAAGTTTAGAAAATTGCTGAAAACGGCTTATTTTGTGCCGGTGATTTTGTCTGTGACGGTAGTATGCCAGCTTTGGATTGCAATGTACGATCCGACGAATGGCCTGATCAATAAGCTTTTTCAGATCATGGGAATCTCCTATCAGCAAAACTGGCTGACTTCGCCGACGGTATCGATTGTTGCCATTGCTTTTGTTAACGCCTGGCAGTTCATGGGCTATCAATTCAGCCTCCTGTATGCAGGAGTGAAATCGATCCCCGAGCAATACTATGAAGCGGCAACCATCGACGGCTGCAGCAAATGGATGGCTCACCGTAAAGTAACGCTCCCTTTGATGAAAGAAACCTTTAAGTTCTGCTTTATCATTGCGATCACATCAGGAATCGGCGCTTTTGTACAAATGCTTATTATGACGAATGGCGGACCAGGCACGAGCAATTATACTTTAACCTTCATGATTTACCGGTATGCCTTCCTGGAGAATAAGTATGGCTATGCCTCAGCCATATCTGTATTATTGGTCGCCATTTCACTAGTAGCGACGATGATTATCAACAAGGTGTTTGATCGTAAAGATGATTAACATGCATCTTAGAAGGAGAGATCGTTATGCAACGGGTTAAATCATTCCTCATCCAGGTTCCTTTATGGCTGTATTTCATTATTTCTGTTTATCCGCTGTTTTGGATGATTTCCTATTCGCTCAAGGACAACAATGAAATATTCGTTACCAATCCATTTGGGCTGCCGACCCAATTTCGATATGAAAACTACATTAACGCTTGGACTCAATTTAATCTTCCGCAGTATTTTATGAACAGTGTGGTCGTTTCTACGGTGGCAACGTTATTTATCGTCATTTTAGCGTTAATGTTCTCGTTCGCTATCGCCCGGCTGCGCTGGAGGTTTCGGGAAGCGGTCCGGCTCTATATGCTGGTTGGCATGTTCATGCCATTGCAGGTCATTATGATCCCTCTTGCTATTCTCGTAAAGGACTTTCACTTGGCGAATACGTATGGAGCGCTCATTATTCCTTATATCGTGATTGGATTGCCATTTTCATCGCTTATTTTCTATGGGTTTATGCGCGATATTCCTTCCGAGATTGAAGAAGCGGCATGTATGGACGGAGCGAGTGTCTATCGTCTGTTCACTAAAATTATAGTACCCGTAGTTGTTCCGGCAATCGCGACGGTGGTCATATTTCAATTCTTGAACAATTGGAATGAGTTCATGCTGGCGAACATACTTATTTCCGATGAATCGATGAAAACACTACCCCTGGGACTATTGTTCTTTCAAGGTCAATATAGCACCGACTGGGGCGGAATGGGGGCAGTGATGACGATTGCCAGCCTTCCGATGGTGATTATCTATTTGTTCTTCAGTGAACAGGTTGAAAGGGCGATGACCATGGGCTCTGCGGTAAAAGGATAATAGGCACGGCTGAATTAAAGGCCTGAACCCGGAAGAATACCGGGGGCAGGCCTTTGATGCCTAACGGCCTATTTTCGCTTTTATATCAAGCTGTCTAGCATGCATCAGGTGACTGCTGCTTTCCACACGAATGTTCCGTTTGTGGAAATGTCCGAAACCCTGCTCCGCCAAGTAAGCAGCCAAATTCCCCGCGCCAGGCGAGACGGGGCCCGGCTGGCAGTGATCATACAACACTTCTGCTCTGCGGGTATCCTCCGCATCAAGATAGATTTTACGGCCTGTCATCACGTTGCTTAGTATAGAGACGTCTCTGCGCTTCGTGAAGACGACCTCCGGCTTAAATTTGAAATACATCGCCTGCCCCCCCCTATTTATAGATAACTCTCAAAATATATTATAAATGGAAAAAATATTATTTTAGAATGACTATAGTGTCTATTTTGTTAAATATAGTAAAAATATGGATAAATGATCGTTTTGAAAACCAGGTTGTTATAAAAATGCTCAAGGTTATAATAAGATGCAAATGACATGTATTCTATCGGACATCGAGGAAAAGAGATGATACCCTTGAGAACCTGGCGCACTCTGATGCTGCAAACGAAAATTCTGATCGCTTTTATTCTCGTTCTATTTGTCGTGATCGGTTTAACCTGCCTCATTTTCTACTATGGAAATATGAGAGATACGAAGACGCATACCTACTCGATGTTAAATACGCTCAGCGGGCAGTATAGCAAAACCGTCGATTTTTTTATGGATGACATTGAGAAAATCTCTCTATCGATCTTCAGCGACCCCGCCATACAGGGTATTCTGGCCAATCATGCCCAAATCAGTCCTAAGGAAGGCTTGAAGGTAAGGAACGAGCTCTTTGCCTTGCTCTTCAACTATGCCCATCCCCGTCCGGAAATTGCGGGAATCCGCCTATTAACGACGGATCATATTTCCTATCATTACGAGGCAGGATCAACCGTAAATGCCGAAGTATTTCAGGAAGAGCTTTGGCAGACCCGGCTGGATGCGATGTCCAAAAGCGGTTATTTGCTGCTCCCGCCGACCTCCTCCAATGAAGAAGGCTACAGGGAGAAGAACCTTTCCCTTGTGCGCCATATCTACCGGATTCCCAGGAGGGATAAAATTGGCTCACTCAAGATTGATATCAACGCCCATGAAATGGGACGCTTGCTCGTATACTCTGGCTCCGACCCGCTTGGCGAGCAAATGCGTGTATTCATCGTCACGGATGAAGGCGCTGTCATATACGACAATGAGGATGCCTATACGGGACAGCGCGTTGCAGCCTTCGCTCATGCGCTAAGCACGGACGAGAGGAAGTATTCCGGGGAAATCGATTGGCTGGATAAGAAGTATTTGTACACTTCCGAGAAATCCGATTACACCGGCTGGAACATTCTGATTCTGCTGTCTAACGATTTCCTGGTCGCCAAACAACAGGAGGCACAGATCATCCTTGTCATTGTCGGGCTTATTGCAGCCGTACTTGCATCCATAGTCGCCTACCTGATTGCCCGTCATGTGACCAAGCCTTTAAGGGAGCTGATTACCGAGATGAACCGGGTCGAACGGGGCGATTTAAGTGGAAGGATGGATATTAAAAACAGGGGCGAGCTCGGAGTGCTAAGCCGCGTGTATAATAACATGCTCAACAGTATATCGCGCCTAATCACGGAGGTATACGAATCCAAGCTTGCTGAGAACGATGCCAGGCTATCCGCGCTGCAAGCGCAGATCAATCCGCATTTTCTTTACAATACGCTGAATATTATGAAGTCCATCAGCCGCTTAAAGGGCGTTGAAGAGGTGGCGGAAATGTCCGAATCGCTGGCTGACTTATTCAAATACACCATGAAGAATTTGCAGCTTCCCGTTTCGCTTCGGCAGGAGCTGGAGCATGTGGCTAATTATATGAACATTCAGAAGCATCGCTTTGGCGACCGGTTTGCGTTAAGGATGGAAGTCTCTGAGGAACTGATGAACGCCTCCGTCCTCAAGCTCACGATACAGCCGCTAGTAGAGAACGCAATCATCCATGGCTTCAGCCGGAAGAAAGCGGATGCTATTATAAATATCAAGGTATGCACGGAAGGGGAACTGCTGCTGATCTCGGTCAGTGACAACGGATTGGGCATGGAGGAGCAAGCGCTCAAAAAGCTGGAGCAGCGCCTTGCCGAGTACAGTAAACGCAGTAAGCATGATGTTCAGGAGGATGGCGAAGGGATTGGACTCAGCAACATCCATCAGCGCATTCAATTGCTGTACGGTGAAGGGTACGGCGTAAAGATTGCGGGCTCACAGGGAGCAGGAACAACGGTGACGTTGATTTTTCCTTACAAGGCTTTTACACCAATGCTGGCAGAGGAGACGAGGCAATGAACATCTTTTTAGTGGAGGATGAGCGCTGGGCGCTTGCAGAGCTAGTGGAGTTGTTTAAGGCATATGAGCCGCGGCACCGGGTTTACAGCTATGACAATGGGGATGACGCGCTTGAAGCGGCGGTGAGAATCAGGCCGGAGCTGGTCGTCACGGATATCACAATGCCGGGCATTAGCGGTTTGGAATTAGTCGAAAGACTTGCTGAATTGGATTCAACGATCAGGGCGGTCATTTTGAGTGTGCACGATCAATTCTCTTATGCCCAACAAGGATTGAAGCTTGGCGTTATCGATTATTTGCTGAAGCCCGTCAAAAAAGAGGCGCTTTACGACACGATCGATCATGCCATCGAGCGCATTCAAAGCGATATGAAGTTAAGGAGCGCCAAGAATAAATGGCTTCTGTCGCAAATGCTGCTCCATTCGGAGCCTGTCGATTCTCCGCTTTTTGATGAGATCTACGAGCAGCCCTATTTCATAGCTCTGGCTATGGCAGAGCAAGGCTTGGCCAATATGCCGCCTGCTGCAGAAGAAGGGCTTCGTGAATTCGCAAATCATGCAGCCGGCAGCGGCTACATGGTGGAGCTGGACACACAGCGAAAGATACTGCTTCTCCCTTTCAACGACCAGGGGCAGATCAAGCGGTATGAAGCTGAATTGCACGAATGGTTCCTGGAAGCCAAGCAGGATGGGCCCATACATGTCGGCTGGGGCCTGAAGCAGGCGAAGGCCTCTCTACATGCCGTTTACAGAGGATTGGACGAAAGAGTGGAAACGAACCGGAGATTTGCCCAATCTACTTGGATTGGCCGGAATGAAGCGGTCTCCGAGGTGAATCTCAGCGATCTGTGGGACGATATCAGGGTGCTGGAAGCCTTCATTAAGAAAGGCCAGATGACCAAAATTAAAGAAACCGTCGCCACGGTGGTCGACAAGATTGCCAACAAGCGGGTGGCCCGGCACCAGCTGATGATTTTCCTGAATGACATGGCCTACTCGCTTCGATATAAATTGCAGCAGGGGGCGATGGATTGGCGGCAGACGGATCCTGAAGTGCAAGGGAATTTCGAGGGAGTAGCGACATACGAGGAGCTCGGCTGTCATTTGGAGCATTTCGCATTAAGCATCTGTGCCCAGACGGTCACGCCGGATACGCTGCCTAAGGAGTTGATCCCCGTGCTCCTGAAATGGATCCATCAGAATTATCACCAGAACATTTTTTTGCAGCAGTTTGCTAGCGAACATCATGTCAGTCTGGGATATCTGTCGCGGCTGTTCAAAGCCCAGACCGGGCAGTCCTTCTCGGAATATTTGGCAGGCTACCGGATGGAGAAAGCGAAGGAATTTTTGGCTGGCGGAATTGAACGGATTCAGGATGTCTGCCAGATGGTCGGTTACGAGGACGTCAAATATTTCAGCCATCTGTTTAAACGAATTGTGGGCATTACGCCGACAGAATATCAGAAGAAGCTGCAAGCTCAATAAAGCCGGGCATCTGTTTGCCTGGCTTTTGGCTTAAAGGAAAATCTCTCCCCCCAAATACGAAAAATCCCCCGCTGTGCTCCGTTCATTTTAAAATTAAACTATATATGTAAGCGTTTAACGGACGCTTCGCTTAAGGGAACCCGGGCCCTTTTGGCGGTAATGGAATGCAAATAAAATGGGGGCACATGTCCAAAAGGAGGATTCATTTATGACGTTCAGAAGAAAAGCAACCTGGTTAAGTCTGACGCTGGCTTTGCTGCTGATTGTATTGTCCGCTTGCGGCAAAGGCGGGAACATTGCCGGAACTTCCGGCAATGAATCTGCGAAGGAGACTGCGGATACCGAGAAAACGACGCTCACACTGCTTATCGACAACCAGACCGCGATTGACGGCATTCAGGCGGTGGCCGATGAAATCAAACGGGAATTGAACATCGAGACCAAAATCGAACTCCGCCCTGGCGGTACAGAGGGAGATAACGTCGTAAAGACGCGCCTGGCGACAAGCGATATGGCGGATTTAATGTTCTACAACTCGGGTTCCCTGTTTAAAGCCTTGAATCCGCAGGAGTATTTTGTGGATCTGACGAACGAACCGTTTATGGACAATGTGCTGGATTCCTTTAAAGATACAGTCTCGGTAGATGGCAAGGTATACGGCATTCCAGGCGGATCAACAGTGGGCGGGGCCTGGCTGTATAACAAGAAAATTTATAGTGAGCTGGGGCTGTCGGTGCCAAAGACGTGGGATGAGTTGCTGGCGAACAACGACAAAATTAAAGAAGCCGGATACACCCCGGTCATCGGCTCCTTTAGCGATTCTTGGACCTCCCAGCTTGTCGTGCTGGCTGATTATTATAACGTGCATTCCCTGGCTCCGAATTTTGCGGAGGATTATACCTATAACAAAGCGAAATATGCCACGACTCCAGAGGCGCTGCGCAGCTTCGAGAAGCTGCAGTCGCTTCGCGACAAGAAGCATTTCAATGATGACGCTACGGCAACGAAGCTGGAGGATGCGCTAGCCATGCTGGCCGAGGGCAAAGCGGCCCATTATCCGATTCTGACTTTAGTATTGACGAATATTAATGCGAATTACCCTGAAATGATGGATGATATCGGCGCGTTCGCCCAGCCGAGTGATGCGGCCGATGTCAACGGCTTGACGATTTGGATGCCGGGCGGTATTTATGCAAATAAAGAGGGCTCTAATATAGACGCTGCCAAGAAGTGGCTGGAGTTCTTCGTCTCTCCTGAAGGCGTTAAAGCTTACTTGACGGCTATGAAACCGGAAGGGCCGATGCCGATCAAGGGTGTGGAGCTGCCTGATGATACTTACGCTGCCGTAAAAGAAATGCTGCCTTATTTCGAGTCCGGCAATACGGCTCCGGCGCTGGAATTCTACTCTCCCATCAAAGGGCCTTCCCTGGAGCAGATTACCGTTGAAGTAGCAACGGGAATATCCTCCGCGGCGGAAGGCGCGGCCAAATATGACAGTGACGTCGAGAAGCAGGCACTCCAACTCGGTCTTGAAGGCTGGTAACGGCTATTTGGTAACAATTGGCCCTGCGGCGGCGGCTGCGGGGCCGGCAATTCCGAGGAAGGAGTGAAGCCTGAATGAAATCAACGAAATCTTTGTACAGCTATGGATTTTTGCTTCCCGCGGGCATCATCTTCTTTATTTTTTTCCTGCTGCCGACGATGGTGTCCTTCTTCTTCAGTATGACGCGCTGGACGCTCACGGACTGGGAATTCATCGGCCTTGATAATTTCATCATGTTCTTCAAGGAGTCTTCGCTGAATATCGGATTTCGCAATACGTTCATTTACGCCGTGATGACTAGCGGGACGAAGGTAGTGCTCGGCCTGCTGCTGGCGGTGCTGTTGACCTCTAGCATCAGATCGAAGGATTTTCTGAGATCGGTCGTTTTTTTTCCAACTTTGATCAGTACGATTGCGGTCGGGATTACATTTAGCTACTTGATGCATCCGTCCCGCGGCTTGATTAATACGGCATTGGCGGCGCTTGGCATTCAGGGGCCGAACTGGCTTGGCGACCCGGCGCTCGCGATTTATTCGGTCGGACTCGTGGATATTTGGAAAGGTGTCGGTTTTGCTACCGTCATCTATATTGCGGGCATGATGTCCATTCCGGCCGATTATTACGAGGCGGTCGATATCGACGGCGGGAATGCCTTTCGTAAATTTTGGCATATTACGCTGCCGCTAATCCGGCCGGCAATGAATTCCGTCATTATCTTATCGTTTATCGGCGGACTGCGGACATTCGATTTAGTCTGGACCATGACCAAGGGGGGACCCGGCTTCAGTTCTGACCTGATCGCATCGATCATATACAAGCAATATCAAGGCGGATTTTACGGATTATCCACGGCAGGCAACGTCATTTTATTCGTGATCGTCGCCGTACTGGCCTTCCCGCTCTACAGATTTCTGACGAAAAGGGAGGTCGATCTGTAATGCGCAAATCCGGAAAAATCATAGCGGAGCTCTTCGCTATTTTGCTAACAGTGATTTTGTTCATTATTCCGTTTTATTTCATTCTGATCAATTCCTTTAAGAACAGCAGGGAAGCTTCCAAGATGAATCTGCAATGGCCGAACGCATTCCAAATCCTTGAAAACTACCGCGAAGTGATTCAGGCCCAGGACTATATGCTGATTCGCGCTTTTTTCAACAGCGCATTCATTACGGTCGCTTCGATCATCATTCTAGTTTTCGTCTGCGCGATGGCGGGGTTTATTATGCAGCGCAGGAAGAGCAAGCCGCTGACCATCGTTCATTTTCTATTCCTGGCCGGACTCATGATCCCGCCGGCAGTTGTGCCAACGATTTGGGTCTTGAACGGGATCGGCATGTTCAAAACGATGGCCGGGCTCATCCTGATCGAGGTTGCAATCAATATCCCGTTTGCGATCATATTGTATTCCGGCTTTGTGGCTACCATTCCACGGGAAATCGATGAAGCGGCGCTCGTTGACGGCGCAGGGAGCCTCAATTTTTTCTTCCGTATGATTTTGCCGCTGCTTAAACCGGTCACGTCCACGATTATAGTGCTGACTTCGGTCAACGTCTTTAATGATTTTGTCAACCCGCTGTATTTCCTGCCGGGTGCGGAGAACGCAACGGCACAGCTGACTCTGTACAACTTCATGAGCCTGTACAACACGTCATACAATCTCCTGTTTGCCGATGTCGTTCTGTTGACCGTTCCGCCCCTGATCTTGTTTCTCATTTTTAATAAACGGATCGTAGCGGGAATGACGGCTGGCGCGGTGAAAGGGTAATCAAGTTATAAATAGGGGGAATCCCCCAACATAAATGCGATAAAACTTATCCATGAGGAGGATGGCTATGTTTAAGATCACGGACGTCAGGTGTGAATATAAGGTCAATCCGATCGGTCTGGGTATACCGCATCCACGGATTAGCTGGAAGCTGGAATCGGATCAGCGGGGAGCAAGGCAGCTGGCTTATCAAATCGTCGTATCGGCAGATGAGCCGGGGAACGAGGTGCTCTGGGATTCCGGCAAAGTCATGTCGGACGCATCGATCCAGATCGAGCTGGACAGCATGGCATGCGAGTCCGGCAAACGTTATTATTACCGCGTTCGAGCCTGGAATGAGCAGGAGGAGTCCACCGATTGGTCGGACATGGCTTATTGGGAGATGGGGCTGTTATCTCCGCAGGAATGGAAGGGGGAGTGGATTCAAGCTCCAGGCGTCATTGCAGGGTTTGGCGCCGAGCAATGCCCTATGCTGCGCAGAAGCTTCCGGATCGAAGGCAAGGTGAAATCGGCGCGGATTTATGCGACGGCGCTGGGACTGTATGAATTGAAGCTGAATGGCCGGAAAGTGGGCGACAGCTACTTTAATCCGGGCTGGACGAGTTATCAAGAACGGCTGCAATATCAAACCTATGACGTTACGAACCTGCTGCAAACCGGAGAGAACGTCATTGGAGCATTCTTAGGAACAGGATGGTACAAAGGCCATCTCGCTTGGGAAGGACTGCATTCCATTTACGGTGACCAGTTGGCATTGCTGCTGCAAATGCATATTGAGCTGGAAAATGGAGAGCAGCTGACGATTGTGTCCGACGGCGAGTGGAAGGCAGCGGGCAGTCCGATCCTGATGTCGGAAATCTATCATGGAGAAACTTATGATGCCAGGCTGGAGCAGCCGGGCTGGACGGAAGCCGGCTTCCATGATCAGGGCGGATGGCATCAGGTGCAGATTCTAGCTCACTCCAAAGACATTCTCGTTGCTCAGGAGAGCGACCCTGTACGCATCGTTAATGAGCTTAAGCCGGTGGAACTTATGAAGACGCCTAAAGGCGAACTTGTCATCGATATGGGGCAGAACATGGTCGGCTGGGTGCGCTTCGAGGTAGAGGGCGAAGCCGGGAAGGAAGTTATGCTGCAGCATGCTGAGGTACTCGACCGCGAGGGCAATTTCTACATCGGCAATTTGCGTAAAGCGAAGCAAACAGTACGTTATATTATGAAGGGAAATGGCGTTGAAGCCTATGAACCCCATTTTACATTCCAGGGCTTCCGTTATGTGAAGCTGACCGGTTTTGACGAAAGCAAGGTACGGCTTGAGCAATTCAAGGGGATGGTATTGCATTCCGACATGGAGCGGACGGGCTACTTCGAATGTTCGGACCCGCTCATAAACCAGCTGCAGCATAACATCGAGTGGGGTCTCAAAGGCAATTTCCTGGACGTCCCTACCGATTGTCCGCAGCGCGATGAACGGCTCGGCTGGACGGGGGATGCGCAAATGTTCATCCGAACAGCGGCATATTTGCACGGTACCGCGGACTTTTTTACGAAATGGCTCCGCGACCTAGCTGTGGATCAGCTCGATAACGGCGGCGTGCCATTTGTCATTCCGAACGTGCTCGGCAAGAAAGGCGGCGAGGAGTTCAAGGATCAGCACAGCTCGGCGGCTTGGGGAGACGCAGCGGTCATTAACCCATGGACGATCTATTTAGTTTATGGGGACAAACGTCTCTTGTCCGAGCAGTACGACAGCATGAAAGCCTGGGTGGAGTATATCCGCAGCCAGGGCGAGAACGAATTTCTGTGGAATACCGGCTTCCATTTCGGGGATTGGCTGGCGCTGGATGCGAAGGAAGACAGTTATGTCGGCGCCACCGACCGCGATTATATCGCTACGGCCTTCTATGCGTACTCGGTATCCTTAGTGTTGAAGGCGGCAGAAGTATTGAACAAGGCGGACGACGCTGTGAAATATGCGGAGTTGTATCGCAATGTGCGGAAGGCGTTCCAGGATGAATTCGTTACCCCGTCGGGAAGGCTGGCTGTAGGTACGCAGACCGCGCAGGTGCTGGCTCTAATGTTCGGGCTTGTAGAGGGCCCGGCGAAGGAACGTGCTACCCAGAAGCTGATAGAGCTGCTGGAGGAGAGCGACTATCATTTGACGACCGGCTTTGTCGGCACGCCGTATTTGAACTTCGTACTAAGCGACAACGGCTATAATGATATCGCATATAAGCTGTTGTTCCAGCAGGACTATCCTTCCTGGCTATACCAGATTACGAAGGGCGCTACGACAATCTGGGAGCACTGGGACGGCATCAAAGAGGATGGTACCTTCTGGAGCGATGATATGAACTCCTTCAATCATTATGCTTACGGGGCGATCGGCGATTGGCTGTATCGGGTCGTGGCGGGTATCGATCTGGATGAGACGGTTCCGGCCTACAAGCGGATTGTAATTAAACCGCAGCCGGGTGAGGGCCTGCATTGGGCGGATGGCAGCTTGGAGAGCATGTACGGCATGATCCGCAGCGCATGGCATAAGCTCGATGATGATAAGCTTCGCCTTGATGTTACAGTGCCGGTCAACACTACGGCCGAAATTCTTCTGCCTGCGGCGTCCAGCGAGACCCAGGTTACGGAAAACGGAAAACCGCTGGGCGAAACGGAAGGCATCGAGAAGATCGAAGCAGCAGAGCAGGGAATCTGGGTTACCGTGGGCTCCGGGTCATATAGGTTTGAAATGGATCAGGTTAAATAAGAAAGGGCGATTATTGACCCTTCTAGAATGTATTGCTAAGGGGCTCCGGTGAACCGGAGCTCTTTAGCAGCTTTGTTATGAAAGTCTGTTCAGTAATACCTGTCCAATTGAAGGATTTCCTCGACGTCATCCATTTGGACAATGAGCAGTTCAAATGTCTCTCCGTGGCGCCCGTAGATTTGCGGGAGCAAAATACCAAGGAGGCTGTCGTCATCTGCCTGGTTCACCAGATCGTCCATTAACACGGACACGCCTCGTTCATCGCCGTAATCCTCGGCCTCCAGCGGCTCGAGGGGAGAGGGCAGGGATATGTATAATGTCTTCGTCCAGTCCAGCTCGCCCGGCTCACACTTGATCACAAGCTGCAAAGGCCTATAAGCTTCGTTATAGAAATCGCAAAATGCTCTTATCCGCATATCTTCACCCCTTCTCCCAAAGCTGCTTCTCCAGCTGGGAAAGAATCCGCTGTGTTTCTGGCGACCATTTGACCACGTTCTCCTTCTGTCTCCTTTCAGCCTCCTGGGCCGCTGCCATCAAGCTGCCGTGCAGGACGCGCCGCTGAATTTGATCGAGCCGCTGCTCGGCCAGCTCAAGCGGAATATGGAATACTTCAGCGATGAAAGGGATGGCTTCGCTCCGCTGATCCGGAATGGGCAATTTCTCGAACATGTAGAAAGGGACGGCTGCATACAGCACAAATTGATCCGCCTCCGCTTCCTGGGCATCCTTGAATAGGCTGGGCATGACGCGTTGATCACCTGCATGCCTCAGGACATGGCACAATTCATGGAAGAAAATGACCCGGGCCATCACATCATGGGTATGTTTATTCAGGAATATGACCCGTTCCTCGTTATCCGAAAAAGAGGGGCAGTCTGCATATATGAGTTCTATGTCAAAAGCTTCCGCAATCCGCTCGATATCATGCTGCTCGGCATCAAGCAGGCCGCTGCTTCGATATTTTGCGTTAATCCAATGCTCCAGATGGGTCTCTTGATAATAACAAAATAACATGGAGATCACCTCTTATGGGAATGTATGTTCGGTATGAGGGTGCAAATAAAGGTCCTGGTTAAGGACCCGAATGAGAATAAATGAGATTGCAGGGCATTGCCTTCATTATAGTTAATTATTGGATTGGTTGTCCAGAAGCTTTTTCTTCTGCTCGCGGTAAGCCTTCAATGCGGCCTCCATCATAGCGATTTCATCCGCCGTGTAAGCTTCCGGTCCGCCGTAAAAGGACATGCTCGCCTGCATTTCCTCCGTTGGCGAAGGATCGGAAGTACGCCCCAGCAAATAATCCCCGTTGGTGTCCAGGGCATCGACAATCCTTCTTAACGATTCGGGGTCTGGCTTCCGGTCGTTCGTCTCATATCTCGACAACTGAACAGTCGTTAAGCCTGCTCTAGATGCGAGGTCTTTTTGGGTTAAGTTTTTCAGTTCTCGAAGATGTTTGATCCGATCGCCCAGTGTATGCATAGACACTCCCTCTTTTGTTTGAACTCTGCTAATAACTCACCATTACCATAATGGCATAGAAATATTTGAATGAAATGAATGATGTAAGATGTTGACATTACCAAAATGGTAATATATAATCGGGTTATCATTACCGAATCGGTAATTTGGTGAATGAATTAAAACGTTCTATATGTATTTTACCTTGATTGAAGGGGCAAATCAACACTTTTAACGTAATTTGTTTAAGAAAACAAGGGCTGTTGCTTTGTAAGTGTACAGTGTTTATGTTGCCGTATTGGCAATGAAAACGCTGAATAATGAATTTCATGGAGGGATTTACAATGAGCAAGCGACAAATGAATTCATTTACGATTTTTCATAGTTTGCCGGTGGATGAGGCCGCAACCCGGGCAGCGGTCATCGGGTTTCTTGAAGAAGTGCGGCAGTATCGGCAGATTGGCTATATTCGCGAACTGGCGAGTGTAACGCACAGCTATTCACAGAGATATCACGGGGCTACACATGCCATTCACAAGCCGACCGAGCAGGTCGCGCTGCGCAATATCGACCGGGAGGCTGAGCTGCGGAGAAAATCGGAGCTGCTGGATCAGGCCATGGGCGGGCTTACCGTTATGCAGCGTGAAGTCATTGAACGCAGTTATTTGGCGGGCGAGCGCGAATACGACTTTATCAGCTGCGGGGAAATGGGCATTAGCGACCGGACGTATCGGCGCATCAAAGCCAGCGCGCTCAAGCTGCTCGCCATAGCTATGAAACTTGAAGTCCTTGTGGAACCAGAGGAGAGGACAGCAACCTTATCTGTGCATGGAGTCGGCTGATGCCGGCTTTTTTATTTATAATAGGAAATCCTTCCAAATTATGAAGTTGTCTGTTAAAGGGAAGGAACCGATTACTGGTGTATCTTTTGCCACAGCATACGCAACTGGATACGCAGCACTTCTAATTCAAAGTTTCCGAGAAGAAGCACAAGAATATAGCTATGAGGTTATAAAAAAAACCTAAAGCAATATCTAGAAACAGAAATGTAATTTTCATAAATGTTACTTCAGAAGCTAAGTCCATGTAAAGACCGGGTTCAGACGCTGTTCGATGGGCTGTCCGCCAGATGTCCGGTTTATGACCAGGGGATGTCCGTGCGCTGTACTTTAGACGTGTTAAATTTGTATTGTGGAAATGAATAGAGAGGGACGAAAGCCGCTGACGAGTCAGCGGTTTTTGCCGTTCTTTGAGTCCACGGAAGCGAGGCGGCAGCCTAAAGGGGGGAGGTGATACCATTGCGCAATGTTGGAGCAGGTAAATTCGAGATGCGGGAATGGTGTGCTTTATGAGAAGTGCGGTAACAGCCCAGCTGCTGGAGGCGGTGCCCGGACTGAATGCGGTCTACAGCTCTCCTGACGGGATTGGGGAAGAAGCTTTACTGCCTTGCGCGTTGTATTTGCAGGGCGAGGTGGAAGCAAACGGTGCCTGGTCCGGGTTGAGGCAAATCATCGAGCTGTGGCTTTACGTGCCCCGCTTAAGTCCGGCCGGATTGGATGGGTTGAGTGAGGAAACGGTTAAAGCGCTGGACAAGCAGCTGCTGAGGGCTGGGACAGGGGAAAGGTTCCTTTGTGTATTCGAGGGAAACATCGGGCCGGATACGCCGGATGAAGCCAGGGATGCCGTGAAACGAGGTCTGCGGTTCGCCTTGATGGTGCCGCAACCATTAAGCCGAACGGTACAAATCAGCAGTGACCCATGGCTTAATGCGATCCAGACATGGACGCAGCTTGTGCTGGGCCCGGATTGGCAGGTACATAACGGCAGCTGGCCGTTAGGTTACGAGCCGCCCGCAGTCATGTGGCGGATTGTCGACATGGAATCGACACCGCATGGAAAAACGTCTTGGGAGCTGCGGAAAAAGTTCACCGCATTTATCGCCGGGACGGATGCAGATCAAGAGCATCTGGCAGTTCTTGCCCTGATTGAAGGCTTGGGAAAAGCAGTGAAGATTCCGCTACAGCCTGGCACTAAAACGTATTTGACCGTCCTAGAGCCGAAGGTGAATTGGAATGCGAACGGAGTAACGGAGGGACAGCTGTCGGTGACGTTCAGCCGGCGCATCACGAGCGCTGTGGACGAGGGGGCACTGATGCAGTTTATTCAACACAAACGAACATCAATTTGAGGTGAAAAGCAATGGCACAAAAAAAGAAAGCAGCTCAAACGGTAGCCGAAGCAGCTAAAGCCACGCAAGCGGTTCAAGCAGCCGAGGCAGCTCATGCGAGTAAGGTAACCAAAGCTGCGAAAGCTGTCAATGCATCTGAGGCTGCCGAGCCAATGTATCCGCTTGATGAAATTATGCAGCAGTCGGAAGCGTTGATGGGCGTTAAGCCGGAGGTATTGGCGGGTGCATATCATTCGCTGCCTGGCGGCAGCTTGACAGTTCAGGAAGCAAAGAAGCAGGTACAACTATTTTTGAATAGGAAGGTGAAGTAAATATGGCAGCAGGAAATTGGAATTTGACGAGTCAGCCGGTATTGCCGGGGCTGTTCATGAACTTTGTAAGTGCGGCGGGGTCAGCGATTGCGCCGGGCGCGCGCGGCGTGGTGGTCGCTCCGGTCAAGGCGCATTGGGGGCCGATCGGCCAATTTGTGGAGGTAACGAGCGAGAATGCCATCAAAGAGCTGTTTTCAACCGACGAATCCGGCGGGGCAACGGCCTATACGACGCTGTACTTTTCCTTGCTTGGCGGCGCAAAGAAGCTGCTGGCCTACCGGATTGCGGACAGCTCTGCTGCGCCGGCCGAGCTTGTGCTGAAGAACGGTGAAGCGAGTCCTGAAGAGGTATTGAAGCTAAGCGCCAAATACAGCGGCCAACGCGGCAATGCTTTTAAGGTGACAATTCAACCGAACCTGGCCGTGCCGGACGTAAAGGAGCTCAAGCTCTATGAAGGCAACGCGCTGCTCCGCACGATCACGCTGGGCAATGGCGATGTGGATGCTGCTGTTGCTGCAATCAATGAGGATGCGGGGAATAAGTGGATCGTGGCGGAGAAGCTGTCTGACGGCGAGCTCGCCAACGTGTCCGGCGTGACTTTTGAAGGGGGAGCCAGCGGAATTTCAGGGATTACGAACGCGGATTATATCGCGGCTACGGAAGCTTTTGAGACGCAGGATTTCCATGTGTTAACGCTCGACGGGGTTACGGACGCGGCGCTGCGCACAAGCCTTGTCGCCTGGATCAAACGGGTGCGCAGCGAGGGCAAAGGCATTATGGCCGCGCTCGGCGGAACATTCGCAGAGGATACGGGAGCAGATGCCGTGAATAAAGCAATTGCTCGCAGTGTTGCAGCGGATTTTGAAGGAGTCATCAACGTAGGGACGGGGGCTGTATTGAACGGAAAATCGTATTCCTCCGCACAGGTCGCTTCCTGGGTCGCCGGATTGATTGCTGGACAGGCATTAAGAGAGTCCACGACGTATGCCGCGTCGCCATTTGAGGACGTGACCCGCCGCTGGACGCGCTCGGAACAGGAGCAGGCGGTACACAACGGCGTATTCCTGCTAGTGCATGACGGCCGCCGGGTCAAGGTGCTGCGCGGGGTGAACAGCTTGATTACCTTGCAGCAGGGCCAGAACAAGGGCTGGAAGAAAATCCGCAAAATCCGCGTTATTGACCAGATTAATGCTGATCTGCAGCGTCAGGCGGAGGATCATTACATCGGCAAGGTCAACAATACTGAGGAAGGCCGTCAGGCGCTGATTAGCGCAGGCAGGCAGTATTTGCAGTCTTTGGCTGCGGAGGGGGTCATCGAGGCTACCGGCTACGACGTGACGCTGGATCCGAGATTTTACGGGGACGGCGCAGTCATGCGGCCAGAGGATGATCAGGTATTCCTGACCTGGCAGGCGGACGACACTGATGTGATGGAACAAATTTTCGGCACGTTCTACGTGCAATAATTTTGAGGGGGAATTCATAAGATGGCACAATATCTCGATCCAAGCCGCGTCATTATGGGGACGTTCGGGCAGATTTTTATCGATGGCGTATGGCAGTCGAACCTGAATCACTTGGAGGCCAACGTAGAGGCGGATAAAAGAGAACTCAATCTGGTGGGTACGGAATATACCGTTTTCAAGCTGGGTCGCAAAAAAGGCACCGGTACGATGAGCGGCTACAAAGTGACCTCCGACATGATCCAGAGGGGATTTCAGAAGTTCAATATTATTCAGAAGCTGGATGACCCAGAGGCGTACGGCTTTGAACGCATTGAGCTGAAGAACTGCATGGTCGATAGAATCCAGCTGGCTAATTGGACGGCGGGGGAAGAGGTTGTAGAAGAAACGCCGTTCACCTTCGAAGGCTATGATCTGCTTGATCCGATCACAGGACCTTAATCTTTCCCGAAATTGAAAGGAGAAAACGAACATGAGCGATGGAAAAGAGTGGAACGAACAGGATATTCTCGACGGTCTCTTCGAGACGGCAGCGAATCTGCCGGAAGAGACCGTTTTTATTTCCCGGCTAAGCCTGCGCGTAACGCTGCGCGGACTGACCTCCAGCAAGGTCGATTCAATCCGCGAGCGCTGCACGGTCCGCAAAACGACGAAAGGCCACGTCTCGGAAAAGATCGACAGCGAGCTGTTTAATGCGACGCTGATTAAGGAGGCGACCTCTGCTCTGGAAGTCGTGCGCAAGCTGGCCGACGGCCAGGAGCAAAGCGTGAAGCTGAGCGGCTGGGGCGACGAGCGCATTACGAGCCGGCTCCGGCTGTCGGGCGGAGATGAAGCAGTGCGCCGCATGCTTCTCGCCGGGGAGCTTGATGCTGTAGGCGATAAGGTGCTGGAGCTGTCCGGCTTCGGGGTGGACATTGCCGACCTAAAAAACTAGCGAACTCCGGCGGCATGACGACGCTCTTGTTCCATATGTGGAGCAGGCATAGTCTGCGCCCCGGAGAGTTCTGGTCTCTCCCGAAGGGAGAGCGCATGCTGCTGCGGGCTTTTACGGAGATGGAGCTGGAGATGATGTCATCTTCAGCCTCGCCGTCCGGCTCCGGGCGGAAGCAGCCCGGATGAGCCTGTATGGCTGAATTACGGCCGAAAGGAGGTAAAACGTGGCGAATCATGAACTGCGTTCAATGGACATCATTATCGATTCACGGGATATCGATATTGCGGAGAGGAAGCTGCGAAGCCTGGATCGCATGCTGCTGCAAACCCGGCGGCGCGCCCTCGCACTTGGTAACACGAGAATGCGGCCAAGCATTACGTTGGAGGACCGTTTCACGGAAACGGCCATCCGGCTGAGCGCAACGATGAAGCGGCTCAATCAGGCCGCGGCCCGTCCGGTGGCCGAACTGATCGACCTGGCGACGCCGAAGATCGCCGAGATCAGGGGCGCGCTGGAGGAACTGAGCCGTACACGGTTGCGGGTCGAGGTGGATGCAGGAGGCTTTGGAGCTGCGATTGGCGGCTCTATAGCTGAACAGATCTGTGCTGAAGGAGAAAGTTTATTGCAGCGGATTTCGGTGACCTTCCAGGAAGCTTTAGAGTGTATTTTTGACGCGCTGGAAGTTGTTGAATGTCCGGCTGAGGCGGCAGGAGAGTGCAAATGCGAAGAATCCTCGGGACGCAGCCCGCAAGAGAGCGAGCCGCTATGCGAAGGAGCGGGCAAGACGCTCGGTCAGGTATTTTTTGAGGCATTCCTGGAGCTCATTGATCCTCAACGTATTGTTGAAAAGTTCTCGAATATTCCGTGGGATACGATGATTTCCGCTGCCGGGAATGCTTTGAAGGAATTCGGAAACAAATTAATAGAGTCAATAAAATCTGATATAGCTGACGGAGTGCAAAAGGAGCTTAAAGATCAGTGGAGTAATAAATGGCTTCCGAAGATCAAGGATTCCTGGCAGAATAGCAAAGTAAAACAAGCGTGGGACAATAGCAAGGTAAAGAACGAGTGGATTCCCAAGGCCAAAGACTTATGGAATAACAGTAAAGTAAAGGGCTTTATGGATAAACCATGGGTGAAGAAGGTAACGGAGTTTATAGGCAAGGGTAAAAAGATAATAAAAATACCGGGTATTTCACAAATCCAATCAGTCTATGAGATATTTACTGCCAAGACTGATAGGGAGAGAGCAGGGAAAATAGGGGGTTTTGTGGGCGGCTTGATTGGAACGGCAGTAACTGGATTCTTTACTAAAAATTATATAGCAACAGTAGTTGGAAATACAGTAAGTGATATGATTGGTGAAAAAATCGGGGTAGGTATATATGACTTATTTAGTGAAAAAGGAAAACGTACATTCCATGACCCACCTTACCCTCCGGGAACGACTATAGCTGATGCCTACTTAAGTGGTGGCGGAAGGAAATCGCACTCAACTACCGATGTAGAACAACTCAAGCACGAGATTATTTTCGGTAATGGCAATAAGCCTTCTGGGACCCCGTTAACGGATGAAGAGATTTTGAGTGCAGCTGAGTATTTCAAATCATTAAATGGACCGCTCCCTGCTCCAATTGCCCCTGTTCCCCAGGCGGCTGCACCTCAGTCAGCCCCTGAGATTATAGTAAATATGCCTCCAGGGATGGTTCAAATTCATCAGCAGCAACAGGAAATCGATATTGATAGTATTTCCAAGCAGGTTGGCTGGCATGTGACTCATAATATAAGCAGAGTACTTATAAATATGACCAAATAAGGGGGGAGCAAAGAGTGGAAATTAGGTTAATAGATGAAGCCGCAGGCACAGATTTCGTGTTCCCCGTCAACCCGGAAGAGGTGAGGATCACTCGGGGCAAAGGCTACGAGACCTTGAATATGCTATCTTACGGGGAATTTGATATGGCAACGGCAGAGAGGGTGAGGGAAATCACCTTCTCTTCTTTTTTTCCCGCACGGTGGGGAGATCACGAGATGCAGCCTGCGCCAAAGGAAGCCATGCACCTGCTGACGGAGATGATGAACAGCAAGCGCCCCGTTCGACTGATCATTGAGAATTTGGTGAACTTGCTCGTCTTTATCACGGTACATGACACTACGTTTAAGGGCGGGGAGCCCGACGACATTTACTTCGACCTGACGGCCCGGATGTGGAGGCAGCCAAAGGTTCATTCGAAGGCAGGGAGTGCTGCAAGCAGTGGGGATAGCGGTGGTGGATCGAATCGTCCTGATTTGAAAAAAACACCAAAAGCCTACACCGTCAAGTCCGGCGACAGCCTCTCCAAAATTGCCAAGCTGGAGCTCGGTGACAGCTCAAAATGGTCGGCCATTTACAATTTGAACAAAAAAGTGATCGGCCCTAATCCCAATTTGATCAAACCAGGGCAGAAGCTGGTGATGCCGTGATGAGTTATGAGGTGGTTCTGGAGGATAAGCATTATTTGCGGGAGTTGATCGAGAGTGTCTCCTTAACCGATTCGCTGGATCAAATTTCGTATGAGGCACGCATCAATCTGCGGTTGCCTGAATCTGGACTGGCCATTGCTCCGGGGCAGACGATTCGCGTAAGCGGCGTGCCCTTTGGAGGCAAGGAAATGGTCTATCTGCTGAATCCCGGCGTGGTGTGGGAATGCATCAGCAGCAATCGCGGCAGCAAAAGCCTCAGCCTTGTGGTGTATGACCGGACCATTTACCTCGCGAAATCGGAGGATGAGTACTTGTTCTCTTCGGGAGGAACAGCAAGCCAGAGGCTCAAGAAATACGCACAGGATTGGCAAATCAAGCTTGCATCCATTCCGGATACAGGGAAGGCGTTAAGCAAGGCGACATACCGCTCCCAACCGATCTATAACATGATCGTAACGGACTTAAGGGAGACCGTAAAGCTTGGCGGGGATGCTTACATGCCGCGGATGACGCCTGCGGGTCTCGAACTGTTCAAAATCGGCAGCAACAAAACCGTATGGAAGCTTGAAGCTCTGGAGGGCATCGACCAGCATCGGACCTTGGAGGGAACGGTTACTAAGGTCAAAGTGATTGGCAGCACCGATAGCAGCAAACCAGCGAGTCCGAGAACCGGCAGCGATATGAACAAAGCCGATCCCCCATCGCAATTTTTGGCGGTAGAGACGGGAGAAGTCAGTAAATTCGGGACTTTGCAGCGGATTGTTCAGGACGAGGATGTAAAGACGCCGGCGGAGGCCAAAAAATTGGCCAAAAGCATGCTGACCGGCCTTCAGGAGACCTTCACCGTAAACGGGCTCGACATTAACACGCTGCGGGCTGGTGATAAGGTGGAGCTAAACGGCCTGGAGCTGATCGTCATGTCCATATCGCATGAGCTGGGCGATCCGGGACGGATGTCGCTGGAGCTGGGGTCCTACGACTACGTGAAAAGGAGGTATTATCTCAACCATGGCTGATCCTTATAAATCATTGGCAGCCGTTTTCCGGGAGCAGATGGCGGGGTATGCCAAAGATATGCTGTCCGGCATGTCCTCGGAGCTCGGAACGATAACGGCATCGGGGCTGAAGCTGGATCATTTCAAACACGAAATTAAAAATTATTGGGTTGCGGATTTTCCGGTCACTTTGGAAATTCCGGCTTTTCATATGGTAGGAACGATGATGTCGCCCGTCGATCAGGAGGGATACCCGCTTGGAGTACCGGGTCCGCGAACGCGTTTTGAATTTGAGGCGGCCGAGATCAAGGACGTTCGCGTTAATCTGGCCGACGGTCTTCAGCCGGGGGATCGCGTCGTTGCCGTTAATTTGAATGGCGGCCATGAGGTGGTCGTCCTATGCAGGGTGGTGAGCCAAGATGGCTAATTTATTTCCAGCGGAGCAGGAATGGGACGCTGGCTCGGGCGCGGCTGGGTCAGATGAACTGAACGTACTGGAGGAGCAGAGTGCGGGAACTGGGGGAATGTTTGGGCGGAGCTGGCTGTTTGATTTTGAGGCAGGCGAGTTCCGGATGACCCCTACGCGAAAAATAGTGTCCGCCAACGAGACCGCAGCCTGGATGATGTGGTGTGAAAAAGCCGTGCGAACGGCAAGGTATCATCACTTGATTTATTCCCGCGATTACGGGCAGGAATACGAAGGCCTGATCGGCCGGGGGATGAGCCGCGGGGCGCTGGAATCGGAAATTCAGCGCATGACAACGGAGGCATTGATGATAGATCCGCGTACGGCGCGGGTGGATCAGTTTTCTTTTCGCTGGTCTGGGGATGCCTGCTCGTTCTCCTGCCGCGTGATGAATGTAAGAGATGAGACTGCGGTCTTGGAAGGGAGTGTGACCGTGTAATGGCAGGATTGCCAGTATATTTGCAAGAACAGACGGAAGAACAGATTATGCAGCGAATGCTAAGCCGGGTGCCTGATGATATCGACAAATCAGAGGGCTCGTTTATTTGGGATGCGCAGGCTCCTGTGGCTTTTATGCTGTCGGAGGCCGCGCTTTGGGCCAGGCAGGTGCTGGAATGGGGCTTTGCCAGCTCGTCCTATGGGCCATACCTGGATATGCGAGCGGCAGAGCATGGCGTTGCGCGGCGTGCAGCGACGGCGGCTACCGGACAGGTTCGGTTTACCGGAACGCCAGGCATAACGGTGCCTGCGGGCACGCTGGTAGCTACTCCGGCCGACGAAATTACGGGGGAAGCTTCTATTGAATACGCGACGACGGCAGCCGTGACGCTGGATGACACAGGTGTGGCATTAGTAGGCGTTCGTGCCGTAGAACCAGGCCGCAATGGCACGGTTCCTGCGGGTGTGATTAGCGTAATGTCTGCCTCGGTGAACGGGATTGTGGCCGTGACGAACCCTGAGGAGACGCGGGGCGGCACGGATGTAGAATCGGATGAGTCGCTGCTGGAGCGTTTTTTGAATCAGGTGCGAAGCCAGGGGACAAGCGGGAACAAAGCCCAATATATGAAATGGGCCGGAGAGGTGCCGGGCGTTGGCGGCGTACAGGTTCATCCGTTATGGAACGGAGCGGGAACGGTCGGCATTTATTTGCTTGATGCGGACAAACGCGCGGCCAACGAGGATATCGTTGCGGCTGCCCAGCAGTATATCGACCCGACACAGGACGGGCAAGGGGAAGGCATGGCCCCGGCCGGACCGGTTGTGACCGTGATGGCGGCTGAGGAAGTGCCGATTCATATCAGCGTTAAGCTGACCTTGGCGGATGGCGCTACCTTGGCCGAAGTAAAGGCACTGATCGAAAAGGGAGTGCAGGCATATTTGAAGCAGCTGGCTTTTGCCGATCCGCTCGTGCGGGTAACGCGTATTGCCTCAGTTCTGCTGGATATTCCACCGATTATTGATTACTCCGATCTAACGGTGAATGGTAACGCGGATACGAACATTCAGATTCAGCCCGGTCAGGTCGCCGTGTTGGGGACGGTGGTAGTGAATGCGTAATGTGGTGATGGAGTGTTCGTGGGCTGATGCAAGCACGAGTCGGCGAATGTTGCTGAGGATGGTGTTGAAATTATGAATTATAAAACGATAATGAGTACTGGAAATGGTGGTCGTCTATGAATGCTCAAATAATGACAAGCCCGAGAGGGCGCGAGCTATTTTCGTACCTACCGGGTTATTATGAAACCTCCCGCGTCATACGAGGGGATATGAATGCAAAAGGTGCAGAATTGGATCTGCTGTACCAGGCGCTCGATGAGACATTGGAGCAATTTTTCGTCAAGACGGCCACCTGGGGGCTGAACCGCTGGGAGCAGGAACTGGGGATTGAAACAGACCTGGCCAAGCCACTGGCACAGCGGCGCGCCGTCGTGGAGTCAAAGCTGCGAGGCGCTGGGCAATTTACGGGACGGCTGGTCAAAAATGTCGCCGAAGCATACGACGGCGGTACGGTCGATGTATCCTTTCAGCCGGATGAATGGAGCATCACGGTGAAGTTTATTGATACAATCGGCGTTCCACCGAATCTGGATGATCTCAAAGCTGTTATCGAAGAACTTAAACCGGCTCATCTGGCGGTCGAGTACGAATTCAGCTATTTGCTGATTCAAGACATCCATGCCGTCATAACGCTTGGCGAATTGGAGCAGGTGCCGCTATCAAAATTTGCAGGAGGTGGTTCAGTTGGCAAGTAACACAGAACACTTGAACTTGTTGAAGAAGGATCCGGTAGCCGATGGGAATGAGTATTTTAATATTGAGACGATGCTGAATGAGAACTGGGATAAGATTGACGAGGCCGTTGGTAATGTCCAAAATCGTCTAAATAGATCCAGCACCGAGTTTGTTACACTGCAACCAGGATTACAAACGATCAACGCTAAGCGCGACGCACGCTTTAAGCTTGGCGAAGTACGGGGACGAACGCTGATTAATATACTCGGTAGCTGGGGAGGATGTGAAAGTCTAAATCCTCGATATTTTTATAATAGAGTAACCGCGAGTATAGACACAACAGTCAAAAAGTCTGGGAGTGCTTCTTTAAAGGTTGTGGCGGATACTTCGACTGATACTACTCATTATTATAGATTCGCAGGAAGTGTAGTAGAAGACTGCTACAGGGTTTCAGAAGGAGAATATATCCTTTTTGGAGCATGGATAAAGCCACAATCTGCTGGTGCACACATGACCTTATTTTTTTGGAACGAGACAGGTACCGATAATGTAAGCGGACTAATTGGAGGAAGCGTTATTTATGGAAACCCTTCGAAGTTTACATATGGGTATGTTAAGGCAAAAGTTCCTCCTGGCGCTCGTTATGTAGTTCCGAGAATTGCTCTTGTTGATCAAAATGGAAATGAAAACTTTACAGGAACTGGAGCCGAAGGTTGTAACATCGACGAGGTGAGCATTTATAAGCTTTCGGAGGCCGAGTACGCGGCACTAGATGGGATGACCAGTGAGGAAATTGCTGATAAATACCCGTTCGTTTCTTCCGGTATTGTAGGCGTGGAAAATCCCTATGCGATTGCTACGTCTGGTAATTTGCTGCCACCGTTTTATGAGTGGACTTGGGGAACATCCTACACTGTTACAGTGGATGGGCCATACGCTGCAACTTTAATCAGGACAGCCGCCGGGCAAAATATTTACAAAGACATAGCAGCTATTCCTGGAGATTATTACTCTTTATATTGGGAGAGTGATTCATCCGTACAGGCTACTGTCAGTATTCAATTCTATGACAGTAGCGGCAACGCAGTTTCTGGCTACGGAGTGAACGGGACAACCGCAAGGACATTGACCGTACAAGCTCCTCAAAATGTGGGTACTATAAGGATCGTTTTTTCCGGGGATATAGGGACAATATTATTTAAAAATCCAGTTCTCATCCATGGAAATAATCCGAAACCGTTCAAACCGCAACATAAATCCATGCTTACTTTCCAGACGGAGATACACGCGAACCCACTTGACGGCAGCGACCCGGACGTACTTTATGAACGGAACGGACAGTATAATAAGCTGGCGAAGTGGAAAAAGGTTCTAGTAACCGGGGATCTGCCCGAGGTGGTTTACGAAGCGCCGATATCATACACCGGATATAAACGTATAAGATTACGGAATATCGGCCCTACTCCTCAAACAGTGCCAAGGTATACAGCATTCGCGACAAAATATAACGGGAATCAGTTAGTACGTATGGATCAATCTTCTGGTGCGGATACGTATGCAGTTGGCTCAGACAGCGGCAACTACCTTCTTTTTCATGTTTCTAATGCGGATAGTGGTTGGGGAGACAACTACACACCTTCGGCAGACGAGATTAAGGCGTTCTTTAGAGGATGGCGTATGGCCGCTAACGACAATTGGGGCTTACCGTACCCGGGAACTGGAGTAAAGGCATGGGGTCAAATCGACAAAGCTGGCAATTTGGTCGAGGGTAGTGGAACCACTACCCTGCCAACCGTGATGAACGATCAAGGATATACGCCTTATCAGCTTCTGTACCGCCTTGCCAAAGAAACCGTTGAGCCAGTCGTTTCAGAGGGTTGCTTGGCACTAGCCGAAGGCGATAACATGGTCGAATTCGGTACGGGGATGGTGTTAAGGGAGAGTGTGAAACCGAAACTTGATGGAACAGGGTGTTGGATTGCAATAGATGGCACCAAAATTCCAAGCTCTGCCTCAGAGCTAAGGTATAAAAATAATGTAGTTCTAGGTGTATATAAGAATTCCATGGCGGATTTTAAGTGGAGTATTGTCGACAGTGTCAATGCTTACGGTAGACAACGAGCCTATTTACCTACCGCAGACTATGACCAATCAGCAGCTTATAGCGTCACCTATCTCAAACTCGATAAATCACCTATTGTTCCGATAAGCGGAAGCCTGGCTACAAACGAAAAGTCTCAACTTAACGACTTGACCGCAGGCGTGTCCGAAGCCCTGCATCGGGTAAGCGTCGTTGAGCAGAAGAAAGCGGAGAAGGATGCACCAGGTTGGATTACGCCGACGTTGTTGAATGGGTGGACATTATCGAGCAGCGGTGTATTTCCGGCTCAATATTTCAAAGACAGTATGGGGATTGTCCATGTGAAAGGTATTGTAACAGGTGGGGCGACAGAAACTGTTGTATTTAAGCTTCCGATTGGTTACAGGCCAAAAATAACAAGTAGAATACCTTCAATAATCATGTCTGGGGTGAATGTCTATATTGCCTATTTTGATGTAAAAGCTAATGGTGATATCTTAGCTGTTTTTCCATCTCAAAGTACACATTTAACGCTTAGCATGTCATTTGTGGCCGAACAATAAGGAGGAATTACCGTGAAAGCAGTACCTAAAGTAAATGCAGACGGCGTTTATCTGGAGGACGAATTAGTGAATGATGCCTTTAACGGAGTCGTTCCTTTCTATTACCAGGATTTGGTGACGCAGCTTGAAACCAATACTTGCGTTGAAGACAAGCTGTCAGAAGAGCAGCAGCAGCCAGTTGGTTACATTGTTGGGGTCCCGGTACCTCCGGGTTTATTCTGTCCTCGTTTTGACATAGCAGCATGGCGGAAATACCAGGATGCTCTAACTGCGGCAGAGAGTGAATACCAAACTATGTATGCGAAATGGACCACTCAACCCGAAGAAGAGCGCGGGCAACTCCCTGTTTATACACACCCAGAGCAGCCGACGTTGTGGAGCGAGGGCTTATCACCCGAAGAGATCGAGGAGCTTACTTGTCCACAGTCACAAGAGCCAACCGAACTTGAACGTCTCCAGGCAGAGAACACCGAGCTTAAACTGGCTCTCGTCGAACTAGCTGAATCGCAGGAAGCTGATAAACTCGAAATGCAGCTAGCGCTTGCAGAACTTGCAGAAATTATTACAGGGGGTGAGACTGTTGGCTAAAATATACTATGATCTAATCATGGCAAATATAAAAGCTATTAACGATGTGCCGCTTCGGTGGCAGGCTCAAGTGCAAGAGTTACTAAATTCTTACGCCCTATAAGGCGTTTTTCCTTTGCCCCCGATTTCCCGGGGGCTATTTCTTTTGAAACGGAGGGAGCAGGATGGAAATTACGATACTTATCTCCATTGCGACAGCCGTTAGTGGAATTTTGCTAGGCTGGTTGGGGCGCACGCGGACCATACGCCAGGATGCAGCGAAAGACGCGGAGGCAGGAGCGACCCTGCAGACGGACGTGGAATATATCAAACGCGGCGTCGATGACATAAGGGTGGATATGCGGATTCAAAGCCAGCGCTTGGATGGAATATCCGAACGCGTGACAAGGGTGGAGGAGTCGACTAAGCAAGCACACAAGCGGTTGGACCGCCTGGAGGAATAAACTATATTATAAGCTGGAAAGGAAGGTAGAAATGGACTGGAACGCTATTTTTGATCTCATTCATCCGTATTTATTCGGAGTTGTGGCGGTGTGTTGGGTGATTGGCTATATCCTCAAAAAGACGCCCAAGGTTCCCGATTGGAGCATCATCTATATTGTTACCGTCGTATCAGTACTGCTGACTATTTGGCTGCTCGGCTGGGGACCGGATTCACTGATTCAGGGCATTCTTACCGGGGCGTTTGCAGTGTACGGCAATCAGTTTGTGAAGCAAGCATTGAAAGGGGCGGATGATCATGAAAACGGTATGGATTGACGCAGGCCACGGAGGTAAAGATCCGGGGGCAACAGGAAATGGATTGAAAGAAAAGGACATTACCCTCCAATTATCTCTAGCCATTAAACGGCGGCTCGAATCGCAATATGAGGGTGTTAAGGTGCTGCTCTCCCGCAGTTCGGATGCCGATATGACTTTAAAAGAACGCACCGACAAAGCCAATCAGGCGAGTGCCGATATTCTTATCTCCGTTCACTGTAACGCCGGGGGTGGGGCGGGAGGCTTCGAATCGTACTGCTATACTGCGGCATCCGCGGCTTCTAGGTCCTTGCAGGACGTTTTGCATAACGCCGTCATGACGGAGCTCAAGCCTTACGGCGTCAACGACAGGGGGGAGAAAACGAAGAACCTCCATATGGTTAGAGAGAGCAAAATGCCTGCGGTGCTGACGGAGAATTTGTTTGTTGATGTAGTTAACGATGCGAACAAGCTGAAGCAGCAGGAGGTTATTGAAGTAATTGCGCAAGGGCATGTGCGCGGCGTGGCCCAGTTCCTCGGATTGAAGCCGAAAGGGGTAAAACAACAACAGGAACCCGCCGATTCAGGGGCAAAACAGACTTGGAAAGAGAGTGGTCGCGAATGGCTTATTACGCACGCTGGAATTAGTCCGGACTGGAAAGCAACCGACCTGATTGATATCGGAACGCTTGGCACGATCCTCAGCAGATTACAGAAGTAAATTCCCATGGCGCCGGGAGTTTCCTCTGCGTAATTGCTGCTTCATTGTAGGATTTGTGATTTTGCTATTGGTTCTCTATTCGTAGCTTTTTCGATACTTCTTTATTGTTACTCCGTTATTCGCTATCCACTATTTGCTATTTGCTGCTTTACTATCCACTACCTCTAATTGCTATCAGCCATTCGCTGTTTAGCTAGCTAGTTAGTGCGAACTAATTGTATTTGTTACATTTAAAAACTACCGTTTATCGTTGACGATACAAACTAGCTGCAATTCTTACAGTTAGAAATGAGATATGGAGGCTAGTTAGGCAAAATACCGTAAACTAGATGTAGGAATTACATTTACTTCGCAAAATTTACCCTTATTAGCTTAAAGTAAATGTAGAAAATACATCTAGCGGACGCCTTCCCATACTAGGCTGCCAGCTTGCAGGCGAGTCGCAGTGATTATTACCCATGGTTAAGCCTTAATCTAGAGGAACAAGGGGATTAGCAACCCCATTGGTCTCAAGACGCAGACTCCCTGTAAGTTTCTTTATGACCAATACACGCTAAACAGAATGTACGCGACATACGCACACCCCATCAGTATGCAAAACACAATAATCCACAAAATCCCCTTCCCTTTGCCTCGATATCTTTCGCCAAGCTTCCACATGATGCAGTCTCCTTTCATTTCACATGATCGATTTTCCCTTTAATACTCCATGCTTCTCCTCCGACCCTCTTACTATTCCTTAACATTGCCTGACCAAATCTAAACAAGCCATCTTAAGGAAAAGTCCGGGCAATCAGGCGCTATTTTCTACTTGTTAAAGAACATAAGTTCGTATATAATACAAACAAACGTTCTTATCGGAGATGATTTTGGTGAAAAAATACATTAACCAGGTGGTCGAGATCATATATATGGATCGCAGCGGCAGAATTTCGCAGCGGCCCATTCACATTCATGCCATTTGCAGTGGGCTGGTTCGGGCAACATGTCTGCAATCGGGAGCGCCAAGAGCTTTTAGAACTGAGCAAATTCTCGCACTTCATCCCGTGAAGCAATCTGTGAAGCCATCTATGAAACAATCGATAAAACAATCTACAAAACAATCCATAATACCATCCATAAAACAACCCGTGAAGCGATCTATGAAACAACCTGCAAGATCGAGTGTACAACCAACCGCGCAACCAATCGTGCAATCATCTATGCAGCAAATGACGAAAGGAGGCAGCTACTATGCTTCCTGATTTGGAACGCAAGCTGTTGCGGATTATTTATAATTTTTGGTCACAGCGCCGTCGTATTCCGAGTATGAAGGAACTTGAACGTACAACTGGCAGAATGGAGCGGGATATCCTGGCAGCTATGGGACGGCTGGAGAGAGACGGATATCTGAATTGGCCGGACAAATCCAATCTAGCCACCCTGAGGCTGTTAAATGTTGCAGGGACGGAGGAACAAGCTAAGGCTAGGCCGCGGCGGGGATTGCGAAGCGATATCGATTACTGGACGAATGATTGAAGATTACATAGGAATTTGAACCGATAGGGATAAAAAATACTTGCCTTTTCAGAGGAGCAGCTATAGAATCTAGGTAAGAACTTGTACGTACAATTAACATCAAGAATTTAAATATATAAATATTGTATATACAAGTTGGCAGAACTATTCCATTCTTACTTAAAGAAATCAATCACTCTGGGAGGCGTTAACGCAATGAATTTGAAACCGTATTCATTTTGGTTTGTAACAGGAAGTCAGCATTTGTACGGGCCTGAGACGTTGGAAGAGGTAGCTGGGCATTCCCGCATCATTGCCGAGCAGCTGGACAAAGATCCTGCGTTTGCACAATCCATCGTATTTAAGCCAATTGTAACCACACCAGATGAAATTTATAAATTAATTGTCGAAGCGAACAGCGATTCATCCTGCGCCGGGATCATAACATGGATGCACACGTTCTCGCCGGCCAAGATGTGGATTCGCGGCTTGTCCCAATTGCAGAAACCGCTGCTTCATTTCCATACGCAATTTAACCGCGACATTCCTTGGGAAACGATCGATATGGACTTTATGAACCTGAACCAGTCTGCGCATGGCGACCGGGAATACGGCCATATCGGGGCCCGTCTTGGCATTGCCCGTAAAATCGTTGTCGGTCATTGGGAGGACGCCGAGGTTCGCCAGGATATCGCCGGTTGGATGCGGACTGCCGTTTCGTATGCAGAGAGCCGCAGCCTGAAGGTAGCGCGCTTTGGAGATAACATGCGCGAGGTAGCGGTAACTGAGGGCGATAAGGTTGAAGCGCAAATCCAGCTTGGCTGGTCGGTGAACGGGTATGGTATCGGCGATCTCGTACAGCTGGTAAACGAAGTAAGCGATGCAGAAGTGAAGCAGCTTCTCGATGAATATGCTGAGAAATACACGATTACCAAAGAAGGTCTGAGTCCTGGTTCGGTTCGCGATTCCATCGCTTATCAGGCGCGTCTCGAAATCGCGATGAAACAGTTCCTTGAAGCTGGTAATTTTGGTGCGTTCACTACGACATTTGAAGACTTGCATGGTCTGAAGCAGCTCCCGGGTCTGGCTGTACAGCGTCTGATGGAAGCGGGCTACGGCTTCGGCGGCGAAGGCGACTGGAAGACCGCCGCATTGACCCGCGTGCTCAAAGTGCTTGCCGACAACAAGAATACTTCCTTCATGGAGGACTACACGTATCATTTCGAGCCGGGCAAGCATATGATCCTTGGCGCACATATGCTTGAGGTTTGCCCGACGATAGCTGCGACGAAGCCGTCGATCGAGGTTCACCCGCTAGGCATCGGGGGCAAGGAAGATCCGGCGCGCATCGTCTTCGATGGTCAAGACGGCCCGGCGGTCAACGCTTCCCTCGTAGACTTGGGCAACCGTTTCCGCCTGATCGTTAACGTTGTTGACGGGGTAAAGGTAGAGAAGCCGATGCCGAAGCTGCCGGTTGCCCGCGTACTCTGGAAGCCGCAGCCGTCGCTGAGAGAAGCTGCAGAAGCATGGATTTTGGCAGGCGGGGCTCACCATACGGTGCTGTCCTATAACATTACGGCCGAGAATCTGTCGGATTGGGCGGAAATGGCTGGTATCGAGGCTGTTATCATTGACAAGGATACGTCGCTGCGCCGGTTCAAGAACGAGCTTCGCTGGAGCGACATGGCATACCGCTTGCGCTAATGGTCTAAGCCTGAGAGATCCTGTTTCCGCGCGTTCCCCGGCCTATGATACAATAGCGGGTAGAATAAGAGCATTTGGCTGAGGTGAATGATGAGTAATCGGCGGATTCCTAAATATATGCAGCTCAAAAATGAACTGTTGTCATGGTTTGAAACGGGAAAGCTGCAGCCCGGACAACAGGTCCCATCGGAGAACGAGATTTCTGAACAGTTCGGCATTAGCCGGCAAACGGTGCGCCAGACGTTCGGTGAATTGGAGAAGGAAGGGTGGCTGGAGCGGATTCAAGGCAAAGGCACCTTCGCGAGAAACCCATTGCGCCGAGAGGGTGAGCAGGTCAAGACGATTGGGATCATCACGACATACATTTCGGACTATATCTTTCCGCATATCGTCCGCGGCGCCGAGGCGGAGCTGCGAAGCAAAGGATACCGGCTTCTTCTATCGAGCACGGATAACAATAAAGAGAAGGAAATGGAAAGCCTGCAGCTGATGACCAGCCAGCCGCTGAGCGGGCTCATCATCGAGCCCACCAAGAGCGCGGAAGGCAATCCAAACTTAAGCTACTTTCTGTCGCTGCAGGAGAAGGGCATTCCGTACCTGATGATCAATGAGAAGTATCGCGAGCTGGAATGTCCTTGCCTGAAGGTGGATGACGAGCTTGGCGGCTATTTGGCTGCACGACATCTGCTGGAGAAGGGACACACCTCTATCGTCGGGTTCTTTAAACGGGATGACCTGCAAGGGGTTAATCGCCTTAAAGGTTTTCTCGCGGCGCATCGGGAGTTCGGGATCAGTGTATCTCCCCAACGAGTAGTAACTTACACGACGGAGGAGAAGGACGGAGTCCCGTACACTCAAGCGGTGCAGCTGCTACAGCAGGATGAGGAAGGCCGGCCGACCGCCTTTGTGTGCTACAACGATCAATTGGCGGTCGTTCTGATGGAGGCTATTCAACAGTGCAGCCTGCGTGTTCCGGAGGACGTTTCGGTCGTCGGTTTTGACGATTCATCTCTTGCGCTCGCTTCCGGGACGAAGCTGACGACGCTGACGCATCCGAAAACGGAGATGGGCGAGCTGGCAGCCCGGCAGCTCATCGGGATGATTGAGCAGGGACTGGTGGTTGAAGACACGGTCTTTAAACCGGAGATCGTAGAGCGGGAATCCGTGCATAACAGAGAACAGGCGAATCAAGAAGTGGAATTGCAAAGCTAGGGTCCGTTTCCCAGGGCTCTAGCCTATAACTTGTACGTACAATACGTTTTGATTTAGCTTGTATGTTTATATGCATATACCAACCAAACTGTGCTGTATTAAATGGAATGAAGGTATCTAATTAGGCTCTAAACCATTGTTTTAGGGAATTAGATGGATTTATACACCTAAGATCAAGGATCTAGTCCGATCATTGGCGATGTTCCTTCTTATAACTAAATCCATTTAAATTTATGTTCCCTTTCTTACCGTAGAAACTAACGGCTATAAATCCATTTATTATTAAGTTGAATGATAAAAATGTTGTGAGTAAGTACGTAAACTGTTCCTACGAAGCTGTACCTCCTAAATTCCTTGGATGATACAGGTTCATGGGATGTGTTTCCTTGACTGCATCCCAAATTTTCAGTCGAATTCATCTTAGATCTATATTTACAACTTGATTTGACTGATCTTGTAGTTTGATCTAACACTAGATGTTTGCAGTTTGATCGGATTGGATACTTGTCTTGTTTATAGATCTAGTTGTAGATCTGCATCTGCCTTCTAATCAGGACAGGGTATCTGTAATAGATATGCAACGTAAAGAATTACGATGAGAGGAAAGGAGTGGCTGCATATGTTGGAGGCGCTTAAACAGCAGGTTCTGGAGGCTAATTTGGAACTGCCGAAGCACGGACTGGTTACATTTACATGGGGAAACGTCAGCGGCATTGATCGTAAAAGCGGGCTGTTCGTCATAAAGCCAAGCGGCGTGCCGTACGAGGAATTGAAAGCGGAAGATATGGTCGTCGTGGATCTGGAGGGCAATGTGGTCGAGGGCAAATTGCGTCCATCCTCCGATACTCCGACCCATATGGTGCTGTACCGGTCTTTTCCGGATATCGGCGGGGTCGTGCACACTCACTCACCTTGGGGAACAAGCTGGGCGCAGGCTGGAAAGGCGCTGCCAGCTTACGGCACGACACATGCCGATTATTTCTACGGAGAAATTCCTGTGACCCGGCCGATGACCCGGGAAGAAATCGAAGGGGCTTATGAACTGGAGACGGGGAACGTGATCGTCGAACGGTTTGCGGACATCGACCCGAACCAGGTGCCAGGTGTATTGGTGCATGCCCATGCACCCTTCGTATGGGGAAAAGATGCCCACAATGCGGTTCATAACGCGGTTGTTCTTGAGGAAGTAGCGAAAATTGCGGCACGCATGCTGATGCTGAACCCGGAGGCGGCACCTATGGATCAGACGCTGCTGGACCGCCATTTCCTGCGCAAGCATGGAGCCAAGGCATATTACGGACAAAAATAATGCGCTATTGAACGGGAGGTTTTTCAAATGGCTAACAAGTATACCATCGGGGTAGATTACGGTACGCAATCGGGCCGCGCGGTACTGGTCGACTTAGCGGACGGACGCGAAGTGGCGGATCACGTGACCCCTTATCCGCATCACGTTATCGACGAACAGCTGCCGGGCTCCGGTATCAAGCTTGAGCATGACTGGGCGCTGCAGCATCCTGACGATTATCTGGAGGTACTGCGGAAATCTGTGCCAGCGGTTATCCGGGAGTCTGGCATCGATCCGGCTGATGTAATCGGAATTGGCATCGATTTTACGGCATGCACGATGCTGCCGATCGACGAGCAGGGCCAGCCGCTCTGCTTCGATGCGAAATACATCGATAATCCGCACAGCTGGGTGAAGCTATGGAAGCATCACGCCGCTCAGCCGGAAGCCGATAAGATCAATGAAATCGCAGCGGAGCGCGGAGAAGCGTTTCTCCCGCGTTACGGCGGTAAAATTTCATCCGAATGGATGATCGCCAAAGTATGGCAAATCCTTGATGAAGCCCCCGAAATCTATGAGCGCACAGATATGTTCCTGGAGGCGACAGATTGGGTCATCTCGCAAATGACGGGCACCATCGTCCGCAACAGCTGTACGGCTGGTTATAAAGCGATCTGGCATAAGCAGGACGGCTATCCAAGCAAGGAATATTTCAAAGCGCTGGATCCAAGGCTGGAAAATCTTACAGAGACAAAGCTTCGCGGTGAAGTCATTCCGCTCGGTACGAATGCGGGCGGGTTGACTGAGCGTATGGCGCAAATCATGGGCCTCAAGCCGGGCATTGCAGTTGCCGTCGGGAACGTAGACGCTCATGCTGCAGTGCCGGCTGTCGGCGTCGTAACGCCGGGCAAGCTTGTGATGGCGATGGGCACCTCGATTTGCCATATGCTGCTGGGCACGGAAGAGAAGCAGGTCGAAGGCATGTGCGGCGTCGTTGAGGATGGCATCATCCCCGGGCTGTATGGATATGAGGCGGGACAGTCGGCTGTAGGCGATATTTTTGAATGGTACGTAGACGAGGCGGTTCCAGGATACGTCAAAGAAGCGGCGGCCAAGGAAGGCATCGGCGTCCATCAATGGCTTGAGAAGGAAGCCGCGGCCTATAAGCCGGGACAAACCGGATTACTGGCGCTGGATTGGTGGAACGGCAACCGGTCTGTTCTCGTCGATACAGATTTGACCGGCCTGATTCTGGGTATGACGTTGCTTACCAAGCCGCAGGAAATTTACCGTACCCTGCTCGAAGCTACGGCCTTCGGTACCCGTAAGATCGTAGATGCTTTCCATAACAATGGAGTTGAGGTTGACGCCTTGTACGCTTGCGGCGGATTGCCGCAGAAGAACCGTCTGCTGATGCAGATTTACGCGGATGTTACGAATCGCGAAATTTTCGTTGCCGATTCCAAGCAGACGCCGGCACTTGGTGCAGCGATGTTTGCGGCGGTAGCTGCCGGGAAACAGGCTGGCGGTTATGATACGATTCTTGATGCGGCAGAGCGGATGGCCCGGGTGAAAGAAGAGACGTTCAAGCCGATTCCGGAGAATGTGGAAATCTATGACCGTCTATACCAGGAATACAGCAAGCTGCATGATTATTTCGGCCGCGGCGAGAACGACGTGATGAAGCGGCTCAAGAGCATCAAGAAATCTACGGAGTAATGCCGTCAGACTGGAGGTAAATTCTGCATGGATAATTCCCGGGAAATAGACCATTTGGAGAAAATCGTTCTGGAGACCGGAGCGATCTATAAGGCAGCTTCTTTTCTAAGAGATCGTATTCTGCACCGCTTAGTGATCGTAGCCGACCAGAATACTTATGATGCGGCAGGGAAAGCCGTGGAAGAGAGTCTCCAATCCCAGGGCTTGAAGACAAAGCTATGTATTCTGGAGCCGAATGCGGCCGGCGATGTCGTCGCCGATGAGCAGGCTGTTGTGCAGCTGCTGCTTGAAGTAGATCCTGGCACCACGGATGGGCTTATTGCTGTTGGAGCCGGAACGATCCATGATATCGTACGTTTCGCGAGTCATAAGACGGGAATTCCGTTTGTATCCATTCCGACGGCTCCTTCCGTAGACGGCTTTACCTCGGCGGGAGCGCCGCTGATTATTCGCGGAATTAAGAAGACGGTGGCGGCTGTTCCGCCGATTGCCATATTTGCCGATGTGCACGTTCTAATGAAGGCGCCGCAGCCGCTGGTAGCGGCTGGTTTCGGGGATATGCTGGGCAAATATACCTCTCTGTTCGATTGGAAGGTATCCCGCCTTACGGGGGGAGAGCCTTACAGCGAACAGGCTGCAGTCATTACAGAGCAGGCGCTTAAATCCTGCATCCAGCATGCTGCGGAGATCGGAGAGCGGACAGAGGAAGGGATTCGCATCCTGATGACGGCCTTGATCGAATCAGGCATTGCGATGCTGCTGTTCGGGCAATCTCATCCGGCTTCCGGCGCAGAGCACCATTTATCTCACCATTGGGAGATGGCCTATTTGCGCCGCGGAAATCGGGCACTGCTACACGGGGCAAAGGTTGGCGTGGCCTGTGCTGAAATTTCCAGCTTGTATCACGCGGCCGTGGACGAAGGCAAATTCCCGGGACGGCAGCCGAAGGCGCTGCTTGAGCACGGTGACCAGATTCGGGAATGGCTGGCCGAGGTACCGCCCGCATCCAGGATCCGGGAATTGCTCGTTCTTGCTGGAGGTCCTTCTACGCTGGAAGAGCTTGGCGTCGATGAAGATTTATTTACGGAGAGTCTTCGCGAGGCGCATCTGGTTCGCTACAATCGGCACACCTTGCTGCGAGCGTTGAATGAGGCATGATTTAGCTTATTCTTATAATAGGTGGTGACGAAGGATTGCTTGGGATTTAACCCAGGCAATCCTTTCTTTCATTGATTTTGCAAAAAAATAGTATGTTTTCTATAAAAAAATCAATATATTAAACCGATATATCCTTGTGCGAATTGTCGCAACAAAACTATTTTTATGAGGTGACGTTAGTGGAGTGGTATTTAAAGGTTCTCAAAAACTATGTCGGATTTGAAGGGAGAGCGCGCCGTAAAGAATACTGGATGTTTATTCTATTCAACATGATTGTTTCGTTAGTTCTTGGCTTTATCGGTAGGTTAATAGGCTTGGATACAATTCTGTCCTACATTTATTCTTTGGCTGTTTTATTGCCAAGTCTCGCGGTAGCTATGCGTAGATTGCATGATACAGGAAGAAGCGGCTGGATGATTCTGCTAAGCTTTATTCCTCTAGTTGGCGCGATTGTTCTAATTGTGTTCATGTGCCAAGATAGCGAGCCAGGCGACAATAAATATGGTTCCAATCCTAAGCTTCAAAGTTAATAAAATTAAGTTGTCTATACCAATTAAGTTTTATCTATCTATACATATGTTTTAAGAATGGAACACAAAGAGAGTCCGGGGCCTTGCAGGCTTCGGGCTCTTTATGCATCAAATAAAAGTTATCGAAAAACGTATAATGGGTATATTTGTCAACCTATACTAATATATTCATTAGGTGGTGTTTTTTGTGCAGAAATTAAAATCCAATTATATTAAACATAGGATTGAAGAAGAACGGCGTCAGCTTGGGCAGCTTGCGGAGCAATACGGCCTGCGGGATACGCGGGTGCTGAGGCAGTCCATGGAACTTGACCGGCTGATCAATCGCTATAATGAAGTCATGTATGATTATTTGCGGAGAAAAGAACCGATCGCCTAAAGCAATCGGCTTCTTGAGATTTGCCTCAGCCATCCTCTGAAATCTAACGGAAAGAGGCTGCGGCGCTCTGAAGCAAAGTACGTATATCATATTGATACCGGTTGATCGGCTGGATTGGTTTGTTCACTCCCAGCAGTTGATAGACAGCGATTCTAGCTGTCCTGACGGAGTACTCCTCTGTAAAAACAACGTCATCAGGAATTTCACAGAATTGACCGATCAAAGCTAGGTTCGTTGAGCCTTCCGGAACGACCTGAGGCCGGTCGCCGGGCGTTCTGGGCATGAATTGCGCCGTAATATACGGCATCATGCAGGGAATACAGTTTGCGGAACGGATAAGCTCATCCAACTCATTTTCAAATTTCAAATGATGCAGCAGCTCCGTTAAAATTTCCTCTCCGGTGCAGTCGCACATTCTTTTTTTCACATAGTCCCCCACATGATCCGGATACAAGCCATAACCCCAGAACACTTTTACATCCTCAGGCTGGTTGCGGAAGTGCGGTTGATGAGCCAGCACGATGGACATGAACCAGCTGGAATCTTTAAAGGTCACCAGAGCTCCGCTTCCGGCTCTATTCCGCGAGAACTTCTCCATCCGATCGAAGAAGCGGGAGCCCTGGCAGGTGACGGTAAACGATTCCCATTTGGATTCATCGATGTGATCATCAAAGGAAGCGGGATTACCGAGCAGCCCTGGCTTTTTCGCCGCGATCCGATCCCACAGCTGCCATGAGCTGCCTTTGCCGTATAGCTGTGGAGGGGCTGTCATCGACCCAAGACTTGAACTTTCCGTCATCGAGCCGTTCGTGACAATGACCAAATCCTCCTCCGTCAAATCCAGCGCACGCTCCACTCCATCCTTTACATAGTGCATGCGTGTCACCGTAATGCCATCCCCCGCTTGGAAATCCAAATCCGTCACCGTGCAATTCATTTCAAAATCAACACCATGCTCCTGCAAATACCGGTGCAGCGGAAGAATGATCGAGTCGTACTGGTTATAAGGCGTACGCGTGACGCCTTCAAGCGTATGAATCCGCGGAAACTCATGCATGAAGCGGATCATGTACCTTTTGAGCTCGACTGCGCTGTGCCAGGGCTGAAAGGCGAAGGTTGTCGCCCACATATACCAGAAATTCGTCTGGAAAAAATGAGCCCCAAACCATTCGTTAATCCGCAGCCGGCCTAACTGCTCCTCCGGTGTGATGATGAGCTTGGCCATGTCCATACGATCCCCCATGTCAAATCCCATAGAGGCCGCATCCACCACTTCACCATCCTTGTTCACAAGCCTGGCCCGGGAATGCGTAGGATGCGCCGTATCAAAGGCCATAATCTCATCCCTTACCGATTGGCTGGGGTCATCGAGAGAGGGGATCGAGCTCAGCAGGTCCCATAAATTCTCATATGTCTCATCGTTCAGCATTCTGCCGCCCCGGATGACATAGCCATGCAGACGGTCTCCTGCGCCGTCGTTGCTTCCTCCAAGTACCTTCAGCTCTTCGATAATATGAATCTGCCGTCCTGGAAAGCCGCAATCCCTGATCAGAAATGCCGCCCCAGCTAATGAAGCGATTCCTCCTCCGACAAAATACACCTGGTTACTGTAAGTGCCCATGCTCTTCATCCCCGCCTTCGTAGATTTTGATAACAACCACAGCACATCTAGAGTAAGACAATTTCAATGTACGGCATTTCTTTTTTATATAAAATCGACAATCGGCGGGTACTGTATCATTTTTGGACATGTGCATGGTAATGTCTAGATTTTCTGCCTATAACGCTGCAAGGCCCGTTCAAAATTGCCCTGCATCAGTTCACTTAATTGTTCCACGATCAAAGCCGGCTCTTCCTTCATTCCCTGCTGCATCCATTGAGTGACAAGCCCGGTAAAGGCCAGCGTATAGAAGTTGGCGAGAAATTTCTTATTCTCTTCGGCAACATGCATGCCGCGGCTTACCTCCTCCACGACGCCCATCATCAGGTCATAGGTGACATTATATAGGTAGGAGTCCAGTTGACTTCGAGCCAGGGAATGAAGGGTGTTCAGGCAGAAGGATTTATTGCTCTCAATATAGGCGAAAATCGTATATAACCCGTGCGTCCACGTATCGTAACTGCGATATTCGGCGAGGTTGCCCACGGCCTCCGTCTCATAAATCCAACCGAGCAAATCGTAGATATCTTGAAAATGGTAGTAAAACGTTTGCCGATTCACCCCGCAGCGGCTTACGAGCTGCTTTACAGTAATCTTGTTTAAGGGAAGCTCCTGCATGGTTTGCTTCAAGGCATGGGCCAAGGCTCCCTTCGTAATGGTCGAGTTCGACAAAAGAATCCCCCGCTATCCCTAATGGTTATCCAGATATATCCAATTGTAGCATAAAAAAAAGGCCCCACTCTTTAACAAAGAGTGAAGCTTTTTCAGAGGACTGCACACCTGCAGGCTGCAAATCGCACTTAATTCGTTTTCGATTTGTTATAGATGTCAAAGGCTACGGCCAGGAGCAGGACAAGCCCTTTGATGCCTTGCTGCCAGTCCACCCCAAGGCCGATCAGGGACATGCCGTTGTTCATGACGCCCATGACCAGGCCGCCGATAATTGCACCGATGACGGTGCCGATGCCGCCGGAAGCAGAAGCGCCGCCGATGAAGCAGGCTGCGATCGCATCCAGCTCGAAATTCGTGCCCGCTTTAGGCGTTGCCGAGTTGAGGCGTGCGGCGAAGATGAGTCCGGATAACGCAGCCATCGCGCCCATATTGACGAAAACCCAGAAGGTCACTTTCTTCGTCTTGACCCCGGACAGCTTGGCGGCTTTCTCGTTGCCGCCCAGCGCGTAAATATGGCGTCCGGCGATCATCCGGTTCATGACGAAGGAGTAGATGACGATGAGCACGAACAGGATGACGAGAATGTTCGGAATCCCGTTATAGGTAGCGAGCACATAGGTAAAGACGTTGACGATCGCGACAAGGGAGATCACTTTGGCAAGGAAAATCCACATGGGTGCAGTCTCAAAATTGTATTTGATTTGTGTCTGGCGCTCCTTCCATTCCTGCCAAATGACGAGCAGGGAGAGGATGGCGCCAAGGACGATCGTCAGGATGTGAATGCTCTCGCCTCCGAACCAGTCCGGCAAAAATCCGGAGCTGATCTTCTGGAACGACTTCGGAAACGGCGAGATCGATTGGCCGTTCAGAATAATCATGGTTAGACCACGGAACAGCAGCATCCCGGCCAAGGTGACGATAAAAGCGGGAATCCTCACGTAAGCGATCCAGAAGCCCTGCCATGCGCCGATTAGCGCCCCGACGCCCAGGGATATGATAACGGCGAGAAAGGGAGGCAGCTGCATATCGACCATCATGATGGCCGCCAGGGCTCCGATGAACGCCGCGATGGAGCCGACCGACAGGTCGATATGACCCGTAATGATGACCAGCACCATCCCGATGGCCAGCACGAGAATGTAACTGTTTTGCAATATCAAGTTGGTTACGTTAAGCGGCTTCAGCAGAATGCCGTCGGTTAGAATTTGAAATAAGACCGTGATGAATACAAGAGCGATAATCATGCCATACTGGCGGATATTTTTTTTGAAAAGCTCGCTAATCATTTGCATCTCCTTACCCCCTGCCTCGAGTCATGGATTTCATCAGTACTTCCTGGGTGGCGTCCTCGCGCTGGACTTCACCGGTAATGCGCCCTTCGCTCATGACATAGATGCGGTCGCACATGCCGAGCAGTTCGGGAAGCTCCGAGGATATGAACAGAATGCCTTTGCCTTCATCCGCCAACTGATTGACGATGGAGTAGATTTCGTATTTGGCGCCGACGTCAATGCCGCGGGTGGGTTCGTCCAAAATGAGAATTTCCGGCTGCGCGTAGATCCATTTGCTGAGCACGACCTTCTGCTGGTTGCCTCCGCTTAAATTGACCGTTTTCTGCAGAATGCTTGGCGTCTTGATTTTTAATTTCTGCCGGTATTCCTCGGCGACCAGCACTTCTTCGCTCTCATTAATCACACCGCGGCGGGACAGCTTGCCCAAATTGGCGAGGGAAATGTTGCGCTTGATATCGTCGATCAATACAAGACCATAATGCTTGCGGTCCTCCGTCACGTAGGCGATGCCATGTTTGATCGCACTGCTGATATCGTTCAGACGGATTTCCTTTCCATGCAGCAGCAGCTTGCCCTGGATGTTTCTTCCATAGGACTTGCCGAAAATACTCATTGCAAGCTCCGTTCTTCCCGCCCCCATGAGACCGGCCACGCCGACAATTTCGCCGCGCCGGATATGGATGTTGATGTCGTCCAGCATTTTGCGGCCTTCCTGTTCAGGGTGATCGACCTGCCAGTTCTGCACTTCAAACAATTTCTCCCCGATGTTCGGTACACGCTCCGGATAACGGTGTGTGAGATCCCGGCCAACCATTCCTTTGATGATGACATCCTCCGTCACCTGATCCTTGTGCATGTCCAGCGTCTGAATGGTCTTGCCGTCCCTCAGAATCGTAATCGAATCCGCGACCTTCTCGATTTCATTCAGCTTGTGGGAAATGATGATCGAGGAAATGCCCTGCTTCTTGAGCTCCAGGATCAGGTTCAGCAAATTTTCGCTGTCATCCTCGTTGAGAGCGGCCGTCGGCTCATCCAGAATGAGCAGCTTCACCTTCTTGGAGAGCGCCTTGGCAATTTCCACAAGCTGCTGCTTGCCGACTCCGATCTGGACCACATGGGTGTTGGGGGATTCTTCAAGCCCCACCGTGGCCAGCAGCTCCTTCGTTTTGACGGTCGTTTCGTTCCAGTTGATGACGCCCCGCTTGGTCTGCTCGTTGCCGAGAAAAATATTTTCCGCGATGGATAGGTAGGGGATCAAAGCCAGCTCCTGGTGAATGATGACGATACCCAGGCTCTCGCTCTGCTTAATATCCTTGAATTCGCATACCTTGCCTCGGAACAAAATATCGCCCTCATACGAGCCATGCGGATAGACGCCGCTCAGCACCTTCATCAGCGTGGATTTGCCGGCGCCGTTCTCCCCGCAGAGGGCGTGGACTTCGCCTTCCTTGACCTTCAAGTTCACATTTTCCAAGGCCTTGACGCCCGGAAATGTCTTTGTAATTCCTCTCATCTCCAAAATGAAGTCACTCACAGTTCTCACCAAGCCTTTCGTCTCCATTCGAGTACAAAGGACAGCGGAGGCCGGAAAGGCCACCGCCGTATGTGCCGTTTGCGTTCACGCAACTTTACAGTCCCAATTCCTCTTTGGTATAGTAGCCGGTCTCTACCAATTCCTGCTCAATGTTGTCCTTGTCTACCGATTTTGGCTCCAGCAGGTAGGAAGGGACGACTTTCACGCCGTTGTCATAGGTTTCCGTATCGTTGACCTCGGCTTCCGTGCCTTCGAGAATGCTGAGGGCCATGCCCACGGCTTTCTTTGCCAGCTCGCGCGTATCCTTGAAGACCGTTTGCGTCTGCTCGCCGGCCAAAATTGATTTGATTGAAGCCAGCTCGGCATCCTGTCCGGTAACGATCGGCATTGGCTTATTGCCGGAGCCGTATCCGACGCCTTTCAGGGAAGAGAGGATTCCGATACTGATGCCGTCATAAGGGGAGAGAACCGCATCGACGTTCTCTGTCGCATAGTGAGCGCTCAGCAGATTATCCATGCGCGCCTGAGCGGTAGCCCCGTCCCAGCGCAGGGTGGCGATTTGCTCCATTTTTGTCTGATTGCTGCGCACGACCAGCTTGCCGGAATCGATGTACGGCTGAAGAATGGACATCGCGCCGTTATAGAAGAAATAAGCGTTGTTATCGTCCGGCGAGCCGCCGAACAGCTCGATATTGAACGGCCCTTTGCCTTCCTTCAGGCCAAGCTTCTCCTCGATATAAGAGGCCTGCTGCACGCCGACCTTGAAGTTGTCGAAGGTGGCGTAGTAATCTACGTATTCGCTGTTCATGATCAGGCGGTCATAGGCGATGACCTTGATGCCTTGATCATGCGCTTTTTGCAGCACCTCGGTAATGGCTGCGCCATCAATGGAAGCGATGACGAGCAGATCCACGCCTTTGGTGATCATGTTCTCGATTTGGGATACCTGGTTCTCTACGACATCCTCGCCGTATTGCAGATCCGTGCCGTAACCCTGCTGTTGGAATTCCTTCACCATATTGTTGCCGTCATTCACCCAGCGCTCCGATGATTTCGTCGGCATCGCAATTCCGACTGTGCCTTTCTCGCCTTTCGTCGATCCGCCGCTGTTATCCTTGCTTCCGCAAGCCGTCAAAGTTAATGCCAGTACGAACGTCAGCAGCAATAATGTCGTTTTTTTCATTCCCGCTTACCCCCTGTTTATAAATTGAATTCTTTTATGAATCCGCTTTCAGAAGAGAGTATAACAAGGGGAGGCGGCTTTCGTATTTACAATAAATCTACTCTTTTTATAAAAATCAAACTTATTTGTGGGGAAGCAACTTTGGGGAGAGGGGGTATCCTGTGGTTCTAGTCATGAAAGAGGAAATATCTTTGATCATTTAAGATAGGAATGTATTTTATACATTTAGTTAAGCCTCTTTTATCAAAAATACATACGCTAAATGTAAAACATGCAGTTAGTTTGCCCGAATGGAGCTCATTCGTCGAAATAGCTTTAAACTAAATGTAGGTTTTGCAGTTAGTTCCCGCTAACACGGAAAAAATCGCTGAACTAACTGCATGAAATGCATTTAGTTACCTGATCCTGACGATCTAGTCATAAATTAGTAGTCTAATTTATTGGAGAGGAAGGATTCATTTTTATTTAGGAGGTCGTGAGGTTCTTGCAATTTTTCGTCATACAAAGGAGTTACGAAATCCCATTACAGACCGGGGAGTAGCTTTAGCTCTCACTTGTTTCTATTTTCAATCACAACGCAACATCCAGCAAACGGCTGATCCGTCCAAGATCGATGTTGGCTTCGAACAACTCGGCCATACGGTCAAAGCTCTGCTCGTCCGGCACGATGAGGTCATGCTGGTAAGGCAAAATCCCGGCACAGGGGACGCCATGCTTATTTTCAAGGACATCTATGCCTGGCTGCAAAATATCCTTGATCCCTTGATAGCGATTGATAATGAATCCTCCCAATTGATTCTTGATGGACTTATCCAATAAATCAATCGTGCCGTGAATCGCTGCAAAGACGCCGCCGTAATGAATGTCCGAGACGAGCAGCAGCGGGGAGTTCGTTATTTTTGCCGTATAAACATTAGCTACGTCCTGATTGGCCAAATTAATCTCTGCGGTTGATCCCGCGCCTTCAATGATGAGAATGTCGTATTTGGCGGCCAGTCGATGAAAAGAGCTTTCAATGCCAGCTCTGATTTCCGGCAGATAATCCTCGTATTTCGTATAACTGCCTGTATACAATAACTTGCCGTTTAAAATGATTTGCGTCTGGTCATAGGCAGGCTTAATGAGAACGGGATTCATATCCGCTTCCGGAGCCACGCCTGCGCTTAAGGCCTGGATATAGGTAGAATAAGCGATTTCGCAGTCATCTTCGGTCGTGAAGGACTTGGAGGAAATATTTTGCGCCTTAAAGGGGGCGGCAGCAATACCTTTATTCCGCAGCATACGCAGCAGAGCCGCTGTGATGAAGCTTTTGCCGCAGGAGGAGCTGGTTCCGACAATCATTAAGGATTTCATGGGTTCACCTGCTTCGCTAATTTTTATTCCGCAGAGTTAGGCTCCGCCTTATTCTCCGGCTCGATTATCACGCTTTCGTCAAAATAACGCCCCTCCCGAAGATCATAAACGAACTGCTGGAGCCATGTGTAGTAGCTAAGGGCATGCCGCAGCTTGTGAAGATCCTGCAAGCATAGCTGGCGCTCTTCTTCCGGCGTGTCAAGGTCGAGAATGATTTCTGTAAGTTCGGGCAGAACGTCGTTAATGGCCTCCGTCATCACATCTATTTCACGCTGCAGCTTTATCGTAAAAAAATTCTGAAAAGCCAGAAAAAAGTTCGTCTCCGCCTGATAGAGGTCTTTACGCTGCTCCTTTTCCGGCAGCTTAAAGACCATTTGGGAAGCCATGAGCGAACGAACGGCATAGCTCATATTGCTTTTGCTCATATTCATGCGGTTCTTCATTTCTTCCAGCGTCATCGGCTTGTCCTCGAAATACATGATGCCATATAACTCGCCAAAGGAATGGGTTGCCCCGTACAAATCCATCGTATCGGCAATGGCCTTAACCACTTTTCGGCGAAGCTCCTCATGTTTGATCTTGCGCTGCTCCTCATCCCGATTGGATTGTTTCATAATTTCACCCGCTATCGCATCAAAATTATTCACGATTGTCTTTTACATAACTTCCTATTCCATTTTACATGGAGAAAACCATACCTCTTAACTTCGAGTGTACAATATTTTTTGAACGAACGAAGTTTACTAGATTTTCATACAGACAAGGAGGACGGAATTTAAAGCGATTATAACATAGCGTCAAATCATAAATCGAGCGAGTGTTCAATAGGCTTTCGGAAATCAAAAAAGTTCCTATTGATATAAGTTAAAAATATTTTGAACGAAAAAAGGAGGAGCAACTTGAAACAATCCAAACTGGCGGCCGATGCCAAGGCGCTGCTGTTCACGCTGCCGGCAATGATTCCGCTCACGATGTTTTGGCTCATCCCGCTAGGATATGCTTTCTATCTGAGTTTTACGGAATGGGATTTCATGAGTCCGGACAAGCTGTTCGTCGGCATGGCCAACTATGCTGAATTGGCGGACAACCCCGCGTTTTACAAGGCGCTGCGCGTTACGCTGCTGTTTACGGCGGGAAGCGTCCTTCCTACGCTGATCGGCGGGCTCGGCTTCGCCCTGCTGCTGAACAGCAAGCTTAGATTTTCCGGAATATATCGTACGCTTATTTTTTCACCTTGGGTAACACCAACCGTAGCCGTGGCCATCGTATGGTCTTGGATTTTTGAACCGGAGGTAGGGCTGGCCAATAACGTGCTGCGCTTCTTCGGTTCGGAGGGAGTAGGCTGGCTGGGTGATCCAAGCTGGGCACTTATCGGCATCTTGATTGTAACGTGCTGGAAATCCGTCGGCTGGGCGATGGTCTTCTACCTGGTAGCTCTGCGCAACGTGCCGCGCGATTTGCTGGAAGCGGCCGCAATCGATGGAGCCGGAAGCTTGCGTAGGTTCACGTATGTCACGGTTCCGCTCATATCTCCGACTACATTCTTTCTGACGATTGTGCTAATTATTCAGTCCCTGCAGGCCTACGATCAGATTAACGTGATGACGCAAGGCGGGCCGTCGGGATCTACGAGAACGCTGCTGTACATGTATTATCAATCTGCATTTGAGGCCTTCAATATTGGAGAAGCATCGTCTGTGGCAGTCGTGCTGGTCATTGGCTGCGTGCTGCTCTCCATGGTTTCATTTGCAGTAAGCAGGAGCAGCGTACACTACCACTAAATCAAGATCGATAGGAACAGGAGAGCAATTCATGACTGAGACAAAGATAAGCCCGATTCTCACAAGGCATCTGCCGTTGGTGCTAATCGGCCTCCTAATGGCCTTCCCGTTCTATTGGATGGTGACCAGCGGTCTCAAAACCAATGATGAAATCTGGCAGTTTCCACCAACCTTCTGGCCAGAATCTCCCCAGTGGGGTAATTTTCTCGAAGCCTGGGAGGCGGCGCCATTTTGGCGCTATATGGCAAACAGCATCGGTGTAGCTGGCGCGATTGCCATCATTCAGGTAATCAATTCCGCGATGATGGCCTACGCACTAACCCATATGAAATTCCGGCTGAAGGGCCTGCTGACCGCATTGATCCTACTGGGTTATATGGTGCCGAACACCGCAGTTTATTTACCGAGTTATATCGTGTTATCCAAGCTTCACCTGCTGGATAGTTACGCCGGCATGATTCTATCTAACTGTGTCAGCGTATTTTCGATATTTCTCATCAGGCAAGCTTTTTTACAGGTATCCCATGAACTGGTGGAAGCCGGGCATATCGATGGGGCATCGCATGGACGCATTCTGGGGTCAATTCTCGTTCCGTTAACCCGCTCGTCCTTCGCTGTGCTCGTGCTCATTACGTTCATAGAGCAATACAACAATTATTTCTGGCCTATGCTGATCACCAAAAGTCCTGATCTGCAGCTAGTTTCGGCGGGTCTGCGCAGTTTTTTTGTGGAGGGGGGTGCTTACGGCTTGAAGTGGCCGCTGATCATGGCTGCCAGTTCATTCACGATTATGCCATTATTGCTGCTGTTTCTGCTGACGCAGAGGACAATTATGCAGAGCGTGAATTTATCTGCGGGAGTTAACAAGGGATAAACCATATAAATCATAAAGTGGAGTGGAGGAGCTATACATGAATTTATTGAAAAAGGGTTTGATTTTCACCTTGATCCTAAGCTTCGTGCTGATCACAGGCTGCGGTACTAACGGCAGCGGAAGCAGCACGGGGGGGCAGGCTGGCGCTGCAGTAAATGGAGCGAAGGATTCGGGAGCGAAGGAGCCAGTGACGATTGAATTTTGGTACGGGCTTGGCGGCAAGCTGGGCGAGCAAATGAAGGCGCTCATCGACGAATTCAATGCCTCCCAGCAGGAGGTTATTGTCAAAGGGATCGTCCAGGCTGATTATTCGGAGACGGAGAAGAAGCTTCAGGCGGCGATCGCTTCGGGTGATGTGCCTGCGGCTGTTCTAGCGGCCAATGTGCATTGGGCTCGAAAAGGTTATTTTGCCGAGCTGGACGAAATGATCGCCCAAAGCCCGGACTTTAATAAAGAGGATTTTGTACAGACCTTTCTGTCTCAGGGACAGGTGGACGGCAAGCAATACTTCCTGCCGATGTATGGCACAACCCAGGTGATGTACTACCGTAAGGACAAATTTGCGCAGGCAGGCATCCAGGCGGAGGATATCAAGACATGGGAAGACTTGGCGGCGGCGGCCGCGGCAATGACGGAACGGGAAGGCGGCAAAACGAAGGTGTACGGCTGGGAGCCGATGTGGGGCAGCGAGAATATGATCGATGCCGTACTAAGTAAAGGCGGACGTATTCTTAGTGAGGATGGAAAGACAGTCATGATCGATTCCCCGGAATGGGTGGAAACGTGGTCGCTGTTCCGCAAATGGATTCATGAAGATGGCATTATGCGCATTCACTATGGCGGACAAGGCTGGGAATATTGGTACAAAACGATCGACGACGTGATGAAAGGCCAAGCGGCAGGTTATACCGGCTCGAGCGGCGACCAGGGCGATCTTGATTTCACACAGCTTGGAGCGATGGAGCAGCCGGGCTGGGCGGGAGTTGGCGAAGGCAAGCCGGTCGCGAGCGCCATCTTGGCGGGCATTCCGGCCAAAGCAAGTCCCGAGCAGCAGCAGGCGGCGTTTAAATGGTTCTCTTTTTTCAATAATTCCAAAAATACGGCAGCCTGGTCGATGAATACCGGCTATATTGCTGTTCGCCAATCTGCACTGGATGATCCGGATTTCATTGCCTACAGCGAACAAAACCCGCAGAGTAAAATCCCGCTCATGCAGGCAGCGCATGCTTCCGCTCCATTCCAGGATCCAACCGGCGGCAGAATTAACGATGCGCTGAAAATCGCAGCTGATAAAGTGCAAATCGAGAATATTCCGGCTGAAGAAGCGCTGAAGGAAGCGAAGGCAGTGGCCCAAAAGGCGCTGGATAGCATGAAATAGGAGTGACGCAAGGAATGCCTGAACTCATTGTAAGTAATCACAGCTATGCGATTAACGGCATTTTATTGGATAAGGACGGCACCCTGCTGGATTTTGTGTCCATGTGGGGGAGCTGGAGCGAGCATATGCTGCGGCATTTTGGAAGCCAGCTAGTAGCGGAGCTGAGGCAGTCTGGCCGGGCAAGACAGCTAGAAACTGGACTGGAGCCGGGACAGGAGCTGCTCTTCACAGAGTCACACTTGTGGGGGACGGTTCATGGACAGGATGGCGCGGTGATCGATTATGATCGCAATGGACCGCTGGCGATGGGGACGATGGGGGAGCTGTTTACCCTGCTGACTTGGCGGGGTTATCGAGCGGGGTTATCCTGGGCAAAAGCCAAAGAGTTGGCGGAGCTAAGCGGCAGGTTAGCCGATGCGGAGCTGGAGCGGGCTCGTCCCGTCCGGCCGATCGCTGGAGTCCTCGCTTTTCTCGAAGCGTGCCATGCACAGCATATCCCGCTTGGAGTCGTAACTGCCGATGATACATTAGCGGCCGAGAAGCATCTGGAATGGCTAGGCATTCGCCATTTGTTCGGTGCTGTAGTTGGTACCGATCAGGTTGGGCGGGGAAAGCCGTTTCCCGATATGCTGGAGCTGGCCTGCGGTAAGTTGTCCATAGATGTACAGGGTGCAGCGGTGATCGGCGACACGAACGGAGATATGATCATGGGCCAGGCGGCCGGAGCAAGAATATGCATCGGCTTGCATTCGAAGCAGGCCGGGGCGGCGGAGCTTTTGCCCGATGCCGATTATATTATTGGAGCTTATGAGGAGCTCCGGCTGAAAGGAGCGGCAGAATGAAGGCTGCGGATGGAATCGGCTGGTTATTTCTCGCCCTGGCCATCGCGCTTGAGCTGTCGGGCACGGTATCCATGAAAATGTCCGAGGGCTTCACGCGATTATGGCCCTCCGTAGCGATGTTTGCGTCCTATGGTGCTGCTTTTACGTTCCTTAACTATGCCCTGCGTTATATGGACATGAGCATCGCTTACGCTACCTGGTCAGGCATCGGCATTGTCTTGATTACGCTGGCGGGCGTGCGGCTGTTCGGTGAACGGCTTCCCCTGTCCTCGATCATGTGGATGACGATCATCGTTATTGGCGTAATTGGATTGAATATGAGCTCGAAAGCCCATTAATCATCTTTGTAAATGGTAAAAGAAAGGGAGTGGAGATTTCCATGAGACATCACGATCATATCGATCTCATCGATCATGCCCAGGCAATTGAACAGCCGCTGGCTGCCTTCCAGGTCATTACGGATACCCATGTGACCGGGAATGCCGATCATGAATATAACCAGAATTTCGATAGAGCCCTAAAGGACATTATTGCCAACGCGGCCGGAAGCAGCGGAATTATGCATGTAGGCGATATTACGGATCACGGCTTTATCGAGGAGTACGGGGAATTGAAGCGTATTATCGAGGCTAACCGGGAAGGTCTTCCTCCTATTCTTTTTACCTTGGGCAATCATGATGTCGCCTTTGGAAATTGGAGCTCCAGATTGGGGAACTATACCGCCCAGACTGGCATGCAGGGAGTTTATCATGATCACTGGATCGACGGGTATCACTTCATTTTTCTCGGTACGGAACAGGGACTGGAGAGATTCTGCCATTTGACGAAGCAGCAGCTGGAATGGCTGGATCAGAAGCTTGGAGAGAAGGCTTCCGCCGATAAACCGGTTTTCGTATTTTTGCATCAACCGCTGATGGATACGGTGGCGGGTTCTCTCCAAGCTCAGAACTGGTACGGCGTGGAGCAGGATAAGGAGCTGAAGCAGGTGCTGAGCAAGCATCCGCAAGCGATCATGTTTACCGGGCATACCCATTGGCAGTTAGAGGCCGAGCATACGATGTTCGATGGCAAGGGAGAAACGGCAACGATGTTCAACGCGGCTTCCGTAGCCTATTTATGGACGGACGAGGATGTTCATCTTACCGGGAGCCAAGGCTTTTACGTTGAAATCTATGCAGACAAGGTTCTGGTCAGAGGCCGGGATTTTGCATCGGGCAGCTGGGTGGAGTCGGCGCAGTTTCAAGTCAACTACTAGAAAAATCTAAGACCACTTCGATAGAAGTGGTTTTTTTGCGCATGTTTTAGGACTTTTGATAGAATTGTAGATTCTTATTCAAAAATATTATAGAAAAATAGCAACTTTTGGTGTGTTTTAGCGTTAAAATGGGTGATGTTGGAATTTTGGATATATTTAGTTGTCTCTATTATTATTAAAAGGATGCGTGGATAGATTGAAAAGGCTTGGAGTCATCGTTTTGTTTGCCGTTAGCTTGTTCCTGCTTAGTTTTAATTCGCCGGTATTTGCCAATACCGCTTCAATATATTTGAATGGGGCGCAGCTCAGCGCGGCTAATTTGTCTCAAGTTGAAATCGTCAACAGCAAAGTGATGGTTCCGATCCGCGTGGTGGAGGAGCTGGGTTACGTTGTAAACTGGAATAAGACGGATCAGACGGTGAAAATTCAAAACAACTCCAAAACGGTTGCGATGGCCATTAATAAATCCAGTGCCTATGTCGATGACCGGGTCGTTTCGCTTACGTCACCACCCTTGTTGAAAGGGGGGACCTCTTTTGTGCCCTTGCGGTTTATCGGGGAAGAATTCGGCCTGGAGGTCAACTGGGATAACGGTACCAAATCGGTGTATTTATCCTCGGACGCTTTAGAGAGCACACCTGATTCGCTCGATACAACCTCTGCTAATAAGGGATTAATAGAGAATATCCAATTTGCGGACAATCGTCTGACGATTAACATGGATCAAAGCGTGCAGCCGGAAATTTTCACAATGAGCGGGCCGGAGCGGATCGTTCTAGATTTGCCGGGGGCTGCTTTAGCGGATGCTTTTACTTTGCAAAATATGGCGGGAGCGGGGAGCTACCAGATTAATATTGAGGAAGAACAATCTTTTGTAAGCAAAATCCGTTATTCCTTGTTCAAATCGGATCCTTCGACCATTCGCGTTGTCCTGGATTTGAACTCCAAGGCAAGTTATCAGCTTTCCAATGCTGCGGGGAATTCGGAAGGAATTGTACTGGATTTATTCGATCCAACTTCGCCAACCGTACCAGCTACGTCTCCTGACACCATTCCAGACATATCTACACCGCCGACAACAACGACGACGGTACCGGTTACCGGGAATAGGTTAGTCGTGATAGATGCGGGACATGGAGCTCACGATAATGGTACTACCGGAGTGTCTGGCAGAGTAGAGAAGGATTTCAACTTGACGATGGCTTTAAAAGTAGAAGCGCTGCTTGGGCAGGAGCCGTTGATCGATGTGGTGCTTACCAGGCATGATGACACCTACGTCACAAGACCCGATCGCGCCAAACTCGCAAACGATCTTAACGCGGATGCGTTTATCTCTATTCATGCCAATTCGGTGCTGAATATACCGACGGCAAGCGGTACCGAAACCTATTATTACAGCGAAGCCAGCAAGCCGTTGGCTGATGTGATGCATAAGCACCTGATTCAAGCGACCCGGCTTAAGGATCGTAAAGTCAAATACAATAACTATGAGGTGTTAAGAAGGAGCAACATGCCAGCTACCTTGCTGGAGGTAGGCTTTTTGTCCAATGCAGAAGAGGAAGCGCTGCTTTTCACGGAAGATTTTCAGAACAGGGTAGCCCAAGGCATTGTGGATGCGATTAAGGAATACTTCGGAATCAACTAGTGAGCGAACTGAATAGGTGCTTAGATTTAAATAACCCCCTCACCGTGGGAATCTCCCATGGCGAGGGGGTTTACTATATAGGAGGCTGTGATTAGCCTATTTCCTCCAGGTAATCAACGGCAACCCATCCCCATGCCTCGTGATTGTAGCTATAAACCTGCTTCCAGACATATCCGTCGGCAACCACATCGGTGCCGCCATGTTGGGCGTTAACCATATCGCCCTTGTTAAGCAAGCCGAGTACTGTACCGGATGTCGAAGGAGTTTTTCTCAGTCTTACACCGTCTCCTGTGATTTTGTATGTTGCAGACATCGTTGTAATTTTTCCGGACGATTTCACAGGCGTTAATCCTGCCAAAACCTCTTTCGAGCTTAGAGTAGTGGTGCTGACGTAACTGCTGCTATCCGCGGCAAAGACTCCGTAGGAAGGGATCATAAGAGTGGCTGCTACTAACGAAACGGCGACGATTTTTTTGAACATGTGAATGTCTCCTTTTTAATTGAAATAGGTAGTTGAGAAACAAGCTGAACCCCAGTAAACTTGCCAGGATTACTGCAGTAAAACTGATTCCCGAGAATGATCATGAGTATAGTAGATCTTCTGCTTATCCCGCTTTCTTCTAAGTAGGAAAATACCTTATTCAATGTCTAGCAGCGGAGGCAATCCCGGCGACATCCCCTCCTTTCAAAATTATAAATTTCCCATATTTTAGGATACTAATATAAATATAACAAAAATATAGTATTATTGGAATATGCTAGGAGCTAAATCTTTTCGACAAAAACTAAGGCGCTACTCATCTTGAGCAGCGCCTCCTTTGCGATATTGCAGGGGGGAGATTCCGGTGGTGCGTTTAAACGCCGTGCTGAAATAATGCTGGGTTTCGTAGCCGACCTGTCTGGCGATTTCGGCGATGGTGAGGTCGGTGCCGTTCAGCAGCTGGGACGCCCGGCGAATTCGGATTTGTGTTAAATAGCTGTTGAACGAGGTATCCAGCTCCTGCTTGATCATCCGGCTTAGATACACCGGAGAGGACTGGAGCTGCTGGGCCATCGACTCCAGTGTCAGCGTACAGTCGCCGTAATGCTCCAGCATGTACTGCTTCGCTCTGCGCACTAACGGGGAGACAGCGGTCTCCTTCAAAACGGCGGATTTACACTTGCGGAAGACGGCAGGCATAGCTGCGACATCGTTATCCCCCTCGGTCAAATGGACATCTACGGCGACCTTCAAGTAAGTCCGCACGGACGATTCGATCTGATGGAAATCGGCATCGGCGGAGAAGCTCCAGAGCAGCACCACGATAACGCCGAAGGGATCGCGGAAGATGACCTTCGGGTATGGTGCGAGCAGTTCGGCGGCAATATTCTCGATCGCGAACAAATAGAGCTGGCGCTCGCTCTCTTTCATCAGGGGCTGCGGCGCAGCTGCCTCGCGCAGGCGGATCATGCCAAGCAGGGCGGGAGCAGTCACGGGCAGTTGGAGAAAAGACAGCTGCTCCACGATTTCCTCCCCGGTCATGCTCCCGTCCATCCATTCCTGGCAGAAGCGTTCCCGCAGCAGAGGGTAGCTCTTCGTAATTTGCCGCGAAGCGGTCTGCAGATGCTCCTGCTGGATGGCCTCGGCCTCCAGCTCATCCCTGACCTGGCGCAGCACCTTCTCCAGCTGCGCCGGATTGGCCGGCTTCAGGATGTAATCCTTCACCTGAAGGCGGATCGCCGTCTGGGCATAAGTGAATTCATCATGGCCTGTGATGATGACGATTTTACAGTCCGGCAGCTCCTCGCGGACGTGCTTCATCAGTTCGATTCCGTCCATGATGGGCATATTGAGATCGACGAGCAAAATGTCGATCCCATGCCGAAGGGCGAGCTCAAGCGCTTCTTCGCCATCCTCGGCTTCCGCGGCGACCTGCAGCCGCAGCTTCTCCCAATCGACGCTTTCCCGGATGCCTTCGCGAATGATGAATTCATCGTCGGCAATAAGCACCTTCCAGCGGTGAGCGGAGGCAGGCGAAAATTGATTTAACATCAGCGATCAACTCCATTGTGAAAATCATTGTCCCGCAGCAGCGGGTGCATTACCGTTACCGTTGTTCCTTCGCCCAGAACGCTGTCCAGGTGAAGGCCGTATTTATCGCCGAAGGTAAGCCGCAGCCGGGCTTGTACGTTCAAAATGCCGTAACCCTTCGTTTCTCCAGCCGTTTTTGCGGCTTCCCCAGCTGACGTGTTATCCTTGTTCCCGATGGAAGCTTGACCGGAGCCAGGCTCCTCCTCTGCGCTTGCTGCTTGTTCAATCGCCCGGCGGAGCTCCAACAGCTGCTGCTCCGACATTCCTTTGCCATTGTCACGAATCGTAATCACCAGATTTCCTTCCCGTTCCATCGCTTCCACCTCAATATGTCCCGGACCCCGTCGTTCTTTGATCCCGTGATAAATCGCATTCTCTACGATGGGTTGAAGAATGAGCTTCAACACACTGAAATCCTGCACGGCCGGATCGACCTTCAGCTCATAATCCAGTTTGTTCTGATAGCGGACATGCTGGATTTGCAAATAGCTGCGAATGTGCTCGATTTCATCGGATAACGGAATAATAACATTGCCTTTGCTGAGCCCGATCCGGAACAGCTTTGACAGCGATTCTGCCATCTCGGCGATATCCACGGCATCCTTGCGGCGGGCCATCCAATGGATAGTGTCCAGCGTGTTGTATAGAAAATGCGGCTTAATATGAGCCTGCAGGCTGCTGAGCTCGGCCTCGCGCTTTTGCCGCTCCTGCCGTTCCGTCAAGGAAATGAGCCGGTTGATTTGCAGCAGCATTTCGTTGAAGCGGCGGCCGAGGAGACCCACCTCATCCGAGCGGTCGCCCCAGTAGCGGATCGTCAAGTCGCCGGACTGAGCCTTCTGCATGAAGGACATCAGCTGCCCGATCGGCCTGGAGATGGAATGGGCCAGGTAGAAGGAGGCCGTCATGCCAAGCAGACAGACCACAAATACGAAGCTGACGACATAGAAGCGGATTTCCCGCATTTCCGAGATGGAATCCTCCGTACTGAAGACGCCGACCGTTGTCCAGTTGGTAAACGGGGATACCCGGTAGATGAACTGCAGCTTCCGTCCGTCGGCTTGATGGGAATACGTTCCCGAGCCGTCTTTGTTCAGCCAATCCAGCGGAATATGTTCGATGTACGGATCAGGAGGAGCATAGATGAGATCGCCGCTGCTATCGATCACCGTGAGGTAACCGGTTTTGCCGAGCCGGACGTCCTGCGCCGTCTCTGCGATGACTCTCAGCTTCAAATCGATGAGGACGACGCCTTTCACCTGCTGTGTATCCGGATCGAGAATGGCTCGGACAGCCGACACCACTTCACTGTTTTTGTAATTGACATGATTGGTGACATTGCGCTCATTCGGATGGCCGACGATCTTGAATATCCCCTTATTGCTCACGGCCTCCTGATACCACGATTCGCGGGTTAAGTCGCTCTCCGTCCGCGCATACATTTCGTTGCTGATATATTCGCCGCTGCTGTTCACGATCATAATGCCGGCTACCTCTGAATGGAGAGTCGTAAAGCCTTGCAGAAATTTGCGGATATCGTAATGATCCTCCTCGGAGGCGGGCACAGGCGCTGATCCGCTCTTGCTATCAGGCTCCAGGAAACGCTGAACACCCGGATTAAAAGCGATCAGGAACGTCATATTCTGCAAATTTTCTACATATGTCTCCAGAGATTCATTCACCTTGCCGATCAGCTGCAGGGTGTTATTTGTAACCTGGCGATCCAGAACGCGGTCGACGGTCCAGTGAATCAGGAAACCGAGCCCAATGGACGGAAGGATGCTGATAAGCAGAAAATGGATAATCAGCTTATAGCGGATCGGTAAATTGTTGAATGACAAATGACGCACCCCCGCCGACGTAAACTTATTTCGCATAGTAATCATCCACGTTTTGCCGCGTTACTACCGTGATTCCGGTATCCACCTGTTCGGGAACGGGCGGCGTACCCGGAATTTGCGCGGTGTTCAGATCATGTCCGAGCGAGAAAAGGAATTGCAGCGACCAATAGCCCATATTCCAGGTGCCCTGGGCCATCGTTGCGGAGATATCCCCGCTTTTGACGAGATCCAGCGTGCCCTTGTCGGTATCAAAGCTGATAATTTTCGGCCGCTGGCTCCCGCCGATTTCCCGTACCGCTTCCGCAACTCCGATGCCGCCGTTCGCTTCCGTCGCAAAAATACCGGCAATATCCGGGTAATCCCGCAATATTTCCTCGGCCGACTGCCGGGAGTAAATCTGATCCCCTTTGCCGTTCTTCACGGCGACAACCTTCATTTCGGGATAATCCTTCTGGATTGTAGCCAGGAATCCGTCGGTCCTATCCTGATGGTTCTGCTGGTTGGGCGTGGTGACGACCGCGACTTGGCCGCGGCCATTCGTCAGCTCCGCCATTTGATGCGCAGCTTTAATGCCTGCGGAATAGTTATTCGTGCCGAGGAAGGAATAGGCTTTGCTTCCGGGCGCATCGGAGTCGAACAGGACGACGGGAATCCCCGCGTCCACCGCTTTGCCTATCGTCTCCGTCAAATCAGCGGGATGAATGGCCGAGATCGCGATGCCCGCCGGCTTCTTGGCGATAATTTGCTCCAGCACCGTAATCTGCTCATGGACGTCGCGCTGCGTGGAGCCGCGGTATTCGACGGACACATTCAGCGCCTGGGCAGCGTCCTCGAAGCCCTTCAGGCTGCTTTTCCAGTAATCGATCCCCATTTGAAAGGTGACCATCACGTATTTTTCATCGATTTCGCCCCGCAGTCCTGCCGTTTTCCACTGTTCGTTCAAGTGGCTTTGGGATCTGTAGTCCAGTACGTACAGCAGAAAAAAGCCGATCAGGAGCAAATAGACGATCCAAATCTTTTTCATATTGAAACCCCTTTCAAAGACAGAGCTTGGACACATCATACTATGAATCGCTGCTGAAATATATCCTTTTCCCATGCAGCGCCTGGCCTTAAAGACCTGAACGGGCAAAAGGCCGTCTCTTATGCAGAACATTGCTTCCGCACCTAAAGACAGCCTTCGGCTGATTGCTGTATCCTATTGTGGCCGATCCGATGAGTTGCCTTGCTTATTCCTGAGCTGCAGTCTGCACCGTCGAGTTGGTGTGCTTGCTATCCTTGCCGGGTCTCGAGGATGCTTTATCCTCGGCCTCATGGACCTCATGAACATCATAGAGCACCCGGGCGAGCAGGTCTTGGCTATAGTTGCCGAAATGCTTGCCGTAGATCGTTAAGCCTCTTTTGTTCACGGGTTTATCGGTAACCGCGATTCTGAAGGTCAGCTCGCTCTTGTAGTCCAGTTTGATCTGATCGATGGTGACATCGGAAATCCGGCATCCGTCAATGAAGCTGCCTTCGTGGTTGATACGGATCAGTTTAAGCATGCCGTACTGGTTCAAATGAGGCGGCCACCAGTCGGGGTTGAAGGTTCCCCGGGCATCGCCGAAATCGCCCGGACTCGTCCAGTAGCCGATTTCGATGCCATTGATATAGAAGTAAATGTCGGACGGGTAGTTGTCATTGAAGCCGGGCGCCTCCGAGCTCAGCTCCATGGAGAACTGGATTTCGCGGAACGTCTGATTCGGCTTCAAATAGTTAGGAATCCGGTATTCCAGAAATCCGTCGGCGAGCCAAATAATTTCCGAGTCGATCCGCTGCGGATCCGCGAAATAGCGCGGGTCGTCAAAATCGCCGATAATGCTGTCCTTCGTCGCCAGTCCACAGGTAGGAACCGCCTGGTAGTCGCTGTAATGTCCTACCTGGATTTCCACCTCATATAAATTTTCCACATCCTTGCTGCGCAGATCGACCATTAATTTGTCTTTGTTCAAGTAACAAATTTTCTGGATTCCGTGCTTGCCTACCGTCGTATTGATTTCAATAAGCCCGCTTTCCTCGAGCTTCCGAATATGCATCGTGATGGCGCCATTGCTTAGATTGAGCTTGTTAGCCAGATCATTCAGGTTCAAGGATTGATTGTTTGCCAGCAGCTCCAGGATTTGAATTCGAATCTCTGAGCCTAGAGCCTTGAAAATGTCGATCCCGCTCATTAGATCTTTAATGTAGATCATCTACCGTACCAGCCTCCGAAAAAAGTTGATTTCATTTTCGTTTGTTTCAAATAATTATAAACCAACAAAACTGAAAATGAAAGCAATTAATTAAATAATGTAATATTAATACAATATAAAACAATTGATTCCAATTTAAATTATCATTATTTTATACTTATATAAAGAAGAGGCAGCAAGCAATAAAGCGATTTTCGAATGATTCTTTATATTTATAAGCTTATATTAAAAATAAAGAGATGGAATTCAACAAAATATGAAAAGATTTATATAGATACGTTTACTATAAGGGGACTGTATGCTATTTTATAGCTGTAAGCGAATTCATTTAATGATTACAAAATTAGTTTATGTTTAATTGAAACATGATCTGAAGCTGGAGGAGATATGTGAGTACAATCATAGCGGAGATCCTGGCGAATAAATCGTGTTACAATCTATGGGAGGGTTACCATTGAAGCTTAAAATAGCCATCGGATGGACAGTCATGCTGCTGCTGGCTTCATGCAGCGGGCAGGCTGTGACCGGTTTGCCCGAGGGGGCTGCTAAGGGAGGCGGAAAAGTGCAGACAGAGACGGGAAAACAAGCTGCGGCAGATGAGGTGCCGAATTTCAAAAATGCATCCGTTCATGATCCATCTGTCATCAAGGTAGACGATACTTATTATGTCTTTGGTTCCCATTTGGCGGCGGCGAAGACAACGGATTTCATGAATTGGACGGAGATTGCTTCAGGGGTACATGACGGTAATCCATTGATCCCGAACGTGACTACCGAGCTGGCGGAAACGCTGGAATGGGCGCAGAGCAATACGCTTTGGGCGCCGGATGTCATTCAATTGCCGGATGGACGTTTTTACATGTACTACAACGCCTGCAAGGGGGATTCCCCATTATCGGCTATGGGCGTGGCGGTGGCGGATCAGGTCGGGGGGCCGTACAAGAACCTGGGCATTATGCTGAAGTCGGGGATGTGGGGCCAGCCTAGCGAGGATGGTACGGTGTACGATGCCACCGTTCATCCGAACGTCGTCGATCCGCACGTATTTTTCGATAAAGAGGAGAAGCTGTGGATGGTGTACGGCTCTTATTCGGGGGGCATCTACATTCTGCAGATGGATCCGGAGACCGGATTCCCTTATCCAGACCAAGGCTATGGGAAAAAGCTCCTCGGGGCTAACCATAGCCGCATCGAAGGCCCTTATATGCTGTACAGCCCGGATACGGATTATTATTACTTGTTTTTGTCATACGGCGGGCTTGACGCTACAGGAGGCTACAACATTCGCGTAGTAAGGTCGAAAACGCCGGACGGTCCGTTTGTGGATGCCGAGGGTCATGACATGACCCGTGTAGGCGGCCCTGCGGGCACGTTCTTTGATGATGAGGCGATTGCACCTTATGGCGTGAAGCTGATGGGCAATGTGGAATTTGGCTCTGCCGAGGGAGACACCCTGGCTGCGGGTACGGCTTATGTGTCGCCTGGACACAATTCCGCTTATTATGATGAAGCGACAGGCAGGTATTTTTTGATTTTTCATACCCGGTTTCCGAATCTGGGGGAGAGGCATGAGGTGCGCGTGCATCAGATGTTTATGAATGAGCAGGGCTGGCCGGTCGTGGCGCCTCACCGCTATAGCGGCGAGACGATCGGGTCGTACAATGCGGCGGAGCTTGCCGGCGATTACAAGTTCGTCCGCCACGGCAAGGACATTACGGCCGAGGTCAAGGAGTCCTCGCTCATCCGCCTGGACGACAACGGCAAGGTGACTGGCAGCGAGGAAGGCACATGGCGCCTTACCGGCGGCCATGAGCTTGAACTGGCCCTTTCGGGCAGCGTATACCGCGGCGTTTTCCTGCGCCAATGGGACGGCGGAACGCTGCAGCACGTCATGGTCTTCACTGCTTTATCCGGCGCAGGTGAGGCGGTGTGGGGCAGCCGTATTACAGCGAAGGAGTGAAATTGACCGTTCGAGCCGATTGAGCTATTGTGAATTGTTCGAGCTGAGCTGTACCAGACGCGTTAGTTGCTTGTATAGCTGCTAGCCCTTGACCATTATGGTCAAGGGCTTTTGGTTTTGTGGGCAGCAAGCAGACTAGTTGGTACCAGCGTATCAGTTGGTACAAGTACGCTCAATTAATTAAAGCACACCAGTCGGTTGAAGCACACCAGTCGGTTCAGTTACGAGCTTTGGGCCAAGCCAGCTACTTGGGTTTCACAAGATACCTAGCACACTATCGTACCTACATGCCAGTCGATGGCTGCTTCGGCTCAGTTCCATTATGCTCGAATGAAATAAAGCTTTGCTGCAAACGTAACGGACCCTGGATCCGCTATTTCTCCAAAATGCCGCAAATCTGTAAGCTAACGGACCGTGGTTCCGCTATTGTGCCAAAATGACTGAAAAGAACATGGGTTTTGAGTAAATAAGATCCCCTGTGTCCGTTAGGCCGCCAAATTAGCCGAAAAAGCGAGAATAGCGTCTCCTATGTCCGTTAGCCTTCGCCCAACCCATTGCATTTACCGGCGGCAAGCACATCAGTTGGTACAAGCACACCAGTCGGTTCAAGCACACCAGTCGGTTCAGTTACGAGCTTTGGGCCAAGCCAGCTACTTGGGTTTCACAAGATACCTAGCACACTATCGTACCTACATGCCAGTCAATGGCTGCTTCGGCTCAGTCCAATTATGCTCGAATGAAGCAAAGCTTTGCTGCAAACGTAACGGACCCTGCATCCGCTATTTCTCCAAAATGCCGCAAATCTGTAAGCTAACGGACCGTGGTTCCGCTATTGTGCCAAAATGACTGGAAAGAATATGGGTTTTGAGTAAATAAGGTCCCCTGTGTCCGTTAGGCCGCCAAATTAGCCGAAAAAGCGAGAATAGCGTCTCCTATGTCCGTTAGCCTTCGCCCAACCCATTGCATTTACCGGCGGCAAGCACATCAGTTGGTACAAGCACATCAGTTGGTACAAGCACACCAGTCGGTTCAAGCACACCAGTCGGTTCAAGCACATCAGTTGGTTCAATTACGAGCTTTGGGCCAAGCCAGCTACTTGGTTTCACAAGATACATAGCACACTATCGTACCTACATGCCAGTCAATGGCTGCTTCGGCTCAGTTCCATTATGCTCGAATGAAATAAAGCTTTGCTGCAAACGTAACGGACCCTGGATCCGCTATTTCTCCAAAATGCCGCAAATCTGTAAGCTAACGGACCGTGGTTCCGCTATTGTGCCAAAATGACTGGAAAGAATATGGGTTTTGAGTAAATAAGGTCTCCTGTGTCCGTTAGGCCGCCAAATTAGCCGGAAAAGCGAGAATAGCGTCTGCTGTGTCCGTTAGCCTTCGCCCAACCCATTGCATTCGAGTGTGGCCACGCCCAACCACTACATTCGAGTATGGACGCCCAGCCCATTGCATCCCAAGTAACTAGCCAAGCCCAACCCAACCAGCCACGCCGGCCGCTGCACACAGGTTACTAGCCATCCTCAGCCTGTCAACTAATCCTCCATCACTCTTTTAGTTCAAATAATTCTAAACCAATAATTTCCAAAAAAACAAGATATATCGCCTGCATTTTTAGCCAATTGCCTTTAAACGATTAAAAAACAAGAATATATCAGCGTATGTATTATATATTTATATAAATTTAATAGATGTCCAAAGGCCGCAGAAGAACTAAAATTGCCCTAAATAAGCATAAAAAAGAGCAATAGTTTCATATTATTATAAAAAGGTTTATGTTTAATCGTTTACAATCTATACCCTCTATGTTATTTTATATTTGCAAGCGGATTCATTCAAGTGTAACAAAATCATTTTATGTTTAATTGAAACGGAAGGTGAATATTTTGTCCACAACGTCAAAGTCAGCTTCAACGCAGCAAGCACGGATGGTCGTAGACAAAGCGTTCAAGATCGCGGAAGTAGACAAACGTATTTACGGATCCTTTATTGAGCATTTAGGACGAGCGGTGTATGGGGGAATTTATGAGCCATCCCATCCTGGAGCGGATAATTTGGGCTTTCGCAATGATGTGAAGGACCTTGTCCGGCAACTGAACGTGCCGATTATTCGTTATCCCGGCGGGAACTTCGTTTCCGGCTACAACTGGGAAGACGGGGTAGGGCCAGTGGAACAGAGGCCGAAGAGGCTGGATCTCGCCTGGCGGGCGCTGGAGCCGAACGAGGTGGGCACGAATGAGTTTATGAACTGGGCCAAGGAGGTTGGCTCCGAGGTCATGATGGCCGTTAACCTCGGCACCCGGGGCGTCGATGCGGCGAGAAATCTGCTCGAATACTGCAATCACCCGGAAGGAAGCTATTGGAGCGACTTGCGCCGCAGCCACGGCTATGAGCAGCCACACAAAATCAAGACCTGGTGCCTGGGCAACGAGATGGACGGTCCTTGGCAAATCGGCCAGAAAACTCCGGTGGAGTATGGCCGCTTGGCTTACGAGACAGCTAAAGCGATGCGGCTCGTCGATCCCGACATCGAGCTCGTATCCTGCGGGAGCTCCAGCACGGCGATGCCGACATTCCCGGAATGGGAAGCGGTTACGCTGGATCACACCTACGATGTGGCTGACTTCGTTTCCCTGCATCAATACTATGGCAACCGGGACAATGACACCGCCAACTATCTGGCGCGCTCCATGGATATGGAGCATTTCATCCGCACTGTCATCGCAACCTGCGACTACATTAAGGCGAAGAAGCGCAGCAAGAAGACGATGTATCTCAGCTTTGATGAATGGAATGTCTGGTACCACTCCAACCAAGCGGATCGAGAGATCGAGCCATGGAGCGTGGGGCCGCCGCAGCTGGAGGACGTCTATAATTTCGAGGATGCCTTGCTTGTCGGCAGCATGCTGATTACGCTTCTGCGGCATGCCGATCGGGTGAAAATGGCCTGCATGGCACAGCTGGTCAACGTCATCGCGCCGATTATGACCGAGAATGGCGGAAAGGCCTGGAAGCAGACGATTTTCTACCCTTACATGCACGCATCGATTTATGGTCGGGGCGTATCGCTGCAGCCGGTCGTCGAATCTCCGGTCTATGATGCGCAGGATTACACCGATGTTCCTTATTTGGACAGTGCTGTCGTATACAATGAAGCCGAAGAAGAACTGACCATCTTCGCGGTGAATCGCCACTTGGAGGAAGCGCTGGAGCTGAAATGTGATGTGCGGGGCTTCGAGAACTACCGGGTGATCGAGCATATCGTACTTGAGCATGATGATCTCAAGGCGGCAAATACGGCTAATGAGGAGAAAGTGAAGCCGCATTCGCATGGCGATGCCGCCTGTGAGAATGGCTACGTGAATACTCGCCTCTCCAAAGCCTCCTGGAACGTCATCCGATTAAAGAAGGCATAGCAGCGCCAGTCACGCCAATTACAGCCGAGTCATGCCAGCAAATAGCTGTTCAAAGCTAAGATGCAGCGCATGGCTAAGACCAGCACACAGCTGTTCATAGCCATGAGCAGCACATCGCTAAGATGTAGCACACAGCTGTTCATAGCCCATGAGCAGCGCATAGCTAAGAGTAGCGCATAGCCAGTTACAGCTGTTCGCAGCCCATCTGCGTACAACATAGTTTAACATTACCTAAACTGACAACTCGTCACAGGCACAGCAGCGTACAGCCGCCGGATTTAACAAGTATGCACAACTTTAACTTCTATGATCTGCACTTAAAAGAAAATTTTAAGGAGGTCAACAATGAAGCAAAGATGGTTTATTGTGCTTGTCGCAATGTCAATGACGCTCGCATTGTTCGGTTGCGGGCAGTCGCCTAAGAGCATGGGAGGGCAAACCTCGGTTCTCGACGGAGGAGCAGGTGAAGGCGCAACGGAATTGTCCTATTGGACATTTGTGGAGTTACACGGTCAACATTTTGAGAAGATGCTTGGCAAATGGAACGAGGCCAACCAGGATCGGCAAATCAAATTGAATGTGACAGTAATGCCTTACGATGACATGCATAATAAACTATCGATCGCCGTGCAAACAGGGGTTGGGGCTCCCGATATCGCGGACATTGAGCTGGGCAAGTTCCCGGATTTCCTTGCAGGGACTCCCCAATTGGTGCCTTTGAATGACGTGATTGACCCGTATCGCGACACGATCGTGAAATCCAGGGTCGACCTGTACAGCAAGGACGGCCAAAATTACGGCGTGCCTACCCATGTAGGCGCATCGGTCGCGTTCTATAATACGGAAATTCTAGAGCAGGCTGACGTCGACTACAAGACGATCGAGACCTGGGAAGACTTCAAGCAGGCTGGAATCAAAGTATACGAAGCCACCGGCAAATACATGGGTACCGCCGATACCAGCGCAACCTGGCAGACCTCGATGCTGCTTGCGCAGCAGGGCAGCGATTTTACGGATGAGGCCAGCAAGCCCGTCGTAAACTCGGAACAAATGGTCAAAGGTCTGACCATTCTGAAGGATTTGCAGGACAGCAATGTTCTATCGACGATTGCCGGAGGGCAGCCGGATACCGAGGAAGCCTACGGTGAGTTCAATGCGGGCAATTACGCTACCGCTTTCATGCCTCTATGGCAAATGTCGAGATATACGAACTATATGAAGGATTTATCCGGCAAAATTGCGATCGCGCCGATCCCCGTCATTGAGAAAGGAATGCCGCGCTCTGTGGGCGGGGGAGGCACGGGCACCGTCGTGACGAAGACGGCCAAGGATATTCAGCTGGCCAAGGACTTCCTGGCCTTCGCCAAATTATCGCTGGATGCGAATAAGGAAATCTGGAATACGCTGGGCTTTGATCCGGTCAACATGGACGTCTGGGACATGAAGGACGTTACGCACAACCCAGACAACCAGTTCGTGCAATATTTCCAGAACAACCCCTTCGATGTTCTGAATGAGCTCAAGGGCGAAATCCAGCTGATCAAATCGACCTCTGCGACGCCAACGATCAACAATGTCCTTTGCACAGTGACCTTGAACGAAATATTTGAAGACGGCAGAGATATAAAGGAAGCACTAGACGCAGCTCAAGCGCAAATTGAACAAGAATTGAAATAGCAAGTAACCGCTTATTCATCAATTCAGGAGGCTGTCCTTCCCAAGGGCAGCTCCGACTCCATTTCATAAAGGAGTAGTGCGATGATCAAAAAATTTCTCTACTCGCAAAAAGTCGCTCCCTACGTTTTTGTGCTGCCTTTTATCCTCGTGTTCTTATTCTTCTGGGTCTATCCGCTGGGCAGCTCATTTGGCATGAGTTTTCAGAAAATCCAGCTCGGGCAGGAAGCCAGCTGGGTCGGCTTCAGCAATTACGAGAAGCTGATGGGCGACGGCGTATTCCTCAAAGCCGTAACGAACAGCGCCGTTTACATGGTGCTTACTCTAGCTGTGCTGATTCCATTTCCGATGCTGTTTGCCGTACTCATCAACAATAAATTCATGTGGGGGAGAGATTTCTTTAAATCCTCCTTCTTCTTTCCGGCATTGACCTCCGTGGTCGTGGCCGGGACGATTTTCCGGCTGATGTTTGGAGAAATGGAAGGCTCACTGATCAACAGCGTGCTGGCCTGGTTCGGAATCGGTCCAGTCAAATTTCTGAAGGGGCAGGTTACTGGATTTGTAGCTCTGGTGTCGCTGGCGACCTGGAGGTGGACAGGGGTCAATATGCTTTATTTTTTGGCAGGCCTCAAAAATATTCCGGATGAATACTATGAAGCCGCCTCGATCGACGGAGCGTCGTCCTTGCAGAAATTCACAAGGATCACGATGCCTTTATTGAAACCGACCACGATCTATGTATTAACGATCAGCATTTATGCGGGACTCGCGATGTTCATCGAGAGCATGATGCTGTGGAATGGAAATAACTCGCCCAAGAACATCGGCCTTACGATCGTCGGATATTTGTACCGGCAAGGAATCGAGAAGAACAATCTCGGATATGCGGCAGCCGTCGGCATTGTGCTTTTGGCCATTACGATGGTCATCAATCTGACGCAGCTGGCCTTTTCCGGGATGTTCAAGAAGGAGGAGTGACGAATGAGCAGGGATACTTCCGTTAAAATCATCCTTTTTGTCTTTTTCGCCATCCTGTGTGCGCTAATTCTCATTCCGTTTTATGCCGTAACCATCGCCTCCTTCAAGCCGGGGGAGGATTTGATCCGCTACGGCCTGAATTTGAGCTTCGACCTCTCGGTCATGAATTTTGATAACTTCGTTTATTTATTCTCCGGGAACCATGCGTATTTCACCTGGTTTTTTAACTCGCTGCTGCTGACGATTGTCCAGGTGGTGCTAACCTTGCTGGTTAGCGCAACGGTGGCTTACGGGTTCTCGGCCTACGAATTCAAGGGGAAGAACTTCCTGTTTATCTGCGTGCTGCTGATCATGATGGTGCCGTTTGAAATTCTGCTGCTGCCTTTGTATACGCTGACCCATAATATCGGTCTCATGAACTCCTATTCGGCCATCGTGCTTCCGGGGATCGCCAGCGCCGCGACGATCTTCTTCTTCCGGCAATACTTAAGAGGCGTGCCGAAGGAGATCATTGCTGCAGGCCGGGTTGACGGGGCTACGGAATATGGGATTTACGTAAGATTGATCCTGCCTGTCATGAAGCCGTCTTTTGCAGCGATGGCGATTCTGAACGGCATGAACAGCTGGAATAACTTCCTGTGGCCGTTTATGGTGCTGAGCGATGCCGGGAAGTACACGCTCCCGATTGGCCTCAAGACGCTGCTCACACCCTACGGAAACAACTATGATTTATTGATTGTAGGCTCGTTTTTTTCGATTCTTCCCATTTTTATTTTATTTGTAGCCTTCCAAAAATATTTCATCGATGGCATGACGGCCGGGGCGGTAAAAGGTTAGCTGGCCGCCCCTAAATCATCGGAGAGAGCAGCTAATCTCCTCATTTGATGAGGCACCGACAGGTGCTTTTTTCTTCATTTCCGGTTGGACAAGGTCATGGGAAGCCCATTTATTTTAATTAAGCATAAATAAATACTTCTTATTCCCTATAAAACATCCTAAATTTGATTGAAAAGCAAATATATATAAAGAAATATGGATGATATAATCCTTATATTATATATTTATATAAAATTAATGCCTCTAAATAAGCGCTAATTTAGTTCCTGTCTCCCCTTTTAACGCTATTCACCATTTAATTTTAGATAATTATAAAAAGTTTTATGTTTTATTATTTACAATCTGCGTTCTATATGTTATTTTATACTTGCAAGCGGATTCATTCAATTATTTAGAAATAGTTTTACATATGATTGAAGAATACGTAGGCACAACATTTCTATTTCATGCAATGTTAAATCAATATTCATTAGGAGGGTTTATGGTGGTCAAGAAAAAAAGTTGGTTTACGCTCGTTTCGCTCATTCTCATCCTCTCAACCGTGCTGGCAGGCTGCGGAGGCAAAGGGAACGGTGAGGCAGGAGCCGGTAATGGCAACGGGAATGCCGGCAAATCTTCAGAGACTAAAGAGCTGACATTTATGTACCGCGGAGGTACCGATGAGCAGAAGGCTTATACGGAAGTCGTCAAGAAATTTGAAGCGGATCATCCCGGCGTAAAAGTGAAAATGGTCGTTACAGCAGCGGATCAGTATGCCACGAAGCTGAAAGCGGCCATCACGGGAAATAAAGTGCCTGACGTGTTCTACTTTGAATCCGGCGATTTGAAAGCCTACGTGAACAGCGGAATTTTGATGAACCTTACGCCATACCTGAATTATAACGACGATATTAATCTTGATAACATTTGGAAATACGGCGTTGATTTATACCGCTATGACGGTGAGATGGCCGGACAAGGCGATATCTACGGCATGCCGAAGGACGTTGGGCCGTTCGCTTTAGGATATAACAAGACGATGTTCGAGAAGGAAGGCATCCCGCTGCCTGACAATGACGTCCCGATGACCTGGGATGAATTTATCGAAGTGAACAAAAAGCTGACCAAGGACACGAACGGAGACGGAAAAATCGATCAATACGGGACAGGCTTTAACGTGAACTGGGTATTGCAGTCGCTAGTCTGGAGCAATGGTGCAGACTGGATTGACGAGACAAAGACGAAAGTCACGATCGATGATCCGAAATTTGTGGAAGCGCTGCAGTTCTTTGCAGACATGCAAAACGTCCATAAAATTACGCCTTCCGCCGAAGATGCGCAAACCTTGGATACCTACCAGCGCTGGATGAAAGGCGAGCTGGCCTTCTTCCCGGTAGGACCTTGGGATATGAGTACTTACGAAGGGCTCCCATTCGAATATGATCTAATGCCTTACCCTGCAGGCTCGACAGGCAAGTCCGCTACTTGGATAGGCTCGCTTGGAATCGGAGTTTCCGAGAAGACGAAATATCCGGAAGAGGCGGTTGCTCTGGTCAACTATTTGACCGCATCCAAGGAAGGCATGGAAATGCTGGTTAACGCCAAAGTGCAAATTCCGAACCTGATCGATATGGCGGAGGAATGGGCTGCCGATACGTCGACGAAACCAGCCAACAAACAGGAGTTCCTGGACATCGTAGGAGATTACGGCAGAGTGCTGCCAGGCCACTATACTTACAATGCCGAATGGTACAACCTGTTCTTTACGGATATCCAGCCAGTCCTGGATGGCAAAATTACGGCTGCGGAATATGTGAAGCAGGAACAGCCGAAGATGCAAAAGCTGTTGGATAAAGCCATTGAACAGGAGCAAAAATCGAAGAAAAAATAACCGTTCTGCAACATTAGCATCGTAATAATCCAGTATGCAAAATGATGTTAGTCACTGAGGTTATCATACAAAGGGGCTAGCATCATTTTCATTCTGGCATCCGAAATAGAGGTGAACCGCATGAAAACCAAATCGAATCTCTATCGAAAAGAAAAAATGTACGGACTGCTGTATGTAACTCCCCCGGTTTTGGGCTTTTTGCTATTTACCTTGTTTCCTGTGGCGTATTCGTTCTACGGTTCGTTTACGGACTGGGATGGCCTGGGACAGATGGATTTCATCGGCCTGAGCAATTTTAAGGATTTGTTTACGGATGAACTCTTCCACAAGGCAAGCTTCAATACCATCTACATGATGATCGGAATTCCGATCGGCATCGTGCTCGCCCTGCTGCTTGCCCTCGGATTGAACCGGGGCATACCAGGAACGACGACGTTTCGCGTCATTTATTATGTTCCGGTCATTTCTTCGCTTGCCGCTATTTCGATTATGTGGAGCTGGGCTTTTAACGGCGATTACGGCTTGGTGAACCAATTCCTCGAACTGTTCGGCATTAAAGGGCCAAACTGGCTGATGAACAAGCATACGGTCAAACCAGCCCTAATCATGATGACCGTATGGAAAGGCCTTGGTTACACGATGCTCCTGTATTTAGCAGCTCTGCAAAGCGTTCCCCGCTCCTATTATGAAGCGGCTGAACTGGACGGAGCCAACGGCTTCGCGGCCTTCCGCCATATCACTTGGCCGATGGTCAAGCCGGTGACCTTCTTTATCGTTGTGACGAATATTATCGGCGGGTCGCAAATTTTTACGGAAATCAACATCATGACCTCTACGGGGGGACCGGAATATTCATCGGCTTCCGTCGTGTTCTATATTTGGCAGAAGGCTTTCAACAACCTGCAAATGGGTTATGCCTCCGCCATGGCAGTTGTTCTGGGCATATTCATATTTATTGTGACCCTGATTCAATTCAAAATGAACGAGAAGTCATCCTTTGATATTTGAGCATGAGGGAAAGGAGAGAATATGAATATGTCTCATTCGACTAGAATCAAGCTGACGAATACGATTATTTTCATCATATTGGCGATCGGGGCCGTATTTATGATTGCGCCCCTGCTATGGATGCTGTCTACTTCGATCAAACAGAAACTGGACGTATTTGCATTGCCTCCGGTGTGGATCCCTAGTAATCCGCAATGGAGCAAGTACTTGGAAATATGGGAAGCCGGTCCGCTGCTTAGCGGGATCCAAAATAGCGTTATCATCGCGGTTTCAGTTACAGTCGTAGGTACGTTTACCTCCAGTCTGGCCGCATTTTCGTTCGCGAAGCTCAGATTTCCCGGCAAAAATCAAATTTTTCTCATGCTGCTGTCGGCGATGATGATCCCTTATCCCGCAGTCATGATTCCGCAATTTATGATGTTCTCTAAAATGGGCTGGATCGATACGCTGCTGCCGCTCATCGTTCCTGGCTTATTCGGCAATATTATTATGATTTTCTTCCTGAGGCAGTATTTGATCAGCATTCCGAACGAGGTTATTGAGGCGGCAAAAATTGATGGAAGCTCTTATTTCCGGCTCTTCTCGGTCATTACGTTTCCATTAATCAAACCTGCCGTGGCCGCTCAGCTGATCTTATGGTTTATGGGCATATGGAACGATTATCTGGCACCGATCATTTATTTGAATTCGCCGGAAAAAATGACGCTCCAGCTCGTTATAGCGAACTTTAATGCGACGTATGCGATCCAGACGGACTATCCGCTGATTATGGCGGCTTCTGTTATTGCTCTTCTGCCGGTGCTGATCATTTTCCTTGTGTTCCAGAAGCAAATTATCGAGTCGGTCGCGATTTCTGGAGTGAAAGGATAAGCGAGTCTGCAGGGCGGTGAGCAGCAATGAATATATCTAAAAAGGCGGTGCTGTCAGGCATGTCTCTATTGATGATTCTCGGGGCGGTTGGCTGCACGGGAAAAGGAGCGCCCCAACCGATATTTCCCGATTCGCCAGGTGAGATGGCGATGTATGATACGTCAATTCTTCATGCAGAAGAGAAGTGGACGGTCAACAATGCCCACGATCCTGGCATTATCAAGACGGAAGACGGCTATTATATCTTTTCTACGGACGTCAAAGTCGGCGGAGAGCCGCAGCCGGGAGTCATGGTGCGCAAATCCCAGGATCTTATCCGCTGGCAATGGGTCGGCTATGCGCTGCCGGGTATTTCGGAAGAGGCTGGGGCTTGGAGCGGGGCAGTCAATTTATGGGCTCCCGATGTCGTGAAGCATGGGGATGAGTACCGGCTCTATTATTCGGCTTCCACGTTTGGCAGCAGGCAGTCTATGATCGGCATGGCAACTTCCAAGTCCATCGAAGGCCCGTGGAAAGATCAAGGGGCTGTGCTTAAGACGAGAAGCGAGGATGTGCTGAATGCCATCGATCCTAACATTATTACGGATGCCGATGGGCGGATGTGGATGGTGTACGGTTCTTTTTTTGGCGGAATTCACATCATTGAACTTGATCCGGAGACAGGGAAGCCTGGCGAGGAAGGATTCGGCACTAGAATAGCCGCACGTGATCCTATTTCGGAGGACGGGGCAGTTGAAGGGCCTTATATCATCTATAACGAGAAGTTAAACAAATATTATTTGTTCGTATCCTATGATTCTTTATTCGAGGATTATAACGTACGGGTGGCTCGTTCAGATAAGATTACCGGGCCTTATGTGGACTATAACGGGCGGGAAATGACAGATACCGGATTCGAGCCGCAGTATGAGGTTGGCACTAAAATTCTCGGCGGCTATAAGTTCGGCGAAGACGAGGGCTGGATAGCACCAGGCCACAATTCCGTTCTCAAGGATGGAGACGAATATTACATCGTTCATCATGCCCGCGGAGAGGTAGATAAGCATTGGTCATATCTTCATATCCGCAAAATTCTGTGGACGGAGGACGGATGGCCTGTCGTATCACCAGAGAGATATGCCGGAGAGCAGGAGCAGGACATACCGGAGGCGCTGATTGCCGGGGCGTGGGAACGGATTGAAATCGATCCGTTTATCGACGGACTGATCGAGTCCGACCAGCTTATCCTTCACCCCAAAGGGAAGCTGGAAGGCAGCCGGGGACAAGGGACCTGGAAATTCGATGGACGGAGAACGGTGACTTTGACATGGAACGATGTTGCCGAAGGCGAGGGGAAAAGCGCGAGCGTGCAGCTGCTTCCTTCATGGGATTGGGAAAAAGGGGGGCAAACCCTCGTATTTACCGGATTGGATGAGCGTGGAGTTTCAATCTGGGGCAAGCAAAAGGCCCAACGAGAGAGCTGAGCCTGCCCTGGATGTACACAAAATGATTTCACAAAGGAGAAACCAGAATGATGACAAACCATGAATTCAAAAATCCAATTATAGAGCAACGGGCTGATCCTTGGGTTTACCTGCATAGTGACGGCTATTACTACTTTACGGCTTCTGTCCCGGAGTACGATCGGATCGAAGTGCGCAGAGCCCGAACGATTCAAGGGCTTGGCGAGGCAGAGCCCGTTGTGGCTTGGAGAAAGTATGAAACCGGGCCGCTTAGCGCTAACATTTGGGCTCCGGAAATTCATTATATTCAGGGTAAATGGTATATCTACTTCGCCGCTGCTCGAACAACGGAGACGAAGGACGGCTTGTTCGATCACCGGATGTACGTTTTGGAGAACAGTGCAGTTAACCCGCTTGAAGGAACTTGGGTAGAGAAGGGGCAGGTTCGCACCCGCTGGGAATCTTTTGCCCTGGACGCGACCGTGTTCGAGCACCGGGGGGATCTGTACTATGTGTGGGCGCAGAAGGATCCTGAAATTGACGGCAACTCGAATATGTATATTTCCAAAATGAGCAATCCGTGGACGCTGACAGGAGAGCAGACGATGATCTCAACCCCGGAATATGACTGGGAGGTCATTGGCTTCAAGGTGAATGAAGGAGCAGCGGTCTTAAAGCGCAACGGAAAAATATTCATCAGCTACTCGGCCAGCGCCACGGATCACAATTATTGCATGGGACTGTTGTGTGCAGACGAAAATGCCGATCTGCTTGATCCGCAAGCCTGGTCCAAATCTCCGGTTCCCGTCTTCCAGACGAATGAGGAGCACGGGCAATATGGTCCGGGACATAACAGCTTTACGGTTACAGAGGACGGCCGGGACGTCATTGTCTATCATGCCCGCAATTACAAAGAGATTACAGGGGATCCGCTGTATGATCCAAACCGGCATACGCGCGCCCAAATCTTCCATTGGAATGAGGACGGAACGCCGAACTTCGGGGAACCGCTGCCGGATGCGCAACGAACTCGGTAATTTGCTGCTTGTCTTGTAATGGGAAAATATTATTTTTCATCTGGAGGGCATCATTTTGAACAATGTCGTGATCGTTAACGCGGACATCCGCAAAGGAACTATTAATAAGAATATTTACGGCCATTTCTCGGAGCATTTGGGCCGCTGCATCTACGAGGGGATTTGGGTTGGCGAGGACTCCCCGATCCCCAATACGAAAGGAATTCGCAATGACGTTCTCCAGGCGCTGAAGCAGATCAAGGTTCCGGTGCTGCGCTGGCCGGGAGGCTGCTTCGCCGACGAATATCATTGGAAGGACGGCGTCGGGCCTAGGGAAAGCCGCAAACGCATGGTCAACACGCATTGGGGCGGTGTGGTTGAGAACAATCATTTCGGAACCCACGAGTTCTTGCTGCTCTGCGAGCTGCTGGAATGCGAGCCGTATATTTGCGGCAACGTGGGCAGCGGAACGGTACAGGAGATGTCGGAATGGGTCGAATATATGACCTTTGACGGCGAATCCCCCATGGCGAACTGGAGACGAGAGAATGGCCGGGAAGAGCCATGGAAACTGAAATATTTTGGCGTGGGGAATGAGAATTGGGGCTGCGGCGGAAATATGCGTCCGGAATATTACGCTGATTTGTACCGCCGCTATCAAACTTATGTGCGTAATTACGGGGACAACAAAATTTATAAAATCGCCGGCGGGGCGAATGTGGACGATTATAACTGGACGGAAGTGTTAATGAAGAATGCTGGCTGGCTTATGGACGGATTAAGCCTGCATTATTACACGATTCCGGGGGACTTCTGGCTGGGCAAAGGATCGGCCCTCGACTTTCCGGAGGACGAGTGGTTTATGACGATGAAGAAAGCTCTTCATATGGACGAATTGATTCGCAAGCACAGCACGATCATGGATAAATACGATCCGGACAAACGCGTAGGCATGATCATCGATGAATGGGGCACGTGGTTCGATGTGGAGCCGGGAACGAATCCAGGATTCCTGTATCAGCAGAACACGATTCGGGACGCACTGGTGGCCGGTTTGCACTTCAATATTTTCCACAACCACTGCGACCGCGTGCAAATGACGAACATTGCTCAGACCGTCAACGTGCTGCAGGCGATGATTCTGACGGAAGGCGAGAAAATGATCCTGACGCCGACCTATCATGTGTTCGACATGTACAAGGTTCATCAGGATGCCGAGCTGCTGGCCGTTGATTCTACCTTTGGCGAGTACGAATACAATGGCGAGAAACTGCCGCAGGTAACGGTCTCCGCTTCCAGAGATGCTGCAGGTAAAGTCCATATCAGCCTGTGCAATATCGATCATCTGCAGGATGCCGAGCTCGACCTTGAGCTTCGCGGTCTCGGTGCTGTCGGTGCGAAGGTATCGGGAACGATCCTCACGGCTGACAAGATGAATGCCCATAATACCTTTGAGCAGCCGGAGGCCGTCAAGCCGGTGGAATTCACTGGAGCTGCCGTGCAGGGCAATAAGCTGGCGATCAAGCTGCCGGCCATGTCCGTCGTCACGATTGCTGTAGAGTAACAGCTCACAGAAGAAGAACAAGGACCGACAGCGAGATGGAGCCATTCGTCAATCCAGTACGCTGCCGGTCCTTTTATTTACATGAATCCATAGAGGGGGAAATGAATGTGAAGCGTATATGGGATAAGCTGCTGGCCGTCATATTGACTTTGGCCATGCTAATGCCTGCCGCGGCTTTTGCCGAGCCTGGCAGTTTTTCCGGTTCGGGCAGCGGCGGAAATAGCATAGACGGCGTTAGTGACAAAAATGGTATAGGCGGTATAAGCGCTGTAAGCAGCACAACCGACATAACCGACGTAAAGGGCCACTGGGCGGAGAAGCCGTTTGCCGACTGGGTTCAGAAAGGGCTGGTTCACGGTTATGGCGATGGGTCGTTTAAGCCAAATCAGGCGATAACGAGAGCTGAATTTGTGACCTTGGTCAATAAAGTATTTAATTTCTCGGCAGTGAATGAAATTTCCTTTAAGGATATGCATGCTGAGGATGCTTATTATTCAGAAATTAAGAAAGCGATTACAGCCGGTTATTTGAGCGGATATGAGGATGGGACTGTACGCCCAGGCGCAGTGATTACGCGGCAGGAAGCGGCCGTCGTACTGGCGAAGGTGTTTGCATTGCAGCCCTCCGGCTCATCGGGCACGGCGGTGCAGCTTCAGGATGGGGAGGAGCTTCCTTCCTGGAGTGCCCCGGCGGTAGCTGCGCTGCTGGAAGGCGGCTATGCGAGCGGATATCCCGATCATTCTTTTAGAGGCGGCAATCCCGTGACGAGAGCCGAGGCGCTCGTTCTGCTCGGCAAGCTGTCCGGCGAAATTTTTAATCAGGAAGGCACACATTCGGGCGGCTCGTACCGGAATGCGGTCATCCATCGCGGCGGCATTGTTCTGAAGGATGCAACGATTCAAGGTAATCTGTATTTGACAGAAGGGGTTGCCGAGGGAGAAGTGACGCTCGACAACGTCAAGGTACAGGGCAGGGTGTACGCGAACGGGGGCGGGGAGAACACAGTCATCTTGGCCGATTCTGAAATTCGTGAAATCGTTGTAAATAAGCGGAACGGGCAAATTAGACTGGCGGCCAAAGGCCATACAAGTGTCCAGCAAATCATTGTCCAATCCAGCGCCAAATTGGAGGAAAGGACGCTGGCGGACGGGGCCGAAGGCTTCGTGCAAGTGATATTGGACGAGGCTTTGCCGAAGCACTCGAAGGTACAACTGTCAGGAGAATTCGCTGAGGTCGAGGTTCGTTCCTTGTCCAATCCTGAGCTTAGCTTGCTGCAGGGCTTGATGAAGAAGCTCGTTCTTCGTCAGCAGGCGGCACTGAATGTTTACGAAGGCAGCGTAATCGAAGAGGTCGTCATTTATGTAAATAAGACGATTCCGGTGAGAGGCAAAGGAGTGATTCATTCAAACGATCAGAGACTCGTCCGTGAAGGGGAGGGAGCTCCGGTTCCCGGCAATGGAAGTACAAATACGCCCGGAGGTTCGAGTTCAAGCTCGCCGTCAACTTCCAGACCATCGCCAAACCCGAATCCGCAGCCGGGGGGCAAGCCGGCATTTACCGAGGTGTCGGTTCATGACCCGTCCATCATCAAAGATGGCAGCACATATTACGTATTCGGCTCACATATCGAGGCGGCCAAGTCGGCTGATCTGATGAACTGGACCCGGTTCACGAATGGGTACGAGACGCCAGGCAATGTGATTTTTGGCGATTTATCCGCGAATTTGGCGGGTTCGTTTGCCTGGGCTGGAGAGAACGACTCCGACAGTAAAGGCGGTTTCTCCGTCTGGGCGCCGGACGTCGTCTGGAACGAGCATTACGTGAATGAGGATGGAACTAAGGGCGCTTATATGATGTATTACAGCGCATCCTCCACCTATATCCGGTCGGCGATCGGTTATGCGGTATCCAAAAACATCGAAGGCCCTTATCAATATGTGGATACGATCGTGTACTCGGGATTTACGAGAAACGACGCCTACGATGCCGATAGCCAGGTCAACAAGAAATGGACAAATACAAATATTCAGGCGCTGGTCGATAACGGCATATTGACCGGAAGCAACCCGAACTGGTTCAACAGCAATGGCTCCTATAACAACAGCATGTATCCGAACGCTATTGATGCGACATTGTTTACGGATAGCAGCGGAAGGCTGTGGATGACCTATGGCTCCTGGTCTGGCGGAATTTTCGTCCTTGAGCTCGATCCGCAGACAGGCCGGGCGATGTATCCAGGCCAGGATGGAATTACGGCGGATGGCCGAATCATCGATCGTTATTTCGGCACCAAAATTGCCGGCGGATATACGAAATCGGGAGAAGGCCCGTACATTATTTATGATAAGGCTACCGGCTACTATTTCTTGAATGTGACTTATGGATGGCTGGGGGCGGACGGCGGCTACAACATGAGATTGTTCCGGGCGACCGAGCCGGATGGCCCATATGTAGATGTGGCGGGGAACAATGCGGTTCTTCCGGGCAATACCGATAACTCGCCGTACGGCATCAAGATGATCGGCAATTTCCTCTTTGAGCGGCAGGTCGGAGAGCCGGGGACGGGCATAGGCTACGGCTATGCATCGCCAGGCCATAACTCCGTATATTATGAGGAGGAGTCAGGGAAGTACTTCCTGCTGTTCCATACGCGTTTTCCGCAAAGGGGCGAGGCGCATGAGCTTCGCGTCCATCAGATGTTCTTGAATAAAGACGGCTGGTTCGTGGTCGCGCCGGAGCGCTATGCCGGGGAGACGATTCAAACGGCGAATGCCGGCGACATTGCTGGTGATTACAAATTTATAAACCATGGGCTGGCCTATTCTGGAAATATCACGCATGCTGTTAACGTCCGTCTGAACGAGGATAGGACGATAACAGGCGATGTTACAGGATCTTGGGAGCTGCGGAATGGACATCTGGCTGCAATCACGGTAGATGGTGTAACCTATGACGGAGTATTCGTCCGTCAGTGGGATACGGCGCTCGAACGGGAGACGATGACATTTACCGCGATCTCCTCTGCTGGAGAGACCGTTTGGGGTATCCGGCAGCCGGACAAATCGGACGAACAGATCGTGGGCGATGTGAAGAGCGCTCTGGAGCTTGGCGATACGAGCCGGGTCATGACCCATTTAACGCTGCCAACGACTGGTGCCCGCGGTACGGTCATTTCCTGGCAAACCTCAGATGAAACGGTCATCACCGACAAGGGGATTATTTCACCGCCGGAGGTTGGCGAAGCGAATTTGACGGCGACACTTACGGCGACCATGACGAAAGGAACGGCGACCGCCACGAAGACATTCGAGATCGTGGTTGTGCCGATCGATCCTGCATATGGCCTGGTGGCACAGTATTCTTTTGAGGGGGATTTGCTCGATACCGTCGGCAATTTCGGCGCAGGTACAGTTACAGGCAACCGGATCGACAACACTGGCGGCACAATAACCTATGATGAAGGGGTAAAAGGCAAAGCTGCGATATTTGACGGGAATTCCGGCATTAAACTGCCGGATGGACTGATTGCCAGCGACCGATATTCTGTCGCCATGTGGCTGAATGTGGAGCAGCACACGCAATTTGCGACGAGTTTCTTCGGCGCAAAGGCGAATAACAGCTGGATCAGCCTGGTGCCGCAATCCTGGGATAACAACACGATGCTATGGTCGGGCGAGTCTTGGTACGATGCGACGACCGGCTCCAGAATCCGCGCCAATGAATGGCATCATGTAGCCTTTACGGTTGATCGCGGAACGGTAAAAGTCTTTGTCGACGGCGTACAGAAATTTACAGGCACCGGCTTCCCGAATGTGTTTACGGATGAACACGGCACCTTCGGCTTGGGCGTGAACTGGTGGGATACGCCGTTTAAGGGCATGATGGATGAGGTGCGGATTTATGACGTGCCGATTACCGCTGAGCTGGTGGCAAAGCTGTCGCAGGAATACGCTCCGGATTCGGGCGAGACCGCTGCAGAATTAGCAGCCAAATTTTCCTTTGAGGATCATTTACTCGATACAGCGGGCAGCTTTGGGGCAGGGACGGTTATTGGGGACATGATCAGTTCACCGTCCGGCGGAACCATTTCCTATGAGCCGGGCGTAACCGGCAAAGCAGCCGTATTCGACGGCGCGTCAGGCGTCCTGCTGCCGAAGGGACTGATTTCCGGCGATAGCTACTCGGTAACGATGTGGGTATATGCGGAGGAGCTTGCACCTTATACGCCAGTCTTTTTTGGAGCGCAGACCAGTGACAGCTGGATCAGTTTTCAGCCGAAGGGCCATGACGGCGTAGGAAACAGTGCGATGTTATGGGCGGGATCGAACTGGTATGATGCTGGAACCGGCGTGAATACAGTTCCGAGAGAATGGACGCATTTTGCCTTCACCGTCAACAAGGGCCATGTCACCGTGTACGTGAACGGAGAAGAGAAATTTACAGGCACCGGCTTCCCGGATGTGTTCCTCGATGACCAAGGCACCTTTAGCTTGGGCGTGAACTGGTGGGATGCGCCGTTCAAGGGCATGATCGATGAGCTGCATATTTACAAGGGTGCCATTACGGCGGATGATGTAGCGGCGCTGGCCCATAAATAAATTCAATTAGAGCGTGCAAAGAGCTGATCCGCAGGTAGATGCGATCAGCTCTTTGTTCTGAGTCTGACGACGGGAGTATGGGAGAATTGCCTGCGGAACTGCTGCGGGGAACAGCCGTATTTGCCGGCGAACCGATTGGAAAAATACGGAGTATTCCTAAAGCCGACGTAATTGGCGATTTCCGCGATTTTCCACTCCGTTTTCAGCAGAAGCAGCTTGGACTGCTCCAGACGGTAATGCTGCAAATAATCGTTTGGCGTCAATCCGTAGACCTGCTTCATGCAGCGCGTAATGTAGTTGTAATGGTAGTGCAGCGCCGCAGACATATCCCCGCTCGTCAGCTCAGTGCGGTAGTTGTTCCGGATGAAGGCCTCGGTCTTCTCGGCAACGGCGACGGCGGGGGACGTATACTGTTCGAGCTGCCGTAAATCCATCATGCGCAGCAGTTCCTCGAACGCCTGCTGCTGTGTCCAGAAGGCGCTGGATTGGCGTGTGCCGGGCGTTTGCAGCAGTGTCTCCATAAGCTGGTAAGCTCTCTCCGGGTAAGGCATGTCCCACATTTTTGGCAGCTGGATGTCATAGGGAGAAGTCAGAAATTCATGATAATGCTGCTCCGACTGGAGAGCGATCTGCTGGTCGGCAGGAAATTCGGCCCACTTGCATACAGAGTGAAAGTGAACCCAATAAAATGTCGTATCCTCCTCGCAGGGCTGAACTGCATAATGATAACGATCAGGAAGCAGCAGCAGCGATTGCCCGGCCGTCAAGCCCCATTTCCGCTGCTCTTCACCGATGAACAGCGTCCCGGACTTCATAAGGATGAGATCGAATTTCCCCATGTTCCGCCGGTTAGGGTGCGCTTCTCCCGGCGCGTATGAGGTATAGCCGCATTCCAGGTAATACGGAGCGGGCGGAGCCGGAAAATGGACGATTTCTGTGGCTCTGATCATAGGAATCCTCCTAGTCCATCCGTGTGATTATTAGTGTGAAATATTATAAATAATAGGTTGGTACTATTGATATTAATTATTAAATATATCGGATAGAATCAGAATTGTCAGTATGATATTTCGAAAAAGGGAGGGCTCCAGCATGAGTAAATCTATACCATTTCAGCATGTTGACAGAGTGCCGCTTGATCATGTGAACATCCATGACGATTTTTGGAGCTATTATATCGATTTGGTGCGCAGCGTCGTAGTTCCTTACCAATGGGATGCGCTGAATGACCGGATCGAAGCCGCCGAGCCAAGCGGGGCTATCCGCAATTTCAAGATTGCAGCCGGGCTGGAGGAGGGCGAATTTTACGGCATGGTGTTTCAGGACAGCGATGTGGCCAAATGGCTGGAGGCTGTATCCTATTTATTAGAATCGCAGCCGGATCCCGAGCTGGAGAGCACGGCGGACGAAGTGATCGAGATCATCGCCAAGGCTCAACAGGAGGATGGCTACCTCAATACTTACTATACGCTTAAAGAGCCGGGAAGAAGATGGAGCAATCTGGCGGAATGCCATGAGCTCTATTGCGCGGGCCATATGATCGAGGCGGGCGTGGCCTACTACCGGGCGACGGGGAAAAGAAAGCTGCTGGACGTCGTATCCCGCTTTGCGGATCATATCGACTCCGTATTCGGCACAGAGCCGGGCAAGCTTCGGGGCTATGATGGACATCAGGAAATCAAGCTGGCCCTCGTTAAGCTTTATCACGCAACCGGAAATGAGCGCTATTTGCGCCTTGCCCAATATTTTGTAGAGCAGCGGGGCCAGAAGCCGAATTTCTATGAAATACAGCTGAAGGAGCGCGGAGGCGAGAGCCACTGGACGGGAATTAATCATGCGATCGATTTGCAATATAGTCAGTCGCACGCGCCCGTCAGGGAGCAGGAGAAAGCAATCGGCCATGCTGTCCGCGAGGTCTATATGCTGACGGGCATGGCGGATGTGGCGGCCGAGACAAAGGACGAATCGCTTCTCGCAGCTTGCCGGCGTCTGTGGGACAACATCGTGTCCCGGCAGATGTACATTACAGGAGCGATCGGCTCCATGCCGCAGGGTGAGGCGTTCTCGTTCGACTACGACCTGCCGAACGATACCGTATACGCCGAGACATGCGCTTCCATCGGGCTGATCTTCTTTGCGCACCGGATGCTGCGGATTGCTCCGCAGGCGGAGTATGCCGACGTGCTGGAGCGGGCGCTGTACAATACGGTCGTCGCCGGTATGTCGCGGGACGGCAAGCATTTCTTCTACGTTAACCCGTTGGAGGTTGATCCTAAAGCCTGCCGCGGGGCAAATCACAAATTCGACCATATCAAGCCGGTGCGCCAGGAATGGTTCGGCTGCGCCTGCTGTCCGCCAAACGTAGCCCGCCTGCTCGCTTCATTAGGGGAGTATATTTATATGGTTCAGGGAGGCACCATCTATGCCCATCTCTATATTGGCGGGGAAGCCAAGTTGAACGTTGGAGGCAGCGAGGTACAGGTGAAGCAAACCTCCAATTATCCATGGGATGGACGGATTCGGTTCGAAATTAACCCGCAGGAGCCTGGTGAATTCGCTCTCGCGCTGCGTATTCCTGGCTGGTGCAGACATGCCCGCCTGTCCGTCAACAACGAGCCATATCCGGTGGACGGCCAAGTTATTCAGGATGGCTACGTTCATATCTCCCGGAATTGGCAGCAGGGCGACTTCGTAGAGCTGGTACTGGATATGCCGGTGGAGCGTATGCGCAGCCATCCCCTGGTTCGCGGAAATGCGGGCAAAGTCGCGCTGCAGCGCGGGCCGCTTGTGTATTGTCTGGAGCAGGCGGATAACGGCGCGAACCTGCATGAAATCGTACTGCCGGCCAACGCCAAGCTTGAGGCGAAATTTGAAAACGGCTTGCTGGGGGGCGCCGTAGCGATCACGGCCCAAGGCCTGCGGCAGGATGCCGCTAAGTGGCCGGGCGGGTTGTACAGCTCGGAGGCCGTGCCAGCTCTGCAAGAAGCGAAAGTGACATTTATACCTTATTACGCCTGGGCCAATCGCGGTGAAGGCGAAATGAGCGTATGGGTTCGGGAAACGTTCTAACTGCAAGGCGCTGTTTGTTCGGAAAGGGTTCCATGCCGCAGACAATCCACTGCCTGGAACCCTTATTTTTTCACAGCACAATGTCAAAATAGTGCAACAAATGCACAGGATTATATAGGCCAAGAACCGGGAATCGGGTATATGATGAATGAAAGCGCTTAACTCTAACTGTGATATGAGATGACAGTTTATTTGTATTGGAAATAGGCCGGAGGCAAGTCGAAGATTTGGCGCGACATGCCGTTTATAAATAAATCCGGAGGAGGAGTTCTGGATGATTGACGTCCTGATTGTGGATGATGAGCCGAAGCTGAGAGAAGGACTTCGCGCGTTTATCGATTGGGAAGCTCTTGGTTACCGGGTAGCGGATACGGCGGCCAATGGAAACGAAGCGCTGGAGAAGTACGCAGTTTGCCGGCCGGGGCTCGTTATTGCTGATATTAGAATGCCGGGCATGGACGGGCTCCAGCTTATTCAGCGCCTTCGTGAGCTGGATCCCTTGCTTCATATCCTGATTCTAAGCGGATATGCGGATTTTGACTATGCCAAGAAGGCCATCGCTCATCGGGCCGACGGTTATTTGCTTAAACCCGTCGACGAGGACGAGTTGATGGAGTACCTCCGGGGGATCAAGGCGGCGATCGAAGAGGAACGGGCATCGGAAGAATGGCAGCATGCCACGAAGGAGTGGACGAGGGAAGCTTTGATTCATATGCTGCTCACGAATACGGAGCCTACGTCGGATGACCGCCGCCAGCTGAAGGATCGGGCCGAGGAACTGGGGCTAATATGGAATTGCTACCAGGTGCTGCTTGTCGCTTTACATGACGAATTGACGGAATCGGTGCTTTATCTGCTGAGAAGGGCTATGGCCGAGACCTTCGAGCAAGATGACCGGGGCCTTGTTTTCGAGCTTTACGGGCAAGTCGGCGTACTGCTGAAGGAACCGCTGCTTGCTATAGAGAGGGAAGGCGTATACCGCTCCATCCGGACTGCCATAGGTGAGACAGGCGTAGAATTTACGGTGGCGCTTGGCTCCAAGGCAGGTTCGTTGGATGAAATAGCCGGTTCCTACAGCGCTGCGCGCGAACTGATCAAGCTGCATTTTTTTCTTGATGATGGGAAACTGCTATGCCAGGACGATAAGCATAGTGAGTATGAAGAGGGTTGCTCCGAGGTTCTCCCATCCGAAACTCTAACGGATCAAATATATTATGCCGTCGATATCGGCAATATGAAAGCCGTGAAATCACTGGTTAGGCAGACTGGGCGCAGCTTGGTTGCGGAAGGATATTCCGAGACAGATATCAAACGCCGTTTCGTGGAAATTTTAACCTCCGTTATGGGCAAGGGGCTGCAACAGCATCCTGAGCTTCAGCAGCATAGCAAGCCCTTCTCGGATATGCTGGCCGAAATATATCATATGCGCAGCATCTATTCACTGTATGACAAGATCGATGATTTCTTTCAGCAGTTGATGAACAGCCTGGGGGAGAAAGACAGGCACCGCGAAGTCAAAATCATGCTCGACCTGATCGAACGGAATTTCAGCGACAACCTGAAGCTGGAGACGCTGTCGGGCGTCCTGAACTATAATAGCGCCTACTTAGGCAAGCTGTTCAAGAATGAGACGGGGGAATACTTCAATACCTATCTAGACAAGGTTCGGATCGAGAAGGCGAAATCTTATCTTGAGGCCGGTTATAAGGTGTACCAGGTAGCCGAGAAGGTCGGCTATACGAACGTCGATTATTTTCACTCCAAATTCAAAAAGTACGTAGGCACTTCTCCGTCCGCTTATCGCCGGCATGCGAGCAGTGAGTGATCAGAACGAATCAGCAGGCTCTTCGTTAAAGCGAAGCACAAAAATGCAGGCTTAGGCTGCGCCATCCGATCTTTCCAGGCATCAACCTGGAAAGATTTTTTTGTCCCTATTTCCGAGCACGCAGCTAACTGCATTTGCTGTAGTAAAAGGATATGGTCCATCGCTGAATGCGCCATTAACTGGATTTCTAGCAGTAAGAATTTAAAAAATGTCCCGATAGGTTGAAAAGCTGTGTTTTAGTTACTTTAAATACAGCTATTTTGCGAAACAGCCTTATTGAACAGTAATTAGATGCATGAAATCCATTCAACCCGTTAATTCATCCGGTAGAGCGGAAAGCCTGCTCAGTAGTACGAAGAACTTAGATTATTATATGAAAACATGACTAATCTTCCGTGTATGAAGTCCTTTTCACGCGAGCTATCATGACAGTATGGGAAGATAGCTGTAAGCAGCGCAGAATTTAAAAGCGCTTTCAAGGTTGAAAATCATACAGAAATGAGGTCATTTTACGTGGAGAATCATTACCAATTTCCATTTCAGAATCCCGATTTGCCGCTGAACGAGCGGGTGAACGACCTAATCTCGAGATTTACGACGGAAGAGAAGATTCAATTAATGTGTCAATACCAAGCGGAGATTCCCCGGCTGGGCGTAAACAAATACAAGCATGGCACCGAAGGGGCGCACGGTGTGGCCTGGCTTGGCGAAGCGACCGTGTTTCCGCAAAATACGGGCCTTGCCTGCACGTGGAATCCCGAGCTGATGCATGAAATCGGCACGGTCATTGCCGATGAAGCCCGGGTGTACTACCAGCGTGATCCGGCCATCAACGGCCTGACGATTTGGGCGCCGACGGTCGATATGGAGCGCGATCCCCGCTGGGGCCGGACCGAAGAAGCGTATGGGGAAGATCCGTGCTTGACCGGGCGCTTGACGACCGAGCTAATTAAGGGAATGCAGGGAGACCATCCTTTCTACTACAAGACGGTAGCCACCTTGAAGCATTTCTATGGGAACAATAACGAGATCGACCGCGGCAGCGCTTCGGTCAGCATCGACCCCCGGAATAAGCGCGAGTACTATTTGAAGGCGTTTGAAGCGCCATTCCGTGAAGGTCGTGCTGGCTCGATGATGACTGCGTATAACGGCATCAACGGGACGCCGTGCAACTTGAATAATGAAGTCAACGAAATTGTCAAAGGCGAATGGGGCATGGACGGCTTTGTTGTCGGCGATGCCGGGGACGTGCTGGGAACGGTCATGGATCACGGTTATGTCCAGTCTTATGCCGAGGCGGTCGCAGGCTCGGTGAAGGCGGGAATCGACAGCATCACCGATGACCAGGACATTTCATTCCAGGCGCTGCGCGATGCGCTGGAGCAAGGCATTCTGGCAGAGAGCGATTTAGATCATGCGCTGCGCAACACCTTTCGGGTTCGCTTCCGTCTAGGAGAGTTCGATCCGGATGAGCGCAATCCTTACAGCCATGTGCCGGAGTCGAAGCTTTGCGCGCCGGAGCACTCGGCCCTGTCGCGGAGAGCGGCTCAGGAATCGATCGTGCTGCTGAAGAACGAGGGACTGCTGCCGCTGCCGAAGGGGCAGGGCTCCGTTGCCGTGATCGGACCGCTTGCAAATGAGGCCTATACCGACTGGTATAGCGGCACGCCGGCATACAAAATTACGCCGCTTCAGGGCGTGATGGAGCAGTTAGGCACGAGCCGGGTCCATTTTTCTACGGGAAATAACCGGGTTCGTCTTCGCTCCGCCGAGAGCGGAAATTATATTTCCGTTGCTCCCGAAGACGGGCAGCTCAGAGCGGACACGGTATCTGCCGAGCAAGCTGAAGTATTCGAATGCACGGACTGGGGCTGGGACAGCCTTACGCTGCGGGCGCTGGGCAACGGCAAATTTATCACAGAACGCGACCACGGACAGGGCGGAGGCATTGCTGCTGTCTCGGAGGAGGCCAGCGGCTGGTTCGTCAAAGAGGTGTTCAGCTTCGCCAAAGGCGAAAAGGACGCGCTCGTCATGAAATCCTGGGAAGGCAAGGCAATCATCGAGGATGAGAACAAGCGGCTGGTCGTCACCAAAGTAGAGCAGGGTGCTGCAGCTGTAAGCGGATTTTATGTAGAGGTCGTGCAGGACGGGCTGAAGGAGGCTGTCGACACGGCGAAATCTGCCGATACGGCCATTGTATTTGTCGGCAACAGTCCGTTCATCAACGGCAAGGAAACGACGGATCGCGCCGACATTACGCTGCCGCCATCACAGCATGCCTTGATTCAGGCCGTACATGCAGCCAATCCCAATACCGTTGTCGTTATTGTCGGCAGTTACCCGTTTGCGGTCAATTGGGAGAAGGAGCATGTTCCTTCTATTATATTTACATCGCATGGGGGACAGGAGCTTGGACATGCGGTGGGCGACGTGCTGTTCGGAGATTACAATCCGGCTGGACGTTTGAATATGACCTGGTACAAATCGGCCTCCGAGCTGCCGGACATGATGGACTATGACATCATCAAGGGCAAAAGAACCTACCAATACTTCGAGGGCGAAGCGCTGTTTCCTTTTGGTCATGGACTCAGTTATACCGAGTTCTCATACAGTGATTTGACATTAAGCGCCGTTAAAATATCCGAAAATGAGTCCGTCACCGTATCCGTAAATGTGCGCAACGCTGGGCAACTGGACGGTGACGAGGTCGTTCAGCTGTATGTCCGCGCGAACCAGTCCCGGGTTGTACGCCCATTGAAGACGTTAAGCGGGTTCCGGCGCATCCATCTGGCCGCCGGGGCATCGGCTGCAGTAACGTTCGAGCTGAATAGCGCCGACCTGGCCTTCTGGGACGTAACCCGGGATCGTTATTGTGTGGAGCGCGGAACATATACGCTGATGGTCGGTCGTTCCTCCGGGGATATCATGCTCGAAACGTCCCTTGAGGTTGAAGGAGAACAGATTCCGCCGCGGATGGCCGCAGCCCCGGTGAGGGCTGTAAACTATGACGACTACGAGGGCGTCTTCATCGACGAATGCCGCGAGGGCGGCGAGAGCGTGGCCTGTAAGTCTGAAGAAGGCTGGATCGCGTTCCATGACGTGGAGTTCGGAAGCCAGGCTCAGCGGTTTGAAGCGAGAGTATCGGGAGCTATCCGGGGCGGCGAGATCGAAATTGCGCTGGATGCCGCGGACGGGCCTGCCGCAGCCCAGTGCCGCGTGCTGCCGACCGGCGGACCACAGGCATGGACGACGATATCGGTTCCGGTCGAAGCGGTTTCTGGCCGCCGGCAGCTGTATTTGAGGCTGAAGGGCGAGGTCCGGCTTAGCTGGTTCCGGATCGTTTGATTTAAGCTTCGATCGATTCGAACCATTTTTTACGGAATTCTGAAGGTGAGCAATTCATCGCCTTCCGGAATACCCGGATGAAATAGCTGATATTGTCATAGCCTACCTCAAGAGCGATGTCGGATATTTTGCGGTCAGGCTCCCGAAGCAGCTCGACGGCTTGCCGGATTCGGTAGGAATTGATGTAATCCATCGGGGTCTGCCGGGTCATGGATTTGAAGAAGCGGCACAGCTGTCCTTCGCTCATCGGAATGAGCGCGGCTAATTCGGAGAGCCGGATTTGCTGGTCATAGTTCTGCTGAATGTAATGGATGACCTTTTTCAGCCGCTCGATTTTGAAGGAGTCATTGCCGGTCGTTGCCGCACGGTTGCACAGCTGGCCACGTACCGCTAATTCCGAGAGCATAAGATAGAGATGCCCTTTGACAGAACCCTCATATCCGGGAGCTCTTGCCTCGCAGCTGTCCATGATCGCTGCCAGGTGCTGCAACAAGGGTTGTCCGTAATCATGCTTCCCGGATATATGACGGGGGAACGTGGCTTTTCTTTCCTGCAGCGGAAGAATTAAATTCTCCTGAACAGCGTCATAATAAGCGCTGGACAGCATATTCGTTCCAAATACGAGCGTAAAAAAAGAGCAGCCCTGTTCTCCATGGGCATGCGCGGCGTGAATATCGCCGCCGTCGATAAATACGGCTTCGCCGGCCCGCACGACGAAATAATCGGTGTCTACCTGGAACAGCGTCTCTCCCTCCAGGCAGTAGAAGAACTCAGCTTCCTCGTGCCAATGGCAGTCCACGACGTGCTCGCCTGGGCCGAACTGGTACCAGTAGGTGCCAAATGGCAATCTTTCGTCGCCATGAGTCTTGCTCTCTTTCAGAGAGCGGCGCAATGCTTGATCCATTCTGCTCACCTCATCAATATTGTGTTATAAATTCATTAAATTATGTTAGAATGGGTTATTTTTTATCAGTATAATGCAAGTATAGACGGTTTATTGCAAGATTACAACGATATTAGAAAGGCGGTTCCAAACGATGAAATTTACAGACGGCAACTGGTTGATTCGTGAAGGATTTACACTGTCGACAGCAGTGCAGGCCCACGATTTTATGATTGCGGATAATAAGCTGACAGCCTATGCTTCGACAAGGCCGATTCAAGGTCGTGCCAATACGATCAACGGCCAACTGCTGACGATTCAATTCCACTCTCCGCTTCCAGGCGTCATCGGCGTGAAGCTGGTGCATTTTGCTGGTACAGTAGATCACGGTCCTCATTTCGAACTCGCAGGCGGCAGCGGCGATCACGTCCAAATTACGGAGAATGACGATTACGCTGAGCTGAAGAGCGGTAATTTGAGCGTCAGAGTGAACAAGGGGCCGCAATGGTCTGTTGATTTCTACCGCGGTTCGGAGCGCATTACGGGCAGCGCGTTCAAATCCATGGCTCATGTCGAGGAGAACGGCGGCGCGGTATATATGCGCGAAGAACTGGATCTTACGGTAGGCGAATGGGTATACGGGCTTGGAGAACGCTTTACTTCCTTCGTCAAGAACGGTCAAGTTGTGGATATCTGGAATAAAGATGGCGGCACAAGCTCCGAACAAGCTTACAAGAACATTCCTTTTTATATTACGAACAAAGGATACGGGGTATTTGTCAATGATCCGGGTGCTGTTTCCTTTGAAGTAGCTTCCGAGAAGGTCAAGAAAGTACAATTTAGCGTTCCTGGGGAATCGCTTGAGTATTTCGTCATCGACGGTCCTGAGCCGAAAGAGGTTCTGAACAAATATACGGCGCTTACGGGCAAGCCTTCCCTGCCTCCGGCATGGACGTTCGGGCTGTGGCTGACGACGTCGTTTACAACGAACTATGATGAAGCGACGGTCAACTCTTTTGTTGACGGCATGGCGGAAAGAGATTTGCCGCTGCATGTCTTCCACTTCGACTGCTTCTGGATGCGCGAATTCCACTGGACGGACTTCAAATGGGACGAGCGCACTTTCCCGGATCCGGAAGGAATGCTGAAGCGTCTTAAAGAGAAGGGGCTTAAAATTTGCGTATGGATCAATCCATATATCGCTCAGCGCTCCGCTCTGTTTGAAGAGGGCAAGAAGCATGGCTATCTTGTGAAAAGACCTAATGGCGACGTATGGCAGTGGAATTTGTGGCAGCCGGGAATGGCGCTTGTTGACTTCACGAATCCCGATGCGTGCGAATGGTTCGCGGGCTATCTGCGTGATCTCGTAGATATGGGCGTGGACAGCTTCAAGACCGACTTCGGCGAGCGGATTCCAACGGATGTCGTCTATCATGATGGCTCTGACCCGGTGAAAATGCACAACTACTACACTCAATTGTATAATAAAGTTGTGTTTGAAGTGTTGGAAGAGAAGCTTGGCAAAAATGAAGCGGCACTATTTGCCCGTTCGGCTACTGCGGGCGGTCAGAAGTTCCCGGTTCACTGGGGCGGAGACTGCTACGCGGACTACGAGTCGATGGCTGAGAGTTTGAGAGGCGGATTGTCCCTTGGCGTATCCGGCTTTGGCTTCTGGAGCCACGATATTGGCGGATTCGAGAATACGGCGCCTGCCGACGTGTTCAAGCGCTGGCTTGCATTCGGGCTCCTGTCCAGCCACAGCCGTCTCCATGGAAGCAGCTCTTACCGGGTTCCATGGGCATACGACGATGAGGCGGTAGACGTAACGCGCTTCTTCACGAAGCTGAAATGCCGCCTGATGCCGTACTTGTTCGACACAGCGGTTGAAGCGACGGAGCAGGGCGTGCCGACGATGCGCGCGATGTTCCTGGAGTTCCCGGAAGATCCGGCAAGTGAAATGCTCGACCGTCAATATATGCTGGGCGACTCCGTGCTGGTGGCACCGGTATTCAGCAAGGAAGGCAACGTAGCCTACTACTTGCCTGAAGGCAGATGGACCCATCTATTGACGGGCGAAACGATCGAAGGTGGAAAATGGCGCAAAGAGAACTATGACTTCTTCAGCCTGCCGCTCTTCGTGCGTCCGAACTCCATCCTCGTTATGGGTGCGAACGATGTCAAACCGGATTATGACTACGCTCAGGACGCAGATGTCAGATTGTATCAAATCGAAGACGGTGCGCAGGTATCCCGGAAGGTTCGCAACGTGAAGGGTGAAACCGAGCTGGGAATCGCGGTATCGCGCGAAGGCTCTACGCTCCGCATCACGGCGGATGGCGCAGGCAAGCCGTTTAACATCAGCCTGCACGGCTTCGGCCAGGCAGCATCGGTGCAAGGCGGCCAGCTGAACGCCGACGGCAGCATCGCAGTAGGCGCATTCAGCGGTAAAGTGGAAATTCAAGTGACACTTAAATAAACAAGTTGGATTCAAGTGGAAATATCCCCTGCATCATAGGGGATATTTTCCGCTTTTATTGGGTGTTTTTGTTAGGACACTGGCAGTAACTAGTACCCGTTGTATACATTTCTTCGCCTTCCGGAAGCTCAAGTAACCATTAAGTAACCATTCATTGGGGATCAAATCAATATCGAGAAGTCATGTTTGATATATATAAGAGGAATCATGTTGATTACACCATAAGAGGAGTCATGTTTCAATCACACCACAGGTGGAGCCATGGTTGATCACATCACAGAAGTAACCATGTGGGAGTCTAGCGAAATGTATTTAATACATTTAGTTAAGCTCGTTTTATAAAAAATACATGTGCTAAATGCAAAACATGCAGTTAGTTTGCTTGAATGGAGCGCATTCGTCGAAATAGCTTAAATCTAAATGTAGGTTTTGCAGTTAGTTCCCTCTAACACAGCCAAAACCGATGAACTAGTTGCATGAATTACATCTAGTTACTTGAACCTTGCCTGGATGTCCCTTTTCTGTGGTAACCCGGTTTTGTCATAATAGATACGCGGAAGAGACTAGTCCATCGAGGGATACTAGAGTCGCAGAGTAAATGTCAAACAGTCAGGTGGTGTTTTTTTGCGAACCAAAATGGTGCGTATTTTGAATGATCTCAGGCTGAAGCACAAGCTTCTGATTACTTATATCGTGGTCGTTATGCTTCCCGTTCTCATTGTGGGAGGGGCAGTAACGAGTTATTTCCGCCAGCAGGCGATGGACCGGGCGATCGTGCAAACGACGAACGACGTACAGAAAATCAAAACCCAATTGGCCAACATGCTTCGCGTACCTACGGACTTATCCAATACATTTATGTTCGATAAGAAGCTGGAGAAAATGGTGACTACGTCATATCCGAGCGTGTTCGAGCTGACTAAAGCTTATTTGGATTACGATGATTTCAAGGATAATGTCCGTCTTTACCGCGGAATTTCTGCGATTCGTTTCTATTACGACAACCCAACGCTGATTAACAATTTGGAGCTTATTCCGCTGGATGAGGCCACCCGCTCCACGGTGTGGCATAAGAGAGCGATGGAGTCGAAGAGCATCGGCTGGTTCTATATTGCCGACGAGGTAGATGTTCCTGTTCGCAAGCTGAGCCTGGTACGGCAAATTCCATTTCCCGAGCATCGCGCAAGCGGCGTGCTTATGGTCGTGCTGGATCAGGAGGAATTGAACCGGATGCTGCGGCAGGAACAGTTCGAGACGCTGATTTTCGATGAGCAGGGCTATATCGTGGCGGGGAAAGATCCCCGTTTGGTGGGCAAAACCATTGATGAGCTCGATTACGGGATCGATCTGCATCAGCAGCCAAATGGCGCCCATAAAATGGATATTCAAGGCGAGCCCTCCTACCTGGTTATCGAGGATTTGCTTCCCGAATCCAGCATGAATGGCCTGAAGATTGTCTCCGTCTTTGCCACAAAGGCTATTGTCAAGGGCGCCAATCAAGTTAGCGTGCTGGGCCTGCTGTTTATATTGCTTGTGCTGCTGATTGCCCTGTTATTTGTTTATATTGTGTCGTTCCTGATGACCAACCGGCTGCTGCGCCTCAGCCGCCACTTTAACCGGCTGGCGCTAGGCGACCTTGCCGTCGTCTCCTCCGTTGACGGGAATGATGAGATCGGTCAGCTGTCGCGGCAATTCAATTATATGGTCGAGAGTATTAACCTGCTCATGAATCAGGTTGTAGAGAAGACCGAACAGAACAACTCCCTGGAAATCGCCCAGAGGGAGATCAAGTTGAAGATGCTGGCCAGCCAAATCAACCCGCATTTTCTGTTTAATGCCCTCGAGTCGATTCGCATGAATGCCCATATGAAGGGTGAGAAAGAGATCGCCAACGTTGTCCGGCTGCTCGGGAAGCTGATGCGCAAAAACCTGGAAGTAGGCCGGGATCAAATTACGCTCAAGGAAGAGCTGGAAATGGTCCGTTCTTATTTGGAAATCCAAAAATTCCGCTACGAGGATCGGCTGAATTATGAGCTAATCATAGACCGCAAGCTAGAAGGTATTCGCATGCCGCCTCTGATCATTCAGCCGCTTGTGGAGAATGCGGTCGTGCACGGCGTAGAGAACAAGGAAGTCGGAGTTCATGTCCAATTGCGGATTCATGCTGTAGATGACCATGCTGAAATCGTCATTCAGGACGATGGCATCGGAATGGCTTTGGAACGGCTTGAAGAGGTTCGGCGTTCCATGGCCGAAGCGCAAACAGCCGTGAATAATCGCATCGGATTAAGCAATGTCCAGCAAAGGTTAACGATGACATTTGGGGATATGCACGGTTTGAGCATTTCCAGCGAATATGGACAAGGAACTGTGATTTCCTTCACGATTCCTTTAAAACGAGAAAAGATCTAACAATCTCTGGAGAATGTCTAATTTCTATATGGTTTTCTCTGAAATCTGTCGGGTATTCCCTGCTCCTCTTCTGGTTTATCTTAAATATATAGTAAGAAGGGGGGATTGGACAGACATATGAAGACGCTCTCAGCGCAAGCCGATACTGGAAATGTAAGCGTAACCCCTAATCCGCAGAAGAAGCGGAAGAAAGGATTTTGGCGAACTGTAGTACGGCAAAGATACCTTTATTTGATGTCCTTGCCATTCGTAATCTGGTTGTTCGTTTTTAACTATTTGCCGATTTGGGGCTGGACGATGGCTTTCCAGAACTATAAACCGTCTAAGTCGTTTTTCGATCAGAAATGGGTCGGCATGAAAAATTTCGTGGACCTGTTCCAGGATGAAAGATTTTATCTCGTACTTAGAAATACGCTCGCAATGAGCGTGCTGGGATTGATAGCCGGTTTTGTGATTCCGATCGCCTTTGCTGTATTTCTGAATGAGATGAGGGGCAAATTTTTTAAACGAACGGTTCAGACGGTATCTTACCTGCCACATTTCGTCTCGTGGGTCGTTGTAGCGGGGATCATTACCAAAATGCTCTCCATGGACGGAGGCATCGTCAACGAGATTTTGCTAGCGCTTCATATTATAGAAAAACCCATTCAGTTTATGGCCCAAGGCAAATGGTTTTGGGGAATTGTAACCGTTTCCGACGTCTGGAAGGAGACCGGCTGGAACGCCATCATATATTTGGCGGCTATCGCAGGTATTGATAGAGAATTGTACGAGGCCGCGAGAGTCGATGGAGCGGGGCGTTTTCGTCAAATGTGGAACATTACTCTACCGGGAATCCGAACGACGATTTCCGTGCTGCTGATTATGTCGATAGGCCATTTGATCGGTATCGGCTTCGAGAAGCAGTTCCAGCTCAGCAACTCGCTGGTCACGGATTATTCGGAAGTGCTTGACCTTTATGCGCTCAATTACGGCATTAACATAGGACGCTTCTCTTACGGTACCGCCATCAGTATGTTCACCTCTGTTGTAAGTATCATACTGCTGCTAACGGCGAACGGCATCATGAAGAAAACAACAAAAGAAAGCATCATGTAAGGGGAGAGGAGAAAATTATGGCAAGCAAAGCATTCAACTCCACCAAATCCGATCGAATCTTTGATGTTTTCAATCTCGCGCTGATGACGATCATTATGATCATTACATTATATCCATTCTTGAATGTACTGGCGATTTCGTTAAATGATTCGACGGATACGGTTCGAGGCGGTATCTATATTTGGCCGCGAAGTTTCACTTGGGAAAATTACAAAACGATATTTAGTTACAGCGGCTTGATTCAAGGCTTCAAAATATCGATTCTGCGTACGCTTTCCGGAACCATTCTAGGGCTTATCAGCTCATCCATGCTCGCGTATACGCTGAGTCGCCAGGACTTCCAATCCAGGAAATTTATATCTACATTTCTGGCATTAACTATGTATGTTTCCGGCGGGTTGGTTCCGACATATATGCTTATGCGTCATCTAGATCTGATCGGTACGTTTTGGATTTATATTCTTCCGGGAATTGTAAGTGCATTTAACGTCTTCGTTATCCGTTCATTTATCGATGGACTGCCGTATGCCCTTCAGGAGTCAGCGACCTTGGATGGAGCAAACGACTTTACGATTTACTATAAGGTAATCCTTCCGCTTTGTAAGCCTGTTCTGGCTACGATAGCCTTGTTCCTGGCTGTTGGACAATGGAATTCTTGGTTTGATACTTATTTGTACAATGGCAACAAGCCCCATTTAACGACACTGCAGTTTGAATTGATGAAAATTCTTCAGAGCACGAACCAGGGGGCGAATATGATCAATGCCAATGATATGGCGAATCAAATGGCACAAGTATCACCAGAATCGATCAAGATGGCGATTACGATCGTCGTAACACTACCAATATTGTTCGTATATCCGTTCCTGCAGCGGTATTTCGTATCAGGGATGACGCTTGGAGCCGTCAAGGCGTAATGGTTCAGATGATGCGGAGAAATTAGCATATATTTTCTAAACCTAGGATTGTAAGCACTTACCTAGATATCGGTATACGCAGGGACAGCCTGTTATACAAATATAGTTGTGATTATGACATGAGGGGGAAAGTAGAAATGAAGAAGCGGAAAAGTCCAAAGACAATCGTTGCACTTCTGCTGGCAAGCATGATGCTGCTTAGCGGCTGCGGAAGCTCTGGCGGTGACAGCAAAAATGCAGGGAATGCGAATACGGGCAACACGAATCAAAGCACTGAGGCGGGAGCAGATACCAGCCCGATCACCCTTACGTTCTTCGGAGCGGACGCAAGTCCAAACTGGAATAATATGCAGGATGATATCGGCAAAGTCATCACGGAGAAAACGGGCGTCACGATTGAAGCGGAGTATGACGTCGGCAGCGGTGGTGGGGATAATAAAATTGCGTTGATGGCAGCTAGCGGTGATGTACCTGATCTTATTTTTGCCAAAGGAAACTTATCCAGTCTGGTGGACGCAGAACTTATTGTTGACATGGCCCCGCTAATTGAAGAACATGCTCCAAATATTAAGAAAATATTCAGCGAGAATATGAATCGCCTGAAATACAGCAACGAAGATCCGGCTATTTATTCTTTAACGACAAATGTGGGTGTGGATCAGGAATCTTTTGATGCAATTGGAGGTTTTGAAATCCAACAACGCGTATTGAAGGAGCTAGGTTATCCTAAGGTCCGTACAGTCCAAGATTTCGAAAACGTATTGAAGCAATACGTAGAGAAGCATCCGACTACCGATGGACAGCCGACCATTCCGCTCACACTTAATGCGGATGACTGGAGAATCATGATTACCGTAACCAATCCGGCATTCCTGGCAACAGGGGCACCGGATGACGGGGAATACTATGTGAACCCGGAAACTTATGAGGCGATTCTGCACTATAAACGCCCGGTAGAAAAGGAATATTTCCGTTGGCTGAACCATATGTACAATGAAGGATTGCTTGATAAAGATACTTTCGTGCAAAAAGATGACCAGTACAAAGCTAAAATCGCCAGCGGCCGCGTTCTGGGTCTCATTGACCAGGAGTGGGGATATCAGGATGCTGAAAATGCGTTAAAAACAGCGGGCAAGGATGAATACACTTATGCACATTTCCCTGTAACATTGTCTGAAGAATACGTTGACCACTCCTTCCAATCGGCAGGCGTTGACGGCTATGGCATCAGCATAACAACTGCTTGCAAAGATCCGGTCCGCGCTATAAAGTTTCTGGATTGGCTGGCCTCCGAAGAAGGCCAAATTCTTAGAAACTGGGGTATTGAAGGCAAGCATTATAACGTTGAAAACGGCGTTCGGGTAATTCCGCAAGAAATTCAAGATAGAAAAGTGAATGATGCAACTAACTTTACGAAGGAATCCGGCATTGGCTTGTACTTGGCAATGAGTGCTCGCTATGGCGATGGAGTTAAAGATTCTACTGGAAACTACTATACGACGAATTTCCCTGAGCAAATTGTTGCCGGCTACACTGAAGCAGAGAAAGAAACTTTAAAAGCATACGGCGCAACGACGTGGAAAGACCTGTTCCCGCAAGAAAGCGATTTTAAAGCGAAGGAATGGGGCGCTCTGTACAACATGCCTGTTCCTACGGACGGCGATTATCAAATCATCTTCAAGAAAACGCAGGATATCATCCGCAAAAGGATTCCGGAAGCCGTTCTGGCCAAACGCGAGAACTTCGACAAAATCTATGATGACTTCCTCGCTGAGCTTGATAAAGCAGGTGCAGAAAAAATGGAAGCCGAATATACAGAGCTCGTGAAAGCAAGAGTATCTCTGTTCACAGGCAAAGACATTAAATAATTCAGCGCTCAGGCGGAGCGGATTTGCTACAACTGGATAGCACGAATCAAGAAAAGGCCCGTAAATACTCGGGCCTTTTTCTCTAAGTTTTTTACAATCGGAGGGGAGAAAATGAGTAAAGAGCACTGTATCGGAAGCGAGGACACCAAGCTATGGTACAGATGTCCCGCATCCCGCTGGGAAGAAGCACTTCCTATCGGAAATGGCAGGCTGGGCGGTATGGTATTCGGAGGAAGCCGCAGCGAACTGATTGCGCTTAACGAAGATACGCTATGGTCCGGTTTTCCTCGCGACACGCAAAATTATGATGCGCTTCGTCACTTGAAACGGTCGCGAGAGCTCATATTTGCGGGGGAATACAAAGAAGCGGAGCGGCTAATCGAAGCGAAGATGCTGGGCAAGCGTACGGAATCGTACCAGCCGCTCGGCAATTTGAAATTAGAGCATTTGGGAACAGGTGAGATTACGGATTATTACCGGGAGCTGGATTTGGACACAGGCATTGCGGCCGTGACATATTGTGCCGACGGGACCAGGTTTACGAGGCGTGCGTTCGTCAGCGCCGTCGATCAGGTGCTGGCTGTTCGTCTGGAGGCGGAAGAACAGGGAACCATTCATCTGTCTATCGTCTTGGACTCTCCGCTTCAGCACAATGTTGGGACATGCGAGCAAGGGACCGGCCTGGTCATGCGGGGCCGGGCTCCGAGCCATATCGCCGACAATTATCGGGGCGATCACCCGCAGTCCATCCTTTATGAAGACGGGCTGGGGTTGTCGTATGAAGCACAATTGCGCGTGCTGCACGATGGGGGAAATCTGGCTGTGCGGAGCGGCCGGCTTGATATAGCCGGCGCTAGCTCGGTGACGCTGCTGCTGGCGGCTGCGACTGATTTTGCTGGTTACCGGGTCATGCCGGGGACGGATACAGGGATTAGCGCAGCCGAGAAATGCAGACAGCCGCTCGAAGCCGCGGCTCGACACGGCTATGACCGGCTGCTCAGCCGGCATATCGAGGATCATCAGGCATTGTTCCGCCGGGTGGAGCTGGAGCTGAATCCACAGTTATCCGCGGAAGTCAGCTCCTTGCCGACAGACGAACGACTCAAGGCCTATCAGGGGGGGACGCCGGATCCGATGCTGGAGGCGCTCTATTTTCAATATGGCCGCTATCTGTTGATGGCTAGCTCCCGGCCCGGCACGCAGCCTGCGCATCTGCAGGGAATATGGAATCCGCATATGCAGCCGCCCTGGAATAGCAATTACACGACAAACATCAATACCGAGATGAATTACTGGCCGGCGGAAATATGCAATTTAAGCGAGCTGCATGAGCCGCTGTTCCGCATGATTCAGGATTTGAGCGAGACGGGGGCGCGGACGGCGCGGATCCATTACGGCTGCCGGGGCTGGACGGCGCACCACAACGTAGATCTGTGGAGAGCCGCTGGGCCGTCGGACGGGGAGCCGAGCTGGGCGTTCTGGCCGATGGGCGGAGTATGGCTAAGCCGGCATTTGTGGGAGCATTATGCTTTTAATCGGGATCGGCAGTTTCTGGCGGAGACGGCTTATCCGTTAATGAAAGGCGCTGCGGAATTCTGTCTGGATTGGCTTGTGCCTGGACCGGGCGGCGAGCTGGTTACCGCACCGTCAACCTCGCCGGAGAATAAGTTTCTGACGGAGGAAGGGGAGCCCTGCAGCGTCTCAGCCGCCTCCACGATGGATCTGTACCTTATCCGGGAATTGTTCGGTCATTGCCTGCAGGCGGCTGAGCTTTTGGACATCGACGGGGAGTTTGCCCATCAGCTCGCGGAGGCTTTGGATCGCATGGCCAAGCCGGGAATAGGGCCGGACGGCCGATTGCAGGAGTGGAGCAGGGATTACCCGGAAGCCGAGCCCGGCCATCGCCATGTGTCGCATCTATATGGGCTCTATCCCGGCAATGCCATCACGCCTTCCCGCACGCCGGACTTTGCCGAGGCAGCCAGAAAGACGCTGGAGAGCCGGATCGTTCAAGGGGGCGGACATACCGGCTGGAGCTGCGCCTGGCTGATCAACCTGTATGCGCGGCTGAGGGACGGGAATACGGCGCATCGTTTCGTGAATACTCTGCTGTCCCGCTCGACGTATCCCAATTTGTTCGACGATCACCCGCCGTTTCAGATCGACGGCAATTTTGGCGGAACGGCGGGCATTGCCGAGATGCTGCTGCAGAGCCATGAAGAGACGATTGAGCTGCTTCCGGCACTGCCGGAGGCATGGAAGAACGGCCGATTCCGCGGGCTAAAAGCCAGAGGCGGCTTCACGGTTAGCGCGGCATGGGAGAATGGCCGCCTTCGTTCAGCTGAATTGACCCCCACCTTGACAGGATGGTGCTCAGTTCAGTATGCGGAGCCGCTAAATGTTCAGTCGTCTGACGGAACCATCGTCAATACAGGGGAACGGTTCTGGGCGGAATCGGGCGAGACGTACTTTATTCAACGGCGGAACTAAGGCGCTGCGGCACTATGGAGCTAAAATTGTTACGGCTGTTTTGCCGGTCACAACCCTTTAGCTCCCAGCGCGCAGGGTTTGCCGCAAGATCAACCTGTTGACAACGGTTGAAAGACATATTAAGATGATGCAATCATGCACCGCCAAAATCCTTAAATGTAAGAGGAGCATATTCTCTGTGCATTTACGGATTTGGCGGTTTTATTGTTTCTTAGAACTGAAAGGGGAGACCTTATGAACAGAAATTGGTTAACACTAGGCTTAGTCTTGGCAGGATTATTGGCTGGATTACTGGCAGGATGCTCCTCCACTTCCTTGCCGGCACATGAAGAGAATTTATCCAGTCAAACTATGTCTGAGGAAGGGCAGAGCTCTGAACAAGAAGAGCTTGGAGCTGAACCAGGCTTGGAGAGCGATCAAGCGGAGATGGGGCAGAATTCCGCGCAGGAAGGGGAAGAAGCTCAGCTAGAAGCTGAGGCGGATCAAGCAGGGGATCAGCCGATTGTCGGGATTGCGAAGAAGCGAGAGCTGCCTGAAGGGTTTGTTTATGCAGACGAGGTGCTCGAGTATGCCTACTATGACATTCGCTATTATAGTGAATACAACTTTGTTGGAGAACAAATCGACGGCTATCATGCGCCGTTTGCTATTTTAAGCGTACAAGCAGCAAAGGCGCTAAAAAAAGCAGAACAAGCGTTGGAACCGCTGGGCTATTCCTTGCTCATTTATGATGCCTATCGTCCGCAAAAGGCGGTGGAGCATTTCAAGAAATGGGCGGCAGAGGAGCAGGATGTCAAGATGAAGGAGGAGTTCTATCCTGACATCGATAAGAAAAATGTGTTCAAGCTGGGCTACCTTTCGCAGCGGTCAGGCCATTCACGCGGAAGCACTGTAGATTTAACCTTGGCTGATCAAGAAACAGGAGAGCCAATTGATATGGGCGGTATACATGATTTCCTGGGCGAGATTTCCGCGCATGATGCAGCAGGCTTGACAGAAGTGCAGACTAAGAATCGACTGCTGCTCAAAGAAACGATGATGGCTGCCGGTTTCAAACCGTACAACAAAGAATGGTGGCATTATACCTTGAACAACGAGCCGTATCCAAAGAAGTATTTTGATTTTGATGTGGAATAGCGATTGACAGATGTGTTTTATTGCGTGGATCGTTTAATTTAGAGCAGGCGGGGCTAGATTAGCTGCCGCTTTTTTTGTGCTGCAAAAAGGTTTAACGGCAAAAGGGTTGAACCTTGTTATTGCCATGCAGCTTAAATAACCTGCATATAAGTCTTTAAAAACTTCATTCATCATCAGATAAGGCGATGTTAATCTTAGAACGAGCAAACAACAGCTATAGACATGATGAAACGGGGAATTGGAGGTTATGTAAAAATATAAGGAAGGAGGCCAGTTCAAGCTTAAGCATGTAAACGATAGTTGTCTCTTCAATTCCTGCAAAGAACTGGATTTTTTTATGAGGATAGGTTGTTGGGGATTAGTTATAGTTCTATGGAGGTGCTATATGAAAAGAACGATTATTTTTAAGGCAATGTGGAAGCGTTTTCTGATGACTTCTCTTGCCGCACTAATGCTTGCTTCTTGCGCTATAATAACACCGGCATCCGTTTCGGCTTCGCCTGGGAGTGGTTATCAGGTTGAAATTATAGAAAGTGAGAGCAATGGATTTATTCATCCTGGCGTCGGTGTAACTAAATCTGTCCTGGAAAACATGAGAACGCAGGTATTAGCGAAGAAGGAGCCATGGTATTCCTATTACCAGGCTATGACCGTATCCTCTGCGGCTTCAAAGACAGTGGCTTCAAGCCATGCCAGCTCTAGCGATCCTGCGAAGCCGGCATCCTACGCGTTCAATAGCCAGGGCATCAATTCAAGATTTATTCAGGATGGGTTGAAAGCGTATACACAAACGCTAATGTATGTTGTTACGGGTGAAGAAGTTTATCGTAAAAATGCATTGGACATCATTCGGATTTGGTCTCAGATGGATCCGGATCAGTATGCGTATTTTAATGATGCTCATATCCATACCGGTATTCCGCTCAATCGAATGGTTACTGCTGCAGAAATTTTAAGATCTACCAGTTACCAAGATGGATCGTTGGCCTGGACGGAAGAGGATACCGCCAATTTTACCAATAATCTAATTAACCCTGTGATTGAAACCTTTCAGCACGATAACAACCATTTTATGAACCAGCATCTTTATCCGCTTCTCGGTGCAATGGCAGGCTATATTTTTACTGACAATAGAGAAAGATACGATGAAGCTGTGGAGTGGGCTACTGTCAATAAAACGGCGCTTAATCAAGGCTTCAACGGCTCGATTAAGCGTTTATTCCGCCTGGTCGAAACCAATGAAGCGACTGGAGAGGCATTGGATTCGCCGAGGGTCCAACACGTGGAGATGGGACGGGATCAGGCTCATGGTGCAGGTGATTTCACCAATGCAGCGATTTTGGCACGAATGTTCTATGCTCAGGGAACAAAAGTAGATCCGATAGAAGGTACAGTATCCGAGGAAGATCATGCCGTAGGCTACTATGAATTTTTGGATGATCGCGTGCTGAAGGCAGCCGATTATTTTTGGCAGTTTATGCTTGGGTATGACACGCCGTGGACACCTGTGGCGCATTCGATTTTTCCCGATGGAGAGGTTAAGGGCATCTATTATAAAATTTCCGATTTATACAAGGGCAGAACAAATACGGCTCTATTCTGGGATATGTATTACTACTACAAGTATGTTAGGGATATGGATGTAGCGGAAGAAGCGCCGTATTTTTATGAAGCATTTGTGAAGCGAAACCCGTCCAATTACTACTATCAGGGCAACTTTACACAGGCTTGGGAAAGCGTGGACGGCGGAGGGGACTTCTGGCTTTACATTCCGCAGGAAGCCGAGGTGGAAGGAACCCAATATCTTCCTAAGGAGCAGCATGCAGCATTTGTAGAGCTTGAAGAAAGGTATACTGCTTTTGATCAGACCACACGGACTGCGGTGGATGAAGGAATTTCGTATGTGGAATTCAGTCCTGCATCCGAGGGAAGTAAAATTGCGGTTCATAATCTTGCTTTTGGAAATCGCAGCACTTCAAGCCTTGTCGGAGTGAAGTTTCGCAGCAACAGCCCGGCTGTATTGGAGCTGAGCACTGGCTTCGATGCTGAGCCGTATCATACGTTAACCTTGCCAGATACACGAAATGAGTGGAGATATATAACTTTTGATATGGGTATCAACCATGTTTCATATGGCCAACTGCATGGAGATTTTAGCTTGGTTTATATGAATGTAAAGGGCGAAGGCACGACCGTGGGAATTGATCACTTCAACGTCAAGGCAGGGGAACAACTGACTCCGCCCATTTTTAATACTGGGAAGTCGGATTTAACCATCGATGTATTTGTCGGTGCGCCATTGCAGCTGGATTTCTCTGCGACGGATTCCGGCTCGTCGGATGTTTTGACGTATAACATAGCTGAGCTTCCGAACGGAGCTTCATTAAATGCGAATACCGGGGAATTTTTGTGGAAGCCACTGCAATCAGGAATCTATTCTTTTGTAGTAGAAGCATCAGACGGCACTACCCTGGAGACCAAGAAGGTAACGATAGCGGTAGCTGCCGATCGGGCTGCCGCAGTCGAGGCGATCCGTTCTCTGTATGATCCGAATACGCTTTATGAGACAGCATCGCTTAACTATTATAAGCAGGTTTTATCCGAGACGGAAAAGCTGCTGGTGAATGCGACTAATGAACAATTTGTAGAGCAGCTGAAGTCCTTGAAGGCAGCGGCCGAAAATCTTCAACGGCTTACTCCGCTGCTGAAGGATGGCAGCATGGATTATAGCCATATTGTCACCTCGACTTTTGGAGACTCCATCTCCCTCCTTGTAGATGACAATGATAATTCGTTTCCTGTATACTCGCTGGCGCCAGATCTTTATCATATTATAGATTTTGGCCCTGATTATAAGGTTACAGCAGAGGCTTTTGGATTTGAAGGCAGGATGAATTTTGACGATCGAATGGCTGGGACGACGGTTTATGCCTCTAATGATGGAGTCAACTGGACGAGAATTACACCAGGGCAAACGGAATTTACAAATGAAATGTCGATAATTGAGGTGGCAGAGGAGTATCAAAATTCGCAGTTTCGTTTGTTGAAAATCCAAATGATTGATCCGCAGCCAGATGTTTTGCACGGGAAAATTTCCAATATGCTGGAATTAAGCGAGTTTAGAATTTTCGGGCAGCGCCATGAGGCTAGCAACAGGTTAGAGTCTATTTCCATTAGCTCAGACCAAAGTATGAAAGGCAGAATTGCAAAAGGCGATAGCGTCAAGCTAACGTTTGAAGCGAAAGAAGAAATCAGTGATGTTCGAGTTGTGATTCAGGGGCAGGAAGCGGATATTCAAACCACGGATCATATCAGCTTTACCGCAATTGCTGCAATGGGTGATGAGGCGGAAACCGGGACGATCGCATTCTCCATCGATTACTTAACCCATGATGGAACAGCAGGAGATACGGCATATTTTACTACCGATGGCTCCAAGCTGTTTCTTGCTGACGAGTCGATTTTGATCAGCGATGTACTGGAAATGGCTAGTCTTATCGACTCCACTACGGGCAGATCTGCAGCGGACACTTTGAAGCAGACAGGCTACTTATTTGACAACGACATGACAACCTTCTCTGACTATCGCTTTAATGGGGGCGGAGCAGGAGGCTATATTACCTTTGATTTTAAAGAAGGGAATAGGGTTGAGCTTAACAGCGTAGATCTTCTTGCCAGGCAGGATCAGTACTATACGAGAATACGAGGTACGGTAGTGCAAGGCTCTAACGATAATGTAACATGGACGACAATTAGCAGCGCAGCGTCCTCCATGGAGGAGTGGCAGCAATTGAAGATTACGGATCCAGGCCCTTACAGATATATTCGTCTATACAATTCCAGCGCCTGGTTCGGTAATATGGCTGAAGTTAAGTTTTATGGTTCTGTTACATCTGTGAGCCAGCTTGAATCGGTTTCGATCAGCTCGGAGCAAGCCATACGAAACAGAATTGTTTCGGGAGATACCGTTAAATTGTCGATTCAGGCGAAAGAAGCCATCAACGATGTCCGAGTCATGATTCAAGGGCAGGAAGCAGTGGTCAGCACAGCGGACGATGTGAACTTTATAGCAGCTGCAGTCATGGAGGAAGGAGTGTCAGCAGGGCTGGTCAACTTCACCATTAACTATAAGCTGCAGGATGGAAGTGACGGTTTTCCAATTACGTCTACAACGGATTTCTCTTCATTACTCCTTGTCGACGAGATGAATGTCATTGAGAATGTGACCAGCATTAGTGAATTAATCGATTCTACAGCAGGCAGAACAGCAGCGGACACACTGAAGCAGGTAAATAATTTGTTTGATAGTAATGCAAGCACGAATTCGGATTTCCGTGCAGGCAGCAATTCAGGCAGCGGCAGCTATATCATCTTTGACTTCAAAGAAGGCCATGCTGTTCAACTATCCGCGGTTGAATTGCTGGCCAGGCAGGATCAGTATTACACGAGAATTAAAGGCACGGTAGTCCAAGGCTCCAACGATAATATGACGTGGACAGATTTAACGGTTCCAGCGGCATCAACCATGGAATGGCAAACATTTTCTATCAGCGAAAGTGTACCGTACCGTTACATTCGGATATATAACTCTGGCGCATGGTATGGCAATATGGCAGAGCTGCGTTTGCATAAGGCAAAGCCGGTAACATTGGAGAATTTGACGATAGCGCCCGAGACTATTTCGTTAAAGGTGGGCGAAACGCAAGGATTGAAAGTCACGGCGAACTATTCGGACGAAACACAGACAGACGTAACGGCAACAGCAAGTTACAGTACGAGCAATGAGGCCGTAGCGACGGTTAGTGAAGCTGGCAAAGTAACAGCCGCAGCAGCAGGCACAGCGGTGGTGACCGTTATGTATGAGGGCGAGATCGCAACGGTAGATGTAACTATAACGTCAGTACTGGAGCCGGAGCCAGAACCGGAGCCAGTAACACTGGAGAGTTTGACGATAGCGCCCGAGTCAGTATCGTTAAAGCCAGGTGATATGCAAGCGTTGAACGTCATCGCAAACTATTCGGATGATACGAAAGCAGATGTAACTGCATTCGCAAGCTACAGCACAAGCAATGAGTCCGTGGCGACGGTCAATGAAACTGGCGTAGTGTCAGCCGCAGCTGAAGGCATATCGGTGATTACGGCGACGTATGAGAACGTGAGCACAATGGTAGGGGTGAAGGTAAAGTTAGTACTTGAACCAGAACCAGAGCCTGTAACATTGGAAAATTTGATGGTAACACCCGAGTCAATATCGTTAAAGCCGGGTGATATGCAAGCGCTGAACGTCACCGCGAACTATTCGGATGATACGAAAGCAGATGTAACTGCATTCGCAAGCTACAGCACAAGCAATGAGTCCGTGGCGACGGTCAATGAAGCTGGCGTAGTGTCAGCCGGATCAGCAGGCACATCGGTCATTACGGCGACGTATGAGAATGTGAGCGTTATGGTAGGAGTGAAGATAACGACACCCAGCAGCAGTGGCAATACGGGGAGTGGGAACACATCACGCCCAACAGAGCGGGCAGGGTCTGTTGCTCCAACGGAACCAATTCAACCTGCTCCAGCGGAATCAGATCCAACTGATCCTGAACCCGGCTCAGCAGAGCCAGCTCAGCCAACGCCAGCAAAGCCTGTGTTCAACGATAAAGTTGACCTAGTTGTCCTTCGGGCAATAACTGAACGTGGGCAAAATGCTCCTGCTGTAAGCTTCAACGACTTGTCTCCGTCAGCATGGAGCGCTCCAGCCATTGAATGGGCTGCTCGCATGGGCTTTGTACGGGGCTTTGAGGATGGTACGTTCAGACCCCATGCCAGTGTTACCAGAGCAGAGTTTGCCACGATGGTTGCTAAAGCATTTGGACTAGCATCCACAGGCAATGCGTTATTCGCGGATACACGGCAGCATTGGGGAGCGGAAGAGATTGCGGCATTGAAGGAGTTGGGCATCATTTCGGGATATAGCGACGGTACATTCCGCCCTAATCAGCAAATTACTCGCGCGGAAATGGTAGCTATTCTTGCTCGATTGACAAACTATGTACCGGCAGAGTCATCTCCATTCTCTGATACTGAATCTAGCTGGGCTGCGGAGGCGATTCATGCATTCGCTGCGGCTGGAATCGTGACAGGCAAGGGAGATGGCAAATTCGCTCCTGCTGATCCAGCTTCGCGCGCAGAGGCTGTTGCGGTCATGGTGCGTCTTATCGATAAGTTGATAAGTTGACCTAACCTTATTTTCATCTTCATTGAAAGCCCTCAGATGATCCTAAATGGCAATTGCAAGAATGCCCAGAAGATGGAGGCCTCCGTCTTCTGGGGTTTTTGTTTTTTAACCCCCAGCTTGGCTGGTAAAAAAGCTTAGAGTTATTATGAATAGATTTTGCGGAACTGCTGCGGGGTCATGCCAGTATTTCTGCGGAACGTCGCAACGAAGTGACTCGGGTCGCGAAACCCGGTATGCTCCGCTATCGCCGCCACTGTTAAATCGGAGCGGCCGGCCAGCAGCTCCTTCGCCTTATGTATGCGCATCTGCACGAAGTAGGCATACGGGGACAGGCTGAAGGCCCGCTGAAACAGCTTGCTCAGCTGCCGTCCCGACATTTGGGCGGTTTCGGCGAGATCATCAAGACCGACATCGCTGTCGCTAAAATTCTGCTCCATCCATTTCAATACGGGAATCAGCCTTTCGATGTTCTGGGAGGCGGACATCTGGCTGACTTGGCCGTATTTGCTAAGCAGGCCAAGGAAGCGGTAGGCATCCGTGGACGTCTCAAGACCGAACATATCGGTGTCCGTGTCGAGTCTAGCCAGCATGTGGCTCAGCAAAGGAACAAACGGCGAGTCGGTGTCCAGGCGGTACAACGATGAAGTCAGCACGCCAAAGGAGGCCAGAATGTACGCGGCAGCCTCGCCTCCGAAAGTCAAATAATAAGTGCGCCATACTCCGGCGGGATCAGCTTCGTAACGATGGGGCAGTCCAGGGGGCAATAGCACGCCTGTTCCTTCGGTCAGCCTGACCGTTTCATTGGCAAAATGCAGGATTCCCTCGCCTTCTTCGGTTTGAATCCAGTGATATTTAGGATACCCTTCCGGGCGGGAGATGGGCTCCTGCTCAGGATTATAGCCGATGCTCTCTACGCTAACCGGCAGCCCAGAGGCGCCGGACGGTGAGAATACGAAGCGGCGCATCGCTTTTGCGGTCATCAGAATCACCTGCCTGATAGAGTTCCATATTATTATATCCTCAATCAATATTATTATATATATAGCAGTAAGTTAAGCAATTACAATGATAATATAATTATATTTCATTAAAGGATGTGTATCGCATTGATTAATGATAAGCTGCCGAAGATTTGGTATGGAGGGGACTATAACCCGGAGCAATGGGGGCCAGAGGTTTGGAGCGAGGATGACCGCATGTTCAAGCTGGCGGGCATCGATGTGGCGACGATAAACGTTTTTGCCTGGGCCGTTCTTCAGCCCGATGAAGAGACCTATGATTTTTCGGCCCTGGATGCCACGATAGATCGGTTATATAACAATGGAGTGTATGTTTGCCTGGGAACAAGCACGGCAGCACACCCGGCCTGGATGGCCAAGAAATATCCTGACGTGACGCGTGTAGATGTACAGGGCAGAAAGCGCAAATTCGGCGGGCGGCACAATTCTTGTCCGAACAGCCCGACTTACCGCAAATATTCCGCCCGTATTGCCGGAAAGCTGGCCGAGCGGTATAAGGATCATCCCGCACTGCTGATCTGGCACGTTTCTAACGAATACGGCGGCTACTGCTATTGCGACAACTGTGCCAAAGCCTTCCGCGTATGGCTTAAGAAGCGTTACGGCACAATCGAAAACGTGAACAAGGCTTGGAATACGAGATTCTGGGGACACACGTTCTATGAGTGGGACGAAATCGTACAGCCGAGCGAGTTGAGCGAAGAGTGGAACGGCAACCGCACGAACTTCCAGGGGATTTCCCTCGATTACCGCAGATTCATGTCGGACAGCTTATTGGAATGCTACAAGCTGGAACATGATGAAATCAGGAAGCATACGCCGAATATTCCGATCACGACTAATCTGATGGGGACTTACCCTGAGCTGGATTATTTCAAATGGGGCAAAGAAATGGACGTCGTTTCCTGGGACAACTATCCTTCCCTGGACACGCCGGTCAGCTTTACGGCAATGAGCCATGATTTAATGCGCGGACTTAGAAGCGGGCAGCCGTTCATGCTCATGGAGCAGACGCCGAGCCAGCAGAACTGGCAGGCTTATAACTCTCTGAAACGGCCTGGCGTTATGCGTTTATGGAGCTATCAGGCCGTTGCCAGAGGCGCGGATACGGTCATGTTCTTCCAATTACGGCGCTCAATCGGGGCTTGCGAGAAATACCATGGCGCCGTCATCGAACATGTCGGGCATGAGCATACGCGCGTTTTCCGGGAGTGTGCCGAGCTTGGACGCGAATTGCAGCAGTTGTCCGACAAGCTGATCGACGCGAGAACGCAGGCGAGAATTGCCATCGTTTATGACTGGGAGAACCGCTGGGCCATCGAATTGTCGAGCGGGCCGACGGTCGCCTTGAACTATGTGAATGAAGTGCATAAATTTTACGATGCTCTCTTCCAGATGAACATCGAGGCAGACATGGTGAGTGTGGAGGAGGACTTCAGCAAATACGACATCGTCATCGCTCCGGTGATGTACATGGTAAAGCCGGGCTTTGCTAAGAAATCGGAGGAGTTTACAGCTGGCGGCGGCACGTTTGTGACAACCTTCTTCAGCGGAATCGTCAATGAGAATGACATTGTCACGCTGGGAGGATATCCGGGAGAGCTTCGCTCCCTGCTTGGCATTTGGGCTGAGGAGATCGATGCGCTGTTCCCGGATCAAAAGAACAGAATCGTCATGAAGCAGCCATGGGGAGAGCTGCAGGGAGAATATGACTGCAGCCTGCTCTGCGATTTGATCCATTCCGAAGGAGCGGAAGTTCTGGCTGAGTATGGCGATGATTTCTACCAGGGCATGCCGGTTATCACAAGAAATCGGTTTGGCTCCGGTCAAGCCTATTATGTAGCCAGCAGTCCCGATGCTTCCTTCCTGAAAGGATTCTTAGCTAATCTATGCGCAGAGAAAGGTATCGAGCCGCTAGTGTCCGCGGGAGAGGGCGTGGAATCAGCCCGGCGCGTGAAGAACGGAAACGCGTATCTGTTCCTGCTTAACCATAATGCTGCTCCGGCAGAGGTGCGGATCGGCGACGGAGAACAGAAGGATCTTCTTACGAACGAGACGGTCAAAGGCTCGGTTACGGTGCCTGGCCGCGGCGTCATGATTCTGGAGAGCGCGCTGAAGTAAAATATCATAGATAACACTGCAAAAGGCGCCTGCAAGAGCAGGCGCCTTAAACGTTTATTGTCAGCTATTCTCGAGAATCGTGTTCAGCGTAGTGCGATCCAGCCCTTCGACGAGCTTGATCAGCAGCTCCTTAGCCGCCGCATAATCATCGGTGTGGATGATCGAAGAGGATGTATGAATATAACGGGAGCATATGCCGATGACAGCCGACGGGACGCCGATGCCGCTTAAATGGACTTGGCCTGCGTCAGTTCCTCCCGGAGAGACAAAGTATTGATACTTGATGCGATGCGTGTCGGCCGTATCCTGCACGTATTCCAGGAGGCCGCGGTGTGTCAGCATGCTCGGATCGTAAATCCGCAGCAAGGTTCCTTCGCCGAGCCTGCCGAACGCCCGCTTGTCTCCAGTCATATCGTTGGCGGCACTGGCATCCAGAGCGAAGAAGATATCCGGCTGAATCAGGTTCGCTGCCGTTCTTGCTCCGCGCAGGCCAAGCTCTTCCTGAACGTTCGCTCCGCAATAGAGTGTGTTCGGGAGCTGCTTGCCATGCACCGCCTGCATCAGCTCGATGGCAAGCCCGACGCCATAGCGGTTGTCCCAGGCCTTAGCCATAATCTTCTTGGGGTTGGCCAGCGGAGTAAATTCGCAGATCGGTACAATCTGCTGCCCGGGGCGAATACCGAAGGCTTTCGCTTCGGCGCGGTCATCCGCCCCGACGTCCAGATACATCGCTTTAATATCCACGGGCTTGCTGCGGGCCGCATCGTCAAGTAAATGCGGCGGTGTAGAGCCGACAACACCGATAATGGTCCTATCCGGCGTAATAATCTGCAGGCGCTGGGCCAATACTGCCTGGCTCCACCAGCCGCCGAGCGGCTGGAACGTGACCATGCCGGTTTCCGTAATCCCCGTAACCATAAAGCCTACTTCGTCCATATGCCCGGCAACCATTACTTTAGGGCCTTGCTCATCGCCGCGGATGACGCCGAACAGGCTGCCCAGGCGGTCCTGTACAAATTCTTCCGTATATGCCGACAGCTTCTCTTTTAGCAGTCCCCGAAGATCTCTTTCGAAGCCCGGAGCTGCTGGAAACTCGGTTAATTGCTTGAATAATGAGCGTGTTTCTTCATTCATGAAATGTCTCTCCTTCCGTCTATTTTTAGTATGAACCAGCTTTTCTGGATTGTCCATTCACGTCGAACCAAGATCTTGCATATAATTGCAGAAGAGCATGCTGGGAGTCATAGGGAGGCAATGACAATGGCGATGGAACGGTATTCGAGGGACTGGCTGCTGATCTGTTTGTTGTTCATTTTGCTCGTTATCGTGCTTCAATATTTGTAGACAAGATAGGACGGGTCAACATGCGACATAAGAAATAATACGGCAGAAGCGCAATCTCCTTGGCGAAACGGCTTAGGAGATGCGCCTTTTTTATGCATAGATCCCGCGGCATATGCCATTATGGATGATTTACCAAACATAACAAGTGGCGAAGCGGTAAATAATATTTGGCAAAGCATGAGAGCATACCCTGCATCGCTCATGCGGTAGTTTGGAAATGGAGGATGGTGGGCAATGATTTTTCTGTGGGCTTTTATCGTTGGAGGGTTGTTCTGCGTCGTCGGACAGTTGATGTTTGACGTCATAAAGCTGACTCCGGCTCACACGATGAGCACGCTTGTCGTAATCGGCGCGGTGATGGATGCGTTCGGCTGGTATGATCCGCTGATTAAATTCGCAGGGGCTGGCGCCTCGGTGCCAATCACAAGCTTTGGCAATTCGCTGGTACACGGCGCATTGACAGAGCTGCAGAAGGATGGCTGGATCGGCGTCATCACCGGCATCTTTGAAGTAACCAGCGCCGGCATTTCAGCGGCGATTATTTTCTCCTTCCTGGCTGCCCTTGTCGTTCGGCCAAGAGGATAAGCGAGTATGAATCCCCGTTAGAGCGTGCAACGCTTTACGGGGATTTATTATGCATGTGTACTTCCCCTCCCTGCTTCATGTACAATAAGTATAAGTGTGACGAATGATGTCTGAGGAGGGAATATTTGATGCCCGTAAGAGAGCAATCGATACAAACGATATCTGCTGTCCGAGCAAACCTGGAATCCTGCATATTGGGAAAAGAATTTGAGATCACCCTTCTTCTCACTGCTCTCCTTGCCGGAGGTCACGTATTGATCGAGGATGTGCCCGGAACGGGAAAAACCCAGCTCATCAAAGCGATGGCCAAGTCCATGAGCGGAGAATACCGCCGCATCCAATGCAATCCCGACATTTTGCCGAGCGATATAACTGGCGTATCGGTTTTTCATCCGCATGAAGAACGCTTCGTATTTCGGCCGGGTCCGGTCATGACGAATATTTTGCTTGCCGACGAGATTAACCGCGCGACTACGAAGACCCAGTCGGCCCTGCTGGAAGTTATGGAGGAACGCAGTGTGACGGCGGATGGTCATACATATGAGCTGCCGCATCCTTTCATGCTTTGCGCCACTCAGAACCCGATCGATTTCGAGGGTACTTATATGCTGCCGGAAGCTCAGCTGGATCGCTTCATGATGAAAATAGCGATGGGCTATCCTGATGCGGCAACAGAGAAAACCATGCTGCTGTTTCATGCCAAGGGCCAGCCTGCCGATCAGCTTCATGCCGTGACTACGATGGATGAAATCGCCAAGATCCAAGAGGAGATCCGCGACGTTTATTTGAGCGATGCTCTGGGCGATTATTTGCTTGGCATCGTCCGCCGTACCCGGGAGCATGAGGCTGTCCTTCTTGGGGCAAGTCCTCGGGCTTCGCTTGCTTTCGTTATGGCGGTAAAAGCGTACGCCTTTCTTCAGGAGCGGGATTACGTCATTCCCGACGATATCAAGACGCTTGCACCTTATGTGCTTGGCCACCGGATCCTGCTTCGCCCGGAAGCCCGGCTCGGCAGTATGAGCGCGCTGCAGGTGCTTCAGCAAATCATTAAGCAGGCGCAAGTGCCCATCTCTTCGGTAGGTTGAGAAGATGCGAGCCCTGCTGAATACATGGAAATCAGGCGTACGTTCATTGAAATTTTGGAGAGTCGCCTCCCTATGGCTGATTTGTCTGCTCTATTTGTTATTTCAGGGCGGCAAAACTTCATTTATGCTCTTTGCGATGGTTACCTTGCTCGTATGTTACTGGCTTCTCAGCAGTCTGTGGGGAATCCGCCAAATTAAGGGCCACCGGACGATGCTGTCCGTACATGGAGAGCAATTTCTGCTTCAGGCCGGGGACCAGGCTCAAATTAGGCTGCAGCTTCAGCTCCCCAGATTACTGCCGCTGCCGTATATCATCGTTCGAGAGGTCATGAAGCGCCATAATGGCGATTCGTGGGCGTTTGAGGATAGCGTCATTCCCCAAAACCGCGGTGAGGCCGAACTCATATATAATACGCCTCCGCTGGAACGGGGGCAGTATGAATTTGCAGGGACGGAATGCACGTCCGAGGATATTTTTGGCCTTATGGAGCATAAGGGGACTTTTCAGGCCGCTGCCCAATTCCGCGTGCTTCCAAGAACGGTGTTCATTCCCCATTGGCAGCTATACAGCCGGAATTCGAGGCTGCCCGGACCGGAGACGGCCGTGTCCAATTCCCGCCGCGAGACGACGCAAATCAACGGGGTTCGCGATTACGTCTACGGCGACCGGATTTCCAGAATACACTGGGGCGCAACGGCGAAGACGGGAACTTGGAAATCCAAGGAATTCGAGCATGAGTCTCTTCCGAAGACCATCCTGGTCCTGGATGCAAATGCAAGCAGCTATAAGACTTCGCAGCAGTTTGAACTGGCAGTGTCCGTCTGCGCATCTTTGCTCGAATACGGTTTGCGGGAAAGGATCAGCATGGGACTCTGTACGCTAGGTCAGGAGCTTCGCAGATTTGCCCCAGCCGAAGGATATATCGAGCGCCAGCAAATGATCCAGCATCTAGTCGATATCAATGCGGACGGAAGCGGGAGCCACCAAGAACGCCTGGACGAGATCCGGGACTTTTTCCCGGAGAGCTCTTTCTTCATTTGGATCAGTCCGCTGGCGGATAAAACGGCGGCCAACGTCTTTGGCTGGGCCAAAATGAGACGGATGACGCCCTATCATATTCAGGTGTCCGTCCCAGGACAGGAGGGAGGAGCCCGTTCTTCCTGGCAAACGGCTCTGCATCACCGGGAAATCCGGGGAATTCAAGTCTCCTCTCTGCAGGAACTTCCCTCCGCGATGGGAGGGGGATTCACATGAACAATGCGGTAAAATCGGCCGAGCCGGCATGGTATAGGCTCTTTGTCATTGTCTGGATGATGATCATCGCCATGCAGTGGATCGATTATACAGAACCAATTTGGTATCAGGAGACGACGGCTCTCGTTACGGCAACGGTCTTTGCCGTCGCTTTATGTGAAGCATTGCTGCATTCTCGCCCATGGCTTAACTGGACATTGAAATCTCTTGCACTTATTGTGATACTCCGAATCATTTTAGGCATTTATATTTATTATCCGAGCGGCCCGCTCTTTCCGGATCAGGCTCGCCAACTGCTAGCGCACTCGTCCCCTTATATCTGGTTTGTCCTGGCCGCTTGGGCATTGTTCGATTTGCTGATCCGCTTGCTGACAGATCGCGTCAAGGTCATCATGTTCTTGAGCTGCAATTTGATTGCCTTGACCATATTGGATTCCTTTACTTCCTATTATTTGTGGGGAAATGTCGCTTGGCTAGTGTTCGCTGGGTTGGGATGGCTAGTATGCCTGCATTTCCGCAAATTTCAGCTTAAATACCCGCAAGGATGGGTGAAGCTGCGCAAAGAGCCGCTGAAAATTACGCTGAACATCGTCGTTATTTTCGCTTCGGTACTTTTGATCGGGGTAAGCATGCCTGCGGTTTCGCCTATTTTGACGGATCCGTACACGGCCTGGAAGAAAAGAGGCGCGGCTGTACAGGCGCCCGGTCCGGGTGCCGTACCGTCCAGCGAAACGAGCACTATTTCGTCGCCGAATTCGCCGGAGGAGGTATTGTCCGGCTATAGCCGAGACGACACCCGTCTGGGAGGCGGCTTCGAATTCAGCTACAGCCCGGTCATGAATGTGACTTCCGATGTCCGTTCGTATTGGCGGGGAGAGACCCGCCGGATATACACCGGCGCCGGCTGGGCCGATCTGGACAAAGAAGAACGGGACACGCATTTCTATGCAGGTGGCGGCGACAATAGCCAGCCTCTTGTTAACCGCGATGCGGGCCAGATAGAGACCCGTAAGGTGGAGCAGATTGTTACGATGCAGACGGATAAAGATTATCCGGTGTTATTCGGGGGTTACGCTATCAGCAGCGTGGAAGTACTGGATGAGGCACCGGAAGCCCGGCCCCGGATGCATTGGGCCAGCAAGGAGGCGGAGCTGCGCTGGAACGGTTTTAGCGGAGCCGATCCCGGCTATGCTTATCCGAAGCGGTACAAGGTGACTGCGGAGATCCCGGTCATTCCGCTGGACGAATTAAGGCAGGCAAGCTATGACGCGCTTTATTCTTCACGGAACGTGAATAGCCAGTATTTGCAGATTCCGGCTAATTTTCCGCAGAGGGTACGTGAGCTGGCGGAGGAAGTTACGGCAGAGGGCGCTACGCCCTACGAGAAAATGGAACTGCTGCAAGCGTACCTCCGGCAAAATTATGAATATACGAACAAGCCCGATCTGACGAGGAAGCAAAGCGAGGACTTCGTCGACAGCTTCCTGTTCGAAATCAAGCAGGGCTATTGCGATTATTACTCGACGTCTATGGTGATGATGGCCCGTTCCCTGCAAATTCCGGCAAGATGGGTCAAAGGCTATGCGCCGGGGAGCATGCCCAGCATGGAAATGATGCAGCGGTTCCCGGAAATGGAGACTGGCTACAGTGTAAGCAATTCAGACGCTCATTCCTGGGCTGAGCTGTACTTCGGGGAAGAATATGGCTGGATCCCGTTTGAGGCAACTCCCGGCTTCGATACGACGCTGCTGACCCCGGAAGAGGAAAGCGTAGATACGTGGAGCGAGGATTTGACGGAGGATGACGCAAGCAGCGAGGAGATGTCCGGCATGCTCGATAGCATGGATCCAAAGGTGCTGCGCTGGGTATTTGGAATCTCGTTGACTACACTCGTTTCATCGCTCCTGTATATGTTCCGATCCGAGTTATATTTGGCGTTAGTAAGAATAAGGCTTGGACGCAGCCTGACTTTGGCGGAGAAAATATCCTTTGAGGTGCTCGGAGTGGTCCGGCGTTTGCGGCGGCAGGGGCTGTACCGGGAAGAGCATGAAACGATGCGGGAATCCTTTGTTCGTTGGGAGCAGGATCAGCCGGAGCTCGCACAACTGCTTCGCCCTTTATTGACCAGCTTTGAGAAGGCGAACTACAGCCCGGATGCCGTGCTGCCGGAGCACTTGCTGGAAGTGAAGGAGCTCTCGCGCAAGCTGAGCAAGTCGGTTAAAGGGAGAAACAATTCCGCATAACTAACAGAGACGGGATTCAATTTCCGAAATGTCCCCGGTGCGCTTGCAACGGGGGCGTTTTCTTTTTTAAAATATAAGGAAGTCGCGGGAAGATTGTGGTATAGTTTGTCGTATGAAACCGAGGTGAACGTATTTGTTTGAGAGATTTTTGCCGAAGCTGAGAGTGAACAGCGTATTTGATATCGACTTGGAAAGCCTTTATGCGCAAGGGTACCGGGGAATCATTACGGACTTGGACAATACCCTAGTCGGGGCAAAGGCGCCATTAGCTACGCCCGAACTCGTCGAATGGTTTGAAAAGGTGAAGAAATTCGGGTTTAAACTTGTCATTGTGTCAAACAATAATCTGGACAGGGTGTCGAAATTCGCTACCCCTTTAAATATCGAATTTGTGCATGCGGCGAGAAAGCCGCTGGGCTCTGCCTTCCATAGAGCGCTCAGCATAATGGGACTGGCCCCCAAGAATACTATTGTAGTCGGGGACCAACTGATGACCGATGTGTACGGCGGCAACCGTTTGGGGCTATTTACTGTGCTGGTGCTGCCGATTGCCGTTGCCGATGAAGGCTTTGGGACCAGGTTTAACCGCCGGCTGGAACGAATCGTCAAGCGCAGGCTTCATAAGAGCGGATTATGGCTGGAGGAGGAAAATAAGTGAGAGAGGAACATGGCGAACGGAACGCCGGACGCTGCGGCGGCTGCGGCATTAAGCTGCAGAGCGAGCATAAGGATCAACCGGGGTACGTACCGGCGCAGGCTATAGAGAAGGAGATCATCATTTGCCAGCGCTGCTTCCGGATTAAGAACTATAATGAATCGTCTTCGATTACGGTCGAGCAGGATGAGTTTCTGAGATTGCTGAGCCAGATTGGCGGCAAAGAGGCGCTGGTCATCCATATCGTAGACATCTTTGATTTCCAGGGGAGCATCATATCGGGTCTGCAGCGGTTCATCGGCAACAATCCCGTGTTGCTGGCGGTCAATAAAACCGACCTGCTGCCCAAGGTAACCAATTGGAATAAAGTCCGCAATTGGGTGCAGAAGGAAGCAAAGGAAGCCGGGCTGAAAGTCGAGGACATCGTCCTGTGCAGCGCGAAGCAGAGCAGCGGTTTCGACCGCCTGCTGGATGCCGTGGCCGAGCATCGCGGCAAACGCGACGTGTACGTCGTCGGCGCGACCAATGTAGGCAAGTCTACGCTGATCAACCGGTTGATTCGCGATTACAGCGATTTGGATCAGGAGCTGACGGTTTCCCGTTATCCGGGAACAACGCTAGACATGGTTCATATTCCATTGGATGACGGCCGCGCCATCATCGATACGCCAGGAATCGTGTACCCGTCCCGTTACAGCGAATTGGTCAGCCCGGAGGATTTGGGCGCCATTTTGCCGGACAAGCCCATTAAGCCGGCCGTATACCAGCTCAACGAAGGGCAGACACTGTTCTTCGGCGGGTTCGGCCGTTTTGACTTTATTCAAGGGGAACGGCAATCGTTCACGTGCTTCATCAGCGGACGGGTTCCGATTCATCGGACGAAGCTGGAGAAAGCGGACGAGCTATTCGAGGTGCATGGCGGAGAGCTCCTGTCCCCTCCTTCCCGCGAGAACCTGCAGAAGCTGCCGGACTTCACGCGGCATGAATTCCGCATTCCAAGAGGCAGCCGTATGGACGTCTTCATTTCAGGATTGGGCTGGATCAAAATTAACGGCGAGAATGGTTCCGTCGTTGCTGCCCATGTGCCGAAAGGGATTAAAGTTATGGTTCGCCCTTCGTTAATCTGACGAAGCTGCATTTCGCGGTATGAAGATGGAGAGGGAGGCTTAGGAACGAAAATGGGTAATCAATTACAGGGGGGGCATGGCTTGCCACTGCTGTTTGGCGTAATGGGGGATCCGATCTCTCAGACGAAGTCGCCGGCGATGCATAGTGCGGCGCTTGCGGCTGCGGGCCTTGCGGGTACCTACGTGCCGCTGCATGTCAGGCCGGAGCAGTTAGAGGATGCCATAAAGGGGATCGTCGCTCTTGGCTATCGCGGAGTCAACATAACCGTGCCTCATAAAGTGGACGTCATGAAATATGTGGACGTGATAGATGAGGCAGCGAAGCAAATCGGAGCCGTCAATACCATTGTGAATGAGGGTGGGCTTCTAACCGGCTACAACACGGATGGAATAGGCTATATTCGGTCTCTCAAGGAAGAGGCCGTTCCTGATTTGTCCGGCAAGCATGTGCTGGTCATCGGCTGCGGCGGAGCGGCGCGGGGCATCGTGTACGCGCTGCTGAAGGAGAAGCCGGGGAGCGTTGTGATCGCTAACCGGACGGCAGCCAAAGCCCAGGAGCTTGCGGACGAATGGGCACATTTGGGGCCCATCAGCGCCTGCGGCGCCGGGGAGCTGGAGCGGGTTCTCCAAGAGGGCCATATTGATATTGTCATTAATACGACGTCTGTTGGGATGTATCCTAACATGGGCGAGCTGCCGATTCCGGCGGAGCTTCTGTCTCCCCATATGGTCGTTAGCGATCTGATCTATAATCCGCTGAAGACCGAGCTGCTGGTTCGGGCGGAGTCCATCGGCTGCCGCATTCATAATGGTCTTGGCATGTTCGTATATCAGGGCGCTTATGCCTTCGAATATTGGACAGGCCGCCCAGCGCCGGTCGAAGCGATGCGCGCCGCCGTCCTGAGCAGTTTGCAGGCATAATCCATCTAAATTATTAGATTGCATTGCAGCCTGAATGGAGCATTACCATAAGCAGTACATTTGAATGTTAAGGGGTTTTGTATTACATGCTTACAGGAAAACAAAAACGTTACTTGCGCAGCCTGGCGCATCACCTGCAGCCGATCTTCCAGGTCGGGAAGGGCGGAACCAATGAACAGGTGATTCGGCACATTTCAGAAGCGCTGGAGCGCCGTGAATTAATCAAGGTGTCGATTCTGAACAATAACCTGGACGATCCGCAGGAGATCGCTTCCGAACTAGCCGAGGGAGCCGGTGCAGAGCTGGTGCAGCTTATCGGCAGAACGATCGTCCTGTACAAGGAATCGCGGGATTACAAACAAATCGAGCTGCCTTAAACCGGGCCGGGAGGGATAGGGATGACAAAAGTCGGCATTATGGGAGGAGCATTTGATCCGATTCATCACGGCCATCTGCTGGCCGCGGAAAGAGCCCGCGAACAGTTCAAGCTCGATGAGGTTTGGTTCATGCCTTCGCATACGCCTCCCCACAAGCACCAATCCGGTGTCAGCGGAGAACAGCGCCTGGCTATGGTGGAGGAGGCGATCCGCAGCAATCCGGCGTTCAAGCCGCTGGATATCGAGCTGCGCCGGGGAGGCGTATCCTATACCGTCGAGACGGTCAAGGAGCTGCGGCAGATGTATCCCGACATCGAATTCTATTTCATCATTGGCGCAGATATGGTCAACTACCTTCCAAAATGGGAAGGCATCGAAGAGTTGACGCAAATGCTAAGATTTATCGGCCTTCAGCGTCCGGGGAGCTTCCTTGAGCTTGACGCCCTGCCTCCGTTCATCCAGGATGCCGTCTATTTGGCGGAAATGCCTCTGGTCGACATATCGTCCAGCATGATCCGGAGCAGGCTAGCTGCGGGCCATTCCATACGGTATATGGTACCGGACTCTGTCCATGATTATATGACAAGGAGCGGTTTGTATGGATTACACCCGTGAGGAATTAATGGACATCGTATCGGGCCAAATGCCCGAACGGCGATGGGGGCATACGCTAGGCGTCATGGAATCCGCTGTCGCGCTTGCCCGCCGGTACGGCGAAGATCCGCAGCGGGCAGATTTAGCCGCCTTGCTGCATGACGTGGCCAAGTATTGGCCGATCGAGCAGCAGGAAGCAGTCATTCGCGATCATCAGCTCAATATGGAACTGCTCGATTACGATAAACAGCTGCTGCATGCCGAGGTCGGAGCTTATGTGGCCCAACAGGATTACGGGGTAGAGGATACAAGCGTGATCGATGCGATCCGGTATCATACGTCGGGGCGCGTCGGCATGACTAAGCTGGACAAAATCATTTGCCTGGCCGACTATATCGAGCCTGGGCGGGATTTTCCCGGCGTGGACCGGATTCGCGAGCTGGCTGAGCATAGCTTGGAGGAAGCGCTTGTCGCTGGACTGGATTCGACGATATCCTTCCTGATCGAGAAGCAAAAGCGCATTTTTCCAACGACTGTATTGGCGCGTAATGATTTGATTCTGCAAATAAGAAGCAAGTAAACTATACAATAACGATTCAGGAGGTTCGTATGAATGCCGATTTCACCTAAACAATTGTTAGACCTGGCCGTAAAGGCCGTGGATGAGAAAAAAGCAATGGACATCGTGGTGCTGGACTTGCAGGGAATTTCGCTCATCGCCGATTATTTCGTCATTTGTCACGGAAACTCGGATGTGCAGGTTCAATCCATCGCGACGGAGGTTCGTAATAAGGCTCAGCAAGCCGGCGTGAATATCCGGGGCATCGAAGGTATGGATTCGGCCCGCTGGGTGCTGATGGATCTGGGAGACGTGATCGTGCATATTTTCCACCGGGATGAACGCGAATTTTACAATATCGAGCGGCTTTGGTCCGACGCCAAAGTCGTGGAGACCGTATGAGCCTGATTGCTGGCACTATCGTATCGCTTCCGATCGACCGAGAGGTTTCGCCGTACGGCTATTTTCTGACCAATGGCATGCAGGACGTCCTGCTGCACTATTCCGAGCTGACCCGTGAAGTGAAGCCGGGGGAGACGGTGGAGGTATTCCTGTTCTATGATACGGAGGATCGTCTTGCCGCAACGATGAAGAAGCCATACTTGACGCTGGGCGAGCTTGCTCTCCTCGAGGTAGCGGACGTACATCCCCGTCTTGGCTGCTTCCTGGAAATGGGGCTGGGGCGCCAGCTTCTGCTGCCGATTCGCGAGCTGCCCGAGCTGCGGGAGCTCCATCCCCAGGTCGGCGACAGCGTCTACGTAATTATGGAGCATGACAAACAGGGCCGCTTGAAGGCCAAGCTTGCCGGTGAACAGGATCTGGCGCCGAAGACCTTTCACGCACCTACGTCATGGAAAAACGAGTGGGCCGAAGCTATCGTCTACAAGCCTCTGCAAATGGGCACCTTTGTTGTCGTCGACGGCGGCGTGCTTGGCTTCGGCGCAATCGGCATGCTCCACTCCTCCGAGCGGAGCAGGCTGCTCCGGCTTGGGGAGCGCGTCAAGGTGCGCATTACCCATATCCGCGAGGACGGACGGGTTAACCTATCGATGGCTCAGCGCAAAGAGATCGGACGCAAAGAGGATTCGGAACGCATTCTAGAGTACCTGCAGGAGCGTCCCGGAGGCGGCATGCCTTATTCGGATTCGACTGCGCCCGATCTGATCAAGCAGCGGTTCGGCATCAGCAAATCGGCGTTCAAGCGGGCGCTCGGCAAACTGATGAAGGAAGGCAAGGTCACGCAGAAGGAGAACTGGACGTATCTGGTGAAACCGGGCGCTGGGGAAGCTCGTAAGCCGGATGCTCAGGGCCCGGATTCGACGAATGGTTAAATGTCCTAGGATTTATCCTAGGGAATAGAATGAGTAATGTGAAGCGTGCGGGTGCACGGAATGAATAGACCGGTATGATGATCCTTCGCTGGCCTGCGTGGAACATGGAACAGCGATGGAGTGGATTGCAGAAAGTCAGGTGACAGCATGGCAGCTTATCGTAAATTTGCCTATGTATACGATGAATTGATGGAAGATATGCCTTATCCGGATTGGCTCCGTTTTGCGCGAACTGCTTGGGAGCGGCTTGGGATGCCGCGGACGGTCGTTGAGCTTGGCTGCGGCACGGGAAGCATCACGATTCCTTTGGTCAATTCCGGCTTCGAAGTAACGGGGATTGACCTGTCCGCGGACATGCTTGCCGTAGCCCGGCGCAAAATGGAAGGAAGTACACAGGGCGTACGGCTGTTTCGCGAAGGCAGCGTCCGCTGGGTACAGCAGGATATGAGAGACTGGGAGGTTCCGGAGCCGGTAGACTCCGTCATTTCCTTCTGTGATTGTCTTAATTATTTGCTGGAGGAAGACGATATCGTTCGCACATTCCAAAGAACGTATAACGGGCTGAAGCCAGGAGGAACTTTCCTGTTTGATGTTCATCATCCTAATACGCTGAAGCGGTATGACGAAGAACAGCCCTTTGTTTGCGACGAGCGATCGGTATCATACATATGGACCTGCGAACGCGATGCGGCAAGGGATGAAATTCAGCATTATTTATCCATTTTTGCCCGGGAAGAAGGCAGCGGGCCCGATATGTACCGCCGGTTTGAAGAGACGCATATTCAGCGGGCCTACGACCCGGCATGGATGAAGAGCGAACTGCTTCGCTGCGGCTTCCGGGAGGTTGCGGTTTATGCGGACTTCGAATGGGTTGAGGCGGTTGATGATGCCGCCCGCTTGTTCTATGTTGCCGTGAAGTAATGGAATGATGATGCGTTAACGGCTATAAGTTGTAATGGTAATTGGCTTACAGGTTACAGGTCACCCTTTGGGGTGGCCTGTTTTAGTTTGCCAGTTATATGTTCTTTTAGGGAAGAATCTTGATTGCATTAAGTAGTATTTTGAGAGTCCCGTTAAGGGCTGCTGGGCCGTTTTGCATATGCTCCGAATTCGTGATCCTAGCCCGCTTAATTCAGCAATTGTGGTTTTGTTAACTCAGTAATAGCGGTTTGTCTAACTCAGCAATTGCAGTGTACCTAACTTAGCAATTGCGGTGCATTTGATTCAGTGATGCCGATAGACCTGATTTCAGTAATCCCGAAATGATGACAGTGATCCCGGTACGTCTGACTCGAAACTGCGGCGGTAGTCTTGGCACGATGAGAATTCGTAGTCCCAGCACGCCTGAGTTAGTTCGTATTTACTAGCGGACCGAGGATCCCTTATTTCAACGAAAATGGCCTTTTCCGACTCTTTACGGACCTAGAAGCCGCTATTTCTCTGTTTTCATGAGATTTAGGACTGATTTTGAGACAATAACGCCTTCTGAGTCCATTACATATGCCAATGAGCTCCATTCTAACGAAATAGCGGATCGTGTGTCCGTAAACATTTCAATGCGTCGTCTTTTGTTGCCCTTGAGCATATGCAGCTATTGTTTACAGTTGATGTTCGCTTGTACTGGTAAGTTTGCTGATGGTGCTCATAATGATGTGTATTGTGCTATAGAGTTGTGCCTTAATTAAATAACTAATTTTAGAGAACGCTGCTAGATCAATAAATTATGAGATTTAGAGGCGTTTTTTCATCCCCCAAAAAATTGACCCTACGACCTAAAGATATGACATGTTTTTGGGTTTCGATCCCCGATAAGATGAAATCAAGCAAGAGATTGAATTTTTGCATTAAGAACACCAAGAACACCAAGAACACCAAGAACACCAAGAACAGCAAGAACAGCAAGAACAGCAAGAACAGCAAGAACAGCAAGAACAGCAAGAACACCAAAATCACCAAGCACCAGGAGAACCACTACAAGGCATCGCAAAGAAACAGGCAACTAAGACATTTAGGGGGTTAAAAGAAGATGGGGAAAAATTTTAGAAAACCGGCTGCACTGCTATTGTCACTATTTCTGGTCATCGGGCTTGCGGCTTGCGGCGGCAAGGATTCGAGCGGCGGAGGCAACTCTGCTGCGGTGAACGGCGGCGGGGAGTCTTCCGGCGGGAAGAAGCAGGAGACGACCAGTATTTTGTTCTGGAGCCCATTTTCCGGTGCGGATGGCCCGTTCATGAAGAAGATTGTAGACAAATATAACTCTTCCCAAGATCAATACAAGGTCAATTTCGTCATTCAGCCGAACGGAGAGTACTACAAGCAGCTTGACGTTGCGCTCAGCACATCCAAAGAGCGTCCGGACCTTATGATCATGCACGTGGATAATGTGCCGACGTACGTAAACAAAGATCAATTGCAGCCGCTGGATGATATTGCTTCCGCGTCTGGAATCAGCAAAGACGATTACGCCGAAGCTCCGGTCGAATATTCAACGATCGACGGCAAATGGTATTCCATTCCGCTTGATATCCATCCTGTCGTCATGTACTACAACAAAGATTTGTTCGAGCAAGCGGGTCTGAGCGGCCCGCCTACCAACCGTGCCGAGTTTGAGGATGCTGTTGCCAAGTTGACCGATAAGGACAAAGGAATTTACGGTTATGTACTTCCAACGTTATGGCCTCAGCAATTTATTTTCCCATCCTTGGTCTGGCAAAATGGGGGCGAGCTCTGGGATGGCAGCGATGTAGCCTACAACTCTCCTGAAGCGGTAGAAATGGTATCCTGGATGCGCAGCCTGGTCGATCAAGGTTATTCCCCGGGTAATGTTCAGCAGGACGGAGAGAATACTTTGTTCCTGCAAGGCAAGAACGCGATTCAATTCAACGGCCCTTGGATGAAGTCGCAGTTTGATGAAGCAGGCTTAAATTATGGCGTGGCTCCGATTCCGCAAATCGGTAAAGAGAAACGTGCCGCTTTTGCCGGCTCCCATGGCTTCGTCATTCCGAAAGCAATGACTGACGAAGCGAAGCTGGCCGGTATCGGCGATTTCCTGAAATACATGGCGGAGCACTCGATGGAATGGGCAGAGTCCGGTCAAGCGCTGGCCTCGAAGAAAATGATCGAGAGCGAGGAGTTCAAGCAGCTGGAAGTTCAGAGCAGCATTGCTGCCGGCTTCGCGGATGTGCAATTCGCACCAAACGTTCTCAACTGGGGAACGATCTCCGAGCCGATCTGGGGCGAGCTGAACAACGCGCTGCTAGGCAAGAAGGATCCGCAAAAAGCAATGGACGATGCTGTCGCGAAATCGCGGCAAGCGATGAAAAATTAACGGCCCGAAGTAATTGAATGCAGAAGGAGACGGGAAATAGGCGGCAGCTGCTCTCTCGTCTCCTTCGATTTTCCAGGCAAATGAAGCAAAGCCCCCAGGGCGGGAGGGATAAATCTATGGTGAAAAGCTGGCACTCCAAATTAACGTCATCTTTGTTCGTGCTGCCTTATTTCATTTGTTTTGCCGCTTTCTTATTGTTTCCAATACTTTACGGCGTGTACATCAGCCTGCATAACTTTGAGCTTCTATCGCCAGAACATGATTTTGTAGGGTTGAAGCATTATATAACGATTTTTACGCCGGGCACCTATTTGAACAGCCTGTTCTTCAACGGGCTGTGGAATACGATTCAATTCGTCATCTATTCCGTACCGCTGCTGATCGTGGTCGGGCTCGCGCTTGCGATGCTTATCCAGCATCTCCCAGGTAAAATCCGCGGCATGTTCCGCACGTTCTACTTCTTGCCGTATGCGTTATCCGCATCGGTCATGTCCGTGATTTGGCTAATGATTTTCGACACGAATTCCGGATTTCTGAACAGCCTGCTGATGAAGCTGAACATCCCGGCCATTCCCTGGCTGACCGACCAGCCGTGGGCCTGGGTGTCGCTCATTACGACGACCTTGTGGTGGACGATCGGTTTCAACATGATTATTTTTATTAATGCCCTGAACCAGGTGCCGGAAGATTTCTATGAGGCTGCCTCGCTGGATGGAGCGAATGCCTGGGATAAATTTATCCACATAACGCTTCCATCCATCAAACCAGTCATGCTGTTCGTAATGATCACATCCACGATCGCTTCGTTTAACGTCTTCGCCCAGCCGTTCCTGCTTACCCGCGGGGGCCCGGGGGACAGCACGAAGGTGCTGCTCATCAACGTACTCGATCAGGCGTTCATCCGCAAGGAGATCGGCTCCGCCTCGGCGATGGCGATTTTGATGGCGCTGCTTATCATGATTATATCGGTTGTGCAGTTTAAACTGACTTACGGAAATAAGGGGGAAGAGTCATGAGCATGAAACGGATCAAAACGCTGCTGCTTGTTCTTCTCGCTTCGGTGGTTGCCGTCGTTTTCCTGCTGCCGCTCGTATGGATGATATCGACGTCCTTTAAGAACGATTTTGAAGCGTTGTCCGGCAAAATGAACTTCATTCCGCTGAAGCCGACTTTCGACAACTATATTAAAGGGTTTAGCGGAGAGCTGATGAACGTTCCGATCCTGCAATGGATTACGAACTCGTTGATGGTCGGCATCGCGGGAACAGCGATCGTTCTGCTCATCGCTTCCATGGCGGCGTTCGCCTTGGCCCGGTTAAAGGATCTGCCGCTGCGCAGAACGCTGCTGTCGATGTTCATCGCCTCGCTGATGATTCCTGGCGTGCTGACGTTTTTGCCGATGTACATGGAATTTAACGCGCTTGGGCTGATCAATACGTACGCTGCGCTTATTCTTCCTTATACCGCGGGAGCTTTCGGGGTGTTTTTATTGTATCAGTTCTTTATTTCCTTCCCGAAGGACATAGAGGAAGCCGCCCGAATCGACGGGGCGAACAAATGGAGGCTGTATACCAGCATCATGCTGCCGTCCTCGGTATCGATTATGGTTACGCTGCTTATTTTTACATTTATGGGAATTTACAATGATTTCGTTTGGCCGCTGTATGCTACCACTTCACCGGAGATGCGCACCATTACGGCAGGGATCGCCATGATGGCCCAGGGCAGCTATACCCAATCCTACGGCAAGCTGATGGCAATGACGGCGGCGGCGGCTATTCCGGTTGTCGTGATTTTCATTATCGGTCAGCGTTCCTTTGTTAAGGCCATTACGCAATCTGCAATCAAGTGATTAAATCAACATATTAATAGCATGTTCATAGCTAGTCATGAGGTGAGGCTTGTGAGAGACAGGCGAATATTGCGCAAACGCAGGCTGATGTATGCGGCAGCCTTGCTTCTTGGCATTGCCGTCATTGTTATAGTAGGAGTGATTGGGATGAAGCAGACGAACAGCGGCAGAGCTGACGCTCCATACAACGGCCATGGGGGGACATTCAAAAATCCGTTGATCGATATGGATACCCCCGATCCGAGCGTTGTATACAAAGATGGATATTACTACATGACGTTCACACATCATGGAACGGACGTCATGGTTATGAAATCCCGGACAATTGATTTCAAGCAGGCCGAGAAGAAGGTGGTCTGGTACCCGCCGATTGATACGATGTACTCAGCCAACCTCTGGGCTCCGGAAATTCAATATATTCGCGGTAAATGGTATATCTATTTCGCGGCGGATGACGGACAAAACGAGAATCACCGGATGTACGCGCTGGAAGCGGCCGGTGACGACCCGCTTGGCGAGTACGAGTTCAAAGGGCAAATTACGGACGAGACGAATAAATGGGCGATCGACGGCCTGGCGATGGAGCATGAAGGGCAGCTGTATTTTGTCTGGTCCGGCTGGGAAGGGGACGTAAACATCCGGCAGAATACCTATATTGCGCCGATGAGTGATGCTTTGACGATCAGCGGACCGAGGGTAATGTTGTCTTCGCCGGATCAGGAATGGGAAATGGCCGGCGGACCGCCATATATTCAAGAAGGCCAAGCAATTCTTTACCGGGATGGCCGCGTATTTATTGTCTATTCCGGGGCAGGGAGCTGGACGCCGTTCTACAGCCTAGGCCTGCTGGCGCTCAAGGAGGGCGGCGACCCGCTTCAGCCGGAGGATTGGGAGAGAGCGACCGGGCCGCTCATGACGATGGACGAGGAAGCCGGCGTATATGGCCCGGGGCATAATTCCTTCGTTAAATCTCCAGACGGCACGGAGGATTGGATCGTCTATCACGGCACGACCAGTCCTACGGATGGCTGGAACAACCGCAAAGCCCGGGTGCAGCGTATTACATGGAACGAGCAGGGGCTGCCGGAGCTCGGAAAGCCGCTGTCCTTGGAAACGGCGATTCCGCTGCCATCGGGGTCGGGCGTTTATCTGGCCAAGCATGCCCTTAGAGACGGAGACCGCCTCAGCTTCGGAAAATTTGCGGCAGCCGTTCCAGCGGAAATGCCCTTGTTAGTCCACTATAAGAACGAGACGGGCGCCACCCGAACGCTTGAGGTATGGGTGAATGATACCAAAGCGGGGTCGATACAATTGCCGGCTACTGCGCAGGATGAGGTTGGTTATGCTTACGGGCGCGTTCAGCTGGAAACGGGAGGCGGCGAGCTGGATCTGCGGATAGGTGAAGACGGTGCTGCGACCGACATTCTCGGCGGAATTCAAGCGATCGAAATAACAAGATATGAGGCCGAGACGGCATCCTCTGGTCTTGAAGAGACAGTAGGCGCCGATCTGTCGGCCTCCGGCGAAAGTGTGCAGAAGCTGACGAATGAGGCAGACTCCTCAGCGGCATTCCGGTCGGTACATGTCCCAAAAGCGGGCGAATATCGCTTAATTCTCGGTGTTTCCAACCCGGGCGATGAGGAAAGAAGCCTTGAGCTGGAGATCAATGGAAGCAAAGGTGCCAAGCTGGCTGTTCCCGCCACGGGACGCAATGTTTTTACAGAAGTTGTGTTTGAAGGAAAGCTGCAGAGAGGTGATAATGAAATTATAATCAAAGGGGCCTCGGGAGACCTGAGCCTTGATTATATGGATATTATCGCTGACTAGATTGTAACTTTCTGTGTCGTTAGGAGACGAGAATATGAAGAGACATCGCTGGAATCAATACCGCAGCAGAGCAACGATCGGGTTCTTGTCATTAGCCGCATTTTTGCTCCTGCTGCCCGGATGCACGGGACAGAACTCGGGAGCAGCGCAGATTTCGAAGCCGCCTCATGTCGTGCGCCTGGAATACTGGACCCCCTTTAGCGGCGGGGATAACCAATTCATGACCGAGATGGTGGAGCAGTTCAACGAGGAACACCCGGAAATCCAGGTTGTCCAGAAAAATTCGCGTCTAGACGATTATTATTCTCGTTTAAAAACAGCCGTATTGTCAGGCAATGCACCAGACGTGGCTATTGTCCATTCGACGATCATGCCCCAGTTCGTTCAGAACGGTTACGTGGAGAAGCTGACAGCGGAGGCCAAAAACATCGGCATCGATTGGAAACGCTTTAATCCGAACATACTCCGTTCGGTATTATATGAGGATGATTATTACGGGGTACCGCTCGACACACATGCCCTGGTCATGTATTACAACAAGGACTGGCTGTCCAAGGCCGGGGTGCTGGATGAGGCGGGAAGGCCTGTTATTCCCACAGGAGCAGAAGGGTTCAAGTCTTTCCTGGAGCAAATTCGGCGGACGGTTCCGCCCGATATCGCTCCGCTGGCCCAGCCCAGCACGCGCATCGATTCTGTCTGGCTATGGTGGAGCCTCTACAACCAAATGATGGACGCCGGACAGTTCTACAGCGAAGACGGCATGGAGGCCGTATTCAACAATACCGCCTCTTTGGAGGCGCTTAGCTTCGTGAACAGCCTATATCAGGATAAGCTGATCCCGCCCGACATCAATGATGCTTTCCAGTTGTTCTATGACGGCAAAGCAGCGGTACTAATAACAGGGATGTGGGGAACAGGCGCCTTCGAGAAGGCGGCGGGACTTCATTTCGGGGTTGTTCCCATGCCTACATTGTATGATCGCCCCGCAGTCTGGGGCGACTCCCACAATCTGTCCATACCCAAGAAGCGGGGGATGACGGAGGAGAAACGGGAGGCGATTCTAACCTTCGCGAACTGGATCGTGAGCCATGGAGATATGTGGGCGAAGGCCGGGCATGTTCCCAGCATGACTGATCTTACAAGCTCAGAGATATTCAACCAGCTCGAGTACCGGAGCGATTATGCCGCTACGGCCAACTACGTCGCTTACTGGCCGAGAAACGCCAAACAATGGAGCATCAATGAACGGATCATTAATGAGTTCGAAAGAATGATCTATGGTTACCAGACGCCGGAGGAAGCACTGGACGCGGCTGTGAAGAAAATCAATGCGGATTTGCGCAAGTGAGGGACAGCTATGATGACGAAATTGCGACGAGGAGTACAATGGCTGAGAAATTTGAAGCTGGCGCAGAAATTGATCCTCATTAACTCCGTTCTGATCGTAATCCCGCTCGGGGCGCTTGGCGTCTATGCGTTCACTAGCTTTCGGGGAACGATGGAAGCGAATGTCGGCGAGTCCCAGCTGCAGACGATGAAGCAGATTACGCTCAACATCGACACTTACATGGAGGAGTTGAACCGGCTCTCGCTGATGCCCTACCAGTATCAGGATATCCTCGATTATTTGGCCTCGGAAAGAAAGCCGGGGGCGTCCTTAAGCCTGGAAGAAATCAGTCTGCTGAACAATTTTGTGTCCAAGGTGTTCCTGAATGGACGAATCGATATTATGGGCGTGTCGCTTTATGGCTCCAAAGGGGCGTCATACGTCGTCATGCCTGAAAGCCAGTATGTCACAAGCTATAAGCTGGATGAAGATGCGGAGTGGCTGAAGGAGGCTCAGGGCCATTTTGGAGAGCCGATCTTTCTGACGACGCACGAGCTTAAGCCGACGAGTGGTTCGGTCTACGAGGTGTTCTCCATTGTGAGGGAGCTGCGCAGCTTCGACAGCGGGCGGACGCTCGGCTATATCGTGCTTGATGTCGATCCGGCGGTAGTGGAGAAAATTTTGGCACAGGTACAGCTTGGTCGGAGAGAATCTCTTTATATTACGAATGCCAGGGGCGATCTTGTCATTCGCAAAGGCTCTGTCATTCCAGGGGCTGACGGAGCTGCGGCTTCGTTCCGCGGGGAAGGTGTAACCCATCTGGAATCGGGCGGCGAACGGATGCTGGTCTCTTATGCCACGTCTGAACTGACGCAGTGGACCACCGTCGGGGCCGTTCCTGTTTCGGAATTGATGCAGGACAGCTTGCAGGTTCGCAATTCCATCACGATTATGGGGATCATCTGCGTCGGTTCGGCGATGCTGTTCTCCGTATTTACGGCGTACCGGATTACGCTCCCCATCCGCAAACTGAGCCGGCTGATGAAAAAAGTGGAGAAGGGCCAGCTTGAAGTAGCGTTTCCCGTGAATCAGTGGGATGAGGTAGGCCAGCTAGGCAGTGCTTTTAATAAAATGGTCTCCCGCCTAAGCGAGCTCGGCTATTTGCTCTATGAAACCGAGATCCGGGAGAAGGATGCGCAAATTGCTGCGTTGCAGAGCAAGATCAATCCTCATTTTCTGTACAATACGCTCGGATCGATCAGTATGTACGCAGAGCTGGAAGGCAGCAAGGAAATTACGACGATGACAAACAATCTGAGCCGCATACTGAGGTATTCCTTAAATGCCCACCAGTCAGGGGTCGTTCTCAAGGACGAGATCGAGCATATCCGCCGGTATATGGCGATTCAGAAGCTGCGTTACGATGAGCGGCTGCATTTCACTCTGGATATCGAGGAGGCGGCGATGGACTGTGAAGCCATTCCCCTCATGATCCAGCCGATCGTCGAAAATTCCTTCAAGCATGGACTTGACAAGGGTGTAGGCGAGGGACGGATCTCCCTGACTGGGGGCATTCAGGACGGCCTGCTGCGCCTAATCGTGGAGGACGACGGAATCGGTCTAACTACCGCGCAGCTTGAGCAGATTCGGCACAAGCTGGCCTACTCTCGAAATCTTGGCGGAGCTACGGGCAACGGACTTCTTAACGTGCATCGGCGCCTTGTGCTTAGTTACGGCGAGAGATACGGCCTCACGATCGATAGCATGCCTTACCGCGGGGTACGCGTCACCTTGACGGTTCCCGCTAAGCATATGCCGACCCGTGAGGACGATCGCAAACCGGTTGTGTTCCACTCCACATCATGACTTAACCAAGGAGGAGAATCTTATGCCAAAAATTCTGATCGTCGATGATGAGAAGATATTTCGCAAGGGCCTGCGGGCCATGATAACGTCCTTGGATCCGGAATGGGAGGTCGTCGGCGATGCCTCGGACGGTTATGAGGCTCTGGACCGGGCGGAGGTGCTGCATCCCGATGTCATTTTAACCGATATCCGCATGCCGCGGATGGATGGCATCGCCTTGCAGCGCGTCGTGAAGGAGCGGTTTCCGCAAACGGAATGCGTCGTGGTCAGCGGCTACGAAGATTTTACTTATGCGCTTCAATCGATGAGATATGGCGCCAAGGATTATTTAATGAAGCCGGTGGAGCGAAGCGAGCTCGGACGGATTCTCGGCAAGCTGAAGGAGGAGACGGCAAAACGGGGGAAGGCAGCGGCTCCGAAATTTGATCAGGAGGAGAACGAGCTTATCCGCCGCCATGTAAGCGAGTCAGTTATTGCGGGGTTAATGCGCGGCATGGTGCAGCAGCATCATGTGGATCTGCTGCGCAAAATTGGCGTTGATTTTGATCAGCCTTATTATTGCTGCTTTCTGATCAAGCTCGATAAGGGTTCTATCGGCTCAGAGCGGTATTTCAAAGCCGATCCCTCGTTGTTCCAGCTCTATATCCGTCAATTCGTGCAGGAAATAGTCAACAAGCGGATGATGAAAGGCTATAGCCTCGTGCTTTCTGATTCTGAGGTCGCAGCTATTGTCAATTTGAGCAGCAAGGACAGCCGCGGCTTGATCGAGCTGGCCGAGTCGATCCGCAGGCAGATCACTTCTTTATCGAATCTCACGGTAACGATCGGCGTTGGCCGGGTCGCTGAAGGGGTCGATTCCATCTCGAATTCTTACCGTGATGCTGAAATCAGCCTGCTTTACCGGCTGATCGTCGGCGGCGACAAGGTGCTGCAATATGATACGATCCGCCGGGATCATGATTTATGCCTTGAGGTCGATCCCGAATCCTGGGGAGCGATGGAGCGCGCCGTTCTGGAAGGAAGGGTAGAAGAAGCGGCCAGCCGAGCGGAAGCGGAGATCGCCAGGCTGTGCCGGCAAGCGAAGAGCCCCGAGCTCGTCTACCAGAAAATATGCAAGCTTCTGATCCATTTCTACGAGTCGGCCGAGAAGCTGAATTTAACAAAGGCATGGCTGGGCGAGCGGGATATCCGCAGCCTCATATTCGATATATGCTCGATTACATCGAGCGAAGAGTTCATCATGGAGTGCCGGACGCTCCTGACAGCTCTGTCCCGATGCATCGCCGACTCGAGGCTGGAAACCATGCACGACCCAGTGGAGCTGGCGCTGCAGTACCTCGAGTCCAATTTCCATAAGCAGATAACATTGAATGAGGTAGCGGGGCAGGTGCACCTGAACCCGGCTTATTTCAGTTCGCTGTTCAAGCAGCGCACCGGTACCACCTTCGTGGAGCGGCTGACAGCGATTCGCATGGAAGAGGCCAAGCGGCGGCTGATGGACAGCGATGATAAAATCGCGGCGATTGCCGAGGAAACCGGGTTTCCGAATTTGCGCCATTTTTACCGCGTGTTCAAACGGGAGGCGAGGCTCTCCCCGAAGGATTACCGCAGCGAGTTTCGCAAAGAGCCGGAGCATCCTAGCGGCGGCCAGGCGTAATACGATGAATATGACTTGACACATATAGGAGGTAAAGATCAGTGACAAACATCCAGAACAATAAATCGATTCCGCGAGAGGAATATCCAAGACCGCAATTTGTTCGTGCGGATTGGCTCAATTTGAACGGGGAGTGGGAGTTCGCCTTCGATGATGACCGAATCGGGGAGCAGGAGAAATGGTACGGGAATGATGGCCCGGCTCCATACCCGCATTCGATTACAGTTCCCTTTGTATTTCAGAGCAAGCTGAGCGGCATCGGAAACCCGGAGTTCCACGATGTGGTATGGTACCGCAAAAGCTTCGATCTGCCGGAGGCATGGAACGGAAAGCGGATCGTGCTTCATTTTGGCGCGGTCGATTACCTGGCCAAAGTATGGATTAACGGGCAACTGGCCGCTGTCCATGAAGGCGGGCACACGCCGTTTCAGGCCGATATCACGGATTTGCTTGTTCCGGGAGGCCAGACGATCACGGTCCGAGCAGAAGACTTCAGCCGGGACATTACCCTGCCGCGGGGCAAGCAATACTGGCTGGAAAATTCGGCGAGTATTTTCTATACGCGGACTACGGGAATTTGGCAGACGGTGTGGCTCGAGCCGGTGGAACAGGCTTATCTGAAACGGGTGGCCATGACTCCCGATATCGACCGGAATGAAATTCAGCTGCATACTTTCGTGGAAGGCGTGCAGGGCGGCATGCAAGACCTGGAGCTTGAAGTGACGGTGTCTTTTCAAGGAGAGCGGATCGCTGCCGACCGATACCGGGTGCTTCGCCCGGAGGAGTACCGCAGCATCCATCTCCATGATTTTGCCGAGCATGGACTGGGCCGCCTGTGGTCTCCGGAGCATCCGAACCTGTACGATATTTCCTTCAAGCTGGTCGGCGATGGCCGCTTGCTGGATGAGGTGGACAGCTATTTCGGGATGCGCAAGGTATCTATTGAAAATGGACGCCTGTGCCTGAACAACCGTCCATATTATCAGCGGCTTGTGCTTGATCAGGGATATTTTGAGGAGGGCATCCTTACGGCTCCGAGTGATGAGGATTTGAAGCGGGATGTGGAGCTGGCCAAAGAGATGGGCTTCAACGGCGTCCGCAAGCACCAGAAGATGGAGGATCCGCGCTTCCTGTACTGGTGTGACCGGATCGGCATGCTCGTCTGGGGTGAAGCCGCGAATGCTTACGCCTACTCTGAAAATTACGTGCGGCAGTTTACCAGCGAGTGGCAGGAGGTCATTCAGCGGGATTACAATCACCCCTGCATCGTGACATGGGTGCCGCTGAATGAGAGCTGGGGCGTTCCGAACGTGCAGATGGATGCCAAACAGCAGCAGCACGGTCTGGCCATGTACCATTTAACGAAATCGCTCGATCAGACGCGTCCTGTCGTATATAACGACGGATGGGAGCATATGACGACGGATCTGGTGACCATTCACGATTATGAGAGCCGCCGCGAGGTGCTGGAGGCCAGATACGAAACAGTAGAATCCACAATAGAAGCCATGCCGGCGAATCGCCGTATTTTCGTCGGCGGGGCAGCTTATGCCGGCCAGCCCATCCTCGTGACGGAATTCGGCGGAATTGCCTTCAAGGCGAGCGAGTGGGAAGGCTGGGGGTATTCCGGTGCGGATAATGAAGAGGATTATTTACAGCGGCTGAAGGACGTCGTCGATCCGATGTACGCCTCCCCGGTCGTACAAGGATTCTGTTATACACAGCTTACGGACGTAGAGCAGGAAATCAACGGGCTTCTGACGTACAACAGGCAGCCTAAGGCCCCGCTGGAGCAAATAAGGCAAATCATTATGGGCGAGGGCCGGAACTGATATATTAGTCAGGTTAAAACGAATGGAATAAAGCGGTTGAACACAAAGCTGGCGCAGGATTGAACTGCGCCAGCTTTGTGTTTTGGAAAAATAATTAGTTATTATGAGTATAATTGAGTATAATTGAATACAAACCAATGTTCTATAGAGGAGATTATTTCTATGGATTCGGAAATCGAGATCATGACGATAGCTCAGGTTGCGAATTATTTGCAGCTTAGTGAAGTTACAACCTATAAGATGGTGAACGAGGGAGTCATTCCGGCTTTTAAAATCGGCAGACATTGGAGGGTCAAGAGGAGCGATCTGTTTGATCTGATTGAACGGTTGAAGCATGGTGAAAAGTTATAGAGAGCATCGAAACATAGAGAGCCATACAATACTATCATAAAAAGTCCGGCCCTTCTGGTGACCGGTATTTTGCAAGAGAGGAATTAAGCACATAATGAATGAAGAAGCTAGCAAAACCGCGAAGACTGCTAAGACAGCGAAGACACAGCGCCGTCCTAAATCGTCTCCCCCGCCGGTTCGAATTTTCGCGCTTGGCGGCCTTGGTGAAATCGGTAAAAATATGTACGCCGTGGAGTACAAAAATGAACTCATTATCATTGATGCGGGTTTGAAGTTCCCTGACTCGCGCCTATCTGGAATCGATTATATCATTCCCGACATGAGTTATCTGGTTGCGAACAAGCACAAAATCAAAGGCCTGTTTATTACACATGGACATGAGGATCACATCGGAGCCATACCGTTTCTGCTCCGGCAGCTGCAAATCCCGATTTACGGCGGTCCGCTGACGATTGGCCTCGTTCGGGCCAAGCTGGAGGAATACCGTCTGCTCGGGCAAGCCGAGCTGCATGTGTTCCATGAGAATGACAGGTATGCGTTCCAGCATCTTGCCGTTCATTTCTTCAGAACGACGCACAGCATTCCCGACGCCTTCGGGGTCGTCGTAGACACGCCATACGGCCCGGTTGTACATACCGGGGATTTCAAATTTGATTTCACGCCGGAGGACAAGCCCGCCGATCTGTCCAAGATGGCGAGCGTCGGGAGCGAGGGCGTTCTGGCGCTGCTGGCTGACAGCACAAATAGCGAACGGGAAGGCTTTACTCCTTCCGAACGCAAGGTTGGCAATGCGATTCTTGAATCGTTCAAGCAATGCGAGGGACGCATCTTGTTCGCCACGTTTGCTTCCAACGTGCACCGCCTGCAGCAGGTGGTGGAGGCAGCAATGCAGTGCGACCGCAAAATCGCCGTCATTGGCCGCAGTATGGAGAAGGTATTTACAATCGGGCAGGAGCTCGGATATATCCGCGTGCCCGACGGCATGCTTATCGACGTGAAGCATATTGACCGTTATGAGGATAACCGGGTATTGATCGTTTGTACAGGCAGCCAGGGCGAACCTAACGCCGCGCTGAGCCGGATCGCTTCCGGGGCGCACCGCTCCGTACAGATTTACCCGGGGGATTCGGTTATTTTCTCCTCTTCGCCGATCCCGGGCAATGAGCAGAATATTAACCGCAGCATCGATATGCTCATGCGGGCAGGCGCCAATGTTATTTACGGCTCCATTATCGATATCCATACTTCGGGCCACGGCAACCGGGAGGATTTAAAGCTTATGCTCAGCATGATCCGCCCGAAGTATTTTATTCCGATTCACGGGGAATACCGCATGCTGCTCGCTCATCGCAAGCTGGCGATGCAGACGGGGCTGCCGGAAGACCGCATCTTCGTGATGAATGTGGGAGATACGCTGTCTGTCTATCGCAACCGCGCCAAGAAAGGCCGGTCTATTCCGTCAGGTGACGTCTTTATTAGCAACGGAGAGATGAGAACCTATGAGGACGAGCTCGTGGAAGAGCGGGGCGAATTGGCTAGAGAGGGCATCGTCATCGTCGTTATGACCATTGACGCCGAGACGGGGCAAATTCTTGCCGGACCGGATATCGTGACCCGCGGCTTCGTCTACATGCAGGATGCCCGTCCGCTGCTGCGGCGTGCGGAAATGTCGCTCAAGCGGAACCTGTCCAAGCAGGGAGAGCGCCAGGAGTATAATCGCTCCGACTGGGTTCGGTCGACGCACCGGATCATGCGCAGATTTTTCATGAAAGAAGTAGGCCGAGCACCGCATATTATGCCTTCTATTCTTGAAGTGTAGTGTTCATTTATTTAACAGAGCCTTCCCGGCGGGGAGGCTCTGTTTGTCGTTATATGATGATGCCAAATCATTATTTTTGTCCTGTGATTTTAAAAGAGAATGAGATGACAGCAATCAGGGAATATAAACATTACACTTCCTGACTGGAATAAATGAAGGAGGCATTTATGGTGAAGGAGCAATTGTTTCAAAGACTAAGCGCCAAGAAAGACCGGATCGTCGAAATAAGACGTTATTTGCACGCCCATCCTGAATTATCTTTTCACGAAGAGAATACAGCTAAGTATATCGCTGATTTTTATGCCGACAAGAATTGTGAAGTTCGTAACAATGTAGGCGGAAATGGCATCGTCGTTACGATCGATAGCGGGAAACCAGGGAAGACCGTAGCTATTCGCGCCGATTTTGATGCGCTTCCGATTATGGAGGAGACAGGCCTTCCGTTCGCCTCGGAGAACCCGGGTGTTATGCATGCCTGCGGCCATGATGGGCATACCGCCTACATGCTGATTCTGGGCGAAACTTTGATCGAAATGAAGGATCAGCTTCGGGGGAAGGTGGTTATTCTGCATCAGCATGCGGAAGAGAAACCTCCAGGCGGAGCTGTACAAATGATCAAAGACGGCTGCTTGGATGGCGTCGATCATGTGTTCGGCATCCACGTCATGTCCACGATGGAGACGGGCAAAATCTATTATCGCGAAGGGAACATACAAACCGGACGAGCTTACTTCAAAGTAAAAATAAAAGGCAAAGGCGGACACGGATCCTCGCCTCACCTGGCCAATGATGCGATCGTTGCCGGCAGCTATTTTGTTCAGGCTGTACAGACGATTATAAGCCGCCGTTTGAATCCGTTTGATGTAGCATCGATTACGATCGGCTCCTTCGACGGCAAAGGGAGCTTTAACGTCATTAAAGATTCCGTTGAGCTGGAAGGCGATGTTCGGGTGATGACGGAAGAAACCAGAGAACTGGTTGAACGGGAAATTCGCTGTAAGCTGGAGGGATTGCAGGAAACGTTCGGAATTACGTATGAACTGAATTACCTGAATGATTATCCGGTGCTTTACAATGATCCAGCGTTGACGGAATTTGTAGCGGCGTCGTTAAAAAGCAGTGCGATACCTGGAGTGACGGGCGTTGAACGCTGTGAGCCGCAGCCGCCGTCGGAGGATTTCGCATATTATGCCAAAGAACGTCCGAGCGTATTTTTCTATGTCGGGGCGATGCCGGCGGATGGCAAATATTATCCGCATCACCATCCTAAATTCGATATTAACGAGGACAGTATGCTTATTGCTGCCCAAGCGATGGGCGCTGTAGTTATAGACTACCTAAGAGAGGACGACAAATAAATGGACACTCCGTATCATGGCACAAATAAGTTAATCCTCGGGATTGTATTCGGGGTCATTACATTCTGGCTGTTTGCTCAATCGATGGTGAATATTGTACCTGCTGTACAGGCCGATCTGGGGATTTCCCTTGATATTATCAATATCGCCATCAGTTTGACCGCTTTGTTCTCCGGAATTTTTATCGTCGTTGCCGGGGGACTGGCGGACAAGTATGGGCGCATGAAATTAACTTATGTCGGGATGGTGCTTAGCATCGTCGGCTCTTTATGTCTTGTACTTGCGCAAGGGTCTGTTCTGCTGATTATTGGGCGCATCGTTCAAGGGCTGTCTGGGGCATGTATCATGCCGGCGACGATGGCTCTGGTTAAAACCTACTATGACGGGGCAGAGCGTCAGCGGGCGCTAAGCTATTGGTCGATCGGCTCGTGGGGCGGATCGGGCGTATGCTCGTTTGCCGGGGGAGCAATCGCTACCTATATGGGATGGCGCTGGATTTTCATTTTCTCGATTGTTATTGCGGTGCTTGGGATTTTTCTCATTATGGGAACTCCTGAAAGCAAGGTTGAACAAGGCGGCAGCTCCAAATTCGACACCAGTGGTCTGCTGGCCTTCATCATTGCCATGGTCTCTCTGAATCTGCTTATTACGCAGGGTGCTACGTTCGGATGGACTAGCATAATTACGATATCCTTGATGGTTTGCTTCCTGCTGTTTGTTATTATTTTCTTTCGAGTAGAAACGCATAAAGCGGGGACAGGCTTTATCGATTTCTCCCTATTCAAGAATAGGGCGTATTCCGGCGCGACGATTTCCAATTTCTTGTTGAATGCGGTTGCCGGTACGCTTGTTGTTACGAATACTTATATTCAGGTGGGCCGAGGTTTTACATCTTTTGCAACGGGGATGCTATCCCTCGGATATTTGGTCAGCGTGCTTGCAATGATTCGGGTTGGGGAGAAGATTATGCAGAAAATTGGCGCCCGCAAACCGATGCTGGTTGGCACCGTGATTACGGGGATCGGAATTGCCTTAGCCGCTTGTACCTTTATTCAGGGCTTCCTCTATTCCATCGTGGTGTTTATTGGTTTCATGCTGTTTGGAATCGGCCTTGGCATGTATGCTACGCCTTCGACCGACACAGCCGTAACCAATGCGCCTTCCGACAAGGTGGGGGTCGCATCGGGCATCTATAAGATGGCCAGCTCCCTGGGCGGTTCCTTCGGTGTGGCGAGTTCAGCAGCCGTATATGGAACAATCGCAGCTTCGGGCAACGTAGAACTGGCGGCTTCCACAGGTTTGCTGGTCAATGTCGCTTTCTGCGTGCTGTCCATACTCGCGATCCTATTTATGGTTCCTAGCGACAGGAAGGCTGAAAAACGGAGAATCCCTAAACTTCAAAAAGCTTAACTTATGGAATGATCCAGGTTGAAATAAGTGAACGGGGGGAAATATGTGCGAAAACAGTTACTAAGTATGCTTGAAGCCCGAAAGGCAGAAATGATTGAAATACGGAGACATTTGCATGCGTATCCCGAGTTGTCTTTTCATGAAAAAGAGACATCGCAATATATTGCTAACTTCTATCAAGGCAAAGATGTGGAGGTTCAGAAGGGATGGAAAGGGTACGGAATGATCGTAACGATTCGCGGGGGGAAGCCCGGCAAGACGATTGCGCTTCGCGCAGATTTCGATGCTTTGCCCATTACAGAGCAGACGGGGCTGCCGTTTGCTTCCAAAAATCAGGGTGTGATGCATGCCTGCGGTCATGACGGTCATACCGCTTATTTGATGGTGCTTGCCGATTGTCTTTTTCAATTGAAGAAGGATATTCCGGGAACAATCAAGATCATCCATCAGCATGCGGAAGAGACTCCTCCGGGAGGAGCCAAGTCCATTGTTGAATCGGGACTGCTGGACGATGTGGATCAAATCTTCGGCATACACTTGTTTCCAACCTCACCAGCAGGAACAGTGAGTTATCGCAGCGGTTATGCGATGGCGGGGAGGAGCTACTTCAAACTGATTATTCATGGCAAAGGCGGTCACGGATCTTCTCCGCATTTGGCAAATGACGCTATTGTCGCAGCAAGTTATTTTGTTACCGCTGTTCAGACGATTGTGAGTCGCCGGTTAAACCCGTTCGAGACCGGTGTGGTCACGATTGGTTCTTTTGACGGCAAAGGGAGCTTTAATGTCATCAAGGATTCGGTTGAACTGGAAGGCGATGTCCGTTATATGACCAAAGAGACGCAGCAGCTGATCGACAAGGAAGTTCACCGGATCGTGAAGGGGATCGAAGGCATGTTCGGCATAGTGGCCGAACTGATTTATACGGCGGATTATCCTCCGCTCTATAATGATCCTGAAATTACCGCCAATGTAGTCAAGTATCTAAACCGGGGCATAGGCGATTATCTGACAGCTGTTTCGGAGGCGGATATGCTGTCAGGATCGGAAGACTTTGCTTATTATCTGGAGAAAATCCCGGGCTGCTTCTTCTACATTGGCTGCAGGCCCAAACATACGAATGAGGTCTATTTCAACCATCATCCGAAGTTCGATATCGACGAAGAGTCTTTGCTCGTCGCCGCTAAGTCCGTCGGCGAAGTGGTGTGCGGGTATTACGGTCTGGAGTAAAAGGCAGAGAGCGTAACCACAACAACATATAAGGCTGTTCCGGCAATGATTCAGGCAGATGATTGCCGGGACAGCCTTTTTTCAATTTAGGGGAATTTCAATAAAATATGAAACAAATAAAAAAATTAATTGACCACCAGTTCATATTTTCGTATAATGTGTAAAAATATAGGAGATTAAATCACTTAGCTAAATATTTTGGAATTTTACGCTGATGCATAGGAAGGAGGAGCCAGAGTGACGAATGAACCCACGATCCGTTCTATCATAGAACAGGAGCTTGAGCGCAGAGGCTACTCTTTGAGCAGCTTTGCCAGCCGCTCGGGAATTAATCGCGGGACACTCAGCGCCATTCTCAACGGAAACCCTCCCAAACCCATTGCCATTCGGCAATTGGATTTAATGACGGAAGCCCTGGAACAGCCGGAAGGGCACTTTTATCCGTTATACGTCAATGAATGCGTGGATTCGGATCAACCGAACCGCAGAAGGGTAAAGGCCTTTCTGCTCCGGTGCGCCGAAGTGGGACAGACCGAATGCATTCAAGAGGTGCTTGATCGCATCGTAGAAAATTTGAGCTACATTCCCATGATTTTCGAAATTGGCGAGGAGCTTTACGAGAAAGGGCTGCGTGAGGAATCCCGCTTATTTTACAATGTTGTGATTGAGAGTGAGAAGTATCAGCATTCCGAACGGCTTGCCATCAGCCATTACAGGTTGTTTCGGTTATCTTTGGGGGATGACGCAGAAGCTAATCTGATTGCGGCTACGCGATTTGAGCTTTACTTGTATCGTTTGCCTGAGGATTATCAATTGGACGGGTTATTACATTTAGCCAATGCCTATTTAACTTTGCAAAAATGGGTGCAAACCGAAATATATTCTGATGAGCTCAGAAATCTCGCTAAAATGGTTTATAAAAATTATGAGAGAGCATATCTTCAAGGTAAAGCATTTCAGTTTAGAGCTGAACGAAACTTAGTTGTATATTATGGTCAAGGTTACGTGCTAAAAGGTATTGCATTACAATTTCAACGAAGATACGAAGAGATACCTGAATACATAGCAGGTTATGCAGATTTAAGCTGGTTTGTTGGATTGAATGAATCTGGAAAGGAAGAGGTTGAGAAATTCAAGTTGTTTGCCAAATTGAACACTTATAATCTAAAGGTATTACTTGGTGATCAATCTATCATTCCGGAATATATTGAATCGGTAAAGAAGCATCCACCCGAGATATTGCCTAGCCTAAGGGTTATTGTTGAGGCATCAAATATTCATAATTTCTTTATAGATGATATACTCGAACAATTTAACATTGATACGGGATTATACGATAGAGCTGATAATTACTATAGGTTAGAGGTAAGTAAGGATCGATACTTAAGATTATTCTATCATTTATCTGTATATTATTTGAGAAAAAAGGAATTTGAGGAAGGGATATCGAAAATATTAATTACGCTAAAAATTGCTATATCCCTCAAAAATTATAACTATTTTATGAAGCTAATTCCTTTATTTGAACGCTATAGATCATTTGCAACAGAAGGACAATTAAAGGAATATGAAACTTTACTGGAAGGGGTGATAAAAGATGCGTAAATGGATTTTGGCACTGGTTATCGTTATTTCTTTAGGGTCTGGCCTTGTAGGAGGCAGTTTAGGCCATACGAATACCGTGAAAGGCTTAGAGCACGGCGGTGGATACTGAGCTAATTCAAAAGTTAGTAGCTACATAAAAGCCGGCTAAGCAGAGATTCTGCTAGCCGGCTTTGTCTTGCCCCTCACTCATAAAACAACAACCGATTCGCGTACGCATTCCGGTATTCCGTCGGGGTTAGGCCTGTCATTTGCTTGAAGGACTTCATAAAGTGATGGCTGTCGTGATAGCTGAGCTGCAATGCAATTTCGTTGATCGTTTGATTCGTGTCCGTAAGCAGGAAGGAGGCGGCTGCAATTTTTTGCTGCAAAATAAATTGCTTCAATGATACTCCGGCGATGCTGGAGAACAGGTGAGACAAATATTTCACGTTGTAGCCGAAATGATCGGCGATTTGCGATACCTTAAGCGGCTCGTAGCGATGCCACTGAATATAATCAACGATGTCGTTATAGAGCTGATGCTGCTTTATTTTGCGATCCGGGCGGAATAACTGGTTGTACAGCTCGCATAGAATCGTCGTCGTCATGTAGTTGCTCAGCGTCTGTTCCCGATAGTTGCGGACGGCATCCTGCAGCTGTTTCATCAGGACGATCATTTTATCTGCGCTGCGCAGTGTTCCTTTGCGGGGAATAACGATGCTTCCGGCCTGGTGTATATGCTGGGCCGTATCCATGACCTGGACGCCGGCTCCACCGCCAGATGGAATAAAATGCAGCCAATAGAAGCTGCAGTCTGAAGCCCGGTACCCATACTGCCTGGCACGGGGTGGCATCAGCAGGAAGTCGCCCTCCTCCAGCACGTACTGTTCTTCCTCATCCGCGATATATAACACTCCCTTGGTCTGCACGAACAATTCGTAATCCATCAGGACCCTGCTCAAATGTATCCAATCCGGCGATGGGGAAGCGAACTTGCCTGTCATCGTCATATGCAGCGGTTGATCTACATGAAACAGATAGCCGTTCATGCGGGAGTTCCTCCTCTAATTCTGACCTTTTAACACTTAACGTTAAGCTGTTCCAAGCGAATTTGAATGATTAGATGGTGATAATCAACTATTTTAACGATATCATTTCTCATGGAGTATTCCTACAGCAAAAATAAAAACCTGACCTTTTTACACAGATTCGAACGTTTCGCTATTTTCCAGCCCATCCTCAATCGCTAATCTGAAATTAGCGGTTATTTTGAGGTGAAAGAGAGTTGAAAGATGAAGATGAAGACCATCGTACGGAGCAGTGCACTGCAGGATTTTCGGCTGGAGCAGATCGTATTGACCGGGGACTATCATGTTAACGCCTTTGCGAAAGAGCTGCAATATTTGCACAGCTATGACGTAGATCGGCTGCTGGCCGGCTTCCGCGAGAACCGGGGCCTGCAGCCGAAGGCGCAGAAATATCCAGGCTGGGAAGACACCGAGATTCGCGGCCATACACTGGGCCATTTCCTGACGGCCTGCTCGCAAGCCTACGAGAACACGAAGGACCCAGCCCTGCAGCAGAAGCTGGAATATATGATGACTGAGCTGGCGGAATGTCAATTCGAGAGCGGGTACTTGTCGGCGTTCCCCGAGGGGCTGATCGACAATATCGAGCAGCGGCAGCCCGCTTGGGTTCCCTGGTATACGATGCATAAAATTATCGCTGGACTGATCGCTGTATATCGCGCTACCGGTTCAAGGATCGCTTACGATACGGTAGTCAAGCTGGGGAACTGGGTGGCCTCGCGAACGTCCCGCTGGACCGAAGAACTCCAGGCTGCTGTGCTTGCTGTAGAATACGGGGGCATGAACGATTGTTTATACGATCTCTATGCAATTTCCGGGGATGAGAAGCATCTGGAGGCAGCCCATAAATTTGACGAGCTTCCGCTATTCGAAGCGATCCAGCAGGGACGGGACATTCTGCGCGGCAAGCATGCCAATACGACGATTCCGAAGTTCCTCGGCGCGTTGAAACGGTATCTCGTTCTGGGCGAAAGCGAGCGCTTCTACCTGGAGGCTGCTCAGAACTTTTGGGATATGGTGGTGTATCATCACAGCTACATTACCGGCGGCAACAGCGAGTGCGAGCACTTCGGCGAGCCGGACATTCTGAACAGCAAGCGTTCCGATGTTACCTGCGAGACCTGCAACAGCTATAACATGCTCAAGCTGACGCGCGAGCTGTTCAAGCTGACAGGCGATGTGAAATACAGCGATTTCTACGAGCGAAACTATGTGAATGCGATTTTGTCCTCGCAAAATCCAGAGACGGGAATGACGATGTATTTTCAGCCGATGGCGACCGGGTATTTCAAAATATACAGCTCTCCCTTCGAGCATTTCTGGTGCTGTACGGGCACGGGGATGGAGAGCTTTACGAAACTGAACGACAGCATTTATTTTCATAGCGGAAGCACGCTGTATGTCAATCAATATTTCAGCTCTGCGCTGGATTGGGCCGAGCAAGGGATCAGACTGATCCAGCATGCGGAACTCCCGGAGTCTGAGGAGGTTTCGTTCGCCTTTGAGATCGAGAATGGCTGCAGGAAGCGGCTGGATTTGCGTTTGCGGATTCCGTATTGGGTATCGGGCCAAATGGAGGTGAAGCTGAATGGGTTAGCGGTGCAGTGGAATTCTGAGCAGCAGTATATCGTCATCGACCGGGAGTGGAGCCATGGCGACGTGCTGACGCTGACGCTGCCTATGAAGATCCTTGTCTCCAGACTACCGGACAACGAGAATGTTGTCGGCTTCCAGTACGGTCCTGTCGTACTGAGCGCAGGGCTGGGTACGGAGGATATGACGCAGGCGGCAACCGGGATCATGGTGAGCGTGCCAACCCGCAAAATGCTCGTGAAGGACTTCATTATTCCTCAGGGGATGCCGCCGGAGCAGTGGCTGATCGATATCGAGCACCATCTGGTAAGGCGGGGTGATGAGCTCGCATTCGAGCTGCGGAACACGGATGAAGATGAGCGCCTTGTATTTACGCCGCATTACAGGCAGCACCGCGAACGATACGGCATCTACTGGAACATCGTAGCTGCAGATTCGGACGAATTGAAGCAGCATTTAGAGCGGGGGCGCCGGGAGCAGCTGATCAAAGAAGCGACCATCGACAGCGTGCAGGTCGGCAACGATCAATACGAACTGGAGCATGGGATTAAGGGAGAGGAGACCTTTGGCGGCGCATGGGATGGCCTCAACGGACGGCTAGCGCATGCGGGGGGCGGCTGGTTCAGCTATAAGCTCGCCGTTGATCCGAAAGCCGGCAACCTGCTCCAGGTCACGTATTTCTCCATCAACCATAACCGGGTCATGAATATTTACGCTAACGGCATACTGCTGGCCAAAGAGAGAACGCCGCTAGAGCGCAAACGGGAATTTTTCACGAAGCAGTATCCGATCCCGTCCGAGCTTGTTCAGGGACAGCGGGAGATAGAATTCAAGTTCGTTCCCGAAGGCGACTTGAACGGAATATACGGCGTACTTCGGACGATGAGACCGATCGAGGATGAATAGTTAAGCTTTAAGCGATTTTAGGGGGCTGAGATCAGCCCGGCCCTAAAATCGCTTTTTTATATGGTGAGAAAATATTCTAATTCAGCTGGTTAGAAACGACCGGTAAACCCGGTTTAAATAGGGGATAACTAGCCATTTTGAGCCGTTTAGCATTTGCTGACTAAACTAGCTTAGCTGTGTTTGCTGGACTTAAATTAGGGGAGTCTGACGCGGACGGGGTGCGGGGGCGGGATGAACAATTAACTGGAAAATCGAAATTAGGGGCTGGGAAGGTGGAAGGCGGCATTGCTATGTGTAAATGGCTCGGCCCCTTAAATATGAGGTCTGCCCCAACCATGGCACATACCGCCAAATAAATCCTCACAAATTGGGCCGTTGTCTGTAAAAGCCAGATGTATTTTATATAGTTAGATAAGCTCTTTTATTAAGAAAAGTATTCGCTAAATGCAGAACATGCACTTAGTTTGCCTGAGTGAAGCTAAATCGTCGAAATAGCCTAAAACTAAATGTAGGTTTTGCAGTTAGTTCCCGCTAACACGGCCAAAACCAATGAACTAACTGCATGAAATACATTCAGTTATCTGATCCTGACCATCTGGCCCATAAACCAGTAAAATTTAAGGGGGCAGGACTACACTTTTATTAGGGGCCCGTGTACCCGTGTACTCAATGTGTGAAATCCGGTTAGTTCAGGTGGATACAGCGCGAGCGAGCCCGCCTGCCGATTTTGATTACACAACGGTTGACGAACGAATCAGAACATGCCTATAATGTTTGTGTAAGTATTAATTGATTAATGTAATTATTAATTGAAAGGCGGTTGTTTCCATGGCAAACCGGGCAATTCTGAATGTCGACCTCCGTAGAGGCACTATTAACCGTAATATTTATGGTCATTTCTCCGAGCATTTGGGCCGCTGCATCTATGAAGGGATTTGGGTGGGCGAGGATTCCCCGATTCCGAATACGAACGGAATTAGAAATGATGTCGTGCAAGCGCTTAAGCAGATTAACATTCCGGTTCTCCGCTGGCCGGGCGGCTGTTTTGCCGATGAATATCACTGGAAGGACGGCATCGGCCCTAGAGAAGAACGCAAAAGAATGGTCAACACGCACTGGGGCGGTGTGGTCGAGAACAACCATTTCGGTACTCATGAGTTCATGATGCTGTGCGATATGCTCGGATGCGAGCCTTATATCAACGGAAATGTGGGAAGCGGCACCGTCCAGGAGATGTCCGAATGGGTGGAGTATTTGACTTTTGGCGGCGTATCGCCAATGTCCGAGCTGCGTCAGACCAACGGCCGCCAGGAACCTTGGAAGGTAACGTACTTCGGCGTAGGCAACGAGAACTGGGGCTGCGGCGGAAATATGCGTCCGGAATACTACGCGGATCTCTACCGCCGTTATCAGACATACGTCCGTAACTATGACGATAATAAAATCCACCGGATCGCCTGCGGGCCAAACGTAGACGATTATAACTGGACAGAGGTTCTGATGCGGGAAGCTTCGCGGTTCATGGACTCACTCACGCTGCACTACTATACAGTGCCTGGGGATACCTGGGAAGATAAAGGACCAGCTACGGGCTTTGAGACGAGCGAGTGGTTCAAGACACTGGAGAAGGCGCTGCGGATGGATGAACTCATTACGAAGCATAGCGTCATCATGGATAAATATGATCCTGAGAAGCGCGTAGGGCTGATTGTCGACGAATGGGGAACCTGGTACAACGTTGAGCCGGGTACGAATCCAGGCTTCCTGTATCAGCAAAATACAATTCGTGATGCGCTGGTAGCCGGTTTGACGTTTAATATTTTCCATAAACATAACGAACGCGTTCGCATGGCGAATATCGCCCAGACAGTGAACGTGCTCCAGTCGGTCATCCTGACCGAAGGGGAGAAAATGGTGCTCACGCCTACATATCATGTGTTCGATATGTTCAAGGTTCACCAGGACGCTGAACGGATCGATCTTGAGGTGGACGGCGGAGCATACAGCTACGATGGACGGGAGATTCCGGCCGTGACTGGCTCGGCCTCGATCAATGCCGACGGAGTGGTTCATATCAGCCTCTGCAACACGAACCATGCCGAGAAGGCGGTTGTTCCGGTAGATGTACGCGGCTGGGGCGGGCAATCCTTCGAGGTAACGGGAACGGTGCTGGCGGGGGATATGATAGACGCTCACAATACGTTCGCAGCCCCGGATACAGTAGCACCGCAGGCATTCCATAGCTTTACGGTAGAAGGCGGAGTGGTGACAGCCGAGCTGCCGCCGATGTCCGTTGCCGTGCTGGCATTGACTCCCAAGGCTTAAAGCGATATGGCGACGTCATCCTGTAAAGGCTGCCGGGAGGAGTATAAAGTAACGGAGGAGCAGATTCAGCGCATTCTGGCCTCCTCCGCCTTTGCACCGGAACGCTGCGTTCCGGATGAAATTTATGAGCAGCGGCTGGAGCTGTGCCGCTCCTGCCCCAAGCTGCAGGACGGAACGACCTGCCTTGTCTGCGGCTGTATCATTCCCGTTGTAGCCAAGCTGAAGGAGCGGGAATGCGCCTTGCCGGGTCAAAGCCGGTGGGGAGCCTATCATGAGGAAGCAGTGTAGTTGTAATAAATGACAAAAGAAGCCTGAAGATATTTCAGGCTTCTTTTGTCATTGGTTTGCGGCAGACGTCGTTTCAGAAATTTTCAGTATATCAGCTGTAATAGAGCTCGAACAGTAAATGATCGTTGTAGTTGCCGAAGCCTTTGCCGAATAAAGTAAGGCCTCCGACGTGAACGGCGTCGTCCTCCACGGATAATTTGAAGGTCCACTGCTTGTCCAGAATACCGACATCATCCAAGGTGATATCGGACAATTTGAGGCCGTCCATGAACGTACCCTCACGGGTAATGCGCAGTTTTTTTAGCAGGCCGTATTGATTCGTTTTGTTATGCCACCAGCTCGGCGTATATTTGCCGCGGCTGTCGCCATAATCGCCGGGGCTTGTCCAGTAGCCCAGATTGACTCCGTTAAAGGTGAAGGTAATGTCGGAAGGCCAGTTGTTGTTCGTATCGGGCGCTTCGGAGGCAATTTCCATCGTAATGACCAGCTCCTCCGGCCGTTGGCTTGACAGCAGGAAATTCGGGATTTTATATTCGATGAAGCCTTTGCCGAACCAGAGCACGCCGGCATTGATCCGTTCCTGATCCCAGAAATGCCTTGGGTCATCAAAGCTGCCGATAATATGATTAACCGTAGCGAGGCCGCATGTCGGCTCGATCATGAAGTCCGAGTAATGTCCGACCGGAATTTCCGTACGATGGCATTTTAATTCGTCTTTCTTCTTGCGGGGGATGACGATTTCGATGCTTTCGACGGCAAGCGAGCAAATTTTTTGCAAACCGTTCCGCCCGGGAGCCATCTCGCTGGATACCAGCCCCGCACCTTCAAGCTTGCGTACGTGCATCGTCATAATGGCGCTGCTTAACCCGAGCGCTTCAGCAAGCTCCTTAATATTCATTGGCCGCTCAGCCAGCAGGTTCATAATGTTCAGCCGGACTGCGCTGGATAATGCCTCATATACAGGCAGCGATTGTGCCGTAAGATTTAGCCTCATTTGATAATACAGCCTCCACCATTTTTTATTTATACATATATTATGCGATTAAGGATTATGTTATTTAAATATGTCTAGTTCTATTGTAGTAGATACCGCCCGATTAGGAAAGTCCGCCGCTCCCCTCCATGACCGCATTCTATTGGTATGACTCGGAGTGACCGCCGGATCGATAGAAATCCCTATGTCCCGAAAACAATGTAAGCGCTATAATAGTATCTATCTGAGTATGCGGCAAATCAGCCTCGATCATATTTTCGCCTAAGGAGAGAGCAATGAGAAAGAGCAAGACGTTCTACAACGTGTTCATTTCTATCCTTGTCTTAAGCATCGGACTCGTTGTCGGCTTTGGGAGCTACATTTATATGTCAACCACACGCTCGGTCGCCGAGCGCGTCGGGGAGAGCCGCCAAAGCTTGATCACGCAAATCCGCAATACACTGGAACAGAAAATCCAGACGATTGAATACGCATTCTATACTTACAGTACGACGAAGTCCTTTCACGAAGTGATCAACAGTCCGCTGACGGAACGGGATTTCGAGGCTTACCGGGAACTGAATACCCAGCTGAACTATATCGCCACGATGGGGCTCGAGGGGGTGCAGTATTCCTTAATCAGCCTGAAGCAGAATTGGAGAATTTCGAATGGCTCGCTGTCCCAGCTGTCGAGCGAGGATAGGGAGGAGTTGTACGAGCAGTACATTGATAAAGCAAGCAGGGGACTGTACTGGGTTAAAACGGATGACGGCATTCGCTTTGTGCACACGCTGCCCGTGTCCTCCAAAGACAAGCAGGCGGTCGCGCTGTCGGACATATCCCTGCAGACGCTGAATCATACGCTGCAGACGAAGCCGGATACATCCGTTTATATTCTGAATAAAGAGGGCGAACTGCTATACGCTGCCGAGACGGCATCTGAAATGCTGTCCCCACAGCAGCTCCGGCTCATTAGCCAGCAGGCCGAAAGCGGGACACAGACGGGCAAAGCGACGATTGAAGGCAAGGCGGGCAGTTCTATCATGGCCTTATACGCCAAATCCGACTATAACAATTGGACCTATGTGACCCTGCTCGATCAGAAGGAAGTGAGCAAGGCGCTGGCTGCCACGCGCTATGGTCTCATCATTATGGGAATCGTGATCACGCTGCTGATGGTTATGCTGGCGTACGTGCTGTCGGTGTATCTGACACGGCCCTTCCGGAAGATCCAAAGCAGTTTGGCCATGAGCCCGGAGCCAATGCTGAGGGACGAGGTGGACTGGATCATCCGCTCGATCGACTCTATTGTATCCGAGAAGGAGAGTCTGGAGCATCTGATCGAGCTGGAGAAGCCCAAGCTGGAGACGCAGTTCGTGCTCAATCTCCTTCAGAACCGGTTAACCCGGGAGGAAGCGGGGAAAGGGCTGGAACGATTCGGATATCCGGTAACAGACAGCACGCTTTTCGTCACGATGCTGATCCAGCTGGACAGCTATGGCGAGGGGCAGCCGCCTAGCAAGGACGTGCTGCTGCTGGCTGTAAACAATCTTGTGCAGGAGATCGTTCCCGAACTAGGAAGAATGCTGCCCGTCGTACTTAATGAGCGGACGCAGGCCACGGTGCTCCTCTTTGAGAAGGAAGACGCCGCGGACCTGCGCAAGCAGATTCTGCAGCATGCCAAGAGGATCATCCGGTCTGCCCGGGAGTATTTAAGCACCTCCGTCAGCATAGGCATCAGCGTGCCCTATGAGGATGCGCTGAGCAGCAGGGAGGCTTGCGAGATGAGCCTGGAGGCACTTTATCAGCGGCTGAATCTCGGCAAGGAGTCAATTATCTTTTACGAGGACATCTCCACGGGTATATCCGGGCCGATTCTGCTGCATTATCCGACGGAGCTGGAGGCGCGGCTGTTTGACTCCATTCGCCTTGGAGACGAGCAGGAGGTGGCCCGCTCCTTATATCCGCTGCTGGCGGATATGATGAAGCATAGCTTGAATCCGATGAATCTTGAAGTGACGCTGATCCGCTTCGTTAACAATCTCATTCAGCTCGAGCAGCTTATCGGTGTGGAGGTGCTGCTTACGCCAAGCAACGCTAACCTGTACCACCGGCTGCTGGATACAAGGAATCCCGAAGAGATCGAGCGCATGCTTGTGCATGAGGTCATCTATCCGATGGTCAGAAGCGTCAAAGAGAAGACGAACCAGCAATTCCGCTCGATTGCGGATAAGATCGCCGCGATCATCCGCTCTGAATACGATCAGGAGCTGTCGCTGGAGGCGATCAGCGAGCGTCTTCATTACAGCCCCAATTATTTAAGCAGCATATTCCGCAAGGAGTACGGAACTACCTTCAGCGAATATCTGATGCATTACCGGCTGGAAATCGCCAAAAAGTGGCTGGTGGATACGGATATGACGATCAAGGATATGGCGGAGAAGCTATGCTATCAAAACTCGCAAAACTTCATCCGTTCCTTCCGCAAGAAGGAGCATGTCACGCCGGGAGCCTACCGCAAGATGAAATTAGAGCGCTAAGCCGCGGGGCGCCAAGCATAAGAAGAAGTTCTGGCTTCGCATGATTCATGCGTGATCCAGAACTTCTTTGATTTGAGGCATCCGCTCATAGAATATATTGGCCTAGCCTTTGACCGCTCCGAGCAGCGCGCCTTTCGTGAAATGCTTCTGTACGAACGGATAGGCGATCAGCATCGGAACGGTAGCGACGACGATAACTGCCATTTTGATCGTTTGTGCAGGAGGAACGATGTCCACGGAGGAATTATCGCCTTCCATGCCGCTGGACACGATGACGATTTGGCGCAGCAGCACCTGCAGCGGCCATTTCTCGGAATCGTTAAGGTACAGAATTGCATTCATATATGTGTTCCAGTAGTTGACGCCGTAGAACAACGAAAGGGTTGCGATCGAAGGCAGGGCCAGCGGCAGCATGATTCTCCACAGGATACGGAAGTCGTTGGCGCCATCGATCTTAGCCGATTCTTCAAGGCTTTCCGGCAGAGCTTGAAAGAAGTTCCTCATAATGATCAGGTTGAAGGCGTTGATCGCCGTCGGGATGATCAGCGACCAGTACGAATCGATCAAACCCGCCGATTTGACGACGAGGAAGGTCGGAATCATTCCGCCGCTGAACAGCATCGAGAAAACGATAATAAAGTTAATGACAATCCTCCCTGATAAATATTTGCGGGATAATCCGTATGCCATCAGGGCCGTCAGTGTCATGCTGACGGCCGTGCCTGCCAGCGTAGTGCCAATCGATACGCCGAGGCCTTTAAAGATGGTCGGCGTTGAGAAGATGAACCGGTAAGCGTCAAGCGAGAAGGTCGTCGGGAACAGGACGAATTTCTTTGACACGATTTCCTGCGTCGAGGCAAAGGAGCTGGCCACAACATTCACGAACGGCAGGAGGCAGGCAAGCGCGAACAGGAGCAGGAGCGCATAGTTCACAAAGTTGAAAATCCGGCTTCCCAGCGAGGGCTTCTTAAATGCAAATTTGGACATAGCAGTATGAATCCTCCTTGATAGTAGTCTCATATCCACCATAACAAGCTGGAAATATTCCGTATATAATCATGTCCTATGACTTTAACGGCGGGATTCAGGCATGGAACTTCACGCTGGATCAAGGCAATAATCCTGATCTCCACTCATGATCATCAGCTACAATCCGGGAGGTATCCCGATCATGAATCCTGATCCCAAGCTACAATTTGCCTGGTGCTTAAGGGATTTCGATAGTCTACGATAGCTAATGATTATATACGGAATGACGATTACCGGATATGCTTGGCTCGAACACATGTTAACTGATCAAGGAGGTCGACAGCCGGTGAAGGAAGCAGATTCCTCAGCAATTCCGTTACAAGGCAAACCGCAAGGGCCCAGGAGAATTGAAATGCTTCGTCATTTTAAAAGCCTAAGCAGGAATAAATTGTTATATTTAATGATTCTCCCCGGGTTCGTGTACTTTGTCATTTTTAAGTATTTTCCGATGGGAGGCCTGATTATATCCTTTCAGGATTATCAGCCGTACTTGGGTATCCAGGGAAGTCCATGGGTCGGATTCAAGCATTTTGTTCGTTTGTTTACTGAACCGACCTTTGCGATGCTTCTGCGCAATACGCTGATTTTGTTTGCGCTCGAATTGGCCATATTCTTTCCGATTCCCATTATTCTTGCACTGATGCTAAATGAAGTCAGGCATAAAATGTTCAGAAACTCGATTCAGACGATGGTATATATCCCCCACTTCATGTCCTGGGTCATCATCGTTTCGATCACATATGTATTCCTCAATGTAGACGGGGGCGTCGTCAATGAGATCATCGCCGCCTTCGGGGGAAGCAAAATCAGCTTTCTGACATCCACGGAATGGCTTCGTCCCATGTACATCCTGCAAATCATATGGAAAGAAGCCGGGTGGTCCACCATCATATATTTAGCGGCGATTACCGTTGTAGATCCACAGCTGTATGAGGCGGCTGAAATGGACGGCGCCAGCCGGTTGCGAAAAATATGGCATGTTACGCTGCCTGCGATCCGCCCGGTGATCATTACCCTGCTGATCCTCAAAATCGGCAATACGCTTGAGCTTGGCTTCGAGCATATGTATTTGCTCCTCAACTCGTTGAACCGGGAGATCGGGGAAATTTTTGATACGTATATTTTCACGGCAGGCTTGAAGAACGGACAGCTCAGCTTCAGCACGACAGTAGGCCTGTTCAAGGGCGTCGTCGGATTAATATTGGTTATCCTTGCGAATAGATTGGCCAAAAAATTCGGCGAAGACGGGGTCTATTGACAGTTTTATGTGAATTCTTGCTTCCGCTTGGGAAGAGGAAGATAAATCAAACTTACAAAAAACAATGAAAAAGGGGAAAAGCACATGAAACGGAAAATCGCAAAATTGGCAGCGCTTACGCTATGCTGCAGCCTGCTGCTTAGTGCATGCGGGGGAACAAAATCAGGCGCCAATCCTTCCAGCGGCGCCAGCGCCGACGGAAGGGCATCGATTAGCTGGCTGAATATTTTGCAGACGCCATCGCCGCCGACAGATACCGTGTTGAGCAAAATTGAAGAGGCAACGAATACGGACATCAAATTTTCGTGGATTCCGGATGCCTCCAAAGAGGAACGCCTCAACACATCGCTCGCTTCGGGCTCTCTGGCGGATATCGTCACCCTGACGATACTGGACAACTCATCGGTTCGCAACGCATTGAAAGCCGGCGTATTCTGGGATGTCGCTCCTTACCTGGACGAATACCCGAACCTGGCGGCCATTTCGCAGGATATGCGCAGATCGGCCTCTATCGAGGGCAAGCTGTACGGCGTACCACTGCAGAAGCAGGTGGCGAGGAACGGGGTCATTGTCCGGAAGGATTGGCTGGACAAGCTTGGGCTGCCGGTGCCGAACACGACGGATGAGTTGATGCAGGTAGCCAAAGCATTTACGGAACAGGATCCGGATGGTAACGGCGTCAAGGATACGACCGGATTTATGGACCGCAGCGATCTCGTCTTCGGCGCATTCAAGACGCTCAGCTCCTATTTCGGCACGCCCAGCGTCTGGAGCGTAAGCGAGGACGGGCAAGTCACGCCCGAATTCGAGTCGGAAGGCTATCTCAAGACGATGGATTATATGAAGGAGCTGTACGACAACGGGTATATCAATCAGGATTTTGCCGTTACGGCGAAGACCGATCAGCAGCAGAACTTCGCGCAAGGCAAAGCGGGGATTTACGTAGGTGCCCTCTTCGACAGCAAAAACCTGCTCAATTTGGCCAAGGGCATTCAGGACGATATGGAGCTCGTGATGATAAACGGCATTACGTCTACCGGCAATGAAAGTGACAGAGCCATCTGGTCGACGTCCAATGGCGTCGGAGGCCTGCTCGCCTTCCCTAAATCGGAGGTGAAGGATGAAGAGGAATTGAAGCGTGTGCTGAAATTCGTGAACGATTTAATGTCGGAGGAAGTATACACGCTGATGACATATGGCCTTGAGGACGTTCACTATACGATCGATGAGAACAAAGCGGTAACCATTAAGGATACGAGCCTGTGGCAGCAGGAAGTGCAGCCGTTTGCGGGCTCCCGCCCGAAGGAGAGCGGCTTTGAAATTCATGACTCGGATCCGCTGAGAAAAGAGGCCAATCGCCTGATCGAGGAGAATGAGAGCTTTGCGGTGCTTAATCCGCTGTATTCCTTGGAGTCGCCGACGAATTCGGAACAAGGCTCCGAGCTGCAGAAGATGATTACGGACGCTACGTACAAATATATTCTCGGAAAGACCGATCTGAACGGATTCCAGCAGGCCGTGCAAAACTGGAGAAAAGCAGGAGGCGATAAAATCATCGCCGAATACGAAGCTGCATATAAAGCAGTGTATGGCAAGTAAACGGGCCGCCTTACGGGCATATGCGCCCTAAGCTTTGGCTGTTCCGTCCGCAGCTGCTGCTGCGGCGGAACGGTCTATTTTCCAACAGGAGGATGATCGGCATGGCAAAGATGCATTGGGCGATACGAACCGCGGATTCCATCATGGAACGTACGCCGAAGCTGTATGAGGGCCAGGGCTATCACGGGAAATGGTCCTATGATTACGGGGTGATCCTAAAGGGATTCGAACGGTTGTGGAAGATGAATGGGGATGAGAAATATTTCGGGTATATTCGCGATAATATGGATTACTTCATTCAGGAGGACGGCTCGGTGAAGGGCTACCGGCAGGATGAGCATAACATCGACCACCTGAATAACGGCAAGCTGCTGTTCGTACTGCATAAGGAGACCGGCGAAGAGAAATACGCACGCGCTGCGGCATTGCTCCGGGAGCAGTTGAAGACGCATCCGCGCACGTCGGAAGGGGCTTTTTGGCATAAGCGGATTTATCCTTACCAGATTTGGCTGGACGGTTTGTATATGGGGGCCCCTTTTTATTTGGAATATCTGCTGAACTTCGAGCAGGAGGGCGATCTCGCCGATGTAACCAGGCAATTCATCCTTTGCGAAAGGCATACGAAGGACGAAAAAACGGGACTCCTCTATCACGCCTGGGACGAGCAGCGCGTGCAGCCTTGGTGTAACCCGCAGACAGGGCAGTCGCCGAATTTCTGGGGAAGGTCACTCGGCTGGTTTGTGATGGCGCTCGTTGATGTCCTCGAATTGCTGCCGCCGGAGCACGGCGACTTCAATGAGCTAAGGCGCATTCTGAACGAAACGTTAAGCGCGCTAAGGAACTATCAGGATGCCGGTTCCGGCGTCTGGCACCAAATCGTCGATGCTGGGGGCCGCAAAGGAAATTATTTGGAGGCTTCCGCCTCCAGCATGATCATGTATGCCATAGCCAAAGGCCTCCGTCTCGGCCTACTTGGCTCCGAATGGATCAGTTCGCTGGATCATGCCTACGCCGGCCTGATTTCGGAATTTGTGCTGGAGACAAAGGAGGGCTGGGTCAATCTGAACAAGACCTGCCAGGTAGCCGGCTTGGGCGGCGAAGACCGCCGCGACGGCACCTATGCGTATTATATCAGCGAGCCGATCATTACGAATGACCAGAAGGGGCTTGGCGCCTTCCTGCTGGCTTGTACAGAATACGAGTATTTGGAGGTTGAAGGGCGCGCGGCGCATCGATAATCTGACGAAGGAGACAGAGGGTATGCTTGTTTTTAACATAGATGATTATGGTGCGCGCAAAAATAGCTCCGAGCTGTCGACGGCAGCGATTGCGGCTGCCATCGCCGCTGCGGAAGAGGCGGGAGGAGGCACGGTGTGCGTCCCGCCGGGCTGTTACCGCACTGGCGCAATTATCATGAAGAGCAGCATTGAGCTTCATGTTAGTCCGGGAGCGACACTGTCTTTCAGTGATCACCCGGATGATTATCCGGTGGTGACCTCCTGCTGGGAGGGCGTGAAGCAGGAGGTATACGCCTCATGCATTTTCGGCCAGGATCTAGAGAATGTGTCCGTAACTGGCTCGGGCAGGCTGGAGGGAAACGGGCAGGCCTGGTGGGACAAGCATAGGAACCGCCGCGGGGAGCTTGCTTATCCCCGTCCCAAGCTGATCAGCTTCGATGGCTGCCGCCGGGTAACGATCAGGGATGTGTCACTGGCCAATTCACCAAGCTGGACGGTCCATCCGGTTCGTTGTCAGGATGTTACGATCGATAATCTGTCCATCTTCAATCCCGCGGATTCGCCGAATACAGACGGCATCGATCCCGAGTCCTGCACGAACGTCCGCATCAGCAATTGCCAAATTGACGTAGGGGACGACTGTATCGCTATTAAGGCGGGGACCGAGGATACGGAAGCCCGGGTTCCTTGCGAGAACATCACGATTACCAACTGCACGATGATTCACGGGCACGGAGGTGTTGTGATCGGGAGTGAAATGAGCGGCGGCGTGCGGAATGTCGTCATTTCGAATTGCGTGTTCAAGCAAACCGACCGCGGCATCCGCCTGAAATCCAGGCGCGGACGGGGCGGAGTCGTCGAGGATATTCGGGTGAGCAATATCGTTATGGAGGACGTCATTTGCCCGTTCATCCTGAACCTGTATTATTTTTGCGGACCGCGAGGCAAAGACCAATACGTATGGGACAAGCATCCGCATCCGGTTACAGAGGAGACACCATGCTTTCGCCGGATTCATTTCGCGAACATTACCGCGCGAAGGGTGCATGCCGCCGCCGGATTTCTGTATGGGCTGGCTGAGCAGTATGTTGCGGAGGTGACCTTTGATCAGATCGATATTTCGATGGCTGAGAACGCTACGCCCGGACAGCCGGCGATGATGGCGGGCATCAAGGATATGAGCAGCCGGGGCTTCTTCCTCGGGAACGTACGAGATATCCGCTTCCGGAACGTAACTGTGGAGAACCATGCAGGGCCGGCCTTTTATGTCGAAAATGGCGAACGGGTCACTGTGGAGAATTGCGAATCCCGGAATACGAAGCAAGCAGAGCGGTTGCTGGAGCAAGTCACCTTGCCTCCCCAGGAGAGCTTGGGAGGAACCGGAGATTGACCTGAAATACGGCTATGGTGAGATGCTGGGGTAGAGCTCATGCATATAAAATAAAAAGTTATGGAGGGAGCCATCTTGATTTCGGATAACAGAAACACAGGAGTAATCCGCAACCCGGTACTGCCGGGCTTTAACCCGGATCCCTGCATTATACGGGCCGGGGACACTTATTATATTGCCGTTTCCTCGTTTGAATGGCTGCCAGGCGTCAGGGTGTACGAGTCGGCCAACCTGGCGGAATGGGAGCATTGCACGGATATTTTGACGGACCAGGTTCAGCTGCAGGGTAATCCGAAGAATTGCAGCATCTGGGCGCCGCAGCTCAGCTATCATGACGGCTTGTTCTATCTCATGTATACGGATGTTAAGAGCACCAAGCGTCCTTTTAAGGATTGCCATAACTATTTAATTACCGCCCCCTCCATCCATGGGCCTTGGTCGGAGCCGGTTTATCTGAACAGCAGCGGCTTCGATCCGTCCCTGTACCATGACGAAGACGGCCGCAAGTGGCTGTTGAACGCCCTGTGGGATTACCGCATTACGGAAGGCAATAAATCGAGCGGTATCGTCATTCAAGAGTACGATTCGAAGCAGCGGAAGCTGATTGGAGCGCCGCAGAAGCTGTTTGACTGCACCCCGCTGAAAAAGACGGAGGCCCCGCATATTTATAAGCGTAACGGCTACTACTACCTCATTACGGCGGAAGGAGGCACAGGCAGCGGCCATGCGGTGACCGTCGCGCGTTCCAAGGAACTGCTCGGGCCGTACGAGGTCGATCCGCTTAACCCGATGCTGACCTCCAGCGGCAAGCCTGAAGCAGAGCTGCAATGCGCTGGCCATGGCAGCCTGGTGGAGACGCCCGAAGGCGAGTGGTACATGGCTCACCTGTGCACCCGTCCGCTGGAAGGCCAGTATGCCATCCTTGGCAGGGAAACGGCGCTTCAACAGGTGTATTGGGATGAGGAAGGATGGCTTCGGTTGACCTTCGGCGGCAATACGCCGCAAGTAGAAGTGCCGCTGCCTAAAGGAGCGGCCATCAAAGGCGGGATTCGGGCAGAAATTGTGGATGAGTTCAACGGTACTAAACTGCATCCGCGCTGGAATACTCTCCGAATCATGGCAGATGAAAGCTGGTGCTCGCTCTCCGAGCGCCCGGGCAGCTTGCGAATTCATGCAGGCGAATCCGCCCAGAGTTTGTTCAGCCACCATATCGTGGCCATCCGGCAGACGCATAAGTCCTTTCGTGCCGAGACGGCATTGGATCATGAGCCGACGCTGTATTTGCAAATGGCGGGATTGATGCTGTATCTGAATGAGGACAATTATTGGTACGCCTATGTGAGCCATGAAGAGGGACTAGGCAGGGTGCTGAGACTGCTGCGCTGCGAGCGGGATGAATTTACCCTTGAGCCCGTCATAATCGATTTAAAGGAAGGACCTGTTCGCTTGGCCGTGGAAGTATCCGGAGTCAACGGCCAGTTTTTTTACCGCGGAGAAGGGGCAGCAGCATGGCAGCCGGTTGGACAGCCGCAGAACATCAGCTTTCTGTCCGGCGGATTTACCGGTAATTTCATCGGCATCGCTGCCCACGATATGAATCAGTTTAAAGGCAGTTATGCCGATTTTCATTATTTCCGGTATGAAGGCCGGGACGAATAGACCGCCGAAAAGGCTCTGAGATGCAGCAAAGCTGTCAGAGGACAAGTCCTTTGACAGCTTTTTTAATCAAACTTGGACGGGGGAACGTTATAGTATTTTTTAAAAGCCTTCGAAAACGTAAACGGATCGGGGTAGCCAAGGAGGCTGGCAATTTCCTGAATCGTATATTTTTTTAAGTTTAGATAGTCCCTCGCCCGGTTCATCTTAATTTGGTAAATATATTGTCCCGGAGTAATACCCAATGTCTTTTTGAAATAAGTGATGAAATATTTCTCGGATATGCCGACAAGCTGGGCGAGCTCACTCATTTTAATCGATTTGTGCAGGTGGCTGTGAATATAACTGAATACCGGCTGCAGCACGTCCAAATTCCGCTCGGCTGTTCTTGGCCTTCTCCCGTTCAGAAATGTGCCGGTATATCGGTCTTGTCCATAGAGCTCAATGATTTTGGCGATGACAGCCATTAGACAAGCTTTTAAATATAGACGGTTCCCCGGCATGTTGTCTAACTGATTCGATTGCATGAAGGCTTTGCCGAACAGGATGGTTTCCTCCCGAATCAGCTGCTCCGGTATAATTCCCGAGAGCGGAAAGTCGCTCAGAATTCGCTGCTGGTTGCCTATTTCGAAGTCGAAATGCACGTAAATAAACCGGCACCCCTGATCGGTGGTAGAAGCCATATAAGGAATTCCCGGATAAAAAAAGACCACATCTCCTGCTCTGGCCTGATGTTCGATTCCATCGATACGAATCGTAACGATTCCGGATTGTATGAACCAAAGATCGTAGTCGATATGCGCCTTATGCTCGACCCACTTCCCGTCATGGGCCAGCGCAAAAACAGACTTCATTCGCAGCGAGATCAATTCCGACAGCTCATTGAGAATGCCCATGTCCTTCATTTTCATATTCATTGTCATCCCTTTACTATAAGACATATTTTAAATAATCATAGTATAACATTGAAGTTGCTGCTCATAAATAATCATACTATTTGACATAAACGTAAAACTATCTCATATTCTACTTTCGAAATCCGTCTCCTATAATGGGGTCATCACCCATAAGGAGGGTTTGTCATGATAGATTCTAAAGTATCACATCCGAAGATCGTCGTTATCGGGGCGGGAAGTTTATTTTTCGGGCGTCAATCGATTTGGCAGATGGTCGACTCTAAATACTTGAATCAAGGAACACTTGCTTTGGTAGATACGGACGAAGAAAAGCTGTCCAAGATGGTCAGGCTTGCTGAAATGGTGGCCAAGGAGAACCATGTGCCCCTTAAAGTGGAGGGCTCGACGAATCAGAGAGAGGTACTGAAGGATGCTGATTTTGTCGTCCTCAGCTTTGCTGAAAACACTGTAAAATACCGCGGCATCGATTGCCAGGTTGCTTTAAAATACGGAATTCGCATGTGCTCCGGGGATACGATCGGCCCAGGCGGGATCTTCAGAGCCATGAGAGAGCTGCCAGTCATAATGGAATGCGTTAAAGACATCGAGGAGCTTTGTCCCGATGCGTGGGTCATTAATTATATCAATCCTTCTGCCGTCCACGGCATCGCTTTAAGCCGGTATGCGCCTCAGCTGAAAACCTTCGCCCTTTGCGATAGCCACCATATGCCGCATAAGAAAGCTTATTATGCCATTCGGGCAGGCATCATTGAGGATATTAGCGAGTTCAATGAAGAGATTGATCAGAAATTTGATTTCCGCATTGCCGGCGTCAATCATTTCACCTGGCTGCTAAAAGCCGAGTATGATGGAAAGGATGTCATGCCTAAGATAGCTGAGTCGATGAGAATATCGGCGGGAACGGAAAACGATGGCGGGGATACAGGCGCAAAAGCGCTGTATAACGATGCCATCACGTATGAGCTCTATCACATTTTCGGGTATATTCCGACATGTACGGCCCACACGAAAGAATACGTCCGCTATTGGCAGGGACTGGGCAAGACGGAAGACACCATTCCGCCTTTATCGATTTGGGAAACGGAAGACCGGTATCAACGCCATGAGGAGATGTGGGAGCAAGTGGATAATTTCCTTTCCGGTAAACGTCCTATCGCTGACTATATGGCATCATTCGGGCCCGACCACGCCACGGATATTATCGAAAATATGGTGGGCAGCTTGGGCAAGCGGTTCTTTGTTAATACGCTCAATAACGGGGCGGTGACGAACATGAATGACGACGCTTTCCTAGAATTGTTATGTGAAGTGAATATGGACGGAATCAAACCCCTGCACGTGGGTGAGATGCCGCGGGGAATCCGGGGCATGCAGGAGCTCGTGCTGGATACGCACGAACTGACGGCGGAGGCTGTTGTAGAACGAAGCTTCACGAAATTGAGAAGAGCGATGCTAACTGATCCGCTGGTAAATTCCATACATGATGCAGATATGATGATTAAAGAGCTGCTGGAGTTGGAAAAGGAGATCATCCCGGGATATTGGTACGAGTAATTGGAGTAACGTGGGAATGTTCCTAAAATACCTGCATAAGCGGCTTAAAAAACTTCATTCAATTCCTGAAGCCGCGATGGTACGCTTGGAACAAGTTGTTGAAAAACGGATACCGTTTAGAAACGATTCCATGACGAAAGGCAGGAACAATCCCATGTTGAATGATACGGAACGGCAATGGCTGGATGGCGTCATCAGGAAACTGACACAGAAAATGGACGTGGTCAGCGAGCGTTCCCGGAACAAGATTCCTTATACGACGATTAACGGTGTGCACGACGATCGGGGCGCCCATAATCCTTCGGGCGATGACACAGACGGCATTTGCTGGTGGACCAACGGTTTCTGGGGAGGCATGCTGTGGCTTATGCACCATGAAACCGGCAACGAGAAGTACAAGGAGATCGCACAAATCTCCGAAGCCAAGCTGGATCGGTGCTTTCAAGAATTTTACGGTCTGCATCATGACGTTGGCTTTATGTGGCTGCCAACCAGCGTGGCGAATTACAAAGTGACGGGAAACGCGGAATCTCGAAAGCGGGCGCTCCATGCTGCGAATCTGCTGGCAGGCCGCTTCAATTTGGCAGGGGGCTTCATTCGCGCATGGAATGACCTGGAGGAAGGCGATACGAGGGGCTGGGCGATTATCGATTGCATGCTCAATATACCGCTCCTGTATTGGGCCACCGAAGAGACGGGGGATCCGCGATTCAGGCAAATCGCAATGAGGCACGCAGATACGTCTATGCAGGCCTTCGTTCGTCCTGACGGCTCTGTCAATCACATTGTCGAGTTCGATCCTTTTAAGGGGGGAGTCGTAAGGACGCACGGCGGCCAGGGCTACGGGGAAGGCTCTTCCTGGACGCGCGGGCAGACCTGGGCTTTGTACGGCTTCATGATGAGTTATATTCATACCGGAAAGGACGAGTATTTGCAGACGGCCAAGCGGGTTGCGCATTATTTTATGGCCAATATTCCAGAGGATGGCATCATCCCGGTCGATTTCAGACAGCCGGAGGAGCCAAGGCGGATGGACGATACGGCAGCAGCCATTGCGGCATGCGGATTCATCGAGATCGCCAAGGCCGTCGGCGGGCATGAAAGCCGCTCTTTTGTGGCGGCCGCGCTGAAGCTGCTAAGAACGCTCGATAAATCGCGGATCGATTGGTCGGCCGATACCGACCACTTCCTGCTAAATGGTTCCGGAGCCTATCATAGCGATACACATCATCAGGCGATTATTTACGGTGATTTTTACTTTATGGAAGCGATATTCAAGCTGAAGGGCAATGATCTTTATTTGTGGTAGATAAAATGTTGAAGCTATGCCGAGATGTTTATCGGCAGCGACAGGGTTGAAACGGTAACTGGACTAATAAGCCTAAAAGGCAAGGGGCTGTTGAATAAGTGCCTAAAATGAAAGCCAGATGGGAAATGCGATGTTTTCTGTCCGGCTTTATTTTACGCATTTATTTGAAGGAAAGTAGCTAGACGTATGCCTGCTATTTTCAGTAGATTGTGGGCTAATACTGCGTTCCAAACAATTGAATAATGGCAGCAACTTGAAAAATTTAGGTGGAGGAGGTATGGAGAGGATGATGCAAAGTTCAGAAGAAGCAAGGAGTGGAGGGTAAGGAGGGGTGCAGACTTGCTTGCGGAACTGAGCGACGTTATTCAGCGAAATATAGCCATTTTTGAAGGCTAACGGAACTGTAAGCCGTTAATGACTGCCATTCACGAAGTTTTGCCACCAAAATAGGCAAATAACGTCTCTGAGTTCCGTAAGGAGTACATTATTGCCAAAAATCATTGAAATAAGGCTGCTGATTTCCGTTACTGTCACCTAAGTCCAAGGCGATGCTTCAATCATAATCCAACATACTGCCGAGCCCTAGAAATAAAGCAATGCCTAAAGGTAGTATGAGACATCGACTCTGCCGCTCCGCGACTTGGGCGCGCGGGGGCTAGCCTCGCAACCCCACAGTCACACAGTCACACAGTTTCTCAACCCCGCAACCCCGCGGCCCCTACCACCAATAACAGCCCCATTCTGTCGTTTTGCCTTCGAGTTTTTATTCGGGAGCTTAAAGGAGATTTGGGAAAAAGCCCCGTCCCGCTATTCGATACTATTCAATGCTATTTGATGCCGCTCGATGACCCGCGCGGAATAAATTGGGTATCTACCTTGACCTTCGTCTTCACCGGCTGGGGGGATTCGATCGATTGAATCATCAGGTCAACGGCGAGTTGAGCCATCCGTTCTTTCTCGACATGGACGGTGGACAGCTCCGGCGATACGATCCGCGCTTCCGAAATATTATCGAATCCGACGACCGACACATCCTCTGGAATACGGTAGTTAAGCTCGCCTAACGTCTTGATGGCGCTGATAGCAATATAGTCACATTCGCAGAACAAGGCTGTCGGCATAGGTTTGCCAGAGGCCAGGTAGGCGGAGAGCTGACTTTTTAATTCATCCTGGGAGGATAGGATCGTGGGGGCTACGGCAAAGAAGCCGTCCCCGGCCACCTCCAGCTGGTGATCCCGAAGAGCGGCGAGGAAACCCCGCTTGCGGTCTTCGAAATTATGGATTCTCACGTTGGAGGCAATGTAGCCGATATTGCGATGTCCTAACCCGGCCAGATGAGCACCTGCCTGATAAGCACCCATGACATTATTGATTTCGATGAAGTGAACCGGAAGCGTCTCGTAGCAGGTATCGAGCACGACGAGCGGAGCAGTCAATTCATTAGCGATTGCCGCTATTTGTGCTTGACTCAGGTTCGTTCCAAGCAGAATGACGCCGTCGCTTCTTTTTTCCTCCACGATGGTTTTAATTTCCTCGACATAATGCTCCGGCTCTACCGAAGAGAACATGAGCGAATAACCGTAGCTCCGGCATCGTTCCTCGATGTATTGAATCAGCTCGCGAAAAAAAGGCTGTTGATAATATTGTTCAAGCACGATGCCGGAATTGGCGAATGCCAAAAAGAGTAACGTTTTGAGCGCCTGCTCGGGCGCTGCCGATTTGGATTTCGGGGAATATCCATGCTCTTTGGCGATTTGCAATATCCGCTCGCGTGTTTCCGCGCTGATGCCCTGTTTTCCGCTTAGCGCAAATGATACAGCCGCTTTGGAAACCCCGGCGATTTTGGCGATATCCTCCATTCTCACAGTTCAGAATCTCTCCATTCCCATTCAATTGTTTAGTAGGTTTAGTTTACACATCTCTAAAAAAATTATCAAGCTGAGGATAGTTGTTAACTTAAATGTTTAGTTAATTAAACTTAAAATAAACTAAAATTCAGTGAATATCGTTGACTAATTCCTAAACTGGTGGTAATTTTAACTCATAGCGATGAAAAATGACTAAACTTTACTCATCTAAGTTTAGTCAACGAACTTAAATTTGTTTAGTTTATTTAGTTCGACAATACCTGAGGAGTGAGCCGGATGAAGAAATTGAAATTGGGATATGCCCCTACACGTCGTTTTACGTTCAGTGCGGAGGATGCGTTCAAGTACAAAGTAATGATTAAGGAGAAGATCCAAAGCTTTGGAATGGACTTCGAGCTCGTAGATCTTGAAGGAATCAATGAGGAAGGGCTGCTGTACGACGATCATATCGCTGCGGACAGAATTGTAGAGCGGTTCAAACGCGAAAATGTCGATGCCGTCTTTTTTCCGCATTGTAATTTCGGGACAGAGGATACGGTGGCGAGGGTAGGCAAAGCGCTGGGCAAGCCAGTGCTGCTGTGGGGGCCGCGCGATGAAGCGCCGCTGGAGGACGGCATGCGCCTGCGCGATACGCAGTGCGGGCTGTTTGCGACCGGAAAGGTTCTGCGCCGTTTTAATGTGCCGTTTACGTATGTGACGAACAGCCGGGTCGATTCTCTGGTATTTGAGCGGGGATTTACGAATTTCGTAGCCGCGGCGAACGTGGTGAAGCAGTTCCGCAATCTGCGGATTTTGCAGATTGGCCCTAGACCGACATCGTTCTGGACGATGATGTGCAATGAAGGCGAATTGCTGGAACGGTTCGGCATCGAGCTTCATCCGATCACCCTGATCGACATTCAAAGAACATCGCAGCGGATCGAGAAAGGCAGCAGCTCAGAGCTGGCGGAGGCGATCGATTATATTAAAGCAAAGCTGGATTGGTCGGAGGTGACCGAGGAAGACGTTCGGCGGATTGCCGCTTTGAAGGTGGCGATGAAGCAGTACGCCGTGCAGAACGGATGCTCGGCCATTGCCATTCAATGCTGGTCGGCCTTGCAGGAGGCGATGGGCATCATGCCATGCCTTGCCAATGCCATTCTGACCGACGAGCAAATTCCAGTAACGTGCGAGACGGATATCCACGGGGCGATCACCTCGGTGATGGTGCAGGCTGCAACGATGAATCAGCTGCCGACTTTTTTTGCCGACCTGACGGTTCGTCATCCAGAGAATGAAAATGGGGAGCTATTGTTCCATTGCGGCAATTTTCCGGTATCGCTGTCTGTGGAGGAGCGGCCGAAGCTATCCCGGCATTTCCTGTTTGACGATCATGCCCCGGGGACGCATGAAGGCGAAATCAAAGGCGGCGGCATGACGCTGGCTAGATTCGATGGCGATCATGGGGAATATCAATTGTTCCTCGGCAAGGCTCGCGGCATTCAAGGGCCGTATACGCGCGGTTCTTACGTTTGGGTGGAAGTGAACGATTGGCCGTTATGGGAAGAAAAGCTGGTCAAAGGTCCTTATGTGCATCATTCGGTAGGTATACATGCCAACGTTATCCCGGCTTTATATGAGGCATGCAACTATATTCCCGGCTTGACGGCGGATCCCGTCGATCCGACAGAACAGCAAATCCAAGCCTGGCTGCGCGGTTCGAATTTATAAAACATCATGAAACAAGGAGGCGGCGGTGAAGATGGAAATTATTGAATTGAAAGCGAAGGCGGCGCAAATACGCATGGATCTGCTCCAGATGATTCATGGAGCCAAGGCGGGACATACCGGCGGATCGCTAAGCAACGCTGATATTTTGACGGCGCTTTATTATCGAGTCATGAACCTCGATCCGGCTCGTCCAAAATGGGAGGATCGCGATCGTTTTATAGCGAGCAAAGGTCATGCGGTGGAATCCTTATGGTGTATTTTGGCGGATAGAGGATTTTTCCCAAAAGAAGAATTAGAGACATTCTCACAGTTTGGAACGCGGTTAATCGGTCACCCGAATAATAAAGTGCCTGGGATTGAGATGAATACGGGAGCCCTGGGGCATGGCCTGGCGATCTCGGTGGGCATGGCACTGGCCTCCAAGCGAGACGGACGCGGCTACCGGGTATTCTGCCTGATGGGCGATGGGGAGCAAGCGGAAGGCTCCGTATGGGAGGCGGCAATGGCGGGAGCTCATTATAAGCTCGATAATTTGGTTGGCATCATTGACCGGAATGGGCTGCAAATCAGCGGCTCCACGGAAGAGGTTATGGGACTCGATCCGCTGGACGAGAAATGGGCGGCCTTTGGCTGGCACGTCATCTCAATCGACGGCAATGATATGGAGCAGCTCGTGGATACATTGGAGGCAGCTCCGACCGTTCCAGGAAAGCCAACGCTCATCATTGCCAATACCGTGAAGGCGAAAGGCATTTCCTTTGCCGAAAATGTGCCGCATTGGCATCACCACGTGCCAAGCGACGAGGAGCTTGCGCAGGCGTTGGCCGAGTTGTCCGCGGTTTTGGCTGGCTATCAACAGGAAGGGCAGGTTCGATAACAATGGGGAATAAAATTGCTAATCGTCAAGTCATTTGCGATACGCTGCTGGAGCTGGCGCAGAGCGATCGCGACATTATGGTGCTGGCCAGCGATTCCAGGGGCTCGGCGGCAATGGGGCCGTTCGCGCAGGACTATCCCGAGCAATTCGTGGAGGTCGGCATCGCGGAGCAGAACATCGTCGGCATATCGGCGGGGCTGGCCCACAGCGGGAAAAAGCCGTTCGTTACTTCGCCCGCCTGCTTCCTCTCGATGCGAAGCATCGAGCAGATTAAAGTGGACGTGGCTTATTCGGCAACGAATGTGAAGCTGATCGGAATCAGCGGCGGGATTAGCTACGGGGCGCTCGGGATGTCCCACCATTCCGTGCAGGATTTGGCGGTAACGCGAGCGATTCCCGGCCTTGCGGTCATTCTTCCGGCGGATCGTCATGAGACGAAACGGATGACCGAGGCGCTCGTGAATTATGAGGGCGGCGTCTATGTTCGCATCGGGCGAAATCCGGTAGAGGATGTTTACGAATCCGCGGATTATGACTTCGTCATCGGCAAAGCCGTTACGATGCGCGACGGCTCGGACATAACGCTGATCGCCGCAGGGGAAACGGTGCGGATTGCGCTGGATGCCGAGGTCAAGCTGAAGGAAGCCGGAGTTTCCTGCCGGGTGATCAATATGCATACGATCAAGCCGCTGGATGAAGAGGCGATCATTAAGGCAGCGAGGGAGACGGGCCGTATTATTACGGTGGAAGAGCATAGCGTACACGGCGGCCTTGGGGCTGCGGTAGCGGAGGTCGTCGTGCAGCATCATCCGGTGCCGCTTCGCCTGCTGGGCATTCCGGATGAACCTGCGATTGCCGGGAAAACGAAGGAAGTCTTCGAACATTACGGGATCAGTGCGGAGAACATCAAGAACCTGGCGCTGGATATGCTGGGACAATAGGAGCCAGGGGCGATGACGAACAAACAAGGATATTTGCTTACTATAGATCAGAGTACATCGGGAACGAAGGCGCTCATCATTGACTCGGCGGGGGCAATCATTGCCAAAAGCTCGGTGGAGCATAAGCAGTATTACCCCTCCCCAGGGTGGGTGGAGCATGATCCTATGGAAATTTACGAAAATGTGCTGCGCGCTTCCGAGGCCGTGCTTCAGCAGGCTGGCATCGAACCGAGCCGGCTTGCAGCCCTCACCCTGACGAATCAACGCGAAACGGCGGTGATGTGGGATCGGGCTACGGGGCTTCCGGTATGCAATGCCATTGTCTGGCAATGTCAGCGCACGGCAGAACGCTGCGAGGCGTTAAAGGCAGCGGGTTATGAAGAGATCGTAAGAGCGAAGACAGGGCTGATGCTTGATCCTTATTTCTCGGCGGCAAAATGGCGCTGGATACTGGAGCAGGTGCCTTATATCGACCGCCTGCTGGAAGAGGGACGTTTGCTGGCAGGCACGATGGACAGCTGGCTGCTCTGGAAGCTGAGCGGTGGAGCGGTTCATGCCACGGATTACACGAATGCGAGCCGAACTTCGCTGTTCAACATCCACGAGCTGCGCTGGGACACTGAGCTGTGCGAGCTGTTCGGCGTGCCGATCGAGCTTTTGCCTGAAGTGAAGTCATCCGATGCGGTATTCGGGGTAACGAATGCGAAGGATTCACAGCTGTTGTCCTACCCGATACCGATTGCCGGGATTATCGGCGATTCGCAGGCTGCTCTGTTCGGACAGCACTGCTTCGAGACAGGTATGGCCAAAGCGACTTATGGCACGGGGACATCTGTGCTGATGAATATCGGCGAGAAGCCAGTCGCCGCAGAGAATGGCCTGGTGCTCGCGATCGGCTGGAGCATCGGCGGGAAAGTAACCTACGCCCTGGAAGCCGTCATTCGTACATCGGGGGACACGATCAAGTGGGTTCGCGATAACTTGGGCTTGTTCCATACTTTTGCCGAGCTGGAGGAGCTGCTGCTTCAGACGCATCATAATGAAGGCGTTTACCTTGTTCCGGCCTTTGTCGGGCTGGGCGCGCCATACTGGGAGCCGCAGGCCAGGGCGATGATATCCGGAATGAGCCGGGGGACGGGCAGACCCCATATTATTCGGGCCGCGATCGAGAGCATTGCTTACCAGGTTCGGGACGCCATTGAGCTTATTGAAGAGGGGGCGGGAATTCCTCTTAAGATGCTCCGCACCGATGGGGGAGCTTCCGACAACACCACTCTCATACAATTTCAGGCGGACATGCTGGGCTGCGGGGTATCCAAGTCGGATGTTGCTGAACTATCGGCTTTGGGCTCGGCTTATATGGGCGGGCTTGGCATTGGAATCTGGGGTTCGCTCAGTGAAATTGCCAAGCAAATGCGAAAATACGAGATTTACATGCCTTTAATGGATCAGTCGCAGCGGGCGCAAAATTACGAGGGATGGAAGAGGGCGGTGGGAGTTGTGCTGCAAGACAGTGCCGCAGCTGACCGTTCGCCTATCGCCGAAGCTTCTGAAGCCGGTTCTAAAAAAAGCATACCATGCTCTTAAAAAGCAGCATACCTCCGCCCATTGCTCCATGATACAGTGAAAAGTGAAACCAAGTGACATGAAGAATGACCTCATGTTTCAAAGTGGTTTCACTGAAAGGAGCAAGCAAATGACAAGCATTATCAATCCTGTGATCCGAGGATTTAATCCGGACGCATCGATGATTCGCGTGGGGGAGGATTACTATCTTGCCACCTCTACCTTCGAGTGGTTTCCGGGTGTGCAAATTCATCATTCCAAAGATCTGGCGCATTGGCGGCCTTTGACGCGTCCGCTAAGCACCGTGTCTCAATTGGATCTGCTTGGAGCACCAAGTTCTGGAGGGATATGGGCGCCGGCGCTCACTTATGATCAAGGAACGTATTATTTAATGATTACGGACGTAAAAAGCCGTAAGGGTGTATTTAAGGATCTTCATAATTATTTATTGACGGCTACAGATATTAAGGGCCCCTGGTCAGAGCCGATATATTTAAATAGCAGCGGATTTGATCCGTATTTATTCCATGATGATGACGGACGGAAGTGGCTGCTGAATATGAAATGGGATTTTCGCAAGGGAAAAGATCGGTTTGCCGGCGTAGTCATGCAGGAGTATTCGCCTGAAGAAGAGCGCCTTGTCGGGCCGGTTCGTACGATCGCGACGGGGACGGATATCGGCGTCAGCGAGGGGCCGAATATGTTCAAACGAGACGGCTGGTATTACCTTCTGCTTGCCGAAGGAGGCACAGGCTGGAACCACGCAGCGACCCTGGCTCGTTCCCGCCGTATCGAAGGGCCTTACGAGTATGATCCAGAATATCCGCTCATCACAACGGTGAACGATCCGGACTATCCGCTGCAAAAGGCTGGGCACGCCGCGATTGTCGAGACGCAAAATGGAGAATGGTATATGTCCTTCATTTGCGCACGCACCCTGCCGGGACGCAGGCTGTGCCCGCTTGGCCGGGAGACAGGCATGCAGAAGCTGGAATGGACGGAGGACGGCTGGCTGCGGATCGCCGGAGGCGGACGTTTGCCGCAGCTCGAGGTAGAAATACCGGATCTTCCACTTCATCCTTTCCCGTCGCTTCCCGAGACGGATCATTTTGAGGCATCTGAGCTCGGCATTCAGTACCATACGCTCAGAGTTCCGGCGGACGAAGAATGGCTTAGTCTCACAGAGCGTCCGGGGTATTTGCGGATGCGCGGCCGCGAATCGCTATACTCCTGGTTCAGGCAGAGTATGGTGGCGAGACGGCTGGAGCACTTCGTATGCGAGGTGGAGACCTGTGTCGAGTTCGAGCCGGAGCATTTCAATCAAATGGCCGGATTAACCTTATACTACGATGACCGCGATCATTTCTATTTGCGGGTCAGCCATGATGAAGCGATTGGCAAGCATGTGGCGCTGACATTATCAGATCAAGGCAATTATGATGAGCCGGAAGGCGCTGTCGTCTCGGCGGAGGGCTGGAAACGGGTATATTTGAGAGCGAATATCGAATATGATGCGATTCAGTTCAGTTGTTCCCCTGACGGCATAAATTGGATCTATGTCGGCAGCCTGCAGGATTTGGGGCAGTTGGCCGATGAATATGAGGGAAAGCTTGGGTTCACGGGTACCTTCATCGGATTATGTGCTCAGGATTTGTCGGGAACGAAGCTGCATGCAGACTTCGATTACTTGCGCTATACGGGCAGGGAGTAATCTGGTTGAGGATTTCTACGCCAAGCTGGCTTTATTTGCATTACCCGGGTCCGACAAAAAATAGGATGCTAGACTAAAAAGCTGCCCTAAGTCTATACAGATTTTATAGACGAGGAGCAGCTTTTTCGTGTTAAAACAGCTCTACGGTTTGCCTGCAACGACGCCTTGAAGAAGCATAAATGGCATCAAGCAAGCCCATGGAATAGGCGGTTTCCTGCAGCGGGACGTAGCTGCCATCGCCGTAGGCAAGCTTCCGATAGAATTGGTCGATCAGTCTGGCATGGCCTTGCCCCCAATAGGATTTGCCGACGGCTGGCTGTTGATTCGCGCTGAATACATCGCTTTCGAGCCATTGAACATCCCCGCCGCTGACCAGCATAAGCTGGTTATCCATGTAGCGCAGCAAGCCTTTCTCCATATGCATTTCAATAAAAAAGGGACTGTTCTCGGAATGCCCGTTCGTAGCATAGAACATTCCGGCCTTGCCGTCCTTGTAATATAAAGTGGCTTCGGCGGTATCCTCGACCTCAATGATGTCCTGCAATACCCGCGTGTCGATATTTCCTTGAACCGCTTCAATCTCGCCTCCGAGATAGTACAGTAAATCCAGCATATGCACGGCCTGATTGATCAAGAGGCCGCCGCCTTCGGTTGCCCATTTGCCGCGCCAGGAGTCGGATCGGTAGTAGTCCGCCGTTCGCCTCCAGGTCAGGAACCCTTTAATGCCGAGCATTCGTCCAAGCGTACCCTCCGCAATCAGCTGCTTCGCTTTTTCGATGGACGGGTTCAATCGATTTTGCAAAATCGCGCAGCAGGCCACGCCGGAAGCTTTCACAGCATCCGCTACCTTGCGTGCTTCAGCGACGTTCATGGCCACGGGCTTTTCCAGTACGATATGCTTCCCGGCCTCGGCCGCCTGAATGGCCATTTCTGCATGCAAATGATGCGGGGTGCATATATGCAGGCTGTGAACCGCCGGGTCGGACAAGACCTGTTTAAAATCGGTATATACCCGGCAATCCTCCTTGCCAGCCAGCGTCTCGGCGCGCTCCTTGACAATATCGCATGCGCCGAATATCTCGGAGGCTTCCGATTGCCTGATGGCTGCGGCATGTACTGGGCCGATTGCGCCACAGCCGACAATGACGGCATTCAGCTGGTTCATCTTAGGAGAATCCGAACTTGTGCAAATTGTTATAGCTGATTTTCAAACTATCGAACGCGTCTGTCGGCCCGTCATCCCGTTCGATTAAATACCATTTGACTCCTGCCTCCTCGCAAGCTTGCAGAATTTCCGGCCAATGGAGATTGCCCTCCATAATCTCGGTCATGATCTGCTGCGAATCGATGATCGTCAAATCCTTCAGGTGGATGGCCTCGACTCTGTTCTTCAGCCTGCGAATCCAGGCGCTGGGGTCGCCGCCGCCCACCTGTACCCAGTAGGTGTCCAGTGTAAATAGGAAGTTCTCCGGACTTGTCTGTTCAATGAGCACATCCATGCCGAGCTTTCCGTTGTAGCTTTGAAATTCCCAATGATGGTTATGATAGCTGAACTTTAGTCCGTTTTGCGCCAATTCATCGGCGATCGCCGAGAATTTCTTGGCGAAGGCGATGTAGCCCTCGGCGCTATGATACTCGGCAGGTAATCCGCCCAGCCCCGCCAGCCCGCAGCCCAGCGTATGATGATCACGGATCACGCCATCCAGATCGTTGATGAATCGGTCATAAGGGATATGGGTGACCACAACTTTCAAACCATGGCCGCGGGCGATCGCCGCCAGCTCATCGACAGGGATATGCCAAATCGCGGATAACTGAATCGTCGTATAGCCCATTTCTTTAATTTTTCGCAGTGACTCATCAAACTCATTTGGCGTTCCGGCAAAATTCCGAACTGTATATAATTGCGCGCCTAGAATTTTCGTCATTGACGAAACCTCCTTTAATGTGCTGCCTTCAGTTTCCTATCCCAACTAATGCGTTCCCGACACGTCGACGACCTTTTGGACGACGTTCTTCTTTACCGTGGAGCTTTTAATTCTCTCCTGCAGCAGCTCATAGAAATGCTCGTGATCAAAGCGGTCAAGTTCTGCCCAGTCATCCGTCCAGGTTGAATAATGGATCGCATTCGAAATGAGCAGGCCGTGAATGCCATCCTCCCCTGGTGCAAGCAGCTTTTCACCCTGTAGAATCGCCTTTGCGAAGTTTTTAAATATGCCGATGTGCTGTTCACCACCGTCCCCCGAGACGGGAATTTCGCAGCGCCAGCATTCCGGCTTCCGGAACGGATCTACGTTCAGCCGATTATGCTCCCGTTCCGAAATGCGGTTCCGGTCAAACGTGATGCGATTGTTCTCGACGACGATTTTGCCCATATCTCCGGAAATCTCCAGCCGGTTTGTGCCTGGTGCCTCGCCCGTTGACGTGATATAGACGCCTGTTGCACCGTTTGGATATTCCAGATAAGCGGTCACATCATCCTCCACTTCGATGTCGTAATATTTGCCGAAGCTGCAGAAGGAGCGGATTCTGCGGGGCATGCCGAGCATCCAATGGAGCAAATCCAGGTTATGCGGGTTTTGGTTGATCAGCGTGCCGCCGCCCTCGCCTTCCCAAGTGGAGCGCCAGGAGCCGGAATCATGATAGGCCTGCGGACGGTACCAGTCCGTAATGATCCAGACGACTCGCTTAAGCTCGCCTAATTCGCCGCTTTGCACGAGTTCTCTCACTTTCTGGTACACGGGATTTGTCCGCTGATTGTACATGATGCCAAAAACTTTGTCCGACTGCTTCGCGGCCGCGTTCATCTCCAGCACCTGCTTCGTGTATACGCCGGCTGGCTTCTCGATGAGCACATGCAGGCCGCTGGCGAAGGCTTCAATCGCAAGCGAAGGATGATCATAATGAGGGACGGCGATTAAGACGGCATCGATCAGACCGCTTTCGTACAATTCCGTTGCATGTTCGAAGACGGCCACTCCCGGCAGATTCTCCTGCGCCCATGTCCTGCGCTCTAAGTTAATATCGCATACTGCGCCAAGCGTCATGCCCGGTACCTTGTGCTCCCGATGAATCCGCAAGCTGTGGGACATGCCCATATTGCCGATGCCGATGATGCCGAGGCGTACATTTTCCATGAGGATACCCTCCTTTAAATATTGTTCAGAATCGATATTAAGGATGAATGAGCTAATCTGAAGGTGTGAAGCCCGCTAGCTTCTAGCGTATCGGTCAGCGGAGCTTGCTCCAGCTCGGCCAAGCCTTGAAAACTGCCCAAATGCGGCTCCAGCGACAGGAAGCCTTCATATCCGCCAGCCTTCAAGCTTCTCAGCACATCCTCAACCCGCCCGTCTCCCATGCCTGCGGGAACATTGCTGCCATCGTCGAGTGCATCCTTGATATGCACATACCGGATATAAGGCTCCAGCAGCTCGAAGGCTGCCGGATATACCTCGCAGCCGCATTGCACAAAGTTGGCTGGATCGAAGGCGCTGGCGAAATGCGGAGACCGGCAGGCCTCCATCAGATCAAGGCAGCGCTCGGGACTGTCACCGTAGATGTCCTTTTCATTCTCGTGGAGAATCGTTAATCCGCTGCCCTCGGCGGCCTCGAGAATAGCGCCGACCCGCTCGATGACTTCGTTCCGGTACAGGGCAGGATCGCTGCCCTCCGGCATATAGAAGCTGAAAATGCGCACAAATGGACTATTCAATGTGTTAGCGGTTTCAAAAATCCGTTTGGCCATATCCAGATGAGCCCCAAAGTCTTCCGAAATGCTGATTTTGCCGATCGGTGAACCGATGGAGGAAACCTTGATCCCGTAATGGGCAAGCCTATGTTTGACCTCTACAATTTCTTTGTGTGACAGGATGGAGATGTTCTTTCCGTTCACGCCTCTTACCTCGATAAAATCGATGCCGAGTGCTTGTAATCCCTTCAATTGCGTCTCAAAATCCGCATCGATTTCATCAGCAAAGCCTGAAATCATAAATTTGGCCATTCTGATCTCACCTCTTCTTGGAGATTTCTACTTCAATTTATCATTAATATTTTCTAAGTTCTTCCCGATAATTGTTTGAAACTATGCGAATCTTGCTATATGTTTAGGGTGAGGTGATTTCGATGGAAGCAGGTCAGCAACGGAAATTTCATTATGCGGCTGCGGACAGTTCATTTTTTTATCACCATGCCAGAGACGAGCAGCCCAATCCGCTGGATTATAAACTCCATTATGAGAAGGGCTACGAAATATTTATGTTTATCAACGGTGCAGGCAGCTTTACGATTGAGGGCAGCAAATACGACTTGGAGCCCTACTCGATTCTAATGATGAATTCGAATGAGCTTCATGTCGTGAATATCGCTGAACACCTGCCGTATGAGCGGATCGTTTTAAGCATGGATGCCAATTTTCTGCCTCCCTTTATGGCTGGCGGAATCGATTTCTTTCGTACGATCAAATTCCGCAAGCTGGGGGAGGATAATCAGTTAAGCGCAGAGATCGTTAGAGCAAGCGGGCTGCTTGACTTGTTCGGTAAGCTGCGGCAGGCATTGGAGCAGAGGAGCACCGAGCATGAGATGGTTGCGAAATGCATCATTGTGCAGATTTTATCGGCAATCAATGATCTGGCAAAAGCGGATTTGCCGAGCAGCAGCAAGCTAAGGGATGACAAGGTCAGGGCTGTATTGGAGTATATTAATGCGAATTTGGAGGAGCAGCTTATGCTGGATGCGCTGTCGGAGAGATTTTTCGTCACGAAATATCATTTATGCCGTATTTTCAAGGAAACGACCGGATTTACGATTAATCAATATATCACTTATAAAAGAATCCAATTGGCCGATCAACTGATGATGCAGGGCTTTACGCCGACCCAGGCCTGCTTCATGTCTGGATTTAACGGCTATTCGAGCTTCTTCAAGGCCTACCGCAAGCTGACCGGAGGGACGCCGAGAAGCGGAAAGCCGCAATAACATACAGGTCAAACTAAAGAAACTGCACATGGGTCTTAAAAAACTGCATTCCGGTTGTGAACCATCATGTTAAAGTGGATTTAATGAGGTTCGGCCGTATCCCATTCCTGAAATTGTACGTTGAAATAGCATTGTAATTGTCGTTCTTATGGCACGCCGGAAGAACTCGTTGTTATATAATTAAAGTGAGCTTTAACACCCCAGCCCGCGCAGAAGGAGGAAGATGGCAATGAACATTAGGGTGTTGTTGGCTGATGATGAGCCGGTCATTTTGCGGGGATTGAAGAAGCTAATTTCGTGGGAAGAGCTTGGGCTGACAATCGTTGGGGAGGCCAATGACGGAAACGAGCTAAGACAGCTCATTCAGACATGTAACCCGGATTTAATCATTAGCGATATAAGTATGCCCGGCTGCAGCGGGATCGATATCATTCGGGAAATCCACGAAAAGAACCAACAAGTCAAAGTCGTATTTATTAGCGCTTATCAAGAGTTTGCCTATGCCAAGCAGGCGATTCAATACGGGGCGCTTGAATATTTGGTCAAGCCGGTAATTAAGGCCCATTTGGAAGAAGTGGTTACGAGAGCAGCAGCGTTAATCCGAGAGGAGACGGAGGGCGAGCGGGCAAAGGAAATGCTTGATCATTATGAACGGAAGAATCGCACCGTAACGATCGAGGAGCTGCTCGATGGCCTGACGGACGGCAACCGGAGAGCGGCAGCCGAGCTGATTCATTTGGGCGCTATCGCCGTCAGCAAGTATACAACAGTATGTCTACTGGAGACGGATGCGGATCTTAGCGGGGCTTCGCACTGGGAGGAACGGGAGCGCAAGCTGGTTCATTTTGCACTGAACAATATTATTAAGGAAACGATAGAAGAAGCTGCCGGAAATGCGCTTATGTTTCATAAAGAAGGGCAATTTGGCATTTTGGTTCAGCACGAAACTCCGAGGGAGCCGATTCAGCTAGCGGAGGATCTGCATGGGAAGATCAATAGCTATTTGAAGCTGAAGGTATCTATCGGTATCGGCGGCGCGGTCTCCGACACCGAGGAAGCAGAGCATTCGTACCGCACCGCATTGAAAGCGCTTAGAAGAAAGTATTTCGTCGGCTTGAATCGGGTCATTGAAAATGATCGATGGGATTCCGAATCTTCTAAATCTCCTAGATCTCTTGGCCATACCTTAATCGAACTGCAAGGATCTTTGGTCAAGGCATTGACCTCGCAGCAGAGAGAGCAGATTGGCGTACTAACGCAGCAATTACTCAGCTTAATTAAGCAGCAGGCCGGTGGAAGCAAGAACGTGGCGGTATCAAATGTTTATAACATGATTCTGGTGCTGGAACAGGAGATGTCCCATATCGGGGTTTCAATAGATCAAAGCTATCAGGAGTCTTCGGCGCTGCTTGACCGGTTATCCGCCCATTGCACGTATGAGGGCGTGGAGAGGGAAGTCGAAGCCCTCGTGCAGCAGATTTATGAGCAAATCGCCCGTAAACTGACAAATAAGGAAGCCGTGCAGCTAGGAGAGATTAAAGCTTATATCGAGGAGCATTACAAGGAGAACATTACACTGGACTCCATGGCCTCGATGATTTATATGAACCCCTACTATTTCAGCAGCTTCTTCAAGAAGCATACGGGGCAGAATTTCAAGCAGTATTTGACTGAGGTCCGCATGAAGCATGCAGTTCGTCTGCTGCTTGAGACCGACATGATGATTTACGAAATCTCCGACCGCGTAGGTTATAACAATGCCAGACATTTCAGCGACATGTTCAAGAAAATGTACGGCAAGCTGCCGCAGGAGTACAAGCAATCCGCTAAAGTCGAATAGGAGAACTGCATATGCGTTTATGGGGCCGCAAGTTTACTAGCATTTTCGTTAAATTTTCAGCGTCCTTTATTTTAGTCGGGCTTATTCCGCTGTTTGCCCTGAGCTTGTTTTCGGTGAATACATTCACCGGATATGTAGAGCGCTATACGACCGGCAATTTGCAGCAGATGGTATTGTATATGAGCTACAACCTGAATTCAGCATTTAACCAATACAACGAGGTATCCAAGCTGATGTACACTGGAAGGTATGAGGGGTATGTCGAGAGTTCAAGTCAAAACCAGACTTACAATGTCAATGAGCTGGAGCAGATCAACAGCATTCCGGTCGATTCATTTTTGAAGACGGTGTTGTATAGCGATACTTATATTAGCAGTGTTTATTTTGTCCGCGAGAGCGACGGGAAGCTCTATTACCAAGAGAAGGAGAACAAGGGACTGGCTGCGGAGCTTCTTCCACATGAAGAGTGGCGCGAGCAAATGAGCGGCAATCCTTCCAAATTGGCGATATTTCCTACGCATTCCGACGGCTATTTTCCGACCTCTGACCGGAAGGTATTTACGATCGGCCGTAATTTAATCGATATTTCCGGCCGTGTTACGGCAGAACCCAAAGTCGTAGGCACTTTATTCATTGATGTAGACACGGTTATTTTCGATCAGTTTCTGAAGGAGCTGAATTTAGGGGAGAAGGACGAACTGTATTTGCTCGATGGAGAAGGCAAAGTATATTTCAGCAATAAAGAGCCCGCATCGGCGGACGGAAAGCGGCTAGTGTCAGGGTCGGATCAAGGGATGATGGTCATGTCGGAGCCAATCCCGTTTCTTGAGGGCAGCTTGACGGCCCGTATTCATCGCGATTCGCTGTTTGAGCAGCTGTTTTCTGTGCGCATGACGATCTTTATCGCTATCGCTCTGTGCTCCATAGCCCTCATTATTATGGGAACCTGGTTCTCCAGGCGGCTGTCGGCTCCAATCCTGACTCTGATGAGGCAAATGAGCAAGGTCGAGTCTGGAAACCTGAATACTCAGGTCGAAATTCAGAGCAATGACGAGTTTGGCAGGCTCAGCTATAGCTTTAATCGAATGGTCGAGCGCCTGAAGGCGTATATCGATGAGGCTTATGTCGCCCAGATCAAGCAGAAGCAGACCGAGTTGAATGCACTAAAGAGCCAGATTCGTCCGCATTACCTGTATAACACGCTTGAGGTCATCCGAATGAATGCCGTGGACAAGGATCAGGATGAGGTGGCGGACATGATCCTCTCCCTCTCCAATCAATTGAAATACGTGATCGATTACGGCGAGGAGAAGGTTAGCCTTCTTAGCGAGCTGGAGCATTTGAAGGACTATTTCTACATTATTTCGGTTCGATACGACAAGCGCTTCGAGCTTCATTGCAGCATAGAGCCGGAGGTGGATTTGAACTGGCCAATATTGAAGCTGTCCCTCCAGCCTCTCGTGGAGAATGCCATTCAGCATGGGCTCAAGCAGAAAGGCAAAGGCACGGTAGGGCTGACCGTGGAGAAGCACGGCGACACGCTTATTGTTACTGTGTATGACGACGGAATTGGGATGGGCCGGGAGAAATTAGAGGGTATTCACATGGCTCTGAACGATCCAGAGGCTCCGGGGAAAAACGTCGGTCTGAAAAATGTGCATGAACGGATTAAATCGGTATTCGGCGAGCAATACGGCCTGACGATTAACAGCAGGGAGCATGTCGGCACATCCGTGCTTCTTGCTTTTCCGATTGCTGAGGAGACAGTCTAGCGTCTTTGGCGAATGAGAGGATAATCCTCTCGTTCGCTTTTGTTTTCTCTTCTTAAAATTGAGCATATGGCGCTTAAAAAAGTTCATTCTAATCCAAAAATGGGGATGCTATGCTGTTATCAAGGGAAACGCTTACAGATGATGCGCACATCCGTCACCCGTTTCCGTCTAGAGGCAAAAGGGAGGTTATCTCAAACTATGTTTAGAAAAACATTGCTGAAACTATCCGTACTATTATTAGTGGCGACAACGATACTGACCGCTTGCGGCGGCAACAATGCAGGCGGCAATCCCGCTAACACGACGGGGAATGGCGCTGCAGACGATGCGAAGAAAGAGGTTGCATTTACGATAGGTTATGCTTCCGGCGACCCGGCGACGAAAAAAGCGATTGCCGATACGGTCAAGAAGTTTATGGAAGTGAATCCTCATATCAAAATAAAGGATTTGAGCGAAACAACGTCATCGGCTTACCTGGATTGGTTGAAGACTAAAGATGCCGTCGGCGAATTCCCGGATCTCGTAGAAATGCGGGACACGGAGGTGTTCGCGGATGCTGGGAAAATTGTAGAGCTGCCGGCAGATTTGCTTGATCTGTTCGAGGCGCCGCCTGAAGTGGATGGCAAGGTGTGGAATGCTCCGATGCAGGTCAATGCGCCGCAAGGAATCATTTACAGCAAGAAAGCTTATGCCGATGCCGGCGTAACTGAATTGCCAAAAACCTATGACGAGTTTATCGAAATCCAGGAAAAGTTGAAAGCGACCGGAATTTCTCCGATCGTCGTAGGCGGCAAAGATATTTTCCATATGGGCTTCTGGGTAAATAAGTTCCTTATCGATGCTGTATACGCTGAAGATCCGGATTGGAACTCTAAGCGTACGGCGCAGCAGGCTAGCTTCACCGAGGACAAAGTAGTTCGAGCCATGACGGATTTTAAAGATCTGTTCCAAAAGTATGTCGATAAAGGCTGGTTGAGTACGGGAGATAACCAGACAGCTTCGATCCTCGTTAGCGGCAAAGCGGCGCAGTTGTACTCGGGAACCTGGATGTTCACGCAAATTGCAGAAGCGGATCCTAATTTTGAATTCGGGTTCTATGCTGTTCCTGACCGCGAAGGGAAAATAAATGTGATTGGGCTGCCATCTCCTGCCGGCTGGTCCATTTCGACGGAAGCGTCCCAGGATGCGGATAAGGTTGAAGCGATCAAGGAATTCATCCGATTCTTCTTTGAGCCGGAAAATTATTCGAACTATTTGGCAAGCATTAACGCGATTCCCTCAACTAAAGCAGAAGTGACTTATGAGACCAGCGAGCAAATGCAGGTTGCGCTCGATCTGATTGCTGATCCGACTGTAAATAAATCTTTGGCGATCAACAATTGGTGGGGCGACAATTTAATACCTCCGCAATTCCGGAACTGGTACTATAAGCTGCTCCAGGAGCTTGTTGTGAAGGACGGGGACGTTGCGGATTACATGAAGCAAGCCGATACGGAATATGACAATCAAGTGAAAGCGAACGCTATGTAAAAGCAAGATGCTGAGGAGCGGAACCTCTTCGGGGGTTCCCTTTCTTTTCATACGAGCGATTGAGGGAGGGAGAGGAGAAACTATGGCTACACCTACCATTAAAAAAAAGAAAACGTGGCAGCCTTACGCATTGTATTTCATCCTGCCATCATTTATATTGTACACCCTCTTCGTGATTGTTCCGACGCTAGGAAGTGTATATTACAGCTTCACCTCTTGGGATGGCATCAGCTCTGATGTTCGATTCATCGGATTGGCCAACTTCGTGGAAATTTGGAATAGTCCCAGGGTTCACAATGCATTAAAAAATACGATGGTATTAACGATTAGTCTTGTTATTCTTGAAAATATCGTCGCCATTCTCTTGGCGGTTTTCGTCGATAAAGTACGCTGGCTAAGTAAAATTTTCAGAAGCATATTTTATTTTCCGACCCTGCTAAGCGGCATCGTCATGGGGTTCGTCTGGGCCATGATGCTCAACTACAACTTCGGCGTCGTGAATCAAATGTTGGACAAACTCGGATTAGGCGCATTCGCCGTAGATTGGCTGGGCGATCCCAAATATGCCATGCTGGCCGTCATTTTATCTACCGTATGGAAGGGCGCAGGCTATTATATGATTATTTATCTCGCAGGTTTGCAGGGCATTCCGCAAGAGCTCAATGAAGCGGCAAGCATCGATGGAGCCAACGGCTGGCAGCAATTCCGTCATATCACCTTCCCGCTCCTGGCCGGATCGGTTACGGTATGTATGGTTCTAGCTATGATTAGCGCCCTGAAAATATTCGACCAAATCGCAGTCATGACCGACGGCGGTCCTGGTTTTGAAACCGAAACATTGACGTATCTCATCTATAAAGTAGGCTTCGGCGAATTGCGGCAAGGATTCGGCACCGCACTGGCGCTGGTACTGTTCTTCATCATATTGATCATTACCGTGTTCCAGGTGAAAGTCCTCCAGAAGAGGGAGGTTGAAATGTAATATGACACTGAAAACACGAAAAACACTCATAAATTTGAGCATATTCCTGATCACGCTGGTGATCGCCGTCATTTTCTTCTTTCCGATCTTCTTTAATATTATGTCGGCCTTTAAGAGCAACGCCGAAATTATGCGCGACGCGATCTCTTTTCCGCAATCGTTATATTTGGACAGCTTTAAATATTTGCTGACGGAAACGAACTATCCTTTAGCGATCGTAAACAGCTTGATTCTGACTGTCGTTTCCATCCTGTTCCAGGTGATTATTATCCCTATGGCAGGCTATGCGATCCAGCGCAGAAATACGAGATGGACTAGATTTATGTTCGTCTACTTCCTGGCCGGGATGATGATTCCGTTCCAGGCTTATATGATCCCTTTGTTCAAGGAATTGAAAATGCTCGGCCTGTACGGCAGCTTGGCAGGCCCCATCATGATTTATATCGCCGGGGCGGTCGGCTTCGGCAGCCTGCTGTACTCCAGCTTCGTCAAAGGTATTCCGCTTGAAATCGAAGAAGCGGCTGAAATCGACGGATGCTCCAAAGTAAGGACGTTCTGGATGATCGTATTCCCGCTTCTGGGGCCCGTTACGGCGAGCATGGTTGTGCTGAACGGACTCGGGATATGGAATGACTTCCTCATGCCGATGCTGGTACTTCCGTCTGGCCAGCCGAAGACGATGGTTGTGGAAATCTATCGTTACATCGGTGAATTCTCCTCCCGCTGGGATATGATTTTTGCGGGGACGACGATGTCGGTCGTACCGGTGCTCCTTGCCTTTATTTTTCTGCAAAAGTATTTCGTCAAAGGCATTGCCGCAGGCGCAACAAAAGGATAGGGGCGGGAAACATAGAATCATCGTTTAAATACAGCCGGGTATTTCTACTCCGGCTGTATTTCTTAACTAGCAAATAACTATGAATTACTGGGGGATACAGATGAACAAGACCGTAATCTATTCAGCACCCGAAGGAGCCGTTGGTTCGAAGGATTATCGCGTTCGTGCGCGGGCCAAGGATGGAGATTGGCAGGAGCTGTTTCTTTATGAGGTAAAAGTGGACATGCATCACGTTCGTAAGGCAGCGATGACCTATTTTGACCGCGAAGGCATCGTTGAAGTGGAAATTGAATGCTTGTTTACCGACATACGTTCCGTGGTCATCCGCCCGCTCTCTGCGCAAATAAAGGCAGACCACGAGAGCGGGATCATCCGTTTTGTGGTCGACCGTTCCGTGAAATTATCAGTGGAGATCAATGGCGAACGGTTTCGCAACCTGCATCTGTTTGCTGGAGAACCGGAACAGGATGCTCCCCAGCCGGATGATCCCGGTGTAGTCGTATTAGAGCGGCCGGGAAAAACGGCCGTTCATCGTGCCGCGGATATATGGAGATTGCTTAAGACGCCGCTAGACAGCTCGGGACAGGAGCCTGACATTCTATATTTTGCCCCGGGGCTGCATTATATCGAAGAGACGATACTGCGGATTCCGTCCGGGAAAACGGTCTATATTGCAGGCGGTGCTATCGTTGTGGGCTCGCTGGTTTGCGAACATGTACAGGATGTAACCATTAAAGGAAGAGGCGTTCTGTATTTATCCGAGTATCACAGATACTCTGCCTTCCGCGGCATCCGTATCGGGTTCTCGCGTAATATCGAGGTTGAGGGGTTAATTCTCATAGACCCTCCTCACTACAGTATTTATATCGGGAAGTCGAGGCAGATCCGGATCCGAAATTTTAAATCATTCAGCACAAGAGGCTGGTCGGATGGCATCGATATGATGGCCAGCTCGGATGTTGAGATCGATGATGTGTTCCTTCGTACCTCGGATGACTGTATTGCCATTTACGGAACCCGCTGGGATTATCGTGGAGGCACAAGCGGCGTAAAGGTCCGCAATTCGGTATTATGGGCCGATGTGGCGCACCCGATAATGATTGGCACGCATGGCGATTACGAAAAGGAGGGGGATACGATCGAAGATATCGTGTTCGAGAATTTGGATATTCTTGAACATCATGAGCCCCAAGAGAACTATTGGGGAGCGATGGCGATCAATGCGGGTGATAAGAATACTGTCCGCAACGTTCGATATGATGATATTCGCGTGGAGCCTTTTGAATTGGGACAATTGATCGATATTCGGGTGGTGCATAATCCCGATTATAACCCTGCGCCGGGCACACGCATTGAGAATATTACATTTCGCAATGTCAGCTACACAGGAGATAACGCCAAGCCGAACCGGATTTACGGATTTGATCAGGACAGAGTTGTCGATGGGGTGACATTTATTCGGTTACAAATAAACGGGCAGACGATACTTCAGGCCGAAGAGGGGCATTTTCATATCAATGAGCATGCCCGCAGCATTAAGTTTTTGGCTGAATAATGCAGATGGAAAAAAGAGACATAAAGACGTTTATCCAAGTCTTTATGTCTCTTTTTTAGTAAAGCCTGTTGGAACCGAAATGAATTATCTGGCCATCCAGCCTCCGTCTACGCAGAGAACATGGCCGTTCAAATAGTCGGATGCGGAGGAGGCGAGGAATACCGCCGAGCCTTTAAGGTCTTCCGGCGTTCCCCAGCGTCCGGCAGGAATCCGGTCCGTAATTGAAGCGTAGCGGTTCTCATCCGCGCGAATTTGCGCGGTATTATCCGTAACCATATAACCCGGAGCGATGCCATTAACCTGTACGCCGCCGCTAGCCCATTCGTTGGCAAAGGCTTTGGTCAGGCCGGCAACGGCATGCTTGCTGGCCGTATACCCTGGAACGTTGATGCCGCCTTGATAGGAGAGCATCGAGCAGATGTTGATGATTTTGCCGCTGCCTCTCTCCAGCATATGGCGCCCTGCAAGCTGCGACAACAGAAATACCGTATTGAGGTTCAGGTCAAGCACATCGGACCAATCCTTCGCGCTATGGTCTTTAGCCGGTGTGCGGCGTATAATACCGGCGTTGTTTACCAGGATATCAATCTGGCCTGTCAGCTTAAGCGCCTCGTTAAAGGTTGCCTCTAATTTGCTGTGATCGCTTAAATCGACTTGAACGACGGTCGCTTTTCTTCCAAGGCCTTTAATTTGATTCACGGTCTCTTCGCTGCGGCCAAGGGATACACAGACGACATCCGCTCCAGCTTCGGCAAGCCCGATGGCGATACCCTGTCCCAATCCGCCGGTAGTACCTGTTACCAGAGCGGTTTTGCCTGTTAAATCGAACAATTTCATGGGTTGGACTCTCCTTCATAAATGGTTAGAAGTTCTTATTGTTTCCGCACTCGATCGATACTCCCGCGCTGCTGTACTGGCGGGCAACCTCGGCCGGCAGTCCGCTGTCGGTAATGATGCAGGTCAGCTCATTGATGGAGGCGAACGTCCGCAGCGCGGTTTGCCCGAATTTATGATGGTTAATGACGGCGATGACTTCGCGGGCGGTTTCGATTAAAGCCCGTTTGAAGCCGATCAGGTCTCCGGTATAAATCGATAACCCATGTTCCGGGTGAATGCCTGTCGCCGAAATAAAAGCTTTTTGAATGTTCAACTGCTGAATATACGAAGTCGCTTCCGGCCCGGCCAGCATGTTGCGAACCCGGTAGCCGCCGGGGACGACGAGACGTATATTGTCCTTCGCGGCCAGTTCGCTGATGATATAGACATCATTCGTAATGACGGTTAACGGCTCATTGCTAAGACGGCGGGCAATCTCCAATGTCGTGCTCCCCCCGTCCAGCGCAATGATGTCGTTAGGTTCGATGTGCTGCAACGCTCTAAGGGCAATATCGGCTTTCTCATCCGCATGCTTCGCGAGCGGTTCCTTGGAAGGGAGGATGCCGAATTGATCGCTTTGCGCCAGAATGGCGCCGCCATGAACGCGAACAATCAAACCCTGCTCCTCGAGCCGGGTCAAATCCTCGCGAATCGTCTTGCCGGTTACCCCCAGCTTGTCGCTTAACTCCGCAACCGTCACCTCTTTATTCGTCAGCAGAACTTCCATGATTCTCTCATGCCGTCTAATCGGACTCATACCATCTCAACTCTTCCGTAAATATTTATCTCTCTATCTTAAATCCTTCATGGCTACGGCGTCCATATCGCTGTAGATTTTGTTGTCGCCAGCCATGCCCCAGATGAACGTATAATTGCTCGTTCCCACACCGCTATGAATGGACCAGCTAGGAGAGATGACTGCCTCTTCGTTTCTCATTACGATATGGCGGGTTTCTGTCGGTTCGCCCATCAGATGGATGACGACCGCATCTTCGGGAAGGTCGAAGTACATATAAGCTTCCATCCGGCGCGGGTGAACGTGCGCTGGCATTGTATTCCACATATTGCCTGTTTTAAGCTGTGTCATACCCATAACCAGCTGGGAGCTCTGAATACCGTCCGCATGGATAAAACGATGGATCGTCCGGTCGTTGGAGTTCTGAATTGAGCCAAGAGCGCTGGAGTCGGCTTCGCCGAGCGTCGTCTTCGCGGTTGGGAACTCTTTGTGCGCAGGCGCTGAATTCAGATAGAATTTGGCCGGTTTGCTGGCATCTTTACTGCGGAAAATAACTTCTTTCGAGCCCATTCCAACAAATAAGCAGTCTTTTGTATTGAGGTCATACTCTGTGCCGTCGACGATAATCGTCCCAGGGCCGCCTACGTTGATGGCGCCAAGCTCGCGGCGTTCCAGGAAGAAGGACACGCCCAGCTCCTTCAGGTCGGTCTCCAGCTTCACATCTTGCTTCACAGGATAAGCGCCGCCGATAATCAGGCGATCCTCATGAGTCAGGACAAGCTCCAGCTTGTCGGCCGTAAATAGGGTCGGGATGTGGAATTCCTTCCGAAGCCGGTCTGTGTCGAACTGCTTTACTTCATTGGGATGAGATGCATAACGTCTTTCCATTTTAAAAAAGCCTCCTCTTTTCGTTCACTTTGGTTTAAAATGTTCATATAGGTTCATATTAATCCGTTTGCGTTTATTTTGCAAGCGGTTTGGATCATTTGCCTCAAGAGAAGAAACGAAGTAATCCAGATAAACTAGGGACCAGGAGGAAGTCAACTTATGAGTCAGTATCAGCAAAGAATGAACGAAATTGTACGGAAGGTGGCGGCCAAAGCGCGGCACCAGCCGCTGTTAACTAGCGGTCTGTGGTTCCATGGCGATATTCGCGATAACTATTACTACGCATCTTATCTATTCGCGGCTGCCGTTAGCCCGGAGGAGGAGCCGGGGTTCGATCGTTCGGAGGGCAAGCAGTTGGCTGAAAAGGTACTCCAGCGGGTGCTCGAGCTGCAGCAGAATGATCCGGACAGCCCGATGTACGGGCATTGGCCGCTTAATCTGCATCCGGTTCCCGAGCAAGCCGGGCCTCACGAGCTGCCCGTTGAATTGATGGGAAGCCTGATGGTTTATTTCTATCATAACTACGCCCGGCATATGAGCAGCAAGCTGGCGGAGAGCTTTGAAGCAGCATTAAGAAATGTATATGAGAGCAATTTCTATCGCAGGCCGCTTGAACATTACGGTCATCATGAAGCGAAATTCACCGCGGCCAAGCTGATTTTTGGCCAAAGGTACAGTGATCAGGCTTTAGTTGAAGACGGGAGAAACTGTCTGCAGCGCACTTTTGAGCTTATACAGCGGGAGGGGATGGCGGAATACGGCTCGCTGCCGTGGTTTTGGCACTGGATACAGGCGTTCACCTGCGCTTTCGAGCTGGCGGAGCATGAGGAAATTAAGGCGGAGCTGGCCGAAATGCTGGATCATCTGTGGACATTAAGAGCGAGCCTGTATTTAAAAGGCGCCTGGGTCGGCGCACATTCCCGCGGCTGGCCTCATGACGCGCCAAGGGATGCGAACGTTCTGCATGATTATGTGCAGTTCGGCAACTTTACGCTCCCGGAAGAGATGCCGCGAACGGAATATGCCGGTCTTCTGTTCCGTGCTGCTCCGGAGAGCGCGCTGCGTATTGCGTTAGATCGAAAGCAGCCTTCCGAGGTGTGCCGTTCGCTCCTAAAAACGGTCGAGGGTCAGAGGCGAGTGCTGCACTCTTATGCATATATTACTGAACAATTTGCGGCAGGCGGGTTATGGGAGAGGGTCAAGGAATTCGACAACGAGCAGCTGCGCTGGCTGTTCAGTTTGCCGGTGCGCCTCGGCGGGTTAGGCAATCAGCTGTACTTTTTCCATCCTGGGGAAGGATATGATGAGTCCGGCCGCGATCCCCGCCATCAAAGCGAATGGACGGAGGTGCTCTATCATCAAAATGTGGTTATGGCGCTATATCCGCTGCCGGAATCGGTTCGCGGCGAAGTGATCGGCGTTATTCCCGAAGGGGAGTGGCTGCAGGAGCCAGATGCATTGTATGGTCAAGTGGAAGACACTTATTTCGCCGTATACTTGAGCGGGCCATATGAAATACGCCGGCAGGACGGTTATCAGCTTGTCGTGTGCCGCGGACGCAGGAGCGGAGTCGTGGTTGAAGCGGTGGGCGCTGCGGCGGCAAATGAACGCGGAATCTTTGATCTGGGAAAATTCGCCAGCGTGATGTCTCAAATTCAACCCCGATTTAAGATGGATAGAGAATTTCAGGTCGAATATACGGGAATGATCTGCGGCAAAGGGCTGAGTTTATATATAAAGGAAGAAGCCGGATCGGAAGCGTTGATTGACGGTCAGCCTGTTTGTTACGATCATTATCAATACAGGGCGCTGTAAACAGGAGGTCGCGCCTCAATTATCATTGACGAGGCTGTTTCATTTTTATATAATGATTGGTAATCAAAATGGATATTCAAGAACTTTGAAGAGGAATAATAGTTTGAATTCTGCCACCCAGAGAGCCGGTGCATGGTGCAAGCCGGTTGGAGAATGCAAATGAACTCGCCTCGGAGTTATGATGCAATGGGATTCTGCGCCTCGATTGGCAGGTGCTTGCCTTCCCGGAAACATCATCGTCTTGCCCGCGTTAAGGGTGCAAAGGGAGCGGATGGCAAAGCATGCCGGAAGCTAACTAGGGTGGTACCACGGGAATACTCCTCTCGTCCCTAGCGATGATACGCTATGGGTCGGGAGGTTTTTCTTTTGATGGCCTGTCTGCAATTAGAAAATACGTCAATCGGCGTTTTTATTCACTGAAGGGAGTTTAAGATCATGAGCAATAACAATCAATCTCACGATGTATACCGTGCCCAGGCGATTGAGCCGAAATGGCAGGCATACTGGGATGAGCATCAAACATTCAAAACTACGGAGGAGCCGGGCAAACCGAAATTTTATGCGCTGGATATGTTCCCCTATCCATCGGGGGCAGGCCTTCACGTAGGCCATCCGGAGGGATATACGGCGACGGATATCGTCTCGCGGTACAAGCGGATGCGCGGCTATAACGTGCTTCACCCGATGGGCTGGGACGCATTCGGCCTGCCTGCGGAGCAGCATGCCCTTGATACTGGCGAGCATCCGCGCGACATTACGGTCAAGAACATCAACAACTTCCGGCGCCAGATTAAGTCGCTTGGCTTCTCCTACGACTGGGATCGGGAGATCAGCACGACGGATCCGGAATATTATAAATGGACGCAATGGATCTTTATCCAGCTCTACAAGAAAGGTCTCGCTTACGTGGCTGAGGTGCCTGTCAACTGGTGCCCGGCGCTCGGAACCGTCCTGGCTAATGAAGAGGTTATCGACGGCAAGAGTGAACGCGGGGGCCACCCTGTTATCCGCAAGCCGATGCGGCAATGGGTACTGAAGATTACCGAATACGCCGAGCGACTGCTGGAGGATCTGGAGGAGCTCGACTGGTCGGAGAGCATCAAGGATATGCAGCGCAACTGGATCGGCAAGTCCGAAGGGGCTGAGGTCGTATTCCAGATCGAGGGAAGCGATGAGACATTGACGGTATTCACGACACGTCCAGACACTTTGTTTGGAGCGAGCTATGCCGTGCTTGCGCCAGAGCATGAGCTGGTGGAGATAATTACGACAGAAGCCCAGCGTGCCGCAGTGTCAGACTACCGGGAGCAGGCTGCCCGCAAGAGCGATCTGGAGCGTACGGATCTGGCGAAAGAAAAAACCGGTGTCTTTACCGGAGCCTATGCGATCAATCCGGTGAGCGGCGAGAAACTGCCGGTATGGATTGCGGATTATGTGCTGGCTGGTTATGGAACAGGCGCGATTATGGCTGTTCCTGGACACGACGAGCGCGACTATGAATTCGCAAAGCAGTTCGATCTGCCGATTATCGAGGTTGTCGAGGGCGGAAATATTGCGGAAGGAGCTTATTCAGGGGATGGCGCGCACGTCAATTCCGATTTCCTGAACGGTCTGCGCAACGAAGAAGCGATTAAGAAGATGATCGCTTGGCTGGAGGAGAACGGCAAAGGCCGCGGGAAAGTAAGCTACCGCCTGCGCGATTGGCTGTTCAGCCGCCAGCGCTATTGGGGGGAGCCGATTCCGATCCTGCATCTCGAGGACGGCACGATGAAGCCGGTGCCGGAAGATCAACTGCCGGTGCTTCTGCCGGAGGTTGATCATATCGAGCCTTCCGGTACGGGGGAGTCGCCGCTCGCTAACGTCACGGAGTGGGTAAATACAACAGATCCAGAGACGGGCCTTCCGGCGCGCCGCGAGACAAATACGATGCCGCAATGGGCAGGAAGCTGCTGGTATTATTTGCGGTACATTGATCCGCACAATGATAAGGAGCTGTGCTCCAAGGAGAAGCAGGAAGAGTGGCTGCCGGTTGACCTGTACATCGGCGGAGCCGAGCACGCGGTGCTACATTTGCTCTACGCCCGTTTTTGGCACAAGGTTCTATATGATCTGGGCGTTGTGTCTACGAAGGAGCCGTTCCACAAGCTGGTCAACCAAGGAATGATCCTCGGTACGAACAACGAGAAGATGAGTAAGTCCCGCGGCAACGTCATCAACCCGGACGTGATCGTGAACGAATACGGTGCTGATACGCTGCGCGTCTATGAGATGTTCATGGGTCCGCTGGAGGCGACCAAGCCATGGAATACAAGCGGAGTAGAAGGAACGCATCGGTTCCTGTCCCGGATCTGGCGCCTGTTCGTCGCCGAGGATGGCAGCCTGAACGCAAAAATCAACGATAGCGAAGGCGCGGATGATTTCAAACGCACTTGGCATAAAACGATCAAGAAAGTGACTGAAGATTTCGAGGCACTGCGCTTCAATACGGCGATCAGCCAGCTGATGATCTTCGTAAATGAGGCCTATAAAACCGACGTTATTCCGAAAGCCGCTGCGGCGAATTTCGTGCAAATGCTGTCCCCGCTGGCTCCGCATTTGGCGGAAGAGCTGTGGGAGCGCCTTGGCCATAACGAGAGCGTCACTTATGAGCCATGGCCGGTATATGACGAGGCTTGGACAGTCGATTCCGAGGTGGAAATCGTCGTGCAGGTGAACGGCAAAATCGTGGACCGCACCAAAGTAGCCAAGGATCTTGATCAGGCAGCGATGCAGGAACACAGTATGGCTTTGCCGAATGTGAAACAGGCTATTGAAGGAAAGGCTGTTCGCAAAGTTATCGCGGTTCCGGGCAAGCTCGTCAATATCGTGGTCGGCTAGAGCATTTCAGGTCTGTCTGACTCTAAATCACCATGGTCAGGGCTGACAGAGCTGTTTGCGGCAGGTTTGACGGCGTCGAAAAGAGCGGCCAGCTTGGCCAGATCAGCCTCGTGCTTCCGCTGCGTCGCCTCAATCAGACTTAGGAATACGCCCTCAAGGCGCTCCTCCAATATAGCGAGTCCTTCGGCAGTGACGCCGCCGGGAACGGCAACGCGGCGCTGCAGTTGCTCTGGCGTCAGGCCGCCTTCCGTTAAGAGCCGGCCTGTACCGAGCAGCATTTCCGCGCTGAGGCTTAGCGCTTCCGGCATGCTGATACCGGTCATTTGTGCTGCCGCTTTGGCCCATTGCTGTACAATGAAGCTCACGAAGGCAGGGCCGCAGCTTGATATGTCGGAGGCGATTCTCGTCTCCGACTCTTTGATTGGGGTCGGCCTGCTAATCGAGGACATGAGCTGCTCCAGCAGCAGCCGGTCCTCCGGCTGAACCCGCTCCCCATAAATGCAGAGCGAGGCGCCGCTATGTACGGAATGAGTTATGCTGGGGATGATTTTGGCGATTTTGGCAGGGACCTGCTCTTCCAGCACGGAGATCAGCACAGGGCTTGTAATGGAGATGAGCAGTTGCGTCTCGAGGAGTACACTGCGAATTTCCGCGATAACCTCTGGGAAGTGATGGGGCTTTACGCAAATAAATACGATATCGCTTCCTAGGGCAGCCTCGGCATTGCTGGCCGCGACGTGAAGGCCGGGATGCCGCAAAGCCAGCATTTCCGCTTTGGATTTGCTTCGGTTGCTGACATGCAGGTTATGCGGGTACAGTGCACCGGAACGCAGGAAAGCCTCAATGAGCAGGCTTCCCATCGATCCCGTTCCGATGAAAGCGACTTTCATCCTGTTTCCCCCTTTCGTGCTTAAGCACAAAAATATTCGTCGTTTATATATGTATGCATCTTGATGGGATCTTCATGACATTTTGGACAGATTCTTTTGAGATAGGAGCGATGAAATTGAAACGGGAGTACGTAATGACAGCGGTCGTATCAGCTGTGCTCGGGGCTGGTCTGATGCTGTTTGCCGTTGGCGGGAGCCGTCCTGCCGGCATTGAAGGCTGGGCACCGGTAAACCGCGAGGTTGCTGCCGCGATGGCCGGCGATAGCGGGCAGGGGGGAGCTTCGGCGGCTGCGGCACAAGCAGAGGCAGCCCCGGCTCAGGCCGCGGCAGGCCAGGGCAACCTGGCTGCGGGCAGCAGTGCTGCCGTGCCGGATTCGGCGGATAGCCTGAATCCTGGCCCGGATGGAGCCGGGCAGGCGGGCTTGCTTGAGCAAAGCGCCGCCCCTGCTGTGCCGCTGGCATCTGACAGCAGCGCAGCCGCGGTACCGCTGCAGCCGTCTGCCGAGCCCTCGCCGCAGGACGGGCTGGTGAGCATAAACACAGCGAACAGTTCGCAGCTTCAAACCATTCCGGGCATTGGCGAGAAGAAGGCGCAGGCGATCATAGACTACCGGAATCAACACGGCTCTTTTAATTCCTTGAGTGATTTGAAGAAGGTGAAGGGCATCGGGGAGAAAGTGTTCCAGAAATTAAAGCCTTATATCAAACTGTAAGAGGAGAATTAAAGCATGAGTCCAGATACACGCAAAGATTGGGATACGTATTTTATGGATATCGCATACATGGTATCCACGAGATCGCGCTGCAACCGGCGGCATGTGGGCGCCGTGCTTGTCCAGGGGAAGAAGCTGCTCGGAACGGCCTATAACGGCGCCCCGTCGGGAGTGCCTGACTGCTCGGAAGCGGGCTGCATGATCGCCGAGGAATACGAAATGGTGACGGTGGACGGTCAGGAACAGATGGTCAAGAAGCAGCGCTGCGTCCGCACGATCCATGCGGAGCAGAACCTGCTGCTGTTCACGGACCGGATCGACCGGGAGGGCTCCAGCGTCTATGTGACCGACGAGCCGTGCTGGACGTGCGCCAATATGCTGGCGAACAGCGGGATCACGGAAATTATTTATCACCGTCCTTATCCGAAGGACACGGGCAAGGTTTCGGCGATGATGGCCCAGAAGGGGATTACCTTCCGGCGCCTGGAATCATATCAGCCTCCGAAGGAAACGGATGGACGGGTTGAGGATTAGAGCATAAGAGCATAAGAGCATAAGAGCATAAGAGATGAAGGAAGAACCTCGTCTGCTGCGGCAGATGGGGTTCTTTTTTTGTGATGAGGAAGCTGGCAAGGCTTGGAACAAGTCTTTTTTAGAGAGGAGCTCGATGATGCGCCACAGGCCTTTAGTAATGGCAGTATGCAGTTGGATTGCCGGCAGCGCTCTGGCTTATTTGCACGAAGGTTCGGCCTTTTGGCTGTTTTGGGCGGGGACATGGCTTGTCCTGCCCTTGCTGGGCTTGATTTCCCGCTGCCCGTGGAAAAAGCTGCTTATATACGTACTGATGTTCTCGCTTGGGGCTGCTTATTGGTCGTACCATGATGGGAGAAATGTGAGCAGGCTGTCCGAGTGGTTGGCCGCAAGCGACTTGGGTACAGCTGCTGTCTCCGAATCAGGACAGACACAGGTGCAAGTTCGGGGAATGCTGCTGTCTCCAGTGGAAGTGGACGGCGACCGCGCGGATTTTACGCTTCGGATTGAATCGGTATCCTTTACGGGTCTGCAATCAGCTGTGAGATCTGAGGACGCGGGCGGTGAGAAGCTGAACGTGCAGCTGCGGCTGGCATCTATAGAGGAAGCTGCGGCCGCAAGTGGGTGGCGAAGAGGCCAGCGGCTTGAGCTGGAAGGCACATTGGAGAGGCCGAACGAGGCCCGTAATTTTGGCGGCTTCGACTATCGCAAGTATTTGCGGACGCAAAGGGTCCATTGGCTTCTCAAAGCGGCAGGCATTTCCTCCGTGAAGGTAGAGGCGGACGCCAAGATCAGCCCGTCTATGCTGCTCGGGAAGGTTGACGCTGCCCGAGGGGGGCTTGGCGAACGCATCGAGCGGCTGTTCCCGGACTGGCAGGCGGGTTATATGAAAGGACTATTGATCGGCCTGGCCAGCGAGCTGGAGCCCGAGAAGTACGCGCAGTTCTCCCAGCTTGGACTGACGCACATTCTGGCTATATCCGGCAGTCATGTCGCGATTAATGTAAGCTTGATTTTCGGAGTGCTGCGCCTGTGCCGGGTGACCAGAGAAAGTGCCTACCGGATCGTGTTCTTATTCATCCCCGTGTATGTGCTGATTACGGGATTTTCCCCTTCCGTGATCCGCTCGGGATTAATGACGATGATCGGGATCTATTTATTGCGGCGCGGCATCCTGAAGGACGGACTGAATGTCCTGTCCGCGGCCGCTCTATTGATGCTGTTATGGGAACCTTACTACATGCTGAACGTGAGCTTTCAGCTCTCTTTTATCGTGACGGCGGGGTTGATCGTATTCGTTCCCTTGCTCATGCCCTATCTGCGGTGGCTGCCCGCCAAGGCCGCCGGAGCCGCTGCGATAACGGTCGCTGCGCAACTCGTTTCCTTTCCGCTGACTATTTATTATTTCAACCAATTTTCGCTTCTATCTTTGGCAGCTAATATGCTGCTTGTCCCGATCATCGGGATGATCGCTCTGCCCGGCGGCACGGCGGCCCTGCTGTTAAGCGCATTGTGGCTGCCTCTTGGGGAATGGATCGCTTATCCGGTCCGGCTCCTGAACACGGCAACGTTCATCGTGACAGAATGGCTGAATGCGCGCAGCGGATTCATGACTTACTGGAAATCTCCTTCGTTAATGTGGATGGCCATATTCTATGCCGCTTGTTATTTGCTGCTGTATTTTAGGCACCGCAGCCGCGTTGTTCGTCAGGCTGACTTGGAAGGAAGCGATGACACGCAGCCGCTAGATCCACTAGCGAAGCAGCGGGCTTGGAGAGGCCGCCGCGGCGGTAAGTGGCTGAACGTGGCCAAGCTCCGCCCCGAACACCTGCTGCAAGTAGGGCTTGCTGGCTTGCTGCTCGTCCAATTATATTTAGGATATCAGCCTATGAATATGAAGGGCAAAGGACATGTCCAGTTTATCGATGTGGGACAAGGGGATTGCGCTTTGATTACTACGCCGGAAGGCCGGAATATTCTTGTGGACGGGGGAGGCACCGTTTCGTTCCGCAAACCGGAGGAGGCTTGGCGAAATCGTCGCGAGCCCTTTGAAGTAGGGGCCAAGACCGTTGTTCCTTTGTTGAAAAAACGCGGGATCAACCGGCTCGATGCGGTCATTCTAACGCATGGCGATCAGGATCATGCTGGAGGCTTGCAGGCGGTGCTCGAACAGTTTCCGGTGGACGCGCTGCTGATCAATGGATCGCTTAGCGATTCAAGTACGATCGCCAAGCTGATGGATACGGCGCTTCATAAGGGAATGCCGATTTATGCCGCCAGGCAAGGAATGGGGCTAAAGCTTGATGCAGCGACCGAGCTGCGGATTTTGTCACCCGAACCGGATGCATCTCCTCAGGGGCAGATTCTCTACAGTAAAAAGCAGAATCATGAATCGATCGTCTTTGTACTGCAGATGACTGGCGCGACGTTTCTATTTACGGGAGACATGGACGAAGCGGCGGAGTATCGGGTTCTGGAGGAGCTTGCCGGGGAGAGCCGAACTAGCAATCTAGCAAACCGTATATCTTCTATATTTATAGATGTAATGAAAATCGCCCATCACGGCAGCAAAACATCGACATCCGCGGAATGGCTTGAATACTGGCGTCCTGCAGCGGCTGTCATATCAGCCGGGGCTTCGAACAGCTACGGTCACCCGCATCCGTCCGTCGTAGAACGGATCGCCTCTTCGGGCAGCCGGATTTACCGCACGGATCAGCACGGCGAGGTGCAAATGGAAGTGGAAAACGGCCGTATTCGCGTGCGGTACAAGTTGGTTTCCCCGTGGTGACGGGCTTCGTTTTTTCTGGTATTCTTAGGTGAGATTCAGGCTGTTATAGGATAATGTAAGACTTTATTACTAAAAATTTCTAACAAAAAATAGTAACAACATTGCAACATATCGCCTGTCGATATCGTCTGTAAGGTTGCAAGGAAGGGGGAGCCTTTGTGGTGGAGCAGGAACTCATCAGAGCCGCTCAAACGGGCGATCGCGACGCTCTAATCACCCTATTGCGAGAAATAGAAAATCAAGTATACCGCACGGCCTATTATATTTTAAATGATGAACAGGATGCGCATGACGCAGCCCAGGAAGCGCTGATCCGGATTTATACGAAAATCGATACTTATGAGGAAAAGGCCCAATTCAAAACCTGGGTGCAGCGGATTGTGACAAATATCTGCATCGACAAGTTTCGCAGAAAAAAACCAACGGTATCGATCGAAGAGCACGAAATCGTGTTCGAAGGCAAGGATAATGTCGAGCGTGAAGTGATGTCCGGTTATATTGCGCAGGATATCCGCGAAGCGATCGATCAGCTTCCCGAGCATCATCGCTCCGTTGTGGTGCTGCGGTATTTGCAGGACTTTTCGTATAACGAAATCGCTGATAGCTTGAATTTGCCATTGAATACGGTGAAATCGTATTTATTCAGGGCAAGGCAGCAGCTTCAGCATTTACTCCAAGATTATCAGAAAGGTGGTGTATCAGGATGAAGTGCGCGGAGGTGGTGGAATGGATGCACCGGTATATCGACCATGATTTAAATGACGAGGAAACCTCTTTGCTGTTCGAGCATATTCGTGAATGCAGTGATTGTGCCGAGGAATTTGAGCTTCTGAACGAGTTGTCGGCAAAACTCAGCGAGCTTCCGGATGTAACCCCGCGCTTTAGCCTTGTTGACCGGATCTTGCCGCAGTTGGATGAGATTGACCGGGCCCGCCTTGAAGAGGGGAGTGCAGTGGAGGACGATGGCATTCTCGGATCGGTAGCCGCGTCGGCAGCGGCCAGCCCGAGCAGCCTGCGCAGCAGAAGCGATAGCAAGGCGGCGCAGCGCAGCCGCAGATTCCGGACGGGAATTTTCGGCACGGTTGCAGCGGCGGTCATATTGGGTATTTTCATCACGCAATATGAGCCGCGAACGATTCCCAATGCGGAATTATCGACGGCTAACGATAGCGCGGAATCCTTGAATCAACCATTTTCAGGCGATCCGTTTGCGGCGCAAAGCTCGGAGGAAGCCGAGAACCAAGCTTCCCCAGAAACGGCCGAGCATCCAGGTGCAGCTCAAAAAGCAAGCCCGGACAGTGCAGGAGATGCGGACTCCCTTACCGGTGACGGTCAGTCCTCATCGCCAGGAGCTTCTGCTCCAGAGAAGAGAGCCGATTTGAAGAACGATGGGGGAAATAAGGATACTTCCTCCGGAGCCGACGCAGATGCAAATATGGGATTCGGCGGGGGCGCCGGTCGTCCGACGGCTGATTATTCGGGCGGCGCTGACAGTCGCTCAGTTCAACATAACGGAGCAGCCGAGGGGGATCTGGACGAAGGAGCGCCGGCTGCAGGCAGTCCTGCGAATCACGGGGATGTGGCTGATCAGCGGATGGAAATGGCTCCAATGGCACCTGACATGCAGGGGTCTCCGCCAGACCGGCAAGCTCCGACTACTCCATACGGCATTGCTGCTATACCGGAAGAATGGGGTTCTCCAGATGGAGCGTACCAGGCTGTCCTGATGGGGAATCATCTGTCCATTTACGAGGTTAATGCTGAGGAGTACGTCCTCGTGAAGGAAGAACAGGTTAGCGGCACATGGCTTAAAGGAGAATGGTCCGGCGACAGCACGAATTTTACCTATGAGACGGATGTGGACGGCAGCGTTGTAAAGCATACCGTACAGGTTAAAGCGGCGGCGGATGCGGAAAATTCTTCCCAAAATAAATAAGAGCAGCACGATTTGAAGAGATATGGAATAGGTTATAAATATAAAAGACATAAAGAGAATCAGCCCTGAACGTCGTATGACCGCCGGCGGGAAAGTTTCTAGAGCTTTTCAGCCCGCGTTTATATAGATGCTTCGGGACAAAGGGACCTGTTCGCCTGACGGCGGAGGTCCCTTTGTTTGTCTATGCCGGCGGAAACGCCGCTGTAAGTCCGGGGTTCGGCAAATGCGTTTGGACGAAACCTGGATTTCACAGTATCATAGTATTACGAATGCATAAATGGCAGGAGCGAATATAGAAATACTGCCTGCCAGGGACTATTGGTGAGATGAGAGGGGAAGCCGAATGGATAGTAAAACGGCGATCAAGGATATAAAACAGGGGCGAGTCTCTCCTTTATATGTATGTTATGGGACGGAAAAATACCAAATCAACGAATTCATCGCCTTGCTTGAGAAGCATGTCGTCGATGAGGAGCAGCGCGATTTTGCTATGGCTGCCTTTGATTTGAGCGAAACGCCGATTGAAGCGGTCATCGAAGAAGCGGAGACTTTGCCGTTTCTGGTACCGCGGAAGCTGATCGTGGTCAAGGACGCTTCTGTATTCACGGCGGGTAGGGACGGGGGCAAGGTGGAGCACAGGCTGGATTCTTTAACAGCATACATGGCGAATCCAGCCGAGCACAGCGTGCTTGTCTTCGTCGTTCAAGGCGAGAAGCTCGATGAGCGCAAGAAGATCGTCAAGGCGATCAAGGCGGCGGGCACGGTGCTCTCGTTTATGCCAATGGGCAGCGGAGAACTGGCGGCATGGGCGGTCAAGCAGGCGGAGAAGCGAGGCTGCACCATGAGCCGGGAGGCGGCTGATGCACTAATCGCCGCCAGCGGCGTGCAAATGGCTGCATTGGCCGTAGAGCTGGAGAAGCTGTGTCTGTATGCGGGGAGCGGCGGCGTTATCGATGAGTCCGCCATAGCGCAGCTGGTAGCGCGTACGACGGAGCAAAACGTATTCACCATGGTGGAATGCATTGCGGGTCTCAAGCTCGAGCAGGCGCTGGACATCTTTTATGAGCTGCTGAAGCAGCGCGAGGAACCAATCAAAATCGCGGCGCTCATTGCCCGGCAATTTCGGATTATGCTGCAGGTAAAAGAACTCGGGCGGCAGAGCTATTCCCAACAGCAAATGGCTTCGCAGCTGGGGCTCCATCCTTATGCGGTGAAAATCGCCGGCGAGCAGGCACGGAGATTTGAGACGGCCAAGCTGCGCCAGGTATTGTCCGAGCTAGCGCAGCTGGATCACCAAATGAAGAGCGGGGGGATCGACAAGGTGCTCGGGATTGAGCTGTTTTTGCTGCGTCTGGGTGCATAATGGAGCAAATGTCGGGAACCATCTTATCTATAAAGCAGTACCAAAAAGACCTGAACAGTGATGTTCAGGTCTTCTTGAGCTTAAGTTTATAAATAACGGCGCTTACGCTTGGGACGTAAGGGCGTTCAATTTTTTAGCCAAGCGGGATTTCTTGCGGGCAGCAGCATTCTTGTGGATCAAGCCTTTAGTAACGGCTTTGTCCAATTTCTTAGCAGCTGCAGCGAAAGCTGTTTTAGCTACTTCTACTTCATTGTTGACCAGCGCAGTGTCGGCAGCTTTAACAGCAGTACGCAAAGCGGACTTTTGCGAAGCGTTCAGAGCACGGCGTTTGTCGTTAGTTTTTACGCGTTTGATAGCGGATTTAATGTTTGGCATTGCATTCACCTCCTGTAAAGCAAATATCATCCCAGATGATTCACAACTTAAAATATTTTATCACGCAGTAAGGCAAAATGCAATAAATTCATTGCAAAGAAAAGACCTGCATAATGTCTATCATCCTCCCGCACAATATAAGATGATAACGTAAAAGGGAGGTCTTCCTCAGATGAATCTGGATTTACGGAAATATTCGGTTCGTACGGATTTGGCAGTAGAGTCTAAAGAGCTTGCGGAGACGGTCCACGGCGGGCCGGTGACCGGGATTCATGAAGAAGTTGAAGAGCAAAACGGGATTAAAATCACTCGTCTGGACGTGAAGGACGAGCGGGCTTCACGCCAAATCGGCCGGCTGGTCGGCCATTACGTTACCCTGGAGGTTCCCGGTCTGCGCAGTCATGACAGCGAGCTGCAGGAAAGGGTGTCCGCCGCTTTTGCCAAGGAATTCATCGCCTTTCTGAGTAAAATCGGTATCGGCCCCGGTGCTACGATCCTCATTGTGGGTCTGGGCAACTGGAATGTTACGCCCGATGCGCTCGGACCGCTGGTTGTGGAGAATGTCATCGTGACCCGGCATTATTTCGAGCTGACGCCGGACCAGGTGGCCCCAGGATACCGCGAGGTCAGTGCGATCGCTCCGGGTGTGCTGGGCATCACGGGAATTGAATCCAGCGAAGTCGTACAAGGGATCGTCGACCGTACGAAACCCGACGTGATCATCGCCATTGATGCGCTGGCTTCCCGTTCCCTGGAGCGGGTCAACACGACGATTCAAATCGCCGATATCGGCATTCATCCGGGTTCGGGCATCGGCAATAAACGCAAAGGGCTAACGAAGGAAATTCTCGGCGTTCCCTGCATTGCGATTGGGGTTCCAACCGTATGCTATGCGTCGACGATCGTCAATAACGCGCTCGATATGATGATGTCCCATTTCAACGCAGAGAATGGAAGCGAACAGAGCAACACCAAGCGGATCATGGGGCTGCTGACAGAGCTTAACGAAGGCGAGCGATTGGGATTAGTGAAAGAGGTGCTTGAACCATTGGGCCATGATCTCATTGTGACGCCAAAGGAAATTGACGAGTTTATCGAAGACATCGCCAACGTTATTGCCACCGGACTGAATATTTCCTTGCATCAGGCCGTAGACAAGGATAATGTCGCTGCACATACTCATTAAAAGCTGATACGCAATAAAGGGAGATGCTTCATTTGGAAGACGGATCGAAATCTGCCCGTTCATCGGCGGATGGCCGGTTCCTTTCAAATGGGGTTTCCTTTTGTGTCCGGTTCTAATCCGATCCTATGAAGTTCGCAATCTAGCGGACTTTATTTTTTTGTGAGAGTAAGGGTTCTACTTGCCGGGATAGGTTCATAGATTTGGAGTATAGAAAGTGGTTTCGGCTAAAGGAGGGCTTCACAAAATGAGATGGTTTAGAACTTGGAATGTCGGCCGAATGCGACACAATCTGATGCGCATGCTTGCTATGGGACAGACATTTCTGCTGCTGTCGGTGTTGTCGGTCATTTTCTTCCTGCTGCTTGGCGTAGGGGGAATTGCGGAAAAACAGCTGAATACTTCTCCGGTCTCATCCATGAAAGGACTGGCTTCTTCATTATCAAGCCGGTTTTTTATCAGTATGGTGGGCATGGAATTGCCTCATATGGTGCCAGAAAAAGAAATGAGCTCATTTTCGGGTAAACAGATGACGAATTTCGTAGTCCAGCTGCTGACGGATGTGAATCCGTCCGATCCCAAGAGTCTGGTAGCCCGCGAAGTCCCAGGCCTCGGCGCAGATAGTCCGATACTGCTGCGCACAGGGTCGGGGAATAAGACGGTGCAGGCACCGGAGGATTATCGGCCAGGGGCTGGCGCGGACGGGAGCAGTCCGGATCATCCCGAGCCCGATCACGGCCAGGGGCCCGATGCGGAGCCGGTTCAGCCGTCAGCCCCTGAAGCGGACAGTAAGGGGGAGGACGAGCCGCCGATTCAGCCAGGCCATAAAAATATCGTCATGGTCTATCATTCACACCCGCAGGAATCGTTTAACCCGGTTCTTGGCATAGATTCAACCAATCCGAGCTCATCTAAAGATATGATGAATGTTGGCCTGGTCGGAGACGCACTGGCCAAGGCGCTGGAACGCAAGGGCGTGGCTACGCTCCATGCTTATGAGAATTACGCGGCAACTGTGCAAAATTACAGTTATAACTACTCTTATAAATACTCGAGGCAGACCGTCAAGGAAGCGATGTCCCAAAACGGGCAGCTGCAGTATTTTATCGATATCCACCGGGACTCGCAGCGGCATGATAAAACGACGACGACGATCGACGGGGTGTCTTACGCGCAGGTTTATTTCATTATCGGACATGGGAACGAAAATTGGCGGAAAAACGAGGCTTTTGCCAGCTCGATCCACGAGCGTCTGGAGAAGTCCTATCCCGGAATATCCAGGGGGATATGGGGCAAGACTTCTTCCCAAGGGAACGGGGAATATAATCAGTCGCTTTCGCCGCAAAGCGTACTAATCGAAATTGGCGGGATCGACAACACCCGGGAGGAACTGGAGCGAACCGCCGGCGTGCTGGCCGGGATCATCGCGGATATTTATTGGGAAGGCCAGGAAGCGGAGAAGGCCGGCTCGCTGACAAAGGGACAGCCGCCGCAGAAGGACGGGCAGAAGCAGGTCGCGTCGAAACATCCTGCGGGGTGAGAAATAGTAAGGGGGGATCTCATTGTCACGTACGACGAGAAAAGCATTGTTCTACGGATTGCTGCTCGTAGCGGGCATAACGTTTGGCATGCAGCTGGCGGAGACGGGGACGAACCGCATATATAGTCCTGTCTCTGCCGTAATCGGCCGGCAGTATGACCAACTTGATGTAGAAACCGGGCGGGTTCAGGCTGACCGGGAAGCGTTTTGGGAGAGGCGGCCTCAGGACAATGAGCCATCAAGGGCGGATGCTCCTCTCCCTGAAGTCCCGGAGCGTCTGCAAACTCCGGACAGCCTGCTGCTGCCCGCGCCCGAGCAAACGCCGGTAGACCGCTTCGCCGATAAGGCGGCGAACTTGCTGCAGCAGGTTTCTCAGCGAAGCATTTACTGGGTAGCCTCATTGTTTAATTCCGGCGATTAAATCATAAATATATTGGACAAACACCAATGCATGGGCAGGGATAAATTTGTTATAATGAAGTTATATTTGTTATTGAATTATATAACAAAGCGATTTCACTATAAGGGTGTATGTCCGGAGGTAGTATTCATTGAAGAAGGTAACGATGCAGCAAATCGCCGATCATCTCGGCGTATCCAAGTTTGTCGTCTCCAAAGCCTTGTCCGGCAAGGGAGGCGTTAACGAAATGACGAAGGAGCGGGTGATTCAGGCCGCGTCGCAGCTCGGTTATTTCAATCAAAAGAACGGCTATGTTAAGAACGTTAGGCCGGCCATGGGAACGGCGGTCATTCCCCCGGGGAAGCAATCGGTACTCGTACTGATGCCGAATATCCGCTCGCAGAACAAGGAATCCCTGTATTGGGGCAAAGTATTGGAAGGGATTTCGGACGAGCTTGAGGAGCAGAACCTTGGCATGATCATCGTTTCCGAGCCGAGAACGGAAGTAATGATGAATATCATCAACCCTGAAGGCATTCTCGGGATGATTGGCGTAGGCCAAATCGCTACGAGCCTGCTGCTGGAAGTCCATCGCACCGGCTTGCCGATGGTGCTTGTTGACCATGAGGATAATTTGATCCCCGCGGATTCAATTTTTGCAAACAACGTCGATGGAACCTACCGGATGGCGAACCATTTGATTGGGCTTGGCCATCGGCAGCTGCATTTTCTCGGCAATTTGAATTTCTCCAGAAGCTTTCGCGACAGATGGATCGGTTTTCGCAGCGCTTTGGAGGAGAATGGTCTTGATGTGCAGATGCATAACGACCCGATGCTATTTCTGGACAGCGTGGAGACCGGCGGATTCGGCCCGGGGTTGAAGGAATGGCTGCAGGCCAGAAAGCAGTCCAAACCGGCGGCTTTGCCAACCGCCTTGGTGTGTGCGAACGACTCGATTGCACTGCATACCATTGGCATCCTGAGGGAGCTGGACATTCGCGTGCCGGAGGATATTACCGTTACGGGCTTTGACAATATTGACGATGCCGCCCGCTTTGAGCCTGCGATTACGACGGTGAGTGTTCCGAAGGAGCAGCTTGGCAGACGCGCGGTCACGAAGCTGCTGGATCGGCTGGCCGATTCGAACCGGGCGGTGGAGAAGTGGCTCATTTCGGTAGAGCTGCTGTACCGGCAATCAGCCTCGAAGCCAGGAGCGGCAGCGCATGCATCCATTTGACCAGTAAGTTAAAGCCTTCAAGGGCTCGGGCAATGTAAAAGAAACCTCGCCGCAGGGCGAGGTTTCTGCTGTTTATTAAGATGATAGAATTTATACGTTTTCAGCCATGAAACGAATATTGCGATCGATAAGCCCAATTCTTTGTTCGACGCATGCATAAGAACGAAGCGGGTCTTCCGGCGTATGCAGAGCGTAATCGACCAATTGCCCGACCGTGGTCGTAGCCACATGAATGCGTGTATCGGAGGAGGCATAGTAAATATACACTTCCCCGTTCTCACGGGCGATAACTCCATTGCAAAATACAACGTTGGAGACGTCGCCGACCCGCTCTTCGCCATCCGGGGCAATCAGGTGTCCGCCTGGGCTGTGCGTAATGCGGTACGGCTGTTGCAAATCGGTAACGAATGCGTACAGCACATATCTTAGTCCCGCTGCTGTATTTCGCACCCCGTGCGCAATATGGAGCCACCCGGCATCCGTGCGGATCGGGGCGGGTCCCTGGCCGTTCTTCACTTCTTTAATGGTATGATACTGCCGTTCATCGACGATAATCTCCTCATCGATGACAGCCTGCTCGATCGATGCGGACAGTCCCCAGCCGATTCCGCCGCCGGAGCCGGCGTCGATGAATCCATCCTGCGGGCGGGTATAGAAGGCATATTTGCCGTCGATGAACTCGGGATGCAGCACTACGTTGCGCTGCTGCGGCGATTTCGTCTTCAAATCGGCCAGACGCTCCCAAGTCACGAGGTCTTTCGTGCGGGCAATGCCGCATTGGGCGATCGCGCTGGACAAATCTCCTTTTGGCGCGTTCGGGTCTTTACGCTCCGTGCAGAACAGGCCGTATATCCAGCCGTCCTCGTGCTTCACGAGACGCATGTCATAGACGTTGACATCGGGATCTTCGGTTTCCGGGAGGACGACTGGATGATCCCAGAACCGGAAGCCGTCTATGCCGCTTTCGCTCTCGGCGACGGCGAAAAAGGATTTGCGGTCGACTCCCTCTACCCGGGCGACCAGATAAAATTTGCCGTTGAGCTCGATGGCTCCCGGGTTAAAAACGCCGTTAACGCCAAGCCTTTCCGCGAAAAACGGGTTCGTTTCCGGGTTAAAATCATATTTCCAGATCAAGGGCGCATGCTCGGCAGTAAGCACCGGATAGCGATAGCGGTCATAAATGCCGTTGCCGAACGGAAGTTTCTCGTTGGGACGGGCGATCAGAGATTCATACTTCTTAGTTAATGCTGCTTTTCTTTCCGCAAATTGAATGTTCATACGAATTGCCTCCATTTTTTAAATTAGTGCATCCAAACGGGAGATCATTTCCAGGCAAGCTCTTCCGTTATGATAAGGACATTTCCAGGCGCTCACTTTGGGCTCCGTCTTAATGGGAGTGCCATCCTGGTGTACGGCCCAGTGCCACTCGCCATGCACGGGATCGGAGATGAATCGGCGAATGAATTGCCAGGAATTTTGGGCTGCCGCCATGAATTTCTTGTCTCCGGTAAGCTGGTAGGCATTATAGAAGCCAACCATTGCTTCCGCCTGCGGCCACCAATCCTTGTTGGTATCCGTCAGCCCTTGCTCATCGGCTTCATTCCATAGTCCGCCGTCTTGATCTACGCCTTCGGCAAGCGTCGCCTCGGCCATGGCGATGGCCGTTTGCTTGACTCGCTCCAGCAGGGCGCGGTCATGATCCAGCACTTCTGCCGCTTCCACGAGCAGCCAGCTGCCTTCGATATCATGGCCGTAGGAAATATGCGTGCTTTTTACATTCCACTCTTCGTCGAAAAATAGGTGAAAATGCGCATTTTCCGCATTGATGATATGATCCAGCGTGACGTGGATCAGCTCCTTGAGCTTCCGTTCCAGTGTATCCGATGGCCATACCCGGTACAGATTGGTGTAGGCCTCGAGCACGTGCAGATGGGTGTTCATCGACTTTTTCTCGTTCAGATCCTTGTTGCTTAAGGTCAGATCATCGGTAACCTGCCAATCGCGGGCGAGAGCCTCGATATAGCCTTGATGGATGGAATCGTAGCTGTGCTTTTCCAGCAGCTCAAACAGCCGAATGGCCTGCTGCACTGGCTCGGGACGACCTGAGGCCAGATGGTATTCCGACAGCGCGTAAATGACGAAGGCTTGGCCGTATACCTGTTTTTTGTCTTGAATCGGCTGGCCGGTGTATTCGACCATCCAGTACAGCCCCCCGAATTCATGGTCCATGAATTTGTCCTGCAGATAGCTGTACGCTCTGTCGGCGATACGCAAGTATCCGGCATCCGGATAAACGCGATGGGCTGCCGAGAATGTCCAGAGGATACGTGCATTCAGGACAAGGCTTTTTGCAGCCTGAGGGCGGATTGCTCCGGCATGATCCATTTCCCCGATGAATCCGCCATGATCCACATCTACAGTACGCTCCATCCAAAAGCGCAAAATGTTATTGTTCAGCTCATCTTCGATTTCCGCCAGCCAGGCGGCTGCATTTACTTGCTTGTTCAATGCCTATTCCCCATTTCTTGTCTTGGAAGTGTAATAATCGAAAATAACCGATTCGGCCTTTTTGCCATAAACGCAATAACCGTCATCCGCCGCCGCCTCATCACGCGAATAGAGCTTTGCTGGCCAATCCCACAGCATGAAGCCTCCGATCCACTCCCGACTGTCGCAAGCGCTGAACATTGCCTTATAGAATTTAACCTGCTCATCCTGATCTGCTGTACCGGCAAGCGTCCAGTCGTTAGGGATGGCGGCAGAACCGCTGCGGCTCGGGCAGCCGGCTTCCATAAAGAAAAATGGTTTGCCGTATGCCTGAACAACCTTCTCGATGCGATTCAACTGATTCTCCCAATCATTTGCCGGATAGTAGCCGCTGGAAGAGATGATATCCAGCGCATCCCACCAACCAACGTTATCCTCTTGATATTTATCGCAATTATAGGTAATCAGTCCGGTGTATACTCTACGGACTTCGGCAATCAACTGCCGCCATTCGGCCTCCCGGCGATCCGTTTGCACCATTTCGCAGCCGATGCATAGCATTTCGCAGCCCGTATCCTCGGCAATCTTGGCAAAGTGAAGGATGTAGGCGCTGTAAGAGCGGAACCAGTCCGACCATTTGGGCTCGCAAGGAACATCTTTATCAAAAAAATTGATATGCGCCCGCCAGGTTCCGTCCGCGCAGTTCACGATCGGCTTCAGGCATACGTTCAATCCTAAGCTTTTTGCTTCCCGGACAGCCCATTCTACTTCCTCATCTGTCACCGTTGGGGCGTCCCGATAAGGAATTTCGGTGGAATGAGCGGTAGCCTGGATGGCCGAGAAGGCAATGGCCGTCCAGTTTGCACCGGTTGCAGCAGCCATCTGTTTCATAGAATACTTGGCCTCATCATTTGCCCATGTTCCGCGAACGCCCATGAATCCCCAGGTCATTCCGGCAATGTAATCCGGCTTGTTCATCGTATCAGCCTCTCTTTGTTAGTAAGTGGTGGAACGTGCGAATCCATCGATTTGAAAAGATAATAAAGCATTTTGTTAGATTTGTTATTATAAATTTTATTATGTTATATAACTAATTTATAGATGTTTTCGTCAAATAAATCAACCGCAAATTGTGGCAAAAATAAAAAAATCCGCCCGGGGGCGGATTTTATTCAGCGTCAAGTGCTGGAAATTTCTCTGTCTTCGGCATCTATTTGTCTAGCCGATTGCCGATATATAATATTGCCCTGCACCATAACGCGTCCGAACTTGCGGTGCGGGTTTTCGATTTTATCCATGATGAATTTCACAGCCGATTTGGCCATTTGCTCGATGTCAACCTCGACTGTTGTAAGCTGGGGCGAGGTTAAAGTGGCGTAAATGTCGTTATCGAAGCCGACGACGGAGCAGTCCTCGGGGATGCTGTAACCGTTCAGCTTCAGCTTGTCTACCAGCAGATAAGCGATTTGGTCGCAATTGCAGACGAAGGCGGTCGGCAGCGGGTCCGGAAGCGCAATGTCGATGAATTTCCCTTTATCGTCCCGGTCGCTCAATATCAAGGAGTGATCCAGCTGCATCCCGTGCTCCAGCAAGGATTTATAGTAGCCGAGATACCGGTCCTGGATGCTGCTCGTTGAATAAATATTCCCGACATAGGCGATTCTGCGGTGACCGTTGCGGATCAAATAATTCGTCATCTCATAAGCCCCGTAGAAGTTGTCGGTAACAATGGAATCGATATCGGCATGCTCGTCATAGAAATCAAGAAATATTTTCGGGAGATCCATGTTTTGGACTGTCTCGATATACTCTTTACCGATTTGGCCAAGGACGATGATGCCGTCGACCTTATTTTCGCTATAGACCCGGGGGAAATTCAGCAGCTCCTCATCCTCGTTGCTCAGAATATTTAGAATGCCAAAATACCCGTATTGATCCAGAAGCAGCGAAATTTGCTGATATACGCGCAAATAGAACGAGTGGGACATCCCGGTGAACCGCTCGGGAATAAGCACGCCGATATTTTTCGATAAACCGTCTTTAATGGATTTGGCCGCAGAGTTGTAACGATAGCCCATTTCCCCGGCCAAAGCCTTGATCTTCTGCTTAAGCTCCTCGCTAACGCCTTCTTTATCGTTAAGTGCTTTGGATACCGTCACACTGCTGACACCGAGCTTATTTGCGATATCCCGCATTGTAATGTTGCTCTTCATGAAAATCACCTGCTTTCACGTCATACTAACCATAACTTTAATGCGACAGCCTACAGGTAGTATACATTTATATTTTTTAAAGATAAAGAAAAGTTTAAACAGAGTTGTAAATTTAGTTAATCGATAACCTAATAATTTAATTTTATACTAAAGCATGAATGGTTTCAGTATATCATCTGCAAAAAAATATGAAAAAAAGACAAAGGGACAAAAAAACATTGCTGTATCGGCGAAGATAAGTGACCTAAGCGCTAGAGAAGCAAAAAAAGCAAAATTAAATGATTGACGGGAAAGCGCATTCAGTATACCATCTGAATTGTAAGTTATCGATAACCTAATTTTATAGAGAGGGGTTGCAAGTGTGAAGAAGAGCAAATTGGTATTGGGGTTAATGGCTTTAATGCTCGTGCTTGGCATGCTGGCTGGCTGCAGTGGCAATGGCCGTGACGGGGAAGCCGGCGGCGGGGCGAACGGTGGCGGCGGCTCGACAGATGGAGGAGGCGCTGTTAAAGGTGAAATTACCGTAATCACGCAAAGAACAGATATTGTGGATACGGTTTTCAAGCAGTATGCTGCAGAATTCAACAAGGAATATCCCGATGTCAAGGTGAATTTCCAGGCTCTGTCCGATTATGAAGGGCAAATCACGGTGCGGATGAGCTCCGATGATTACGGGGATGTCCTTCTGCTGCCGACGAGCATTCCACTCGAGGATACGCCGCAGTTTTTTGAACCGCTTGGCGATTTGGAGGAAATGAGCAAACAATACATCGGTCTTGAAGAAAGAGCGGTTGACGGCAAAGCGTACGGCATTCCGATTGCCGTTAACTTTTCCGGTGTCCTGTACAACAAGAAGGTGTTTGCAGACGCTGGCGTGACGACGGCGCCCAGAACTCCGAACGAGTTCATGGCTGCTTTGCAAGCGATTAAAGAGAAGGGCGACGCGATCCCGCTGTATACGAACTACGCCGACAGCTGGCCGCTGACCCAATGGGAAGCCGTGCTTACGACTGTGGCGGGCGATGTGGACTACGTCAACGTAACTCAGCCGAACACGGATGATAACTTTGTGCCGGGACAGCCTCACTATGAGCTGTACAAAGTGATGTATGATGCGGTGGCGCAGGGCTTAATCGAGAAAGATCCGACGACGACGAACTGGGAAGCGTCCAAGTCCGATCTGGCTAACGGCAAAATCGGTGCGATGGTGCTTGGTTCATGGGCGATCGGACAAGTACAGGAGCTGGCAGACAATCCGGACGATATTGCCTACATGCCGTTCCCGACGAATGCCAAAGAAGTCATTATGCCGCTTGCGGACGACTATACGCTGGGGATCAGCAAGCACAGCAAGAACAAGGCTGCTGCGAGAGCATGGGTCGACTGGTTCATTAACGAATCCGGCTATCCTACTACGGAGGGCGGGGGCATGAGCCCTGTCGTCGGTGCGCCGCTGCCCGACACCCTGAAGCAATTTGAAGGTACGGACATTAAGTTTGAATTGCAGACGCCGGCACAGCCAGGCCAGGAGGGCTGGGTGGACAAGATCGATAAAGACGCCGAAATCGGTCTGTGGCAGCCGGACTTCAAGAAGCGGATCATTGAAGCCGCCATCGGTAACCGCAAGGAATCTTACGATGACATTATGAAGGAACTTAACGATGCATGGGTGAAATCCCGGGCAAAAGTAACGAAGTAAACGATCCGGACATCTTGCGGGTTGGAACCATTCGAAGAAAAACGCCTCTGCGCGTTTTTCTTCTCTATACCAAATCAAGACAGAGACAAGGCCTGGAGGTGTGAGTGGTGTTTGCAAACCTAAGCTACAAGACGCAAAGACGAATCATAATTATCGCTTTCTCGCTGATTCCGGTCGTCTTATTATTCACGTTTGCCTATCTCCCTGTATTCAACATGTTCAAATACAGCTTTACGAACTGGAACGGTTATAGCAAAAGCTTCGATTACGTCGGTTTTGAAAATTATCAAACGATTTTTACGAATCCAAAGTATTTTTCCGTGTTCAAGGTCAGTCTCTACTACTTCGGAGCGACTTTCGTACAGATGGGATTGGCTTTGTACTTTGCTACCATTCTTAGTTTCAATATCCGCTTCAAAAATTTCTTTAAAGGGGTGCTGTTTTTCCCTTATCTGCTCAATGGGGTCGCCATCGGATTTATTTTTCTGGTCTTCTTTCGGCCGGACGGTACCTTGGATACGCTGCTTCAGGTTATCGGGCTTGGGCATCTGTCGCAGGGTTGGCTTTTGAATCCAAACATCATTAATATTTCGCTTGCAGGCGCGTCCTTGTGGAGGTACATGGGCTTCAACTTCATTATTTTCCTTGGAGCGATTTCTTCCATCGGCAAGGACATTTATGAGGCTGCTGACATTGACGGCGCAAATCGCTGGCATCAATTCAGACATATCATTCTGCCCAGCATCAAGCGGATTTTGCAGCTCAACTTAATTTTGGCTATTAGCGGCGCGATCAGCGCCTTTGATATTCCATATATTATGACCGGGGGCTCCAACGGAAGTAATACCTTTGTTATTCAAACGGTTGACGTTGCATTTAAATACAGCAAGCTAGGCCTTGCTTCGGCCATGGCTGTCGTGCTGCTTATCATCGTCATTCTCGTGACGCTGCTTCAGCGGGTTCTGATTAAGGGGGATGATTGATCGTGTACAGACTCAAATATGCGGCAGGCAGTACGTTCAAATATATTACGCTCATTCTAGGCGCCTTCGCGGCTCTCATTCCGATCATTGTCGTATTTTTCTCATCCTTGAAAACAAATGCCGAATACGGGGCGACCAGCCCGCTGGATCCGCCGCAAAACTGGCTGAACTTCTCGAATTATACGAAAGCTTTCGTCGATGGGAAAATGCTGCTCGGCTTTGGCAATACGCTTTTTATTCTCACCATTTCCATTATAGGAGCCACGCTGATCGGATCGATGATCGCTTATGTGCTTAGCCGCTTTAAATTCCGGGGCAGCAAGCTGCTTATGGGGGCCTTCCTCTTGGCAACGTTGATTCCCAGCGTTACGACACAGGTGGCTACGTTCCGGATTATTGATACGCTTGACCTGGTCAATACCCGCTTTGCGCCGATTATTCTCTATTTGGGAACGGATATTATCGCGGTTTATATTTTTCTGCAATTTCTGGACACGATCTCGGAATCTCTGGATGAATCGGCGATGCTGGACGGGGCCTCCTATATTACGATTTTTTTCAAAATCGTGCTTCCGCTGCTTGCTCCGGCGATCGTGACGGTCATCATTGTCAAGGGCGTTAACATTTACAATGACTTCTATACGCCGTTTCTCTACATGCCGGGCGAGAATCTGCAAGTGATATCAACCGCCTTGTTCAAATTCAAAGGGCCCTACGGTTCGCAGTGGGAAGTCATCTGCGCGGCAATCATGATTACGATCATTCCTATTCTGGTCGCGTTTATCGCGCTGCAGAAATATATTTATAACGGCTTTGCGCAGGGTTCCGTGAAATAATTCATTGATGAATCATTGGAAGGAGACATACCACATGACAGAAGTGCGTATTATTGGAGACAAACTAACAAACATGCCTTGGCAGGAAAAACCGTCAGGTACAGCAGGCCCGGTGTGGAGACATAGCAATAACCCGGTGATTCAGCGAAATCCGGCCAAGGGGATCGCCCGTATTTTTAACAGCGCGGTGGTTCCTTTCGAAGGGCGGTTCGCCGGAGTGTTTCGTGCGGAAACGATTAACGGGCGCCCGCATCTTCATCTCGGATGGAGCGACGATGCGCTGAACTGGTCGATCGAAGAAGAGCGGATTGCTTTCGTCGACGAGGCAGGCAAGCCGTTTCAGCCGAACTATGCCTATGATCCGCGGGTGATCAAGGTAGACGGGACATACTATATTATTTGGTGCACTGATTTTTATGGAGCTGCCATTGGCGCCGCAAAGACGCAGGATTTCAAAACGTTCGTGCGCCTGGAGAATCCGTTTCTGCCATTCAATCGCAACGGAGTGCTCTTCCCGCGCAAAATCAACGGCAACTATGTGATGCTGTCCCGCCCTAGCGATAGCGGGCATACGCCATTTGGCGACGTATTCCTTAGTGAAAGCCCTGATTTTGTCTATTGGGGCAAGCATCGTCATGTCATGTCCAAGGGCGGGCAAGGCTGGTGGCAATCGGTGAAAATCGGCGGCGGACCGGCCCCGATCGAGACGACGGAAGGCTGGCTTATGTTCTATCATGGTGTTACCGGTACGTGCAACGGGCTCGTATACAGCATGGGCGCCGTCATTCTGGACCGGGATGAGCCTTCCAAAGTGAAGTATCGCTCGGCGAATTATGTGCTGACGCCGGAAGAGTGGTACGAGGAACTGGGTTTTGTCAACAATGTTGTGTTCCCGTGCGCCACTCTGCATGATGCCGAAACGGGCAGAATTGCCATTTATTACGGAGCAGCGGATACTTACGTAGGCGTGGCCTATACGACGGTACAGGAAATTGTAGAGTACGTAAAGGAGACGAGCGAGGAAGTGGCCGACGATGCCGGGATTGGCATGATGTAGCTTGAGATTTGCGATAACCATATCAGACAGAGGACGGAATCCTTCATCATGAAGAAGCGGCTTTCGTCCTCTTTTTAAGGAGGCGTAACGGGATGAGCAGCGACATGGCATTAGCGGAGTTGAAGCAATATGAAGGAAGCAGCCCGCGGCCGGCTGATTTTGATGCGTATTGGGCGAGGGCGCTACAGGAGCTGGAAGGGCAATCACTGGATTATGAGCTGGTTCCGGCTGAATTTAGCAGCCCGTTAGCGGATTGTTATCACTTATATTTTACCGGGACGGGCGGAGCGCGAATCCACGCGAAATACGTGAAACCGAAGAAACTGGAGGATCAAGGCCCAGCTATGGCGATGTTCCATGGCTACTCCTGTGATAGCGGGGACTGGGCAGATAAGGTGAATTATGCGGCTCACGGCATTACGGTGCTGGCGCTGGACTGCCGCGGTCAAGGCGGCTTGTCCGAGGATAATTTGACGGTCCAGGGGACGACGATTCGCGGCCATATTATCCGGGGAATCGATGACCCGAATCCGGATAAGCTGTATTTCCGGAACGTCTTTCTCGATACGGTGCAGACGGTGAGGATCCTGATGAGTATGGAGCATGTTGATCCAGAGCGGATTGGTGTTCACGGACTCTCGCAGGGAGGTGCCCTAGCAACAGCTTGCGCTGCACTGGAGCCAAGGGTTAAGCTGGCTGTGCCCGTATATCCGTTCTTGTGCGATTACCGCAGAGCCTTTGAACTGAATGTTACGACTTCGGCTTATGAAGAAATTCATTATTATTTTCGGTTCTTCGATCCTCACCATTTGCGGGAGGAAAAGTTTTTCACGAAGCTAGGTTATATTGACATTCAACATCTGGCCAGCCGGATTAAGGCCAAGGTGCTGTTCGTAACCGGACTTGCCGACACGATCTGTCCGCCGTCCACGCAATTTGCGGTCTATAACAAAATTTGCGCGGAAAAAGAGCTGCTGGTCTACCACGAGTATGGGCACGAGTACTTGCCATATTTGAGCGACCGTACTTTGCAAGCGTTCCTGAAACTGTAAACGTTAAAGTTAAGCAGTTGCTTCTATATAATATAGAAGAAATTATCCCGATTGGGAGGTTGGAGAACAACCTCGGTCGGGATTTTATTTTTCTGACGCCAAGGCCAACATTGCTGATGCTTTCCATACCTGATATAATAAATTGATTATACTTCTAAGGATTTGTGGTGGGGGTAACAATGACAGATATTAGAGCAAGGCAGCAAAAAATTCGGAATTTCTGTATTATTGCACATATCGACCATGGCAAATCAACGTTGGCTGACCGCATTTTGGAATACACCGGGGCGTTAACCTCGCGGGAAATGCAGCAGCAGGTGCTTGATACGATGGATCTGGAGAGAGAACGCGGAATTACGATTAAGCTACAGGCAGTCCGTCTCTCATACCGTGCGGATGACGGTGAAGAGTATGTGCTTAATTTGATCGATACGCCAGGACACGTCGACTTCACTTATGAGGTATCCAGAAGCCTGGCAGCTTGTGAAGGAGCGCTTCTGGTCGTCGATGCCGCGCAAGGGATCGAAGCTCAAACGCTGGCTAATGTCTACTTGGCATTGGATAACAATCTTGAGATTTTGCCGGTCATTAACAAGATCGATCTGCCGAGTGCAGATCCAGATCGCGTGAAGCAGGAGATCGAAGATGTCATCGGCCTGGACGCCAGCGAGGCGGTGCACGCTTCGGCCAAAGCGGGGATCGGCATTAGGGAAATTATCGAGCAGGTCGTTCAGAAGGTGCCCGCTCCGACGGGAGATCCCGACGAACCGCTGAAGGCGCTGATTTTCGACTCGCATTACGACCCGTACAAAGGGGTTATCGTATATGTCCGCGTTATTAACGGGCATATCAAAGCGGGCTCGAAGATCAAAATGATGGCGACTGGCAAGACGTTTGAGGTCATTGAGGTCGGCGCCTTCATGCCGCGGATGACGATGGTAGACGAGCTTAATGTCGGAGATGTAGGATTTATTGTCGCCGGCATCAAGACGGTGGGCGACACACAAGTCGGGGATACGATTACGGATGCGAAGAATCCGACGGCAGAGCCGCTGCCGGGTTACCGCAAGATCAATCCGATGGTATTCTGCGGCCTGTATCCGATCGACACTTCCGATTACAACGACTTGCGTGAAGCGCTGGAGAAGCTGCAGCTGAACGATGCTTCACTCAGCTTCGAGCCGGAGACCTCCAGTGCGCTTGGTTTCGGATTCCGCTGCGGATTCCTCGGCCTGCTGCACATGGACGTCATTCAGGAACGCATCGAGCGGGAATTCAATATTCCCCTCATTACGACCGCGCCAAGCGTTATATACAAAGTGGCCCTGACGAACGGAGAGACGGTGTCGATCGATAACCCTTCCAACTATCCGGAGGTCGGCAAAATCGATCACGTAGAGGAGCCGTTCGTCAAGGCTTCCATCATCGTACCGAATGATTTCGTGGGCACGGTCATGGAGCTCTGCCAAAGCAAACGCGGGGAATTTATCAATATGGAGTACCTGGATACGACGCGAGTAACGATTACGTACCAGGTTCCATTGTCCGAAATCGTGTACGATTTCTTCGATCAGCTGAAATCCAGCACGAAGGGATATGCTTCCTTTGACTACGAACTTTCCGGCTACCGTCAATCGAACCTGGTCAAAATGGACATCCTTCTCAACGGGGAGCAGGTGGATGCGTTGTCCTTCATCGTTCACAGAGACCGGGCTTACCATCGTGGCCGCGCCATTTGCGAGAAGCTGCGCGAGCTGATTCCACGCCAAATGTTCGAGGTGCCGATCCAGGCTTCCGTTGGTACGAAGATCGTAGCCAGAGAGACGGTCAAAGCAATGCGCAAAAACGTGCTTGCAAAATGTTACGGCGGGGATATCTCCCGTAAACGTAAATTGCTCGAGAAGCAAAAAGAAGGCAAGAAGCGCATGAAGCAGGTAGGCAACGTGGAGGTGCCGCAGGAGGCGTTTATGGCGGTGCTGAAAATCGACGACAATTAACCGACCAACTTGCCGCATGCATAGGGATAAATAAGGAAAGCCGGAGGGCTTTCCTTTTTCCGTACTATCATTGGAAAGTCATCAATTTTGGCAGTAAAACATATGAAGGAGGGGCACCAGCGTGAGCCATCAAATCAAAATAGAAGGCAGGGAGCCGCAGGGTTCCTCGCCATGCACGAAATCGGCTCCCCAAGCCGTATATATCCACATTCCGTTTTGTACGAATAAATGCTTCTATTGCGACTTCAATTCTTACGTCCTCAAGGATCAGCCGGTGATGGATTATTTGCGGGCGCTTGATCTGGAGATGGAGCTAACGGTCCAGGAGACACCGCCCGGAGAGATTAAGAGTATATTCGTTGGCGGCGGTACGCCGACCGTGCTCAAGCCGGATGAAATGGAATTTTTCCTGTCCTCCGTACGACGCCACTTTCCGAATTGGGCTGCGGATATCGAATTTTCCATGGAGGCCAATCCCGGTACGACGGACCGGGAGAAGCTGGCCGTCATGAAAGCGGGGGGCGTCAATCGCGTCAGCTTCGGCGTGCAGGCGTTCCAGAACGAGCTGCTCAGCGGAATCGGGCGAATCCATAACACCGACGACGTATTTCGCAGCTTGGAGAATGCGAGAGCGGCCGGACTGGACAATCTGTCGATCGATCTGATGTTCGGTCTACCGAACCAGACGGTTGAAATGCTGGATTACAGTGTATCCCGAGCATTGGAGCTCGGTCTCCCGCATTATTCCATTTACAGCCTCAAAGTCGAGGAGAATACGCTTTTCCATACGATGTATCAGAAGAACCAGCTTCCCCTGCCGGCGGAAGAGGACGAATTGAACATGTATCTGCTGCTGATGGAGCGGATGGAGCAAGCCGGTTACAAGCAATATGAGATCAGCAACTTTGCCAAACCCGGCTTCGAGAGCCGGCATAATATGACTTACTGGCGAAACGAAGATTACTACGGCCTTGGGGCGGGCGCCCACGGATACGTAAATCGCTGGCGCCATGTCAACATTAAGGGCGTTAACCCATATAATGAAGCAACTCAGCAGGGAAGGCCGATTCTCGAGCGGTTCGAGATATCCCGCGAGGAAGCGATGGAGGATTTCGTCATGGTCGGTTTGCGCGTACTGGAGGGCATTTCGGATGAACGGTTCCGGAGCCAGTTCGGGCGTTCGCTTGATGAAGTGTTCGGAGGGCAGTTCAGCAAATTGCTGGATGCCGGATTGCTGGAGAGAACCGCAGCAGCAGGAGGCTACCGGCTGAGCCGGAAGGGGATCTTGTTTGGCAATGAAGTATTTGCCGAATTTGTAGGTGCCTTGGACGGAAAATAATATATTGAACTTATATACGCTTTGTTGTATATTTATTCATATTATTGTGCCGGATTCGAGGAGGGATCAGCATGCCTGCTGTAGCTGTATGCAGAAGAGCAAAATTAAAAGACGTAGAGCCTCTATTTCAAATGATTGATGGATATGCCCAGCGGGGCATCATGCTTCCGCGGTCGAGAGAGGTGCTGAGCAGGCAGATTAATGATTTCGTCGTAACTGAAATTGACGGCAAGGTCGTTGGCTGCGGATCCCTCTGCCGTTTAGGCGAAGAACTCGTGGAAATCCGGTCGCTGGGTATAGCAGAAGGATATAAGGGGCGCGGTCTCGGCTCTCTGCTTGTGGAGCAGCTGTTAGAGGAAGCAAAGGGCCTCGGCATACCGAAGGTTATGGCGCTGACTTATGAAGTTTCTTTTTTCTTGAAAAACGGATTTACCGTCGTAGAGAAGGATATTTTTCCGGAGAAAGTCTGGACGGACTGCATTCATTGCCCGAAGCAGCACGCCTGTGACGAAATAGCAGTACTGAAGATACTGAACTGACTTGACAATCGTCTTGTCGGTTTGGTATTTTTGTATTAGCGATTAGCACTCGATATGAGTGAGTGCTAACGAACGCGGTCAACAGTCTAAATAGGAGGGATTTTCATGTTAACGGAACGCCAAAGAATGATACTGACAGCCATTGTAGATGATTATATTCGTTCGGCGGAGCCGGTGGGATCCCGAAGCATTTCCAAGCGAGGCGATGTCGGCTACAGCCCGGCAACGATTCGTAATGAAATGGCAGATTTGGAGGAGCTCGGATTCCTCGAGCAGCCTCATACCTCAGCAGGCCGTATACCATCTAACAAAGGATACCGATATTATGTTGATCATATGATGCCGCTTAATCTGTTAACTTCGGATGAGCTGGGAACGATGAAGTCGTTTTTTGCCGAGAAGCTGAACGCGACCGAGCAGGTCATCCAGCATGCAGGTACGATTTTATCGCATATGACAAACTATACCTCTATTCTGCTTGGGCCGGAAGTATTCCACACCTCACTTCGTCATTTTCAGCTGCTGCCGCTGAACGATACTACAGCCGTCGCCATTATTGTGACAAATACCGGGCAGGTAGAGAACAAGACGGTCTCGATCCCGCCAGGGGTGTCGATATCGGAAATAGAGAAGGTCGTCAACCTGCTCAATCACAGGCTGGCCGGCGTGCCGATCTATAAACTGAAGTCGGCCCTTTACAACGAAATCGGTCAAGAAATGCAGCGCCATATCGACCATTTCGAAGATTTGATCAAGGTGCTGGACGAAGCGCTCGACAGCGACGGAACCGAAGGACAGCGGTTGTTCCTTAGCGGAACTACCAACATGCTGACGCAGCCGGAATTCCGGGATGTCGAGAAGGTAAAGAGCATTCTTGACCTCTTGGAGGAGACGCCGACGTTGCTGAAGATGATGACCGCGGCTTCGAAGGGGTCAGGCATTCAGGTGCGTATCGGTACCGAGAACAAGCATGAAGCATTTGCCAACTGCAGTCTGATTACGGCGACTTACGCCATTGATGGCGGAGCCGTGGGCACGATCGGTATTTTGGGTCCAACCAGAATGGAGTATGCCCGGGTCATGCGGATTTTGGATATGTTATCTAAGGATTTGACAGAATTCCTGTCCCGCTTACATTAATAAGAATGAGCATGATATTTATGTTGCACGGCATGTTAAGGAGGTGAACATCTTGAAGGAGCAGGAACCGATTCAAGACAACATCAATACGAATGTAGAGGAAGAGTTGGAAATGAGCGATAACGTAAATCAAGAACATACAACGGACGAGAACAGCACTGCGGAGGAAACTGTGGCGAACAAGCAGCAGACTTCCGAGGCTAGCTCGGCCGAAGGGAGCAATACAGAGGCAGAGGCGCTTCGCGCTGAACTGGAAGAGCAGCAGCAGAGGCTGCTGAGAGCTCAGGCGGATTTCGATAACTTCCGCAGGCGCACACAGAAGGAAAAGGAAGAGCTGGGAAAATATGCTTCCGCGAAGCTGATCACCGAGCTGTTGCCGGTTATCGATAATTTCGAGCGGGCAATCGCCAGCGGTGAGCAGGGTACAGATGTCTCTTCCTATGCGAAGGGCGTGGAAATGATTTTCCGCCAGCTCGAAGGCGTGCTGGGCAATGAAGGTTTGAAGGCGATGGAGACCGTTGGCGAGCCGTTCAATCCGGAGTTCCATCAGGCGATCATGCAGGTGGAATCGGATGAGCATGAAGAAGGCATCGTTGTCGAAGAGGTACAGAAAGGGTATATGTTGAAGGATAAGGTAATTCGTCCGGCGATGGTCAAGGTCAGCGGTTAGAGGAAGCACACACATAAGCACAATCTATTAAGGAGGACATTACTTATATGAGCAAAGTAATCGGTATTGACTTAGGAACTACAAACTCTTGCGTAGCCGTTATGGAAGGCGGCGAGGCGGTCGTTATCCCTAACCCGGAAGGCGCGCGCACAACGCCATCCGTTGTAGGCTTCAAGAAAGACGGTGAGCGCGTTGTCGGCGAGACGGCAAAACGCCAGGCTATTACGAACCCGGATCGCACGATCATCTCGATCAAGAGACATATGGGAACGAACCATAAGGAGAATATTGACGGCAAAGAAATGACGCCGCAGGAAATTTCGGCGATCATTCTGCAGAAGCTGAAATCCGATGCCGAAGCTTATCTTGGCCAACCGGTGACCCAAGCGGTTATTACCGTTCCGGCCTATTTCAATGACAGCCAGCGCCAAGCGACGAAGGATGCGGGTAAAATCGCAGGCCTCGAAGTATTGCGTATTGTGAACGAGCCTACGGCAGCAGCACTGGCCTACGGTATGGAGAAAGCAGAAGATCAAACGATTCTTGTATATGACCTGGGCGGCGGTACGTTTGACGTATCCATTCTGGAGCTTGGGGACGGCTTCTTCGAAGTTAAGGCAACCAGCGGGGACAACAGCTTGGGCGGCGATGACTTTGACCAAGTGATCATCGACTATCTGGTAGCCGAATTCAAGAAAGACCAAGGTATCGATCTTAGCAAGGACAAAGCGGCTGTACAGCGTCTTAAAGATGCTGCCGAGAAGGCGAAGAAGGAATTGTCCGGCGTCCTGACGACGACGATTTCCCTTCCGTTCATCACGGTAGCCGATGGTGTGCCTCAGCACTTGGAGATGAACCTGACTCGTGCTAAATTCGAAGAGTTGTCCGCACATCTCGTAGAACGGACGCTTGAGCCGACACGCCGCGCTCTGAGCGACTCCGGGCTGACACCAGCGGAGATCGACAAGGTTGTATTGGTCGGCGGCTCCACGCGGATCCCTGCCGTTCAAGAAGCGATCAAGAGACTGACTGGCAAAGAGCCGCACAAAGGCGTTAATCCGGATGAAGTTGTTGCTCTTGGCGCTGCGGTACAAGCGGGCGTTCTGACAGGCGACGTTAAAGACGTAGTATTGCTAGACGTTACTCCGCTGTCCCTTGGGATCGAAACCGCAGGCGGCGTATTTACGAAAATGATCGAACGGAACACGACGATTCCGACGAGCAAATCGCAAGTCTTCTCAACTTATGCAGACAATCAGCCTAGCGTTGAGATTCACGTTCTGCAAGGGGAACGTGAAATGGCGGCAGGCAACAAAACGCTAGGTCGCTTTATGCTGGGCGACATTCCACCAGCGCCGCGCGGCGTGCCGCAAATCGAAGTTACCTTTGATATCGATGCCAACGGGATCGTTAACGTATCGGCAACGGACAAAGGAACCGGCAAAAGCCAAAAAATCACAATCACTTCTTCCAGCGGTTTGAGCGACGAGGAAGTAGAGAAAATGATGAAGGACGCCGAGCTTCATGCAGAAGAAGACAAGAAACGCAGAGAGCTTGTAGAAGCGAAAAACAATGGCGACCAGCTCATTTACAGTGTGGACAAAACCATCAAGGACCTTGGCGACAAAGTCGACGCTGCGGAGACAGAGAAAGCCAATGCGGCTAAAGACGAGCTGAAAAAGGCGCTTGAGGGTGACAATATCGACGAGATCAAAGCTGCTACCGAAAAGCTGACGGAGATTGTACAGCAGTTGTCCGTGAAGCTGTATGAGCAGGCTCAAGCAGGCCAAGCTGAAGGCGCTGAAGGTGCCGCTGCCGGCGGAGCCGGCAAAGACAACGTCGTAGATGCTGAATACGAAGTTGTGGACGAAGACAAGAAGCAAGACTAATCGCGCTGGATAGCAGCGATTGGTTAACCATACAACTTTGATGAACCGGGAAGGTCAAAGCGCGGGGCATTCCGTGCTTTGACTTTCCTTTTGCCGGATTGAGGGATGATCCGGGAAAGAGCAGAGCTATAGCAATAGTGGGGGTGGAAGGATGGCTGAAAAACGCGATTACTATGAGGTGCTAGGCGTTGGCAAGAGTGCCTCAGACGATGAGATTAAGAAGGCCTACCGCAAGCTGGCGCGTCAATATCACCCTGACGTGAACAAGGCGCCGGATGCGGAGGATAAATTTAAGGAAGTCAAGGAAGCATACGATGTCCTGAGCGACTCGGGAAAACGCGCCCGCTATGACCAATATGGCCATATCGACCCGAATCAGGGGATGGGCGGCGGATTTTCCGGGGCGGATTTCGGCGGCTTCGGCGATATTTTCGATATGTTCTTCGGTGGCGGCGGCCGTCGCGATCCGAATGCGCCGCAGCGCGGCAACGATTTGCAGTATACGATGACGATCGAGTTCAAGGAAGCTGTCTTTGGCAAAGAGAGCGACATTACGATTCCGCGCACGGAAAATTGCGATACGTGCTTTGGCTCAGGAGCCAAGCCGGGCACGAAGCCAGAGACCTGTTCCGTCTGTCGTGGCACAGGACAGGAGGAAGTGGTTCAGAATACGCCGTTCGGCCGTATGGTGAACCGTCGTGCTTGTAGCAATTGTTCGGGCAGAGGACAAATTATTAAAGAGAAATGCTCGACTTGCCAAGGCAGCGGCAAAGTGAAGAAGCAGCGTAAAATCCATGTTCGAATTCCAGCAGGGGTAGACGACGGTGCTCAACTGCGGATGACTGGCGAAGGGGAAGGCGGGCTGCGCGGCGGTCCTGCAGGGGACTTGTACATCGTCATTCGTGTGAAGCCGCATGATTTCTTCGATCGCGAAGGCGATGATATTTATTGCGAAATCCCGCTGACCTTTGCCCAGGCGGCATTGGGGGATGAAATCGAAATCCCGACGCTCACGGAAAAAGTGAAACTCAAGGTGCCGGCCGGTACGCAGACAGGCACTTATTTCCGCCTGAAAGGCAAAGGAGTGCCGCGGCTTCGCGGCATCGGCCAAGGCGACCAGCATATTAAGGTGGTTGTCGTAACGCCGAGCAAGCTAAGCGACGAGCAGAAAGATCTGCTGCGCCAATTTGCCGCGCTCGACGGGGAGCATACGCACGAGAACGAGCAGTCGTTCTTCGATCGAATGAAGCGGGCATTCCGCGGAGATTGAGAATCATAAGCTAAATAAACACAGGGTCTAGCCGACCGACGTCATCAAGACGTCGGTTTTTTTCTTTTTCAGAGAAGAAATTCCCGGTTCGTAATACTTTCGCCATGTTCGTTCTATCCAAAATAAGCGATGATAGCTATGAGTTCATGCACAGCTGGCTTTACCCAGGCTGGGATGTCCGATCATTCCGCAGTGCAGGCATACCATCTATGCTTGGCATGCTGTATTGTCAGAGGCATGAAATCTCCTATGCAAGGGTTCGAATCCCTTATCCTTAGAGAAGGATTAGCTCAGTGGTAGAGCGCTCGACTTTTAATCGAGAGACAAGAGTACAGATGATGGCCTGGTGGAGGATCCTCGGTGGCTTGTTATGCACGCTGCTGCAGATGCTTTGCAGCTTTGCGGATACCGAATTGCGGGCTGGATGCCGCCCCTGAGGGAGAAACGGGCAGATCGGAAGAAGGCAAGCGATTCTTACGGTAAGCTCATAGATGCTTCGGCGGGACGCAGGCGGCCTGCATTTCTTAAACAGAGCTCCGTTGATGCGGCAGGAGGATGCCTCTGCAAGAGGCCACAAATCGGCGGTGGAGCCGTCGTGAAGGAGGAAGAATGAGATGCTGAAAAAAATTACGATACATAAGGGCAAGCGCGGCTTGCTGTTCAAGCAGGGGAACTATGAAAAAATGCTGTACCCGGGTACGTACCGCCAGTCCCCGTTTGCGGAGAGCGATATCATCGTTGTCGATACAGCCATGCCGTTTGAAGTAGATGGCCAGGATTTGCAGCTGTTCATGCATGACGACCTGCTTAAGCGGGAGCTAGAGGTCGTTCAGGTGATGGACCACGAATATGTGCTGCATTACGAGGATGGCCGGTTCAGCGGGCTTCTTAAGCCGGGGGCATACGCTTTTTGGAACGTTCTGAAGAAGCATAGCTTCGTTCATGTCGATATTCGCAATCCGGAGCTGCCGGCCGAGGTCGATCCCGTTGTTTTGCCCAAATTGCATGGCTATTATCATATGCTGGAGGTAGCAGAGCATGAAGCAGGTGTACTGTATTACAACCATGTCATGCAAAAGGAGCTTGCGCCCGGGAAGTATTATTTCTGGAGAGGGCCGGCGGCGGTGTCGCTGCAGAAGGTCGATTTGCGGCAACAGCAGTTGGATATGACAGGGCAGGAAATGATGACGGAGGATAAGGTTACGCTAAGGCTGAACTTCGTTTGCCAATATAAGGTGACTCATCCGCTGCAAGTACTGGCGATCAAATCCTTCGAGGAGCAGATTTATATCCAGCTGCAATTGATATTGCGCGAATATATCGGGGGCTTTAAGCTCGACGACCTGCTTAGAACGAAGCAGCAAATTGCCGCTTTCGTGCTGGCGCGCCTTCAGGAGAAGGAACAGGAATATGGCGTTCATTTCATATCGGCCGGGGTGAAGGATATCATCCTGCCGGGGGATATCAGAGATATTTTGAATACCGTTCTCTTGGCGGAAAAGAAAGCGCAAGCCAACCTCATTACCCGCCGTGAGGAAACGGCATCTACACGCAGCCTGCTTAATACGGCCAAGCTGATGGACGAGAACGAGACGCTGTACCGTTTAAAAGAGCTTGAATTTCTGGAGAAGATTTGCGAGAAGATCGGCTCGATCTCCTTAACCGGAGGCAGCAGCCTGCTGGAGCAGCTTAATTTCTTGTTGGGCAGCAAGCGGGCAGATCAGACTAACTCTTAAGGTTCGAAGAGAGTTAGGGTGAACTAGCTATAAATTAAACGGACATACTCTTCTTCGAACAAAGATAATAAAAAGGCACCCTTATCGTCTGTAACGATAGGGTGCCCTTGCATATTACAGCAGTCAACCTTTACTGCCTTATGGACGCTGTAATTTCTTCATCCAGTTCCAGGGTAATATCGTCCTTGAAAGCCCGAATACCATATTCCTTGTACATATACTGGATAATCGCTTCTATAATATTCAATTCGATCAGGTAACGGCTTCGTCCATTAGCCCAAACTTCGCCGGTATAACCTGTATCTTCATCCCAGCTCAGCTCCACCTGGATGTCTGTTGGCCGCAAGCCGGTACGTTCGGCTGTATGAATACAAATGGCGTTGATGATTTCATCCATGCTTAGAATCATAGCTTAAAATCTTCCTCCGCGATTGTCATGGTCGTCATGACGCGGTCCTTGATACACCTGAGGCTTCCTAAACCTGCGGAACAGGGCAACCGCCACCATTACGATCAGGTAAATGGCAATCAAGTTGACTGCGAGCCCCAGCAATTCACCGAAAAAGCCCATGCCTCCGAACAGTCCGCCGAACAGAAGTCCGGCCAAACCGCCGACCATCATGCCTTTCATGAAGCTGCCACCGCCGAAAAATCCGGTTCTATTGTTCGTAGCGCCTGGAGTTGCAGTCGATTTGTTGGTCGTGTTGGATTCCGACTTATTGACGTTGCTTGATTTCTTTGGCGTTGTCGTGTAACTGCGTGGCCCGGATTTAAAACCACCGCCGCGCCGCGCGTCAGCGAAATCCGCAGAGGCGAAAGCAAACAATAAAGTGAATACCATCACGAGCGCCGTCATTTTCTTGAACATACTATAAATAAACCCTCCTACTGTAAAAATGGTATTTATATAAGAGTATATACGAAACCTCCCGATAATAGTTTCAAATTTTAAAAGAACGTATCATTTGTATAAAATGCCATTCATTTTTGCATCCTACAGACTAAGAAGCTGCGCAAGAAGCAGGTTCAATACATGCCGAGGGAAGGCAGGCGATCGCGGGTGGGTGAAAAAAACATACTCGCTTATTTTAAAAGCCCGGAAGAGGCGGAGGGCGCGGCCAGAAAATTGCAGGCTCTTCGGGTCGCGGACTTGTCCATCGACCGTTTCAGCAGATATCCGGGCGAGGGTTATGACCCGCTAAATCCGGTCACCGGCAAAATTTCGAGCCTGGCGGCGATTACTCAGGATGCGGAGATCACCAACAGGTCGGCCGGCATTTTGTCGGCTGCCGATCCTGCGGCAAGCGGGATGAGTCATGGCGGCCAAGGCGGACCGACCGGACACGATATCCTGTTGACGGTTGTCGTGGACGAGTCCAGTCATCATCAAGCGTTGCGAATCATTGAAGAACTTGGCGGGATGATGTAACTTGCAACTATCCGAAGGAGGGAAACGGGAAGATGAGCGAGCACAAGCAGGACACAAAGCGCTCCAGTACGGCAAAGTCATCAAGAATACCGATTGAACACAACGAGGACGTGGAGTTCTCCGAAGACTTGGCCGATCAGGAGGATTGGGAAGCGTTGGAGCGCAGCGAGCGCGCTGACCGCAGGCAGCAGCAGCGCTTCTGATCAAGCATGGGCGAAGCCATGCAGCAGGACCGCGGGCAGCCGCTGTTCATGGAGCTCCGGAAAAATGACGAATCCCTGGCGCAGAGCAGCCGGAGGAACTTAAGTTCAGGGTAAAAGACAATTTGCGTCTTTTGCCCTTTTTTCATGAGCCTTCAACCGGAATTAGAACGATCGAGGTAAGGCCGTTAGCGGCCTTTGTTTCCCTGGATATTATATAGTACAATAAAGGGTATGCGTATGAACCGAGGAGGATAAATCAACATGATTTGGAAGGAAATATCTATACATACAACGGAAGAAGCGGTAGAGATGATTACCAACTTCTTGCATGAGGAGGGGGCTGGCGGCGTTACCATTGAAGAGTACGTGGACAACAATAAACCTAGAGATACGTCCCTGGGACAATGGTTTGAAATACCGCCCAACGATATTCCACAGGGGGAAGCAAGAATTAGCGGGTATTTCCCGGAAGGAACGGACATTGACGCGGTGGTAGCTTCCGTAAAGGAACGGATTGCGGAGCTGCCAAATTACGACATTGATCCCGGCAAGGCAGAAATGGCAGTGAAGGATGTCAGCGAGGACGACTGGGCGAACAACTGGAAGCAATATTTTAAGCCGATCCGCGTGTCCGAGCGGCTGACGATTAAGCCGACCTGGGAGGATTACGTCCCTCAATCGGAGCAGGAGAAAATCATTGAGCTTGATCCAGGCATGGCTTTTGGAACCGGCACGCATCCGACGACCTCGTTGTGCCTCCGTACGCTGGAGGGCGTTATTCAAGAAGGGGACGAGGTTATTGACGTTGGGACTGGCTCAGGCATTCTCGCCATCGGGGCGGTTAAGCTTGGCGCATCCCGGGTTCTAGCATTGGATCTGGATCCGGTTGCTGTTTCCAGCGCAATCGAGAATACGAGGCTCAACAAGCTGGAAGAGCAAATTACGGTCGTGGAGAGCGACCTGTTATCCGTTTTGAAGCAGGAAGCAGGGGCCGAGCTAAACGTTAAACTGCCCGTTCGCGTGGTTGTAGCTAATATACTAGCGGAAATTATCCTGTTATTCATCGAAGACGTATACCAGGCGCTGCAGCCGGGCGGATATTATATTGCTTCGGGAATATATAAAAACAAAGAACAAGCCGTGAAGGAAGCGCTGCTTGCGACGGGCTTCGAAATCGAGGAGACCGCCCGCGAAGAGGATTGGGTTGCTTTCGTGGCGAGAAAGAGGTAGCCGTTCATGGATTTTTTAAATAAAATTTTGCGGATTCCCCTGGATCAGCTGCCTTATTTTTTAATTACGCTGATCATCGCATTTAGCGTGCATGAGTTTTCCCACGCTTATTTTGCCAATAAATTTGGGGACCCGACAGCACGGCTGCAGGGGCGGCTCACCCTGAACCCGGCTGTTCACTTCGACCTGTTTGGAGTGATTTTACTCCTCATTGCGGGGTTTGGCTGGGCAAGGCCGGTTCCCGTCAACCGGGATAATTTTGAGAAGCCGCGGCAAATGGGGATCGTCGTCGCCGCGGCAGGGCCGCTGAGCAATTTGCTGCTCGGTTTTCTCGGGACGATGATTTATGTTGTCCTTTCCAGGTTCGGCATAATAGATATGATTTCGAATGAAATCTTGTACAATGCCGTTCATACTTTTTTTGCGATGTTTAATTTCTGGAACTTTTTCCTTTTCCTATTCAACTTATTGCCGCTGCCGCCGCTTGACGGCTACCGTATTCTGGAGGATATCGTACCTGACCGGGCCAGAATCTCATTGAAGCAATTTGAGCAGTGGTCTGTACTCATCTTTCTGCTCATCTTGATCATTCCCCAGCTCCGCAGTGTGATTATCCAACCTTTATATGCGGGAGCCGAAACGATTTATTTTCAGTTCGGCAGTTTTTTCCTCATGCTGTTTGGCGGGTAGTCCCGCCCATTTTTTCGAGGAATAAATACTGGAATCCATAATTCAAAAGTTGTATGATGTTCTTTGGTGATTAAGGTGAGGTTGATGAGAAATGCAGCGTTATTTTATTGACCCGATACAGTTTGGGGACAAGACGGTGAGCATAACCGGTGAGGACGCTCGCCATATAGGCAAAGTGATGCGTTCCAAGCCTGAAGATAAGCTGATTGTCAGCGACGGGATCGCTAGGGAAGCGCTAGTCGAGATTACGGAGATTGAAGCGCAGGAAGTGACAGCCCGTATTATAGAAATGCTTGAGCCATCTGGTGAACCCCGTGTTCAGGTGACGATCGCCCAAAGTTTGCCGAAAGGCGATAAAATGGAAGTCGTCATCCAGAAATGCACGGAGATCGGCGCCACTTCCTTTCTGCCTTTCATGTCGGAACGGACGGTTGTTCAATATGATCCGCGGAAAGAGGAGAAGCGGGCGCTCCGCTGGCGCAAAATTGCGAAAGAGGCGGCGGAGCAGGCTCACCGCAGCAGGATTCCGACGGTGGATTCGCCGGCGGCCTGGAAGGAACTGCTGGTCAAGCTGCCGGAATATGACCTCGCCTGTGTATGCTACGAGAAGGAGCACGGCCAGCAGCTGCGGGACGTGCTGAAGCCTTTTGCGGAGCGCATGGAGGAGGGGGCGAAGCCGCGGGTGCTGATCGCGATCGGGCCTGAGGGCGGATTTACGGAGCAGGAAATCACGCAATTAGAAGCGGCAGGTGCCGTATCCATAGGGCTGGGCCGAAGAATTTTAAGAACGGAGACGGCTGGTATGGCCGCCTTGACCTGCATCATGTATGAAACCGGAGAAATGGGGGAGTTTTGAACAATGCCATCCGTCGCTTTTTACACGTTGGGCTGCAAAGTCAATTTCTATGACACAGAAGCCATTTGGCAGCTTTTTAAGAACGAAGGCTACGAGCAGGTCGATTTTGAACAGACCGCAGATGTATACTTGATTAATACGTGCACCGTCACGAACACAGGCGATAAAAAATCACGGCAAATCATTCGCCGGGCGATCCGCCGCAATCCGGACGCGATCGTTGCGGTTACGGGCTGTTATGCCCAGACCTCGCCTGCCGAAATATTGGATATCCCTGGGGTGGATCTTGTGATCGGTACCCAGGACCGGGAGAAGATCATGCCCCTGATCGGCCAGCTTCAGGAGCAGCGCCAGCCGATCAATGCCGTGCGCAACATTATGAAAACCCGGGATTTCGAGGAGCTGGACGTACCGGATTTTGCAGACCGGACACGCGCCTTTCTCAAAATCCAAGAGGGCTGCAATAACTTCTGCACCTTCTGTATCATTCCATGGTCGCGGGGCTTGTCCCGCAGCCGCGATCCGCAAAGCGTTGTGAATCAGGCGAAGCAGTTGGTCGCCGCAGGATATAAGGAAATCGTACTGACCGGCATTCATACCGGGGGATACGGCGATGACCTTGAAAACTACCGACTGTCCGATTTGCTCTGGGAGCTGGATAAGGTCGAGGGCCTTGAGCGCGTACGGATCAGCTCGATCGAAGCAAGTCAGATCGACGATAAGATGCTGGAAGTGCTGAAGGGCTCCAGCAAAATGTGCCGTCATTTTCATATTCCGCTGCAGGCGGGAAGCAACGAAGTGCTGAAGCGGATGAGACGGAAATATACGATTGAAGAATTCGAACTTAAGATTAAGAAGATTCGTGAATTCATGCCGGATGTGGCGATTACGACAGATATTATCGTCGGCTTCCCGGGCGAGACCGATGAACTGTTCCGGGAGGGCTTCGAGGCGATTAAGCGCATCGGCTTCTCGGAAATGCACGTATTCCCTTATTCCAAGCGGACCGGTACGCCGGCAGCTCGGATGGAGGACCAGGTAGACGAGGAAGTGAAGCACGCACGCGTCCATGAGCTGATTGATCTTTCAGAATCGATGCAGCTGGCGTATGCACAGAAATTCGTCGGCCAGGTGGTCGATGTCATACCGGAGAAGGATGAGAAGGGAGTCGCGGGAGAAGGCTATGCAGCCGGATTCAGCGACAATTACCTGCAAATTCGTTTTGAGGCTTCCGGTGACTTGGCTGGTAAAGTGTGCCGGGTCAAACTGACGAAAGCGGGCGTCAACACCTGCGAAGGCCAGCTTGTACGCATTTTGGAGGATTCCTCCAGAGCATTGGCCTAACATTCTGCCCAGCTTATCACGTGTTTGAATATCATACCTGCTTTCAAGGATTTCACCCCGGGGGTGAAATCCTTGTTGTCCATTTGGGTATTATCCCCGGTAAGGGGGCAAGCTGAGAATCCGTTTTTTAGAGAATGTGCTACGAATAAGGAGGGATCATGTTATGCCGTCCAAGCAAATATCCGCAGGAGGCATTGTCTACCGCCGAGAAGCGGGACAATTGCAAATTCAGCTCATTACAGACCGATACGGCAAAATATCCTATGCTAAAGGAAAACGGGAGAACGGGGAGACGATCGAGCAAACCGCGCTTCGTGAAATTAAAGAGGAAACCGGAATTCTCGGCCGAATCGTCGAGCCCATCGATATTATTGCCTATACTTATCATCATCCGCAGCATGGAGATATCCAAAAGGAAGTTCACTATTATCTTGTCGAAAGCGAAGGCGGCATGCTGAAACCCCAAACGGAGGAAATACGCAGCGTGGCCTGGTATGAGCCTGCAGTCGCTTGGGAAAGGCAGTGCAATGCCGGTTATGACAACAATGATTTTATACTGGAAAAAGCATTAAAACTGCTGGGCGTTCAGGTCTAATCGCCCATTTTGGCGGGAGGCAGCGCCACCGTCCGCGTGGAATATTCCGGGGGGCGATGCGTCGGCCCGCCCCATCTTGACCAGATGGGCAAATAGCAAAAGGGGAGCGCGAGCAAGGAACAGACCACGTTGAAAATCGTCTGCGTATGGGCGATTTGTGCCGCGGGATCACTGCTAAGCCAGACTGCGGCCGTCTCAAGCCATGGGATCAGGGGCATGAAGAGTACCGCGCCAAGCACGTTGAGGATGACGTGGGACCAGGCGACGAACTGTCCTGAACGGGAGCTGCCGACTGAGGCGATCAGCGGCGTAATACATGTGCCTACGTTAGAGCCGATGACCATGGCTATGCCAAATTCAACCGGGAGCGCTCCAGCAGCTACAAGCCCCATCGTCATGGCGATAACAGCTGCACTGCTATGAATAAGTGCCGTGAGAATTGCTCCGGCGATGGCCCCCCAGAGGAGACTGTCGTCCGCGTGCATCAGCAGCCAGGCGATCACGCCGCGGTCCTCTAGAGCTGAACCGATCGACTGCATCCATTTGATTGCGATCATAATAAGGCTGAAGCCGAACACAGCGAGCGATCCGAACTGGATTGGCCGCAGCCTTCGCGCCCAGCGTCCGCCATCCTGGCTGTGGGGATACGCTTCTTCGCCCATCACGGCGCAAGCCCATATGATGAGTGAGCCAATCATAAGCGGAATGCCAAGGCGCGAAATATTCAAGGCGATCAGTTCGGTGGTCAGGCAGGTTCCGATGTTGCCGCCGAGGATGATGCCCAGTGTCCGGCCGTAAGACAACAGCCCGGCATTGACGAGCCCGATCGTCATTACCGTTACGGCCGTACTGCTCTGGAGTACGGCTGTAACGAAGGTGCTCGATAACAGGCCCGTCCATGGCGTGCGCGTCGAGGCTTGCAGCAGTTTGATCAGCCTCGGTCCGGCCCAGGCCTGGAGCGACGCCTCCATAATTTTCATGCCAAGCAGAAACAGAGCAAAGCCAAACGTCGCCGGGAACACAATTTCGTGAAACATGAGCTCCCTCCTCTGATAAAGCTGTACAAGTTACATATATGCAGTACTTGCAGCTCTCATGCCCGAGCCTCCGGCCGGTTTTATAAGCCAGTCGCCTATACCGGGCGGCGGCGCAAGTCGAGGAGAAGCTATTTAAGAATAAGAGGAGTGGGTCAGCGTGCCATCAGTTATATTGCAACGCAGTCGTAAAAAACGGCTGGAACAGGGGCATCCTTGGATTTACAGCAATGAAATCGAGAAAGTAGAGGGCGGGCCGCAGCCGGGCGGCCTAGTATCCGTGCTGGATTGGAGGGACAAGTTCCTGGCAACGGGCTACTACAATCCCGATTCGCAAATTACGGTTCGTGTCATATCCTATCAACCGCTTGAAGCGATGGACACCGCCTTCTTCATCCAGCGTTTCGAACAGTGTCTTGCGCACCGCAACAGATTTCTGCAGGAGGATGCCTACCGGCTTGTCTATGGAGAGGCTGATTTCTTGCCGGGACTGGTCGTGGACCGGTTTGGCGATGTTCTTGTCGTACAGCTGCTCACACTGGGGATGGATCGCTGCCGAGACAGCATTGTTGAAGCTTTGGCAGCTGTGCTTCAGCCGGCGGGCATCTATGAGCGCAGCGACGTATCCGTCCGCGCCCTGGAAGGTCTTGAGGAGGTCAAGGGTCCGCTGTACGGTGATCCGCCGCGGCATGTGACCGTGACGGAGAATGGCCTATTGATCCAAGTCGATATCTGGCAGGGTCAGAAGACGGGGTATTTCTTTGATCAGCGCGAGAACCGCGCTTCCATCGAACCGCTGATGACAGGTTGGGGAGAAAGGAGCGGGGTTACACTGCAGCAGCTTCCCGCGGACGGCGGCGGATTCCGCATGGCTCCGGTCAACCGGAAGGGCAAGGAGGTTGTTTTTCCCTATTGGGATGGAGCCACCGTGCTGGAATGCTTCTCTCATACCGGCAGCTTTACGCTTCATGCATGCAAGTACGGCGCTAAGAAGGTAACCTGCCTCGATATTTCCGAGCACGCGATCCAAAGCGCCCGGGAGAACGTCAGGCTAAACGGCTTTGAAGAACGGGTGGAGTTCGTCGTGGCGGATGCTTTCGAGTATTTGCGCAGCCAGGTCAAGGGGCAGGACGAACGGCGTCTGCGCGCTGCCGATACCGGCAAGGTAGACACCTCTCAGCCAATGACGGCCGGCGGTGGCCGTACCTGGGACGTCGTCATACTCGATCCGCCGGCTTTTGCCAAGACGAAAGGGGCGGTCAAAGGGGCGTGCAGAGGGTACAAGGACATTAATTTGCATGGCCTGAAGCTGGTGAACGAGGGCGGTTACCTGGTTACTGCCAGCTGTTCCTACCATATGAAGCCGGAGCTGTTCCTGCAGACGATTCAGGAAGCCGCGATGGATGCGGGCAAGGTACTCAGGCTGATCGAATGGCGGGCGGCCGGGAAAGACCATCCGCAAATTTTAGGCGTTAATGAAGGGCACTATTTGAAGTTTGCGATCTTTGAGGTGCGGAGCAAGACGTTCTAACATATCCAGGATGGTAAAAAAACGAGGAATGGCAAGGGCTGCAATGAAAGACTTCTGATTTTTTCAGAAGTCTTGTTGTATTTTGCGCGTTTACTAGTTTACAATTACAGAACATACATTCTTGTTTGCGGCTTAATCGCTAAGATCTGTATGCTATAATGTAAATTAACAACTTTACCGTGACAAGAAGCCGCGACAGCATTGCTTCTTGCTTTGATATAAAATTTAGGTTTACGGCAGTTTTGCTGTTAGGAGGAGCATCATGTCACTTCAATTGATCATCGGCCGTTCAGGAAGCGGCAAGAGCAGCTTGATTCTGGAGCGGATTACCTCGATGCTAAGAGCCGACCCGGCGGGTCCGCCGATTATTTTGATCGCCCCGGAACAGGGGACGTTCCAGATTGAACGTGCTATCGTCCAGTCGGAGCAATTATATGGTACCGTCAGAGCCCAGGTTCTCGGCTTTCACCGTCTGGCTCTGCGGGTTATGCAGGAAACGGGCGGATCGGCGCTTATACCGATCAGCGAAGAGGGCAAGAAGATGCTTCTCTACAAAATTATGCGCAGGCACCGCAAAGAGCTGAAGCTATACAAGCAGTCGGGCGATCAGCTTGGTGTAATTGACCGGATCAATGCGCTGTACAGCGAGCTGAAGAAACATGATGCCGATTTCTCGGCATTGGACAAATATGGGGAAGTCCTCGAAAGGTCCGATGGCGAATCGCCGCTCCTGAAGGATAAGCTGCATGATCTCAGCATGATCTATCGCGAATTTGACCAGGAATTATCCAAACTCTACATAGATGCCGAGGATCATGTCGTCAAGCTTGCCGAGGGTGCTCCGAATTCCTCCTATCTTCGCGGGGCCGACATTTGGATCGACGGGTTCCAGTCTTTTACCCCCCAGGAGTACAAAGCCATAGGCGCGCTCATGTCGGCGGCCTCCTCGATGACCGTATCGCTGACGTTGGACCGTCCTTATGATGACGGAGTTATGCCGCATGAGCTGAATCTGTTCCATTCCACGGCGGTAACTTACATGAAGCTTCGCGAGCTTGCAGAGGAATGTGGAGTGGAGGTTAAGCCGGCGGAGGTTCTCGGTACACGTCCGTTTCCACGCTTTAAAGGCAATGGGATATTATCGCATTTGGAGTTTGCCTATGAACACCGAACCCCGTGGAAGGGTGCGGCACCGCCGGAGGATTTATCGGCCGCATTGTCTCTGCAAGCGGCGGGCAGCCGGCGCGCGGAAATTGAAGGAGCCGCGCGGGCGATGGTTGCCCTGGCCAGGGAGCAGGGGGCTAGATGGCGAGAAATGGCTCTGCTTGTTAGAAATTTGGAGGATTACGACCATCTCGTCGGCCCGTTATTCGAGGAATACGGCATCCCCTATTTCTTCGACCAGAAGCGGAGCGTCCTCTATCATCCCATGGTAGAGCTGATTCGTGGCGCCTTGGACGTTGTATTGAAATTTTGGAAATACGAGGATGTATTCCGCTGCGTCAAGAGTGAATTTCTGCTGCCGCTGGACGGCAGCTTGACGCGCAGCGATATGGACCGGCTCGAAAACTATGCGTTGGCGAGTGGAATTCACGGCTACCGCTGGAACGATGGCCGACCCTGGAAGAGCACGCCCAGCCTGTCATTGGAAGGCCCTGAACGTCAGGCCGAGCAAGCGGAGAGCGAGTCCATGCGCTTGCTGGAGCGCTGCCGCGAGGCGATTGTAACGCCTTTATCCGCTTTCGAGACGAGATTGAAGCGGAGCCGCAATACCCGTGAAATGTGCACGGCGGTCTACAGGCTGCTCGAAGATACCGAGGCTGCCCATCGTCTGGACAAGCTGGCGCATGAGGCCCATCGCCAGGGAAGGCCGCAGGAGGCAATGGAACATCGCCAGCTATGGAGCGCCGTCTTGGACCTCCTCGATCAAATCGTAGAAATGATGGGAGAAGAGCAGCTTAGCTTGGATATATTCGCTGGAATTATGGAGACAGGGCTGCAGGATCTCAAGCTGTCTCTTGTTCCGCCATCCCTGGATCAGGTATTGATCGGGAGCACGGATCGTACGCGTTCAAGCCATGTTGAGCATCTATTTCTGCTTGGAGTCAATGAAGGCATCATGCCTGCCAGCCTCCAGGAAGAAGGCGTGCTCAGCGATCAGGAGCGGACACGGCTCTCCGAGATCGGCATCAGGCTTGCCCCTGGCCTGACAAGAAGACTCCTTGATGAGCGCTTCCTTATTTACGAGGCCTTGTCGGCGGCGAGCCGCTCGCTGTGGCTAAGCTATCCGCTGGCTGACGAAGAGGGCAAGGCCCTTCTGCCTTCCGAGGTTATCCGGCATGTGAAGACGATTTTTCCGAGTCTGCAGGAACGCTTCCTGGCAGAAGCTCCGGCCGCAGGCGATCCCGAGGAACGGCAGCTTGAATATGTGAGCCGGCCGGCGCCAACATTGTCCCGGTTAATCGATCAGCTGCGGCTATGGAGAAACGGCGAGCCGATCTCTCCGGTATGGTGGAACGTTCTGGGCTGGTATAAGACCCGCCCGGAATGGGATGGCAAAGTTGCTCGCCTGCTTGGCTCACTGGAATACCGCAACAAGGTACGGGGGCTGTCTGCCGCGACGAGCCGGCGATTATACGGCAAGCGTCTTCGGACTAGCGTGTCCCGGATGGAGAAGTTTTCGGCATGTCCGTTTTCACATTTCGCCTCTCACGGTTTGAAGCTGAAGGAACGGCAAATTTACCGGCTGAAGGCGCCGGATATCGGCCAACTGTTCCATGCGGCGCTAAGCTCGATGGCGCTTACGTTCAAGGAGCAGAATCGCAGCTGGGGCAGTCTTTCCTCCGAACAATGTCTGAAAGAGGCGGAGGACGCGGTCGACCGGATTGCGCCAAAGCTGCAGGGTGAAATCCTGCTGAGCTCGAAGCGTTATGGGTACATTACCCGCAAGCTTAAGAATATCGTGGGCCGTGCCTCTATCATTCTCGGAGAGCATTCCAGAAGAGGCAGCTTCGAGCCGATCGGCCTGGAGCTGGATTTCGGTCCCGGACAAACCCTTCCCCCGCTGACCTTCGAGCTTCCAAACGGATGCGTCATGGAAATCGTTGGACGGATCGACCGGGTCGACGTCGCGGAGGGAGAGCAAGGGCTGCTGCTGAGAGTTATCGATTACAAGTCAAGCCAGACGGATCTGAAGCTTCACGAGGTGTATTACGGCTTGTCGCTGCAAATGCTCACCTATCTTGAGGTGCTGCTTGCGTCCAGCGAATCGTGGCTTGGGGAAAGGGCAATGCCCGCCGGCACGCTGTACTTTCATGTCCATAACCCGCTTCTGCAGAGCAGCAACGGCATGAGCCCGGAGCAAGCTGAACAGGAGATGCTGAAACGATTCAAAATGAAGGGACTGCTGCTTGCGGATAGGGATGTCATTTCCAAGATGGACAGCGTTTTGGATAAGGGGTATTCCGATATTCTTCCGGTCGCCGTCAAAGCTGACGGGGGCTTCTACAGCAGCGCTTCTGTCGCTACGGAAGAGCAATGGCACAAGCTGCTTCGATCGGCCAAGCGGACCATAACGGAAATCGGAACGAGAATTACGGAAGGAGACGTCCGAATCACTCCTTATCGGTTGGGCACCGAGACGGCATGCACGCACTGCGCCTTTAAACCGGTCTGCCGTTTTGATGAAACAGTGGAGGACGTTTCTTATCAGGTGCTGAGCAAGCCCGGCAAGGATAAGCTGTGGGAGCTGTTCGAGCAAAATGACAGAGAGGAGGGGCAAAGATGAGCATACCGAAGCCGCCGGGCAGCTACTGGAGCGACGATCAATGGAAAGCGATATCGCTGTCCGGAAGCAATATGCTGATCGCCGCAGCGGCCGGCTCGGGCAAAACGGCAGTGCTGGTGGAACGCATCATCCGAAAGCTGTGCAGCACGGATCAGCCGCTTAGCGTGGACCGCCTGCTTGTTGCGACTTTTACTAAAGCGGCCGCTACGGAAATGAGGCAGCGCATCAGGGAGGCGCTAGAGAAGGAGCTGTCCCGGAATCCTGCGAATGAGCATCTGGGGCGGCAGCTTGCCATGCTGGGACGTGCTTCGATTACGACCCTTCACTCTTTTTGCATGGAAGTGATCCAGCGCTATTATACGTTGATCCCGCTTGACCCCGGATTCCGCATCGCATCGGAAAGCGAGACCGCCCTGCTTCGCCAGGAAGTGCTCGAGGAGCTGTTTGAGGAGAAATATGCGCTCGAGCGGGAGGGCAGCCCATTTTTGCGTCTGGTGGACTGGTTTGGCGGAGAACGCAGCGACGATGCTGTTTTTTTCCTGGTGCAGAAATTGTACGATTTCTCGCGGAGCCATCCGTGGCCGGACTTTTGGCTGCGGCAGGCCGCAGAGGCCTTTGCCGCTCCTAGCGTGGAGGCTTTGGAGAAAAGCTTGTGGGTCAGCAGCATACTGAGCGATGCGAAGCTGACCCTCGAAGGAGCTGGGGAGCTGCTGCGGCAGGCCGAGGCGATCGCTTTGTCCCCTGGCGGACCGCAGCCTTACGCTGCCACTCTGGAAGAGGACATCGCGATGGTCGAGCTGATGCTGGCTTACGTTCATGAAGGGCAGTGGTCTTTGCTACATGGGAAATTCGATGCCATCGCGTTTGGCAAGCTGAAGCCGTGCAAGAAGGATCAGACCGATCCGACACTGCAGGAGCGGGTCAAAACGCTCCGCGAGGAAGCAAAGAAGACACTCATAGAGTTGCGCACGCAGCTGTTCGGCCGCTCGCCCGAGGCGTTTCTGGACGAGATGAACCAGATGGCTCCGCTGATGGCCGAGCTGTCTTCTTTCGTCATGGAATTCGCCAAGCGGTACCGCAAGGAGAAAACGGCCAAAGGTTGGCTCGACTTCTCTGACCTTGAGCATTACTGCCTGCAAATTCTGCGCCATCCGGATTCAACATGGGATAAGGTCGTACCCTCCGCTGCCGCGCTAGAATATCAGCAGCAATTCGAAGAGGTGCTCCTTGACGAATATCAGGATACGAATACGGTGCAGGAGGATATCGTCCGGTTGATTTCCCGGCAGGAGCCGGGCAACCGCTTTATGGTCGGCGACGTGAAGCAGAGCATATACAGGTTCAGGCTGGCTGAGCCTGGACTATTCCTGCAGAAGTACCGGAGCTATGGCGGGGATGCGTCGGCGGAAGGGCTTAGAATTGACCTTGCCCGCAATTTCCGCAGCCGGCGGGAAGTGATCGATGCTGTCAACTATGTCTTCCGGCAAGTCATGAATGAGACTGTTGCGGAAATTGCATATGATTCCCGTTCGGAGCTTGTGTATGGGGAAGGCTACCCTGACAATGACGGGGAGGACTACCGCCCCGAGCTGCTACTGATCGACCGGAGCGGCGATGCGGCCGCGGAGGGTGAAACTCCGGCAGCGGAGGGCGAGTCAGACGGAGCGAGAATCGACGAGGAGCTTGCTGATTTGGAGGCGGTTCGTCTGGAGGCCCGGGCCATTGCGGCCAAAATACGGGAGATGCGGCAGAAGCCTCTGCGCATTTACGATAAACACCTGAAGGGCTTGCGTCCCGTGGAATACCGGGACATGGTCATTTTGCTCCGCTCTACATTGACCTGGGCTCCCGCTATGATGGAGGAGCTTCGGATGGAAGGTATCCCGGCCTATGGAGAAGTGAGCCAGGGGTATTTCGACGCCTCTGAGGTCGAAACGATGATGTCCCTGCTCCAGGTCATTGATAACCCGATGCAGGATATTCCGCTGGCCGCCGTCCTTCGTTCGCCGCTCTGCAATTTGTCCGAGGAGGAGCTGGCTGAAATACGTCTTGCTGCTCCAAAAGGAAATTTCTATGAGGCTGTGCAGGCTTATATTGGCCCGGAAGAGACGGATATGGCAGGGGTGGTGGCTACTGCCGAAATTTCGGCAGAGGCAGGGGCGGAGGCTGCGTCATGGGCTTCGGCTGAAGCTTCGACAGCTGCTATGGCAGAGGCTGCGGAAGAGACGATGGCAGAGATCAGGAATAGCGGGCTGCTGGCGCCAGAAGTCTTGGCTGATGAACCTAAAGGTCCACTTGCAGCTGCATCCTCAGCAGAAAAGGGCGGCGAAGCTGGAACGGCGCCGGGCGAGCTTTGGACCGCAGAGCACTCGGCAGCTCAGGCCGGAGTAAAGCACGCTACGTTAAGGGACAGGCTAATCGTCTATACGGGGCAGCTCGAAGCTTGGCGGAATAAAGCCAGGGAGGGTGAACTTGGCGACCTGATTAGGGACATTTACCGGCAAACCGGATTTTTGGACTGGGTCGGCGGTTTGCCGGGAGGAGCTCAGCGGCAGGGGAACCTGCGGGCCCTTCTTGACCGGGCTAGACAATTCGAGAAATCCTCAGCCGCGCGCGGCCTGTTCAGGTTTTTAAGATATATTACGAGGCTGCGGGAGAACGGCGGTGACCTTGGCGCGGCGGCTTCTGCCGGAGAACAGGAGGATGCCGTCCGGATTATGACCATCCACAAAAGCAAGGGGCTGGAGTTCCCGGTCGTCTTTGTGGCGGGCTTGTCCAAAATGTTCAATCGGCAGGATTTGAATACGCCGTTCCTGATGCATAAGGAAATGGGCTACGGGCCTAAATTCGTCGATGAGAATACGCGGGTGAGCTATCCCACGCTTCCGAATCTGGCGATTCGCCGCCGGGCGCAGCTGGAGCTGCTGGCCGAGGAAATACGAGTGTTGTACGTGGCGCTGACCAGGCCTAAAGACAAACTCATTCTGATTTCCTCGGTCAAAGATTTGGCCAAATCGGTGGAGTCATGGGGAGGTATTCTGGCGAACGGCACCGAGCAGCTTCCTGATTATTTGATTGCCCGGGGGCGCAGTTACCTGGATTGGATCGGGCCTTCCTTAATCCGCCACCCGGCTGCGGCGCAGCTTCGCGATTTCGCCGGGTTACCGGAGCCTGCTGCGGACTATGGACAGGGAAGCGGTTCTGACTGGGTGATAAGCTTCATTGCCGCTGAGCAGTTTGTGACTGCCTTTGCACAAGCGGCAGCGGCCAAAGCTTGGGCGCCGGAGGAGAAGGCTATGCTGCAGGCCCTGGTAGCCGGCGGTCCCGTTCCCGTCCGCCCGGCGGAGGATATGGGGTTCGAAGATGCCGTGAAGGCAAGGCTGGACTGGCGCTACCCTTACGAAATGGCCGGCCGGATATCGGCCAAGACATCAGTTACCGAAATGAAGACGCTTTTGGCCATGCAGGAGGAGCCGCCGATGGATTGGTTCGCCGCAGAGGAAGCGCGCATGGAGCGGCGGAACGTTCTTGAAGAGAAGGCCGAATACAAGCTGCATTTGCGCCGTCCGAAATTTATGGAGGAGAAGCGGATGACGCCGACCGAACGGGGAACGGCGTATCATATGCTCATGCAGCATCTTCCTTTTGACCAGGAGGCGGGCGAAGAGACGGTTCGCCGGACGCTGCAGCAGCTTGTGGAGCTGCAGATCATGTCCCGGGAGCAGAGCGCGGAAATGGATACTGCGCGGGTTGCCGGATTTTTGCATAGCCCGCTGGGCGCTTTGCTTCGCCAGGCTGATTGGATTCGGCGGGAGATGCCGTTTAGCTACGGCCTGTCTGTGGAGGAAGCTTACCCGCGGTTCGCTTCGGCTACAGCGGGCGTCACAGATGAAGCTGAAGCGGACGGGAAACGGCTGGCGATTGAGGAACTGGCCGGAGAGACCGTGCTGATTCAAGGGATTATCGACTGCTTGTTCGCTGTTGGGGATAAGCTGTACTTGCTGGATTATAAAAGCGACCGGGTGCTGGAGCACCAGGGAGGCGTGCTGGCGCTGGCGGAAACCTATCGTTTCCAGCTTGAGCTGTATGCCAAAGCGATCGAACAGATCATGGGCCGCAAGGTCGATGAGAAATGGCTGTACTTTTTCGATCATGGGGAAGCGGTCAAATTGCAGGAATCATCGCAGTAGTTTTAATTTGGAGGGGGAACAGGAAATGCGTATTTTGCATACGGGAGATTGGCATCTGGGACGGACGCTGGAGGGGAGAAGCCGTTTTAGGGAACAGGAGATGTTTATGGATGAGCTTATCCAGCTTACCCGCGATCAGCAGGTCGATATGATATTAATGGCCGGTGACGTATACGATAGCGTCAACCCGCCTGCGGCTGCCGAGGGATTGTTCTACGATGCCGCGGCCCGTCTGAATGACAACGGCTGCCAGCTTGTCGTTATCGCCGGGAATCATGACCAGCCCGAGCGCATTTCCGCCGTTTCTCCGCTTGTCGCACAGCGCGGCATTACGCTGGTGGGTCTGCCCAGTTCCCGAAGCGTGATCGTGGACGTGCCGCGTACGAAAGAACGGGCGGTCATCGCGGCCCTGCCTTACCCCTCGGAAGCGAGATTATCCGAATTGCTGGCCGAGGACGGGGACGAACGGGAGCTGCGCTCGGCCTACAGCGCAAAGGTCAGCAAGCTAATGCGGCAGCTGGCGCAGGAATTTCGGCCTGACACTGTGAATCTGGCCATGAGCCATATCTATGTGCTGGGCGGAGTAGAATCGGACTCCGAGCGGCCCATCCAGGTCGGCGGCGCTTACACGGTGGACCCATCGGCTCTGGATGTCGGAGCACAGTATACGGCGCTGGGGCATTTGCACCGCCCCCAGCTCGTCAAGGGCAGCGGGCTGATCCGGTACAGCGGCTCTCCGCTAGCCTACAGCTTCTCGGAGGCTGGGCAAGCGAAATCGGTGATGCTGCTGGATACGGCTCCTGGCGAGATTCCTAGAATGGAAGAACTGTTTCTCAGCAGCGGCCGCCCGCTGGTGCGCTGGACATGCCGCGGCGGCCTGGAAGAGGCTCATCGCTGGCTTGATGAGGGGCGGGATCACAACGCCTTCATCGACCTTGAGATCAGCCTGACCGAAGCGATGTCGATGAGCGATATCCAGACGCTGCGCAAGGCCCATGAGGGAATTGTACATATCCGCCCAGTGTATCCGGGGCGGGCCGAGGAAATGGCGGCCGCCTCACGCGCACAAATGCCGGTTCACGAGCTGTTCCGCAAATTTTATCAGCGGCAAAGCGGCGGAGCGGAGCCGGAAGAGGAATTGGTGGAGCTGTTTATGTCGCTGGTGGCTGAAGATGAAGCCGCCGGCATCGAAGAGGAGGAGGAAGTATGAAGCCGATCTCGCTGAAGCTATCAGGCCTGCAGAGCTACCGGGGCATGCAGGAAATTGATTTCACGGCGCTATGCGACACCGGGCTGTTTGGCATTTTCGGTCCGACCGGCAGCGGCAAATCTACGATTCTCGATGCCATCACGCTGGCGATGTATGGCAAAGTCGGCCGAGCTTCCGGGGGAACACAGGGGATTATGAACCATTCAGAGGATTCGCTGTTCGTCGCTTTCACCTTCGAGCTGATGTCGGCAAAAGGCGAGGAGCGCTACCGGGTCGAGCGCCGCTTCAAGCGCCAAGGTGATATTTCCGTCAGCAACACGGTTAGCCGCTTCATTGAAATATCTCCCGAGGGCGAGAAGGTCGTGGCGGATAAGCTGGCCGAGGTCACGCGCTGCGTCGAAGAGAAAATCGGCCTCAAAATGGATGACTTCACCCGTGCAGTCGTTCTTCCCCAGGGCAAGTTCGCTGAATTTCTCTCCTTGAAGGGGGCGGAGCGCAGAGCGATGCTGCAGCGCCTGTTCCATCTGGAGAAATACGGCGACCTGCTGGGCCAGAAATTGAGCCGTAAGGTCAAAGAGAACGATCAAGCGCTCAAAGAGCTCGCTGCGGAGCAGCAGGGGCTCGGCGACGCATCGGAAGCAGCGCTGCACGAGGCCGAGGCTGCGCTCAAAGCGGCTGCGGCGCTGGCGGAGACACGCCGGCGCGAGCTCGATCACGCGCAGCAGCGCAGCGACCAGCTCTCGAAGGTGCGCGAGCTGAGCCTTGAGCGCAGCGCGCGTACCGCGCAGCTTGCCGCCCTGCGCGAGCGTGACGGCGCGGTCGCGGAGCTGGAAGCGCGGCTCGCGGCCGCGACTGCTGCCGAGCGGATCAGGCCGGCGCTTGCGGCCTGGCAAGAAGCGCAGCAGCTCGCCGCTGCGCGTACCGCCGCAGCTGCCGAGGCTCGCGAGGCGGCGGAGGCCACGGCGAGCAGCGCCCGCGCCGCGACGGAGGCCGCAGAGGCGGCTGCGGCCGAGCTCGGGCGCGAGGAGCCGGCGCTGCTGCTGCGGCTGGACCAGCTCGAGCAGGCGAAGGTGCTGCAGGCGGAGTGCGAGCAGCTGCTTGCGGAGGCGAGGGGCCTTGCGGCCCAGCATGAGCAGGCAAGCGCCCAGCACCGGCAGCTCGGCGAAGAGCTGCTTAAGCAGGAGCAGCTGCTGGTCAAAGCGCAGCAGCGCAAACATGAGCTGGAGGAGCAGCTCAAGAGCAACGAGGTGAAAGCCTCCGAGCGGCGCAGCCTGCAGGACGCGATATCCCGGCAGCAGGGGATCTACAGTGCCCGCGAAGCGTTGAGTAAGGCGGAGGCGGAGGAGAACAAGCAGCTTGCGAAGGCGAGGGAAGCCAGCGCCCGCTTGGAGGCTCTGGCTCAGGAGGAAGCCGGATTGGTACGTGAGCGTTTGGCTCTGTCGGAGAAGGCTTGGGAAGCCGGGTCGAGTCTGGCGGGGCTTGCTGCCGAGGCTGCCGGGCTGGCCGAGCGGATCGAGCGCTATGAAGCGGCTTTGAAGCGTACCGCGAAAGAGCGGGACGAGCACCAATGGTCATTGCGCTTGGCCGAAGCCTTAAGCCAAGGCTGTCCATGCCCGGTATGCGGTTCGACAGAGCATCCGTCGCCGGCTGCTCCTGAGCTGGAGGAGCAGGGCTCGCTGAGCAGCGAGTCGGAGCTGGAGCAGGCTGGCGCGTTGCTGGTACAAGCCCGCGATTTACGCTATGCGGCATCGAGGGATTCCGATGCTTTGGGCAGCTTGGCCAGCACGCTGGAGGCAGTTCTCGAAGAGGATTCGTCTGCTGCGATTGCACACCGTGAAGCAGCCGCGTCTCAAGCCGCAGCCTTTCCGGTACCCTTACTGCATGCTGATGGCTCTGATTTTGCCGGCGAATTCGAGGATGATCTGTCCGGGAAAGCGCAGACGATAGCTGTACTAGAACAGCGATATGAGGAATTGAAGAGCGGACAGGCCGAATGGCGCGAGGAATTCGCAGCTTTGGAACGCGGCGTCAAGACCTTGACTCATAAGCTGGCTGAAATTCAGACGAAGCGGGCTTCCGCGGCAGCGGAGGCGGCTTCAATATCTCAACTGGCTGAACAGTCCCAGGGGAATAGCCGCGAGTGCCGCGAAGCGCTGGCTAGGCTCATGAAGGAATGGGAGCTGGAGCATCCGGGCTTGTCACCGGAGGAGGCGGTCATCCGCATGGAGCAGCTTCATGAGCGGGATCAGGCTGCGGACGATATCAAGCAGCGGCTGTCTCTAAGCATTCCTTTTATTGAAGAGAAAACTGCGAATATTACCCAGCTGCAAAAAGACATCGGCGAGCTTGACAAGTCGCTGCTGCAATGGGAGCTTCAGGAGCAGGGCAAACAGGAGTTGCTTCGTGACAAAAAGACGCGTCTGACGGCATGGATCGGCGAGGAATCGGCAGATGAGCTGCTGCAGAGCACCCGCCAGCGAATCGACTGGCTGCGGGCGCAGGCCGAGGCGGGCAAACGCCGCCAGGCGGAAGCCGAGACGGAGCGCCAGCGCTGCAGCCAGGCGGATGTACTCGCGCAGCAGGCAGCCACGGATGCCCGGCAGCAGGAAGCGAGGCTGCTGGAGCAGTGGCAGGCTGAGCTTATGGTTTCCCCGTTTGATAGCGAGCAGCAAGTTGCAGAAGCTATTATGGATAAGGAGCAGATGAGCTCCATGGAGGAGCAAATCCAATCCCACCGGGATGCTGAACGCGAGCTGTTGATTAGCCTCAAAGAGCTCGAGGTTAAGCTGGAAGGCCGGATGGTGACTGAGGCGGAGTGGCAGGAATGCTGCGAAGCACTGCGGCATGCGAAGGAGCAGGATGAGGCCGCTTTGCAGTTGAAGGCGAGGTCGCAGCGTGATCTGGAGGACCTCGGACATCGGCATGTCCGCTGGCAGGAGCTCGAGAAAATCCGCCTGAAGCGGGAGCATGAAGCGGGTCTGCTGGCCAAGCTGCAATCCTCTCTGCGCGGAAATGCGTTTGTGGAATACGTAGCGGAGGAGCAGTTGATGAACGTCAGCCAAGCGGCATCGCAGAGGCTGAGGTTCCTGACGAATCAGAGATATGCGCTGGAATGTGATTCCGGCGGAGGTTTTGTCATTTGCGACGATGCGAACGGCGGAGTGAAGCGTCCGGTAGCTACTCTTTCCGGCGGGGAGACGTTCCTCACTTCTTTGGCGCTCGCCCTGGCTTTATCGGCGCAGATTCAGCTTCGCGGCCAATACCCGCTGCAGTTCTTTTTCCTGGACGAAGGCTTCGGCACGCTGGACCCTGAGCTGCTGGATACGGTAATTACCTCACTGGAGCATCTCCATCACGATCATTTATCCGTTGGGATTATAAGCCACGTGGCTGAGCTTCGGGCAAGATTAGCCCGTAAGCTGATCGTCATCCCGGCGGAAAGCGGCGGGGAGGGCTCACGGGTGATGCTCGAGAGATTGTAAGGGCTGTGATCAAGGGCGCCTCAGGCGATACGCCCGAAATCCTCGAGGTTATAAATAGGCCGATATTTTTTGCGACCGTGATGCATATCACAGATACAGCTTCACCCGGCTGTTATACTACAGTTAGCCGACATCATTTTGCAAGCACCCCGCCGGACGTATTGGTGACAGAGATTATTTTAATTTGGGTCCAATACGTCCGTGCGACCAGCGAACTCGTCTTCGAGGAAGCAGGGTGCTTCTTTTTTTTGCTAATTTTAGGTATGATGGTACATATATATTTTGTAGGAGGCTTGGAAATGGAAAACTGTTTGTTTTGTAAAATCGCAAATGGATCAATTCCTTCAAACAAAGTGTACGAAGACGATACTTTTCTCGTATTCCATGATATTCAGCCGGCCGCTCCGACGCATGTTCTAATTATTCCAAAGAAGCACATTGCGACGATGAACGACGTGGGGCCTGAGGACTATGCGATGATCGGGGAACTCCACCGGGTAGCCCAAGAAGCCGCGAAGAAGCTTGGCGTTGCCGAGACAGGGTATCGCCTGATTAACAACTGCGGCCCGGACAGCGGACAGGCCGTCTACCACATTCACTATCATTTGATAGGCGGAGCAAAGCTAGGCGCTTTGGTACAAAGTTCCGATTCACACGCCATTTAAAAATTTAATGGTGAAAATGAAAGATAAAAACTAGGTGTTTGGTTGACACCCGATTTATTTTTCCCCTATAATGAAGAATGATGAACCGTGTTATGCTCTTGGACGGTCTGGTCGGAGGGAGGGAAAACTGGTGTCTGAAACTAAAGTTCGCAAAAACGAGACAATTGATGCTGCACTTCGTCGCTTTAAGCGTTCCATCGCAAAAGATGGCGTATTGGCTGAGGTGAAGAAACGCAAGCATTATGAAAAGCCAAGCGTAAAGCGCAAGAAAAAGTCCGAGGCTGCTCGTAAGAGAAAGTTTTAGGAGGAATTAGCTACCATGAATCTTAGCGAGCGATTGAACGAAGATATGAAGCAAGCGATGAAGAGTCAAGACAAGTTCAAACTCTCCACCATTCGAATGGTTCGTGCTACGATCAAGAATCTTGAAATAGATCTGAAAAGACCTTTGAACGATAATGAAGTGCTTGATATCCTAAGTCGTGAAATCAAACAGCGCAAAGATGCCCTCCAAGAATTTGAAAAAGCAGGTCGCGATGATCTTGCTGCAAATGTCAAAGCTGAAGCTGAGATTATTGCCGTATACCTTCCTGAACAGCTTACAGAAGAAGAAATTAAAGTCATTGTACAGCAGACCATCCAGGAAACCGGTGCTTCTTCGAAGGCGGATATCGGGAAAGTCATGAGCGCTCTAATGCCCAAGGTCAAAGGCCGGGCGGACGGGAAGCTCGTGAATCAAGCGGTTCAGCAGCTTTTGCAATAACATACGCAAATGAACACCTTCTACGATTGTAGAAGGTGTTTTTTGTGTGGTGGAGGGTTCGGCATTAAATCAAGGGCCTTATATTTTAAAGGCTAAAAATAGAGGCATAGAGGCGAATGATGCAATTGTCATGTTTGGTTAGGACCTGTTACGATCCGGTTTCTTGAAGGAAGCCAAGCTTATTGCACAAACGACAGGACTTGCTTATCCTTTCAGATGAGGTTATGGTTTCTCCAAAGTTCACTGGGCAAGTAACTTGTACCCAAGCTCAAGCAACCATTCATTGATCATTTAAAACTAAATGTATTTTATACAACTAGTTAAGCTCTCTTATCAAAAAAACTATGCGCTAAATGCAAAACATGCAGTTAGTTTGCTTGAATGGAGCGAATTCGCCGAAATAGCTTGAAACTAAATGTAGGTTTTGCAGTTAGTTCCCTCTAACATGGCCAAAACCGATAAACTAACTGCATGAAATACATCTAGTAGTCTTATCAGTTACCTGATCCTTGCCATCTAGCTAGAGTCAATCTAGTCATAATCTTGTGTCCTGAACATCTAGGACAGTCATAAATCTGTAGTTTAATTTATTGGAAAGAAAGACTCCAGTTCAATAAAGGGACCGTGAGGAAAGTGATTTCGGGATTTTTTGGCATTCGGGCCTTCGCCAACTATATCGCTCACTTCACAACTACACACATTACACGCACCACACACCACACACACCACACACACCACACACACCACACACACCACACACACCACACACACCACACACACCACACACACCACACACACCACACACACCACACACACCACACACACCACACACACCACACACACCACACACACCACACACACCACACACACCACACACACTACACGCACTACACGCACTAGACGCACATCACTCACTTCACATACTTCACATACTTCACCTTACAATTCTTTTTCGCACCGCACCGCTCTAAGAGAGCAGTAATCTGCTGCATAAATAGCCGTGGGTGGATGAGGCTATGGCTCGACGGATCGACCACAAATTACACTTCACGCAACTTCACGCATCATCCTGCAGCCCACAACCCTCGTTGTACTCATATCTGACGGCAGCAAGCAGCAACCATACCCGTTTATTTCACCTTGAAAATAATATCAAGATCCGCTCCAATCTCCCCTTGCCCTCCTTTTTGCCCTGGGTCTCATAAATTCTGCTTCTGGCGCATATTTTGTAGGGTAGAGGAAGGAGGGTTGCCTCATATGAGCCAGCTATCACGGAAAATCCGCAAATGGGCGGTCGAAGCGCTCGACTTGCCGGGGGATCTCGTATTCGATTTACCGAGGCTCACCATGATCGGCAACAAGCAGCTGCTGGTGGAGAATCACAAAGGGGTGGTTCACTTCTCACCAGAGGAGCTTCATCTCGAATTGAAGCAAGGGGTGCTGAGGGTCGAGGGAGCGGAGCTTGTGATCAAGGCAATCATGCCTGAGGAAGTTATTATTGAGGGCCGGATTTCCGGCATTAAATATCATGGAGTGGAGGAGTGAATCGCGTGAAATCATCTGTCTTATCCCGGTTGCGCGGCAGTGTGAGGATCGTTGTGCGCGGCGGGAATCTCGAGAAGCTCATTAATGAACTGGCCAAGGAAGGCATAGAGATATGGGATGTGCGTTCCTTACCGGAGCGGAAGATGGAGATGAATGTTCAGCTAAGCGATTATTTCTCCCTCCGTCCACTGCTGAAGCGGACAGGCTGCAGGATGTCCGTGAAACGGCGCAGCGGCGTGCCCTTTCTGCTCGCCAGGCTGTGGCGACGCAAAATTTTTATCGCGGGGTTTGCCCTGTTCATTGCGATTATATTTGCCCTCTCGTCGCTTGTGTGGGATATTGAAGTGCAGGGCAATGAGAATATATCAACCGAAGACGTGCTGCGTGCTGCACGCGAAGAAGGGATCTATCCTTTTCAATGGATATTCCGCCTGCAAAAACAGGACAAGTTATCCGCAGAGCTTACCCGCAAATTGGCCGGATCCTCCTGGGTAGGCGTATCCCGCAGCGGGACGCGCATCACAATCCAGGTCGTCGAAGCTACGCGCCCCAAGGAACAGGAGCTTCGAAGCCCCAGCCATCTCGTCAGCAGCTCCGATGCCGTGATCACGCAGATTTATTCTGAACGGGGACAACCCCAGGTGAAGAAGCATGACCGGGTCAGAAAAGGACAAGTGCTAATTGCCGGCATACAGGGGAATGAATTTGTCGTAGCCAAGGGAGAGATCAAGGGGATCGTCTGGCATGAATATAACATCGAGGTGCCGCTAGTGCGGAAGCAGAATGTCTATACGGGAGAAAAAAAGGAGCGAGGCTATCTGTTCTTCGGAAAGACCGCTGTCCAGATCACCGGATACGGCAGGCCTGGCTTTGCCGAGTTCCAAACCTTGAGCGAGCTTGATCCGCTGACCTGGAGAAGCTGGAAGCTGCCGGTCGGCTGGATGAGCGAGAGGCTGCTGGAGACGACGGAAATCCAAATGAAGCTTTCACCGGAGCAAGCGAAACAAGACGGAATCGACAGAGCTTTACGCGACATTTATGCGAAACAGGGCGTCGAATCGAAAATTGTCAGTCAAAAAATTTTGCATGAGAAGACAGACAATGGTAAAGTTTATATGAAAGTGCTTTTTGAAGTAGAGCAGGATATAGCGGAAGATCTTCCGATAGTATACGATCAAGGAGAATGAGTCTATTTGTCAGAACAAATTTCGCATACCAAAATTACATTACAAAGTGCCTCTGAGGGATTGTCGCTATTCGGTCCGCAGGATTCGTTCCTGAAGCTCGTCGAGAGCAGTCTGAATGCAGGGATCGTTTTGCGGGAATCAGAAATATCGATTCGTGGCGAAGCCCGTCAGGTGGAAATTGCCCAGCAGTTGTTCGAGGTTTTGCTGGAGCTGATCCGCAACGGATATATTTTGACAGAGCGTGATGTGCTTTATGCCATCGATTTGGCAAAGGATCTTCGGGCCGATCAATTGCTTGATCTGTATAAGGGGGAAATAGCGCTAACCTACCGAGGCAAGCCGATCCGGGTCAAAACGATCGGACAGAAGCATTACGTAACGACGATCAAGAAGCGCGACATCGTATTTGGGATCGGTCCAGCAGGTACGGGCAAAACCTATCTGGCCGTCGTCCTCGCGATCACTGCGCTTAAGGAAGGTACAGTGAAACGGATCATCCTCACCCGGCCTGCTGTAGAAGCCGGAGAGAACCTTGGTTTCCTGCCTGGCGATTTGCAGGAGAAGGTAGATCCTTATTTACGTCCTCTGTACGATGCATTATATGATGTGATGGGACCGGAGCAGACGGCCAAAGCTTTGGAGCGCGGCCTCATCGAAATTGCGCCGCTTGCATATATGCGCGGCCGGACGCTTGACGATTCTTTCATCATTTTGGATGAAGCTCAGAATACGACGCCAGAGCAGATGAAGATGTTCCTGACGCGCCTCGGCTTCGGCTCGAAGATGGTGATTACGGGCGACGTGACGCAAATCGATTTGCCGAAAGGCAAAAAGTCCGGATTGATCGAAGCGAAGAATATTCTTCAGCAAATTGAAGAAATCGGGTTCGTCTATTTTGCGGAATCCGATGTTGTGCGCCACTCGCTTGTACAGAAAATTATCGTTGCTTATGACCGTGCCGCTGAAAATCAGGGTTAATTTGCTTAAATACAAGGTTGCCGGGCTCTAAATTTTTCAGGAGGGCTGCACTATGACCTCAAACGAAATGCAAAAAGGTAAAACGCTGCAATCCCGAACAGCCGGATGGAAACATAGCGTATCTGTACGCTATGTTCTGTTTGCGCTGCTTATTATTATGTTCTATGCCAGTCTTGCACCTAAGCTGCTGCCGGAAACCTATGATATTGCCGTCGGGCTGCCGAGCGACAAGGAAATTCTGGCGCCGATGGACATTCCGGATACCAAAGCGACGTTAAAGGCTCAGGAAGAAGCGGCTGAGAAAGTAGGACAAGTCTACACGATCCTACCGCTGCGCAATGAGGTGCTCGTCGGACAAATGCTTGACCGGATTTTCCGTCTGAATCAGGATGATCAGGTGTCGACCGAGGACAAAATCAAAATTTACCGCGAGGAGCTCCCGCAAAGGGCGCAGGATCATATCCAGAATTTTATCCGGAACAACCGAAATTCACCGAACTATTCGGAGAAGCTGTTCGAAGAGGTAAATGAGCAGATCAGCGAGCAGGCTTATCATATTGCTGAGGAGACTTTTATCAAAATACCGAGGCTGACGCCGGAGGATATTAATGAAATGAAGCCTGTGGCGGCTGATATCGTCGCCCGGCTGACTACGGACCAAATCGTGGACGCTCAGACGGCGCGCGCCAAGGTTGCAGAGCAGGTGAGCACGAGTTCGCTGAGCAAGCGTGTGTCGCGGGAAGTTGTTCAGGAACTGGCCCGGCTGGCGATTACGGCCAACAAGTTCTACGACGAGGAAGCGACCAAAGCGGCGAAGGTAGAAGCGCGTGAGAAGACGCCGACCGTGTTCATCAAGCAGGGTGATGTATTGGTGCAGAAAGGGGAGAAAATCACCCCGGAAATGTACTCCTTGCTGGAAAAGAACGGACTGCTCAAGGATGAGGTGAATTACTGGCCGCAATTTGGCCTGATCATTCTGTCTTCGCTATTGGCACTGGGCCTGATTATGTATATCCGCCAGTCGGAAGGCGTTAGCCGCTTCAAATACAACAATTCGCAGTTTGTTATGCTGCTGCTGATCATTTTGATAACGATCCTGTCGATGCATGTGGTCAACATCGTACAAAATGAACAGCGGCCTTATATCGGCTATATTGCGCCAGTCGCGGTAGGGGCCATGCTGATTACGCTGTTGCTTGACATGTCTTTGGCATATATATGTTCTATATTGTTCAGTATATTGGCCAGCGTTATTCTTAATGTGCACAAAGGGCAGATTTTTGATTTTCAGTTCGGATTTTTCGCAGTCGTCATTTCTTTTGCAGCTATTTTCGCTATTCACCGGGCCAGCCAGCGCTCGACCCTGCTGAAGGCGGGGATCATGATTACGCTGTTTGGCTCCCTGGCGGTATTTACGCTGATTTTGGTCAACAACAACGGCTGGACGGAATCCAGCACGCTGTATGCGATCGGTTTTGCCGTGGCGGGCGGATTGTTGACGACGATCCTCGTAATCGGCCTTATGCCGTTCTTCGAGGTCACTTTCGGCATCCTGTCGGCGCTGAAGCTTGTCGAGCTGTCCAATCCGAATCATCCGCTGCTGCGCAAGCTGCTGACGGAGACGCCGGGCACATACCATCATAGCGTGATGGTCGGCAATTTGTCGGAGGCGGCTGCAGAAGCGATCGGAGCCAATGGACTGTTGTGCCGAGTTGGATCTTATTACCACGATATCGGCAAGACCAAGCGTCCGAGCTATTTTATAGAGAACCAGAACAATATGGAGAATCCGCATGATTTTATCGATCCTAAGCTGAGCAAGTCGATTATTATTGCCCATGCTCGCGACGGGGTCGAGATGCAGAAGGATTACAAGCTGCCGAAGCCGATTCGGGATATTGCAGAGCAGCATCACGGGACGACCTTTCTGCATTATTTCTATCATAAGGCGCTTAAATTGGCTGAAGAGCAGGGCGTAGAGCCTGACTTCACAGAAGAGGATTTCCGCTATCCGGGGCCGAAAGCCCAATCGAAGGAAGCGGCGATCGTGGGTATCGCTGACAGCGTGGAGGCGGCGGTGCGGTCTCTGCGCAAGCCTACCGTGGAGCAGGTGGAGACAATGATCGAGAAGATTATTAAGAGCCGTCTTGACGATCATCAATTTAATGAGTGCGACCTGACGATGCGAGAGCTGGATGTCATTGCACAGACACTGAAAGAAACCGTGATGGGCATTTTCCACTCACGGATCGAATATCCGGAAGAAATCAAGAAAGCGAACTAATGAAGCAAAGACGGGAGGGCAAGTAAGCTATGGCATTACAGCTCGAATACAGTAATGAGCAAGAAATCATCGAAATTGGGGAAGATTTAATAGAGCTATTGCATACACTGCTGCAAAAAGCCGGAGAAGCCGAAGGCGTAACTGACGGCGAGGTTGCCCTGACGTTCGTAACCGACGAAGAAATTCATACGCTCAATCGCGAGTATCGCGGAATCGATCGGCCAACGGACGTACTCTCTTTTGCCATGAACGAATCCGTGGAAGAGGAGCAGGAGATCGTCTATGAGCTTGAAGAAGGCGAAGAGCTGGAAGGCTTTGGCGACATGCTCGGGGATATTATTATTTCCGTGGAGACGGCGAAGGCCCAGAGTGAAGAGTACGGCCATTCCCTCAATCGGGAAATCGGATTTTTGTTCGTACATGGATTTCTTCACCTGCTTGGCTATGATCATCAGGATGAGGCGAGCGAGGCGGAGATGATGGGCAAGCAGGAAGCCGTTCTGGCCCAGGTGGGGCTAACCCGTTAATGAAGCCTGCATCCAAATGGAGCGACACATTCCGCTATGCGGCGGAAGGAATCGTAACAGCGCTGAAATCTGAGCGGAACATGAAAATACATTTGCTGGCCGCGGTCGCTGTTCTGCTGGCCGCAGCGTATTTTCGCCTCCCGGGACGTGACGTCGCCCTGCTTCTGATCGTCATTGGCCTCGTCATCGCGGCAGAGCTGGTGAATACGGCGCTGGAGGCCGTCGTGGATCTTGTTTCGCCCGACTGGCATCCGCTTGCGAAGACGGCAAAAGATACGGCGGCAGGTGCCGTGCTTGTTGCGGCAATTATTGCGGTATGCGTAGGCTGTTTGTTGTTTTATGAGCCGGTGATGGCTTATTTTCAACAGTAACTATTCCACAGACAGGGAATGAGCAAGGCTTACCACTATATTGCCTGAGGAGATGACGACAATGGATAACACGAGTTTGCTGTTAGAAGCGATTAAAGCGCGGGCTGCTGCCTATACGCCGTATTCCGGCTTTGCCGTCGGCGCCGCACTACTGGATGCGAACGGGCATGTCCACTATGGATGCAACATCGAGAACGCGGCATACGGGCCAACGAACTGCGCCGAGCGAACCGCGCTGTTCCGCGCCGTAGCCGACGGCCTTGCTCCAGGCAGTTTCCGGGCGCTGGCCGTCATCGGCGAGACAGATGACCCCATCGCGCCGTGCGGCGTATGCCGCCAGGTCATACTGGAGCTGTGCAGCCCGGATATGCCGGTAATTCTCGGCAACATGAAAGGCGATGTCAGAGAGACGACCGTGGCGGAGCTGCTGCCATATGCCTTTGGTCCTGCAGATTTGCAGAAATCTTAGCATCGTTACGGAAGACAGAAAGGACTAGACGAAATGGCAAAAACAACATTCAAATCCGGATTTGTGGCGATCGTCGGCAGGCCGAATGTCGGCAAGTCGACGCTGATGAACCACATTATCGGGCAAAAAATCGCAATTATGTCCGATAAACCGCAAACGACGCGGAACAAAATCCATGGTGTATATACGACGGAAGACATGCAAATTGTCTTTCTGGATACCCCGGGCATCCATAAACGCCAATCCAAGCTTGGGGATTTCATGAACACGACTGCTTTGAATACGTTAGGGGAAGTAGAAGCTGTGTTGTTCCTTGTCGACGCCTCGGAAGGATTGGGCGGAGGCGACCGGTTCATTATCGAACGATTAAAGGATGTAAACACTCCCGTGATCCTGGTCATGAACAAGATCGACCGGATCGAACCGGAGCAGCTGCTGCCGCTGATCGAGCAATACCGGGAGCTATATGACTTTGCGGAGATCGTGCCGATCTCCGCCATGCTTGGCAACAACGTCACTACGCTGCTGGAGCAAATCGGCAAGTATTTGCCGGAGGGGCCCCAATATTATCCCGAGGATCAAATTACGGACCATCCGGAGCAGTTTGTCTGCGCTGAATTGATCCGCGAGAAGATCCTGCATTTAACCCGTGAGGAAGTGCCGCACTCTATTGCCGTGACGATTGAGGATATGCGCGTTGAGGACAATGGGGTCGTCTATATTTCCGCTGTCATTTTCGTCGAGCGCGATTCCCAGAAAGGGATTATTATTGGCAAGCAAGGAGCGCTGCTTAAGGAAGTCGGAAAACTGGCCAGACAGGATATCCAGAACCTGCTCGGCTCGAAGATCTTTCTTGAGTTATGGGTCAAAGTCAAAAAAGACTGGCGCAACCAGGAGCGGATTTTGAAGGATCTCGGTTTTCACCGGGACGCTTAACGAATGGCAGTAATTTCATCACATACTCTTAGCTAGCTGGGCCATCCTATTCTTCATAGACGCAGCTTCATTTCCGAAGAAAGGGTGAATACGATTGCGAGATTTTTCGTGGAAGTATTTTGCGATGACTGGAGATGTCGATGCTTACATGCTGTACAAGGAAGCTTGCAGCAATTGTGAAGAGGAGGCCGCAGCTGCGGCAGAGCTGGAAGCTGTGGAGCAGGATGCAGACGCCGCTCCGCTGTAACATCACGCTTGGGGGAGAGACATGCTATACAGGGTGGAAGGTATCGTCATCCGCAGCATGGATTATGGCGAGGGGAACAAAATCATTACGCTGTGCACGGCAACGCATGGCAAGATCGGGGTGCTCGCCCGCGGGGCTAAGAAGGTCAAGAGTCGACATGCTGCTCTGACCCAGCCGTTTACTTATGGTGAATATACGTTCTACAGGCAGAAGGAAGGCCTTGGAACGCTGAATCAAGGTGAGATTCTCGAATCTCACTTTTCTTTACGTGAAGATCTGTATTTAGCGGCTTATGCATCTTATGCCTGCGAGCTTCTGGACCGGACGCTGCAGGACGAAGAAGTCGGCAGCTTCTGGTTCAATCAGCTCAAGGCGTGCTTGGACGGATTGTCGGCAGGCAAGGACCCGGAGATCGTTCTTCGTTTATTTGAGATGAAAATATTACAGGCGGCTGGATACGGGCCCGTTTTTGCAGAGTGCCTGTCCTGCGGGCGGCAGGATGACTCGTATTTCATCAGTCCGCGTCTCGGGGGAAGACTGTGCCGAAGCTGCAGGCATCATGATCCGGCGGCCATGACGGTTGCTCCCGGCACATTCAAACTGCTGTCGCTATTTGAGCGAATGGACCTTCGCCGGCTAGGCAATGTCGAGGTGAAGGACGCGACGAAGGCGGAACTGAAAAAACTGATGCGAGCGTTCATCGACATGCAGCTGGGATTGCAGCTTAAATCCAGAAACTTCCTGGACCAATTAGACAAATATGAAATTTGACTTTATGTTCATGATTCATGTATTATAAAAAAGATTTCTCTTAATAGAGACCCGTGCGTTGAATGGGAAAAGTAATGTGTTCTTAAACCGGATTAGCGAGTCGGGGATGGTGGAAGCCCGAGCCGGAGAAACTCATGAAAATGGCGGCCCTGGAGCACGGAAATGATCGTGAAAAGCGGATTTTGCATCAGCGGCAAGCGGCATTGTAATCTGCGCTGCTATAATGCAAATCAAGTAGGGTGGAACCGCGGGAAGTAACAGCTCTCGTCCCTACGTCTGAACAGCAGGCGTAGGTGACGGGGGCTTTTTGCACGTCATTGTACGCCGGCTGAACACGAACAAGTGTAAAGGAGTTGTGGTCATGAATTTTCAGCAAATGATTCTAACGCTGCAGCAGTTCTGGGCGGAGCAGAATTGTATCGTGGTGCAGCCTTACGATGTAGAGAAGGGAGCCGGTACGCTTAACCCGATGACATTTCTGCGTTCGATCGGTCCGGAGCCGTGGAATGTCGCATATGTGGAGCCATCCCGCAGACCGGCGGATGGACGCTATGGGGAGAATCCGAACCGTCTGTACCAGCATCACCAGTTTCAGGTCATCATGAAGCCTTCCCCTGATAACATTCAAGAGATTTATCTGGAGAGCTTGAAGCGGCTTGGCATTAACCCGCTTGAGCATGACATCCGTTTTGTTGAGGATAACTGGGAGCATCCGGGGCTTGGCGCCTGGGGACTCGGCTGGGAGGTATGGCTTGACGGAATGGAGATTACACAGTTTACGTATTTCCAGCAGGTCGGCGGCATCGAGACGAACCCGGTCTCCGTTGAAATCACGTACGGTATGGAGCGGCTTGCTTCTTACATCCAAGAGAAGGAGAACGTGTTCGATCTGGAATGGGTTGACGGTACGACTTACGGCGATGTATTCCATCAGCCGGAGTTCGAGCACTCCAAATACACGTTCGAGACCTCGGACGTGAAAATGCTGTTTACTTTATTTAATATGTACGAGCAGGAAGCTTCGAAAGCGATGGAGCAGCATCTTGTATTTCCTGCTTATGATTACGTCTTGAAATGCTCGCATACGTTCAACCTGCTTGACGCACGGGGCGCGATCAGCGTGACCGAGCGCACCGGATACATTACGCGGGTGCGGAATTTGGCCCGCCAGGTGGCAGCGACGTATTTGGAGGAGCGGGAGAAGCTTGGATTCCCGATGCTGAAGAAAGGGGGCGAAATCCATGCCTAAAGATTTGCTATTTGAAATCGGGCTTGAGGAAATGCCGGCCCGCTTTATTCGCGGTGCTATGGAGCAGTTGAAGGACCGGACGGTGAAATGGCTCGACGAGCAGCTGATCCGGCATGGAGAAGTTGCTGTTTACGCCACGCCTCGCCGTCTTGCCATACTCGTCAAAGAGGTGGCGGACAAGCAGGAAGACGTTCACGAAGAGGTGAAAGGCCCTTCGCGCAAAATCGCCCTGGACGAGAACGGGCAATGGAGCAAGGCTGCGCTTGGTTTTGCCCGCAGCCAAGGCGCCGACCCGGAGCAATTCACCTTTAAGGAGCTCGGGGGCACGGAATATATCTATATCAGCAAAAGCCGTAACGGTGTAGAGACATCTTCGATCGTGGCCGAAGGCCTGCTGAATATTCTCCATGCGATGAATTTTCCGAAGAATATGCGCTGGGGAAGCTACGATTTTAAATTCGTGCGGCCGATCCGCTGGATGGTAGCCCTGCTCGGCAGTGAGATTATCGATATTGAAATTACCGGCGTGAAGTCCGGAAATGTGACGCGCGGACATCGTTTTCTGGGCGGCGAGATCGTAATCGGTCAGCCGGCGGATTATGTGGAGGCTCTGCGCGGCGGGCACGTCATCGCCGATGTGAAAGAGCGGCAGGAAATGATTGTGCAGCAAATTAACGGCTTGGCCGAGGAGAAGGGCTGGCATATTTCCGTGAAGGAAGACCTTCTGGAAGAGGTGCTGTTCCTGGTAGAAACGCCAACAGTGTTGTACGGCACGTTCGAGGAATCCTTCCTGCATATTCCGCAAGAGGTGCTGATCACTTCGATGCGCGAACATCAGCGCTATTTCCCGGTGCTGAACGATCAAGGAGAGCTTCTTCCTTACTTTGTAACGGTGCGCAACGGCAACGCCGAGCATCTGGAGCTCATTGCCAAAGGCAACGAGAAGGTGCTGCGCGCCCGGCTGTCGGATGCCAAATTCTTCTATGAAGAGGATCAGAAGCTGGCGATCAAGGACGCCTTGTCCAAGCTGGAGAGTATCGTCTTCCACGAAGAATTAGGAACGGTCGGCGACAAGGTGCGCCGGATCCGGCGGAATGCGGAGAAACTGGCTGACGTGCTTAATGCGGATGCCGGGACGACCGAAGCGGTTAACCGGACCGCGGAAATTTGTAAATTCGATCTCGTTACCCAAATGGTTTATGAGTTCCCAGAGCTTCAGGGCGTAATGGGCGAAGATTATGCGCGCAAAGCGGGAGAACCCGAGGCTGTAGCCAAAGCGATCTTCCAGCATTACCAGCCGAGATTTGCCGGGGATGCGGTACCGGCGTCCGAGGTAGGTTCGATTGTGAGCATTGCCGACAAAATCGATACGATCGCAGGCTGCTTCTCCATCGGCATTGTTCCAACGGGATCGCAGGATCCGTATGGCCTTCGCCGCCAGGCTGCCGGTATCGTGCAGATCATCCTGGAGCACAAGCTCTCGCTTGCCCTCCCGGTGCTGTTCGATATCGCACTTGAGACGCATGAGCATTTCCATGAGCTGAAACGGACGAAGGACGAGATTCTGAAGGATCTTACCGATTTCTTCGGACTGCGCATTAAGAAAACTCTATCCGATCATGTGCGTTATGATGTTGTAGATGCCGTCATTTCCGCAGGCTACGATGATGTCGTTTCCATCGTGTCCAGAGGCGAGACGCTGATGGCTGCGGTGAGCGGACAGGATGATTTCAAGACGACCGTCGAGTCGTTCGGGAGAGTAAGCAATCTGGCTGCCAAGGCTTCTGCAGAGAAGGTTCGCTCGGATTTGTTGAACGATCCGGCAGAATCTCAGCTATACGAAGCCTGGAAGTCGGTTACTGCGGCATATCGTGAGGCATTGGAGCAGCGGGACGCAGCGCAGGCCCTGAAGCTGATCTCCGGCCTGAAGGAGAGCATTACCTTATTCTTTGACAAAGTTATGGTTATGGCTGAGGACGAGACGGTTCGTGCGAATCGACTAGCTCTGCTTAAGGCAATTGACGAGGATTTAAGCATGTTTGCTGATTTCAGCAAGCTGGTTTGGGCATAATAGCATAATACGGTTTTGAAGGACGGGAGTCTGATGAATACACGGATCGTCGTTGACGGAGACTCCTGTCCCGTCAAGGCTGAAATCGCTGCTACAGCTGCAAAGTTCGGAGTTGGCGTATTGATGGTATCCTCCTATGACCATGTGATCAAGCAGGTCTCGGGGGTTACCATTGTTCAGGTTGACCGCAGCCAGCAAAGCGCGGATTTGTACATTGCCAACCATATTGCCAAGGATGATATCGTCATAACGCAGGATTATGGACTTGCTGCCTTGGCTTTAGCCAAATCGTGCCGGATCTTGTCGCCTAGAGGCGAGGAGTATCACCCCGGCAATATAGATTATTTGCTGGAACGTCGTCACCATCATGCCAAAGCTCGGCGCGGCGGACGGTATTTCAAAGGGCCTAAGCCTTTTACGGACGATGACCGCAAGAAGTTTATTGATGCGTTGTCAAAAGTTTTGCGAGATATGCAGGAGAATGTACAATTTTAGCGAATTACTATTTACGTGTTATATAGAGATGAAGGTGGTTTGGATGAGTACCGGACGAGGAATTCCGGAGGAGATCATCGAGGCGGTCTTGCAGCAGCATGATATCGTCGATACGGTAGGCAAGCACGTTCATCTAACTAGACAGGGCAAATATATGAAAGGTCTTTGCCCTTTTCATTCGGAGAAGACGCCGTCATTTACGGTGACGCCCGAACGGCAAATGTTCCACTGCTATGGCTGCGGCAAAGGCGGAAATGCCATCAGATTTAGGATGGAAATCGAAGGATTATCCTTCCCCGAAGCTGTCAAAATCATGGCGGAAGAGGCCCATATCCCCTTTCAGGATAGTGCCTTCCGGGCAGGGAGCGCCCCTGTAAGCCGGGAGATGGAACAATTACTGCAGGCCTACGAATGGTCTTCCAAGCTGTATCATTTTCTACTGAACAATACAGAGCATGGCAAACCGGCCATGGACTATTTGAAGTCAAGGGGGTTTAGCGATAAGGCCATCGACACATTCCAAATCGGTTATGCCCCGGCACGCTGGGATACGCTTGTCCAGTTCCTGGAGAAGCGCTCGTTTGATCTCAGTGCCATGGAGAAAGGCGGTTTATTATCGTCCAAGCAAGACGGATCAGGATTTGTTGACCGCTTTCGCGACCGGATCATCTTTCCCCTGCACAACAGGAGCGGCAAAGTGATCGCTTTTGCGGGGCGGATACTTGGGGAAGGCCAGCCCAAATATTTAAATTCTCCGGAGAGCAGGTTATTTACCAAGAGCCGAACGCTCTATAATCTTCATCAGGCCAAAACGGAAATCCGCAAATCGCGTCAGATCGTATTATTCGAAGGATACGGCGACGTCATTAGCGCATGGGAGGCCGGGGTTCATAATGGTGTTGCTACGATGGGGACCGCGCTTACCGAAAGCCATGCCAGCATCATGAGAACACTCGCGGACGAAATCATCGTCTGCTATGACGGCGACAATGCCGGACAAGCCGCAGCCTTGAAGAGTATCCCGATACTGGAGGCCGCAGGCTTCCAAATTAAAATTTCACTGCTCAGTGAAGGACTTGACCCTGATGAGTTCATTCGTAAATACGGGGCCGAGAGGTTCAGATTGCAAGTCTTGGATGGCGCTGTTTCAGCGGTTAAATTTAAGCTTATATATCTGAAAAAAAACCATATACTGCTAGAAGAAGATGGAAAGGTCGCATACATCAAAGATGCTCTGGAAGTTATCGCGCCTCTGCCGTCGCCGACAGAGCGGGAGATTTATTTGAAGGAATTGTCTGCCGAACTGCAGGTTTCATTTGATAGCTTGAAACAGGAATGCAATCAATTCCGTCAAGACATGCAAAAAAGGTCATCCCATGGGGATAATAACGCCAAAAGGTGGAATAATGTTAGGCATAAAAAAGGCAAGGCATCTATGCCGACTTTACTGCCTGCTTATCATGTCGCGGAACGGAGATTGTTATCCTTCATGCTTCAGGATGAGGAAGTCGCCCGCTATGTTGGCGATCGTCTTGGAGATAGTTTTAACATCAATGATCATGCGGCGATTGCTGCTTATCTATACGCCTATTACGCAGGGGGGAAAGCGCCGGATGTCAGCCGTTTCATTTCATCTTTGCAGGATGAACGGCTGGAGCAGGCCGTCACATCCATCGCGATGATGGATACTCCGGAGGAATGGACGACTCAGGAGCTTGACGACTGCATCCGGGAAATTAAGCGTGTTCCGCTGCAGGCCCAAATTCAGCGTAAGAAGGAAGAAATGGTTTCGGCGGAGCGTGCCGGGGATTTTCTGCGAGCGGCACAAATTGCAAGTGAGATTATAGCCCTAGAGAGACAATAGCTGGATGAATTTTCGCGGATGTTTCTAGGGAGGAGGGAGTCAAGTATGGCGAATGATCAGCATACGGAATCTGAAACAGAACTGACATTGGACCAGGTCAAAGATCAACTGGTGGAACTAGGCAAGAAAAGATCTTCGTTAACATATAAAGAAATTATGGAGAAGCTTTCGCCTTTCGATCAGGATCCTGAGCAAATGGACGAGTTTTTTGAGCATTTAGGGGATTTGGGAATAGATGTTGTAAATGACAGCGATGATGAGCTCGGCCATCGCGGCGATGATGAAGGTCGCAGCGACAGCGACGAATTCAGCTTTGATGATGATTTGACATTGCCTCCCGGCATCAAAATCAACGACCCGGTACGCATGTATTTAAAGGAAATTGGCAGAGTGCCTCTGCTCTCGGCCGATGACGAAATCGAGCTGGCCAAACGCATTGAGAACGGCGATGAGGAAGCGAAGCGCCGTTTGGCTGAAGCTAACCTTAGACTCGTGGTCAGCATTGCGAAACGTTATGTAGGCCGCGGCATGCTCTTTCTGGATTTGATTCAAGAAGGAAACATGGGTTTGATTAAAGCGGTGGAGAAGTTCGACTTCAAGAAGGGCTTTAAATTCAGTACCTATGCGACATGGTGGATTCGCCAGGCCATCACGCGGGCCATCGCCGACCAAGCCCGTACGATCCGTATTCCGGTGCATATGGTTGAGACGATCAATAAGCTAATCCGCGTTTCTCGTCAATTGCTGCAGGAGCTGGGGCGCGAACCGACGCCGGAAGAAATTGCAGCGGAGATGGAGCTTAGCGTTGAAAAAGTTCGTGAGATCATGAAAATAGCACAAGAACCCGTATCGCTGGAAACGCCGATCGGCGAAGAAGATGATTCGCATCTGGGGGACTTCATTGAGGATCAGGAGGCGTTGGCTCCTGCGGATGCCGCGGCTTATGAGCTGCTGAAGGAGCAGTTGGAGGATGTGCTGGATACATTGACCGAACGGGAAGAGAACGTCCTGCGCCTGCGCTTCGGCCTGGATGACGGCCGGACGAGAACGCTGGAGGAAGTCGGCAAAGTATTTGGCGTGACACGGGAAAGAATTCGTCAAATCGAAGCGAAAGCATTGCGCAAGCTTCGCCATCCTAGCCGCAGTAAACGGTTGAAGGATTTCTTGGAATAGGTCGTGCAACCCTGACCCTTCTGCAGCAGCAGAAAGGTCTTTTTTTTCAGGAAAGCGGCATATGGTTTACATTAGTTTTACTTTTTTCCTATTTTTTCTTGCTGATTTTATTTTAGCTTTTTTCCTGGCCCAATGCAAATGAAAATGGTGCGGATATTTGTTGGATGGAGGGAGTAATGACTCGGATGAAATTATCATCAAGGTTACAGCATATCGCGGACAGATTGCCTCCGGGCTGCCGTTTTGCAGATATTGGCTCCGATCATGCGCTGCTGCCCGTATGGGCAGTAAAGCACGGTGCAGCGGTATCTGCCGTTGCCGGAGAGGTCAATGACGGGCCGCTGGAGGCTGCGAGAAGACAGGTAGCGGAAGCGGGACTAAGTCAATCGGTATCCGTCCGCAAGGGAGACGGTTTGGAGGTGATTGCTCCCGGCGAAGTGGACGCGATTACGATTGCGGGTATGGGAGGCGCCTTAATCAGCTCCATATTAGAGGCGGGAGTAGATAAGCTTGCAGGTGTTAAGCGGCTCATTTTACAGCCAAATGTTGGGGAGGATTTCGTTAGGCGCTGGCTGCTGGAGCATGATTGGTATGTTACAGATGAGACGATTGTGGCGGAAGACGGTAAAATATACGAGATCATTACGGCGGATGCCGTTCCCGGTGCAGCCGGACTGAATGAAGAGCTGTATAAGCAAAGGCTGCTGCAGCAAGGGCAGGACGAGAGTGACAAGAGCGGAGCCGTGTTAACGAAGGAATTGTTATTGATGATGGGGCCGAGGTTAACCGTGCAGGTCGGCGATGTGTTCCTGAATAAATGGAATGCCGAAATTTCCAAACTCGAGAACATTCAGCGTTCCGTCGCGGGCTCCCAGCTTCCGGCCTCCCAGAAAAAGGAGCAGGAGTTAAGTTTATTGATCAAACAGCTTAAGGAGGTGCTGGCATGTTTGCCAAAGGTCAAACCGTAATCCAGTATATGGAGCAGCTGGCTCCGAAGCATGTCGCTATGGAGGGCGATAAAATCGGGCTGCAGCTTGGGACGCTGCAAAAGGAAGTCCGCAATGTGCTCGTCGCTTTGGATGTAAACGAAGAGGTGGTCGATGAGGCCATTGCGCTTGGTGCGGACTTAATCATCGCACATCATGCGATTATTTACAGGCCGTTAGCGGGTCTACAAACCGATTCGCCGATGGGGAAGGTCTATGAGAAGCTGATCAAGAATGACATCGCTGTCTACATCAGCCATACGAACCTAGATGTAACGGAAGGCGGAATGAATGACTGGATGGCAGAGGCGCTGGGTATTGAGAATACGGCCCCGCTGGAAGATATTCATACGGACAAGCTGTACAAATTGGTCGTATTCGTGCCGAAGAACCACCATCAGAAAGTGCTGGATGCGATTCTGAATGCCGGGGCGGGGTGGATCGGCAACTACAGCCACTGCAGCTTCAATATCGAAGGATACGGCACGTTCCTGCCTAGGGAGGGAACTGATCCATACCTGGGAGAGCAGGGCAAGCTGGAGCGGGCGGAGGAAGTCCGCATCGAGACGATTATCACTGACAGCGTGAGGAATAAGGTCATTCAGGCCATGCTCAAAAATCATCCTTATGAAGAAGTGGCCTATGATCTTTATCCAATGGACTTGAAAGGACGGAGCCTTGGATTAGGGAGAGTCGGCCGGGTTGCCGAGCCTGTCACGCTGGGGGCATTTGTCGAGCGGGTGAAAGAGAAGCTGGATGTTCCGGCCGTACGGGTCGTCGGGGACTTGAACCGGCAGATCAAGAAGGCGGCTGTCGTCGGCGGCTCGGGAGGGCGCTACTGGAGGCATGCCCAGTTCCGGGGGGCGGATGTGCTTGTTACCGGAGATATCGACTACCATACCGCCCAGGACGCGCTTATGGCGGGTATTACCTTGATTGATCCAGGGCATAACGCGGAGAAAATCATGAAAGCAAAAGTGGCGGCCTGGCTTGCCGATAAATTTGCCGAGCACAAGTATGAGACAAAGGTTCATGCATCGGCCATCGATACGGAGCCGTTTGCATTCCGCTGATGTCAAAATGCTGGCATTGGCAGAAAACGTCAGCATTGGCGCTGATTTATACTTGTGATTGCAGAGCAATCCCTGTATACTATTTAATGTTGCCTTCGAAAGTTTGACAGACAATCGCCGGCGGCTATTCGCCGCGGGAGGAAAGTCCGGGCTCCAAAGGGCAGGGTGCTGGATAATGTCCAGTCGGCGCGAGCCGAAGGATAGTGCCACAGAAACGGACCGCCGATGGCCGCCGCAAGGCGTGCACAGGCAAGGATGGAACCGAGGTGTAAGAGACCCCGAGGAACGCTGGTGACTTCGTTCCTGGTAAACCCCACCTGGAGCAAGACCTAATGAGACGCAGCTTGCGCCTGCAGGCACAGGCAGCTTTCGCCCGAAGCGCGTCTAGGTTGGTCGCTGGAGCCGTGCAGTAATGCACGGCCTAGATAGATGATTGTCACTTACTAGCGGGAGGGTAGTTCCCGATTACCGCGAACAGTACAGAACCCGGCTTATGGCAAACTTTCATCACTGCAACATATTTTATTTGAACAGTCATAGCGCTGTTCCTATTCTTAACTCAAATCAAAGAAGATCGCTAAGCGTATAACCGCAGCGATCTTCTTTTTCTTTTAACGGCGGAAAGGATCTTCCAACAGCCGCCTTAGCTTCTGGTCGATATGCTGGGGCCACAGCTGCAGCGGAGCCCCGCTGCCTCCGGCAGCTTCCAGCGCCGCGAACACGTCGATCTGTCCATATCCGTACATATTGTCATGGCCGGGATCGCCGAGATCGATGACGTTGCTGCGGATAATGTCCATGACCTCCGTATTTTTCAGATCCGGATTGATGGACCGTATCAAAGCGGCAAGTGCGGCCACATGCGGACTAGCCATCGAGGTGCCCGACAATGCGGCGTACTGGTTATCGGGATACGTACTGGCAATGCTTTCACCGGGAGCGACTACGTCAACATAGTCGCCGTAATTGGAGAACGACGCTTTCTTTAAATTGTTGTCGGTAGCCGACACGGACAGCACTTCGGGATATGCAGCCGGATATCCCGGCCGCTCCGTATTGTCATTGCCGGTGGCCGCGACCAGAACGACGTCCTTGTCGAAGGCATACTTGATGGCTTCATGCAGGAATTGGGCATCCGCATAGTTGCCAAGACTCATATTGATAACTTTGGCCCCGTTGTCCACAGCCCATATAATGCCCTGGGCAACGGAGTAGGTCGTACCCGAGCCGGACTGATCCAGCGCCTTAACCGGCAATATTTTGCCGCCCCACGTCATTCCCGCGATACCCTCATTGTTGTTTACGTTGGCTGAAATGATGCCGGCGACATGCGTGCCGTGTCCTACATCGTCCGTAGGATCCTTGTCGGGGTCGATGACATTATATCCTTTTAGCAGCCGTCCCTCCAGATCAGGGTGAGACAGATCCACGCCGGTATCGACAACTCCAACGATGACGTCATTGCTGCCCTTAGACAATTTCCAGCCCCGGTTCGTTTCGATGATGGGCAAATTCCACTGGTACTCCGAAAACAGCAAATCATTAGGAATTTCCGGCGAATCGGCCGCGGGCGCTGTTTCATTCGTCATATACAAATAATGCGGCTCGATAAAGGCCGGGCGCCATTTCTGGACGAAGTATTTTTTCAGCTCGTCCATGCTCATGCTATCCGATTGAAAAATATAGGTGTTGCGAATCGACCGCGGCTTATTCGTATGTTTTGCTTTAATATCCTTCTGGATTTGGGCGAGCTGTTGGTCGGACGGAGGTTCTTTAAAGGTCACGACGATTTCATTTTCATAAAAATGGCTTGCTTTTTCATTGTCATGCCCGGTTTTGACAGTTAGGTCTTTAAGCGTATCGGCATGCACCGACTCGATTTTGTATTTGCCCTCCTTCGGATAAGGGATCAAGCGCAGATTTTTGTCTTGATGTTCTTTGACGCGTCTTAGAATGTGGGTATCCATGACGGCGATGATTCCATCTTTGTTATGTTTGGAAGGCTCGGCAATGACAAAAAAATGCGGGTCCTTTTCCGGAAACACAGGCGATTCATAAGGCTCGGATTTGCGGAGCGCTTTTCGCGCCAGGGCGACATAGTAATTTGTCTGCTCCTGTACATCTGGGGCGGTTCGTTCATTGCTGCCGCGGAAATGCTTGTCCTTTCCCGTAGAGCTGTACAGCATAATCGAACGAAACTGCTTATGCCCTTTTTGCAGTTCCCGGATATCGGCGGACAGCTTTGATAACGAGGAATCCTTGATTCCTTCGGCCAGCGCCTGCAAATGTCTTTTGGCATCAAGTCTGGCCAGCCTTTCTGTCGCTGTGACGTCCCGGCGCAGCATCAACTGCTTCAACTGCTTTTCTTCTGCGGGCCTGGGCACCTCTGTCTGCTTCGTATTTTGCATAATTTGCTGTTTAGTCCGCTGCTGTCCCGCTTGCTGCTGTGGGCCAATATTAAACTGCGGCAACAACGCCAAGACCGTGATGGCTGCCACACCGGACACTCCAATAGCGACCCATCTGCCCCATTTCATGGATCATCCCTCCTGCTGTAGTTTCATGTAACTGTAGGTTGAGGATTTTGCCTTCATTTTATTCCTGAGCTTCTGTATCGATTTGACATAAATTCGGCCGCATATCCGGCATACCGTCGGGGGAAAATGTATGCGAGGTGATCAATATGCCAAATGAAAATAAACCAATTGTCAGATGCAGCGTATCGAATTGCGCTTATTGGGGGGAGCAGAATTATTGCAATGCGGATCTGATCATGATCGATATCGACAAGCATGCAGACCGCAAATATAATGCGGAATTCGCAGGCGAAGCTTTTGATAGCGAGCATAAGGATACCGCTAGTTCATCCGCCGCTACATGCTGTCATACGTTTAAGCCGAAATCATCGTAACAAAGCAAGTCATAATACTTTTGGAGGTGCAGAAGATGACGGATGAGAATAAGGATTATGTGGAGAATATCCTTGATGATGAAGAACTGACAGGCGATCCGAAGCGGGTGGACTATCCCCGCCGAACACACGAGGAGGAATATTCCGCCGAGGTTGCTCCGACAAGAACGTACGAAAGCTCCCGGACAGACCGTGAAGCGGATCAGGACGATGCAGGCGCAGATACTGGCACGGCAAGCCGAACCGTTGGCTATGTTGGCGTAGGTTTAGGCATCGCATCTTTATTTGTTTGGTCAATTGTGCTCGGGCCCCTTGCCGCAATTATGGGATTTTACGCGTACAGCCAGGGAAGCAAAACCTCAGGAGCCTGGGCGATCGGCCTTGGCGCCATCGCTACGCTCAGCTATTTCTTTTTGATTCCTTTTACTCGTTAATTCCAGGTTTCTCAGTATTGGAAAAGACCTTCGTCTATTCAGACGAAGGTCTTTTCGGGTAAACGAAATAATTTTTCGAAAAAAGGTGGTTATTGTCGCATTTCAAGTGTAAAATATAGGATATAGCATTCCATGGGGAGAAAGAGGAGTTAAGAACAAGATGGAAATCGATACGCGTACGATGGGACAGCTGATTCAGCTCCAAATGATGAATGATATCGACCTTCAAGGCACTTCTGTTCAAAGAACCTCTTCCGGAAGTGAAGGTTCTTTATTCGATATATTGCTGAAAGAATTAATGGTGGCGGAAGGACAAGAGCAGACATTGGCGCAGGGCGGCTTGCCTGCTGCCGGCGGGATGCTGCCGGGCTCGCTTGAGGATGCCTTATGGTATTTTATCGGGCAAACTACATACAGTGATGCAGACATGGCATCGCTTCCGGTTGAAGCTTCTAGTTCAATCACTGGTTTGTCGGCACCGACAGGCGCGGGAAGGGATATCGACGAGCTCATCAGCCGTGCCAGCCGGGCTTACGGTGTAGCGGAGAGCTTGATTAAGGCCGTCATTGAGACCGAATCCTCCTTTAATTCCAATGCGGTCTCCTCTGCGGGAGCCAAAGGGCTGATGCAGCTCATGGATGGAACGGCCAAAGGATTGGGCGTAAGCAACCCGTTTGATCCTGCCCAGAATATCGACGGAGGCACGCGCTACCTGTCCTATCAGCTTCAGCGTTTCGGCGGTGTAAAGACAGCGTTGGCTGCTTATAACGCAGGACCTGGGCGTGTCCAGCGTCTTGGTATCAGCAATGACCAGGAATTGATGGAGAAGCTGCACTTGCTCCCGAAGGAAACGCAGAATTATATTAGAAAGATTGAAACTGCTCAATTGAAGTATCAGGCTTAGGGGCTTGCGGGCAAGTGCTGGGCTTATATTCGTTATAGCAAGAAGTCAGAGATCATTTGAGAAAACGCTGATTCGCTGCGATTTCCCATTTGGTCTTTTTTTTGACAATGACGATATCGTTAGGAATCCGTTACAATAGACAAGGATTATATTGTTCATTAGGGGGGATGAAATGAAGTATTTTGATCACGCAGCTACTACGCCGCCCTATGAAGACGTTATTCGTACCGTTGGAGAAGTGATGGCCCAACACTTTGGGAACCCGTCCTCCTTGCATCGTATGGGAGAAGACAGCGGGAAGCTGTTGTCCAAAGCCAGAGAAGTGTGCGCGCATGCGCTTCAGGTTAATCCGGGGGAAATCGTGTTTACGTCGGGAGCCACGGAGAGCAACAATTTGGCAATCAGGGGCGCGATGGCCCGGTACCGCCAGCGTGGAAATCATATCGTGACAACCACGGTAGAGCATGCTTCCGTATATGAGACCTGCAGACATCTAGAACAGCAGGGGTGCGAGGTGACTTATGTGCCGGTACAGGCCAACGGTGCTGTACGGGTCGAGGATGTCCTAGCGGCGGTAACAGATAACACGGTGCTTGTGTCCGTCATGCATGTCAATAACGAGGTTGGGGCGGTTCAGCCAATCGCTGAAATCGGCAGAGCTTTGAAGAATCGTCATCCCCGGGTTCTCTTCCATGTTGACGGCGTTCAAGGATTCGGCAAGCTGCCGCTGTCCATTCAGGACAGCAGGATTGACCTGTATAGTTTATCGGCTCATAAATTCCGCGGACCTAAAGGAACCGGCCTCCTGTATGTCAGGGAAGGAGTGCATCTGACACAGCTGCTGACAGGCGGTGGGCAGGAAGGAGGGCTGCGCTCCGGTACTGAGAACATTCCGTACATTGTTGGTATGACGAAGGCGATGAGAATGGCGGCGGAACGCCAACCTGCTCTTGCTTCGCACTGGTCCAAGCTGAGCCGCGAACTCCATGAAGGACTGGCAGGCTTGCCTGGCCTTGTGGTCAATTCCAGCCCCGATGGAGCGCCGCATATCGTGCATTTCTCCTATCCGGGAATAAAGGCCGAGGCGATGCTTCATATGCTGGAGGAGGAGGGCTTCCTGGTTTCTACGCAGTCCGCCTGCTCCTCCAAACGAAGCGAACCAAGTCGTGTCCTGCTTGCTATGCAGAAAGGGAAGGATTGCTCTTTGTCGGGGATCCGCATCAGCTTGGGTGAAGAGCATACCGAAGAGGATGTCAGACAATTGCTGGGCGCTGTCAAGCGTACGATGGAGCGCCTGCAGATCGTGAAAGGTGGAAACAGATAAAATGCTGCAATATGATATGCTTCTGCTGCGTTTCGGGGAAATTACCGTTAAGGGCAGAAATCGTTCTCGTTTTGAAAAGGCTGCTTTAGCTCATGTTCAAGATTTGCTGCAGGCTTACCCGGCGACCGAAATCAAGAAGGAATACGGGCGGATTTATGTCGTCTTGAACGGAGAGCCTGCAGCCCCAATTATCGAGGTTCTGAAAAATGTATTCGGCGTTACGTCGATTAGTCCAGTCAAGGTAGCGGCAGCCGAGATCGATGAGATTATTACTCAGGCAGTCAGCTTCGTCGAGAGCATGAATGTCGCCAAGGAAACGGCCTTTAAGGTCAATGCAAGAAGAGTGTGGAAGAAGTTCCCAGTATCTTCTCAGGAAATGAACCAAATCATCAGCTCGCCGATCCTGAAGTCGTGCTCCCATTTAAAAGTCGATGTGCGCCATCCAGAAATTGAGCTTCGCATCGAGGTTCGCGAGCAGGGGGCTTACCTGTTCTCCGAGGTCGTGCCAGCCGCGGGCGGGTTTCCGCGGGGGACGAACGGGAAAGCGATGCTTCTGCTGTCCGGAGGCATCGACAGTCCGGTTGCCGGATGGGCTGCGATGCGCCGGGGATTGGAAATCGAATGCGTGCATTTTCACAGCTATCCTTATACGAGCAAAAAGGCAGAGGAGAAGGTTATCGATCTTGCTCAGGTGCTGTCCGGATATTACGGAAAAATCAAGCTTCATCTCGTGCCGTTCACAGAAATTCAGACCACGCTCGCTGGCGGCAATCATGAGAACGTCATGATTACGCTCATGCGCCGGGCGATGCTGCGGATCGCCACCAATTTGGCCGAGCGAAACGGCGCACTTGCTCTGGTTACAGGGGATAGTCTCGGACAGGTTGCGAGCCAGACGCTGGCCAGCATGAACGTTATCGGAAAGGTTACGTCTCTGCCAATGCTTCGGCCGTTAGTGACGACCGACAAAGAGGAAATTATCGGATTGGCGCAGCAAATTGGCACTTATGAATTATCTATCCTGCCTTATGAAGATTGCTGTACCCTGTTTGTGCCGAAGTCCCCATCGACGAACCCGAATTTGCATATCATCGAGAAAATCGAGGCATCCCTGCCTCAACTGGATGAGCAAATCAAAGAAGCGGTCAGCAAGACCGAGACGATCGTGATCAAACCGGGTGAAACTGTCATTAGAAGATCGCAAGGAGAGCCGGTTGCACAGGATAAGTGGTTTTAGGAGGGGCAAAGGTTAGGTGCAGCTGTTTATATTCTGGAACAAATAACAAGGCTGCCTCACTAATATGGTGAGGCAGCCTTGTTATTTGTCATCCCAGCTTAGCGTGTAGCATGACGCGAGGGGCGTTTATTGTTCTGCTCGCGCCGCCGCTGCCTTTGCTTTGCTGCATAGCCGGCGCCAAGGACGCCTAAAATCGTCAGGACAATAAACACATATTTAACCACGGGCTTGTCCGCAAAAAACGGCTCCAAATGCGGCTCTTCCGTGATCATGTGGGAAGCGGTATAGGCGAGTACGGCAGAGCCCACATAAGCAATCCAGGGAAATCGTCCTAAGAGCTTGATGAAAAGGGTGCTGCCCCAGATGACGATCGGGACGCTGATCAGCAGGCCAAGGACGACAAGAATCATATGCCGCTGAGAGGCTCCGGCAACGGCGATCACATTATCGAGTCCCATCGCTGCATCGGCAATAACGATGGTCCTTACTGCAGGCCAGAGGGATTCCTTCGCATCTATCGTTTCATGGCCGCTCTCATCGACCAGCACCTTATAGGCAATGTAAACCAGCATAGCTCCGCCTATGGCGAGCAGCCAAGGAATATTGAGCAGCCATACGACAACAAGCGTCGCGGCGATTCTGAGCAGAACCGCTCCGCCCGTACCTAGCAGGATAGCTTTCTTCTGGATATGTGCGGGCAGCTTTCTGGCGGCCATGCCTATGACGATGGCATTGTCTCCAGCCAGGATTAGATCGATGAATATAATATTAATTAATGCGATAAAAAAAGCAGCGCTAAATAGTTCCACTATGGTCACTTCTTCCATCATTTTTTGCCATGCACTTTATTATTAATTCACTAAAAATGGTTTTTGTCCAGTGTTGTTTTTGTAAAAGAAAGGGTATAGCTTGGCACATCCCCTCATACAAGTGTATGGGAGGGATAAGCCTATGGAGCATGTAATATTGTTAACCGAAATCCTTATTATTAATTTGGTGCTTAGCGGTGACAATGCTGTCGTTATCGCCATGGCCAGCAGAAATCTTCCCCTTCAGCAGCGCAGGCAAGCCGTATGGTGGGGAGCGCTTGGCGCGGTGCTGATGCGCTGTATCCTGACATGGCTGGCGACGATTCTGCTCAAAATTCCCTATATTCAAGCCATTGGGGGAGTGCTGCTAGGTACGATTGCTTTTAATCTGCTCCACCACCGGGATAACGATTCGGCAAGAAGTCACGCGGACACGATTTGGAAGGCGATACAAACGATACTGTTGGCCGATTTTATCATGAGTCTGGACAATGTACTGGCGATTGCTGCTCTGGCTGACGGAGATCTTGCGATACTGATTATAGGCATTGCCATAAGTATACCCATTGTGATTTGGGGAAGTAATATCATTACAGGATGGCTGCAGCGGTTCCCAATATTGACATTCGCCGGTGCAGGCATATTAGGTTATACAGCCGGGGAAATGCTAATAAAGGATGCGAAATTAGGCGTTTTTTTGACAGAAATGCTGCCATCCGTACACGGGTGGATTCCGGTCATTCTTGCTGCGCTTGTTATTATGTTCGGTTGGATCGGCAATTATAAAGCGACATGAGGGAGTAGCGTTTTCGCTCTTCTTCATATAAACTGGAATAAGGATGGCACAAAAAGGGTAGTCCTGTCCGTAATTGTCAATTGGAAGGTGAGTGACAGAATGTCCGACAACAACAAGCTTATGACCGGCATACTGATCCTAGCTGCGGGAGTCATCATTTTGCTTGGGAAGTGGGGAGTATTCAGCTTTCTCGGAAAAGCGCTGTGGCCGCTGATTCTCTTGGTTCCCGGCATCCTGCTGCATATATGGGTTATCTCCAGAAGAGCTTCTGCCGAATTGCTGCTGCCCGCGGGGATTCTTGTCATATACTCCATTTTGTTCTTTATAGGCATTATTGGGGGCTGGACGTTCCTGTTCTACAGATTATGGCCGGCATTTATACTTGGCATTGCCGTAGGCTTGTTTGAGTATTATGCGTATTCACCGCAGCGTCAGAGCGGTATGCTGTTGATGGCCATTGTGCTCGCTGCTGCGTCCATCTTCTTACTGGGCTGGAGCCTGTTCGCCTTTTCCTTTGTTTATCTGCTGGCGATCATCATGATCGCTGCTGGGATCTGGCTGATTGTGAACCGCGGGGATAGCCGCCGAATCTGGTAGATCTCTGGAAAGTTCTTGAATTAATTCTGGTTTTGCGTATAATATTAAGGATAGATTAGCGTCGGAAGTTTTCGTCCGGCGCTTCTTTGGGTGGACCAGTCGGTATATGTCAATTTACTGCAAAGACGCAGACATGAAAGGATTTGGAGAAAACTTATGCATGATAGAAACAATATTCGCAATATAGCCATTATTGCTCACGTCGATCATGGCAAAACAACGCTTGTCGACAAGCTGCTTCAGCAGTCCGGCATTTACCGCGATAATGAAACTGTACAAGAGCGCGTCATGGACAACAATGATTTGGAGCGTGAGCGCGGCATTACAATTTTGGCGAAGAATACGGCAATTACGTACAAAGACTATTTGATCAATATCGTCGATACGCCGGGACACGCCGACTTTGGCGGAGAAGTGGAACGGATTATGAAGATGGTAGACGGTGTTCTGCTCGTAGTTGACGCTTATGAAGGCTGCATGCCGCAGACGAAATTCGTGCTTAGCAAAGCGCTGGAGCATCAGCTTACCCCGATTGTTGTCGTGAATAAGATCGACCGTCCGGCCGCTCGCCCATCGGAAGTCATCGACGAGGTGCTTGATTTGTTCATCGAGCTTGAGGCCAATGACGAACAGCTGGAATTCCCCGTCGTGTATGCATCCGCTTTGAACGGCACCTCCAGCTTGGATCCGGAGAAGCAGGACAGCAATATGCAGGCGCTGTATGATACGATTATCGATCATATTCCGGCGCCGACGGAGAACGTGGAAGAGCCGCTGCAATTCCTTGTAACGCTGATGGATTATAACGAATATTTAGGACGTATCGCGATTGGCCGGGTTAACCGCGGGGTCATCCGTCAAGGCCAGCCGGTTGCGGTCATGACGCGCGAAGGCGGCAAAAAATCCGCCCGGATCGAGAAGCTGTTCGGCTTCAAGGGCCTTAACCGCGTCGAAATCGATGAAGCCGGAGCAGGCGATATCGTAGCGATTGCCGGTATTAAAGATATCAACATCGGCGAGACGATCGCTGACCCGAATCATCCGGAAGCCTTGCCGGTGCTCAAAATCGACGAGCCGACTCTGCAGATGACCTTCCTTGTCAACAATAGCCCGTTTGCGGGCCGCGAAGGAAAATGGGTTACTTCCCGCAAGCTGCGGGAGCGTCTGATGAAGGAACTTGAGACCGATGTATCCCTCCGGGTAGATGAGACGGATAGCCCGGATGCCTTTATCGTGTCGGGACGGGGAGAATTGCATCTCGGCATACTGATAGAGAATATGCGCCGCGAGGGATATGAGCTTCAGGTATCCAAGCCGGAAGTGATCGTGAAGGAAATCGACGGAGTTAAGATGGAGCCGATCGAACGCCTGCTTATCGATGTACCGGAGGAGCATATGGGAACGGTTATGGAAAGTCTGGGTTCGCGCAAAGCGGAAATGGTCAACATGATCAATAGCGGCAACGGACAGGTTCGCCTGGAGTTCCTCATTCCTGCCCGGGGCCTGATCGGTTACGGTACGCATTTCCTCACGCTCACCCGAGGTTACGGCATCATGAACCATGCGTTTGACAGCTATGGACCGTTCGTTGGCGGACAAGTCGGAGGACGTCATCAGGGCGTTCTCGTTTCCAGCGAAAATGGCGTGTCGACCACCTATGGCATTCTGTCGATCGAAGATCGCGGCGTGCTGTTCCTCGAGCCCGGCTCGGAGATATACGAAGGGATGATCGTCGGAGAGCATAACCGCGACAATGATATCGTCGTGAATATTTGCAAAGAGAAGCAGCTGACTAACGTTCGTTCGGCGACGAAAGAAGAAACGGTGAAGATGAAGACGCCACGGATTTTCTCCCTGGAGCAGGCGCTGGAATACCTCAACGACGACGAATATTGCGAGATTACTCCCAAAAACATTCGCTTGCGGAAGAAAATTTTGAATAAGAGCGAACGAGAGCGTGCCGAAAAACATCGCAAAATGTCTGAAGCCAACTTATAATGGTGAAGTAAGGCTGTAAGAAAACTATAACGATGCTACTGCCTCGAAGGAGGGAACTGTGTTGCAACAATGGTTTGCCGATCACCCGGTGATCGCGTATATTCTCATTTTTGTATTGGTTACTTTCGTGTACAATAAGGTGTTTCGGGCCCAGCAGAAGCTGCCCTTATGGAAAGAAGTCATCTTGTACGTGTTGATGGCGATCGGCTCTTTCATGCTGCTCATTTTTCAAATCGACAAGCTGCCGATCATCCAGTGTCTTCTCGTAGCAGTTGCTCTTATGCTCATGGTGCGCATCCGCTATTTTGTGGAGGGGCGCCGGAACAAGAAGAACGGCTCATCCGCTGTGGAGGGAGACGGAGGAAATGCTCCGTAATTACCGGCAGCGGGGAGTAGGCTTGTAACTATTTGAAGCGCAGATACGTTTTTAGTATTGTAGGTCAAATTGCTAATTCACATGAAAAAGGTGTTTTAATCCATGAGTTCTACACGTAGTGGCCTGCCTCCTCGGGAGCAAAGCCATAGAAAGTCACCTAAAAAAGGCTCTCGCAAGAAGAAAAAGAAAGCCAGCGGCTTCCAGATATTTCTGCGAACGCTGCTCACCTTGATGATTGTACTGGCACTCGGCGTAGGCGTGTACATCGGCTATTTGTCCGTCACGATCGATCAGGTCATTGAGGAGACCGGAACCGATGAGAAGGTTGCGCCGCAGCAGTCGGCCAAAGTCAAACCACTGACGATGCTGCTTTTGGGGACGGACTACCGTCCGGAGACGAAGACGCATCTTACCGACGTGATGATGGTCATCGCCATGAATCCCGACACAAAATCGGCTACCGTAGTATCGCTGCCGCGTGATACGCTGCTGGAGCTTAAGGGATACAAGCCTGACAAACTGAATGCTTATTATCCGAATTTTCTGGTCCAGGAGAAGAAGTCAGGAATTACAGCCAAATATGAGATGAAAACGATGATGAGCAAATATTTCGATCTGGACATCGATTACGTCACCGTATTGAATTTCCAGGGCTTCCGTGATGTTGTGGATGCGCTTGGCGGCGTCGATATCAATGTTGATGCGGATATGTGCTACCGCGACCGTGCGGATAATACGAACATCAACCTGAAGAAGGGACAGCAGCATTTATCAGGAGAGGATGCGCTCGGCTACGTCAGGTACCGCAAATCTAACTGCAGTCCAAGAACGAAGGCTTCCGATGACTTTGACCGCAACCGCCGCCAGAATGAAGTGCTGCATGCCCTCATCGATCAGGCTAAATCGCTTGACGGTGTGCTTGGTGCCGGGAAGGTGATCCAGTCGGTCGGCAAGAATATGGAGACGGATCTGGAATCCCAACAAATGAAGAACATCATCTCAGCCTATTGGAACATATCCAAGGAAAATGTGGCGTTCATGCCGGTCACCGGCCAATGGAAGAGCCCATACGTTTATTTGAACAAGGACGAGTTTGAGCAGGCTAAGCAGGCTCTGAAGGATGAGCTCTCGGGCAACAGGCCGGCAGTCGGTGAGACCGGGGATGCGGAGGCCGCGGTGGCAGGCAACTGATGATTGAAGGCAAGTTTTGCAGCATGCTATAATACAATCATATAGAAGGATTGTATAGGAGGGCTGGTTCATGTCTGATATCGTTACGCAGTTATCCGAACCTTTATATACTGCTTTCCAGTCCGAGATGTTTGTATTATTGAGCACCGTCGATATCGAGTCCGGCGGGCCGACTTCAAGCGCGATTTCCTGGGTCTATGCGCTGGATTATTCCACGCTTCGCCTTGCTCTTGACCATCGTTCGCGGCTGGTCGCCAATATCAAGGCTCACCCGAAGGTAACGATTACCGTCTTTGGCGAAGGGACAATCTATGCCATTAACGGCAGAGCGGCCGTAGCTCAAGACCCGCTTGAAATGGTTCCTTTCAAGATGTGCTGCTTCGACGTGCATATCGAGGCGGTTCGCAATGCTCTGTTCTATGGAGCTCAGCTTGTTGCTGCTCCCGTGTACAATAAAGTTTATGATCGGCGTGCAGCGGACATGCTGGACGCGCAAGTGTTTGAAGCCATGAAAAAAGCCTAGCGAATTGTTTTTCGCCGGGCTTTTTTTCGTTCTCATCTAACTATCGATTTCCTTGCGGAGCCATTTGCATGTTGTTATTTCTCTGTTTGTTCTGGTTTGCTTTGGATTTATAGGTATGGCTTTGCGTGGAAGGCTGGTTTACCGAAGCCCCTGGCTTGCGGCCTTGGATACCGTTTTCGGTTCTCGGTACGGTATCCCTCGGCATTTGCGGCATGATTCGACCGATAATATCGGCTAACTCCGTTGCAAACCCGGAAACAGGGTGTCCTTGCCTGATCTTGGAGCCGATTTCTGCAAGGCGGTTGTTCAAATCAACATCTGCGGTGACAATCGCACCGGCTCCATGCGGATCCTTACTCAGAGCCTCGGCAACAGTGTACTTGATATTACCCACGCGGGCTCTTTCCAGCTTGCCGTCGACATCGATGCCGACTACGGCTGTATTGCCCAAAACAACACAGTGAGCTCCCTTTACACCGGGCACCCGCTTAACGAGCTGTTCCAGATGGGCTTGCTTATTAATTTGATTTTGGTTGCCGGCGTTTTGAGCCGCCGGTTTATTGCCTGGTGCGGTGCTTTGAGCCCGCGGGTTGTTGTTAGGTTGACCTTGGGGAGAGGGTGATGCCTTTTGTGATGCTGTATTACAGCCTGCAAGAAGAATAGCCGTCAGTAACAAACACAGCCATATTCGCATGTTAATCGTCCTTTCGGGAATAATGTCTGTCTTTAAGCTTCCCGCTAGCGGGAAGAAATATGTATGTAAATGAAATAGGCTGCAATGACAAGCGGTGGAGGGGATAACTGTGAAAAAGATATTTGTATTGGATACGAATGTATTGCTGCATGATCCCAATGCGATTTTTGCCTTCGAGGAACATGAGGTCGTCATTCCGGCCATCGTCTTGGAGGAAATCGACTCCAAGAAGAGGAACGCTGACGAACTGGGCCGAAATGCACGGGGAGTCTCCAGGCTGCTTGACGGACTTCGCGAAACAGGACATCTCCACGACGGGGTAAAGCTGCATAATGGCGGAACGGTGAAGGTGGAGCTAAACCACCGCAGCTTCGCCAAAGTACAGGAGATGTTCGGGGATATATCGAACGATAACCGGATTCTGGCTGTCGCGCTTAACTACCACCTCGAGGAAGCCGAGCTCGGCTCCTCTAAAACAGTCGTGCTGGTAAGCAAAGATGTCCTTGTCCGCATTAAGGCTGACGTACTTGGTCTAACAGCCCAGGATTACCTCTCCGACCGTACAGCGGGCCCAAGCGAGCTGTATGCCGGATACTCCACCGTCAAAGTACATCCCGGCGTAATTGACGAGTTTTATTCCTACCGCTCTCTGCCCATCAAGCCGCTGGGACTAACCTATCCGCTGTATCCACACGAATTCGTTATCCTGAAGGATGAAATGGGCAGTGGAAAATCAGCTCTGCTTAAGGTTAGCGAGGATAGCCTAAAGCTTGCTCCGCTATTTCTCAGCAATGAACCTGTCTGGGGGATCAGCGCGCGCAATGCCCAGCAGCGGATGGCCCTTGAGCTGCTGTTAAATGACGAAATCCCGCTTGTGACTATTACAGGTAAAGCCGGCACCGGAAAGACCTTGCTTGCTTTGGCTGCCGGATTACTGAAGGTAGAGGATGAGCATAAATATAAGAAATTGTTGATTGCCCGTCCCGTCGTTCCGATGGGGAAGGATATCGGATACCTGCCTGGAGAGAAAGAAGAGAAGCTTCGGCCATGGATGCAGCCTATTTATGATAACCTGGAGTATTTGTTTGATACGAAGAAATCAGGGGATATCGATAAGATCCTCATGGGTCTCGGGAGCATACAGGTTGAGGCGCTGACTTATATACGAGGCCGCTCCATTCCAGGACAGTTCATTATTGTGGATGAAGCCCAGAATTTGACGCGTCATGAGGTGAAAACCATCGTGTCGCGGGTCGGAGAAGGTAGTAAAATTGTACTGCTTGGTGACCCTGAGCAAATCGACCATCCCTATCTGGATTCCGCCAGCAATGGTCTGACTTATCTGGTGGAACGCTTCAAAGAACAAAGCTTGAGCGGCCATATCACCTTGGAAAAAGGGGAACGATCCAAATTGGCTCAGGCCGCTGCAGATTTGCTGTAATTTTGCATATTCCTGAGAATAAATATCTAAAAATGAGCCGCCGGACTTAGCTTCGGCGGTTTTTGCCATGTTTTGTAGGGGACAAAGTATGAGGTAATTTGTTACAATAAGGGTTGATTGGATGTCGGACGGCGATCGGAACGCCAGAGAGGAAGAACAGGTGTGAAGCGTAGAAATTATTGGGTGCTTTTTGCGATCCTTTTACTTGCTTTAATTAACTTGTCTCCAAGTAAGCAGTCGACTCTTATTCGCAATGAGGAAGGCATCATTCCTGAGCCCGTATCTCTTCCGAACCCCAAAGAGGTTCAGGAGCCGGGGCATTTTCGGGTTGCTGTACAGATGAATGAAGGAGAATTTCTGCGTCTGCAGCAATGGAACTATGAATATATGAATCAGTTTGCGGATCAGGTAGAGCTGGTGAATTTGCCATCCGGTGAATCGTACCGCGACTTACTGCAGCAGTTCGAATTGGGGGAATCTCCGGATGTCCTGCTGCTGGACAATGACTGGATACGGAAATTCGCGTCCAGCGGGTATCTGCTGCCTGCTGAGCGCTACTACTTCAGCCCTTTATCAGGAGAGGTACTAAGCGTAACATTGGGCCAGAATGAATGGAATGGCTACTTATGGGGGGTCCCCTTTGATACCGATCCTTATGTATTCGCATACAATCCCGCATTAATCAAGGAATTAGGGCTGGATCATCCTCCGCAATCGGCCGACGACTGGGAGAAGCTTTTATCCTCATTCAAGAAACAGAGCCGCATCCCAAGTCTTTTAGCGGTGGATATTAGCGAACCTTACGCGGCTCTAACCTTGCTTTGGCAGTTTGGCGGGAATGCGGCGGGAGGAAGCCCGCCGTTTGAAATGTCGGAAGGGATGCAGCGAGGCATTCGGTACCTCGAAGAACTTCGCCCTTATCTGCTTCGTTATGATACGGAAGCCCAATCTGCGTCAAACGTTTGGAAGCGCATTTATGATGGCGAGGTGGCGATTTGCCTTACGCGTGCATCGCTGATCAGAGACGGGCAGCATCCGCGAATGGAGGCATTCATACCCGATTCGGAGAATACGGGCACCACGATGTGGAGCTACGGGCGCAGCTTCGTAGTTTCCTCTAAGAGCCCAAATGCCGAAGCTGCTGGAGCGTGGATCGAGGAAATGACCGGAGCCGGCAGGCAGCGGGAGTGGCATGAAATTACAGGGCATCTGCCTGTCCTTAAATCGTTGTATTTTGAATTTGAAAGAAATAAAATACCGGCATGGGTTCCGGCCTCGCTGGTGGGAAGCAAGCCGGACGCATTGCCCGTTGGCAGCCTTCTCCCCGAGCAAATGGAGCAGTTTGCCCGCCTGACGACGAACTTTATGAACAGCCGGCTCACCCTCGAGCAATACGGCAAGGAAATCACACAGATTGGGCGCGACAAATAAATAAGCGCAAGCAAGAAGCCCTCTAAAGAGAGAGCTTCAGCTTGACGGTCAAGGTTCCCTTCTGAATGTCTGCTTCGACGGCTTTCACGAAGGGAACTATTTTTTGCGGATAAAATCCGAGATCAAAATCTTTCTCCAGCTCTAGGCGCGTTGTGTCCGGCAGCTCCAGACCGTTGAAGACGAGCCGGTCCACATGGAACACGATGGCGTTCTGTGGAACGTCCTCCACGGTATAATGGCCTTCTACCCGGAGATTAAGGCCTTCCCGGCTTCCCGTAGCTACAATTTTATCCTCTTCGAAAAGGAATGCCATATTGCTGAGCAGATCATTTTTGCCGCGTAGGAAGGCGTTCAAATCCTCTTCACGAATAACGAGGACATATCCTCCGTTTTCCGAGACCAGGCTGTCTTGATGATCCTTCAGAAAGTCTTGAAAGTCCATCATCGCCGAAGCGAGAGCCTTGAAGTAGCGGCGCACCTCATGCAACCCTACATTTTCCCAATAAGCCGTAAGCTCTTCGATCATCGCCCTCAGGTGCTCGGGATCGGCGCTCGCTCCAAGCTTTCCGTCTACGCTGCGCTGCAGTTCTATCACACGTTCACGCTGCATCATCAGATCGTCTTTCATTTGCGCCAGCTCATCGGCCATCGCCGCCAACTGCTTCCGGGATTTGTTCAGCTTGGCGAGCTCGTTTCTGTAGCCCGTTAGCACATCGCGATCCCGCTCCATGATCAACTGGTAGTAATCTAGTACCGTAAAGAAGTCCTTCCAGCTGTTTACGGACAGGAGAGCCGCAAGCAAATCCTCGCGTTCCCCCATATAATAGGCTCTAAGCCGGGCGCCGGCGCGTTCCTGTGCGATCAGCAATTTCTCTTCTTTTCCGGCAAGCTCCTTGGACAGGTTAAGCATTGAACGTTCCGTGTCTTGCTGCTTCATTTCAACTCGGGCAATCTCCCGGTCAATTTCTACGATGGATAAGCTCTTCTCCAAAATCTCCTGCTCCTCTTCCGATAATGGGAATGCACGGGCATGGTTTAACGGGAAGACTAGAGCTATAACTAGCGACGCTGCCAGCAAGCAGGAGGAGCAGAAGGATATGAGACGTCTGTTCAAGAGCGTTCCTCTCCTTGGGTTGGTCTATAAATATATATGATATCAGGACAAGAAATAGTCTTAATGAAAAAGGCGACTCGGCCTTGGCCGAATCGCCCTTGATTGAAAGAGTGAGTTAATCCTACTCGTTCAGCACACCTATGGATTAGAGAGGCAGTCCCATCTGGAAGATCGTCCAGTAACTGAAGCCCGTAAAAGCGACGATCATGTATCCCCAGAACAGCAGGATATACGTTCTCTCCGTAAACTTCAAGTAACCAAAGATGACGAAAAAAGCCGTTTGCAGGAAAAATAGCAGGGCCATTTCGATATGGTTACCGGCAAAGGCCATAAGTCCAATGGTTAATGTGAAGAAGCCAAGGACGCGGTACATGCGTGCCACAAATAAGTCCCCCTTTCGTATGTATCGGCGACATCCAATTTTCTATACCTCATTATACCCGTAACCCTAACAACTGTAAACGAAAAGTCACCAAAGATTAACGATTGATTCCCGGACAAGTGATTCATGTTATGGAGTATTGTTTTTTACGGATTAAGAATTTTTCACATTTTATCGAACGAGGTATGACAGCCCTTTATTTTGGACATACAAAATAGTATCAAATAGATTCTATGAACTCTATGAGAGGCATAGGATGGAATATGAAGCTTTTTTACCGATTACACCGGCCCGGAATCGTGCCCGGAAGACGGTTATATTAGGATGTCGTTAGGAGGTTTTTATAGCATGACAGCTGTGAGACAAGATGCATGGAGCGCGGAGGACGACTTGATCCTGGCCGAGGTAACCTTGCGCCATATCCGCGAAGGGAGCACCCAACTGACTGCGTTTGAAGAGGTGGGGGAACGAATTGGGAGAACGGCAGCAGCTTGCGGTTTCCGCTGGAACAGCTGTGTCCGTAAAAAGTACGAAGCGGCTATTGGCATTGCCAAGGCGCAGCGGCAGAAACGGAACTATATGAAAAAGCAGGGATCGATCGCCAGCCAAACCTCGATCGCTTCCTTGGCTTCTGTAGATCTGGAAGAAGGACTCTATAAAAGTGAAGGGGTTACGGAAGAAACGATTTCCATCGATGCAGTTATCCGGTTTTTGCGGGGGTGGAAGAATACGGTTCAGGAAACGAACCGATATGTAAAGCAGCTTGAGAAAGAGCTTCGTGAGAAGGATGAAGAGCTGGCCGTGCTGCGCGAAGAGAAAGAGCGTTTGTCGGATCAGGTCAACGAAGTACAGACCGATTACAGGGTGGTAAACGATGATTACAAAGCGCTGATTCAAATCATGGACCGGGCGCGGCGGCTTGCATTTCTGAATGAAGAGGATGAAGAGTTAAAGACGAGATTCAAAATGGATGCAAACGGCAACCTGGAGCGAATCGAATAACACCTTTAAGCTCTAAATTGAGAAATTCCGGTATTTTAATGCCGGAATTTCTTTGTGTTGTGGGGACGAGGTCTGGTATAAAGGAAATAACAGAAATGCGGAAAGGGTGGAGAGGATGAAATTCGAGATCGTTGGATCGGGCGCACTCGGTTTGCTCTTTGGAAGCAAACTGGCTGCTTCTGGTCAAGGGGTCCGGTTTTGGACAAGAACGGCGGAGCAGGCCGAGCTGCTAGTTCAGAAGGGTATCGTTTTGCAGGAAGGAGAAGGAAGCTCTCCAGCCGTTATTGCAGTTTCGGCCGCCCATCCACTGCAAGATGCCGCCCGCTTGGCACGGCCAGATGGACATGCCGATTGGGTTATGCTGGTAACGAAGCAACGGCATATTTACAGCAGCCTGGTTAAAGAGCTGCAGCCACTGCTTGGGCCTAAAACGCATATCCTGTGCTTTCAAAATGGAGTCGGGCATTTGGAATATTTGTCAGCAAGTTTTCCAGCCACCCCGATTTATGCGGCTATTACGACCGAAGGAGCGAAGCGTCCTTTCCCATGGCAGGTCATCCGCTCTGGGCAGGGGACGACCACGATCGGCATGGCAGAACAGATCGGCGAATCAGCGGATTTATACTCAAAAAATGCCGCAGAAAAATTAATTGATGCCCTTAATATGGCAGGATTTTACGCACTTCTGTCGAAACACATCGATAGGGAAATTTATAGAAAACTGCTTATTAATGCTGTGATTAATCCGCTGACCGCGATTTGGCGAATCCCCAACGGGGAACTATTGGATTCCGCAGAGCGCAGGGCGCTGCTGAAGCAGCTTTGCGATGAGGCGGCGGCGATATACACGGCCCGGGGCATTCCCTTCGAAGGGGATGCTTACGAGTTAGTAGCGGAGATATGCCGTTTGACGGCGAGCAATACTTCCTCGATGCTGAAGGACGTACTGCAAGGAACGCCGACGGAAATCGACTATATTAACGGCCGGCTCGCAGAAATGGCCAAACAGGCCGGTGTTTCGGCTCCCGGCCACGAATTGTTATGGCGGCTTGTTCGCGGATTACATAAGTGATTAACCGAACTGTGGCAAATGAAATAAGGAAATGCCATTTGTTGAAATATTTGCAGGAGGTGGAACCATGAGTCTGTTAAGTGATACTTTGACCTTACTCGCTATCGTGCCAATCATTCCATTTTTGCTCGTCTATTTCATTCATCTTTACTTGAAAAAAGATAAGAAAGCGGCGCTGCTGCTCGCAATGGACGTATCGACGCTATTTTTCATTCTAGCGGCTGCAGCCCTGTTCAACATCGTTTTCAAATCCGGATTCGGACTCTACCTCATTGTGCTGATTCTGCTCATTGCTGCCGGACTTATCGGCGGCGCGCAAAACCGCTTGAAAGGGAAAGTGGATATCAAGCGGCTGCTTCGTGCGGTATGGCGTCTCGCGTTCGCCGGAACGGGGGTTGCTTACGTTCTCTTATTCCTAATCAGCTTTATTACATATATTTGGACAGCATGAGTCTACATAAACGCGTGTGATGGAGCCTTTACACAAGCTGACAACAAGCTGACACATTTGGCGGTCAAAAGCGGCAAAATTGATGTCATAAGCAGAAGCCAATAATGTAGAAAGGACTATTTTGTTAAGAAAATGCAAAGGATTTTATTAACAATAGTTCAATTTCTGAAATTATGTATTGGATTTTTTGACCGCTGGTTGTATAATCTAAAAACATATACCACAAATTTTAAGGGGGATATTGCTAGATGAAGAAGAATAAGAGTCTCTTGCTTCTTTTGACATTGGTTTTGGCACTCAGCACATTGCTCGCTGCTTGCGGTTCCAATGACAAAGGCGCCTCTAATGGCGGCAAGAACAATACACCTGCCGAGAATGCAAGCAGCGGTGAGGAAAAATTGGCAGCGGATCAAACGCTTAGAGTTAATCTGAGCGCTGAGCCTCCAACATTCGACCCTGCCCAAGCGCAAGATAGCCAAGCTAACACTGTCCTCAAAACAATGTACGAAGGTCTGGCTCGTATGGATGAGCACGGGCAACCTGTTCCTGCTGCGGCGGAAAAATGGGATGTGGACGGTACGAAATATACGTTCCACCTGCGCAAAGACGCAAAATGGAGCAACGGCGACCCTGTAACGGCTAATGACTTCGTGTTCGCATGGGAGCGCGTACTTAGCCCGAACACAAAGCCGGCTGCACCTTATGCTTACCAATTGTACTACCTGAAAAATGCTCAAGCTTACAATGAAGGCAAAATTACAGATTTCAGCCAAGTTGGTGTAAAGGCAACTGATGACTACACATTGGAAGTTGAACTGGATGCACCGACGCCATACTTCCTTGGTCTGACTTCTTTCTATACTTTCTACCCTGTCCACCAATCTGTTAAAGATGATGCGAAATGGGCAGTAGACGCAAGCAAAATGATCGTAAATGGTCCGTTTACTTTGACGACTTGGATAAAAGGGCAAACGATCGAAGTTACTAAAAATGAAAATTATTGGGACAAAGACGACATCAAGCTGAACAAAATTACGATGTCCCTTGTAAATAGTGGAGCAACTGAAATCACCAGTTACAGAAACAATGAATTGGATCGTGCAGGACATCCGAACGGGGAAATTCCTACCGACCAAATTCCGATTGTTCAAAAAGAATTGAAAGATGAATATAAAGTAAAAGGTATTGCAAGTACGTATTACTACCAGTTTAACGTTACAGCTAAACCGTTTGACAACGCTAAAATCCGTAAAGCATTCGCCATGGCGATCGATCGTCAAATTATCGTCGACAAAGTAACGCTTGGCGGTCAAATTCCGGCATTCGGCTTCATTCCTCCAGGTATCGCAGGGGTGAACGATGAATATCGTACTGAGGTTAAAGACGATTACTTCACCGAGAATGTAGAAGAAGCCAAGAAACTCCTTGAAGAAGGTATGCAAGAAGAAGGCTACACGAAATTGCCTGATATCACGTTGACTTACAACTCCAGTGAAGCGCATAAGAAAATTGCTCTTGCCGTAGCTGATATGTGGAAGAAAAACCTTGGCGTTGACGTGAAAACGGAAAACCAAGAGTGGGCCGTATTTATCGAAAACCGCAAAAACTTGAACTATCAAGTGGCACGTGCTGGTTGGAGCGCGGACTATAACGATCCGATGACATTTATCGACCTGTGGACTTCCAACAGCGGTAATAACGATATCGGCTTTAAGAATGAAGAATTCGACAAGCTGATCGCTGAAGCTAAGGCTATCGAAGATAACACAAAACGTAACGAAAACTTCAAAAAAGCTGAGGAAATCCTTGTTAAGGACAATATGGCAATTATGCCAATCTACTACTATACAAACGTAGCGGTGGAAAAACCATGGCTTAAAGGCGTATCGCTCGATTTCAGCGGTGCGATCGACTATACTCGCGCTTACATTACCGACGCGCGTAAGTAATTTTGAATAGCTGCACCGGGATATATATGTGGGTATTCCATATATATCCCGTTTTTTTGTATGCGGTCAGGAAACTTCCAAGCATTGCGTACTTATGGCAATTATATTGAATAGACATTGTGAATGAATTATCCTAAAATCGATTTATGTCGAAATTTATCAAAGGGGGTGCTAACGGGCATGGTTCGTTATATTGCCAATAAGTTTTTCTACATGTTGGTTTCATTGTTCATTCTAATCTCGGCCACCTTCTTTCTGATGCAAGCAATTCCAGGGGATCCACTAACCTCGGAAAAACAGGTTCCGCCTGCGATTAAGGAGCGCCTGTATGAACAATTAGGTTTGGATAGGCCCGTTTATGAGCAATATTTAAAATATTTGGGGAATATCGTCCAAGGGGACTTCGGAATTTCGATGAAGAAGATCAACCAGGATGTCTCCGACATCATTGGGCAGACGTTTTCGACTTCATTGAAGCTCGGGTTGGTTGCCATCATCGTAGCGGTTATTGTGGGCGTACTGCTCGGAATGCTGGCAGCGCTGTATCATCGCAAGCTGATCGATAACGTGGCGATGGTGTTAGCGGTGCTTGGCATTGCTGTTCCCAGCTTTGTTGTTGCAACTTTGCTTCAATACGTCTTTTCTTCAAAACTTCAATTACTGCCGACGATGGGCTTTAATGGGCCGATGTACTATATTTTGCCGGTTGCCGCTTTGACAGCTCAGCCGATCGCGTTCATTGCGAGATTGACCCGTTCAAGCATGCTCGAGGTGCTGCATGCTGATTATATCAAGACGGCTAAAGCTAAGGGCCTCGGCTGGATGGCCATTTTGTTCCGCCACGTTATTCGAAATGGTATTATGCCGGTTATTACTTATTTAGGGCCAATGACTGCGAATATCGTCACCGGTTCCGTCGTCATCGAGCAGATTTTCGGAATCGGCGGTATTGGTAAGCAGTTCGTTGAGGCGATAAGCGTCCGCGATTATCCGGTTATCATGGGCATTACGATTTTCTACGGTATCCTACTGATGCTGGCCCGGTTTGTTACGGATATTGCATATATGTTCGTAGATCCCCGAATTAAACTAAACAAAGGAAAGGAGGGGTAACGGATGGATTTAAAACCGATGAAAGTAATGCCGGCCCCTGCTGACCTGAAGCCGGAAGATTTCCGTAAAATCGGCACGGACGAGAAGGAAGCGGAAGTCATTCAGCGTGAAAGTATTTCAGCTTGGAAAGATGCATGGTATCGCTTGCGCAGCAACAAGCTGGCGATGGGAGCCTTGCTCATGCTGCTGTTAATCACTCTAGCGGCTATTGTTGGACCATGGATTTCAGAATATAACTATTATTCTAATGATTATCTGAATACTAATTCGCCGCCGTCTGCGGAGCATTGGTTCGGAACCGATGACCTCGGGCGCGACATGTTCGTTCGTACCTGGATGGGGGCGAGAATTTCCCTGGTCGTAGGTTTGGCCGCTGCTTGTATCGACTTGCTGATTGGCGTTATTTACGGCGGTATCATGGGTTATTTTGGTGGCCGTGTGGATGAAATCATGAATAAGTTTTCGGAGATTTTGTATTCCATCCCTTACCTTCTGGTAACCATTCTCCTTCTTGTCGTTATGGAGCCGAGTCTGGGCACGATTATTTTGGCTCTGACGATTACCGGATGGATCAATATGTCCTGGATTGTACGCGGTGAAATTATGCAGCTCAAAAGCCGCGAATTTGTACTTGCTTCCCGTTCTATGGGCGCAGGATCGGGACGCCTGCTATTCCGTCACTTGCTCCCGAACGCTGTAGGACCGATTATTGTTACTGTGACTCTATCTGTTCCGAATGCCATTTTCGCCGAAGCGTTTCTTAGCTTCCTTGGACTTGGCGTGCAAGCGCCAATCGCATCTCTCGGTTCAATGATCAGTGACGCGCTTACCGGCTGGCTGTACTACCCTTGGCGGATGCTGTTCCCAGCCATTCTAATCAGCTTAACCATGCTGTCGTTTAACATATTCGGCGACGGTCTTCGCGACGCGCTGGACCCTAAACTGAAGAAATAGGAGGTGGAATGATGGAACCGATTTTACAAGTTAAGGATTTGCATGTATCCTTCCAGGTTAAAGGCGGAGAAGTAAAAGCCGTTCGTGGCATGAACTTTGAAATAGGAAAAGGGGAAACGGTTGCTATCGTCGGCGAATCGGGCAGTGGTAAGAGCGTCACGGCTCAGACAGTCATGCGCCTGATCCCGTCCCCTCCATCGATCATTAAGCAAGGCGAGATCCTGTTCCAAGGACAGAATTTGCTCAAGAAAAGCAATAAGGAAATGGAAGCTATTCGCGGTAAAGACATAGGCATGATCTTTCAGGACCCGATGACCTCTTTGAATCCGACGATTAAAGTCGGCAAGCAAATTACTGAAGTGTTAATCAAACATCAGAATATGTCAGCGGCTGAAGCTAAGGACCAAGCGATTGAAATGCTGAAGCTTGTAGGAATCAAAAACGCGGAAGCCCGCTTTAATCAATATCCTCATGAATTTTCCGGAGGGATGCGTCAACGCGCGATGATCGCGATTGCGCTCGCTTGCCGGCCAGCCCTGCTGATTGCCGATGAGCCGACGACCGCCCTAGACGTGACGATACAAGCGCAAATTATGGATGTTATGAAGGACATGCAGCAGCGTCTTGGAACATCAATCATTCTGATTACACACGACCTCGGCGTCGTAGCAGGCATGTGCGATCGCGTAATCGTTATGTATGCCGGGGAAGTGGTGGAAACCGGGACCAAATGGGAGATTTTCAAAAATCCTCAGCATCCCTACACCAAGGGACTGCTTCGTTCCATGCCGCGCCTCGACCAGAAGAAAAGCGAGCCGCTTATTCCGATTATCGGCACTCCGCCCGATTTGATTAAGCCGCCGCTAGGCTGCCCGTTTGCAGCCCGCTGCGATCAGGCGATGAAGATTTGTGAACGGATCGATCCAGAAGCGACCGTGTTTAGCGACACGCATACTGCACGGTGCTGGGACCTGCATCCGATGGCGAAGGAGGCGCAGTCGTCTTGAATAAAAATCTAATCGAGGTCGAAGGCCTCAAGAAGTATTTTAATGTTGGCGGCGGCAACGTACTCAAGGCTGTTAACGATATCAGCTTTTCCATTGCGGAAGGGGAAACGCTAGGACTGGTTGGCGAGTCCGGCTGCGGCAAATCGACGGCAGGACGGACCATCCTCCGTTTATACGAGCCAACTGGAGGCAGTGTTAAGTTCAACGGAGTAGACATCAGCAAGCTCCCTCCGAAGAAAATGAAGGCGATGCGCCGCGATATGCAGATGATATTCCAGGATCCGTACGCATCGCTGAATCCAAGATTTACCGTTACCGATATTATCGGGGAGGCGCTGGACATCCACAATATGGCCGGCAGCCGGGCGGAGCGGAAGAGACGGGTCGAGGAGCTGCTTGATATGGTTGGTCTCAACCCGGATCACGCGACGCGTTATCCGCATGAATTTTCCGGCGGTCAGCGCCAGCGGATCGGAATTGCCCGCGCGCTTGCCGTCAATCCGAAATTCATCATTTGCGACGAGCCGATTTCCGCGCTGGACGTATCGATTCAGGCTCAGGTCGTCAACCTGCTCAAGGATTTGCAGGATCGTCTGGGATTAACATACCTGTTCATCGCGCATGACCTGTCCATGGTCAAGCATATTAGCGACAGGGTAGCGGTGATGTACCTTGGCCGCATTGTGGAGCTTGCAGAGAGCGAAGAATTGTATGCTAATCCAATGCATCCGTATACGAAGACGCTGTTGTCCGCGATCCCGATCCCTGATCCGGAAATTGAGGCTAATAAAAAGCGCATTTTGCTGGAGGACGATGCCAATGGTCCAATCCATTCGGCCAAAGGCGGTTCCGGCGGCGGTGCCTTTGATCTGGAAAATTCCGAGCTGGTTGAGGTAACCAAAGGACACTGGGTATCGATGCCGAAAAAATAACAAAAACCGATGAGCTCTCTCAGCGCCGCGTTCGCCGCCTGGGAGAGCTTATTTATTTAAACATAGATTGGCTTTGACGGGAAAGGAGTACATTCGGTACAATCGAATGGAGGTTTTCGATAAGGAACAGGAGGATATGAACCTGATGAACGTTGTTCAAGAGCCTTTACAATCCGGTCAACCGCTGGCAGAGTCCTACTTGTCGGACTATGAGGCAGTAGAGCATTTGTACGGCGGAGGATATCCGGCAAACGAGCGAAGCTGGACGGCTAGACTACAGTGGCTGGATCAGACGGAACATTTACGGGCCGGGCGAAAGGAACTTGTCAGCCGGCTGCGCGAATATAATGAACGGCTTAATCCGGAGGCAGCCGTGATGAGTTCGTTGAGCAGGCTGGAGCAGCCGGGAACTGTCGTTATTGCTGGAGGACAGCAAAGCGGCTTGTTCACGGGGCCCTTGCTTGTCATATACAAAGCCGCAACGATCATTAAAGCGGCTGAGCGGGCGGCTTCCCTGCTAGGGCGGGATGTTGTTCCCGTATTCTGGATTGCCGGAGAGGATCATGACTGGGATGAGGTGAATCATACATATGTGCTCTCGCCAAGTCTTGAGGTAAGCCGTATCCGCATTCCGCGCGAGGAAGGCCGCAGGGGGCCGGTCAGCCATACTACGGTCAGCGAGGAGGAGTGGAACCATGCCGCTACAGAGCTAGAGAGGCTGCTCCCGGATAGCGAATTCAAAGCCGATTTGCTGCAGAAATTGAGGGATACGCTGGCCGTATCCGGTTCATTGACTGATGCGTTTGCAAGGCTGCTCGGCACCTGGTTCGGAAAGTATGGCCTCATCCTGCTGGATTCCGCGGATCCGGCGCTGCGGCGGCTGGAAGCACCGATGTTCGAGGCGATGATCCGGAGCAACGATGAGCTGGAATCCGCATATCATGCGGCCTCCAAAGAGATTGCCGCTCAAGGCTTCCATCCGCAGGCTGAGGTTGCGGAGGGAGGCGCAAATCTTTTCTACGTCTTTGAAGGAGAGCGTTTGCTCTTATTTAAGCGTGAAGGCCGATTTGTTGACCGAAAAGGTTTGGTTTCCTTTACTCCGAATGAACTGCTCGACGAGCTTCATAGCCATCCTGAGCGCTTTAGCAACAATGTGCTGACCCGGCCTGTGATGCAGGATTATTTGCTTCCTGTGCTCGGTTCCGTGCTGGGCAACGGGGAGATTGCATATTGGGCCCTGACGGGCAAGGCGTTTGAGCTGCTGCAGCTGCGGATGCCGATCTTACTGCCGCGAATGTCGTTTACAGTTATGGACGACAAACTGCAAAAGCATATGGACAAATATGGGCTGACATGGGAAGATGTAATGGATCATGCCGTATTTGACAGAATCAAGGCAGCTTGGCTGGCAAGACAGGATCAGCTCCGGCTGGTTGAGCAGTTCGAGGATATGAAGAGAGCCTTCGCTGGTATGTATGATCCGTTGATAGGGCAGCTTGGCAGCGTAGAAAAAGGTCTGCTCAAGCTGGGCGGTGCAAATAAAGCCAAAATCATCGAACAGATGGATTTTATGCAGACGCGCGTTAGGGATGCGCTTGAGAGAAGCAATGAAACGGGCCTGCGCCATTTTGACCGTATTGAACTGACCCTGTTTCCACAGCGCAAGCCACAGGAGCGGGTATTCAATATTTTTGCCTATTTAAATCGCTACGGGTTCGATTGGATTGACCGTCTGATGGAAGTTCCGTATGACATGATGGGGCATCATAGAATGATTTACATGTAAAGGCAATTCAGCAAGCGAAATTGTGATTAAAGATTATGATTGGGAGGTTACTGCATTGACAACAAAAGCGATTCAAAACAGCGTAATTACGGATTTGAAGCTGGCTCCAGAGGGCCATTTGAAAATCGATTGGGTGGAAGCTCATATGCCGGTGCTTAGCCGCATCCGCAAGCAATTTGAGCAGGAGCAGCCATTTAAAGGTTTAAAGGTGGCTATATCTTTGCACCTGGAGGCCAAAACTGCTTATCTGGCGAAAGTGGTGCAAGCGGGCGGAGCTGAGGTTACCATTACGGGCAGCAACCCTCTATCCACGCAGGATGACGTATGCGCGGCGCTTGTCGAGGACGGCGTAACAGTGTTTGCGAAATATAATCCCGATCCGAAGGAATATAAAGAGCTGATGATCCGCGCTTTGGAGAACAAGCCTGATCTGATCATTGACGACGGAGGCGACCTGGTCAGCATTTTGCACTCCGAGCGTCCCGACCTGCTGGAGAACGTTCGCGGCGGCGCTGAAGAAACGACAACCGGTATTTTGCGACTCAAAGCGATGGATAAGGAAGGCCAGCTGAAGTTCCCGATGGTTGCGGTTAATGATGCATACTGCAAATACTTGTTTGACAACCGCTATGGAACAGGCCAATCGGTCTGGGACGGCATTAATCGGACGACGAACCTTGTCGTTGCAGGCAAAACGGTCGTTGTTGTCGGCTACGGCTGGTGCGGCAAAGGGGTCGCCATGCGCGCCAAGGGCCTCGGAGCCAATGTTATCGTAACGGAAATCGACGCGATCAAAGCGGTCGAGGCTTACATGGACGGGTTCCATGTTATGCCGATGATTGAAGCTGCCAAAGTGGGCGATTTCTTCGTAACGGTGACGGGCAACCGCGACGTTATTCGCGGCGAGCACTATGATGTAATGAAAGACGGAGCAATACTGTCCAACGCAGGGCATTTCGATGTTGAGGTCAACAAGCCGGAGCTCGAGGAGCGTTCCGTTTCCGTACGCACCGTAAGACGCAACATCGAGGAATATCAGCTTAAGGATGGACGCAAAATGTACGTTCTGGCCGAAGGCCGTCTGGTGAACCTAGCGGCAGGCGACGGACACCCTGCTGAAATTATGGATATGACCTTTGCTCTGCAAGCCTTGTCCTTGAAATACGTCAATGAGCGCTATAAAGAAATCGGCGCAACTGTCGTTAACGTGCCTTATGAGCTGGATGAGCAGGTTGCCCGCTATAAGCTGGAAAGCCTTGGTTTTGGCATAGACCGTCTAACGGAAGAGCAACGTGCTTATTTGGATAGCTGGCAGGAGCATTAAGCTCAAAATGTATCATTAATATTGCATTTATTATACAAAGACAGGCGGGAAAATACTTCCCGGCTGTCTTTTTTGATTTGAGCGAGAAATGGAGTTTCGTAGGACTTTAGACCTTTTGTCAATGTGCTTAATGCCTAACTATTTTATGTAAAACATGGAAGTATTCAAAGAATCGCAAAAATATACGCTTTCTTCGAAAAATAATTTGCATTGTAGGAGGATTTTACGCTAGAATGCAGAATAACTAATGTCATGAGTGGTGGAAAGTGGTGCAAAGTGGGGGAAAGAGGTAAGGAGTGACGGTTCAATGTTTATGGGGGAGTTCCAACATAGCATTGATGACAAAGGCCGGATAATTATACCGGCTAAATTTCGTGATCTCCTCGGAGCCTCTTTCGTAGTGACTCGCGGTTTGGACCAATGCCTTTTTGTGTATCCGATGCAGGAATGGGAAGTGCTGGAGCAGAAGCTGAAGGCCCTCCCTTTAATGAAGTCTGATGCTCGTGCGTTCACCCGCTTTTTTTTCTCGGGAGCGACAGAATGCGAGTGGGACAAACAGGGAAGGGTAAATTTACCGGCAAATTTGCGGCAGTACGCTAAGCTTGAGAAGGATTGCGTTGTACTTGGCGTGTCGAATCGGGTTGAAATTTGGAGCCGTGACACCTGGGAGCAATACTTCCAGCAATCGGAGGACACGTTCAATGACATTGCGGAGAAACTGGTTGATTTTAATTTTGATTTGTAGACGGTCTGGAGGGCTGCAGCTTGTTTCATCACATCACAGTGCTTAAAGAAGAAGCGACAGAGGGGCTGCGCATCAAGCCGAATGGTATTTATGTAGATTGTACCTTGGGAGGCGGAGGGCACAGCTCGGTAATTCTGTCCAAGCTTGGAGCGGAAGGCCGGCTGATCGCCTTTGACCAGGATGATTGGGCGCATGAGAATGCCAAAGCCAAATTATCCTCTTATGGAGAGCAGCTAACCTTGGTGCGAAGCAATTTTCGATACTTGCAGGAAAAGCTGTCGGAGCTCGACTGGGTTCCTAAGAAGGACGGCGTGCCTCAGGTTGACGGTTTTTTGTTCGATCTGGGCGTATCATCACCTCAATTCGATGAGGGCGAGCGGGGCTTCAGCTACAATGCGGACGCCCCGCTGGACATGAGAATGGATCAGACGGCCGGCCTGACCGCAAGAGAAATCGTGAATGAATGGCCGGAGAGCGAAATCGCGCGTATTTTATATCAGTATGGTGAAGAGAAATTTTCTAGACGAATTGCCAGAGTCATCGCCGAGAGGCGTGCCGAGCATCCGATCGAGACGACCGGTCAGCTGGTTGAACTCATCAAAGAAGGGATTCCAGCCGCAGCGCGCCGTACTGGTGGACATCCGGCCAAACGAAGTTTCCAGGCATTGCGGATCGCGGTTAACGATGAATTGGGCGCCTTCGAGGACGGATTGCATGCTGCAATTCGTTGCGCAGCGCCGGGCGGCAGAGTGTCGGTCATCACATTTCATTCGCTGGAAGACCGGATTTGCAAGCAAATTTTCGCAAAATTTGTCGAGAGGTGTACTTGCCCTCCGGATTTCCCGATGTGTGTTTGCGGAGGGAAGGGTGAACTCAAACTGATTAACCGGAAGCCGATGGTTCCTTCCGAGGAAGAATTGGCCGATAATCCCCGTGCGCGTTCAGCTAAATTGCGCGTAGCGGAGAAATTGTAATCTGTAGCGGAGGAATCGAGAAATGGCCTATACACGGGGTAATTTGGCAGTAAAAGAAAAAGCTCATGAACGCGGCAATCAGTCGCAGCGCTACCGTGAAACGACGAAGGTTGTTACCCGCAGAGCCGCTCTTCCCGTTCGGGAGAAGCTGCTATATATGTTCACTATCATGTTCTGTGTAGCCGTGATGGGTGGTTTGCTGTGGCAAAATGCCAATCTGTATAACATGAAACGCGAAATGTATAACCTGAATACCGACATGCAGAAGCTGAATGCCGAGATGAATGAGCTGACAATTCAGAAAGAAAAGCTAGAGGAGCAAATTCCTCAGGAAGCCGCCAAGCTCGGTTATACGGAGTCGAATGAAGAAGGGTTTCACGTACAAATTTCGACGGAGTCCGGCAGCAAAACTGCGAATTCGGAAGACGCAGCCAAGGTAGCCAGAAAATAAAGAATTAAAGAGGTTCTAGCCATGATCAAAAGAATCAAACTGCGGACGCTGCTTATAGGGGGAGTTATTACCCTCTTTTTTGCTGTATTGATGGGAAAAGTGTTTTGGATACAGGTCGTTGAGGCGGATTTCTGGCAAGACTATGCGGAAAAGGTATGGTCCAAGAAGAAGACAATACCGGCCAGCCGCGGCAAAATCATCGATCGTAACGGCGATATTCTGGCGGTGGATGCTCCTGCTTACACCGTGGCCATCAATCCCAAACTGATTCATGAGGCGGGAATCCAGGAAGATATCGTGAAGGGGCTTCACGACATACTCGGCAAGAAAGAGGATGAATTGCGCGAACTCGTCAATGCCAAGAACGAAGACGGCGAGTTCTATAGGCAGAGAGAAGTGCGCAGAGAGGGCTGGAAGGTCGATCAGGACGTAAAGGAACAGGTTGAGAAATTAAGAGATGACCTGATGAAAGAGCATGAACTTGAAGATGTAGGCATCATTCTCATTAAGGATCAAAAGCGATATTATCCGAAGAACAGCCTGGCGGCGCATGTGCTCGGTTATGTCAATCGCGAAGGCGAGGCTGTACAGGGCACGGGCATCGAAGCATACTACGATGAGGAGCTGAGAGGCCAGGACGGTTCGCTTGAATATAAGAGCGACGGCCGTGGAATTGAGATCCCCAAGGCTAGCGAAATTTTCACGCCGGCAAAGAATGGAAAGGATTTACAGCTGACGATTGACTATACAATCCAGTATTATATCGAAGAGGCGATGAGGGAAGCTTTCGCCGAACTGAAACCGATCAGCATGACGGTAGTAGCAGTTGATCCGAAAACGATGGAGATTCTGGGCATGGCGAACATGCCAACTTATAATCCCAACGAGTATTGGAAGGGCGTCGACCAGAAGAATTTCTACAACCATGCGATCAAATCAGTCTATGAGCCAGGTTCGACGTTCAAGATTGTAACGCTGGCTGGAGCGGTGCAGGAAGGTATGTTCAATCCGAACGAGAGCTTCATGTCCGGCAGCATTCGCGTACCCGGCCAGACAATTCACGACGTAAAACGGTCGGGCTGGGGAGCGATCTCGTATTTGGAAGGAGTCAAGCGCTCCAGTAACGTTGCTTTTGTCAAACTTGGCTATGAGAAGCTGGGTCCTGATTTGCTAAAAGAGTACGTCGACAATTTCGGCTTCGGCCAAAAGACAGGCATCGAGCTTCCCGGAGAAGCGAAGGGGTTAGTTAGTCCTGTATACCAGGCAGACTATGCCGCCATGTCTTACGGACACGGCCAGCTGCTCGTAACGCCAGTCCAGCAGCTTGTCGCGGTAGCTGCGGTAGCTAATGGCGGCAAATTGATGGAACCGCATATTGTCAAATCCATTACGGATCCTCATACGGGGGAGACCGTGACAACGCAGCCGAAAGTCATCCGCCAAGTCATATCACCGGAGAAGGCGAAGGAAGTTAGCGGATATCTAGAGCAGGTGGTCTCTGATCTAAAGATTGGTACCGGCCGGCATGCTTATATAGACGGGTATCGTATAGCAGGCAAGACGGGAACCGCGGTTAAGGCGGCTAAGGGCGGGTATGATTATACGAAACAAGTCGTTTCCTTCGTGGGTTACGCCCCTGTAGATGATCCCAAGATTGCTATCCTCGTCTTGATCGACGAACCTAGCAATTCCGAGCTTGGCGGCGGTACGGCTGCAGGGCCGATCGTCAAAAAAATACTGAACCAGGTTCTGCAATATATGGGAGTGCCGAAGCAGATCGATAAGGCAGCGAACTCTTCTGTGACCACAACTGGCGCAAAGGCGCCGGAGCTTAGCGGCTTGGGTGTGCAGGAAGCTAAGGATTTACTTGCAGGGAAGGGGATTTCCTATGCGACGCTGGGTAACGGAAGCAAGGTGGTCTCCCAATTTCCGAAAGCCGGGACTCATATGAAGCCTGGCCAGCATATGTACATTCTCACGGAAGAAGGCCAGCATTTGAACATCCCTAATGTGAAGGGGCAATCTTTGCGCGATGCGTTGGAGCTGTTGTCTGTGCTCCAGGTAGCCGTAAGAACCGTAGGCGAAGGGTTTGTCGTTGATCAGCAGGTAACGGAAGTTCAAGGCCAAAGGCAGGTTACGCTTGTGCTGGAGCCTCTTAGCAAGGAGGGTGACCAGGAGGCCGCGGGAGAGGATGCTTCCGGCCAAAACGAGGACGGTGATGATAAGAACGAGACTGATTCAGGGGAATCTGGCGAGCCATCCCCATAGCTTGTTCTAACCCCTGTTTGTCCTGAATAGTCATGATAGCAGTACGATCATGTCTTGTAAGGAACGAACAGGGGGGCAAACTATGAAAGTATCCAAGATTACCATCAGGCGAAGACTGCTGCTTCTGCTGCTGCTGCTGGTTATGCTATTTGCGGCCCTGGTTATCAGGCTCGCTTACGTACAGCTAGGACAAGGAGCGGAGTTGTCGGCTAAAGCGGAGGACTCCTGGCGGCGCAATATCCCTTTCTCGGCTAAACGGGGGGAAATCAGCGATCGCAACGGGGTTACGCTCGCCTATAATATAACTACGCCAACGGTCATGGCGATTCCGGTGCAAATCAAGGACCCGAAGGCTACTGCGCGCAGCTTGGCGCCGCTGCTCGGGATGAGTGAAGAACAGATTCTCAAAACGATCACGAAGCGACAATCGATAGTCAGGCTGCAGCCCGGCGGACGCAAAATTACGATGGATAAAGGACAGCAAATTCGTGATTTGGCTCTCCCGGGTATTGTTGTTGCTGAGGATAACAAAAGGTATTATCCTTATGGAGGGCTGGCTGCCCACATTCTTGGTTTTACCGGCAGCTACAATCAAGGACTGACCGGTGTCGAGCAGAAATACGACAGCCAGCTGAACGGGATGAGCGGCAGTATCTCGTATTTGTCCGACGCGGGCGGCAGGCTGATGCCGGGCTCGTCTGAGAAATACGTTGAGCCGAAGGATGGGCTTAATTTGCAGCTTACGATCGATAAGACGATTCAGAGCATCATGGAACGGGAGCTCGATCAGGCGATGGCCAGGTTGCAGGCGAATTCGGCGATTTCTATCGCGATGGATCCCAATAGCGGAGAAATACTGGCTATGGCCTCTCGCCCGGGATATGACCCGGGAAATTATCAGGAATACACCGCCGAGGTGTACAACCGCAACCTGCCGATCTGGATGACTTATGAGCCGGGGTCAACATTTAAGATCATTACCCTGGCAGCGGCTTTGGAGGAGAAGAAAGTCAATCTTAACGAAGGTTTCTTTGATCCAGGCTTTATTAAAGTAGCCGGCGCCTCGCTTCGCTGCTGGAAAAGGGGCGGTCATGGAAGCCAGACCTTCCTGCAGGTCGTGGAAAATTCCTGCAACCCGGGATTTGTAACGCTTGGACAGCGGCTCGGCAAAGAGACTCTGTTCAAGTACATTAAGGATTTCGGCTTTGGCAGCAAAACGGGGATCGACTTGAGCGGGGAAGAGAACGGCATTTTGTTCAAGCTTTCTCAGGTAGGTCCCGTAGAGCTGGCGACGACATCATTCGGGCAAGGGGTCTCGGTTACGCCGATCCAGCAGATTACAGCGGTGTCGGCGGCCATTAACGGCGGCAAGCTATATAAGCCCCATGTGACGAAATCATGGACCAATCCCGACACCGGCCAGATTGTCGACGAGGTAGAGCCGACTGTTGTCCGGCAGGTCATTTCCGAGGCGACTTCAAAGCAAGTAAGGAGCGCACTGGAGAGCGTCGTCGCGAACGGCACAGGGGGCAACGCTTTTATCGACGGCTACCGAGTCGGCGGCAAGACGGGAACGGCCCAGAAGGTGGTGAATGGCCGTTATTCGACAAGCGAGCATATCGTTTCGTTTATCGGCTTTGCCCCTGCAGACGATCCGAAAATCGTTGTATACACCGCAGTCGACAATCCTCAAGGCATTCAATTCGGGGGCGTTGTCGCTGCGCCCATCGTCCGCAATATATTGACCGATGCCTTGGAGTACATGGAAGTCCCTCCCCGTAAGGATCAGATGACAAAGAAGTACAAATACGGAGAAACGAAAATCGTAACTGTTCCCGATTTGATCGGGCATAGCGTACAGGAAATCTACGAGGACTTGAACATGAACTTCTCCTTGGCTAAATCAGGGGTTGGCAATATCGTCATTAATCAGGCGCCGAAGCCGGGAACGCGGGTGGAGAGCGGTTCAACCATCCGGATTTACATGGGCCAAGAATCCGAGGCTGGTATCGAGCATGACCATAGTGAATAATATTCCTGAAAAACCATGCTCTTGGTGATAATATAAGTGAGTGCATTGAAAAGGAACGCAACAATTTGACGGAGGGGTCTTACATGCTGCTGACAGAGCTGGCTACATATTTAATAGCATCGAGAATACATGGTAATAAAGAGACGGCGTGCGCGGGTATCGCCATCGATTCCCGGCAAGTGAACGCTGGCGACCTGTTCGTCTGCCTGCCGGGTCATACGGTGGATGGGCATGATTTTGCCCCGGAAGCCGCTCGGCGGGGAGCTGTTGCGCTGGTTGTAGAGCGGTATTTGGAGCATGTCGATCTGCCTCAGCTGCAGGTGAAGGACAGCAGACTGGCGATGGCGATATTAAGCAATGTATTCTACCGGACGCCGAGCTCGCGCCTAAAAGTTATCGGTGTGACCGGGACGAACGGTAAGACGACAACGACTTATCTCATTGAACGTATTCTTGCGGATCAGGGCAGCAATACGGGGCTGATTGGCACGATTGAACGGAAATACGGGGGGCAAACCTTCCCGATGCCGGGAACGACGCCGGAGTCATTGGATCTGCAGCGTTATTTAGCTGAAATGGTGCAAAGCGATGTAGATTATTGCGTTATGGAGGTATCCTCACATGCGCTTGAACAGGGAAGGGTCAAAGGCACGCGTTTCCGTACCGCCATATTTACGAATTTGACGCAGGATCATTTGGATTACCATCATACGATGGAAGAATATCGCGCCGCCAAAGGACTGTTCTTCTCACGGCTTGGAAATATCTATGAGGAAGATCCTGATCTGCGCAGCTATGCTGTGATAAATGCAGACGACCCGGCTTCCGTTTATTTCGCACAGCAAACGGCGGCCGAGGTCATTACTTACGGCGTTGAGCATGCGGCCGATATCCGGGCATCGGACATCGCCATTACGGCTCGGGGGACTACATTCCATGTTGATACGTTTCAGGGCAGCACCGATATTACGCTTCGGATGGTGGGCAAATTTAATGTGTACAATGCTCTGGCAGCGATAGCCGCTGCTTTGCTTGAGGGTGTTCCGCTGAATCGTATCAAAGAGAGCCTGGAGGCTGTAAAAGGGGTGGACGGCCGGGTTGAGGCTGTGGATGAAGGGCAGCCGTTTGCGGTCATTGTCGATTATGCCCATACGCCCGACGGGCTCGAAAACGTGCTGCGCACGGTAGGGGAGTTTGCCCAAGGACGGGTTATCTGCGTATTTGGCTGCGGCGGGGACCGCGACCGGACGAAACGGCCCGTCATGGGGAAAATAGCTGCCCGATATGCGCAGCATGTCATCGTTACATCTGATAATCCGCGTACGGAGGATCCTGTGGCGATCTTGAATGACATTGCGTTCGGGCTTGTGGAGGACGGTGTCGACCAGAAGCGCTATGAGCTGGTTGTCGACCGGCGGGAGGCGATCCGGAAGGCTATTGAAATGGCAAGCAATGAAGATGTAGTATTGATTGCGGGGAAAGGTCATGAGACCTATCAACTGATCGGCACGGAAGTGCATGACTTCGACGATCGGATCGTTGCCAAAGAAGCGATAAGGGGCTTAAACAAGTGATCAAGAGAACATTGAGAGAAGTAGCGGCGATGTGCGGCGGTGAACTCCGCAGCCTGGAGGATGCCGAATTAATGATACAAGGGATAACGACAGACTCTCGCAGTATTATAGAGGGTTGTCTGTTCATACCGCTGGTGGGCGAGAAATTTGACGGCCATGATTTTGCCGGAGATTGCCTCGCAGCAGGTGCAGCGGCTATATTATGGGACAAAGCCAAAGGCTCGCCTCCTGGGCCGGCTGTGATCGTAGATGATACTCTGGCGGCTCTTCAGCGGCTGGCGCAAAACTACCTCAAGCAGAGCAAAGCCAGGGTAGTTGGAATTACCGGAAGCAACGGCAAGACGACGACTAAGGATATCGTTTTCTCTTTGCTGTCTACGACGTACAAAGTGCATAAAACGCAAGGGAACTTCAACAATCATATCGGCCTGCCGTTAACGATCCTTGCCATGCCGGAAGATACGGAAATTGCCGTTCTGGAGATGGGGATGAGCGGGCGCCATGAAATCGAGCTGCTCTCCAAGCTGGCCGAGCCGGAAGTAGCGGTCATCACCAATATTGGTGAAGCGCATTTGCTGCAGCTGGGGTCCAGGCTGGAAATTGCCCGGGCCAAACTGGAAATATTGGCAGGGCTCAGGCCCGGGGGAACGTTCGTCTATGACGGTGACGAGCCGCTGATTCAAGAGGTTCTGTCGGAACCGGCGACGCTCAAACCGGATCATTTCGATACGGTAACCTTCGGTCTGCTGCCGCATAATGATGATTATCCTGTCGGCTTGATGTTCCTGGATGACGGGACGGTGTTCACGTCCAGCGCCGGAAGCAACGAACCGCTTCATTTGCCGCTGCTCGGCCAGCACAACGTCGTCAATTGTCTTGCGGCCATCGCTGTCGCCCGATATTTCGAGGTTACAGAGGCCGCGATCAAGGAAGGGCTGACCCAAATCAAGCTGACGGGCATGCGGATCGAGATCGTGAAGGGGCGCAGTGGTATCACGATATTGAACGACGCGTATAACGCAAGTCCCACGGCCATGAAGGCGGCGATCGGCGTGCTTGAGAACATGAAGGGGTATAGACGCAAAATTGCTGTTTTGGGCGATATGCTGGAGCTTGGGGACGCCGAGGACGCTTTGCACCGGGAGGTCGGTGCCTTTATGAAAGGCGGTAAAGTGGACCAGCTGTTCACTTATGGAATTCTAGGCGCGAAGATCGCGGCAGGCGCCGCAGGGCAATTGGACCAAAGGAGCATTCACGCATATACTGATAAAGTTGAACTTATAGAAGGGCTTCTGGCGATCCTGCATCCTGAGGATATCGTGCTCGTCAAGGCGTCTCGGGGCATGAAGCTTGAAGAAGTCGTGGAGGCCGTCAAAAATAGCGAGCTTCCTCAATAAATACCGGCTAATAAGGGGGTGATCCCATGGATTTTGGACTTATATTGTTAACGATAGGAGTATCCTTTATACTGGCCGTCATTTCGGCTCCGCTTCTTATTCCGATTTTGCGGCGGATGAAGTTCGGACAGCAGATTCGAAACGAAGGACCGCAGAGCCACCAGAAGAAGGCAGGGACGCCAACGATGGGCGGTATCGTCATTATATTGGCCTTCACGCTGGCATTTCTGAAATTCTCGGTGATCAATACGGATTTTTATGTGCTGCTCGTGGCGACGCTTGGCTTCGGACTAGTCGGTTTTCTGGACGACTATATCAAGATCGTATTTAAACGTTCTTTGGGACTGACACCCAGACAGAAATTGTTCGGACAGCTGCTGTTCGCCGGCATCGTCTGCGCCCTGCTGATTTCCGAAGGACACAGCACCGCGCTGGGCATTCCGGGGACGTCGATAGCCTTTGACTGGGGGGCGTGGTTCTACTATCCATTTATTATCCTCATGATGCTTGCTATCAGTAATGCGGTGAATTTTACTGACGGACTGGATGGATTGCTGTCCGGCGTGAGCGCCATCGCTCTCGGGGCATATGCCGTCATCGCGATGCAGGCTACGTCGATACCGGCTGCGGTTTGTGCGGCAGCAATGATCGGTGCGGTGCTGGGTTTTCTCGTGTTCAATGCCCATCCGGCAAAAGTGTTCATGGGAGATACCGGATCGCTTGGCATCGGAGGCGCGATTGCAGCCATTGCCATTATTACGAAGAGCGAGCTTTTGTTTCTTGTAATTGGCGGGGTTTTCGTCATTGAAATGCTGTCCGTCGTACTGCAGGTTATTTCTTTCAAGACTCGCGGCAAACGAATATTCAAGATGAGTCCGATTCACCACCATTTCGAACTGTCGGGCTGGTCGGAATGGCGGGTCGTCGTTACTTTTTGGGCCGTTGGCTTGCTGCTGGCCGGGGTTGGACTTTATTTAAACAAGGGGTTGTAATATGATGAAGCATCCAGAACAATACCGGGGACGGCAGGTTGTCGTCCTGGGCCTGGCAAGAAGCGGTGTTCAAGTTGCCAAAACCCTGCATCGCCAAGGGACGATCGTAACCGTTAACGATAAAAAGGACAGAGACCAATGTCCCGAAGCTTCTGAATTAGAGGCTTTGGGAATTTCTGTTCTATGCGGGGGGCACCCGGACGATCTGATACATCAGGGAATCGAGCTGGTCGTAAAAAATCCAGGCATTCCTTACAGTGCGCCGCCTGTCGTTAAAGCGCTTGAGCTGGGGATTGATGTCGTGACCGAAGTCGAAGTTGCCTATCGCTTATGCGCTGCGCCAATGATCGGCATAACGGGCTCAAACGGCAAGACGACGACGACGACCTGGATTGGCAGCATGCTGCAGAACGCGGGCCTTAATCCGATCGTCGCCGGCAACATCGGAACGCCCCTCTGCGAAGCAGCCGAGGCAGCCCGCGCGGACAACTGGATGGTTGTAGAACTGAGCAGCTTCCAGCTTAAAGGGACGCAGCAGTTTCGCCCTGCAATTGGGGTGCTGCTTAATGTCGCCGAGACCCATTTGGACTATCACGGAACGATGGAGGACTATGTGTCCTCGAAAGCGAAGCTGTTCGCCAATCAGACGGAAGCGGACACCGCCGTAATCAATTGGGATGATCCAGTCTGCCGGGAGCTAGTCCCTTATATCCGGGCGAAGCTTTTTCCGTTTTCGATGACGGAGCGGCTAAAGGCCGAGGGAATTTATGTCGAACCTCCGTATTTGCCGCAAAATTCGGACTCCCAGCCAAGAACGGTCGTTTACAGGAATGCAGAGGGTGCGGTCATGGAGATTATTCGAGTGGACGAGATCGGCTTGCCGGGACGCTTCAACACAGAGAATGCTCTGGCTGCGATTGCCGCATGCCTTGCAGCAGGAGCAAGCCCTGAGCAGCTTGTTGAGCCGCTGTGCGCATTCCGTGGCGTGGAGCACCGGCTGGAGTACGTTGCCGTTAAAGAGGGTGTGACTTACTATAACAACTCGAAAGCGACGAACTCCAAGGCGACGACGATGGCTATCGAGGCGCTGGAGGCGCCGATTGTGCTCATCGCTGGAGGGCTGGACCGCGGCTCCGATTACATGGAGCTGGTTCCCGTATTTCGGGACAAGGTTAAAGCTGTTGTGGCGCTGGGAGAGACGAGGGAGAAAATAGCCCGCGTCGCCGAGCTGGCTGGATTATCGGACGCTTTGCTTGTCGATACTGGAGACAGTGCTGCCGAGACGCTGCGTACCGCGACCCTCCAGGCTGCCGGTCTGGCGAAGCCGGGGGATATCGTCCTGCTGTCGCCTGCTTGCGCCAGTTGGGACATGTTTGCTTCTTACGAGGAGCGGGGACGCATTTTTAAAGAGGCAGTGCATACCCTTTAAGTAGGGGGGTGGAAAAGCCCCTACTTTTGGTTAAGAGGTGGCTTCCACGATGGGCAAAAATCGCATGGCGCCGGATTTTTGGCTGCTGTCCAGCATATTGGGACTGTTGGCTATCGGAATTGTAATGGTATACAGTGCGGGCTCTGTACTCGCTTTCCATGATTACGGAGATTCTTTTTATTTCGTCAAACGACAGCTGTTGTTTGCTGTGCTAGGCCTTGTGGCTATGTTCTTCATGATGAATTTCGATTTTCGCCATCTGCGGAAATATGCCAAGCTGGGTCTGCTAGTCTGCTTTGTCCTGCTCGTTATTGTGCTTATTCCCGGCATAGGCGTTGTCCGGGGCGGTGCGCGAAGCTGGCTTGGCATCAGCTCCTTTGGGATTCAGCCTTCTGAGTTCATGAAGCTTGGAATGATTTTGTTCCTTTCCTACTGGTTAAGCAAGGAAGATTACAAGATTACGATATTTACAAAAGGGCTGCTGCCGCCTCTGGGCATCATGGGACTAGCGTTTGGCCTCATCATGCTGCAGCCGGATTTAGGAACCGGCACGGTCATGATGGGCGCATCCTTGCTGATCGTTTTTACCGCCGGAGCAAGAATCAGGCATTTGGCCGGGCTGGCTGCGATCGGAGCAGTCGGCTTCGTCGGGCTCATCTTGGCTGCGCCGTATCGTTTGCAGCGGATTACCGCCTTTCTCGATCCTTGGTCTGATCCGCTTGGCGCCGGATATCAAATCATTCAATCGCTGTATGCGATCGGTCCAGGTGGACTGGCAGGTCTGGGGCTGGGGATGAGCCGCCAGAAATACAGCTATGTTCCTGAACCGCAGACGGATTTCATTTTCTCAATTTTGGCTGAGGAGCTTGGTTTTATCGGCGGATTACTAGTTCTATTACTGTTTCTCATCTTAGTGTGGAGGGGCATGAGAGTGGCGATGACAGTGGAAGACAGCTTCGGGAGCTTGCTTGCCGTCGGAATTGTCGGTATGGTAGCTGTACAGGTTGTTATCAATATCGGCGTCGTCATCGGTCTCATGCCTGTCACTGGCATCACCCTGCCGCTGATCAGCTACGGAGGCTCATCGCTTACGCTGATGCTGACGGCGCTTGGTATTCTATTGAATTTATCCCGTTATGCGAGGTGAACAAGTATGCGCGTCGTGCTAAGCGGCGGCGGAACGGGGGGACATATTTATCCCGCTCTGGCGATCGCAAAACAATGCGGTGCGGAATACCCTGATTCCGAATTTCTATATATTGGCGGCGAACGGGGGCTTGAGAGCTCTCTGGTGCCCAAAGAGAACATACCATTCAAAGCTATTAATATTACCGGCTTTCGCCGGAAATTGTCGTTTGATAACGTTAAAACGATTGTTCGTTTCGTGAAGGGCGTGCGTACTTCCAAACGGCTTCTGAGAGAGTTCAAGCCGGATGTGGTGATTGGAACGGGAGGATACGTCTGTGGTCCCGTCGTCTATGCAGCGGCGAAGCTCGGCATTCCGAGCATTATCCATGAACAGAATGCGGTACCCGGACTGACGAATCGTTTTTTGAGCAAATACGTATCCACGGTAGCAGTCAGCTTCGAAGGATCGGGTGCTGCCTTTCCGGCGGCGAAGAAAATTCTGTATACCGGGAATCCTCGGGCCACGACTGTTTTTGAAGCGGATAAAACCAAGGGATATGCTTCGCTGGGGCTTCCGCCGAACAGCCCGATCGTTCTCGTTGTCGGGGGAAGCCGCGGGGCAAAAGCGATCAACGAAGCGATGATCGATATGGCGTCTTCCGTCTCTCAGCTGGGGCATATTTCTTTTATTTATGTTACCGGCGAAAGCTACTATGAAACTACAAAGTCGGCAATCGCTGCCAAACTAGGCGAGATTCCGGGGAACTTGCGGGTGCTGCCTTACGTGCACAATATGCCGGAGGTGCTGGCATGTACCTCGTTGATTGTGAACCGGGCCGGAGCGTCCTTCCTGGCTGAGATTACCGCCCTGGGCATCCCGTCTATCCTGATTCCGTCGCCGAACGTCACGAACAATCATCAGGAGAAAAATGCGAGATCGCTGGAGACATCGGGAGCAGCCGAGGTGATCCTCGAGCCCCAATTAAACGGCGGCAAATTGTTTGCGGCGATTGAACGAATTATGACGGAAGCTTCCCTTCACGGAAAAATGTCAGCAGCAGCAAGGAAGCTCGGCAAGCCGGAATCGGCTCATTTGATCGTGGAGGAAATGCGGCGGCTTGTTCGAAGTCAAGGAAAACGATAGAGTACTGCCGGTGCTGGGCCTTTGTCACACTCTTACTTCAGAGGGCATAATATACCATATAAATCGTGACAATCCATGCGGGGACCAGAAGGAAAGACGTCTTCCTGCGTCGTCTCCGCGAACCCATGCAGCCGGTGGAAATATACGGATAGAACCGATCATCGGACGGCCTGACTACCGGACGGGATTCGGCATGTTAGTCAAGGAGGGATTTTCAGATGCAGCAATGGATATCGAAATTGTCAGAGCAGGAAGTGGGCAAGGTCTTGCCAAACGAGCCGATGTCGAAGTATACGACATGGAAAATAGGAGGGCCGGCCGACGCTCTAATCATCCCAGAGAACAAGCGGCAGCTGGCAAATTTGATTCGCCAGCTTCATGAAGAGCAAATTCCTTGGTTAATGGTAGGCAAGGGCTCCAACATGCTTGTATCCGATAAGGGCATTCGCGGTGCGGTAATTAAGCTGGGCAGGGAAATGGAGCAGATCCAATTTCGGGGAACCGAGGCCGAAGCGGGGGGAGGCGCCTCGTTCGTGAGATTGAGCATTATGGCGGGGAAGGAAGGCATGACCGGTCTGGAATTTGCTGGGGGGATTCCAGGAACCGTCGGTGGAGCCGTATATATGAACGCTGGCGCTCACGGGTCTGATGTGTCACGCATATTTAAATCCGCTGAAATTGTTCTGGAGACGGGTGAGTTGGTAACTTACAATGCGCAGGATATGGATTTCTCGTACCGCCATTCCATCTTGCATGGAAGCCGCGGAGTAGTGGCCAATGCCATCTTCACCCTGAAGGAAGGGGATCGTTTGGAGATCGCGGCTGCCATGGCTACCTATAAGGATCGCCGCCGCAAGACTCAGCCGTTGCAGCAGCCCTGCGCGGGCAGCGTATTCCGTAATCCGCCACAGGATCATGCGGCAAGGTTGATCGAAGCGGCAGGACTTAAGGGGAGGAGTATAGGCGGAGCGCAAATATCCGAGCTGCATGCCAATTTCATTGTCAATACGGGGCAAGCGACAGCAGAGGACGTTCTCGCGCTCATGGAGCTAATCAAGGATACCATAGCCTCAAAATATGATATCGCTTTGGTGCCGGAGGTTTACTTCGTGGGTGAACGGTAAACTCGGAGGTGATACATTGGACAAATTGGTGATTGAAGGCGGGCGACCCCTATCAGGAACCATTCAAATCCATGGAGCGAAAAATGCCGCACTGCCTATCTTGGCTGCCAGCTTGCTGTCTGAGGGGGCGGTGCAACTTCGAAATGTTCCTCGTTTGCTCGATATTGATGTTATGCTTGGCATTTTGAGCCGATTAGGCTGTAAAACGGTTCATAAGGACGACACCGTCATGGTCGATGCCAGCGGAGCGGATTCCAGCCATGTGCCTGAGGATTTGATGAAGCAGATGCGCTCTTCTATTTTTTTGATGGGGCCGCTGCTGGCAAGGTTCAAGGAAGTATGCATATATCAGCCCGGCGGATGCGCGATCGGCGAACGGAAAATCGACCTGCATTTACGGGGATTACAGGCTCTTGGAGCCGTAATCGAGGAGAATGATCATCAGATTTGGTGCAGGGCGAGCAAACTTGTGGGCAGTGACATTCATCTTGATTTTCCGAGCGTCGGCGCTACGGAGAACATTATGATGGCTGCGGCGCTGGCTGAAGGAACTACCGTAATTACGAATGCGGCACGGGAGCCCGAAATCCAGGACCTGCAAAATTTTCTTAATCGCATGGGCGCGAGCATCATGGGGGCCGGTACCGACACGATTACGATCCAGGGGGTAAAGCGGCTCAGCCCGTGCGATTACGAGATCATTCCCGATCGGATCGTGGCGGGCACAGCGCTCATTGCCGCAGCAGCCACAAGAGGAACGGTCACCCTGACGCACTGCAATCCTTCCCATCTGGTCTCTCTGCTTCATGTGCTGCGCCGGGCAGGTGTTCAAATAAGCACCTACAATGATATAATAACGGTAAGCAGCATAGGCCGCCTTAAAGCGGTAGAACGTATCATTACTTCACCTTATCCTTCTTTTCCTACAGATTTACAGTCCCAGGTTATGGTGCTTCTATCTTTAGCTGACGGGGTTAGCTTAATGAAGGAAACGGTGTTTGAAGGTCGATTCAAGCATGTTGATGAATTAGTGCGGATGGGTGCGGATATTTCCGTTGATATGAACGCAGCGATTATTCGCGGGGTGCCTAGACTGTATGGCGCTACCGTGGAGGCGACGGATTTGAGAGCCGGTGCCGCACTCGTGATTGCTGGATTAGCCGCGCAAGGCAAGACGATCGTTGAGCGAGTATATCACATTGACCGTGGTTATGATCGGATAGAAATGATGTTTCAGCGGCTTGGAGGCGTCGTGAGACGTGATGCTCCTGTACTCAAGCAGCTGGATCTGGCCTAATGATGCCTTGAATTATCCCCTCCGCCGGAGGGGATAAAGGCTTTGCACATTACAATAATACGGAGAAAAGTTATGTCTAAAGCCAATATGCCGGTGTTGAAGCAACCAAAACCGAAAAGAAGAAGCAGCAAAAAAGTAGCCGGGATTTTAATTCTCCTGTGCCTGTCTTTGCTCGCAGTGCTTTTTTTTCGTTCTTCTTTAAGCAAAATTTCCAGCATTACGTTTGAAGGAAGCTCGTATACGCCAAATGAGGACTTGCTGGAAATCAGCGGCCTCAAGGTGGGCGCTCCGTTTTTTGGGACGAGCTCGGATACGATAGCGAGGCGTATGACGAAGATTCCGTCCATTGAGGATGTCGAGGTGAACAAATCCTTTCCCGGAGGAATTATGATCCGTGTTAAGGAATATCCGCTGGCAGCTTATGAACTGACCGTGGATGAAGGGTTGAAGGGTTTTCTAGCCAATGGGACAAAAATCAGCCTGGGGATCGGATCGATGCCGATGGAGAAGCCGATCTTGACGGGATGGAAGGCGGATGATCCGAATTTGTCCAAGCTTTGCCAAGTTCTCGCGCAAATCCCGGATGACCAGGTATCTGACATTTCGGAAATCGTGCCTTCACCTACCTTGTCATATCCGGATCGGATCAAGCTGTATACCGGCTCCAAATTTGAGGTGGTGACAGCCATTTCGCTTCTTTCGAAGAAGCTTGAGTACATGAACTCCATTTTGGAGTCCCAGGATCCCGGAATACTTACTATGCTTGAAGCGGATTCCTATGTCCCTTACGAGCCGCATGACGATCAAAATGATACTACTCATGAATGAGAAACAATGATAAAATACATTTTATGGGCTGGTTTTTAAAGAAGCCCTTTTGTCTAATTTTATAGCATTGGACATAAAGGTCTGGGAACCTATTCTATCGTTACCTTTATCCTACTTTATGCAAAAGATGGAATTCAAAAAAATTGTAGAAAAAAGAGGGAAAGGTCAAACGATGTTGAATATGTAGAGTGTGTGTTTTATAAGGCTATAACAATTTTGAATGGGAAATAGGAGGTGCCAGAGCTTGAGCAACAATGACATCATTGTTAGTTTGGACATCGGTACATCCAAAGTTCGTGCTATTATTGGGGAAATTAGTAATGGAACCTTTAATATTATTGGAGTTGGATCGGCCGACTCGGAAGGAATTCGTAAAGGCGCGATTGTAGATATTGACCAAACCGTACAATCGATCCGCAGCGCTGTTGATCATGCGGAACGGATGGTAGGTATTCAAATATCGGAAGTATACGTCGGCATTTCGGGAAATCATATCGGACTCCAGACGAGCCACGGGGTGGTAGCCGTACAGAACGAAGACCGCGAAATCGGTGAAGACGACATCGACCGTGTGTTGAAAGCAGCGGAAGTGATTGCGCTGCCTCCGGAGCGGGAAATTATTGATGTGGTCGCCAAGCAATACATTGTGGACGGCCTTGAAGGGATACAAGACCCCCGCGGCATGATCGGGGTTCGTCTGGAGGTCGAAGCAACGATAATTACCGGCGCAAAGACAGCGATACATAATTTGCTTCGTTGCGTGGAGAAGTCCGGGCTGAAAGTAAGCGATTTGGTATTGCTGTCCCTTGGAGCAGGCCAGCTTGCATTATCCAAGGATGAGAAGACAATGGGCTCAGTGCTGGTAGACATCGGCGCGGGATCCACGACGATTGCAGTATTCGAGAGCGGGACAATTACAGCGACATCTACGCTTCCGATAGGGGGAGAATTTATAACGAATGACATTGCTTACGGCCTTCGCACGTTAACGGACCAAGCGGAGAAGGTGAAGCTCAAATACGGCTGCGCCTCTATCGAGGATTCGGCGGCGGACGTAACCTTCAAGGTTACGAGAATCGGCAGCAATGTAGACAAGGAATTTACCCAAGAGGATTTGGCTGCCATTGCCGAGCCACGCGTTCAGGAAATATTTCAAATGATCCGGCAGGAAGTCAAACGGCTCGGTTACAACGAGCTCCCCGGAGGTTATATACTTACGGGAGGAACCGTGTCTATGCCCGGGCTTCTCAAAGTTGCTCAGGAGGAACTGGCTGCTTCCGTGAGGGTCGCTGTACCGGATTATATCGGTGTCCGTGATCCTGGATACACGGGAGGCGTTGGCATATTATACAAGGTTATCAAAAATATCCGCGTCCGGAATACCGGCAACGGTGCAAAGAAGACAACCAATCGGAATAAACCGGTAACTACCCAGGAGAGCGCGAGCAAACCAGGGATCATGGAACGTCTGAAGAGTCTATTCAGTGAATTCATTTAACTTCTAAATGGACGGGCCATCCATGCACAATGAGGGGGAGATGGAAGAGTATGTTGGAATTTGATTTTGAAATGGAGAGTTTGGCTCAAATAAAAGTCATTGGTGTTGGCGGTGGCGGTAGCAACGCTGTGAACAGAATGATCGAGAACGGGGTGCAGGGAGTCGAATTCATTACGGTGAATACGGATGCTCAAGCCCTTCATCTAGCCAAGTCCGAGCATAAGCTGCAAATCGGGGATAAGCTGACCCGTGGACTTGGAGCGGGTGCGAACCCTGAGGTGGGCAAGAAAGCGGCAGAAGAGTCCCGCGAGTTGATTGCCAACACACTGAAGGGTGCGGACATGGTGTTTGTAACAGCCGGTATGGGCGGCGGAACGGGGACGGGAGCCGCTCCGGTCATTGCGGAAATCGCCAAAGAGTGCGGCGCGCTGACTGTAGGCGTAGTGACCCGGCCGTTTACCTTCGAGGGACGCAAGCGTTCTTCGCATGCCGAGCATGGCATCGAAGCATTAAAGGAGAAGGTAGATACCCTTATCGTTATTCCTAATGATCGTCTTCTTGAGATCGTAGATAAGAAAACGCCGATGCTGGAAGCGTTCCGCGAGGCGGATAATGTGCTGCGTCAAGCGGTACAGGGTATTTCTGACCTAATTGCCGTACCGGGTCTGATCAACCTTGACTTTGCCGACGTGAAGACGATTATGACTGAACGCGGATCCGCCCTGATGGGAATTGGTGAAGCTACGGGCGAGAATCGTGCGGCAGAAGCTGCTCGCAAAGCGATCATGAGTCCGTTGCTCGAGACTTCGATTGAAGGTGCTCGAGGCGTAATTATGAATATTACAGGTGGATCGAACCTGTCCCTATACGAGGTTAATGAGGCAGCTGAGATCGTCATCTCTGCTTCTGATCCGGAAGTTAATATGATCTTCGGTGCAATTATTGATGAGAGTTTGAAGGAAGAGATCAAGGTAACGGTCATTGCGACCGGATTCGAGCATAAGTCTTCGGCAGTGCCAGTCCGCAAGCCGGGGGCAGACACAGCCGAAACGCAAGATAGCCGTGCGGCATCCTCGTTGAGACCTTTTGGAAACCAGCCAAGCGGTGATCAATTGGACATCCCAACCTTCCTCCGCAACCGTTCCCGTCACAATAACGATTAAGTTTGACCAAATCTCCCCAAAATCTAAACCTCTATTCCACATCTCGTGGAATAGAGGTTTTTTGCATTGCTCGACAAAACTAGTACTTATCTTCACCCAATTTTAGACAGACTTTACGATGGCATCTCTTTATACTGATAGCAACTCCTGTGGCTTTAGAAAGGCTCTTCTACCATCACAAGAAGAAGATTAGGGAGGGCTGGGGCAGGTGAACCGAAGTGGTCGTTTATCTCGATCTCATATTTCTTATGAACCTGCTGATCGATGCGAGCTTGCTGCTGATGACGGCCTGGATCAGGAGGCAGCGGGTGAGGGCATGGCGGATCACGGCCTCGGCGGCTGTGGGAGCTGCTTATGTCCTGATGATGTTTCTTCCGGAGCTATCTTTTCTATTTACCTTCCTGGTAAAGTTTTTATTCTCTGTCGTCATGCTATGGATCGCGTTCGGTTATGCTAGTCTGCAAAACTACTTGCGGAATATGGGGGCCTTCTACATGGTGAATTTTGCAGCGGCCGGCGGCATTTTGGGCATTCATTATCTGCTGCAGAATTCTGGGGAAGTGTGGAGTGGAATTTGGTATTCTGCTTCCGGGGGGCTTGGCTTTTCGCTCGAAGTAGGTTCAATATTTACGATCATTGTCTTTTTTATAGTTGTTCTATGGTTTAAGGCGGTTGTCTCCTCAAGGCGCGCAGTGGAGCGCGTAGAAAGCTGCTTGGCTGAAGTACAAGTACGCATCGATGAGACGACGGTACGGTGCATGGGGCTTGTCGATACGGGCAATCAACTGAAAGATCCGTTGACGAGATGGCCCGTCATGGTCATGGAAGCCTCGTTATGGGACCAGATGCTGCCGGAATCTTTTTTAAGCCGGCTAGCTGCGGAGCAAGCGGACAACCTCATCATGGAGTGGAGCGACGAGGATTCGTTTCCATGGAGGGACCGTTTGCGGCTTGTTCCTTACCGGGGAATTAATAAAGGCTCTCAGTTTATGATCGCGCTGAAGCCGGATGAAGTGTCGGTTGTTCAGGAAGGGCGGACGGTGACGACGGGCCGGGTACTAATTGGATTGGACGGGGGGCGGTTGTCCATGGAATCTGCCTACCGCGCGATCATTCATCCGGTGCTGCTCGAAGGGATGTCGGGGCGGGAAGAGGAGTATCTTGTCAGTACATCAGGATCGTGATATAGGAGGAAATGAAATGCGTGTTAGATGGAAGTTGATGCTGCAATTACAATATTATCGGCTGTTGTTCCTGTTCGGGCTCAAAAGCGAGGAAATCTACTATATCGGGGGGAGCGAGGCGCTGCCGCCTCCTTTGACGAGGGAAGAAGAAGAATATTTGCTGCAGCGCCTTTCCTCGGGAGATTCCGCAATTCGAGCCATGCTCATCGAACGAAACCTGCGTCTGGTCGTTTACATCGCCCGCAAATTTGAAAATACCGGAATCAACATTGAAGATCTCGTGTCGATCGGGGCCATCGGACTGATCAAAGCCGTTAATACGTTCGATCCAGAGAAGAAGATTAAGCTGGCAACGTATGCTTCCCGCTGCATCGAGAATGAAATATTAATGTATTTACGGCGCAACAGCAAAATACGCACAGAAGTATCTTTCGACGAACCGCTCAACATTGATTGGGACGGCAATGAGCTTCTGCTCTCCGACGTGCTTGGCACGGAGAATGATACGATTTACCGCAATATCGAGGAACAGGTCGACCGCAAGCTGCTGCACAAAGCGCTTGATAAGCTGAGCGAGCGGGAGCGACTGATTATGGAGCTGCGCTTCGGCCTCGTTGACGGCGATGAGAAGACGCAGAAGGACGTGGCTGACTTGCTGGGAATATCGCAATCTTACATTTCCCGGCTGGAAAAGAGGATCATCAAACGTCTCCGCAAGGAGTTCAATAAGATGGTCTAGAGGTCATAAACAAAGGAATAAAAATACAGCCCGGGGAGATAATGATCATTAAGTTTCTCCTTGGGAGGTAAAGACACGATGACCCGAAACAAAGTCGAGATTTGCGGTGTAGACACTGCAAAATTGCCCGTTCTAACCAATGTGGAAATGCGCGAGTTGTTCCGCTCCCTGCAGCAGGACAATGAAAGATCAGCCAGAGAAAAGTTAGTGAATGGCAACCTTAGGCTAGTGCTGAGTGTCATCCAGCGATTCAACAATCGGGGGGAGTTTGTAGACGATTTATTTCAAGTCGGCTGCATTGGACTCATGAAAGCCATCGATAATTTCGATTTATCGCAGAACGTTAAATTCTCTACCTATGCTGTACCCATGATCATCGGGGAAATCCGGCGGTATTTAAGGGATAACAATCCGATCCGGGTATCCCGCAGCCTGCGCGACATTGCGTATAAGGCGCTGCAAATGCGCGACAGCCTGACCAACCAGAATTCGCGGGAGCCAACGATCTTCGAAATTTCCGAAGCGCTAGGTTTGCCGAAGGAGGATGTGGTATTTGCCCTGGATGCCATCCAGGATCCAGTCTCTTTGTTTGAACCCATTTACCATGACGGCGGCGATCCGATCTATGTTATGGATCAAATTAGCGACGATAAGAACAAGGATGTATCCTGGATCGAAGAGATCGCCTTGCGTGAGGCGATGCAGCGGCTGAACCGCCGCGAGAAGATGATTCTGTCGATGCGATTCTTCGAAGGAAAGACGCAAATGGAGGTCGCCGATGAAATCGGCATCTCTCAGGCGCAAGTTTCGAGGCTTGAGAAATCCGCTATTTTACAAATGCAGAAGCACGTTAAGTCTTAAATCATGGGTTCCTTCGGGAGCCCTTTTTTTTGGATTTTAAAGGAAAGAAACCTTTTTCTTATTTGTCCGTCGGGTTCTTTAAATGTTTTGCGGACGATCATCATATATATATTACAAACGATTGGCGGGAGGCTGGCATGAAAATATCTGATTTTCAAACGAAGGATGTCATCAATGTCGTTGACGGCAAAAGGCTGGGGCATATTAGCGATTTAGAGCTTGATCTGCAGCAAGGTGTCATTGAAGCCATCGTGGTTCCGGTCAATACGAAGTTTATGGGCTTGTTTGGGGGAGGGAGCGATCTCATCATTCCCTGGAAAAACATCGTGAAGATCGGTTCGGACGTCGTATTGGTCAAAATGGACGGCTTGGCCCAAAGCGGCGTCCAGCAATTTGAGACGACTGTCTATATCGACCGGGACGGGAGAGCAGAACGCCGAGGTTAGAATTCATGGAATTCGGCGGGCTGCCTCTTCGAAAAGCGGTTCGCCTTATGGTAAACTTGAGTTTGCAGTACCATTTCAGGATATGAAATGATAAAGAGGTGGATGATGGAGCCGTTTAAATGGAAAGCTATAGAAAGGAAGGGCCAGCCCGAAACGTTTATGCTGGAGAGCTGGAGCGGGCTGCTGCCTGGACTAAGCGCCGGCTTTAGCGGCCGAAATGGCGGAATAGGCAGCTCCCCTTACGATTCGCTGAACCTGGCCTACCATGTCGGCGATGATCAGGCCGCTGCGCTGGATAACCGTATCATCCTGGCGGAGTTTCTGGACTTTGAGCCCGGGCAGTGGACCTGCGGCGAGCAGGTTCACGGGACGCATGTTGCTATAGTGAAGGATTCAGATGCAGGCAAAGGTTATTTGGATCGGGAAAGCGCCTTTCAGAATACGGACGGTCTAGTGACCAACGTTCGCGGAGTTTTGCTGACCTCGTTTTATGCCGATTGCGTTCCGCTCTACTTCCTTGACCCTGTCCAGGGAGCCGTAGGCTTGGCTCATGCCGGCTGGAAAGGCACGGTAGGTCATATCGCAGCCGCGGTCATAGAGACGATGGAGAGAGAGTATGGAAGCCGTAGAGAGGATATTCGGGCGGCCATCGGACCGTCAATCGGGGAATGCTGCTACGAGGTCGATGAAGCGGTCATGTCCAAGGTGAGAGCCGGGCTTCCCGCAGGCGAGACGGTCGCTGCGTTCACAGCGCCGTCCGTTAATCCGGACCGATGCATGCTGAACTTGAAAGAATTGAATCGAATCATTATGATAAAAGCAGGAATATTGCCGACTCATATCGAATGTACAACATGGTGTACAAGCTGCCATCCCGATAAGTTCTTCTCTTATCGCAAACAGAACGGAGTAACTGGCAGGATGGCGAGCTGGATTGGCATGAAAGAGAGGTGATCCTTTCTTTGTCGCTCAAAGATCGGATACAGCAGGTGGAACACCGCATCCAAGCAGCTTGCGAACGAAGCGGTCGCCGGCGGGACGACGTCAACGTCGTCGCAGTGACGAAGTATGTAGGCCTGGAGACGACAGGCATGCTGCTGGATGAAGGCATCGTTCATATCGGCGAGAACCGTCCGCAGAACGCGGTTCCTAAATGGGAGGCGCTGGAAGGACGGGGAGTATGGCATTTCATCGGCCATTTGCAGACCAATAAAGTAAGGGACGTCATTGGCAAATTTCAATATATTCATTCCTTGGATCGTCTGTCCTTAGCCAAGGAGCTAGAGAAGAGGGCAGCAGCTCAAGGGATTACCGTTTCTGCGTTTCTGCAGGTGAACGTATCCGGGGAAAGTTCCAAGCATGGAGTTAGCCCTGAAGAGGCGGCTGATTTGCTGAGGGAAATCGCCTCTTATCCTCACATCAGAATAATTGGACTTATGACTATGGCGCCGATCGAGGATAACCCGGAGCTGACACGGCCGGTATTCCGGGGACTCCGCGAGCTAAGGGATCGGCTGAATGCCCAGAAAATTACGAAGGAACCGTTAACCGAGCTGTCGATGGGGATGTCGGGAGATTTTGAAGTAGCGATTGAGGAAGGAGCGACATGGGTGCGCTTGGGTACAATTCTAGTAGGGAAAGGGGAGGAGATGTAATGGGAGTTATGAATCGGTTTATGAATTTTCTGGGCCTTCAGGAAGAAGAAGAAATCGTGGAGCGCGAGAAGCTTCAGGAGCAAGAGGAAGCCGAGTTTGAAGCTCCTAGCTTCGAGGCTCGGCGGAATCAGAAGTTGAATAATGTAGTCAGTATCCATTCCCAGAAGAACGTGAAGGTTATCCTGTATGAGCCGCGTTCTTACGATGAGGCGCAGGAAATCGCAGATCATTTGCGCTCGCATCGGTCTGTCGTCGTGAACCTGCAAAGGGTCCGCAACGATCAGGCGATGCGCATTATTGATTTTCTCAGCGGCACGATCTATGCGCTCAGCGGCAGCATTTCCAAAATCGGCGGCAACATATTTCTCTGTACCCCGGATACGGTAGAAATACAAGGCTCGATTACGGAAATTCTGACCGAAGAACACGAATATAACAGAATGAGGTGAAGGCAGCTTGGGATTTGATATTTATCGCTTGATTTGGACGCTGCATGATATATATTTTTACATGATTTTGATTTATATTTTGATGTCATGGGTGCCAAACGCCCGTGAGAGCTTTATTGGAGAACTGCTTGGCAAGGTGGTCGAGCCCTTTTTGGCCCCGTTCAGACGCTTTATTCCGCCGATTATGGGTATGATCGACATTTCGCCGATCGTCGCTATTTTCGTACTGCGGATGGCCGTTTTCGGCTTGATTGGCGTGCTGAGCTACGTGCTGGGGTAACGGTAGCGTATGCGGTCTAACATCCATGAACATTTTCTCCCGGAAGAGCGCCCGTTCGTTGACCGGGCCTGGGAGTGGGTTGTGAATGCAGGGGATTATCATGAAGCGAAATTGAGCGACTTCCTTGACCCGCGGCATTGCCACATCGTGGAGAGCCTGGCGAATCGCCATGCCGATGTCCGTATCCGGTTGGATGGCGGGTTCCCGGAGGCGGAACGGAAGCGGGCGCTGATCGCACCCGATTACCGGGAAATTGAGGCGGAGCCGATGAACATGAAGGTGCTCAGCATCACGTCGGATGACCAGAAACTGGCTTCGCTTCAGCACGGCGATTATTTGGGAGCCATTTTGGGGCTCGGGCTCAAAAGGGATAAAATCGGCGACATTCATGTCCGCGAAGACGGATGCCATGTCATTGTGGCCGAGGAAATCTCCGCCTTTTTGGATATGAATTTGCGCCAGGTGCACCGGGTGAGCGTGGCGACCGAGGTGCTGGGACTCGAGGCGCTTAGAACGGCAGACGCTGTGCTGGAGCCGCTGGATATCACGGTGGCTTCTTTACGTTTGGACGGGGTCGCAAGCGACGTGTTCCGTTTGAGCCGGAGCAAAATCGTCGTGCCAATCAGGGCGGGCCGCTGCCGGGTGAACTGGAAGACGGAGGAGGATCCGTCCAAACCGTTAAAACCAGGCGACATTGTAGCGCTCCAAGGATTCGGCAGATTCAAGGTGTTGGAGGCGGACGGCATGACGAAAAAGGGCAGACACCGTGTCCGAATTGGTAAATTTGTGTGAAGGCTTTGCAGGAGTTCGGGGATTCCTGTCGAATTTAACAACAACACTTGTGCTGTAATGCTTCTATTTAACAGAAGCTTCGAATTTTCTAGGAGGTGCGCAACATGCCATTAACGCCGCTGGATATACATAATAAAGAATTCTCCAGACGTATTCGCGGTTACGATGAAGATGAAGTCAATGAATTTCTTGATCAGGTGATCAAGGATTACGAGATCGTGATCCGAGAGAATAAGGAGCTCCAGAGCCAGCTGCTGGCCGTGCAGGAGCGGTTGGATCATTTTGCAAATATTGAAGAAACACTCAGCAAGACGATCATCGTGGCGCAGGAAGCGGCGGATGAAGTGAAGAACAACGCTAAGAAGGAAGCGCAGCTCATCGTAAAGGAAGCTGAGAAGAACGCCGATCGGATCGTCAATGAATCGCTGGCGAAATCGCGCAAAATCGCGATGGAAGTCGAGGAACTGAAGAAGCAGGCTTCGATTTATCGCGCCCGGTTCCGTACGCTGGTCGAGGCCCAGCTCGATCTGCTCAGCCACGATGGCTGGGAGTCGCTTGAAGACCGTGAACGGCTTGAGGATCGCGACCGTGAACGCGACCGTGAAATTAAGGAGATTTACTAAAACGTCTGCCTTGTTGACAGAGCGGGGCATCATAAGTTATAACTATAGACATATTAAATTGTGTATATAGATTTGATGATGGGAACCAGTACGCTGTGGTTTTGTTCTCAGAGAGTTGACGAATTGCTGCGAGTCAACGTTCAAGACACAGACGGAATATCATCCCGGAGAAGATGAGCTGAGATTTCCGCCGTGGAAAGCGTAAGCTATATCCGGCTGCCGGCCGTTATACCGGCCCCATATGAAGCGTATGGGATCAGAGTGCCATGCTGTCCGAGCCGGAGCGTTCCGGAGGGGATGCAGTATGGAACAAGGGTGGTAACGCGAGATAAGAGTCTCGTCCCTTTTGGGGCGGGGCTTTTTTTGTTGCCTGTAGAGGTTGCTGCAGCCTGTTAGATTTTAAAGCTAATAATATGCATTGAAAGGAAGTCGCTACAAAATGAGAAAAGTAGATGTCAAAGAACCAGCGCGCGCCCGCGATCAGCGTATCCTGGCCAAATGGAAGCAGGAAAATACGTTCAAACGCAGCATGGAAAACCGTGAAGGCCGCCCGAACTATGTATTCTATGAAGGTCCGCCTACCGCAAACGGCGCTCCGCATATCGGCCACGTTCTAGGCCGTGTAATCAAGGACTTTATCGGCCGTTATCAGACGATGAACGGCTACCGCGTGGTCCGCAAAGCCGGCTGGGATACACACGGATTGCCGGTTGAGCTTGGCGTCGAGAAGCAGCTCGGTATTTCTGGCAAGCAGGAAATCGAGAAATACGGTGTCGAGAAGTTCGTGAAGAAGTGTAAGGATAGCGTGTTCGAATACGAGAAGCAATGGCGTGAATTGACGGAAGGGATCGCCTACTGGACTGATCTCGATAATCCGTATATCACCTTGCAAAATTCATATATCGAAAGCGTGTGGAATATTTTGTCCACCATTCACCAGAAGGGGCTGCTGTACCGCGGTCATCGCGTAAGCCCGTACTGCCCGTGCTGCCAAACGACGCTCAGCTCCCATGAGGTTGCTCAAGGCTATGAAGACGTCAAGGATTTGAGCGCTACGGCGAAGTTCAAACTTAAGGACAGCGGCGAATATGTGCTTGCCTGGACGACGACGCCTTGGACGCTGCCTTCGCACGTGGCCCTTGCCGTAAATCCGGAATTGGAATACGTTCGTGCGAAGCAGGACGACGGCGTATATATCGTTGCCAAAAATCTGGCGGACGACGTGCTCAAAGGCGAATTCGAGATCTTGTCCACGTTAACGGGAGCCGAGCTTGTTGGCAAATCCTATACTCCGCCATTTAACTACGTTTCGCCGGAGAACGGACTCGTCATACTTGGCGCAGACTTCGTCACGGATGCGAGCGGTACAGGGATCGTTCATATGGCCCCTGCTCATGGCGAAGACGACTATAGAGTGTGCCGCGAGAATAAGGTAGAATTCGTCAGCGTCGTCAACTCGCAAGGACGCTATACGGACGAGGTGACAGAATTTGCTGGCCGCTTCGTGAAGGACTGCGATCTCGACATCGTCAAATGGCTCTCGGAACGAGGACTGCTGTATTCTAAAGAAAAATACGAGCACAGCTATCCATTCTGCTGGCGCTGTAAATCGCCGCTGCTCTACTATGCGATGGAGAGCTGGTTTATTGAGACGACCGCGGTCAAGGATCAGCTCATCGCCAACAACAATAATGTGCAATGGTATCCAGGTCATATCCGCGAAGGCCGCTTTGGCAAGTTCCTCGAGGATCTGGTTGATTGGAACATCAGCCGCAACCGTTATTGGGGCACCCCGCTGAATGTCTGGGTGTGCAGCTCCTGTAAGGGCGAATACGCTCCTTCGAGCCATAAGGATTTGCGTGATCATGCCGTTGGTCATGTATCCGAGGATCTTGAGCTGCACAAGCCTTACGTGGATGAGGTGAAGCTCCATTGCCCGCACTGCGACGGCGGAATCATGGAGCGCACATCCGAGGTAATCGACGTCTGGTTCGATAGCGGCTCGATGCCGTTCGCCCAGTATCATTACCCGTTCGGTGATCAAAAAGTATTCGAGGAGCAGTACCCGGCCGATATGATTTGCGAAGGGATCGACCAGACGCGCGGCTGGTTCTACAGCTTGCTTGCTGTATCGACGCTCTTTAATGGCAAGGCACCTTATAAGGCAGTCATTTCGACAGGGCATATTCTTGACGAGAATGGACAGAAGATGTCTAAATCCAAAGGGAATGTCATCGATCCTTGGGATATTATCAATGAATTCGGAGCGGATGCTTTCCGGTGGGCCTTGCTGTCCGACAGCGCGCCATGGAACAGCAAGCGATTCTCGAAGGGCATCGTGGCTGAGGCGAAATCCAAGGTCGTGGACACGCTGGTGAACACGCACTCTTTCTTGACGCTATATGCGGCAATCGACGGATTCAAGCCGGAGGAGCATGAATTCCGCCCTTCGAAGAGCAAGCTGGACCGCTGGATTCTATCCAGACTGAATAGCTTGATCCAGGTTGTAAGCAAAGGGCTTGCCGTGAACGATTTCCTGAACCCGGCCAAAGCGATCGAAGGCTTTATCGATGAGCTGAGCAACTGGTATATCCGCCGTTCGCGCGACCGTTTCTGGGGCAGCGGTCTCGGAGAGGATAAAGTATCCGCATATCAGACCCTAATCAACGTGCTGCTGACGCTTTCCAAACTGATGGCTCCATACACGCCGCTATTGGCAGAGGATATTTATACGAATCTTGGCGGTGGCGAGAGCGTGCATTTGGATGATTATCCGAAGGCTGACGAAGCGCTGATCGACGAGAAGCTGGAGCAGGATATGGAGGCAGCGCGTCAGATCGTCGAACTGGCCCGCAACGTGCGGAATGAGACCGGAATCAAAACACGCCAGCCGCTGACGAGCCTGATCGTCTCGATGGATCATGATTTTGCGGTGAGCGAATACGAGGGAATTATCAAGGACGAGATTAACGTCAAGCAAATTGAACTGGAGACAAGCGACAGCGGATTCGTCGATTTTACACTGAAGCTGAACCTGAAAGTCGCTGGTAAGAAATACGGCAAAAACGTAGGATTCCTGCAAGGCTTCCTAAAAGGAATGCCCCCAGAGGATACCCGCCGGGCAGTAGAAAGCGGAGTAATCCATGTTACTTCTCCAGAAGGGGAAGAGCTGCAAATTACGTCGGATGAGCTGCTGATCGACAAGCAGGCGAAGCCTGGCTTTGCTTCCGCATCAGGCTATGGCATTACGGTAGCACTGAACACCGATATTACGCCGGAGCTTGAGCAGGAGGGCTGGGTGCGCGAGGTCGTTCGGGCCGTTCAGGATACCCGCAAGAAGCTGGATCTGCCGATTGAGAAGCGAGTGCATCTGGTTCTCGATGTAGACGATGAGCTGAAAGCCGCGATCGAGGCATTTGAACAGGTGCTCCGCGATAACGTCCTGATCACAGATGTAACGTTTGGCAAGCTAGAAGGCGAAGCTGAAATCGCGGATCTCGGCACGAAGAAGATCGGAATCCAAATCAAGGGCTAATCGCTGTATGGCAGCCCTGACTGAAGGTCATAATATCTAGAACCCAAGCGCAAACGAGCTCAGGTTATTCCCTTATTCAAGGGAGCCTGGCTCGTTTGCGTTCAATTCAACTAATTGGCTTCTTAGCGCCGCCTTCAGTAAAGGATGGGATAGCCCATATGACTCAGCAGAAACCGGAAGCAGGCCATGATAAATTATCTGATACAGCAGAAGAGAAAGTAAACGTCATGTACGACATGACTCTGAGATGGGCGCAGCAGCTCGAGCAATCCCGGATCATTGAGTATGCCGAGCTGTTGTACCATCCATGGAGCCTCATCTGGCGCAACGTTCTGGCCGGTATGGCCAGGGGCGTCGGAATTGCGATCGGGTTCACTTTTTTTGCAGCTACGATCATTTATATTCTGCAAATCCTGGGGGCGCTCAATCTGCCGATTATCGGGGATTATATCGCCGATATCGTCCGGATCGTACAGCGCCAGCTGGAGCTTAAAACATTTTAGCCAATTCAGTAATCGGGATCAGTAATTGTTCGGTCCGTCGCCAAGCGAATCCTCGCTATCCAGATGTTGCGTGGCGCTCATATGCTTACGGTATTGGCCATTGCGGTAAAAAACGACGTTGCGGCCGTAAATATCTGTAGCAACAAAGCTTTCGTACGGTTCGACGAATCCGTCTAGTTCGTTGCTGGCTTCAATTTCCATATCATTGTAATCATCGACTTCGTCCTCCTCCGCCATGGCTGGAGAGTTCGAGGTACCGTAGCTTTCGACGATCTGCCAGGCGTCCTCGCCGTCAAACTCGGTCTCGTCGGCGCGCTCATCCAGGCTCGTTCGGCCGAACGGCGGATACAGAACTAGCTCTTCTACAGGCCGGTCCCTTGATACCTTGGACTGTGGACTGTGTTCCTTGCAGTAAGCCGTCTCGGGCAGAGCTTTTAGCCGCTCGATATCAATCGGCTGGTCGCAGGTTAAGCAGTAGCCGTAGCTTCCTGCAGCCATCCGATCCAGTGCGTCCTTTACGCGGGTTAGCCGCAACTCATCATGATTGGTGAGAGCCACGTCTTTACCGCGTTCGAACACTTCTGTCCCGATATCGCCAGGGTGATTGTCAATCGTGCTAAGCTCGCTTGTATTGTCGCGGACGCTCCCCTCTAAGCCGTAATGGTCATTGGCGGACAGCTTGGTTTCGATGGACTGCTGCTCGGAGCGCAGCTGGGCTTCAAGCTCCGCGAGGAGCTGCTTGGTAAGATGAGGCATATAAGGTCAGGTCTCCTTTCGGCCCGAATAGTCGCATGGGCATTGTTCATAGCTTTATTTTGCGTCAAAGTACGACGATTTACCTACGGAAAATACTATCTTACATGGACGACTTAATTCCTGCTGTGCTACAATATACAGGGCTTGCATGTGGTTAATCCTACCGCCGGCTGATGCGGGGGAAATGAAAAACGAGGTGACTTTGCCGCATGATATATTTTTTGATAGCGTTAATTATTTTCCTGGTTGATCAGGGTACGAAGTATTTGATAGCTACGCGTATGGCCATTGGGGAGCAAATTCCCATTATCGGAGACTTCTTTCTGATCACTTCGCATCGCAACCGTGGCGCGGCTTTTGGAATTTTGGAGAACCAGCGCTGGTTTTTTATCATATTCACGGTCATCGTCGTAATCGGCGTTATTTGGTATTTGCAAAAAGTGAAAAAGTCCTCCAACAAATTGCTGCCTGTCGCGCTTTCGCTCGTTTTAGGCGGAACGCTGGGCAATTTCCTGGATCGGCTGCTCACCGGGGAAGTTGTCGATTTCCTGCAGTTCAATTTCGGTAGCTATACGTTCCCGATTTTTAACGTGGCTGATTCCTCGATTGTGATCGGCTTCGGGATGATCGTGCTGGACTCGTTCCTGGAAATGAAGCGGGAGAAGCAGGCCTCGGCTGTTGTGGCTGAGCAAGAGGATAAGACATGAATGAATTGACATCTTACGAAAATACAGAGGATAACGAAATGGAATGGCTGATTGACGAAGCGGCAGCCAAGGTGCGCGTCGATAAATTCGTGAAGGAGCAGCTCGGCGAGGATACCTCGCGTACGCAAATCCAAATTTGGATTGAAGAAGGAGCCGTGCTGGTTAACGGTACAGCTGTAAAGACCAATTACAAGCTCGCGGCAGGAGACCGCATTACGCTGACAATCCCTGAGGCAGAGTCCGTAGAAATTGTCCCGGAAGATATCCCGCTGGATATTTACTATGAAGACAGCGATGTCATCGTTGTCAACAAACCGCGGGGAATGGTCGTCCATCCTGCTCCCGGGCATTCTTCCGGTACACTAGTCAATGCGCTGATGGCGCATTGCAAGGATTTGTCAGGCATTAATGGCGAGCTGCGCCCGGGGATTGTCCATCGGATTGACAAGGACACATCAGGACTGATCATGGCGGCGAAAAACGACAAATCCCATGCTTCGCTGGCGGCTCAGCTGAAGGAGCATTCGGTGACACGGAGATACTTGGCGCTCGTTCATGGCAATCTGAGCCATGATCAGGGCACCGTGGATGCTCCCATCGGACGTGACCCTCATGACCGTAAAATGTACACCGTCATCGATCGCAACAGCAAGCATGCGGTGACCCATTTCCATGTTATGGAGCGCTTTGGGGATTATACGCTGCTGGAGCTGAAGCTGGAGACTGGGAGAACTCATCAAATTCGCGTGCATATGAAGTTTATCGGCCATCCGCTGGTAGGCGATCCGATGTACGGGCGAAGCAAAGGACCGAAATTCAATGGACAAGCACTTCATGCGGCAGTTCTTGGATTTGTACATCCCTCTACGAGCGAATATAAGGAATTTACGGCTCCGCTGCCAGCGGACATGATGGATTTGCTTCATTCGCTGCGAAGCCGCTAAATTGCCGCCGAATACGGCTTAAAGCGGCTGAACATATATTCATAACATCCACACCTTTTGACAAGAAATCAGGCTTGCGGGCCCGATTTAAGTCAGAAGGTTTTTTTTGTTCTGCATCGCCTATACGGGCAAAAAATGCAAACGATAACTCGATTTATCCATTCCATGGCCGTCGGGCTTCAAGCATCATATAACGATAGACCGATGAAGGAGATGGATGAACATGACTGAACAAACAATAAATTCGGAACCAAATAAAAACACTTATATTCAACGGCAGTTTGCAGAAAGAATTGGCGGCTCGCGTTACGGGACGGATACAGCAATCTATAAATTCGAGAAAATCAAACGGGCAAAAGCTGCTGCCAGGGCTGAGTTCCCTGATTTGGAATTGATTGATCTGGGCGTAGGCGAGCCCGACGAAATGGCCGATCAGGCTATCGTGAGGAAGCTGGCGGCGGAGGCGGCCAAGCCGGAAAACAGAGGTTATGCCGATAATGGCATAGCTGAGTTCAAGGAAGCCGCTGCACAATATTTGGGGAATGTGTTCGGGGTAGAGGGCATTGATCCGGCGACAGAAATCGTGCATTCAATCGGCTCCAAGCCGGCGCTGGCGATGCTCCCCTATTGCTTCATCAACCCGGGAGATGTCGCGATTATGACGGTTCCGGGGTATCCGGTACTGGGAACTCATACGAAATATTTGGGCGGGGAAGTATATCATGTACCACTCACGGAGGAGAATGGCTTTCTCCCCGTTCTTGCAGCCATTCCAGAAGAGGTTGCCCAGAGGGCAAAGCTGCTCTATTTAAATTATCCGAATAATCCGACGGGCGCATGTGCGAATTATGATTTTTTTGCCGAGGTTGTCTGCTGGGCTAAGAAATACGATGTCATCGTCGTTCATGATGCCCCTTATGCAGCTCTGACGTACGACAGGCAGAAGCCGCTGAGCTTCCTGTTCGTTCCGGGGGCCAAAGACGTCGGCGTAGAGCTGCACTCTTTATCCAAGTCGTATAACATGACGGGCTGGCGAATTGGCTTCGTCGCCGGAAACCCGCTCATCGTCAAGGCGTTCAGCGATGTGAAGGACAATTGCGATTCGGGGCAATTTATCGCGATTCAGAAGGCAGCCGCTTATGCTTTATCCAGGCCGGAAATAACGGAGGCCATCGCTGCTAAGTATTCAAGACGGCACGAGCTGCTTGTAAGCGCGCTGAATGATCTTGGCTTCGAAGCGAAGAAGCCGCGGGGTTCTTTTTTTCTATACGTAAAGGCACCTAAGGGGATAGCGGGCGGAGAGGCTTTCGGATCAGCGGAGGAATTCTCGCAGTATTTAATTCGCCACAAGTTGATTTCGACGGTACCGTGGGACGAGGCCGGCGCTTTTGTGCGCTTCTCGGTGACGTTTGCGGCGGATGGAATTGAGGAAGAGCGAAGAGTCATTGCGGAAATTAAACGGCGCCTCGAAGGGATTTCTTTCGTATTTTAACGGCGATTGTATAAAGTATTGTATAATTATTAGTTTATATGTATAATTATAAAAAACAACGCGATGGGCTATGCAAGGCCATTTTTCCATCCATTTCGCGTTCCAAAATATTCATCCTATATTTTCTAGGTTGCCTTCTTGACAAGATAAGGTGCTTTCTGTCATAATTCACTTAAATCAATAGCACCTTTAAATCAGTCCCGTGAGGCTGGCAAGGTAACGTGAATGGGTTGTTATGGGGAGACCTGCGCTTTTTTGTGCGGTGATCTCCCGATACTCACCCGCATGATAGTCATGGTCATTTACTGTGGCTAACGGCTCCTTGCCTGTATCAGGCAAGGAGTTTTTTTGTGCGCTATCACGGAACCAGGTGAATTTATCATCTTAGGAGGCCAATACCATGAGCATTGAAACACATGTCATTATGGATGAGACTGCAATTCGGCGGGCACTTACCAGAATTGCGCACGAAATATTGGAGCGAAACAAGGGAATTGAAGGATGCGTACTTGCAGGCATCAAAACGCGGGGTGTTTTCCTGGCGAAGCGGCTTGCCGAGCGCTTGGAAGAAATTGAAGGGGCAAGCATCCCATGGGGAGAGCTGGATGTAACCTTCTACCGGGATGACCGGAACAAGACGGCGGAAGGAACGAACAGCAACACCTTCAGCCTGCCGGTACATGGCAAAAAAGTAATATTGTTTGATGACGTTCTTTATACGGGACGCACGATTCGCGCGGCAATGGACGCGATTATGGACTGCGGGCGTCCCGAGAACATCCAGCTTGCCGTGCTTGCTGACCGCGGGCACCGGGAGCTTCCGATCCGGCCGGATTACATCGGCAAGAACGTTCCAACCTCCAAGTCCGAAGAGATTGAGGTTATGCTTCAGGAAATCGACGGAAGCGACGTTGTTCGGATTTTGCACCATCGGGAGGAGAACTGATATGGCGATGACAGCTTCCGCATTGAAAGAGCGCAGTCTGCTGGGATTAAAGGATTTAAGCGGTGCAGAAATCAACTGGATTCTTGACCGGGCCGCTTACTGGAACAGCCAGAAGGAGAAGGTAGTTCCGATTTTGAAGGACCGCTTCATCTCTAACATGTTTTTTGAGAACAGCACACGAACCCGATTCTCCTTCGAAATGGCCGAGAAACGCCTGGGAGCCGAAGTGCTGAACTTTACGGCGGCTTCGTCCAGCGTAGAGAAAGGCGAATCCATCTACGATACGGTCCGCACGCTGGAATCGATGGGCATCGATGCCGGAGTTATCCGCCTCAAGCCAATCGGCGTCTTGGAAGAGATCGCCGAGAAAGTGTCGATTCCGCTCATCAATGCCGGAGACGGCAACAATGAGCATCCGACGCAAGCGCTGCTCGACGTATATACGATGAGAAAACATTTTGGCGAGCTGAAAGGACTCAAGGTATCCATTATCGGCGATATCAAGCACAGCCGGGTAGCACGCTCGAATTTGTGGGCGCTGCAGAAATTAGGAGCGCAGGTGAAATTCTGCGCACCGGACAGCATGAAAGCTCCGGAGCTCGAACGCCATGCTCCTTATGTGACCATCGACGAGGCGATGAGCAGCGATGTGGTCATGATGCTCCGCGTACAGCTGGAGCGCCATGAAGGAGGATTCATGAACTCCGCGGTAGAGTACCGGCAAAACTACGGGATGACGGAGGAGCGGGCACGGAATCTCTCCCCGCACGCGATTATCATGCATCCTGCACCAGTGAACCGGAACGTAGAGATCGACGACAGCGTCGTGGAGCATCAACAGTCCCGCATTTTCAAGCAAATGGAGAATGGGGTTCCGATCCGGATGGCAGTTATGGAACGGGCGATGAAGCACTAGTATTGTTCGCTGGCTAAACAGCTTATTAGAACAGATAACCTAGCACGGAATATTGCAATTCAATGAGCGGAGGTAAGTTATGCTACTCAAGATTACGAATGCCAATGTACTGGACGGAAACGGCCAGCTTCAGCTAAAGGATATCTATATCAGCGATGGAGTGATTGAGAAGCTTGCGGAGGCGGGAAGTGAAGGATCAAGGCCTGCGGATCAGACGATCGATGCGGGAGGCAAGCTGGTAACGCCAGGTTTTATCGATATGCATGTCCACTTGCGAGAGCCGGGCTATGAGCATAAAGAAACGATCGAAACCGGCTCCAGGTCGGCCGCCAAAGGCGGGTTTACGACGATCGCCTGTATGCCGAACACGCGCCCGGTCATCGACACCCCGGAAACGATCGAGCTGGTGAAGAGCAAAGCTGAAGCAGCGGGACTGGTCAACGTCCTGCCTTACGCTGCGATTACGAAAAGCGAGCTTGGCCGCGAACTGACGGACTTTGCAGCGCTGAAGGAAGCTGGAGCCATCGGCTTCACGGATGATGGGGTCGGCGTACAAAGCGCGCAAATGATGAAGGACGCCATGGCGCTTGCCCAGTCGCTGGACATGCCGATTATCGCCCACTGCGAGGACAACTCGCTCGTGGAAGGGGCTCCGGTCAATGAAGGGGAATTCGCGAAGCGCCACGGCCTGAAAGGCATCCCGAACGAATCCGAGGCGATTCACGTGGGGCGCGACATCCTGCTTGCGGAGGCGACAGGCGTACACTATCATGTGTGCCACGTCAGCACAGAGCAATCGATCCGCCTGATCCGGCAAGCGAAGGAGATCGGCATCCGCGTGACGGCGGAGGTATGTCCGCATCACCTGCTGCTCGCAGAGACGGACATTCCGGGCCTTGATGCCAATTGGAAAATGAATCCGCCGCTTCGTTCCCGCCGGGATGTTGAGGCATGTATTCAAGCGCTGGAGGACGGGACAATCGACATGATCGTAACGGACCATGCTCCGCATAGCGAAGATGAGAAGGCCAAGGGAATGCAGCTGGCGCCGTTTGGTATCGTCGGTTTCGAAACGGCTTTTCCACTCCTGTATACCAAGTTCGTCTTGACGGGGAAATGGGAGCTGTCCCTGCTCGTTCAGCGCATGACGGAAGATCCGGCACGGGTATTCGGGTTAACCGCCGGAAGACTGGCACCGGGAGCTCCTGGAGATTTGACGATTGTGGATCTCGATAAGGAACAGGAGGTTAACCCGGAAACGTTCGCATCGAAGGGGCGCAATACTCCTTTTGGCGGATGGAAGCTCAAAGGCTGGCCGGTGACGACCATCGTTAACGGCAAAGTAGTCTGGCAGGAACAATAAATTTATTGTAACGGCATCATAGGCAGAACTTTTTTTATAAATTATTGATATAGATACAAAAGTCGAGCATAAAGGAGTGCGGGGAAATGCAGGCAAGATTGTTATTGGAGGACGGCACGCTGTTTACCGGAAAGTCATTTGGGGCAGAGGGCGAATTCACGGGTGAGGTCGTTTTTAATACGGGAGTTACAGGTTATCAGGAAGTCGTATCGGATCCTTCCTACTATGGTCAAATCGTGACGATGACTTATCCGCTGATCGGCAACTACGGCATCTCCAGAGACGACTTCGAGTCGCTCGTTCCAGCGATTCATGGACTCGTAGTACGCCGCTACGAGCCGATTCCGAGCAATTGGCGCGCTGAATACAGTCTGGGCGACTTACTTAAAGAGCACGGCATTCCAGGGATTTCAGATATCGATACGCGCATGCTCACGAGAAAAATCCGCCAGAACGGTACGATGAAGGGAATCATCACAACTTCTGCCAAATCGGTAGAGGAGCTACAAGCGATGATGGCGGATGTGAAGGTTGAAGAGCTGCATAATCAAGTAGCCAACACCTCGACAAAATTCCTGTACCATAATCCAGGAACGAAGGAGCGGATCGTGCTCGTCGATTTCGGGGCGAAGAACGGAATTTTGCGCCAGTTGAACAAGCGCGGCTGCGATGTGGTTATCGTACCGCATAATACGACTGCTGAGGAGATTCGCCGGCTTAATCCAGACGGCATTCAGCTGTCGAACGGCCCTGGCGATCCGAAGGACGTTCCTCATGCTGCGAAGATGATCGCTGAGCTGCTCGGCGAATATCCGATTTTCGGCATTTGCTTAGGGCATCAGCTGCTGTCCCTGGCCTGCGGGGCAGATACAGAGAAGCTGAAATTCGGCCATCGCGGCGGTAACCACCCGGTTAAGGAGCTAGCTACGGGAAGATGCTACATTACCTCCCAGAACCACGGCTATGCGGTGAAGGAATCCTCGATTGCCGGTACGGAATTGGAAATTACACACATCAATAATAACGACAAAACGATCGAAGGCGTCAGACATAAGAAATATCCGGCTTTCTCAGTGCAATATCACCCGGAGGCGTCGCCAGGTCCTCAGGATAACAATTATTTGTTTGACCAGTTCCTAGATATGATCAGAGAACATAAGCAGAATAATCCGCAAAAATCACGTCAGGCTGAAATCATGGCCGCTGCGAAGGGAGAGCTTTAATATGCCGATCAATAAAGACCTCAAGAAGATTCTCGTCATTGGTTCCGGTCCAATCGTGATCGGTCAAGCGGCCGAATTCGACTATGCTGGTACCCAGGCTTGCCAAGCTTTGAAGGAAGAAGGCGTGGAAGTCGTCCTTATCAACAGCAATCCCGCTACGATCATGACCGATACGAATATGGCGGATAAAGTATACATCGAACCGATTACGCTGGAGTTCGTTACCCAGATCATTCGTCAGGAGCGTCCGGACGGATTGCTGCCGACCCTTGGGGGACAGACCGGCTTGAACATGGCCGTAGAACTCGCCCGTGCGGGAGTTCTCGAGCAGGAGAACGTGAAGCTGCTTGGTACGCAGCTTACATCGATCGAGAAAGCGGAGGACCGCGATCTGTTCCGCGAGCTGATGCGTGAGCTGGAGCAGCCGGTTCCGGAAAGCACCATCATCACAACGGTTGAAGAGGCGCTGCGCTTCGCAGATGAGATCGGCTACCCGGTTATCGTTCGTCCGGCTTATACGCTTGGCGGTACGGGCGGCGGAATTTGCGCGACGGAAGCAGAACTGAAGGAGACGGTTGCATCCGGGATCCGCTACAGCCCGATCGGGCAATGCCTGATTGAGAAATCGATCGCCGGCATGAAGGAAATCGAATACGAGGTAATGCGCGACGCTAACGATAACTGCATCGTCGTATGTAACATGGAGAACTTTGATCCTGTCGGCGTACATACCGGCGACAGCATCGTTCTGGCTCCAAGCCAGACTCTGTCGGACCGCGAGTATCAAATGCTGCGCTCCGCATCGCTTAAAATCATCCGCGCATTGAACATCGAAGGCGGATGTAACGTACAGTTCGCGCTTGATCCGCAAAGCTTCCAATATTATGTTATCGAGGTTAACCCTCGTGTAAGCCGCTCTTCCGCTCTGGCTTCCAAGGCAACGGGCTACCCGATTGCGAAAATGGCCGCTAAAATTGCGCTCGGCTACACGCTGGACGAAATCGTCAACCCGGTTACAGGGCAGACTTACGCTTGCTTCGAGCCGACGCTCGACTATATCGTCAGCAAAATTCCGCGCTGGCCGTTCGATAAATTCATTCATGCGAACCGCAAGCTGGGAACGCAAATGAAGGCGACAGGCGAAGTTATGGCAATCGGCCGGACATTTGAAGAATCGATCCATAAAGCCGTTCGCTCCCTGGAAATCGGCACGCACCGCTTGTACTTGAAAGGCACGGAACAACTGAGCCAAGAGACGCTCGATCAGCGGCTCGTTCAGGCCGATGATGAGAGGCTGTTCCTGGTTGCCGAAGCGTTCCGCCGCGGCTACAAGCTGCAGCAAATTCAAGATTTAACGAAAATCGACTGGTGGTTCCTGGATAAAATTGAGCGCCTCGTGCAATTCGAGCATAAGATTGCATCCGAGCCATCGTTGACCTACGAAACACTATATGAGGCTAAACGCCTTGGCTTTACAGACCGGGCCATCGCTGAGCTGCGGGCGGCGGGCCAGCCAGGGGGAACGCATTTGACGGAAGAGAGCGTGACTCACTTCCGCAAAGAGCACAACCTGCGCCCGGTATACAAAATGGTAGACACCTGCGCAGCGGAGTTTGAAGCATCCACTCCATATTACTACTCTACTTACGAGACCGAGAACGAAGTTGTGCAGACGAAAAAAGAAAAAATCGTTGTGCTTGGCTCCGGACCGATCCGGATCGGCCAAGGCATCGAATTTGACTACTCCACAGTGCATGCCGTCTGGGCGATTCAGAAGGCTGGCTATGAAGCGGTCATTATTAACAACAACCCGGAGACGGTATCGACGGACTTCAACACGTCCGACCGACTCTATTTCGAACCGCTCTTCTTCGAGGATGTCATGAACGTTATTGAAGAGGAGAAGCCGGTTGGCGTAATCGTCCAATTCGGGGGCCAAACCGCGATTAACCTGGCGGCACCGCTTCAGGCTGCTGGAGTGCGCATTATCGGAACATCGCTGGAGAGCATCGATGAGGCTGAGGACCGGAAGAAGTTCGAGGCACTGCTGTCCAGACTGCAAATCGCCCAGCCTAAAGGCAGCACGGTAACCTCCGTGGATGAAGCTGTAGGCACGGCGCAATCGCTAGGCTATCCAGTACTTGTCCGCCCATCCTACGTGCTCGGCGGACGCGCCATGGAAATCGTATACTCTGACCAAGAACTGCTGAAATATATGGAGGAGGCCGTCAACATCAATCCGCAGCATCCGGTGCTTATCGACCGTTACATGCTCGGCAAAGAGGTCGAGGTCGATGCGATCTGCGACGGCGAGACGGTGCTCATTCCGGGGATCATGGAGCATATCGAGAGAGCGGGCGTGCACTCTGGAGACTCCATCGCGGTATATCCGCCGCAGCATGTATCTGACGAATTGAAGAATAAAATTGCTGACATCACGATTAAAATTGCTCGTGAACTGAAAACGGTGGGTCTCGTTAACATCCAGTTCGTTATTTACAACAACGAGGTTTACGTGATCGAGGTCAATCCGCGCTCTTCCCGGACGGTTCCGTTCCTGAGCAAAGTGACGAACATTCCGATGGCCAACCTAGCTACGCAGTGTATTCTCGGCGCCAAGCTGAAGGATCTAGGATATACAGACGGACTATGGCCTGAGGCTGAATACGTATCCGTTAAGGTTCCAGTCTTCTCCTTCGCGAAGCTTCGCCGCGTGGAGCCGACGCTGGGTCCTGAAATGAAATCGACGGGCGAGGTTATGGGACGCGATCCGCAGTATGCCAAAGCGCTGTATAAAGGGCTTGTCGGCGCAGGCATGAAAATTCCAACTACGGGTGCGATTATTGCGACAATCGCGGATAAAGATAAAGAGGAGGCCGTGGAAATTCTTCGGGGCTTCTCGAAACTTGGCTACAAAATACTGGCGACGGGCGGTACGGCTGCCGCGTTACAGGAAGCCAATATCCATGTTACAACGGTTAATAAACTAAGCGAAGGATCCCCGAATATTCTGGATCTGATCCGCAACGGGGAAGCCCATTTCGTTATCAATACGCTGACCAAAGGCAAAGAGCCGGAGCGTGATGGCTTCCGCATTCGCCGGGAAGCGGTCGAGAACGGTATCGTCTGCATGACCTCGCTGGATACGGTACGCGCGCTGCTTAACATGCTCGAGACGATTAACTTCTCGTCCCAAGCGATGCCGGTCCTGTAAGATCTATATAATTGAGCAATTCAGAAATTTACGCGGCTCCGGAAGCTTTAGGCTTCGGAGCCGCAAGTATGACGGGGGGACATTAAATGAGTACATTTGAACAAGCTGCCGGGCGCCTCATGGTTGCGCTCGACTATCCGACTGCGGAAGAGGCGCGGGGGCTCATCACTCAACTGGAAGGCATCCCTTGTTACGTGAAGGTCGGGATGCAGTTGTACTATGCAGTTGGTCCTGATTTTGTAAGGGAACTGAAGAAGCGGGGGTATCGGGTGTTCTTGGATTTAAAAATGCATGACATTCCGAATACCGTGAGGGGCGGAGCCAACAGCGTAACCCGGCTCGGCGTAGACATGTTCAATGTACATGCTGCTGGAGGGTTGAAAATGATGGCTGCCGCTCTGGCCGGCGCTGAGGCTGCTCTGGCCGGCGACCCGTCGCTGGCTATGCCCACGATCATTGCGGTCACTCAGCTTACGAGCACGAGTCAGGAGACCTTGAATCGGGAAATCGGCATACCTGGAACGATGGAGGACGCAGTTGTCGCTTATGCGTCCTTGGCCAAACAAGCAGGATTGCATGGAGTTGTCGCCTCCCCGCTCGAGGTACAGGCGATTAAGAAGCATTGCGGGAACAGCTTCAAAACGGTAACGCCGGGCATCCGCCCGGCAGGCAGCGCAGCCGGAGACCAGTTCCGGACGCTTACCCCCGGGGACGCGATGCGTCAAGGGACGGATTACATCGTTGTCGGACGGCCGATTACGGAAGCCAAAGATCCGCGGCGCGCTGCCGAGCTTATTATAGAGGAGATGAAGGAAGCATGGTAAATACAAATCAAATCGCTTTAGAGGTAGCAGGGAAATTGCTGGACATTGAGGCGGTCGCTCTTCGGCCGCACCAGCCCTTTACTTGGACTTCGGGCCTCAAGTCACCGATTTATTGCGACAACCGCCTGACGATGTCCTATCCGGAAATCCGCGATCTCATTGCCGAATCGTTTGCAGGCATAATTCGCAGCACTTATCCACAGGCAGAGGTCATTGCGGGTACGGCTACGGCGGGGATTCCCCATGCGGCCTTCGTCTCCCAAAAGCTTGGGTTGCCGATGATTTATGTTCGCGACAAGGCGAAGGGCCACGGCAAGGAAAATTTGATTGAAGGCTTGGTCAAACCTGGGCAGAAGGTCGTTGTCATCGAGGATCTGATCTCGACTGGCGGCAGCTCGATCAAAGCGGCACAAGCTGTACGCGAGGCGGGTGCTGAACCGCTGGCCGTGCTGGCCATCTTTAGCTATCAGCTGGATAAGGGGACGCAAGCGTTCAAGGAGGCGGGATTTCCCTTACAGACGTTGTCCAACTATGGAGCGCTTATTGAAGTCGCGATCGAGAAGGGCATCGTGAAGCCGGATGATTTATCCCTGCTTCAATCCTGGCGGGAAAATCCCGAATCCTTTGGAGTATAATCAAACACGAGAGCCATTCCCTTGTTACAGGGAATGGCTCTTTTTTATAAATCGAATGAATGAAATAAGTACGTGGAATAACGTTCCGCATTGCTCAGGCTTGTCCAAACATCCGGCGTCTCGCCGCCGATGTGCCAGTATGCATAGCCAGCCACGCCCCGGCTCGCAGCCATCTGATATTTAAGCGATAAAGACCGGGAATCCTCCAGCCATATCCGATGGACTGCTCCATTGTTATACGCAGCGTGGTACTGGCCAAGGGTCTCGTTCCACACAGGCCGGAATTTATAGCGCACCATTAAATCAGTCTGCTCCTGCAGGGTGATATCCGTCGAAGCAAGAGCTGCGTTCGAGCTGCTTCCTTTGGTGGTCCAGTCTCGATTGTAGAAAGGCAGAGCCAAAATGAGCTTATGATCAGGCACGTCCTGCCGCAGCGTATCAAGACCGCTGCGCACCCAAGGCAGAGAGGAGACGGATCCCGCATAGCTGCCGCCTGCCCAATGCTCATCATATCCCATTAGCACGACGTAATCCGCATATTTGCCGATGGCCGCGTAATCGAAAGCCGCTGTCCAGTCACTGCCTAACTCTGGCGAGACATTTACCGATAGGACGGCGCCGGCGCTATGCATTTGCTCGCCCAGCAGTCTGATGAAACGGGTGAAATAGGGACGATCTTCGGGTTTTACGTTTTCAAAGTCGACGTTAATTCCCTGAAGGCCGTATTTCTGCACGGTGGACACGATACTGCGGGTAAAGTCGGCCGTTTCGGCCGATGAGGCCAGAAGCTCATGGGTCGCTTCCATATCGAAGCGGTTCCCCAGCATAGCCCATATTGCTTTATTATGCTGCTTGGCCCATGTGATGAGAGAAGGATCTGAATAGTCCTGCAGCTCGCCTCCCTTTTCCAAGAAAAACCAGCGTGGAGACAAGACATTTACGTTCGAGCTTAGAACGCTATGTTTATATTGCTGTGTAGTCTGTCCGTATTGCCAGCCTATTTGAATTTTTGGGCTTATCTCTTTGCCGATTTCATTCATCCATGGCTTGTGCGCTTGTATGCGGTACAGTAGTGAGGCTGCCTCTTGGCGGGATAACGGTTGATTCGGCTGAAACATTCCCTCGTAACCACCCATGAATTGCAGCTTCGTGACCGTATTAACATAAGGCAGCGCCCACGGGGCGATTTCCGATTGATCGCGGTACGGAGATAACGCTGTTGCTGAGCCTGGCTGCTGCTTGAATGCACGAACGATCCAGGCTGCCGCCTCTTGGCGGCTTAGCGGCCGGTCCGGACTGAATGTACCCGTGCCTGTTCCTGAGGCAAGGCCGATTTCCGTGGCGGCCTGGATATAGCCGTAATACCAGGAAGACGAAGCAACATCGCTATAGGCGGGCACCTTTGCTTGAACTGGAGTGAGGCGAAGCAGGCGAACGAGCGTCGTGAGAAATTCTGCCCGGGTCATCGGCTGCTTGGGAGCAAAAAATCCGGGTTTGACTCCGGCCATGATATTATCCCGGTAAAGGGCAACGATTTCTGTTTTGGCATAGCTGTCGCCAATGTCCTGAAACGGTGCTCCCTGAGTCAGAGCTATAGTTGGTGTCTGAAGATTGCAACTTATGGAAACAAAAAGCGTCATAGTAATGAGAAGAAATAGTTTTGCGCGCCGCTTCATCACTTCTCCTCCCTTTTTTCAAAATTGCTAGAATTTATAAACTATCAGCAGCGCTGAACTATGCCGTAATTTCTGCTATATTACGAGTCTTTGTCATCTTAACAGACTTACAGCCGCAGTTCAGTGAATAAATAATGGTAATATTATCTCAATATCGTAAAAAATGTTGTAACTTTTTGCCATGAGATTTCGTTTATAATGCTAGACGTGAAGAATTAAGGGACGCGTAAAAATAGGAAGTATAGGAGACCGATACACAATGATGCGATGGTTTCGCAAAACGGTAAAATCAGAACAATCCGATGATCAAGATGTGAGCGTTATCTCGAATAATGCTGCACCAGAGGAACCCGCCCGAGAGCTTGAGAACACGGGACAGGGGCTTGAGGAAGCTGCCGCCGCAAAGGTGGCCGCGGTGCCGAAGAATAACGTGGCGACCCCGAAATCTTCGGAGCCCATTCTGTCGGTAAGGGAAGTTCACCGGACGTTTCCGGTAGGCGGGACCGAACTTCATGTGCTGAAGGGTATTAACATGGAGGTTCGATCCGGCCAGCTTGTGATGCTTAAGGGCCGATCCGGTTCCGGAAAAACGACGCTGCTCAATATGCTGGGCGGGCTTGATCAGCCTACAAAAGGGGAAATTCTGTTCCGGGGGCAGCCGCTGCACCAGCTTAGCGACGACAAGCGTACGATATTGCGCCGCGACCAGATTGGATTCATCTTCCAGGCCTATGCATTGCTGCCGCTTCTGTCGGCATGGGAGAACGTAGAGCTGTCGCTTCGGATGGCCGGCGTGCCTCCGCAGGAATGGAAGCCGCGCGTGACGCAGTGCCTGGAGCTGGTAGGGCTCGGCAAGAGAATGTTTCACCGCCCGTTCGAGATGTCGGGGGGAGAACAGCAGCGCGTAGCGATCGCCAAAGCGATTGCCCATCGCCCCAAGCTGCTTCTTGCGGATGAACCGACGGCCAACCTGGATTCCCAGATGGGTGCACAGGTGATGTCAGTATTCAAAAATATCATACATACGGAACAAGTGACGATTTGTATGACGACTCACGATCCTACAATCTTGGAGGTAGCAGACCATGTTTATGAAATGGTGGATGGAAAATTTATCGAATAAAAGGGCATGGCTCCGGACGCTGAGCCTATTGTCATTATGTATTGTCCTAGTTGGCGCATCCGGCTGCGGATTGCTGCCAAATGAAGAGGAGGAAGAGGATCTGCCGGTGATTACCCCGCCAACGATTTCGAAGAAGCCGGAATACGAGGTCCGGAAGGAACCGATTGAGCTGGACGTTAAAGGGACGGGGAAAGTGCTGAGCCAGCGGGAAGAGCAGCTGTATTTCTCCGACGATAAAGGGGCCACGCATATTAAGAACGTCCGGGTGAAGGCTGGGGATAAGGTTGCCGCAGGCGACATTCTGATCGAACTGGACGTCGAGGAGCTGCAGAAGCAGCTTCGCAAGAAGCGCCTGGACTTCCGCAAGCAGGAGATTGCGATGAAGGAAGCGCTGCGCACGAAGGACGAGAAAGAGGAATATGAATTCGAGGAATCCGCCATCGTGTTCGAGGAAGCGCGCCAGGAGCTGGTCGATCTCGAGCAGCAAATTGCCGACGGAACTTTGCGGGCACCGTTTGCGGGCACCATCGTGTCCTTAAAGGCAGAGAAGGGCGGTACGATCAAGGCCTATGAATCACTTGGCGTCATCTCCGATACTTCGGCGCTTGTGGTTGGCGCCACGTTCAGCAAGGATGATCTGCAGAAGCTTGCCGTCGGGATGAAGGCCACCGTTGATATTAATACGTTTGGCAAATTCGACGGAAAGGTTAAAGTTATGCCATCCTCAACAGATAGCGGAAACAATGGGGGCAATAACAACGGAGGTCAAAATGGAACCCCTCCAGAGAAGGACTCTATTGATAAGTACCTGATCGTTGAATTGGATAAATGGCCTGAAGATCTGGGACGTGGTGCGATGCTGACCGTAAGGATCGTCACCCAGCGTATTGAGGATGCGGTGGTGATTCCGATTTCGGCACTGCGGACAGTAGGGTCGCGTACTTACGTACAGGTGATCGAGCCGGACGGAACGAAACGCGAAGCGGACGTTGAGGTAGGAGTTCAAACTCCGACTGATGTACAGATTGTAAAAGGACTAGAGCCGGGGCAGAAAGTAGTGGGTCGCTAATGGGTGTTCCTTTATTACGCTTGCTGTTCCGCAAAATGTGGAACACGAAATGGTTGACGCTTAGTACGTTGTTGGGGCTTGTCGTCGCTGTCTCATTCACAGTAAGCATACCGATGTACTCGGATGGGGCATTGAAGCGGGTTGTCTCGAATTCTTTGAAGGAAGAAAGCAAGGGTTTGCCTGCCGGCTCTCTGCTGATGAGCTATCAGGCTGCGGGCGGAACAAAGACGGATTTTGCCGGTCTGGAGAACGTTCATTCGTATATCGTAAATGAAGTGCCTGAAGAGATCGGATTCCCGCAGCAAACTTTTGTTAATACGCGTTCTATTCGTACGTCTGAGGTGTACCCTCAAGATCCGACAAAGGTGGATGCCAGCCGGAAAAGGGCGATGTCCATCGTCTCGATGAGCGGTCTGCCGGAACATATCACAATCACAAACGGGAAAGTGTTCTCGGACCAAGTCGAGGACGGATATATAGATGCCTTGATGCTGGAAGAAGCGATGTTCCGCCAAGATTTGCATGTCGGCGCGGTGATGGAATATCCCGTGATCGGCAAATCAGACCTGACTCTTAAGGTAAGAATCGTGGGCACATTCCAGCCTTTGCAAGAGGGCGATCCTTATTGGTATCAAGGCTTTGAAGGCATGATGAACCAGTTTTACGTCAGCGAGAAAGCTTTTAATGAGGGATTGCTAACAAAATTAACGGTGCCGCTGCATAACTCCGGGTGGTACTACGCATTCGATCTTAGGGAGATCAAGACGAGCCAGCTGTCACCGCTGCAGAGCACGCTGGATCGCCTGAACGTGGAGCTGTACCAGAAGCTGAAGGATACAAAGGTGGATATTTCTTTCGGCGGTTTGTTGAATGATTTCCGCAAACAAAGCCTGCAGATGCAAACGCTGCTGTTCACATTGGCCGCGCCGATGATTGCTATGGTGTTCTATTATATCGTCATGAATGCGCGCCAATCGCTCGACAAACAGCAAAGCGACATTGCCGTGCTGCGAAGCCGCGGAGCTTCGACGAGGCAGATCGTGTTCATCTATCTGCTGGAAGGGCTGCTGCTCGGGCTGGCGGCGATGATTATTGGTCCGCTGCTCGGCTGGTTCATGTCCAAGAGCATCGGTGCCGCTGACGGCTTCCTAGCCTTCGTGAACCGGAAATCGATTCCAGTGGGCTTTAATATGGACGCCTTGGCTCTAGGCGGCGCTGCTGTCATTATTGCCATTCTAGCCACGCTGATACCAGCTATTTCATATGCGAGGTCTTCGATTGTCAATGCGAAGCAAAAACAGGCCCGCTCGGACCGGAAGCCCGGCTGGCAGCGGTACTTTCTGGACCTCGTCCTGCTTGGCATTGCGGGTTATGGATATTACCTGTTCATGGACCGTCAAATGATCACGTTTCAGACAGGGATGACCACGGATGAGCTGCAGGTTCAGCCGTTCCTGTTTTTCGTACCGGCTATTGCGATATTCTCAATGGGGTTGTTTTTCCTGCGCGTATTCCCGTGGCTGCTCAAGCTGATCGGCTGGCTCGGGAAAAAGTGGCTGCCGGTGCCCTATTATTTAAGTCTGACGCAGTTATCACGTTCGTCGACATCCTATTATCCGCTCATGATTTTGCTCGTTCTCACTTTGGGCCTCGGGGTTTATAACGCCTCGGCCGCCCGGACGATCGATGTGAATTCGACGGAACGGACGCTTTATAAATACGGGACAGATGTAATTATGCAGGCCGTCTGGACAGGAACGCCAGAGAAAACGACAACGCCTCCAAACCAAGGACAGGGCGGGGGCCAGGGCGGCGGCCAGGGCGGCGGACAGCCGGGAGGAAATCCCGGAGCTGGCGGACCTGGAGGACCTGGCGGCGGTCAAGGCGGAAATACCCCGCCAGCGAAGATGGTATATAATGAAGAACCGCCGTTTCAGGCCTTCCGTGAACTGGATGGCGTGATGCATGCCGCTCGCGTGCTGCAAACGAAAGGGAACATCATCGTTTCGGGGCGCTCGGCCGGCCAGGGAACTTTAATGGGGATCGACAACGCGGATTTTGCACAGGTTGCCTGGTTCCGGAACGATTTGTTCCCGGCACATCCATTTCAGTATTTGAATTTATTAGGAATGAATGAAGCCGCTGCGATTATTCCGTCCAATTTTGCCGAGAAGCATAAATTGAAGCAGGGCGATATTTTCTCCGTATCGTTAACGGATGGCGCCATTGAATTGGCCGTCTATGGCATTGTGCCTTACTGGCCGAGCCAGTACCCTGACGAGAAGCCTTTTATTATCGCCAATTTGGACTACATCAACGATCAGCTTCCGCTTATTCCATATCAGGTATGGCTTAAGATGGAGGAGGGAGCGAAAGTGGCTCCACTGATGGAGAAATTGAAGGAGAAGCAAATCGAACTTTATTCCGTAGAGGATGTGCGCACCGTATTATCCGTGCAGAGCAAGCATCCTACCCGCGGCGGGGTGTTCGGCATCCTTAGCCTCGGGTTCCTCGTATCCGTTATCGTGTCTTTGATCGGTTATGTGCTGTACTGGTTCTTCAATCTGTCGGGCCGTGTCGTGCAATTCGGTATTTTGCGGGCGATGGGATTGTCGAAGAAGCAGCTTACATTGATGCTATTGGCCGAACAAATATTGACCGCAGGTTTATCCATTGTGCTTGGCATCGCCATTGGCAAAGTGGTCGGTAAACTGTATTTGCCGTTCCTGCAAACCGCTGATAACGTAACGACCCAGGTTCCGCCGTTCAGAATTATTTTCGACTCCAAGGATACGTTCCAGCTCTATGTCGTAGTATTTGTCATGCTGGCGCTGGGAGCCGGTCTACTGTTCTGGCAAATTCGCAGACTGCGGGTGCATCAAGCGGTCAAGATGGGAGAGGAGCGGTAAGATGGCAATGATTCATTGCGAAGGACTCGTTAAAATTTTTAAAACTGAGGAGATTGAAGTCGTTGCTCTTCAAGGGCTGAATTTGACCGTAGAGCAAGGGGAAATGATGGCGATTATCGGGAACAGCGGCAGCGGTAAATCTACGCTGCTGAACATCCTAGGCGGTCTCGACCGGCCTTCTGCTGGCCAGGTTCATGTCGGGGGCTGGGACTTGCTGAAAATACAGGACGACCAATTAGTGGAGTACAAACGAAATACCGTCGGTTTTGTATGGCAAAATAATGCGCGAAATCTGCTTCCGTATTTGACGGCGCTGGAGAACGTGGAAATGCCGATGCTGCTGTCCGGCAAGCTGGATCGCGCCTACGCGAAGCAGCTGCTGGAGTGGGTTGGGCTCAAGGACCGGATGCATAACAAGCTCCATCAGCTGTCTGGTGGAGAGCAGCAGCGCGTGGCCATCGCCATCTCGCTGTCGAACCGGCCGAAGATGCTGCTGGCGGATGAGCCTACGGGCTCGGTCGATACGGCGACCTCCGATCAAATTATGCGAATCTTCCGGGAAGTGAACAAGGAGCTTGGCATTACGATCGTGATCGTCACGCATGATTTGGAATTGGCCGGAAAGGTTGACCGTGTCGTCGCGATTCGGGATGGCTTAACGAGCACCGAGTTCGTAAAACGCAATCCGAATTTGGATCAGGCCAGCGGCGAGCCCGGCTCTCAGGGCGGAGGGCTTCAGGAGGTTCACGAAGCCTTCGTCGTGGTTGACCGGGTGGGCCGCCTGCAGGTTCCAAAGGAATACTTGGAGGCTGTTGGTATCGGGGGCCGGGCCAGCATGGAATTCGACGGGGAGAAAATTGTGATTACAGCTCCGAAACCTTTAGAGGGGGATAAGCAATGAACAACAGGTATAGTGGAAAAATCCGCAAAGTAATGACTTTCGCTTTGGCTGCGAGTTTAACCGTCGGCTTGCTTGCCGGCTGCAGCAGCGCCGGCAAAGTCAAGGACAGCAAGGAAGAAAAGGTGCTGCGCATCGGTATGCTGTACGGCTCTAACGATGATTCCTGGTTTCGGCAGCAATACACCGATATTTATGAGTTCAATAACAATGTAAGGATCGAAATCGTGCCGGCGGTAGACCAGTCCGAATATCGCTACAGAGATTACAGCAACAATGAACAGTACGTCGAGCCGGATTACTTCGAGGGCATGAAGAAATTGATGACGGGGAACAATCCGGTGGATATCATCATAGCGGATACCGGTACCCTGAAACGGCTGGCAGAGGAGAATTTGCTCAAGCCGCTGGATCCGATGATTCAGGAGGATAAGTTCGATACCTCCGATATCGTCCCGGTAGTCATCGATACGCTTAAGGATATTGGCGGAGACAACAAGTTGTACGGACTCTCGCCAACCTTCAGCTCGTCCGCGTTATTTTATAATAAGAAAGTATTTGCGGATGCAGGAATCGAACCGCCGACAGACGGCATGACCTGGGATGAGGTGTTCGATAAAGCTCGTATGGTCTCCAAGGGAGAAGGGAAGGATCGGGTGTTCGGCTTCTCCTTCAACCGTTATTTAGGCAGTGATCCTTATTGGGATATGCAAAGCAGTTATGTAACCCCGCTTGAACTTCGAGTGTACGACGAGAAAGCTGAACTGATGACGGTCAATTCGCCGCAATGGCAAAAGGTGTGGGATACGATCAGCAAGCTGGCGAAGGATAAAACTATTCCGAGTTCAGCAAATATGAACATGGAAGAGTATTACTCGGAAGACAATTACAGTCCGATCAGCGGCGATTTGTTCTTGTCGGGCAAGCTCGCAATGATGATCAGTGACGGCTATTACATTAATGAGATCGTAGAAGCCAATAACAATGCAGACAAGATTAAAAATTACAGCCCGGTGGACTGGGATATCGTGACGATGCCAGTGCATCCGGAGAAGCCGGGGATTGGCAGCAATATTTGGATCGGAAATACGTTCTCGATTAACAGTGCGGCTCCAAACGCCGAGACTGCCTGGGATTTCATTAAGTTCGTAAACGGGGAGGATTTCGCTAAGCTGAGATCCCGCAGCAACTCGTATGAAATGGTGTCCCGCAAATCGTTCATTACACCGAAGGCCGGTCAGTCTTATAATATTGATGCATTTTATCAGTTGAAGCCTGTACCGCCAGCTAGCGCCGCCGAAGAAAAACTAGCGCGTGATATCCCGGGGCTGTATAACATTACGAACTCAGGAAGACCGCATTTCCAGGAAGTGCTTGAGGACAAGAAATCAGTGGCAGACGCGCTGAAGGAATGGGAAGAGAAGGGGAATAAAATGCTGCTGGAGCTGAAAAAGAACCCGAAAGCCCAGTTTAATGAGGATGGCTCGGTATTTGAAATGCATTAATCATGAAATCTCGCCGGATTTTGAACCGGCGGGATTTTTTTTTGTACGTTGTTGGGTATTCTATAGTTGTAATGGTTCATCGACAAAATCTTTGAAGGGCAGGAATACCAGATGAAATGGGTGTATTTTAACAAGCTGTACCGAACAAAATTCCAGGCGGGCTGCTTGGCCAAAAGGCTTGTTCAGGACGGCTGGATTTACGGCTTCGATGAGATGAGGGAGGTGGAGATATTCCGTTCGCGGAAGGGGAAATACGGTGTCCGTTTTATTCCTTAATTTTTAAAAAATAATACTTGACGCCTGGCAGGGGTATCGTGTATATTATTAGTTGTCGCTATTTACTGACGCGGGGTGGAGCAGCCCGGTAGCTCGTCGGGCTCATAACCCGAAGGCCGCAGGTTCAAATCCTGCCCCCGCAATTCATCTTTACCCCGTTCCCGGGCCCTTAGCTCAGTTGGTTAGAGCGGTCGGCTCATAACCGACTGGTCGGGGGTTCAAGTCCCTCAGGGCCCATACATAAGAGAAACCCTTGCGAAGCAAGGGTTTTTTGCCGTTTGTAGGGCTGTTAGATGGTAGATTTACTCTTGTAAAAATGAACGGAATTAATGAATTGCTAACGCATTTGCTAACGCTCAATTCAGCACTGGTTCCGATGGTTTTTTAGCTCGGCTTTGATTAGTTATATGACCTCATCTTGCCACCTTAAGGAGAAAAATGGGAGTAGCGTCTGTTAAACATAGCTGGTAGGCTTCTTGAAAATCCCGGCGTTTAAGTTACCGACAACAGTCGGGGTATTAACCGATACGTGAGCAGAGAGTTGAATGAATTTTGACTATAACTTGAAGATAAGTTGAGCGCGATGTGGCGGGTTTTCCGTTATAGGATGTAAACATAGCAAAAGGCGGGAATGACAAGCACGGCTTGCATGAATGCGGCGATGAACCAGGGCGTACCTTGATGATTTGTTTGAATATACCCGACTTACTTCGATCGAAACCCGCTTGGATCTAAAGAAGATCGATGTATTCCAACTCCTCAATCAATTGCTTTTTGAATTCGAACCGATCGCTCAAGAGAACGGTATCTATATCGTAAAGGAGATAGGTAACTCTCCTGTTGTAATCCTCATTGACAGTGAAAAGATTGCCAGAGCAATTGATAATCTGCTGATGAACGCGCTTAAGTACTCAGTAAAACCGGGAACCGTTCGTATATTAATGAATTCGAATCATAAGCAAATTAATATTGAGATCGAAAATGAAGCAATTTCCTTGACGCAGGAACAACAAAACAAACTTTTCGATCGTTATTATAAAGTTGATTATTCGCGAAGCAGCGAAGGCATTCAAACAGGGGCCGGTCTTGGTCTTTCTATTGCCAGAAACATTGTAGAATTACACGGAGGAACTTTAATCCTCAATTATATAAACAACATATTTAGATTACTCTTACTTTGCCTCTTGATGGAACTGTGACTAACTACACGAATTGGGGCCCTGGCCCTGAAGGAAGTTAATAAAATTTCTGTTCTAATGTGTTTTCGCTCGACCCCCCATTATTTTTCAATTTAAATAGAAGAAAACCGCTGCCTAACGGGCAGCGGAGCAGCTGACAATTACAGCGTGTTACCATACCAACGGTTAAATCAGATGAAAAAAGGGAGCAGGAATAAGTTCCGAATGCCATAGAAGGGAAAACGGCGATAGAAAAACCGGCGTCTTGGGAAAAAGCCAGGGAAAAAACCAAACTGTCTGTAGGTTGCCTCATTCGCTGGTAATCCGTCTAAGCGCTGGATCATTTCATTGCTAGGAACCGCTAGAGTCACATAGTTCTGATCTACATGGGCGATAAAACCATCGTATGCATGACCGTCGGCCGTTTCAATCCCGACATATTTATTCATGCAGCTCCAACAGATTTGCTGATACTCATTTGCGTTCATAAACGTACCTCCTAAGGTTAATGTACCTGACATTAGTCTATGGACTTTAACCCAGAGTGGCACGGCATTAGCCTATATTAGCCTGTAATAAAAGGAGAGGATACTCATAAAGGCAATAACGATCATCCAGCCTTGGGCGACATTTCTAGCCCTTGAGGAGAAGCGTTTTGAAACACGCAGCTGAGCAACGAGGCATCGCGGACCAATCGCGATCCACGCCGGGAAGAAAGTCGATAAAAGGATCTGCCGGGAGGAACCTTTTTGCAGTATTCTGGCGAAGCATGGCTATACAGCGGACAATCTTCCGACAGGGGCGGTTATTGCCCTAGCGAATTTGCAGAGCTGTTATGCCGTAACCAGACCGTTTGGAGAAAAAGGGGATGTATGGCTTGAGACAGAGGGAAAGTTAGTCATATGGGATGCCCCAAGGCTTGTGGCGCTTGCGGCGCACAAGGGGCATGAATATGCCTTCGGGGATTACGGCCATGGCCGTTATGCTTGGGAAATGACGGATGTACGGCTGCTAGAGGAGCCCGTACCGGCAAAGGGGATGCAGGGCTTGTGGAATTGGGAAGAGCAGGCGGAGCAACCGTGTGAATAACCAATGTTCACGCCATGATCATTTGGTCTTGGATGCCAGCATTTGATCGACCAAATCGCTCATTCCTTGCCAGTTGTCTTTAAGCTGGTATTGATGCTGTATATGCGCATTCCATGGGCGAGGGATCAGGATTGTTTCCTTGCCGGCTTCGCTTGCGGCGATAATGTTATGAGGGCCGTCATCAATCAGCAGATCAAAGCCAACCAAATACTTCCGCTTCGCTACAAAAAAGTTCTCAAAAGGAATGAAGGGAAGGTGCTTCTGCATCCAGTTCCATTTCTCGGGAACGGAGGAAGGGCGGGCCGCAGTAATGACAATGATATCGTATTTTTCGGTCATTTTGCGTATTTCTTCGATTGTATATTCGTCAAAGATATCCAGTTCCTCGTAAAGCCCGGGTCTGCCGAAAAAGGCTTCCTCCGTGCATTCTGGGTGCCAGATGCCGCTTAGGTCAAAGCTGGTAACCTGCTCCATCATCAATTGAAGTCCGGGATACTGCATATTATGATAATAAAGCGCTTTGGGTATTAAATGACAGATGGTGTCGTCCATGTCAATGGCTACAATTTTTTTTCTCATGTTCATGTTGTTCTCCTAGCAGTAGATATAATGGTTTAGTAAGATTGTAACGGACATTAGGGCGGTTGGCAATTTGGCATAGTAGGGCAGGAAGCTCAGACCAATTGCAGCCTTTATTCTTGTCATTTCTGAGAAAAGGGTAAAAGAGAGAAGTGAACTGTTCGCAAAGGGAGGCTATTCACTCTTTTTCTTCCATATTAAACTGAGAGAGACGCCTAATGATATGCCAATGGCGATTCCGACGGCGAGATTATCCATGGCCAGGCCAACGCAGACACCAACAGCGACTCCCACCGCTAATCCGGTTCCAGAGAACTGTTCTATGTTTCCTTTGCTCATATGAGAGCCTCCTTATTTTACTTCTTTCAATACGGCAGCGGCAATAAATGTGGCGTATGTAATGCCGCCAGCTGTGTTGTTATAAGAAAAGTTAACCGTAGGAACACCCACCACAAGTGCTTGATCGTCTTTGAGCAAGTCCTTCGCCGTACCTGGATACCAGATGTAGATGACATTATTATATTTATCGTAAATTACGGCTATAGTGATCGTATTATCATCTAATACCATTTCATCAATTTTTAATACGGTTCCTTGGATCTTAACGAAGGTGTCTAAATAGTCATTGATGTTTTTGTCCAAATGCCTGGTCGTCACTTTAGGGTTCAATAAACGCTTGACCTCGTCTATGGATTCCTGGGAGTCTGCAGGGAAAAGTTGCTTTGTGCGATCCAGAAACTCATAGGATGCCGGAGTTAATTCTTTATTCGTAAAGACCGGAACAACCTCAACCATTCTATCAGCGATACTATCGTTTGATCTCGCTCTATTTTGCTCCTGTCCGAGAAGCAGCTCTACTGAATCGATAATTTGCTTTGTTTGCTCTATACCGTATTTTTCATAGAGAGGCTGAAAATAGGTTATATTCAGGTAAAATATATACTTCTCGGTTGGGATTGCGTACTGTACCATCGTGAATTCTTCACCATTGCTTTCAAATTTCCCCGTAAAGATCCCGCCGATATAATTTTTGTATTGTTTTTCGGTATATCCGGTCTTTTTGAAATTTTCAATGTTGGTTTTAAAAGACTCGATGAGAGCATCGCTAGCTGATTTAACATCTACTAACCTGTCGGTAGGGGAAATAAAGGCTTGCGCAAGAATATTGTATTTAGAATCGTTCGGATCTGGAAAGGCAAAAGAAACTACGTGTTCAATATTATCACCTATATCTATGTCTTCATTTCTTTCCCATGAAGAGGGATAAGAAAAGGAGTAAGCCTCACCTTGGTATGTAGTGAAATTTGTTACACGCTTGCTCGCCTGAACACTTGGTTCAGACTCTGGATGCTTAGAATAAGGCCTGCTGCCGCATGCGGTTAGCAGTGAGATGATAGCAAAAATAATAGCAATTTTTTTCATTAGCTGAAGGCTCCTGACACATCCCCATAGGCTGAGGAACTTGCTGTGGGTCGTCATGAATTAATACAAATGGGATGGCTCAGATCATTTCATGAACCACCGGACGATATAGCTGATCAATGACAATACGACGCTGATCAGAATGCAGGTCACGATGGGGAAATAAAATTTAACATTCCCTTTATCAATCATGATATCACCTGGCAAACGTCCGAGATGGATAAACCTGCCCAGAAAAGACCAGAGCAAGCCCGCGATAATGAGGACTGCCCCGGCGATGATTAATATTTTTGGCATGTTGTTCATTGGAGTTCCCTCCTCTATAAAGCAATGATTATCGGTTCTCTGACTTTTCGTATGCGATTAAGGCAACCTCATTCCCGGTTGCTTCAGCTATAGCCGCCTCGGCTTCTTTGATAATTGCGACGGCTTGCTTCTGATCGTTTAACGGCGCAATTTGGTAAGTGTCTGTCGTGATATTCACATGCATGACCTCCTGTCGTAATGGAATACATCATGTAGTGTATCCAGACAAACCGACTTGATGTAAAGGGCATGAATTACCTATCTTTAACCTACCAAAAAAATCTGCAAAAGGCCATCGGGCGATATTTTTTACATTTGGGCTTGAAACTCCGTCGAATATCATGTTATAATCAATAACGCAGGAATTTTTTCGACATTGATTTTGAACTGGCATATTATTTATGCCGGGGTGGCGGAATTGGCAGACGCACAGGACTTAAAATCCTGCGGTAGGTGACTACCGTACCGGTTCGATCCCGGTCCTCGGCATCCTTGATTAAAACCATGATTTAGAGGTTTTTTATGTGATAGCGAAACGCACAGAATCACAAAGATGAACGTCTCTCCGTTAAATATGGAGGAGGCGTTTTTTTCATGACAAGAATACTTGAGATTGACGATCAAAAGCTGAACGTGATAAATGGACAGATGTTCTAGAGGAGCACATCGAAATTAGGCGCGATAGGTCGACTTTCTACTTTGCGCGATGATGGAACTATTATTACGCTGAGATTGGCCACCCTGATCACGGTACTAGGATAAGGAGTTTCGGGCGTTATAAGCGGAGTAGAACGAAGTTCCTTGATATACTACTTAGGAACTGTGTCCAAGGGCTTTTTTATTTTTTCTAGGAATGGTATGATTTAGGTAATTTGGAGGGGGTAAAAAATGAGGAGAGTTAGCATACTTATATTGGCGCTATCCGTACTGTTGATATTTTCTGGATGCGGACAACCTGCTCGTACTAACAAAGGAAATGAAGCAGATCAAGCATTGAACGTTACGTCTAATGATTTATCTGAATCAATTATGGAATCAAATAAAGAAATTGAAAAGGAGGAAGTTCCAGAGCCTTTACGACTCGCCAGTGAGCAATTAGTTTCAGGAAATGTGGATCGCGCCAAGACGTACCTAGAATTAACTATAAATGATTTTAAAGGAACAGACGCAGAGTTTACGGCGGTAGTAATTAAATCTATAATTCTTGCATCAGAATCTCGAAGTTATACATATTTGCAAAGTTCACTGGGGAAAGGTATTGATAATTTAGCGATTTCACTAGTTGAAAAAAACGATTTTGATAGACTTGAAACTACCTATACTGAGTCTGCCCGTACTAAGGATGAATTATTAATTGAACTTGAGGGCACTGTCAAATACATATTTGATAACTACAAGGAACATTTAAATGATGAGTTGCAGGGGCTGAAGTTTGAATCGAAAGTGGTCTCATCACCTAGTGATTTGTCCTTTTTTGAAGATGTAGGTTATCCAGTCCCTACGGAGTCACAGATGAACGATACGCGGGTTTACGCTTTTGAGCAACTGTTAAGTAGAAATCTAAATGAAGTTATTTCTGTGAATAAAATAAATTATATTAATCTTTTTTATCTAGCAGGACTGAGTCTTATAGGATTGGAAGAATCAGAGGTGCTTGAATCTGTAATGAATGAAGTATTAACATTAACGGAAAATGATAAGTATAACGAAAAAAGAATTGACGTCCAAGAATTTTTGAATAGTAAGAAATAAGATAATAGCATGGATTGGATAGTATTAAAGCACGTGATAAGAGAGATGAAGAAAACAGACAATAAATCGCACAGCTCTCGCGAAAGCGAAGGTTGTGCGATTTTTTTGTCGGTTCCGCTCAGGGGATTTCTGCTAAAATGAGTTTAGGAATAGTATATAATGCTAGAAGCTTGGAAAGGGAGAGGCAACATGAGTAAGGAGATATTCGGCAACGATTGGGACCAGGTGCTTGCAGCGGAGATGGACAAGCCGTATTTCCATGAGCTGATGGATTGGCTGGATCAGGAGTACAGGGAGCATACGGTATTCCCGCCGCGGCCGTATTTGTTCCAGGCCTTGAAGCTGACGGGCTACAGCCAGACACGGGCGGTGATTCTGGGGCAGGATCCATATCATGGCGCAGGCCAAGCCCATGGCTTAAGCTTCTCTGTGCTGCCTGGGGTAAAGATTCCGCCATCGCTGCGGAACATCTATAAGGAGCTGTCCAGCGATCTTGGAATTCCTGTTCCTTCTGAAGGCACTTTGACTTCATGGGCCGAAGAGGGTGTGCTGCTGTTGAACACGGTGCTGACCGTACGCGAAGGGCTGGCCGGCTCCCATCAGGGCAAGGGCTGGGAGAAGTTTACGGATGCGGTCGTAGCAGCGTTAAATGAAAGGGAAGAGCCTGTGGTTTTCATTTTATGGGGAAGCCATGCCCAGAAAAAAGGAGCGCAAATCAATACGGATCGCCATCTTGTCATTGAATCGGCCCATCCGAGTCCTTTGGCGGCGAGACGGGGCTTTTTTGGAAGCCGTCCTTTTTCCCGGACTAATGCTTTTTTGAAAGCGCAAGGCGAACAACCGATCGATTGGAACGTAATTCATAGCCATAAATGATAGGAAGTAGGACAAACGAATTATTTTTGCGGAAAAAGGTTACGAAATTAATCCTATATGTCGATATAATTTCAGTAGAGCTGGATTGAATTTCCGGCTATAAATGACAACAAAGGAGAGAAATGGATGATTCCGAACAGGAAAATGACGAAGTGGCTCCTGACCATGGTGCTGCTCATTGCCGCTGTATTCCCGACTAGCGTCTTTGCTGCCTCCGGCGATGTCTTATCGATTGATATTGAAGGCTCCGGTGCAACGCTAGAACTTACGGTTGGCAAAGGAACGAAGCAATTGAAGGTATGGGCGACGGTCGAGGGCTCCTCGGTCAAAAAGGACATTACCCGTGCCGTCAGCTGGTCATCGGATCAGCCGGATACCATTAAAGTAGACAATGGTCTTCTAACGCCGCTAAAGAGCGGAACTGCTACAATTACCGCTGTCTATAACGATTCCGCGGTAGATACGATTACCGTCAAAGCGGTGGATACATACAAGGATTTGACTTTGGAGTATTCGCTGAATGGTAAATATAAGCTTGGAGCGGATGAAGCGGATCTGAATGTTAAAGCCCAGGCCGTCGTTGAGAACACGAACGGTACGCTGGCTGACGTAACTCAAGATGCGCAGTGGACTTCTTCCAATACGTCCGTGCTCACGATCGATAAAGGTAAAATTAAGCTTGTTGCAGAAGGTAAAGCGACGATTACGGCCAAATATTCCGGATTGACGGCTTCTTTCGAGGCCACAGTCTCTTCCCCGTACTCGGAACTGAATCTCGTATATGCAAGCAATGATGAAAAGGCAGAGGATATCGAACTGCTTGTCGGCGATAGTGGGATTGAGGTGAAAGCCACTTCCACTTTGTCGAGCAGCCAATCGACAGTGGATGTATCCGACAAAGCTGAATGGTCTACATCCGACAAGAGCATCGCTACCGTTGAGGATGGCAAGATCAAACCAGTAGCCATCGGTAAAGCGACGATTACAGCCGAATATCTCGGAGCCAAGGGTCAAGTGGACGTCTATGTACGTACACCGTATGAAGTGATCATCCTTAACCCTTCGTCCGAGCAATTCCTGTTCATCGGCGAGCAGCTGGAGGCAAAGGCAGAGGTTAGAAGCGGGGCCAATTCGACGGATGATGTTACCGCTGCAGCTGAGTGGACATCCTCCAACCCTCTGGCTGTAACGGTGGATAAAGGAATTATTTCTCCAAAAGCAGTCGGAACATCCACAATCAAAGTCAGCTATCGTGGCGTAAACAGAACTATGAATGTGACGGTTCAACCGACCATTACGAAGCTTGAGGCGGACAAAAGCGAGCTGGAATTACTCAAGAATGAATCGCTGAACGTACCGAAAATCAAAGCAACCAAGCTGGATGATACAGAATTAGATTTCAGCAAGGAAGTGATTTGGTCCTCCAGCAATGAGGATATCGTCAAAATCGAGGATGGCAAAATCGTGGCGAAGGATGCGGGCAAGGTAATAATTACGGCGAAGCTTCCAGAATCCAAGGTTACAGCCGGATCGGCCCACTCCATTCGCAACAGTTCGGTTGAGGTGGAAGTGACGGTCAAGGAAAAGGTTCTGGCGCTGATCAGCGAGGAAGAGAAGCTGAACCTGGTCGTTGGCGAGGAAAGCCCGTTCCCTAAAGTAGCTGTCGTATATGAGGACGGAAATGAAGAGGCAGATATCGCCAGCGAAATTACTTGGACGATTTCGAACAGCAATGCGGTGATCAAAGATTCCGCAAACGGCAAAACGATCAAAGGCCTGATCAAAGGATCGGCGACTTTAAAAGGAACGTACTCGAACAAGACGATCAGCATCCCGATGACAGTCGAGCAAAAAATTACGAAGGTTGTCGTAGAGCCGGTGAATATCGAACTTAACCTGAAGAAATCCAAGTCGATCAAAGTAACCGGCTATTATTCGAACGGCCAGAAAGTAACGCTGTCCACGAAAATGAACTGGCAATCCTCCAATACGGACGTAGCCACAATCAGTTCCTCGTCCGTCAAGGCGGTTGGCGAAGGCTCGGCTACATTGAGCGGATCTTATCAGGGTCATAACGTCAGCGTCAACGTGAAGGTTGTTCCTAAGCTGACCAAGCTGACCGTAGACGAGAAGAAGCTAGCATTAGCTCCTGGAGGAATCAAATCGGTTGTCGTAAAGGCCGAATATGATACCGGTGCGACGGCGATTGTAACCGGCAGCGCAGAATGGACCAGCTCCAAACCGTCCGTAGCTAAAGTGACTGGGGGCAAAATCGAGGCGGTAGGCAAAGGCACGGCGTCGATCAAAGGAAAGTTCGGCGGCAAGACGGTTACCATTTCAGTAACAGTGAAATAATAAGACTCATTTATCCCGTATTCTCCAATTCTAAAAGCACTTCAGCGATTTGGCTGAAGTGCTTTTGCATTATTTTCGCAGATAAAGGTTACAAGCTAATGGTTGATTCTGGCTGGAGCATTTAATATAATAAGTGGAACAAATGTTCTAATTGTTTCGTTGTCATGGCGCAAGGTTAGAGCAACTAGAAAAGGACAATGATCATCCATGAAGAAGTGTCGTTCGATTTTTAAATTTCAGTTAAGAATGTTCGTAAGTATTTTGGCTGTCGTGCTGATGTTATCTGGCTGTGCTCTGGAATTAGAACTAGGGAGTCCTGCCGATACAAGCAGCGGCTCCAGGCAGAATGAGGGCCGTCTGCGGGTTATTTTTCTCGATGTAGGTCAAGGGGCATCCCAATTGCTGATCAGCCCTTCGGGGAAGACGATGCTGATCGATGCAGGGAATAATGACCGAGAGCAGGCGATGCTTGATTATTTAAAGGAGTACGGCGTTAACCGCTTGGACATCGTGATCGGCACGCATCCGGATGCAGATCATATCGGCGGATTGGACCGGGTGATCGACCATGTTGATATCGGGGAAATTTATATGCCGAAGATTCAAGCAAATACGAAGACGTTTGAGTCCTTGCTGCTCTCGATTAAGAATAAGGGCCTGAAGGTCAAGACGGCGAAGGCGGGGCTTGTGCTTGAGTGGGATGAAGACGTTCAGGTGACCATGGTTGCCCCCGTCCAAACCTATGATGACAAGAACAATATGAGCGCCGTAGTCAAAGTGGTGTACGGCAATACATCCTACTTGCTGACCGGCGATGCCGAGCGTCAGAGCGAGAAGGATATGATCGAATCCGGGGCGGATTTGCAGGCCGACGTAATGCTGATAGGACATCATGGCTCGAAATCTTCTACTACGTTAAGCTTCTTGAAGAAGGTAGCTCCGCAATATGGGGTGATCCAGGTTGGGGAGAACAATTATGGGCATCCTACATCGACCGTGTTAGATAGGCTAAGTAAGCAGGGGATTGAAGTATACCGCAATGACCTGCATGGCACCGTGGAAATTGCTTCAGACGGTCATACATACCGAATCACGACCGAGAGGTGAGTGGAACGATGGTTGGGATCATTGAAGGCTTTGAAGGTGAGTATTGTATTATAGAGGTAGATGGCCAGACAAGGGACGTGCCTCGCGAGCTGGTAGGCGCCGGCGTAAAGACCGGAGATGTCGTGGAATGGGACGGAGCCCGGTGGAATGCAAACGCCGAGAAGACAAAGCAAAGAAGCGAGTATGTGAAGTCTTTGATGGATGACGTATGGGATGATTAAGCGATCTATATCTATGTTTGGGGGATGAGTTATGACGTTGTCTAAACCACAGTCAGGAGAGTATCTGGAGCATTTCGAGGAATATATTCGTGAAGTGCCCGAAGGAGAGTTAATTTCTCTGCTTGAGCTTCAGCCGGAGGAAGCAATGCTGAAGCTGGGAACACTTTCGGACGAAGCCGGTAATTACAAGTATGCGGAAGGCAAATGGAGCCTGAAGGAAGTGCTGGGGCATATAACGGATACGGAGCGCGTCATGAGCTATCGGCTGCTGCGGATTGCCAGGGGAGATAAGACGCCGCTGCCGGGCTTTAACGAGGAGCTGTTTGTGAGCCATGCCAATTTTGAACGGCTGTCGATCCAGCAGTTGTTGAAGGATTTTACGACGGTCAGGAAAGCGACTTTGTCGCTTATCCGGCAGTTGGATGATGAAGCTTGGCAGCGGGTCGGAACCGCAAGCGGGGGACCTGTATCCAGCAGGGCGCTTGCTTATATTATCGCCGGTCATGCGATTCATCATTTCCGCATCATTCGCGAACGGTATTTAATCGGACATATGTAAACGAAACGGGCTGACTTCGAAGTTAGATGCTTCTAACTAGAGTCAGCCCGTTTTTGATTCGGCGTTAGGACTTGTGTGGTTTTGCTATTCTGTTATTCCGAGGACACGATCAAATTCATCGAACCGTTCAATTCATACGGGCCGAAGGAGACAGGGAGAATAAAGTGGTCGCCCTTGTTTAGCGGGTATTGATTGTCTCCGGTAGTCAACTGTCCTTGTCCTTCAATTACGCTGCAAAGCATGTATTTCTTGCCAGCTTCCAGATGGGCCTGGCCATCGAGATCCCATTTTTGTACGGTGAAGAAATCGTTTGATACAAAGGAGGTGACAGTAAGTCCTTCTTGCGTAAATGTATCATAGGTCTCCTTCTTGTACGACTGGGGAATCGTGGTGACGTCAATGGCCTTGTCCAAATGAAGCTCCCGGGTATTTCCGTCCTTGTCTTTACGATCATAATCGTAAACACGATAGGTAGTGTCTGAGCTCTGCTGCGTCTCAAGCACAACGATTCCTTTGCCGAGTGCATGAATCGTCCCGCTAGGCACGTAGAAGAAATCGCCGGGATGAACCGGAACCTTGGTAAGAAGCCCCTCCCAATTTCCTTCCTCGATCCACTGCACGAGCTGCTCCTTGGATTTGGCCTCATGGCCATAAATGATCTCTGCGCCCGGCTCGGCGTCAATGATATACCAGCACTCCGTCTTGCCCAGCTCGCCGTTCTCATGCTCTCCAGCATACTCATCGTCCGGATGAACCTGAACGGAGAGGTCGTCGGAAGCGTCCAAAATCTTGGTCAGCAAAGGGAATACCGGTGATTCCGATTGAAATAATTCCGGATGGGACGACCATAGCTCCCCAAGGGTCAGTCCCTGGTAGGGCCCGGCTTTGACAACGCTTTGTCCGTTGGGGTGAGCCGATACCGCCCAGCACTCTCCGGTCTTCGCATAAGGTATATCGTAGCCGAATAGCTCTGCCAGCTTGCTTCCGCCCCAAATGCGCTCTTGAAATACAGGTTTTAGAAAAATAGGCTGTTGATTCATAGAGATGTTATCTTCCCTTCTTATCGCGTGATTAATATTTCATATGGATCAATGCAGCAGCGCCGATGAGTCCTGCATCCTGGCTTAATGCGGCAGGGACAATCGGGGTGCTCTGTCCCGACGGATTTAAGGCGCATCTGCTGACATAATCCTGCACGGAGCTAAACAGTGGCTTACCGACCTGCGAGACGCCGCCGCCGATAACCACCTTTTCCGGATCGAAGGTGTTGATCAGTGTGACGCAGCCGATGCCGATGTAGCGAAACACTTGATCGATCAGCGTCTTCATGCCGGGATGCCCTTCCTGAGCGAGATCGAACGCCTCTTTGGAGCTGACGTCCCTGCCAAGCAGCCGGGAAGCTTGTCTGGCGATAGCTGTACCGGAAGCGACGAACTCCCAGCAGCCCTGCTGGCCGCATACGCAGTCCCCGGCGGATGGGTCAATGACCAGATGCCCTACGTCGCCAGCGTTGCCGGTCGAGCCCGTAATCAGCTTGCCGTGCGAGAATATGCCGGCACCGATGCCGGTACTGATCGTTATGAAGATGAAATGGTCGGCGTCCCGCGCGGCTCCCTGCCATTTCTCAGCCAGTGCAGCGGCCGTGGCGTCATTCTCGAATGCAATCGGAAGCACAAAATGCCGCTTCAAGGATTCAAGCAAAGGGAAGCCATGCCAAGCCGGCATATTGGGCGGCTTGACGATATGGCCCGTCTTCGTATTCAAAGGGCCGGGAGCCCCGACTCCAATGCCTTCAATTTGGGCTTCGTTCAGGCTCTGTTCCGCAAGCAGCTGCTTGGCGGCATCGGCTATACGGCTGACCATCACGTGCGGATCAACCGTTAGATCTGTAGGCAGGGAGGTCTTGGCGCAAACCTTTCCATCCGAATCGATGATCCCGATCGCCGTCTTGGTACCGCCGATATCGATGCCTATCGCGTATTTCACTTCCAAGTCGAATACCTCCTGTATTCTATGTTAACTTTACAAACTTGACAAAATCAATTTTTGTAAAGTATATTTAGGTTAAGTTTATCATGTTTTGAGAGGGTTGAAAAGAATGGCCCGTAAAAAGAAAATATCTATGCAGGATATTGCCGACAAGCTGGAAATTTCCAAAAATGCCGTATCGCTGGCCCTGACCAACAAGAAGGGGGTAAGCGAGGAATTGCGCAGCCGTATTATGCATACAGCCAAGGAAATGGGATATGGCTCTTATGCCGTCAGCGGCAGCGAACAATCCAATATTCTCGTACTTGTGCCAGAGCGGATTATGAGCTACCAGGACAACGACCATTTTCAATTTTATCACGACATGATTTGGGGGCTCGAGAAGAGCATTCGCAGCAAAGGCTTCAACGCCGTCATCGCGCCGATTGACCGCGAATCCGAGCAGCGTCTTAAGCTGCCGCGCCTGTTCACGGATATTTCTTATCGAGGCGTTATATTATTTGGAATTACGAGCTTAGAATATGCGCGTCTTGTCTGGGAGCAGCAGGTTCGGCTTGTCATGATGGATTCTTATCATCGGGATCTGCCTTGTCCGGCTGTCACCTCGGCGAATATGGAGGGGGCATATGAAGCGGTCTCCTATCTCATGGAGTGCGGACATGACGAAATCGGATTCATCGGCCCCGTCAATTTGACGACAAGCCATGAAGAGCGCTGGCTGGGGTACTGGAGGGCAATGCAGCGCGGAGGACTGAAGATAAGGGGAGAGTATTGCCTGACATCATCGGAAGGCTATGATTATACGGAAGAGGAAATCTCCTCCTTCCTGTCTGGACTGACCGAGCTGCCAAGCGCATTTTTCTGCGGGAACGACCGAATTGCCTATATTTTGGCCGAGGTGCTTCAGAAACGGAACATTGCCGTACCTGGGGACATTTCGATTGCGGGTTATGATGATCTCCAGTATGACAGCAGCTCGGGCGTGAATATGACAACGGTACGCGTAGAAAAGGAGCGAATGTGCGATGCTGCTGCAGAGCTGCTGCTATCACTGTCTGAACCTTCCCGGGAAGCAGTCCGCTGGAGTATCGCGCCAACGCTGATCGTCCGCGAATCCGTAAAGAGGAAGCAGGGCGTGCGTTAAATTAAATGAATATACATCCACCAACCCATAAAAAGACGGACATCCCGGTGAAGAGATGTCCGTCTTGTGTTTGCATTAACTCAATTATTTGTTAAGAGCCGCTTCATAACGTTTCTCAACTTCAGACCAGTTGATGACGTTGAAGAAAGCTGCGATGTAGTCAGGGCGTTTGTTTTGGTATTTCAGGTAGTAAGCATGCTCCCAAACGTCCAGACCGAGGATTGGAGTTTTGCCTTCCATGATTGGGGAATCCTGATTAGGCAGGCTGTATACGGTCAACTTGCCGTCTTTGTCTACCGCAAGGAATGCCCAGCCGCTGCCGAAACGAGTCGTAGCTGCTTTCGTGAAATCTTCCTTGAACTTGTCGAAGCCGCCAAGCTCGTTGTTGATTGCGTCAGCAAGCTTGCCGGAAGGCTGTCCGCCGCCGTTTGGTCCGATCGTTTCCCAGAACAGGGAGTGGTTGGCGTGTCCGCCGCCGTTGTTCCGAACCGCTGTGCGGATGCTCTCAGGAACGCTGTCCAGATCGGCGATCAGATCTTCCAGAGATTTGGATTGAAGCTCAGGAGCGGACTCCAGCGCCGCGTTCAGGTTCGTTACATAAGTATTGTGATGGCGATCATGGTGGATCATCATCGTCTGTTCGTCGATATGTGGTTCAAGTGCGTTATTCGGGTAAGGTAGAGCAGGTAATTGGTGTGCCATAATTTAAATCATCCTCTCTAGTGTATATGTAGTGCCCTTTATTTCTCACAATGATCATTATAAATATTTACGGACACTTAGTCAACTTATATGTATGTTAAGTATATTAAATGGGTAGTTTGTATTGACAAATGGTAGGACGTTTATCATAATAATTGAACTGTAACGATAACGTATATTTGAGGTGACATGTGGTGGGCTTGGGAATCGTCGTTGTAGAAGTATGCGATAGCAATCTGCTCAGCTCGGTAGAGCTGGAGCAGCTGGAAGAAGAATATCCCGAGATAGCCGTTCTCCGCCTCGACTGCCTCAATTTGTGCGGCCTGTGCAAGCTAAGGCCCTATGCGATGGTCAATGGCAAGCGGGTATTTGCCAAGACGGTCGAAGAGTGCGTGCAGCTAATCCGGCAGACGATTGAGGAGGAGCTTCGAGCTTTTGATGATATAGAGTGATATTCCCTGTTTAATCATACCCAATTTCAGGCAAAATAAAACCTTCGGCGCTGACAATCGGCGGATCCGAAGGTTTTTATATTATTACTGCTGTTCTGCTTCCTTATTTGGATTGGAAATGACATAAATGCATCTTTTTCCGTCTTGCGCCAGGCATTCCGTACGCTCAATCTCTGTCTTCAAGAGCGACTTGAATAAGCTTAATTCGCAGTCACAGGCGTGGTTGTAGCGGTTTGCGATTTGAGAAATCGGACAGTTGTGCTCCTTCAGCACAAAATCACCGTCATCATTTTGCTCGCATTCAGTCATATAGCCGTTTTCGTTCTGAATTTGCGCCAGCTTCTTTACTTTATCGGCAAAGGGGATCCCTTCCATGCTTGTCTGGTACTGCTGCTTCAGCTTATCCCGGCGTTTCTCGAAGAGCCGTCTGATCGTATCCTCGCCGCCTTCATTTTCAAGCTCACTCAGCAGGTCGAGGGTCAGCGTATGGTAGTTTCTTGGAAACAGGCCTTCGGCCAGCTCCGTAAGCCCGAATACCGAGGTAGGCCTTCCCATCGTCTGCCGGATCATTTTGGATTCAATCAGCCCGTCGCGCTCCATCGTGCCGAGATGGCGCCTGACCGCCATTTCCGTAATTTGCAATTCGGACGTAATTTCTTTCGCGCTGAGAGGGCCGGATGTTTTCATCATGTGCAAAATCCGTTCCCTCGTCGGCAGCTCTTTGATTTGGTTCATCGTGACACTCCTTGCTAGAATGACATTAGCCGTTGCTTGCAGTGAGTGCGGCTTCCTTGCATTCGCTGCTGCAGAATCCGTGATGCTCTTCCTCGCAGGCTTCGCAGCAGACATGCTGGAGATTGCACACGGGACAGTTGATATAGCGGTCATTCGTCTCGCCGCAATGGTAGCAGCTCGCAATAACGATATCCTCGTCGGTACGGTTGATCGGCACGGAAATCCGCTCATCGAACACATAGCATTTGCCGTCGAACAAATGTCCCTGTACCTCAGGATCTTTGCCGTAAGTGACGATTCCGCCCTCTAGCTGGGCTACATCTGTAAAACCTTCATGCAGAAGGAAGCCGGTCAGTTTCTCGCAGCGGATTCCCCCTGTACAATAAGTCAAAATTTTCTTATCCTTATACTGACTTAAGTTCTCGCGAATCCACTCTGGGAACTCGCGGAAGGACTCCACTTCCGGACGGATGGCGCCGCGAAAATGGCCGATATCAAATTCGTAGTCGTTGCGGCCGTCGATGACGATGACGTCTTCCTGCTGCAATTGTTCGTGAAACTCGACGGGAGAAAGCCGTTTTCCGCTGATTTTGTTCGGGTCGAGCTCATGCTCGTAACGGAAAGTAACCAGCTCTTTCTTGTGGCGGACGAACATTTTTTTGAAGGCATGTCCTTCTACTTCATCGATTTTGAAGACGATGTCTTGGAATAGCGGGTTGGCCCGCAGGTCGTTCATATATTTCTCGGTTTGTTCTACCGTTCCGGATACCGTTCCGTTAATGCCTTCAGAAGCGATGAGGATACGCCCTTTCAGGCCGAGGTCTTTGCAGTACTGTAAATGTTCCGCGGTAAATGCTTCTGGAGATTCGATGTGTACAAATTTATAATATAGTAACACGCGGTATGCGGTTTTGCTCATTATGATCACCTATCTATATTGGATTCTTCTGCATTGTAGTGAATTTTAACTACTTAGTCAATATTAAAGTATAGTAAGTATAGTAACGAAAATCTACAGGATATTTAAGGAGACGAGTATATGACAAGAACGGTTGGCTTTATTTATGCCCATCCTGACGATGAAACCTTCGGCTGCTCTTATCTGATTCGGCAGATCGCTGATAGCGGCAATAAGGCGGTGCTGCTGACGGCAACGAGGGGAGAAGCAGGGAAAAGCGGCAGGCTTGGAGCCATGACTAGGGAGCAGTTGGCGGAGATTCGCGATCAGGAACTGCAGCGGGCCGGGGACATACTGGGCATTGCTGAAATCGAGCAGCTGGATCTGGGAGACGGCAAGCTGCGTGAAGTGAAGCAGGAAGTACTGGTCGATAATATTGCCGCGTTTCTAAACAAGCATGGGGCCGAGATAGTCGTTACTTTTCCGGCGGATGGCATTTCCGGTCATCCCGATCATATCGCTATCCATCATGCGGTAAATAAAGTGGTATTCAGCGGGGCATGCAGCTCTGTCCAGAAGCTGTATTATAACGTGATGGGGAGCGCTGGGTCCGAAGCCGTATTGGAGCTTAAGGGGGAGGGGCTGCAGGAAATGAAAGCCAAGGCACTTGCAGCGCACGAATCGCAGATCTTATCGATTGAACGGGTATTTGGCAAGCTCGATGACGGTCCGCCCTGGCACTTCGCGCCGGAATTATTCCAGCTTGTATGGGAGCGGGGGAGCTTTAACCCTGCAAAGCAGGAGCGCTCCATCTTTGATGGCCTGATGAACTGAATAGCTTAGCTCCTTATATTGGTTGCCAAGGCAAAGGCCAAGGCAAAGGGAAAAGGAAAGGCTGCTCCTCGTAAGAGGAACAGCCTTGTTGTTTGTCATGCTTTATATTTACGCGCCGTGCTTGACTTTTAAATGTGGTTTGCCGACAGGCGCTTCTATCTTGGTTACTGCTTTTTTGTGGTTAAACAGCCCGCGCAGGTAAGGGAGCACGTAGTAGTCAAGTCCGATTTTGCCGGCGTTGGCGGCTGCTACGACAATCAGTACTTCAAGCAAGAGCATTTGCGCATTCGTGCTCACTGTGCCCGAGAAGAGGAACGCCGCGTTCATCACAAGTCCCATCAGTGCTGCAAAGGTGGTGAAGGTACCGAGGATGAGGCCAAGGCCGACGAGAAACTCTCCGTAAGGAACCAGGATGTTAAAGATGTCTACTCCGGGCAGTGCGACATGTTCTAGAAATGCTGCCCACCAGCCTTGCACTGCCGGATTGTCGCCGGCGCTCTTGGCGATGGCTCCGGCCAGATAACCTCCGGCATCAAAGCCTCCCGTAATTTTGCCCCATCCTGCTTTCATCCATTCGAAGCCGAGATAAATCCGGACGACGGTCAGGAACCACATTGCAAATTTATTTGTTCTTAGGAAGTTGTTAAACATAATTACCACTCCTTATTGTGATGTTCTTTTTTTGGGTTTGTTTGAAGGATGATCATCTTTGATGTCTTTATTATAAGTGATATTTTTCACAATATATGTGATTTAAATCACAATTATTAAATTTTAAATAAATAAATTTTTAAGCACGGGAAAATAAAGCAGCGGAGAGGCGAGCTTCTCCGCTTTTAACAACGTTTTTTTGCTGATTTTGTGCTGGGCATAGCAGAATGCTATGGGCACGGTAGAATCTTGCGCGTTTAATGAATGACTTTTTTCAGCTGGTGATCAGGCTGGGCTTTATGGGTTAACAACTCGGTTACGGTTACGAAGGAATAGCCCTGTTTTTTGAGCTCAGGCAAAATCTGCTTCAGGGCTTCGACGGTTTGTGTACTGTTAGCCACATAATCATGCATGAGGACGATATCGCCGCTGCGTGCGTTCGTCAGCACTTTTTTGACGATTTTATTTACACCCGGGGATCGCCAGTCTTTCGTATCCTGGTGCCAGGACCAGAGAATAAATTTCAACTCGTTTGCTTTAGAGACGTTGATCAGCGTTTCATTGTAAAATCCGCCGGGGGGACGAAAGAGCACGGCCTTGTAGCCTGTAGCCTGGTAAATGGCCTGCTGGGTTTTACTGAGCTCATTATGCATATTGTCTTTGTTCAAGCCCTGAAAGGATGGATGCCGATAGGAGTGGTTGCCGATTTCATGGCCTTTGGCAAGCTGCATTTTAACGATTTCAGGGTATTTCTCGACCCGTTCCCCAACTACGAAAAAGGTAGCCTTGGCGTTATACTGATCCAGCACGTCCAGAATTTGCAGCGTTTGGCGGCGATCTGGACCATCGTCAAACGTAAAGGCAATGCACTTGTCCTCGGTGGGTACTTCCCACACGATATCGCCGCGTTGCTCATAATAAGCCCTGTCTTTGAATTCAGAAGCCGGGAGGGCCGATATGGAATGCGGGATTAGGGGAAAGGCGAGGGTCAATGTCAGAATCGGAATGAACCATCGGGTATATTTAGACATCTGAAGCTATCCTCCATTTTGCGGTCGTTAACCAACGTTTAGTTATTTTGCTGCAATCTGATGATTTTATCCCTCCCGGGCTTATTTCCTGAATGAGAAGCAGGAGAGGCAAGTAATTAAGCATTGTTTTCATACAAGCAGGCTTGCAAGGATGGGATGTCGAATAAGATGATTGTGGGGAGGTGATGAGGATGAAGAGAAATAGTGTAAAAACATTCTTCAACACAAATATTGGTGATCTTGAGAAGGAGATCAACGACTGGCTGTATGAGAACAGAAGATTTACCGTCCAGTCCATTCAGTATGCGGCGGAAGGAAACAGTTTCAGCGCTCTTGTCTGGTATTTGGTGTAATCATTCTTCCTTCGGACGTAACAAAACCAAAAAAACCTTTGGAGCCAATGGCTTCAAGGGTTTATGGTGTTGATCAAATATGAGGCGGACAGGGAGACAAGCAGAGCGCCGCCGACCCACCACAGCATTTTGCGGAATATTAGCTTCTCCGCCGTCTTGGCTTGCATTTGCTGCTCATCGGCGATTTCCTGTCTGAGCTGCTCCTGCAGCTCCTTTCTCCAAATCTCCAGAACGCCGCGCTGTTCTTTCATTTCCTGCTGCAGCTTCTCGTTCCCGAGTTCCTGTTCCTGCCTGAACTGCAGGATGAGCCGCTGCTCGGCTTCATCGATCATCGTCTGCTGATCCCGTATGACGGCCAGGATTTGCTTCGCCTGGTCATGGCTGATGCCCCAGAGCTGCTCGATATGCTCCTGCTGCTCCCGGATCGCGTCGTTCTGCTCTTTAAGCTCTCGCTGCTGCTGATGCAGCACGTTTTGCTGGTCCTTGATCACCTTAGCGTACATCGTTGTTAGCATGGCCAGCCCGATATTCATTTTCGAGCTTTCGATCAGCGTCTTTTCGGCATTCGCAAGCACTTTATCATTGCCCCCGGTAAAAGAGCCCCACCACATTTTAAACATGCCCTGCTCGGAGAGCTTGTCCAAAGAGTCCTGCGCATCGTCCAGATGCCCGACGACTTCGGTAATTTTAGGAATAAGCGAGGAAATATCCACTTTGCTGAGCATCTCATCGGTTATTTTTATTTTCGCCAAATCTTCGATTTCGCTTTGAAGTACGGTCATTTGCTTGCTCATCAGTTATTCACCTTTGCGTCGTTCTAGCAGCCGAAGAACCTCTGAGTAGGTATCCGCAACATCATCGATTCGTTCTGCTATCTTGTCGTTGTTTAAAATTATGATGCTCTGGTCATTTCTTATGTCCGCATAGTCCTGGATAGACTCCTCATAGGCGCTGTGGATGTCGTTCATCGTGGTTGCGTTGTCATACAAGACCAGCATATCACGCTCTTGGCCGGTGAAGGAGAGCTGCTTACTGCTAATAAGCTGCTTGCGCAAATCCATGCTATCCCTGGCAATCTGGAAGCAGTACTTGGCAATCATCAGGAGCTGCGGGACATTGAGCATAAACGGATTCTTCGTAACCGCCACTTTGCCGAGATTGAACAGCATGGCGAAGGAATGCGTGAACAGCAGCATTTTGCTCCGTTTGGAGCGGATCGCTTCTTTAGGCGCGTCAGCATTAAAGTAGCGGAGGAACAGATACACTCTCAGCATAATTTCAATAGCCGCCACGCTTAAAGCCTGACCTGTAACGATACGCAAATTGAAACCATGGTCAATGTACAGCTTCTCCGCAAAGGCAGGCATTTGATCGCCGTTCAAATTAGCGAGAACTGTCATGCCGGGAAGGGGCAAGGAGCGTACCGTACAAAAATCCTTAAACAAGTGAAGCAAATTGACAATGACGGCCGTCCCGAAGTCCAGCTGCTCGTACTCTGGGAATTCCTTGACCAATTCACCCCATCCAACGGACGAGACTCCGGCATATTCGCCAAACATCGTTTGCCTTACGCCTTCGAAGAAACGAAACAGATCATGTCCGTAGGAATACAGCCGGTGATCCCCGCCAAACGCTCCTGGTTCCTGATAGTCGATGGGATTATTTTTTAAATCATATTGTTTGAGCTGCTCTCCGAGTCCTCCGAAGGAACTGTTCGTAATTTTTGGCTCTTCCATGCCTTTGGGATGTCCGATGACCAGGTCGCATAATGCGCCAACACTGCCGCTGAGCACCATCATAATCCAATCCCATTTATCGAGAGGTAGCGTGTGGTCGTTTAAATAGTTAAAAGAAATATCATCAAAGAAGCTCGCGTCCGCTATGGAGCCATTCATCACTTTCGTTCACCTCAGGGTTCTATAAAGTATAGTCTTTCGGTTGTAGGTAAATAGAACTATTCGGCAAAAATACACGAAATCCTGCCTCTCGTTACGGATTATGCGAAGAAATCGGCTACAGCGAATAATTTTTAAGCTTGTTTCTCGCCTCAACCTGCTTGAACAAGCAGTATTTAATAATATCGGAGCGGATGGATTCCTTCATTTGAACGAATTCCAGCGAAATTTTATAGTTATTGTCCGGGAGTACCGCGCAATTGACGATCTTTCCATGAAACTCGATCGTATTTTGGGAATTGTTCGTCTCCAGATGCATGACTCCCGCAACCAGCTTCTCCGCCTCCACTTCAAAGCTGCACAGGAAGGACAGTCCGCCCCCGCTGATATCCTTTGTCGTTACCTTGATAAACTCATCTTCGTTTGGTTGTCCGGCTGGTTTGAGATTCAAATTTAATTCGACCTCAACGGGAACCCGGAAGAAGCGGCGTCTTTGCGCTTTTTTGATGCGGCTTGCGGGCGGGGCGGGGAATGACAGTTGGTTAAGCTGCAAGCTAATCTCGGTATCAAAAGAGTACAGCACCCGCTCCTCGCTATGGAAGAAGATCGTTACGGACATACTGCCGGTGAAGGACAGATAACGGTTCATGCGGTTGACTGGTTTTTGTATGTAAAGTCGGTTGTTCGCCAATTGGATAATTTGCGTTTTATACATGACTCCTTCAGGGGTTTGAAGCTCGAGCAGCTGGCCTTTCCAAAACTCGATGATTGCCGAACCTTCCATGAATAATGAATCTCCTCTCTCTTTATTTTGTATATTCGATTACAACAAAGACAACTCTACAATACCTATACACGAAGCGATTCCCAGGCTGTCAAGTTTTTGTAGAGCCTGTACACTTAATATATTTGTAAGGGGGGGAATCAATGAACATAGAAGGCAGTTATAATTACTATATTGTGGCACTCTCAGTAATAATTGCAGTACTGGCATCATACTCCGCTCTGAGTATAGCGGCAAAAATCTCTCTCGCTAACGGGAAAACCAGGTTCTTCTGGCTGCTAGCGGGTTCTTTGGTCATGGGCAACGGCATATGGTCGATGCATTTTGTTGGCATGCTAGCTTTTCATATCCATATGACAGTGAGCTATGATATTTGGCTGACTATAGGATCGCTGCTGGCCAGCGTGATTTCTTCGTTTATTGCATTTTACATCACGATCCCTCGGAATATTAAATGGTATACTATGGCCGTCGGCGGCTTCATCATGGGCAGCGGGATCGTAACGATGCACTATACGGGAATGGAAGCCATGATCATGCCTGTTGACATTTATTATGATAAAACGCTTTGGGTGCTTTCGGCGGTCATCGCTTTAATTGCATCCTATGCAGCGTTGTTGCTGTTCCTGCGCTTTCGCAGCCAATCCTCGGCAAGCTGGTCCAAGTGGCTGTCGGCCGTCACGATGGGCGCCGCGATTTGCGGCATGCATTACACGGGAATGGAGGCAGCGAAAATGGAACATTCCGCGACTGCCGATATGGTCGCAGAAGCTTCGACAGGCGCAGACTTGTTTCTGTTGTTTGGCGTGACCATCGTCATCTCCATCATCCTGCTCGTGTCCTGGGGAGCGATCTTCTTTGACCGCCATGTGCTTGAGAAGCTGGCCTACCTGGACTCGATTACCGGATTGCCAAACCGCAACGAAATGAACCGGTTTTTCGATTCTCATGTCGGCACCGAGAAGCTCGGCGTCCTGTTCCTCGATTTGGATCAGTTCAAAGCCATCAACGATACGCTTGGCCATAATATCGGGGACTTGCTCATTCAGGAAGTCGGCATCCGGCTTCGCCAGTACATCCGCGAGGATCAGCAGGCGTTCCGCATCGGCGGGGACGAGTTCTTGTTCATTATCAAGCACTGTACCCCAAAGCGGGCGGAGCAGCTGGCCCATCAAATTTTACAGAGCATTAAACAGGTCTACCACATTGAAGGCAACGAGTTGTACGTCACCGGCAGTATCGGCATCAGCATTGGCTCGATTCAGGATTCCGACCGCTCCGTCCTGCTCAAGACCGCGGATACGGCGATGTACAAGGCGAAGGGGCTTGGAAAAAACCAGTTTTGCTTCTACAGCGATGAAATGGGCCTGCAATTAGTGCGCAAAATGGAGCTTGAAAAAGATTTGCAGCTTGCTCTGGAAAATAAGCAGTTCTTTGTCGTGTACCAGCCCAAATGGAACGTAAAAACGAGCAGTCTGGTCGGATTCGAGGCACTGATCCGGTGGGAGCATCCGCGCCTTGGCTTGGTTAGCCCCGGGGAGTTCATCCAAATCGCCGAAGGAACCGGGCTGATCGTGCCGATGACAAGATGGGCGCTGGAGGAGGCCTGCTGCCAGTGCAAGCGATGGCAGCTGCAAGGACTGGAACAGCCGGTTTCCGTCAACCTGTCCGTGCGTCTCTTTCAAACCGACAGCTTGCAGGAAATTGTCCGGAACGTGCTTGACAAAGTGGGCCTAGAGCCTCATCTGCTTGAGCTGGAGATCACCGAGTCTATGGTGCTGTACGATATCAACGACATCATCCGCCAGCTCCAGAGCCTGCGTGAGCTTGGCGTCCGGGTATCCATGGATGACTTCGGAACCGGATATTCCTCGATCGGGCTGCTGGATCGAATCCCTATCGATACATTGAAGCTGGACCGCTTATTCACGAATGATTTGGAGAGCCCCAGCAAAAGGGCGATCATCAACGCTATCATTATGATGGCCGACCATCTTCAGCTTGACGTCATTGCCGAGGGCGTCGAGACGCGGGAGCATATCGAGTTCCTGACCCAACTGGGCTGCCATGTGATGCAAGGGTATTATTACGGCAAGCCCATGCGAGATGACGAGATCGGCGAATGGCTTAAAAAGCATGAACACTACATGAGTTTAGTCTGAATGCCCCAAAATTGCAAAGTCGACTGGCAAGTGGTTGTAAGCGTTATTCTTCGTGCTCCTGTTTCCAGTCGTCATACCAATCCGTAATATATGTACTTGGCTGTTCATTGAACTCTTCCAGTAAAATAGCGACCAGCAAACGGTATTGCCGGTGGACAGCCAATGAATTTTTATTTGCCGCGAAAATCTTCATCAGTGCAAAATGCGCTTCCTCCGCGATCGGATGCTGATGGCAGATTTCTAAATATTTTTCCACGGCCTTCGATTGCTGGTGGCTCGACATGTACCATTCGGCCATTCGGAACGAGGTGCGCAGCCATAGCATTTTTAATCTCTGGCGCTCACTCTCTGCCCACCAGTAGTCGTATTCCTTAAGGTAGTCATCTTTAAACAGCTTCATCATGCCGATATATTCGCCGATTGTTTTGTTCGTTACAGGCGGGCTGGATAGGATGAAGTTCTCCCATTCCTCGACATCAACGAGAACATTATTCAAATTTAGAATATATCCATCAACGGAGTTCGTAAGGGAAAAGTATTCCTCGTACTGCTCCAGGGTTTTGCGAATATGGTAAATGACCGTGTACAGCAAAGAAAATGCCCGGTTCGGCTCGTATTCGGGCCACAGCAATTCGATTAAGGTCGATTTGCGGATAAATTGGCCGCGGCACTGCAGCATGTACAGGAACAGCTCCTGAGCCCGGGTCGTCCGCCAGCGCAGCGGGGGCAGCTGCTTCTCGTCAAGGATCATCTGAAAATGGCCCAGCATTTTAATTTGCAGTGATTGATTCTGCTGCGCCAGACGATCCAAATCAAACACCGTCTGCGACCGGTCAATCCGCTGGAGCGTATTCATCAATCTTTCCGATTTCACAGGCTTGAGTAAATAATCCAGCGCATTCAGCTCAAAGGCTTTTACCGCATAAGCCTCATATCCTGTTACAAACACGATTTTTAAATCAGGTTTGATTTGTAAAATTTCCTCCGCCAGCTGAATCCCATCCACATCAAGCAGCTGGGTATCAAGAAAAACTAGGTCGACCGGCTGATTAATGATTTCTTTCCTGCCTGCTGCCGGATCTGTAAACTTCCCCGCAATTTCAATCCCGGGAATCTGCTGCAGCTGTTGTTCCAAATAGTCCAGTGCAATTCTATCATCATCCAGAAGAATAACTTTCATCGCGCTCTCCCTACATGTGTAATAACATCTGTAACAATCTAACAATTCCAAATAAATACTATAGACCATGAATCTATACAATCTCTGAACAAATTGTCTCTTTACTGGAAGAAATATCGGCAGGATATGGAAGATCCTGTAGTGTAGGGAGGTTTTTTTGTCGATTTTTACCTATGATAACTTTACTGCTGTTCTTTACTTATCAGCAATAGGGATTGGATAGAATATTGAAAGCATAAGGCTAGTTTATTGCATCGACCATTCTGCCAGGTTTTATTACATTGAAGATATTACTGCAGAGTGAGGTGGAGATCCATGTTGAGAATGATCTTTAAGAAAAACCAAGGGTACTATCCAGTAATTGATCTGGGAGACAGTGTGACGGACACGATGATAGTTCACTATCCAGTAGAAGCGCAATTTTTAGACCAGACTTTCATTCGCTTGAAATACAATTATGTGAATCAGGAGAAACCTAACAAATGGCAGGCTAAAGCACAATGGAGGCACTCCGGCTACAGTTTTGAAATTATAGATCAATGGACTGAAGAGATAAATCGGGTCGTTCTTCAGCGCAAAGTGAAGGCGAAGGCTTATCAAGCCGGTGCCGAAAATGGCGGACTCCAGCTTCGGCTCCAAGGGAGTATCCCAAGTTCCGATAGTGCTGAATGGAGATTTTGTGCTCCTGCCACCCATTATTCCGAGCAAGGTACGCTGGATACATTTTCTAAAGCCAGAGTATACATGGATGATCGTTTAACTTATCCGTTTATATTAGCGTACCGTCCCATGATTGGACGTTCAATTACTTTGGGGCGTGTAAGTCTGCCAAAGTCCACGCTGGCTCCTAGGCGAACAGAGGCAAAGGAAAGTGCTTATCTGCAGGAAACGGAAGTAGGTTCAGTCGGATATGGTGTTAAGGGCGGCAACGAGTTATTTCTTCAAGCATTCTGGCCTTACTACGAAGGGGATACAAGTGTTTCCCTCAATGCCCATGGTACTCCTGTATCGGCATATTATCCACTTGAGGGTGCCAATTTTCAGCTGGATCTATCTTATGATTTTCGCATCGGTGAAGGAGAGACTTTCGGTGATGCTGTCTATGCGGCCTTCCAAACGTACGCCGAGCTTCATCCCCCGCAACCGGTAGAGCTCCCTTTTACGCTTGATCAATCGATTGAATACCGGAAAATATCACTACGCCATAGCTATCGGGAGTTGGATAACGGGGGAGCAGGTTTTTTCTTTCACTTTGATCCTAGACATGGCTACATGTCGGAACCATCTGGATTTGGGACATCCTTTAACAATATTCCCCATGAAACGTATACTCGAATTTTAGAATTCGGGTTTACCGGACGGCAAATCAATGCAGCTTATATGCTGGCGAAATTGGACGGCAAGGAATGGATCGAGAGGGGAAGGAAGGTCACTTCATTTTTTGTAGATCGTCTTTCCACACCATCTGGATTTCTCTATTCTTTATTTGATATTGAACAAAACAAGCCATTTGCTTCTTTCGGCGAAATAGATGCCCCGAAATTACATTATATTTCCCATGGGAACATCCCGGGCAATTATTTACGCACGATGGTGGAACCTGCCTTCGATCTGCTGCAAATATATCAATTTTACGCTTCGCTAAACATTGAGGAGCCTACGTGGCTGGACACTACTATGAAGTTTGGGCATTTTTTACTTGAAAATCAAAACGAAGACGGCTCATGGTACCGGGCATACGAACCGGATGGAACGCCTTTAAAACATGGACATGGATTTGGAGAAAATGAGTTTTCCGCGAAATCGGCGAGTTCAATCCCAATCCTGTACCTAATCGCACTAGGAAAAGCGTCTGGAGCGGATGGGGAATTATTTTTCAATGCAGCTAAGAAGGCAGGGGATTTCGTTCTAAACACTTATGTTTCAAAAGATCATTACTTGGGCGGAACGCTCGACAACCCTAATGTGATTGATAAAGAAGCATCGCAGTATGCGATGGCCGCTCTTTATGGTCTGTATAAATTAACGGGGGATAAACGCTATCTGCAAGGTTCGGTCAAAGCCGGCAAACTATTTGTCACCTGGAATTATCTGTGGAATGCCCCGCATTTCCCGGGAACGGATCTGGCTCAAGTACAATTTCAAACGGTGGGAACTGGGGGGATTAACTCGATTTGGGGCGGTGGCGTTGTCGATATCTATTCCTTGTTCCATATTGAAGAATTGTATCTTGTAGGTGAGGAGACCAAAGAAACATTCTTCTGTACAATGGCGGAGTGGATTTCCAAAGGGACACAGCAGTTGCTGTCACATCCGGGTGATTTAATGGGATTTACCGACCTTGGAATGCAGCCGGAAGGGTTCGGAATTTGTAATCAGGGGATCGATGAAGGCATGATTGCCAAGGGTGATATTTGGGGTACGCTAGGATGGATCTACTCGGCAGGAATTTATGGACTGGGAAAATATTTAGAGAGCCGGAACAGATCATCATAGGATAGATTTTCATATCAAACTGAACAGTTTACTGAATGTAGTTTCTCTGTACTATACCGTACGATGAAAATATATTAAAAAGTGAATTTAGAGGAGGGACTTGGATGTGAAAAGAAAGTGGTTCAAAGAAAAGGCAGCGTTTGTGCTGATATTCATTCTTATCGTTGCGGGTTGTGGTTCGGGCAATTCAAAGGAAACCGTAACGGGTGGCGGCAACAGTGCTGCTTCCAAGCAGCGGATAGAGTTATCCATGCTCAGCAGCTGGAGTACGGATACGGAACGCGGGAGAGCTCTGCAAGCCGTAGTAGAGAAATTCAATCAAGAAAATGAAGACAACATTACCGTAAAGTTGGATATCAATGCCGACTGGCCGTCTTTGCAACAAAAAGTAAAAACAATGATCGCAGCCGGACAAACACCTGACTTGTTTAATTATAACTTCAATCCCAACGACCTGTCCCGGCAAGAATCCGGGGAACTGCTCGATTTTAATCCTTATATGGATGAAGAGTGGAAGTCCCGGTTTACAGAACAAGACTTGCAGGCGATGACGGTAGACGGGCAATTAACCTCGATACCGTTCGAGAAGGCGGGCATCTTATTTTACTATAACAAAGAATTGTTTACTCAAGCTGGCATTGAATCGTTTCCGGCAACCTGGGACGAGTTTTTTCAAGCATGTGAACAGCTTAAAGCAGCCGGAATCACCCCGATTTCTCTCATGACGAGTGATGATGCATGGCATACAACTAATTTATTTACCTACTTAGCAGCAAGCATTACCGGGACAAGTGTGTTTGAGCCGGGACAATCTCTCGATACACCGGAAGTGACGCAAGCGGCCCAATATTTGAAACAATTATTTGAATATACGACACCAGATGCCTTGGGAGGAAATTATTCGGTCAGCTCCAACAACTTCCTCATTGGCAATACGGCGATGATTATTGACGGGCCATGGCTCATCGGATCCATTTCAGAAGAAATGATTCCTTCCATAGGCATTGCAGCAAGCCCGACATTTGGAGATGGCAAGGTACAACCTGGTTTTACAGTAACCGACGCCCATACCCCTTGGTCTGCGGCTAAGCAAACATCACAAGAAAAAGAAGAGGCTGTCGTACAGTTTCTGAAATTTATGACTTCCGAGGAAAGCTCAAAAACGTTTACAATTGATGGCCGCATTCTATTATCGATGAGGCTGGAACTGAATGAGGATGAGGTGAGCGAAGCGGGACCGATCCTCGGCCAATATATCAAGACGAACAGTGAAGCGCCTGAAAGTATTGTAAATATCGTAAGAATACTCAAGCCGGCAGCTACTTCCAAGCTCCCTTCCCTTCTTGAAGGTCTAATCCTGGATAAATTTACACCAGAAGAGTTCGCCAAAGAGCTGGAAGCCGCTAATCAATAAGAAACTATCCACATGGGGGGGAGCTTTCCCCCCTTATGATGAAAGGAGCTGAAGCATGTTGACTTCACGGCAGATATACATTTACCTGGCTCCAGCCTTACTATTCACGGCTCTTTTCTTTATATTTCCTTTTGTATTCTTACTCTATGTAAGCATGCAGGAATGGAACGGCATCGGTGCAATGAATTTTGTCGCCTTCGATAATTTCCGTTACCTTCTAGGTGATCCTGTGTTCAAAACCGCAATGATCAACACCGTGCTGTGGATATTAGCGGGCATCCTTCTTCATACTCCGCTGGGGCTGTTAATGGCGTTGCTCTTATTTAGAAAACCAAGAGGCTGGAAGCTGTTCCGCGTGCTCTTTTTCCTGCCAAATGTCATTTCTACAACCGCGCTTGCCTTCTTATGGTACTTTGTACTTCATGTCAGCCTCGGTTTGGTCAACAACCTGTTCAAAACGGTTGGATTGGAGTCGTGGGCGCACCCTTGGTTAAGCGATCCAGGAACGGCTGTTTTCGCAAATATGATCCCTTTTGTGCTGTATATTGGCTTTACGATGGTGATCTTCCTGACGCAAATGACGACAATTTCACCGGATCTTTATGAAGCCGCTGAGATCGATGGAGCCACGAATATACAGAAGGACCGGTATATTACCATTCCCATGGTTAAAAGCGCGATCGCGATTAACGTGATCTTCAATACGGCATTTTGCTTGAAAATGTTTGAATATCCGCTGCTGATGACCGGGGGCGGACCCGCAGATTCATCCATAAACCTGTCTCTTTATATTTATAGGGAAATGATCACGGCGAACCGTTACGGCATCTCCATGTCGGCAGGGCTGATGACTATACTTATGGGGGCGGCAGCTATGCTGCTCGTCTTCGGGGCTCTGGGTCTAACGGAAAGGAGGGGGAAAGCATGAAGTGGCTGCGCTTTGGTTTCAAAATGCTTTTCCTGCTTGTGACGATGGTTCCTTTCCTATGGTTGATTCTCGCGTCGTTCAAGACGAACCAGGAGCTGTTTGCAGCCCCCTTCTCACTCCCAAAAAGGTGGATGATTGAAAATTATGAGGCGGTTCTTTCCAGTCATCCGATCCCGCATTATTTTTTCAATTCGATATTTATTGCCATCGTCTCGACGTTACTTGGCGTGATTGTCGCGACTTTAGTATCCTATGCTTTTATGTATACCTTTAAATTTAAATCAGGCTGGTTGTTATTGGTTACTTTTGGGATATTTATCCCCACAAATGCTTTCATTGTTCCTTATTATTTTATTGTGAATTGGCTGGGCTTGTATGATACTTTGCTGGGGGTAGCTCTTGTTTACGCGGGGGTCTCACTTCCGCTATGCGTATTAATTGTAAAAACGTACATGGACTCCATCCAGCATGAAATTCTTGAAGCCTCATTTATCGATGGGGCCAGTGTGCACAGGACGTTCTTTCAGGTCATTCTGCCTGTCTCTTATCCGGGTATGACGACGGCAAGTATTTTCCTGATGATTACGGCCTGGAATGAGCTGCTGTTTGCCTCTTTGCTTACTCAAAGCGAAGCGACCCGAACACTTCAGGTGGCAATCCGGTTCTTTTTAACGACCTTTTCAGCGAATTATCCGGTAGCTTTTGCAGCGATGGTTATTGCTATTATTCCAACTATAGTGATCTATTCTTTGCTTAGTGAGAAAATCATTGGTGGACTAACCGCGGGAGCCGTGAAATAATCGATTGCAAATACATGTTCGAGGAGGATATCTAACATGAAGGTACTAATTGTTGATGATGAAATATTTATCCGAGACGGACTTCGTACATTGATCGATTGGAGCGAGGCCGGATTTGATGAAGTGCTGGATGCAAAAAATGCCGTTGAAGCCAATTCCATCATTGAGGAAGGGCCTCCTGATTTAATTGTCACCGATATTTTTATGCCAGGCATATCCGGCCTTGATTTTGCCAAAAAAATTCGCAGTCAGCATCCCCACATTCGTTTTGTCATCCTGACAGGGTATGAGAAATTCGAGTATGCCAAAGAGGCGATTGAAATCGGCGTAGCCAAATATTTGGTCAAGCCTATTTTTCCCGAGGAATTAAAGGAGACTGTGAAAGAGATACGGGAAGAGATTCTGCTTGAGTACCGATTAGAGAACTGGAATGAGATGGCAAAGACAAGGCTTGAACAATACAAGCCTATTATTGCTGAAAAATTTTGGAGCGATTTACTTGCCGGAGGATTGTCTAGTTCCTCACAGATCCATGATCGGGCCGCCTCTGCTGATATTTCGTTAAATTATCCGGCCTTTTGTTGTGTCGCCATTGAAATTTGCAAATTAGAGAAGGCGTACGAGCGTTACGGGCAAAGCGAGCTTTCCCTCGTTCGCTTTGTCATTCGCAATATTATAGAAGAATTGCATTCACAAGCCATTATTTATATTTATAATCACTCGGATACTGTATTGCTCTGCGTATTATCCGAGTCAGGAGCTATCCCTCAGTGGACAAAAACCGTAGAGACGATCCAGCATACTTTGAAAATTGATGTCAATGCTGGTATAGGAAATAGCTACGAGCAGCTAACTTCTATTTGGGCCACCTCGCTTGAAGCACTTGACAGTGTGAAGTATTTAGCCATTTTAGAGCAAACAGGCATTATTCGGTATGAAGATATTCCTGCCTGGAAAAAAGACCATGTGGAGTATCCATACGAAGAGGAGAAGGCTTTACTGGAAATGCTGAGGTACCGAGAGCAGCTTAGCGAGCAAGCACTGGAGCCGTTTATGCAAAAAGTGATGGTCCAAAATCCTTCGCCCCCGATGATCCATCTTACTTTTGTACAACTGCTGGGGGCCATTTACCGACTGGTAGACGAGTATGGCATCGATTCGATCCCTACCTTTAATCAAAGCCTGTCCCGGCTCGAAGAACTGGCTTCATACAGTCAGTTTCAGAAATTGCTTACCGAGCTGCTCACGGAAATTATCGAGCGGAGAAGCAGGCATCATGCCAGCTTTGTAAGCCAGCTGGTGGATGGAGCCCAGCAAATGATCCAGGCACGTTTCAATGATTCAACGTTAAGTGTCACTTCTATCGCACAGAGCTTATGTATTTCGCCAAACTATCTTTCACGTATTTTCCATCAGCAGACCGGCAAAACCTGTGTTGAATTTATTACGGAATGCCGATTGGAGGAAGCCAAGAAGCTGCTGTTACTAACGAATCGCAAAAACTATGAAATATCGGAGGAAGTTGGTTATACTAGCGCGCATTATTTCAGCTCCATATTTAAGAAAAGCGTTGGCCACTCACCGAGTGAATATCGGGAACGATTCAGTACAGGGTCAGTGCAATGAGCTCTGTTCGCACACAGATGATGCTGTTTTTCTCTCTGCTTATTATTGTTCCCATCATTATTAGCAGTATCAATGTCTACTTTACGCTGCAAAACTATTTAAAAAACAATTATATCGTTCAGCAAAACCAATCCATAGAAAATTTACTGTCGCAAATTACGGAATGGCGGGGGAGCTACGAGGATTTGTCGCTGCAAATATTTGGAGACAAACGAGTGCAAAATTTTCTTCTTCATCCAAATACAATGCAGACGGGAGAACAGCTGGAGCGGTCTACCGATTTTCGTCAAGCGCTACAAACCTATGCTACGGCGGGAAATGGCAATTTTTCAATTTACGTCGTTCGTTTGAATGGGAAAGTGTACGGAGCAGGGCTTCATGCTGATCATGAACAATTTATCCAATCCAGAATCAGTATGGCAGAAAAATATGGCGGATTGCCCGTTTGGGAAAATGCGGATACACTGAATTCTATTGTTTTGTACCGGCAGATTAACAATAATGAGTTCGATTTAAAGCTCCCGGTTGGTTACCTGTTCCTCGTCATTGATAAAAGTGAAGCAGAGAAAATTATCGAGAGATACAGTGTCAATTCCAATCAGCAATACGGCATTTTCAATCAGGACCATACGTTGAGAATTAGCACGGATTTAGTGGCGGACAATGCATTTTTACATGAGGCTGGGAAACAGCCGGGCGTAACCAGCCAAGAGATGATTTATCAGGACATGTCTTATATTACATTTGCCAAAAGACAGTCAGACTGGACGTTCGTATCCTGGATATTAAAACGTGAAATATTGGAGCCGGCAAGGGAATTATTTTTAGGTATCCTTTTTATAGCGCTTTTGCTCCTATTATTCTCCGTATTTATGGTGATGTTTCTCTCCCACCGAATTACGAAGCCATTAAATTTAATGCGGCGCAAAATGAAGCAGATCGGAGAAGGCTTGTTTATCATTAAAGTCCCTGTCATACGGAATGATGAGATCGGAGAGCTGGCTAATGCAATGAACCGGATGTCTGATGAGATCGTAAGTCTTATTCAGAAAAATCGTGAAGAGGAAGCGAAGAGCCGCCTCCTGCAACTACAAACGCTTGAATATCAGATTAACCCTCATTTTTTATACAATACGTTGGACTCGGTGAATATGCTGGCCCGGAAGCATAAAGATCCGATCATTGCGGATATCGTGACCTATCTCTCCCGTTTATTTCGGATCGGGCTCAATCAAGGTCGGGAAATGATCACGCTTGCCGATGAGGTGCGTCATGTGACGTATTATTTAAAAATTCAGGAAATCCGGTTTGCAGGTCAGTTATATTGGGAAATTCAAATAGATGACAGTCTTGAAGATATCAAAATTATCAAATTTATTCTTCAGCCGCTCGTGGAGAATAGCATTAATCATGGCATTCGTAAACGCGATGAACCAGGACATATTTACATTCGTGTAGGGAAGGAAGAAAATTGTATCCTGCTGGAGGTAAAGGATGACGGCGTTGGCATCAAGTCTGAGCAAATGGAAAAAATCCGCCAATCTTTGGCCATCGAGCAAGAGCATGAGGAGAAGGATCACGGCTTTGGTTTGCGCAACGTTCACCAGCGAATCCAACTGCATTACGGCCCTCATTATGGTCTCCAGTTGGCTAGTGAAGAAGGGCAGGGAACTACAATATATATTAGGCTGCCTTACTCAAACGAACAAACCAGCTCATAGATAGAATAGGTTTGGACTTTCTTCACCGGTTTGAAATAGAGAATAAAAAAAGAACCCTTACGTCGTAAGGGTTCTTAAGTATGATCTGTAGTGGGCTCGAACCACTGACCCCCACCCTGTCAAGATGGTGCTCTCCCAGCTGAGCTAACAGATCAGATTCAATTAGTGAAGACAAGAAGTATCATACCAGGTTAAGCGAACTCTGTCAAACCTTTTTTTAAAAATATAATTAGAGAGTTCACAGATAGGCGCCTTTCTGGCGTATAAAGGGTGCGGATGCAGACGAAAATGAAGTTAGCAGGCACAAAGCCATAGTCAAAATCAAAGCACCAAGGAACATGACAGAAAGGATGAACAACGTGCAGCACAACAAGCTAACGACAGCAGCACAATTCCCCCGTAGAGTTATTTGTAAAATCGTTCTCGCCGTCGGCGCCTCCAGCTTACTGCTGCTGGGCAGCGGATGCGGACTGGAGCCGAGTAAAGAGACGTTGCAGCGGCAGCAGCAGCTTCCTTCCTGGTTCGGCCAATCCGTACGCGACAAGGTATACGGCAAATCCGTACGGGAGCACGTCTACTCGAAAGAGGTCATCACGCCCCCGTGAGAAGGGTTTAACTCAGTCATCCTCCCATTTCCGGGAATACCCCTTTTTGATGGTGTAAAACATGGGAACGATAAGTATAACGGTTACTAGCACCGAAGCGATAATCGTTATTGTGACCATGGTGTAGCGACTCCTTCCGGGGTAGATGTTCATAATATATAAAGATGAACTAAAGAATGGGATGCATGGCAAGGGAGAAAAATGATTCCGAAGAAACGTCAGTGGTCGCCTTTGTGACTGGATTTCTACCTTTTATGAATCTATACAATCTAAGAAATCTGGGAGCAACAGCGATCGTAGGAACATTTTACGTACTTGCCCTACATTCATTTCAATTGTTCAACTTATATAGAAGCGTAATAGTTACTTTACAACTATACACGAAAAGCTTTTTTTTGTATAATGATGCAGTTTGCATAGTAAAGAAGCAACATGGGAGGGGTATCAATGGCTGCTGCTGTAATTATAGCCGTTAATTCGGAAGAGCAATTGGAGAAATGTCTAAACATTCGCAAGGAAGTTTTCGTAGAGGAGCAGAAGGTGCCGATCGATCTGGAAATCGATGAATATGATGTGATCAGCCCGGACGCCGTTCATGTGCTGATCGAAATGGAAGGTACGGCTGCGGCAACGGGAAGAATTACGTACTATAAAGATAACAGCGCCAAAATGCAGCGGATTTCGGTTCGGAAGCCGTTCCGTTCGCAAGGCGTAGGCAAAATACTGCTGCTCGCCATGGAAGAGCGGGCCAGAGAGCTGGGACTGACGAAGTCCGTCCTTGATGCGCAATGCCAGGCCGAGGGCTTCTACGCCAAGCTGGGTTATGAGACGATTTCCACGGAACCGTTCTATGACGCAGGCATATTGCATGTACGCATGGAAAAGCCGTTATAAGCATCACCCCTCATATAAATGGCCGAAGCAGGCAACACTATAGGCATCCCTGCTGGGAATCTCAGTAGATTAAGGAGATGTGATGAAGGATGGCTGTAGACAGCAGAGAGACTTTTATCGCGGTTCAAAGAAACGGGGACGGCAACCTGACCCGGTTCAAAACCTCCAGTGGCCGTATATTGAACTATGAGGATGCGCTGAGTGAGGTAAATGCCGGTGCCATTGCGGGAGTGAACATTTTTAAGGGAAAAGACGGCGAGATGTATATCCGCGGCGATGCGGACGGAGATCCAACCAACAATTTGGACGCGCTGCCCACATTCGAATAGAAGATGCACAGAAGCCGCCCTGGGAAGGATTCCCAAGGCGGCTTTGTCGTATCGCGAAAAGTTATCCCTATAACTGATAGATTTCATGCTGGCGAAGGAAATCCATCTCGAGCGTCTGGCCGATATAGCTCTCCATTTCATCGCCGTAGTGCATCAGCGAGATTTTCGCCCGGATGTCCGCAGGCAAGGTCAGAAGCTCTGCCAAAGTGGTGTGAACCTGACCCGGTCCTGTCAACTGCACTTCATGCAGAATTTTACGGCAGCCGCGCCGATATACGAGCTTCTTCAGCAGTTCGGGCTGAAAGATCATATCCGCGCTGTAAAAAATTTCACTGTTCAGGTATAAAGAGTAGCTGTTCTTCCCAGGAATATGAGGGGTGCGAATGATTTCAAGCGTGAGGCCTGGCGCTAGCTCCGAGGTTTGCCCCTCGCGAAGGAGATGGACATGAAAGGCGTCCTCCAGCTTTTCGATGCCGTCCTGACCCAGCCCGCCTTTCAGGGTGTTCTCCCATAGCGGCTCTGCCAGCGGCTCGGGAACGTAAAGCACAGGCTTTCGTCCATGGCCGTATTTCATACGGAAAGCATATTCCTCCAATCCGCCGACATGATCGCCATGAATATGGGTGATCAGAACGGCGTCGATGGCCTCCATCGGCTTGCCGATCCGGTGAAGCGCCAGCGGAGCCGTAATTCCGCAATCGATCAGCAGCGTATAGTCGTCTGCATACAATAGTCCGTTGTTATTGAAATATTGCTTGGCAAAAGCACCGCCTGTACCAAGCATCTGAAGGCGAAGCGACAAATGGATTCCCTCCTTTATAACGTTCTTTGGCATACATTTCTAATTTACACGATTTCTTTCATGAGAGAAAGGAGCTCTTGCATTCTCGCAAAAAATAAGAGTGATTTGCAGAAAACACCGCAACTTGGGCCGTTTGCAGGAGTATACATTAACATCAACATGAATCAATTGGAGGGCTATTGATGAACTTAAATTGGAGAAGAGTAGCGGTACTAGTGTTGGCATTCTCCCTTGCGGGCGGATCCATGCTGTTTGCAGATTCAGCAACTCAGAAAGTAAAGCTGTATATGGATGGCCGTGAAGTGGAAGATGGCGGTTATGTGATCGATGGCAAAACTTATGTCCCGGTCCGGGAGCTCGAGGGACTGGTCGAATATGACGAAGCGACGAAAAAGGTTAATTATTATAAGCCTAACGTGCATATTTTCTTATTTAAAGGCAAGGATGTGTTCTCCGATATCGAGAAGACCGGCAAGCTTAAGTTCAGCGTATTCTCGCAAATCGACAATCTGAGAACGGAAATATCCGCCGTCAGAGTTGCGATTACGGCACCGGACGGCACCTCCAGAACGATTCAGACCAAAGATGTTAAAGATACCGGCAGCAACTTTTATTTCGTCACTGACGATTATACGTATGATTTCAAAACAGCGGGCAAATATACGCTCGGTTTCTACATGAAGCCGGCGGCCGGCAATTCCGATTTCGTCCTCGTGTCGGAGAAAAGCATCAATGTGCTGAAATAATTCACTTTTGCTCTGGAATAGCCTCGTTACTGAATTGACCTGCCCCGTAAAAAAATGATACGATACGAGAGGAAACTGACAGGTTCATCCAAACCAACCAACAAAACATTCAAAGCGAGGTATTTCAATGAGCGATCACAAGCATGAACACGGCGAAGCGTGCGGCTGCGGACACGATCATGACCATGAGCACGAGGAGTTTGTGCTCACGCTGACGGACGAAGAAGGCAACGACGTGGAAATGGTTCTCGTCGAAACATTCGACGTAGCCGAGAAAGTATATGCGCTATTGCTTGAGCGGAACAATCCGGAAGCGGACGGGATCATCCTTCGTCTGGAAGAAGAGAACGAGGAAATGGTTCTTTACAACATTGAAGATGAGGACGAATGGCGTCAAGTGGAGGCGGCCTACAACGAGCTGGTCTCCGGTCAAGATGAAGTGTAGCATGCTTGTCTATAGATCCATGACCTGAACTGAAGAGAAGCTCCCCGCCTAGGGGAGCTTCTTTGGATATGCACGCCTCGATAATAAGTTGCAATCATCAGAAAATCGGGTCGGCTTCGACGATGACCTTCACCTGATTGATGTACCGGTCCTCCGGTCCCTTTACGGGAAGCCCTACCTCCACATGATCAACGATATAGTCGATATTGTCCTGGGATATGACTTCTCCAGGGAGGAGAATCGGGATGCCCGGCGGGTACACATAGATGAACTCGGCAATGATGCGGCCTGCCGATTCTTTAAAAGGAACGACCTCGGTATCTGCATAGAATGCATCACGCGGAATAAGCGAGAGCTGAGGAATTTCCGGTATTTTTACGATTAGCTCGTTGGCATTATTTTCTTTATAATACATTTTAGACAATTCGCGCAGCGCTGTGAGCAGCGTTTCTACGGTTTCTTCCGTATCACCCGGGGTAATGAAGCACAGAATGTTGTACATGTCGCTGAGCTCTACCTCGATATTGTAGTTATCTCTTAGCCAGTTCTCCGTCTCATAGCCGGTGATCCCCAGATGGCGGACGTGAATCGTCAGCTTGGTCGGGTCATGATCGTAGGCAGCTTCGCTGCCGAGAATCTCCCGCCCGAAGCAGTACAAGCCTTCGATCTTATTGATTTCATGCCGGGCATGATGCGCCATGTCCAGTGCACGCTGGATCATTTCCCGCCCGTTAAGCGCAAGATTCCTTCTTGCCGTGTCCAGCGAAGCGAGCAGCACATATGAAGTCGACGTTGTAGTCAGCATGCTGATGATCGTCTGAACGCGCTGCGGGTTGACATATCCGTTCTTTACGTTCAGATTCAGCACGGAACTCTGTGTCATCGATCCGCCCAGCTTATGCACGCTTGTCGCGGCCATATCGGCGCCGGCCTCCATCGCCGACATCGGAAGCTCCTCATGGAAATGGATGTGCACGCCGTGCGCTTCGTCCACGAGCACAGGGACATTGAAGCTGTGGGCAAGGTCGACGATTTCCTTCAAATTGGCGCAGACCCCGAAATAGGTCGGGTTGATCACCACTACCGCCTTGGCATCCGGATGGCGCTTCAGCGCCCTTCTTACGGAAGAAGTGGTAATGCCGTGATCGATCCCCAGGTTCTCGTCCTGTGCAGGGGAGACGAAGACCGGCTTGGCGCCAGCGAAAATAATGGCCGACATGACGGATTTGTGCACGTTCCTCGGTACGATGATTTTATCGCCGGGGGAGCAAATGGACAGGATCATCGTCATAATCGCGCCGCTAGTGCCCTGAACGGAGAAATACGTGTAATCGGCGCCGAACGCGTCCGCTGCCAGCTTCTGTGCTTCTTCGATGACGCCGGTAGGCTGGTGCAGATCATCGAGCGGTGCAATGTTGATCAAATCGATCGAGAGGGCATTATCACCTATGAATTCTCGAAATTCTTTATCGGTACCAAGCCCTTTTTTGTGCCCGGGAATATGAAATTGAACGGGATTGCCGGCCGCGTGCTTCTTGAGCGCGGTAAACAGCGGTGTGACTTGATGATCCATGAAGGCCATCCCTGCCTTTCCATGCAAAATTTTTAAACAAAGTTGAGTATAGCAAAAAGAGAATGGATTGCAAGTAAAGATTGGACGCAAGATGCAGATAATCTCGAATCGGGGTGTAACTTACCGTCCCAAAAGGATAAACTAGAAATAACTTTTCGATGATAAAGAGAAGATAAGGGAGAACGACTGTGGAAATAACGACCAAACTCGTAAGCAAGAAACTGCTGACTCCGACTTTCATTAGCTTATGGATCATTATGTTCCTGGTGGAGTTCGTAAAGGGAGCATTAATCGTATCAATTTTACCTGTGTACATGGGGGATGTACTGCATCTTAGCGCGTTCGCAATCGGATTATCCTTCTCGCTTCAGTATATTGGCGATAACGTGTTTCGCAGCCCGGCCGGCTGGTTCATTGAGCGGGTCGGTTTCAGGCTGACGATGATGCTGGGGCTCTTGCTGACGTTTGTTGCCGTCCTGATTATCGCCATGGCGGATAAAATGGGCATGATCGTCCTCGGATGCGCGCTGATCGGCATCGGCACCGCTCCGCTATGGCCATGCGTTCTGATGGGCATTTCCGCCGTTACGCGCGAGAACAACAATTTCGGCACCGCGATGGGCGTCATTCAAATCTCCAGCTTGGGCGGGACAGGCTTAGGCCCGGTCATTATTAATTTTTTTGTGGACGGCTCGTATCGGCCGGTCTTCTGGGTTCTGCTTGCTTTGATGGGAATCGTGGTCATCGTGTCTTTGTTCCTGCCGGGAAAAAGCAAGATGAAGAGCAGTCCGGGTACGGCGGGACAACCATCGGAGGAGCCTTCTCTTTGGGAAGGCGGAGTCAAGGGAGTGCTCAACAATGTCCGCCAATCGATCCGCCATATTAAAGAGAATCTCCATGTCAGCCGGTTACTGTTCCCGGCGCTTTTCCTGCAGACCTTCGCGATTGGGCTGCTGACCCCGGTCATCACCTTGTATGTGCGGACGGAGCTTGATTTATCACCGGAAGCCTTCAGCGCCCTGCTCGTTACCGGAGGGGGGATCACTGTAATCGGCCTAATTCCGATCGGCCGGCTGGTGGACCGTTTCGGGACAAAATGGTTTCTGCATATCGGCTTCGCGCTCTCTTCCGTAGCGATCGGGCTGTTTGCCGTAACTCGCTCCATTTCTCTCGTCTGGATCCTCGTCATCCTCATCGGGATCAGTTATGCGTGCATTTTGCCGACATGGGATACGATGATTTCCCATATGCTTCCCGAAGGGGAGAAGGGGACCGTGTGGGGCCTCTTCCTCACGGTACAGGGATCAGGGATGGTCGTAGGACCGATCATCTCGGGCAAAATGTGGGACATGCTCGGCCCTTCAGCGCCGTTTATGGCTAGCGCCATTGTGATGGGCATTCTGTTCTTTGTCCATATCATCATATCCCGTCAAAAAAGCAGCCTTCCCCGAGCGTAAGGGGAAGGCTGCTTTTTTGCGTTTCAGAAGGATCCTTTGTAGAGCGGCAGTAACGTCTCAAAGGTTTGTTCGATCTTATGGGTCAGCCCCTCGCCATCTTGAAGAAGGGGGTGATCGCGATCGAGGCGCAATCCGCACAGCAGCTCGGATTTTTTCACGGCTTTGAGCTTGCCGGCCATTTGCAGCAGTGCCTCTTTATTCATTTCCCGGTGGAGCGTTCCCTCGGGCTTCATATGGTCGGTCGACCAGTAGAAATCAGCCGGCACGAGCTTGTCTACTTTGGCTGTATGCTTCTCCAAATACCGGGCGATCGTTTCCTTATTCGGGCTTTCATAAATAACCGCAAAAATGATGAACAGGTGGGTGGAGAACATCCCTACCTGGAAATGCGGCAGCGCTTTGTAGCCGCGCTTGCTGCTGCTCCAGGCAATCCACGTATCCTCCGGCGGATTGATCGTCCGTCTCGCGTGCTTCGCGACATGCGGGAACATCTCTTCGCCGCACAGGGCCGACAAGTAAGGAGCAAGCGTTCCTCCAAGCGCTTCGAGCTTGGGACGGATATTCGCGATGATCGCTTCCATCCGCGGCTCAAGCCCTGGTACGGTCAGGCTATCGAAATCTTGGCTGTGAAAGCCGGTAAAATTCATCATGGTAACCTCCAGCAGAATGCTTGTTTTTCTATGGGCCACTATCGGCCGTTACTCGCCAGTATAACACTTTTCCAGCCCATTCTGCGTCATAATGGGCCCATAACGGGTAAAAATAATCAATAATCCAAGTTACCTCTACATAAGATGAAGTATAAGATAAGGTAAGGAGGGAGTGCCGTGAATAAAAGTTATGAGGTAGAATACTGCAATCTGGAACTCCGTTTCGACCGTCGGCACATTCAGCAGCTGATTCGCGATCTGATCCAGGACGGATATTCGCTGTACTGGAGCGAGAACGAATCGATCTTTATTATTTCCGTACGCACTGGACGCAAATTAACCAAGTTGCGTTTTCAGCGTCTCGCGAAAGGATACAAGCTGGCAGGCGATTACGTCATTAAGGACGCCAAGCTGGCGGAATGGTTTGAGAAGCTGATCGGGGACTTGCGCGGCCATGCGGTCGTCAAACGGTTCAAAGACCGGCAAATATTAATCGAGAGCATCTTGTTTGGCGAGGTCATCCGTTTGGTGGAAATTACCGGGGTGGAGCATCGGGTTATTTTTCAAAAAGGCCCCATGCTTGACATGGAGCGAGTCGCGGAGCTGCTGGCATCGCAATCAGCGGAGCAGCAGATCGAAAGCCTGCAGAAGAGACTGGACGAAGAACTGGATCATTTGTATGACGCTATGAAATCCGGCGATGAACAGCTGATCGAGGACTGCAAAGAGAAGCTGCGCAAGCTTCGTATTCAATTAATCCAACTGGAGTGGTAACAGAGACAATGCGAACATCAAACAAGGATTGAAACGGCTCTTTCGGATTAGGGGAAGAGCCGTTTTTAAATATAAAATGAGAGTTGGATGAAGGGGTTCACTTCTGTACTTCAAAGAGTTAAAATGATATTATTGAAAAAAATATAGAATGCAAAGGATGGAGACCATGTCGAAACAACAAATTGGCGTTATCGGCCTTGCCGTTATGGGTAAGAACCTCGCCCTAAATATTGAAAGCAGAGGGTTCACTGTCTCGGTGTATAACCGCTCCCCTGAGAAAACTCACGATATGCTCGCAAACGAAGCGAAGGGCAAAAACGTGGTTGGTACATTCTCGGTTGAAGAGTTTGTCAATTCCTTGGAAGTGCCCCGTAAAATCCTGATCATGGTACAAGCAGGTCCAGCTACCGACGCAACGATCGAGCAGCTCCTTCCTTACCTGGATCAAGGCGATATCATTATCGATGGAGGCAATGCCTACTTCCCGGATACGCAGCGCCGCAGCAAAGAGCTTGAAGCCAAAGGCTTCCGCTTTATCGGCACAGGGGTATCCGGCGGTGAGGAAGGCGCGCTGAACGGCCCTTCGATCATGCCTGGCGGCCAGGAAAGTGCATATAAATTAGTCGAGCCGATTCTTACGGCCATTTCCGCTAAAGTGAACGGCGATCCATGCTGTACATATATCGGTCCAGACGGTGCAGGCCACTATGTCAAGATGGTGCATAACGGAATTGAGTATGGCGATATGCAGCTGATCGGCGAAGCCTACCACCTGCTCAAGGACGTGCTTGGCCTGGATGCCAAGGAACTGCATGAAATTTTCACCGAGTGGAACAAAGGCGAACTCGACAGCTACTTGATCGAGATTACGGCGGACATCTTCTCGCAATACGATGAAGAGACCGGCAAACCGATGGTCGATGTCATTCTTGATGCTGCCGGACAGAAGGGAACAGGCAAATGGACAAGCCAAAGCGCTCTTGACCTCGGCGTGCCGTTGTCCATGATTACAGAATCTGTATTCTCCCGCTTCTTGTCCGCGATGAAGGAAGAGCGCGTTGCCGCAAGCAAAATTTTGAGCGGCCCGGCTGCCAGCTCTTTTGACGGCGACAAACAGGAGTTCATTGAAAATGTTCGCAAAGCGCTGTTCGCCAGCAAGATCGTATCCTACGCTCAAGGCTTTGCACAAATGAGAGCAGCTTCCGACGAGTACGGCTGGGATTTGAAATACGGCAATATCGCGATGATTTTCCGCGGCGGCTGCATTATCCGTTCCCAGTTCCTGCATAACATCAAGGAAGCTTACGACCGTGATCCTGGCCTGAAGAACCTGCTTCTCGATCCTTACTTCAAGAACATCGTGGAAACATATCAGGATGCATGGCGCCAAGTGATCTCGGCAGCGGTCTCCCGCGGCATTCCGGTACCAGGCTTCTCCAGCGCATTGTCCTACTACGACAGCTACCGTACGGAGCGCCTGCCAGCTAACCTGCTGCAAGCGCAGCGCGACTACTTTGGGGCGCATACGTTCAAGCGCGTTGACAAAGAAGGCGTATTCCATCATCAATGGTTCTAATCAACTGATTCATAAGGCGTCAAGAGCGGTTTTGCTCTTTGGCGCCTTTTTTTGAATATTTAGCGATGAGATGTGCCGAAATGCTGGCGCCTGTGTTATGATATGAAAAAGTTTGCCATCAGCACAGGAATAAAGTAGGTGAAATATTGAGTGGAATGAGAAACAATATTATACTGGTAGGAATGATGGGCACAGGCAAGTCGACGGTAGGAGCCGCTCTTGCTGAAAAGGCTGGCTATCGCCTGATCGATCTCGATCAACAGATCGAAGAGGAGGCGAAGTGCACAATTCCCGAATTGTTTGCCAATTACGGCGAGACTTATTTCCGGGATATGGAGTCGGCATTGCTGAGCCGGGTTCTGCAAGAAGGCGGGGTAGTGCTGGCGACCGGCGGCGGGGCCGTCCTGCGCGAAGAGAACCGCTCCATCATGCTGGAACAGGGCTGGGTTGTTGCCCTTACCGCCGACCTGGAGAGCATCCTGAAGCGTGTTGGCGAGGATCCGGGCAGGCCGCTGCTTGCCGGAGGGGCGAAGGAGAGACTAACCGTCCTCCTGGAAGAGCGCAAGCATGCTTATGATTTTGCTCACGTCAAAATCGATACCACGGGTAAAACTCCGGACGTCCTAGCGTCTGAGATTTTAATGCATTACCGCGGTTAATCAAAATAATATTTGATGAAAAAAGGAGAATATAAATGGACGTTATCGTTAGACCAACGCCCGAGCTTAGCGGTGAAATCGGGGCGCTATCATCGAAAAATTATACAACGCGCTATCTGCTCGTTGCCGCGCTAGCCGAAGGGACGAGCACCATATATTATCCTGCGCACAGCGAGGACAGTGACGCCATGCGCCGCTGCATTGCCGACCTGGGGGCGGTGCTGGAGGAGGATGAGGAGAAGATCGTCATTACGGGCTTTGGCCGGAAGCCGAGGGATGTCAAGGAATTGAACGTAGGCAATGCCGGAGCCGTGCTGCGGTTTCTAATGGGCATCGCCGCGCTGTGTCCTGAGGTGACCTTCGTTAACACCTATCCTGATTCCCTAGGCAAACGTCCGCATGATGATTTGATTACGGCTCTACAGCAGCTTGGCGTCGAGGTCGACCATCAGGAAGGACGGCTGCCGATCACAATTCGCGGCGGCAATCCGAAGGGCGGCAAGATCACCGTATCCGGCGCAGTCAGCTCGCAGTATTTGAGCGCCCTCTTGTTCCTGACCCCTCTTCTGGAGGAGGACAGCGAAATCGAGGTGCTGGACGATTTGAAATCGAAGGTCGTTGTCGGCCAGACGCTCGAAGTTCTGGAGCAGGCGGGAATCATCATTCATGCCAGCGACGATTACATGAGCTTCAAGGTCCCCGGCCGCCAGAGCTATCAGGCGAAGACCTACACGGTACAGGGCGATTATCCGGGCTCGGCGGCCATTCTGGCGGCAGCTGCGGTAACAAAGTCCGATGTGAAGGTGCACCGTCTCGCCGAGCGCAGCAAACAGGGCGAGCGGGCGGTAGTGGATGTCCTGCAAATGATGGACGTGCCGCTGACCCATGTGAACGATACGGTTCACGTACAAGGCAATGGCCGCTTGCGTCCGGTTGAGTTCGATGGCGATGCAGCGACCGATGCGGTGCTGGCTATGGTGGCCGCCGCAGTGTTTGCCGAAGGAACGTCCCGTTTCTATAACGTAGAGAATTTAAGGTATAAAGAATGCGATCGGATTACAGATTATTTGAACGAGCTGAGAAAAGCCGGCGCGAACGTAGAGGAGCGCCAGGCCGAGATCATCGTGCACGGCCGTCCGAGCGGGCTTGAAGGGGGCGTCGAGATCAACGCCCACTATGATCACCGCGTCATTATGGCTTTGACGATTGTCGGCCTGCGCTGCCGCGAGCCGCTGGTCATCAAGGACGCCCATCACGTCGCCAAATCGTATCCGCAATTTTTTGATCATATGAAGGCGCTTGGCGCTCAGGTAGAATGGGTATAACAAAATAGAGCAGGGCATACTATGGAAATTCGAGAGGAGGATTCAGCCATGGCTTTTGAAAATCCCAGCCGCGAGGAAATCAAGGGAATTTTGGAGCATGCGGGCAATATCGCCGTCGTCGGGCTGTCCGACAAGCCAGACCGCACATCCTACATGGTAGCCCAAGCGATGCAGAGCAACGGCTACCGCATTATTCCAGTGAACCCGGCGGTAAGCGGGCAGATTCTCGGCGAACAGGTGTATGCTTCCTTGGCGGACGTACCTGAGCCGATCGATATCGTCAACGTATTTCGGCGCAGCGAATATACTCCGGAGGTGGCCCGCGAAGCGGTGGCGGCCCGTGCCAAGGTGCTGTGGCTCCAGCAGGGAATCATCAGCGAGGAGGCAGCGCAGATCGCTGAGCAGGGCGGCTTGAAGGTGATCATGGACCGGTGTATCAAGGTAGAGGACAGCATATTGCTCGGCAAGAGCCGGCAATAATCCCTAAGGAGAGGACCTGAATTCAGCGGGTCCTCTTTTTTTGTTTTAGCTGGACAGGTTTAATTTCCTTTGACAAATTTGCAAGCCTAGGATTACCATAATAGTGCGAACCCGAATTACTTCGTGAACAAAGATAAATATTATAGAGAGATGTATCCTATAACAGAGCAGGATATAGGGGGTCTAAACATGATACAGGGCGTCGCTGCAGCAGCGGGCGTAGCCATCGGCAAGGCATTCGTGCTGCCTGCCTGGGAATGGGATTTGCCGGACCGCCAGATGGATAAGGTGGATTTGGCCGCAGAGTTTGAGAGACTGTATGAAGGCATACGTACATCCAAGACGGAAATTGAAGTGATGAAAAATGAAGTCAAAGAAGCGGTAGGGGTTGAGGAGTCGAGCATTTTTGACGCCCATTTGGCCATTTTGGAGGATCCCGTATTCATGAGCGAAATCCGCGGGATCATCGAACGTCAGTACAAAGCGGCGGAAGTTGCCGTGAAAGAAGCAACGGATCATTTTGTCACCATGTTTGATCTGCTAGATGATGAGTATATGAAGGAGCGGGCGCTTGATATCAAGGATGTAGGCAATCGCCTGCTGAAGCATTTACTCGGCACGCCCGATATTACGCTTCCGGCCGATACCCAGCCCTATATATTGGTGGCCAAGGAATTATCACCCTCCCAGCTTGTACATATGAATCCAGATAATGTGCTGGGCATGGTTACGATGGCTGGGGGCAAGACCTCGCATTCGGCGATTATGGCCCGGGCTCTAGGGATTCCCCTTGTGTCCGGACTGGAGCACAAGCTTGGAACGCCGCTGAAGACGGGCGATATGCTTGTCGTTGACGGCGACGAAGGACTTATTTATGTTGAACCTGATCAGGAAATTATAGACCGCTACACGGAACTGGCCGAAATCCAGCGGAAGCGCAAGGAGCAGCTGCAGCTGCTGGCAACGGTCGAAGCTATTACACGGGACGGCGTCCGCTTTCGGCTGGCGGGCAATATCAGCTCCGTCAAAGATTTGGAGCAGGTGCTGCATTACGGCGCCGAAGGTGCGGGATTGTTCCGCACCGAGTTCCTCTATATGGATCGTTCCAGCTTTCCATCGGAAGAGGAGCAGTTTGATATATACCGGCAGGTTGCCGAGAAGGCAGGCCGCTATTCCGTCGTGATTCGCACGCTCGACATTGGGGGAGATAAGCAGCTGGAATATTTCGAGCTGCCGGAAGAGGATAACCCCTTCCTCGGCTACCGGGCCATCCGCATCAGCTTAAACAGCAAAGAAATGTTCAAGACCCAGTTGACCGCCATCCTCCGTGCCAGCGCCTACGGAAGCTTGAAAATCATGCTGCCGATGATTTCCTCGCTGGAGGAGGTGCGCCATGCGAAGCAAATACTGGCCGAGGCCAAGTCCGATCTCGACCAGCGCGGCATCGCCTACGACGACGGCATTCCGGTCGGCGTCATGATTGAAGTGCCTGCTGCGGCAGCGATCGCCGATCTGCTGGCCAAGGAAGCTGATTTCTTCAGCATTGGCACGAATGATCTGGTGCAGTACGTTCTGGCTGTCGACCGGATGAACGAGACGATCGCCCATATGTACCAGCCATTTCATCCTGCGGTGCTTCGCCTGCTGCGCCAGGCGATTACGGCGGGGCAGGACGCCGGGATTCCGGTCAGTGTCTGCGGAGAACTTGCCGGAGACGAGAAAGCTATCCCGATCTGGCTTTATCTGGGCGTCCGTGATCTGAGCATGTCCCCGCAATCGCTGTTAAGGGTGAAGCACCGGATATTGAATGCCGAAGCTTCCGCAGGACGGGAAGCCGGGGCGAACTGCTATCGGCTTGCGACCGGCGCCGAAGTGGAGGCAGAGCTGACGCGTTTTGCCGAAAGCTGTGTGTGGCAGAACCATTAAACACGAAGAAGAACCGCATAGGGAGAGCAGTGGGCTCCTTCCCTTGCGGTTCTTTTTTTGTGTACAGCAGCACTTCAGGGGAATGGGTTACGCTTTCGCCAGCGCATCCACGAACGCTTTGCCGTACGGCGGTAGATCCGGCGGACGGCGGGCTGAGATGATATGCCCGTCTACGACGACGGCTTCATCCTTCCAAATCGCGCCTGCGTTCTCCATATCATCGCGGATTCCCGGTGTCGACGTAACCGTAACGCCCTGTAGAATCTTAGCGGATATCAGCACCCAGCCGGCATGGCAGATTTGGCCAATCGGCTTCTTCGCCGCATGAAGTTCTTTGACCATTTCCAGCACCTTGCCATAACGGCGCAGCTTGTCCGGGGCCCAGCCGCCCGGAACGAGGATGCCGTCGTAGTCTTTGGCATCGATTTCCTCGAAGCTATATTCCGCTTCGGCAGGCACGCCGTACTTGCCGATGTATTTTTTGCCTTTCTCCGGTCCGACGAGATGAACCTCGGCACCTTCCTCGCGAACCCGATAAATCGGGTACCACAGCTCCAAATCCTCGAATTCCTCATCTACTAAAGCGATAACTCTTTTACCAGTAAGTCTCAATATGGACGCCTCCTGTTCTCGGTCGGTCTTGACGAAAATCGTTTTCGATATTTTAATTGTATCAAAAATAAAGTTATTTTTCATATGGCCATCGCCGCAGCCTAGGCGAGATTCCTTGCCAGTCAAGGAAATTACAAGCATTTGCATCCCCGAAAAGGAGAACATCCCTTAAGGGTCGAATACATCATTCAACGGACGGCGGGCAAGTAAAAGTAAATTGAAAATGATTTGTAAGAAGAGGTGGTACTGTGCGCAAGCTGTGTCATTGCGGGCAAGAAATGAGCCTTGATTTTAGAGTGCTTATTTTTGAAGGGATTATCGAAATTGACAGAGTACCGGTATTCGAATGCGAGCAATGCAGTCATTACGAGGTGCTTCCGGCCATAAAACCGGATCTGCTTGCTCTGCTGGGGGAACTGAAGGCGAGCCGGGAGCAGGGGCTCGTGCTTTTTAATGAAGTGAGCGAACTGGCAGACGTGATGTACGGCATTTACCGGACATGGAGCGAGACCGACTCACCATCCTTTGAATCGCTTCTCGACCAGAAATGCAAGGAACGCATTAACCTTCTGCTGGATGTGTATGGATGCGCCAAAGGAATGGAAGACCAGGTTTGGATGGAGGACATTTCCAAAAGATTGGCTCAAATATCTGACTTTGTAAATAACAGTCAGTTTTCAAGAACAAATTAAGGGTGCTTTCTGGCAAAAGTACTGCAATGAGTTGTGTTTAACGTCTTTTTTTTGTTAAGATAACAAAAGAGTAATGTTAAGTATGCCTTGTCGGAAAAAGGGGATGGATATATTATGGCTGGTTTGAAAAGAATAACTTCCATAGAAGAGCTTGCCCAGGCTATGGAAGATTCAGCGCACAGGCCGTTTTTGTTATTCAAACATAGTACCCGTTGTCCCATCAGTTCGGGAGCGCACCGGGAGTTCGATGCATACTTAAATCATAATCCCAACGAAGCTGTAAACTACGGTGTGATATACGTTCTCGAAGACAGGGCTGTCTCTGATGCGGCTGCTGAGCGCCTTGGAGTGAAGCATGAGTCCCCTCAAGCCATCCTGGTCAAAAACGGACAAGCCGTTTGGCACACATCCCATTCCGACATTACTTTAGAAGCCCTAGAGGGAATTCTAGCCGAATGAAGCGCGAACATTGCACAAAGTAAAATTTTGTCGTATCATAAACCTAATTGGAGCTTGAAAATTACGGGATGAATGAGTGAAAATCTATTGGCAATGGAGAGAAGAATGTGACGGTTACCATTTATGATGTGGCACGTGAAGCAGGCGTCTCAATGGCCACGGTTTCACGGGTTGTCAACAACAACCCCAATGTGAAGCCGCAAACCCGGAAAAAAGTATACGAAGCAATTGAACGGTTGGGATATCGTCCGAATGCGGTTGCAAGAGGCCTTGCGAGCAAGAAGACGACTACGGTTGGCGTAGTCATTCCGGACATCTCAAATTCAATTTTCGCTGAAATCGCCCGGGGTATTGAAGACATCGCTAACATGTACCACTATAACATTATTTTATGTAATGCGGACAAGAAGAAGGAGAAGGAAATCCGCGTCATCAACACGCTGCTCGAGAAGCAGGTGGACGGGCTTCTCTTTATGGGCGGAGCAGTGACGGAAGAGCATATGCAGGCTTTCCAGACCTCCTCTGTTCCGGTTGTGTTGTGTGCGACGAGCGATGAGAACGGAACAATTCCTTCCGTTGATATCGATCATGAGGCTGCTGCCTTCGATGCTGTCAGCACACTGATTCGCCATGGCCATCGCGAGATTGCCATGATCAGTGGAACGCTGCAGGATCCTGCCAACGGATATGCGCGGTTCCAGGGTTACAAGCGCGCGCTCGAAACTGCGGGCATTCAGTACCAGGAGGATCTGGTGCGGATTGGCAATTACCGCTACGAATCCGGTGTCGAAGCGATGAAGTATTTCCTGGGTCTTAAGAAGCGCCCGACGGCAATCTTCGCCGCCACGGATGAAATGGCGATTGGAGCAATCCACAGCATTCAGGACGAAGGTCTCAAAGTGCCGGAGGATTTCTCAATTATTAGTGTGGATAACATTCGCATGGCTTCGATGGTTCGGCCGCAGCTGACTACGGTCGCACAGCCGATGTACGACCTTGGTGCGGTAGCGATGCGTCTGTTGACGAAATTGATGAAGAAAGAGACTGTAGAGAGCTCGAAGGTGATTCTGCCGCATGAGACGATTCTTCGCTTGTCGGTCAGCCATGTATAATTGGCTGGACTGATTCATCAATTATAGATAGAGAAGAAGATTAAAGACAAATATATGAAAAAGGTTATACGGAAAAAGCTCCTGCTCAGGAGCTTTTTTTAGGGGAAAAAAGAGGAGGAGATCGTTATGGCCGCAACAATCGGGCTGATGGGCGCCATGGATGAAGAAATCGCTCTGCTGCTGGAGCAGGTAGAGGGGCAGAATACCGTCATACATGCCGGAATCAGCTTTGTAACCGGGCAGCTGCACGGCAAAGAGGTTGTCGTATGCAAGTCGGGCGTCGGCAAAGTCAATGCCGCTGCAACGACACAGGTGCTGGTGGATCGGTTCGGAGCAGACACGATACTATTTACAGGAGTGGCAGGTGCGGTTCACCCCGAGCTTAACATCGGGGATATCGTGATTTCCTCTTCATGCCAGCAGCATGACATGGACGTTACGCCGCTCGGCTTTGCCCGCGGTATAATTCCTTATCAGGACGTATCGGATTTTCCGGCAGACAAGAAACTGATCCGTCTGGCGGAAGAGGCCTGCTCCAAACTGTGCGAGGATAACAACTTTATCGTAGGCAAGGTGCTGTCTGGCGACCAGTTTATTTCCGATTATGATTATGTCCGCGAGCTTCACGAGACGATGGACGGCGCCTGCGTGGAGATGGAAGGGGCAGCTGTAGCGCAAGTATGCCATATGAATGGAGTGCCTTACGTCATTCTCCGCTCGATGTCCGACAAGGCCGACGGCACGGCGGACGTCAATTTCGCCGAATTTACGGTGCTCGCTGCCCGGCATTCGTTTGAAATTCTAAACGAGATGGTCGCCGGCCTGAACCGTTAATTAGATTTCAGGGAAATCCTGCAGCGCAACCGCGAGGCTCTCGCGGTTTTTTGCCGTGATTTCGGCCCTGCGGGGAATCCCTTCCCAATGGGTCAAATCATCGAGCCATTCGGCTGGAAGGCTTACCGAGCTCTGTTCCTGCCAACGCTCAATCCACGTTTGGGGAAGCCGGGTACGGGGATGCTGCTTCAGGGAGCGCTTTAGCGGATGATCCGTCATCTCCAGCCACAGCAGGCTCCATGCCCGGGGAACGACGCGCCAGATGTCATATCCGCCGCCGCCTACGGCAACCCAGCGCCCGCTGCAGTACGTATGGGCCAGACTGTGTATGATCGCGGGCATTTCGTTATAGATGGCCATGCTGCACTGCATATGGGAGAGCGGGTCGAGCGCATGCGCATCGCAGCCATGCTGGCTGATGATAAGATCCGGTTTGAAATATTCCGTCAAGCGGCGGATCGACTGCTCGAAGCATTCCATCCAGGAAGCGTCCTCCGTATAAGGCTGAAGTGGAATGTTGACGCAGGCTCCATAGCCCTGGTGCTCGCCCTTCTCTTGCACGAAGCCAGTGCCCGGGAATAAATACTTCCCGGTCTCGTGGATGGAATAGGTGCATACTTCGGGATCGGAATAGAAGCTCCACTGTACCCCGTCACCATGGTGCACGTCCGTATCGATATAAAGCACACGTGCCTTGTAGCGCTGCCGGACATAGGCGATAGCCACGGAGACGTCATTGTAGACGCAGAAGCCCGCTGCTTTGGCAGAGAGGGCGTGATGCAGGCCGCCGCCCAAATGCAGGGCGTGATCGCAGCGTCCGGACATAACCTCCTCGCAGGCCGTAATTGAGCCGCCGGCAACATAGGCAGCAGCCTCATGCATGCCTGGGAAGAAGGGCGTATCGTCGTCGTCCAGCCCGTACTGCCCTGCCCGCTCCAGCCAATCAGGACCTGGATTTGTGCTTAGCGCTTTTACAGCCTCTATATAAGCCGGCTGGTGAACCTGCAGCAGCTCTTCTTCTGTGGCCGGCCGCGACGTCAGCATCGCTGTAGGGGCTAGCGCACCCGCTTCGGCAAGAAGATCGAGCGTTAATCTAAGCCGGAGGGGATGAAAAGGATGGCTGTCGTGAAAATGATAATTCATGGCTTTATCGTGATGAATCAATAAAGCGCTTCCAGTCATGGGCGCCACTCTCCTTGCTCTTGTGTCATCATCTGCATGAGCATTAATACATGAACCGCTGCTGAAAGCGAATGCGGTCAAATTGCTCTTCAGATTCCAGCGGGACATCTTTTCCGATGCGGACCATCAGGCAGTTTGCCGGATGGGAGCAAATTTCCGGGTCATCGGTAGCGTACCAGACCATATCGACCGTTTTCATGAGCCGCTCCATCATTTTCCGGTAGTCCCATACGCTAAGTCCGCTGCTTTTCAAATCCCAATGCCAGTAATATTCCGTCGTAAATACGATGTAGCGCTCCATCTGTTCCTGCTCGAATGCTGTCCGGATCATTTTCGAGCCGAGTCCTAGCGAGCGGTAGTCGTTGGCTACCTCAATCGCCCCCAGTTCAATGAGATCGGGCATATTTCCCTGAGACCAGCGTTCCATTTCATCCGGATAATGAAACGTGACGTAACCGACGATTGTGTCCTGCTCCCTTGCGATGATAATGCGTCCTTCCGGGAGTCCCGCGATTTCGATCAACGCCTCATGCTGGTCCTTGGGTCTGCGAAAAGCATCGAGCTCCTCATGCATTTGAAAGTGCTGCAGGAGCTCCGGCGAAACCGGGCCCTCAATGACGATTTCGCGGCCTCCACTAGATACGGTATGGCGGATATGCGTTTTCCGATGTTCCATTTTCGCCGCCTCCTTTGCTCGTTCCCCTCACTTATAACAGAAAAATGAAAATTTGAAAAGTATAGCCCCTCATAAAAGCGTGTGTTATAATGTATTCCGACATAAAACATTCATAATTAACTCTTGACATCCCGCTGCACACTGCATGACTAATTACACACTGGCCCTCATGAACAAGTGGATACCGCTTCAAACTATGCCATTAGGTTGACAGCATTAATCCGCACTATGAAATCCGCCGACGTGTATCCGTTTTCATGATTTGAATTTGCTTATTAATGGGTGCTTAAAGACAGATTCAAGGGAGGATGAAACAATGAGTCAGCTGCAAGGTGAGATTATTTCGGAGGTAGCCCCCTCGTCCAATTTGGGGAACTATGAGGAGGCTTACGCCAAATTCGATTGGGCCGAAGTGGAGAAGCAATTCTCCTGGTATGATACGGGCCGCGTCAATATGGCTTATGAAGCGATCGACCGCCACGTGGATGCGGGAAAAGGCAGCCGTACGGCTCTGCTGTTCAGTGATTCGAACAGGAATGAATCCTATACGTATGAAGAACTGAGTACGCTGTCCAACAAATTTGCGAATGTACTGCGCAGCTATGGCATTGGTAAGGGCGACCGCGTTTTCGTCTTTATGCCGAGAAGCCCTGAGCTGTATATCTCCGTACTCGGTACACTCAAGGTAGGTGCGGTCGTAGGGCCGCTCTTCGAAGCTTTTATGGAAACGGCGGTCAAGGACCGGCTGGAGGACAGCGGCGCGGTAGCCATCGTCACGACGCCTGCGCTGCTGCATCGCGTCAAGCGGAACGAGCTGCCCGAGCTGAAGCATGTGTTCCTGGTCGGCGAGGATCTTCCGCAGGAAGCGGGGCTGATCGACCTGCTGGCCGAGCTGGAGAAGGCCGCACCGGAGACCGAAATCCAATGGGTCGACCGCGAGGACGGGATGATCCTGCACTATACATCGGGCTCTACGGGAAAACCTAAGGGTGTATACCACGTTCATAACGCGATGATTCAGCATTATCATACAGGCAGGGTTGTTCTGGATCTGAAGGAAGGCGATATTTACTGGTGTACGGCCGATCCGGGCTGGGTGACGGGGACCTCCTACGGGATATTCGCACCTTGGCTGCTTGGGGTTACGAATGTTGTGCGCGGAGGACGCTTCAGTCCCGGTGACTGGTATGATACGATTCAGCAGAACAAAGTAACAGTCTGGTACAGTGCGCCGACGGCATTCCGGATGTTGATGGGAGCAGGGGAAGACATCATCGGCCAATACGATCTGTCTTCGCTGAGACATGTCCTATCCGTCGGCGAGCCGCTGAATCCTGAGGTCGTACGCTGGGGACACAGAGTATACGGGCTGCGCATTCATGATACATGGTGGATGACGGAAACCGGCGGACAACTGATCTGCAACTACCCATCGATGCCGCTGAAGCCGGGCTCCATGGGCAAGCCGGTTCCGGGCATCGGAGCCGCGATTATCGACGATAACGGCAAGATTCTGCCGCCTAACCGGATGGGAAATCTGGCCATCCGTACACCTTGGCCGGCCATGATGCGGTTAATCTGGAACAACGCTCCAAAATATGAGGAGTATTTCCGGGTTCCGGGGTGGTACATTTCCGGCGACACGGCTTATATGGACGAAGACGGTTATTTCTGGTTCCAGGGCCGGATTGACGACGTCATCAATTCCTCCGGGGAGCGAATCGGCCCATTTGAGGTGGAGAGCAAGCTGCTAGAGCATCCGGCCGTTGCGGAAGCGGGCGTAATCGGCAAGCCTGACCCGACGCGGGGAGAAATCATCAAAGCGTTCATTTCGCTGCTGGATGGATATGAGCCTTCAGAGGAGCTGAAGGCAGACATCGCCCGCTTCGTGAAGGAAGGGTTGTCGGCTCATGCGGCACCACGCGAAATCGAGTTCAAGGATAAGCTGCCGAAGACGCGCTCCGGTAAAATCATGCGCCGCGTGCTCAAGGCCTGGGAGCTGAATCTTCCAACCGGGGATCTGTCGACAATAGAGGATTGATAACAAACGATAGGCATGACCGATATTCATTTAATACAAGAAAAACGCCGGGATGAACCATGTCAGCCCCGGCGTTTTTCTCGTAGTCAGCCTTCAACGAATTGCCCCTTGATGGGGTCAAGATCGTTTTTAAATTTTATGCGAATCGATTTGCCCTTCCCCAGACTTGGTTGATCGGACACCTGGAAATGAATATGCGCTTCGCTGGAATTTCCGGAATTGCCGGCAAGTCCAAGCGTCTGGCCTCGTTTGACCTTTTGCCCCTCCTGCACGCTGATCGATCCTTGTTTGAAATGCGCCAAAATACTGTACTCTCCTTGATGATTGATGATAATGTAGTTACCGGCGGCCTGCTGCTCGTTCATGGTGCCGACAGGGGCATTATCCTCCACATCGTTCACGACCTCCATGATGATGCCGTCCGCTGGAGCCAGCACCTCCCGTCCGAAAGCATGGAAGCTTTCATTTTCCGCCGGGTCCCCTTCATAGCTGCCGCCTTCCTCAACGACGATGAAATCGTAAGCATAGCGCTGGGTCTCGTAAGCGTAGTGATAATTGAAGAGCACGTTGCTGCCGCCCCAGAAGGTTAGCCATTCCCCTGTAAACGGTAAACTGTATTCTTGCTTGGTGTAATCATTATCCGTTGCGGGATAAGAGGACAGATTTACAATTTGCAGCCCCCATATGACTCCGTTCTGGTCTGTTACAGCGGAAATTCCTTTGCTGGAGGAAGGATCGATCCATACATAGTCCGTCATGCCGTTGACTGCTATCTTTGATTGCATCACAAACGTATCATTAGCCCCAAAGAAAGATTGCGACAGCTCTTTGATTTGCTGCATAGTTACTTGGCTTTGAAAATCGGGGCTAAGCGTGTTGTACACCTGCTTATAATGTTCGTTCTGCAAAGCCTGGGGGAGCAGATCGATACTTTCCAAGATATCGGCGGATGGCTGGGAATCTTTTGATGATTGTGAATTTTGTGAATCTGGCAGGCTGCACCCTGTGAAAATGAATAATGCTACTGCGCAAATTAACAATTTTGCTTTCATATGGCATCTCTCCTGTTCTACATCGAGTTGATCTCTTTGTCTGTAATTATAGCCGCCGGAGTTGAACGCTAGAAAAACAGGGGATTAACAGCTGCTTAAATTTATTATGCTTCTGTTAAGGTGCTGTTAAGGTTCCAGAAGCCATGAGACAGCAAGGATATGTTACAATGAGCACAACTATATGGAAGCACAGGGAGGACTAAAGAATGAGCCAGCCCCAAATCCTGCTGGTGGATGACGAGAAGGCAATTCTTAAATTGCTGCAGACGGTATTGGCCAAGGAAGGCTATACCGAAGTAGACTCCGTCGAGAGCGCAGAGGAGGCCATAGAGGCCTGCCGCTCCAAATCATACGATCTTATTATCTTAGACGTGATGCTGCCGGGTAAGAGCGGCTTCGAGGCAGCCCCATTCATTCGCGAATGGACAGCTGCGCCGATCCTGTTCTTGACGGCCCGTTCGACAGATTTGGACAAGCTGACTGGCTTCGCGATAGGAGGGGATGATTATATCATTAAGCCGTTCAATCCTCTAGAGGTCATCGCTCGACTGAAGGTTCATCTTAGAAGGACCACTGGATCCGGATCGCCAGGATCTCTGCCTGCAAAGAGGGCGGGAATTCAAGAAATATATGATTTTGGCTACTTCGTCGTGGATGGGACCGCCAAGGAGCTTACGGTAAACGGTAGTGCTGTTGACTGCCCGGCCCAAGTTTTTCAGCTGCTTTTATTTTTATGCCGCCATCCTAATCGTGTATTTTCAAAAGACGAGCTTTATGAACGGGTTTGGGGCGAATCTGCGTTCAGGGATGACAACACAGTTATGGTACATATTCACCGTATACGAGAGCGAATTGAGCGGAATCCCGCCAAACCAGAATTTTTGCTGACTGTGCGGGGACTGGGCTATAAGCTGGTTCACAGAGGAGCAGAACCGTGACCATGCGCCGCCGTTTTGTCTGGATGTTTATCAGACAGTGGTTGACTGTCGGGGTTATTACGGCAATTTGCATTGTGATGATGTTTCTATGGATCGCAGAAAAAATGATGGAACTGGATTTAAAGCGCAATTTCTCCCGTGTGGCGCTGGAATCCATTATGGACGCTTATTCGGTCCGCGAGGACGGCTCTCCGCACATTTCGCCCAGGCTGCTGAAGCAGGTAGAAGATAATGGCGGCTGGCTTCAAGTGCTAAATGAGGATGGGGAGGCAACGAGCGCCTATTTTACACCCCCGGATGTTCCCGAGAAATATAAGCCTGGTGAGCTGATCGACTATTTTAACCGTCAGCAGCCATTTCCTTACCGGCTCTATATATTGATTCGTCCGATTGAAGGAGAAATGGTTACGCTTCTGTATGGCGTCAAGGAGCCGCTGGACACGGCGGCGTCTGTACTAGCCGAGGGAGGTACGGGATATGAACATTTAATCAGGGAGGCAGGGCAAGCTGAGCCAGCCTCTGGATTCAACGGATGGCCCGAGGAGATTAGATACTCCCTGGAGGAATATGAGGCCGGCATACAGCTGCTGAGTGCTGAGGGAAAAGAGCTATTGTCGTATCGTCTGCCTTCAGGCGTCCCGCATCAATATTCTCCGCAGGAGCTCGTGTTAAGATGGCAATACCCGGAACGCTATGGCATGCGCATAGAAATGAGAACGGAGAAGGACAGCGGAAGGATATGGCTGATTCATGCTCCATATGATGCTGTTCCTGGCATCTGCTTAACGCCGTTTGGCCCTACTGTCAATAGTGAGAGTCAGCTCATGATGTACGGGTTCGGCAGTCTCGTGCTGATCCTATTACTTGCTTGCGGCGGATTGGCATTGTGGCAGGGGAATAGATTCGGGCTGCCAATGCTTCATGTAATGCGATGGCTGGAGCAACTGGCGCAGCGGCATTACAAGGAGCCAAACGACCGGCATGGCAGACCGAGCAGCAAACGGCGTTCCGGCCGCCTGAAGCACAGGTATAAAGCGTATGCAGAAGTCGTTTATTCTGTTGAGGAATTGTCTCAGCAGCTGGAGCAGCATGAGTTTGAACGGGAGCAAAATGAGCGCATGCGGGAAGAATGGATTGCAGGCCTGTCCCATGACCTGAAGACGCCGCTTTCCTCCATATACGGTTATGCCCAACTGCTGCGATCCGGGCAGTACGAGTGGGACAGAGAGGAAGTTACGGACTTTGCGGCAATCATGGTGGAAAAGGCAGAATATATGGATGGCCTGATTCAGGATTTAAATTTGCTTTATCGCCTCAAGCATGCCTCTGATGCGCTGCATCTGGAATACCGCAATGTGAACGAAGTGGCGGGGGAAGCCGTTGCGCGCATTGCGGAGGATCCAGCCTGGTCGCCGTATGAAAGCGAATGGATTTCTTCCCCTGAGGATATTTATTATCCTGTTGATCCTCTTGCATTTCGCCGAATGATGGATAATATTATGGTCAATGCCATGCTGCATAACCCGCCAGGGACGAAATTAATAATTCAGTTGCAGAAAGGCCCGGGATCCGGCTTCACCCTGCATTTCGAAGATAACGGTAACGGCATGGATGAGGCTACCTTAAACAGTTTGTTTCAACGGTATTATCGGGGAACGCCCACGGATCGCATAACGTCAGGCAGTGGGCTAGGCATGGCGATAGCTAAAGAAATCGCCGAAGCGCATGGGGGAACGGTTGAGGTGCGAAGTGCGGTGGGGCGGGGAACATTAATTACGGTAAGCTTCAGCGGAAATAAGAGGGGACACCCGGCAGATCTAAGTACGATCTAGCCGAATGTCCCGGAGGCTTCAAGGATATTAAATAGATCTGAAGCCGTTGGGCAAGACGCCTGTTCTGCGAATCGCCCGAATTTCCGCCAGGCTTAGACGCCTATTGGAGCTGATGATCGATTCAGGCTCACTGCCTGCAATAATGTCGTCTAGATCGGCGATATTGGTTACGCCCCGAAAAACCCGGAATCTTCCTCTGAAATTCGTACGAGAGAACAGAACTAAGGTAGCACCCAAGTTCGGAGAGAAGAAGCGCAGGCTCTCGATGTCGCCAAATGTACGCTCTAGGTTCCGTATTCCGACATTACCGCGAACGACGAATCTGCGTCCTCTGTAATTCTCGTCCCGAAACAAGCGAAGTCTTGGAAAAACGGCTTGAGAGATCATTGCTTTACTCATGCTGTCACCTCCTTCGCGAACAGTATATGAATCTTAAAATTCGGCTGCTTGGACATAGTTCCTATTGAAAACAAACAAAACAAGTTTCATAGAAAAAAAGCTTCCACCAGAACGAAATGTTCCGTGGAAGCTTTTGGTGTTCGCGGTTATTTCTTGAACTGCACTGAACTAGAAGGTGAGGATTCTCCCAGCCCATTGATGGCCGTGACCCTGACCCAACCGCTTGGCGCATCCGTTTTAAACGAAAAATGCGTGGCTGGGGTCGAGCCTAGTCTGGAATAGACGCCATCTGCGGTATCCGATAAATAGATCTGGTATTTCGTAATATGTTCCTCGGACGCATTCGCTGCCCAGGATACCGTAATTTCCTGATCGTTGATCTGCGCTCCGACTTGCCCTGGTGCGTTAGGCGGGGCTAAATTATCCAAATCAATATCCGGCAATGATTCCTGATCCGAGCCATCCGGATTGGGAATGCCACTCCAGCTATCGAAGCTAACGATCGCGCTTGGCGCGGATTCTCTTCCAGCAACGTCTACCGCTGTGATGTAGTAGGCGTAATTGCCTCCGGAGCCCGAGTCTGTGAACAGGGTGTCTTGACCCGTCAGCACGACCTTCCCTGTGCCCTTGAAGACAGCTCCGCCTTCCGACCGGTACAGGCGATAGCCGACGACGTCATTTTCTGGATTTTTGGCAAAAGATATTTTGGCCGCGCCGCCTGCCGCAGTCAGATGGACATCACTTGGCGGTGATGGATCTTTGCCATCGTCTTCCCTTGGATCCGGCTTGGTTGGAGCGTCTTCGCCAGCATCCTTCGGCATATAGAAGCTAAGCGGTCTATGACCGCCTTTCATACCGGAAAAGGCCTTCTGAAGCTCGTCGACAAGCTCCTTAATCGGCTTCTCGCGCTTCATGACGACTTTCTCCAGTACCATGTCGGAAGGGGTCGTGTCATGCGGAATATAGTTCACGCCTTCATACGTGATATATTTCGTCCGAACCAGCACGTCATCGGGCTCGGTAGGGACGTATTTCGCGTTAAATATGTCCGTGACCACTTTTCCGGCCTGCTGTGTAAGGGCAGTCGGCAGCTTGCCGCTATAGCCTGAGACGGTTTTGGTTACGATGCCGTCCGGCTTCTCAAATTGTTTCGTTTGAAACAGCTCCGGTTTGCTGTCGGTCACTTCATTCATTACTTTGGCCCAGATGGAGCGAGCTCTCGACTTGCCTGCGTTAGACAGCGTATTAACCGGTTCTTTATAACCGATCCAGACGCCTAGCGACACGTCGGGAGTATATCCCATAAACCATACGTCCGCATAATTTTGCGTAGAGCCCGTTTTACCGACTATCGGAATTTTTCCATAGCTTTTGAAGTCACTTTTGAGCGATCTGGCTGTTCCGTCGGTAATGACCGTGCGAAGCATATCCGTCATCAAATAGGCGGTCTGTTTGGAAAAGACTGGTTCAGACTCTACCTGATGCTTATAGACGACATTGCCTTTAAAATCGGTGATTTTCTCGATCATGTAGGCATCGGTGAATTCTCCGCCATTGGCGATTGTGCTATACGCGTTCGTAAGCTCCTCAACAGTGACACCGTATTTAAGGCCGCCAAGGACGCCGGTCTGCGCCCCGTAGTCATCCTCAACCAATGTGGTAATGCCGAGCTTCTTGGTGAATTCCCAGGCCTGCTCGATGCCTACAGTTTGATTAAACACCTTCAGCGCCGGTACGTTTCGCGATTCATTCAGCGCCGTTCTTGCTGTAACCAAACCTTTGTAGCCGCCGCTTGAATTTACCGGAATATGATAGCCCTTGGAGTAATCCCGCAAAATAATCGGCGAATCATCGATGATGCTGGCCGGCTGGATCAGACCGAGTTCCATTGCCGGCAGATAGGCGGCGATCGGCTTCATTGTGGAGCCGGGCTGCCTTTTCATTTGTGTAGCATAGTTCATTTGCTCCGTATAGAAGTCCCGGCCTTCAATCATGCCGAGAATGGCTCCAGAACGGTTGTCGAGCATGATGGCAGCGACCTGCTCAAGCCCTTTCTTCTCGCTGTAAGGGCTGAAATTGTCAGCGTTCTCCGACACCTTATGCATGGCATTGTACACTTGCTTATCGATGGTCGTGTATACCCGGTAGCCTCCCGTCAGAAGCTGCTGCCGCGCTTCTTCGAGCAGCTGCGGATTGCCCAGCAGCTCCTCTTTGGTCATCTCCGGATTATTCATCATGGCGATGACGAGAGCGCCCTGCCGCTCGGTTTCCAGCATTAAATAAGGATAGGTCTCGTAAGCTTTTTTTGTTTGTGCTGCCAGAGAGCCTTTAATGTCAAAGGCTAAAGCCTCGTCATACTGTTCTCTGGTAATCTTGTTTTCTTCCAGCATGCGGGACAGCACGAGCTGCTGCCGCTTGATGGCGCGGGCAAATGCTTCTTCGTTGAACTCACCCTTGCCGTTAAAGGCGGAATAGGCGGAAGGAAGCTGAGGCAGCCCCGCCAGATAAGCCGTCTGGGCAATGTTGAGCTCGTTTAGGTTGGTGACGTTGAATATCCCCTTGGCGGCAGCTTTGATGCCGTAGACCTGATATCCGTTTGAGCCATTGCCAAAAGGAACTTTATTCAAATAAGCTGTAATGATTTCAGGTTTGGAGAGAAAGCGTTCCAGACGTACAGCAAGAAAAATTTCCTTCACCTTTCGGTTAGCGGTTTTGTCGAGGCTCAGGAACACGCGTCTGGCCAGCTGCTGAGTCAGTGTGCTGCCCCCGGTCTGTACATCCTCCTTCAGGAGCCGTTGTTTGACCGCACGCATTGTTCCATTGAAATCAACGCCGATATGGCGGTAGAAGTTGTTGTCCTCGATAGCGATTACCGCATCTATGACGGAAGCAGGAATTTCTTCATAACTGACCGGCCGCCGGTCTTCTTCCGAACGAAGCTGGCCAATGCCTGAGCCGTCGCGGAAATAGGCGAAGCCTGTCATCTCGTTATGATTGATTTTCGCTTCTATATCGGCACGGGACCGCACGGGGTCATCCTTCACGATCGAGGTGACGTACCCGAATACGGCGCCTCCGGCAAAGAGAACGGCAGCGAATCCGAACAGGGTCAGCCAGCCCAGCGTCATCCAGACCCAGCGCCATTTTGAGCGTTTTGGCGCTTTTGCCTTGTTCTTCTGTTGCTTTTTGTTGGAGCTTGTATCGTTATCGCGAGCCATGAAATATCCTCCTTTTTAACAGCAACATTATAGCATAAATTAAGGGATTTGAATGCTCTTTCAAAGATTGGCCGCGCAGAAAAAAATGATTCCGGCCTGAGAATCACCGTTTTGGACTTGTAAAAAGTATGTATTTTATAACTAGCTAAAATGCATTGCTCGGCAAAAAATACAAAAACCGACCCGATCCTTGCGGACGAGTCGGTTTTGTGAAGCTTATTAACGGTTGTAGAACTCGACGATTTGCTTCTCGTCAATGTCTTGGGACAACTCGGAACGCTCTGGCAAACGGATGAATTTGCCTTCCAGCGCTTGGTCGTTGAACTCAAGGTAAGCAGGAACGTGAGTGCGGTTCTCCAGGGCTTCCTTAATGGAAGAAAGACCGCGGCTTCTTTCGCGAAGACCGATTACGTCGCCAGTGCTTACGGAGTAAGAAGCGATGTCAACTTTTTTGCCGTTAACGGTAACGTGTCCGTGGGATACCAATTGACGTGCGCCTGCACGGGAGTTGGCAAAGCCCAGACGGTACACCAAGTTGTCCAAACGAGTCTCGAGGAGGAACATGAAGTTCTCACCCGCGATACCGCTCATTTTTTGAGCTTTGTTGAACAAAGTGCGGAATTGCTTCTCGCCAAGACCATACATGTGGCGAAGCTTTTGTTTTTCTTGAAGCTGCATACCGTAGTTGCTGATTTTTCTCCGTTGGGTTGGACCATGTTGTCCCGGAGGGAATGGGCGCTTCAATTCTTTTCCAGTGCCGCTCAAGGAAATGCCAAGACGGCGGCTAAGTTTAAATTTAGGACCAGTGTAACGTGCCATTGTATAGGTAGACTCCTTTAATTTGAAATTTTCGCTATAGGGTTCTACTTGCGCGGACTTTGTTTAGTAAGCGAAGGATAGAAGATAATTACGCTTATCTGTCAGGAAAGTTCAGCCGCTGTCCCGACAGCAACAAAATCCAGAGGGTGCCGCATGCGTTACGCCCTAATCAAAGACCTATCCAGTCTTCTTCAACAATATATATTATATGAAATCATCGAATAAAGTCAAGATGGGTTTTTTGTATGAAAAGCGTTAAAAATCGTGGTTTATGTCGATAGGGCTTTCGGCCTAAAAAAGTGTGGCGAAATGGAGTAAAATTAATGCAAAAAGGGACGGAAGATAGTAAAATAAACATATAGTCACATAAAAGAATCAAGGAGCGAAACTGACTGGACGGACGAGACAAACATGAGCAGCTGTTATACATGGACAGAGTTGAATAGCTTAGGTTACCAATAAATCGCCGTATTTCAAGTGCGACGAAAAGGAGTTTTCCTATGGCCAAACAATCAAGAGACGACCCGATGATAGATACAATTCCGAATTCTTCGCTGTCTGTGCTATTTGAGGAAGCAAGTGAGCATATGAGTTGGCTGGAACAACTCGATATAACAGAACATGATTACTCATATATTGAACCGTTCATACAGAAAGGCTACGCGGATTGGAAGCAGGAGATTTCCGGATTGCTTGAACTTGACGGGGGATGGTGGTTTGTGGCCAATCATACCGGGACGATCATCGATGCGGACATGCCGATCCCGGAGCTCGTGGCCGAGACGATCGCGGCCACCGTACAAAGCCTTGAATGTACCGTCCGTTCCTTCGAATGCTTCAGCTGCATTGCCGTACCGGTCTTAACGCGGAGTAACGGGCAGTTGTTCGCCGTATTCGGCTGCGTGCTGGATGAAGGCATAAGTGCTGATGCTTCGCTCATATTGGCAAAAATGAACGCCCATTATTTCCGGGCCTGCTTCTATAAGAGATTCCATTCCTGGTTCGTGCTTGATTTGCTGAGCATCCAGAGACAGACCAAACGCGAGGAGCATCGACGCTCCATCTTGTTCCAGGTCGTTCAGAAGCTGCATGGCAAAATCGACGTCGATTCCATTTTGTCGGAAGTGTTCGAGAGAATTGCCGGCATGTATCCAGATGCCAAGGTCGAGCTGCTCATGTCACAGGATCACGTCAGCCGCGATCCGAGGGTCAAGTCGCTTCTGCTGCACGGAGAGCAGGAGCATATCTGCGTTAGAGCTTTTATGGAAGGCAGGATGCTGCGCAAAGAGCTGCAGAGTACAGAGGGCGAGCCTTACATAGAAATTGCGGTCCCCCTCATCGGCAAGCAGGGCGTTTACGGGGTGTTTCATTTGCTGCTGCCTAAGGATCAGGTAGAGGAAATCGATTTACAGCTCATCAGCATGCTGGCCGATACGGCGGGGACTGCCTTCGAGAACGCGAAACTGTACGAGCAATCCAATCTGCTGATCAGCGAGCTGCGGCTCATCAATGAATTGACTAAACGGCTCAATCAAAGTCTCCGTCCCAAAGAAGTTTTTAAATTCGCGACGGAAGAGCTGCTGTCGATTTTTAAAGCCGAATTTTGCTGCATCTCGCAAATCACCAAAGAAAATGAGCATTTCGAAATCATGTCCAGCAATGTGCCGTCGTTGTCCAAGGAGTTCTTTCCGAAGGATTACGGCTTTAGCGGGTTGGTCTACTCGACGCAGGAGCCGATTATTCTGTCAGATTACAAGGCCTATGGCAAGTTTTCTTCTAAAATGATGGAGATCACGGACTCCCGCTCCCTGATTGCCGCTCCTTTGATCGTCAGGGGAGAGGTGAACGGCGTTATTATGCTGTCCCACCGGGAAGAACGGTTTTTCTCTTATGAAAATTACAAGCTGCTGCAGGTGCTGGCTTCCCATATCGGCCTTGCCATCGCTAATGCTTCTCTGCATGCGGAAGTACGTAGGATGGCCAATCGGGACATGCTCACAGGACTGTATGCGCGGCATTATTTGGATGATACGATTCAGGAATTTCAGAAGAAGGACACTAACGGCTCATTGATTGTCGTCGATATCGATCAGTTTAAGGGGATCAATGATACGTACGGGCATCAAACCGGAGACAAGATTCTGAAGCAGGTATGTTCGATTATCAGTAGCACGATACGCAAGACGGATATCGCTGCCCGGTGGGGCGGCGAAGAGCTTGCCTTGTACTTGCCGGGAGCGAGTATGGAGCACGGGCTGCAGATCGCGGAGATGATTCGTTTGCGCGTAGAACAGGAGACCGAGCCGAAGGTGACTGTGTCGTGCGGCATTGCCGAATGGACCCGGGATGATGACAGGATCAGTGTTGAATCATTGTTCTACCAGGCGGATATGGCTTTGTACAAAGCGAAAAATAACGGCAGAAATCAAACGCAGGCGGGTTAAATAATATAGTGCTGTTTCATGATGACTGTCTCACGTCGTGAGGCAGTTTTTTGCTGTGCTGGCGCATAGATTCTTTGGGCAGGGACAGCCTACAGCTAACAGGCATTATCCTAAGGAGGAATCAGCATCATGGGTCTACTTCACAGGTTCATCTTAGCGAGCTTTTGCTTGATGGCTGCAGTGTTGATGTCGTCCTGCCGCCTGCAGGAGGCGCGAACCGGCGAGCAATGGTTTAATCACGCGTGGTCTGGCCTGGCGGGCGTAGATGCTTTGACCTTTCAGGGCAAAGCGGCATTATGGCGCGGAGAGCAGGGGGTACTGGAGCAAAATTTAAGCTATAGCGGCAGGCTGGATGACCATCACCGCCTGACCATGCGGACCGTCATTGCGGAAGGGGGGGCCGGCAGCAAGGGAAGCCTGCTGGCATCGGGGACGCACCTGGGGGGAAAATATGAAACAAAGCTTGTGGCACAGGGACGGCGCTGGCATATTGTTTCTGACGAAGAGTCGCTGGGCAAGGGGCTGGCTCGGCTTAACCCGCTGGAACAGCTGGAGCATATCCGCAATGCCCGGAAATCGATCAAGCTGGAGAGCGGGGCAGCCAGAGGAACGAAGGTGCTGCGGATTGAACTTGATGCCGCGGATGCACAGGCTTTGATTGGCAGTGAGCTGGAGGAAGAGATGAAGCAGGTAAGGCAGAAATGGGAAAGCAAGCTTGCCAAGCTGCAGAATGCGGAACGGGCGAAGCTGGCCAGCCAGTCGGAGCAGATCTGGAGTGCGGGAAATAAACAGCTTGCCGAAATGCTGAATCAAGCTGAGATTCAAGCTGTATACCATCTAACCGTCAATTCGAAGACAGGGCTTCCGATGCGCCTGACCTCCGAATCGAGGATAGCGTATTTGAGCCCGCAAGGTGTTCCGCAGCAGGAGATGCTGCGCACAGATAACCGGTTTGCTGATTATAAATAGCAAGCTGGTTATTTTCCGAATATCTCCTAATCTCTTGGAAGAGAGCGGCAGACCGTGCTACAATAGAAAACGAATTAACCAGCGTTCAACTAACAGAGCAGCTTCCTGTCAAGATGGGAATGCTGCTTATCTAAATTAGAGGAGGCGTAAGTCTGTATGCGAGATCCAAGAATACAGAAATTGGCGGAAAATTTGGTGGGCTACTCAGTTAACGTTCAGCCGGGAGAAAACGTGCTTGTGGAGATGATCGGCAATGAAAGGGATTTGCTGATCGCGATTGTTGAAGAGGTCGGCAGAAAGGGCGGGAATGCCTTTGTGGAGCTGACCGACCGGACAGTGCAGCGTTCGCTTTTCAAATATGCAAACGAGGAACAGATGAAAACCTGGGCAGAAATTGACCTTAACCGGATGAAGCAGATGGATTGCTATATCGGTATCCGGGCCGGCACGAATGTGAACGAGTTGTCCGATGTTCCTGAGGAGAAAATGAAGCTGTACAATTCGCTTTATTCCCATCCTGTACATAGCGAGCAGCGGGTGAAGCATACGAAATGGGTCGTCCTTCGTTATCCGAACGCCAGCATGGCGCAATTGGCGAACACGAGCACCGAAGCCTTCGAGAACTTCTATTTCGATGTATGCAATCTGGATTACGCCAAAATGGACCGGGCGCAGGATGCATTAGCCGATCTAATGAAGCGCACGGATAAAGTCCGGATTACCGGCCCTGGTACGGATTTGTCCTTCTCCATTAAAGGAATCGGAGCCATCAAGTGCTCGGGAGAGCGCAACATCCCGGACGGCGAGGTATATACGGCGCCAGTCAGAGATTCGGTAAACGGTACGATCAGCTATAACACGCCTACTTTGTATAACGGAATTACGTTCGAGAACATCAAGTTCCGTTTCGAGAATGGAAAAATCGTAGAGGCAACAAGCAACGATACGGACAACCTCAACAAAATTCTCGATACGGACGGAGGATCACGATATATTGGCGAGTTTGCGATCGGCTTCAATCCGTACATTTTGCACCCGATGAAGGATATTCTGTTTGATGAGAAAATTGCCGGCAGCCTTCATTTTACGCCGGGCCAGGCTTATGAAGAGGCATTTAACGGGAACAAATCCTCCATCCACTGGGATCTGGTGCTTATCCAGCGTCCAGAATACGGCGGCGGGGAAATTTATTTCGATGACGTACTCATCCGCAAAGACGGAATATTTGTAGTGCCTGAGCTGGAGGCGTTGAATCCGGAGAACCTGAAATAGAGAGAATATACCTTGCTAGGGAAGCGGATTCAATGTATCATGGTAATATATTTATTCCAAAGTTAGACGCGGAGGGATTCGAAATGGCGAACAACAATCAAGCGGTAGTTGAAATTGCTCAAACCGCGAGCAAATTTTCATCATCCATCGTTCTTCAAGCAGATAATAAGTACATCGATGTAAAAAGTATTTTGGGTCTCTTCACAACGCTGGTAAACACGCAAAGCTATGAGCTTCATGTTCACGGACCAGATGCAGATGCCGCGAAGGCAGCCGTATCTGAAGTGTTTGCAAAGCACGGCTTGAATGTGAAGGTAGTTGCCGAATAATCGCTCATTCGAAGAAGCACTCTTGCCAATGCAGGCAAGGGTGCTTTTTTGAACATATTAGAAGTATCATTCCGGGATGTGCGAAACGTCATACCCAATTGGGGAGACTTGGGAAAGGGATTATTTAGAGAGGTTCTTGTATTGGCTTTCGATTTCGTCTAATATTAAGAATAGAGTAGATGAGTGATCGACTTTAGGGACATAGGGGGGAAGAAACATGACTTCATCTGATTTGCAGGAGCAACTGAATCTGAAAGCATTAAATCTTCTGCAGGAAGATGCGGATAAAATACAGAAGCTGATCGAAGTGCAGATGGAGAACCTGGCTACGCGTTACTGCCCTCTCTATGAGGAAGTATTGGATACCCAGATGTATGGTTTCTCCAGGCAGGTTGACTACGCGGTTCGTGTCGGGCTCATTCAAGAGTCTACAGGCAAACAAATTTTGAACAAGCTCGAGCGGAATTTGGCCCTGTTATACGAAGCGATGAATAATAAAGAGTAGCCTGTTAATAGAAACAGGCTTACATACCACAGAAAGCGTACAATCCGTGTTATCGCCCGGGATGTACGCTTTCTTTGTTTGTATCGCTGTGTGGCCGAACTGACGTTCTTCCGGCGTTATACGAGGTAGAACGAGACCCCCAGAATCGCATAGACAGCAATCAGGAGCAGGCCCTCATACCAGTTCGTCTGTCCGTCCTGAGTAATCGATTTGGCGATGAAGACAGACACGCCAATGGCCGCAAGCTCAATTACGGTGAACACGATGTCCATCGGCCGGCCGAAGAGGTGACTGACAAAAATCAGCACCGGAGCAACGAACAAAGCGATTTGCAGACTGCTGCCCACGGCGATTTCTACGGAGGCGCCGATTTTATTTTTCATGGCGAGTAAAATGGCTGCACTGTGTTCTGCTGCGTTCCCGACGATAGCGACAACGAAGGCACCGACAAATATTTCGCTAAGACCGAACCGCTCTGTGAACGTATCCAATGTTCCAACGAGCCATTCGCTGACAAAAGCGACCATGACCGTTGCCAGGACAAGATACGTGATCGATTTGCCTTTGGACCATGCCGGCGGCAATTCATGCGAACCCCCTGCAGTAGCCAGGGCGATGCTGTCTGTTTCGGCGGCAGCTCCATTGTCCGCTCCTTTGCCGGCTTCCGTGACATCGGCCAAATAATCCTTATGCGTAATCATGGAGAAGACGAGCCATAGTAAATAGGAAGCGATGAGGATTCCGGCGACGACGAGGCTAAGCGCAGTCCGGTCCTCTTCATGAAGGACGTGCGTCTGCAGGAAAATAGCCGGTACAAACAAGGCGATAATCGCCACGATCATCAACGAGCCGTTCATGCCCGCCAGCGATATGTTGTACCGTTGTATTTTATGCTTTAATCCGCCAGCGAACAGGCTTAAACCGAGGACAAGCAGCAGATTTCCGATAATTGAGCCGGTAATGCTCGCTTTGACCATGTCGAATAATCCTTCGCGAACGAGCAGAATGCCGATGATCAGCTCCGCAGCGTTCCCGAAGGTTGCGTTCAGAAATCCGCCCAGGCGCTGTCCGGCATAATGAGCTACGCTTTCGGTCGCTTTTCCCAGAAATCCGGCAACAAAAATGACAGCAACGGCGGAAATGATAAACTGCAGGGTGGCCGGCCAGTGTGCGTAATGCCCTGCGGCGCTTAAAATAAAGAAAATGATCAACAGGCTTGGCGATACATATTTTCGCATATTGGCACCTCGGCTTCGCGTGAATATATCAAACTCAATATAACCAATTTGGGTAAAATAAAAACGATACACCGAAAAGAATATTCCACATTTGCTTTACAGCAGCATAGGAATTACAATAAATATAATGAGGTTGAAGGAGGAATTGACCATGACCGAACAATTACAGTTAGATAATGGGCTTATTCGAATTTCAGACGACGTCGTTGCAAAAATCGCCGGGATGGCGGCCCTGGAAACGCCGGGAATCGCGGCTATGTCTGGCGGCTTGTCCGAAGGCTGGGCGAAGCGGTTAAGCGGCAAGAATGTGCAAAAGGGCGTCACCGTAGAAGTCGGTCAGTTGGAAGCGGCAATTGATCTCCGTATTATTGTGCTGTACGAGACGCCGATTCACGAGGTGTGCCGGATGCTTCAGCAAAATGTTCGTGAAGCGGTCGAAAGCATGACAGGACTTAAAACCGTGGAAGTCAATGTGAAAGTTGAAGGCGTTGCATTTAAGGATGATGAAATCTGATCGTGCAGCGTGACGGTACATAGATCGTTCGAGAATTTCAGAACTGAACCGGTATGGAAGAAAGAAGACTACGGGGAGCCCGTAGTCTTCTTTCTTTCTTGCTATAAATGGCGGCGTCTCGGATGGCTCAGCTCATACGATGGATCCTTTACAACGACCGATTTGGTTCGTTCCTGCTTTGCAGGCAGGGAGGAGTCGCGCGAGATGCTGAGGACAATGCCCATTGCTCCCATCATGACCAGCAGGGAGGAGCCGCCGTAGCTGATGAATGGCAGGGTTACGCCGGTAATGGGAATCGTCCGCGTTACGCCTCCGATATTAACGAAGGCCTGGATGGCGATGAGTCCCATAATCCCGACGCCGGTCAGCAAGCCGAACGTACTGGAGCAGCGGAGTGAGACCAGCAGTCCCCTCCATATAAAATAGGTGTATAACAATAGGAAAATAATGCTTCCAATGAAACCGAATTCTTCACCAATGACTGAGAATATAAAGTCATTATAGGAATTCGGGAGGTAATGCAGCTTCTGAATGCCTTGGCCGAATCCTGCTCCTGTTAAGCCGCCATGTCCTAGCGCGGTTAAGGAATGGATGATGTTATAGCCTGTGTGCTGCGGATCCTCCCAAGGGTTAATGAATGATGTAATTCGTCCTACTTTATAGTTGCTGCCTGTTTGTTTCTCGCCTGGATTAATTTGCTCTAAAAGGGCGCCGGCACCGAGTACGATGCTGGCTCCAAGGATAAGCAAAGCGATAGAACCTAAAATATGTTTCAAATTTGCTCCGCCGGCAAATATAATGAGGCCTGCGGTAGCGACCAGAATCATGCATGAGCCAAAATCGGGCTGCAGCATGATAAGACCAGCCACAAAGCCGACGATGACCATCACGGGAATATAGCCTGTTCTTAAATCCCGAAAACGATCCCCTTTCTTTGAAATCAGAGCAGCCAGATAAAGGATCGTAGCAATCTTCGCGAGCTCGGTAGGTTGAACGCCGAGGCCGAAGATCATAAACCAGCTTTTTGCCCCAAAGATATCGTCAGCTAAAAATGGAACAAGCATAAGCATAATAATAGTTACAATAAAAACCGGAACAAAAAGCTTCTTGAATTTGTCATAAGGAATGTTCATCGTAATGAACATGAGGATCAGGCCGACTCCTCCGAAAGCTATTTGACGTTTTGTAAAGTACATCAAATCATAACCAAATTTTTCACTTACCAAAGTAATGCTGGAGCTGGAACTGAAAACCATCACGATCCCGAAGCCAACCAATAACAAGGTGAGGATGAGCAGTTGAAAATCGGGAGCTCCGCGTTTGGGCTCTGATTTGCTGTCTCTCATGCCAAATTCCTTATGCCTCTAGAAGCTGTTTCAGTTCGGTTAGCTTAAGGTTGGCCGTCTTTTGTACGAAAGACGGAATTTCCGATTCGTATTCCAGCCCGTGCGGGAATGTAGCCCGTCCGATATAGACCGCTTCAATTTCCAGAACCGTGTCCGGACGCTCCAATTTGCCCTCTACAGCCCGCGTGTTAATGCGAAGGAAGTACTCGTTATCATTTGCTTCTATTTTGTAATCGTATGTAGCCCGGTAATATTCCCATTGCCAGCGAATAAACCCGACTTTCTCTGCGGATTCGTCCAGATAGGACAAGTCGCTCTTTAATCCGTTCAAACCGGTATTTTCGAGAATCATCGTGTAAAATGCCTCCTTAAAAGTTCTTCTCCCATGATATTATGTTTCCACCACTTGTGCAAGCATAGGAAACGCTTCAAAAGGGTGAAGGGACGCTGTTTATAGTGATTTGCCCTATATTGAGGGCGCTGATTTTTCTGCTACAATAATACATATCGTATGCCGGCGGGCATGCTGCCGGCAGTTTGATGCGTGATTGATGAAGAAGGAAGTGGAAGTCCATGAGAGAGGAAACGCTAAAATCATTGTTTCCGGCTATGGTGGAGCGGAGACGGTATTTGCACCGCCACCCGGAATTGTCGTTCAAGGAACAGAAAACGGCGGCATACATCGCTGATGAGCTAAAGAAGCTGGGCATTGATGCAGCGGTGGGGATCGGAGGGAACGGGGTTGTAGGCACCATTCGCGGCCATTTGCCGGGGAAGACGGTTGCGCTGCGTGCTGATATGGATGCACTGCCGATACAGGACGAGAAAACGTGCGAATATGCGTCTTTGGTTCCCGGCGTTATGCATGCATGTGGACATGACGGCCATACGGCCGTTCTGCTCGGGGTTGCCGAATATTTCAGCACCCGGAGAGTGACGCTTCAGGGCGAAATCCGGCTCATCTTCCAGCCGGCGGAGGAGGTCTGTCCGGGCGGGGCACTATCCATGATTGAGGCAGGGGCGCTGGACGGCGTGGACGTGATTTACGGCGTGCATTTATGGACGCCGATCCCGGTAGGCGCAGCGGCCAGCCGGCCCGGGCCGATGATGGCCTCGACCGACGAATTCTTCATCGAGCTGTCAGGCCGCGGCGGCCATGGCGGCATGCCGCATGCCGCGGTAGACAGCGTCGTTGCCGGGGCGGCGCTTGTTCTCCAACTGCAGAGTGTCGTCAGCCGTTCAGTCAATCCGCTGGATCCCGCTGTCGTGACGATCGGCTCCATTCACGGGGGGACGGCTCAGAATGTCATTGCCGACACATGCCGATTGGCCGGTACGGTCCGCTGCTTCAAAGAGGAGACCCGCAGGATAATCCGCGAACGGATCGAGCAGCTGACTGAAGGGACGGCACAGGCTTACGGGGCGGGCGCGACGGTCGAATACATGACCGGCTATCCGAGTCTGGTCAATCATCCGGAGGAATATGAGAGGTTTCGGGAGGTGGCGGAGCGGGAGACCGGGCTGTCAAGCGAGCACTCTCCGCAAATTATGCCTGCCGAGGATTTTGCTTACTATTTGCAGCGGGTTCCCGGCTGCTTCATGCTTGTAGGAGCCGGAAATCCGGAGAAGAATGCGATGTATCCGCACCACCATCCAAAATTTGATATCGATGAAAAAGCGATGCTGCATGCGGCAAGCCTCTTGATCGCGATGGCGGAAGCTTATCAAGAAAGCAGCATTTGAAGGATCATGCATAATATAGCTCCCTCCTAGGAAATCTAGATGATGGAGGGATGGCATAATGAGAAAAGTAAAGGATATCATGACTGACCAAGTAGTTACCGTATCGCCAAAGGACAATATCTATGAGGTTGCGGTAAAAATGAAAAACAATGATACGGGCTTCATTCCCGTCGTCGAAAATGGAGACCGGCTGATCGGGGTTATTACCGACCGTGATCTCGTCATTCGGGCGATTGCGGATAAGCATCCGGGTTCTACAGCCGTAGAGACGGTTATGACACGGGGCATCCGCTGCGCTTCGCCGGACACGCCGGTTGACGAGGCTGCGGATATGATGGCGGAGCAGCAAATTCGCCGCCTGCCGGTTACAGAAGGAGAACGGCTGATCGGGATCGTGTCGCTTGGGGATATGGCTGTACGCAACAATTTTGCCGATGAAGCCGGCGATGCGTTGAGTGATATTTCCCACCAAGTCCACTAGTCATGCTAAGGCCAATTTAAGAGAAGAGGTTCGCATCATGCTTGCGGGCTTCTTCTTTTCCATATCACAGACTTTTGGAAGGAATAAGGAGGCTTTGTGGGATGAACGGAACGGGAGCGTGTATCGTGCAGCGTGATTTTACGGTTCTTCTGGAGAAGGGGCATCCCGGCTTCGAACAGGCCAAAAACAAGCTGGCTCTCTTTGCTGAACTCGTCAAAAGTCCGGCCATGTTTCATACATACCGAATTACGCCGCTATCTTTATGGAATGCTGCAGCGGGTGGCCAAACGGCGGACGATGTCGTGGAGATGCTGCGCTGCTTGTCGAGATGGGAGGTGCCGGGCAAGGTGCTTTCCGACATCCGCATGTGGATGTCTCGTTACGGCTCTCTGGCTTTGATTCGAACAGACGGTGCTCCAGGCATGCTCTATCTTGAGCAGCGTCGCTCGAACCCTGCCCTGCTGGATCAGTTGGAGACGGAACCATCGCTGGCTTCTTTCAGGCTGCAGCGGGACGGATTCCGGCTGTGCTTTCCAGCGGTGTTTCGCGGCCAGCTGAAGCAGGAGGCGGCACGTCTAGGTTATCCCGTCATCGATGAAGCGGGGTACCATCGCGGACATACATTGCCGGTCGCTCTAAGGGGCGTGACTGGGGATGGCCAACCATTTGCACTGAGGGATTACCAGGAAGCAGGCGTCGATGCGTTTGCCGGCCGGGTGAATCCGGCCGAAGGGCAGGCGGGGCATGGCGGAAGCGGAGTGATCGTGCTGCCGTGCGGGGCTGGAAAGACGATAGTAGGGCTTGCCGCACTGGAGCGCTTGCAATGCGAAACGCTGATCCTGACCTCGAATGTCACCTCCGTACGGCAATGGATAACTGAGATTTGCCAGAAGACGACGCTGACGTCCGAACAGATCGGGGAATATTCCGGCGATAAGAAGCAGGTACGTCCGGTTACCGTTTCAACGTATCAAATTTTAACCCACCGCACGAAAAAAGACGGCGATTTTCAGCATATGCGCTTATTCAACGAAAGAGACTGGGGACTGATCATTTATGATGAGGTGCACCTGCTCCCGGCTCCCGTATTCCGGGCTACGGCTGATATTCAAGCGACCCGGCGCCTCGGGCTGACGGCTACGCTCGTCCGGGAAGACGGCTGCGAGCGGGATGTCTTCTCTCTGATCGGACCTAAGCTTTATGAGGTGCCTTGGCGCGAATTGGAGCGAACCGGGCATATCGCCAAGGTCGAATGCCAGGAGATTCAGGTTGCGATGGCCCCGTCCTTAAAGGAAAAGTATGAAGCCGCGCAAGGGCGGGAGAAGTTTAGAATCGCATCCGAAAATTCCCGGAAGACCGCCTGGCTGGAGCGGTTGCTGCGCTTGCATGAAGGCCGGCAAATCCTCGTCATCGGCCAATATTTGCAGCAGCTTGCCGAGGCAGCATACGTACTTCAGGCACCGCTTATTACAGGCAGTACTCCGCAGGAGGAGCGAGTCCGGCTGTTTCAGGCGTTTCGCGAACGGCAGATTCAAGTCCTTGTCGTTTCCAAAGTAGCCAATTTTGCCGTAGATCTGCCGGATGCGTCAGTGGCCGTGCAGATCTCAGGCAGCTTCGGCTCAAGACAGGAGGAAGCGCAGCGGCTCGGCCGGATACTCCGGCCGAAGGCAACGGGAGAAAAGGCATATTTCTATAGCTTGGTCTCCGCGGACAGCAGGGAGCAGCATTTTGCCCTGCGCCGTCAGCTCTTTCTTGTCGAGCAGGGCTATGAGTACAAGATTCGCCGTGATGAAGCTATCTTTCAAGATGATGCTGCCCAGTCGGAGGTGCTTTAGGCATGAACAGGGAATGCATGACATCGAAAGAGATGCAGGGCCGCGAACGCGGAGCGGAAGGATTCCCGCCAGCCGCTAAAATGGCCTTATTCTTAATCTTTCGCCGATTCGCCGGGCTCTCCTTCAAGCTGGAGCATCTGCCGAAGGCCGCCGAGGGCCGGACCACGGCGGCCGATTTGCGTGCAGCCGTTCCGGCACTGCTGCGTCATCGCTATCTGGTTTCGGTCCGTAATTCATGGGGCGAGCGTCTATTCTACATTCCACAGGAAATTGCAGACATGATCCAGGGTGAATGGATGCAACCGAAGCTTGAGCCGATCAGCGGCAGCGAAATCAAGCTTATCCGCGAGGCGAAGCGGGGGCTCGCGTTGGATTTGTTCCGCAGCCTCGTTTGGATTGCAAAGTACGGTATTCCCGTTACGGCAAAAGGAGGCATTTACCAACGGGCACTCGTGAAATTAAGCGGGCAAACAGCGCTGCAGCCTGAAGACGTAACGGGGTTGGAGCTTAGTTATCCCCACCAAGAGACGATTCAGGCTTCAACGGCGGTCGTGCTGGATTTGCTGCTGGATATGGAGCTTATCATTCAGGCTCCAAAAGCGTGGCAGTTGAATATGCAGGCAATAACTTTCTGGCTAGAACAGAATGTGGACGGAATGAATGCAGAGCTGTATCGCCGAGTTCAAACGAAATATGTTCCCGCGGAGGCAGGATTGCAGCACCTTGTTTATGCATTATCATCTCCGTTTTTTGTTCCCGGCGAGTGGTATTCCATAGAGATGCTTATCCAATGGCTGCAGGAGGAAAGGCTGCTTCGCCTTGACCCGCCTGAGGAATGGCGGCGCTGGCTATGGGGCTGGATCGAGGCTATGTGCGGCTTTGGCTGGCTGGAGCTGGGATGCCATAATGCGGGGGGACGAGCCTTTCGCTGGATAGAGCAGCCAAGAAGGCTTGGGCTGGCGCAGGACGCTTTGCATCGGGATGAAGACGGTGAAACGGCGGAATCCGGCTTTTGCGTTCAGCCAGATTTTGAAATCATCGTGCCCACAGAAGTGTCTTTTGCCTGCCGATGGGAGCTGGAAGCCATTAGTGAATGCATTTATGCGGACCGCATGTCGGTGTATCGCCTGACGCGAGAGAGCATCGCCGAAGGGATCCGGCTTGGCCGCTCCTGGCGGGAAGCGCTCCGCCAATTGCAGCGTTCCTCTTCGGGCGTCCCGGACAATGTAGCCCTTGCCCTTGAAGAATGGGGGAGGGAGCTTGGGGAACCGGGGGAGTTGCGGGTTTTCCCCAGGCTGGATGGTTCTTTGTCCAAGTTGCCCGAGCTAGGAGGGCCGAACGGTATTCCGCAGTCAGGAGGCAACGGCAGCGGCTGGATATTTTGCGGGGAGGACCGCTCTTCATATCGCCTATTTGATACTGGCTTGGAGCGGGAAGAGCTGTTTCCGGGGCTGGATCAGGTTCCGGCCATATGGCTAAAGACGGCAAGAAGCTATCATTCCTCAACCGCCCGGGAAATGGTGAGCCAGGCTATGAAGTGGCATGTCATGCTCGCCTTGGGAATCAAAGGGGAAATGTATGAATATTTGCCCGCAGGCCTGCAAGGGGGGGCGGATTGGCAGGTTACAGGCAAACTGTTCTCGCCCAATTCTTCCGAAGGCCGCGATGCCGTGCTGACTCCGGAAAATTGGGAGATTATGCGTCTGCTCCTTCCAGAGATCGTTGCGGAAGACCGGAACGGAGCAATCGCGGGAAACCCTTCTGCTGGGAAACCGAATATGTTATTATAGTGTAGTCTACTGAAAATTGTATTGTTGCATGGATTTTTTAGTAGACCATTCTATATAGAATCGAGTTGAGATTCATGAGCGTAACCGAGCTGAAGACGGTCGATATGGCCCAGCTTTTGACATACGCCTATGAATTAGGCGATATGATAAACAATTCCACCGCGGTATCCGATTATTTATACTGGAAGAGACGCGTGGAGGAAGACCCGGAGATCCAGGCATTCGTCAGAAAGCTTGACGCGCAGAAGGAGCTCTTTGAGGAGACGGAGCGATTCGGCCACTACCATCCCAATTACCATGAGGCGAAAGACAAAGTAGCTCAGGTGGAGAAGGAGCTAGAGCAGTTCGAAGCCGTACGCAAATTCAAAGCGGCAGAGAAAGAGCTGGACGACATACTGCATCAGATGTCGGAGACGATTGCTTATTCCGTATCCGATACTATTAAGGTACCGAGCAACGACCCGAATCCAAAGGGCGGCGGCTGCGGAAGCGGCGGCAGTTGCAGCTGCGGATAACGGGGCACCGCCGATATATGGCGGCAGCACCATCTTTTACAGGCGACGATATTGGGGGGATTACATGTTTCCGGAACGTACAGGCTATATCATATGGGTAAACGATTTGAAGGCGGCAAGAAATCTGGAGAAATACGGGAGCGTGCACTATTTATCCCGGCGGATGCATTACGTCGTCATGTATGTAAATGCGGAGCGCGCAGAGGATATCATGCGGAATATCCGCAAGCTGTCGTATGTCCGCAAGATTGAACGATCGTATCGCAATGAAATCAAGACGGAATATTCAAAGGAAGTTCCAGACAAGACGCAATATTATGGATTGTAGAATCCAAATGCACGTACGAATACTCATGACCCGATTGGCGTAGGACTTATTAAAATGCCGGCGGGATACAATAAAGAGCGACCCTTCGGGGCGCTCTTTATTTTTAGCGGTTTTATCCAGAATGGAGCAGAACATCGTCAGGAGGCGGAAATCATGGAGTATGAACTGCTGCTGCGCGTGCTGATCGCGGGGATTTGCGGCTATATCATCGGCTTTGAGCGAAAAAGCCGCATGAAGGAAGCGGGGGTGCGGACGCATTTTATCGTGGCTGCTGGCTCTGCCCTCATGATTATCATTTCCAAGTACGGCTTTCAGGACCAGATCGGCTGGAGCAACCTGTCGCTCGATCCGTCAAGAGTCGCGGCCGGTGTTGTGAGCGGGGTCGGCTTTTTGGGGGCGGGCATGATATTCATGCAGAAGCAAACGGTGAAGGGGCTGACTACAGCAGCAGGCATATGGGCGACGGCGGGAATTGGCATGGCGGTTGGGGCCGGCATGTATTTCGTCGGCATCGGAGTGATGCTGATTATTTTCGTAGGCCAAATCGTGCTGCATGGCCGCTTAGGCCGGTTGACCTCTCCAAAAGTCGAAAATATCACCCTTGTACTCGAGAACGAAGCGGAGGCTTTGGAGCGGATTTTAAAACAGCTTAGGGAGCTTCATATTGCCGTTCTGTCTTTTGAAGTGGAACGCGGGGGACAATCGATGACCCTCGCTTTGACGATACAGCTTAAAGGCGGTTATGACATGGAGGCGCTAATGCTCGCTTTAGGAAGCAACGAATCAGTGAAAAAAGTTAAAGCGGAGTAAAATTTCTCATAAATTTTGGTTCTAAGATCAAGGCCTCCCTTGTAGAATAATGGAAAGTGATGTATGATTATAGGTAAATATACTTAGTTATAAAGACCTATCAACTACAAGACATGAGGGGTGCGTCATGAGAGACAAGGTTACGGAGCGGTGGGGAACTTATGAGGCTTTTCACATAACATTAGGCGATAAGAGAGTCTCCGATATCGTGATCACTAACCATGCCATGATGCGGTATCGCGACAGGATAGATCGGACTAGCAAAGGCTTTGAGAAAATTGCCGGCTGGGCTTGGGAATGTCTCAAGCAGGGGCGGATCAAGCATTATTACCGCAATGAAGAGGACGTTTATTTGGTGGACGATGATTTGGTGATGGTTGCTGAATTTTCCGAAATTCCTGGGGAATACGATCTGGTCGGAAGACCTATGCATAGGATGATCATCGTGACGTTTCTCGGACGCATGTCCGAGACGATCGAGCTGCGTGACCTGCGTTCCTATTATTCCTGGCTGAGGCATTCCCGGCGTATGACGCTGATGAAGAACAGCCGCAAGCGGAAATAATTCGAGAGCGGGTAGCGCGTTTCTAATTTAGAGAAGGTCATGAAGCAGACACGAAGATGTGTTTGCTTTTTTTTGTTTTATTTAAGGTCTATGGGGAGCCAGGGCTTTTTATCGCTTCCACTTACGATTCGGCCAGGTTTAAGCTGCTTTATGAAATGGATATGGAGAACGTCTCTCCATGGCTTTCCCCGACCTGTTGAAATTAACTGGTTTTTGTTTGCATGAACATGCTATTGTAATGGAGAAGAAGGAGTGAAGCGACAATGGCTTTGAATTATCACCAATTACATATTTTTTATACCGTTGCCCAGCGGGGCAGCTTTTCGGCGGCCGCGCAGGCGTTACATATGACCCAACCTGCAGTAACGATGCAAATTCAATCGCTTGAGGACTATTTCGGCACGAAGCTGCTAGTCCGATCGACGAAGCGTATTGATTTGACCGAAGCGGGAAAAGCTTTATATCCGTATGCGCGCAAAAGCATCGAGCTTATGCGCGAGACCGAAAAGGCGATGTCGCAGTTCACGTCCATGCTGGAAGGGCGCCTGCTGCTCGGCTCCAGCCTCACGATCGGCGAATATGTGCTGCCGCGCCTGCTCGGCCCGTTCGGACGCCAGTATCCGCACATTTCTATCGTGCTAAAGGTGATGAATACGACGCAGATCATTGACGAAATTGTAAGCCATCAGCTTAATTTTGGCCTGGTCGAAGCGCCTGTGCATCATCCCGATATGATATCAGAGCCAGTCATGGAGGACGAGTTGAAGCTGGTCGTGCCTGCGGGGCATCCGCTCACCAGCAAAGGCTCCCTGAAGCTAGCGGACATATTATCCTACCCGTTCGTCCTTCGGGAGAAGGGCTCGGGCACCCGCCAAGTCATGGAGGAGCAGTTGGAACGCAGCGGGATCGATCTCGCAGAGCTGGATATCGTCATGGAGCTAGGAAGCACAGGGGCCGTGAAGTCCGCAGTCGAGGCCGGCTTCGGTCTTACATTTCTGTCGCCGTCATCGGTCAAGCATGAGCTAGCCCTAGGATTGCTGGAGATTCTGGAAATCGAGGATGCGAAGTTCAAGCGTCAGTTTTATTCGATCCATTTGAAATCCACGCTGCTTCCGGTATCCGCAGTTACGTTTCTGACCTTTTTGCGGGAACAGCAGCTACCTTTGTAGACAGTTAAGGAGGAACTCCATGATCAACGATTCGGTATTCGATAATTTATGTGATTTGCACACTCATACCCGGGCCTCCGATGGAATGAACGCCCCTGCAGAAAATGTCCGTCTGGCCCGGGAGAAGGGTCTGGCAGCCATCGCGATCACGGATCATGATACGGTAGCCGGAATTGAAGAGGCGCTTGCCGCTGGGAAGCAATACGGCATCACGGTCGTTCCGGGCGTTGAAATCAGCACGGTCGCGGCGGGCCGCGACATTCACGTGCTGGGTTATTATATCGATACCATGGATGAAAGGCTGCTGGGCAGACTGCAGAGGCTTCGGGCTACGCGAGAAGCGCGGAATGAGCTCATTTTGGAGAAGCTGCATGCCCTCGGAATGCCGCTGACGCTCCAGGAGATCAAGGATGGGCTTGGCCGCCCGCTTCGCCCCGATGAGAGCATCGGCCGGCCGCATATCGCCGATGCATTGGTCCGAAAGGGCTATGCCGAGAATATGCGGGATGCCTTTGACCGTTATCTGGGCGAAGGGAAGCCGGCTTATGCAAGCGTCCCCAGGATCGCGCCAGAGGAGGCGATGCAATGGATTCGTGAGGCCGGCGGCGTCCCTGTGCTGGCGCACCCCGGGTTATATGGGGATGACGAATTGGTCAAACGGATTATTGCCCAGGGCCAGCCTGCAGGCATCGAAGTGTATCACTCTGACCATGGGGCAGCCGACGAGCAGCGTTACCTGGAAATGGCAGAAGAGTTCGATCTGATTCCGACTGCCGGTTCCGATTACCATGGCGTCCGGCAGGGCGTGATCTTTCACGGGGATATTGGCTCGCGTACAGTACCGTTAAGTACATTGGAACTGCTTCGTCATCGCTCAGGGCACGCAGGTCAGAACTGACCTCGTACCCGCAGTAAAGCAGCGTGTACTGCCCAAGATGAACAAATCCTTCGTCCTTGCTATGTAAGCATTAGCAAATGGCCGAAGGATTTGTTGTTTAAGTTATATATCGCAGCTTATTTGACGGTGTTTGGCAGGCTCTTGACAAGCGCCTCGTCAGGCGTGACGAACAAAGTGCGCTGCTGCTCGTAAATGACGAAGCCGGGCTTCGCGCCGCTTGGCTTGCGAACATGCCTGATCAGCGTGTAATCGACGGGTACGCTGCTGGATTCCTTGGCCTGGCTGAAATATGCTGCCAGCTGGGCTGCCTCGTTTAATGTGGCTTCCCCGTAAGAGGCGCTTCGAATGACGACGTGGGAGCCCGGAATGTCCTTCGTATGCAGCCAGGTATCATTGTGGCTGGCCAGGCGGTTGGTTACGTACTCGTTCTGCAGATTGTTCTTGCCTACGTATATGTCTATGCCTTCGGAAGAAGTGTAGACATGGAGCGTCGGACGGTCGCTCTTCTTTTTTTTCTTGCTTTTGCCGCTTCTTTGTCTCAAGTATCCCTGCTGGATCAATTCCTCGCGGATTTCATCGATATCGTTCAGCGTCGCATAATCCAGCTGCTGAAGCAAACCCTCCAGATACGTGATTTCCCTGCGAGCAATGTCCATTTGTTCATCGATAACCGTCAGGCTGTTTTTGAATTTGTTGTATTTCTTGAAATAACGCTGCGCATTTTCGGACGGAGTCAGCAGCGGATCAAGGGAGATCCGCATAGGCTTTTGCTCTTCATCGTAATAATTGATGAGCTCAGCTTCTTTGTCGCCCTTTTCAATTTGGTGAAGGGAAGCAAGGAGCAGTTCCCCGGAGATCCGGTATTTCTCGGCATCCTCGGCTTCCGCCAGATCCTCCTGCAGCTTCGTCAGCTTCTTTACATTTTTGCTGCGCTCATTTTGCAGAAAACGCAGCAGATCGCTCGTTTTTTGCTTCACGGTATCACGCAGCGCCTTTTCCCCGTAATAATCCTCCATGCATGCGCTGATCGAATCGAACGTCCGGATATCTCCCTGAACCATACTTAACAACACGGCCGAAAATACATGTTTTCCTTTGATGTTGTTACCGGTCATCGGCTGGTATTGATGGCGGTCAATATCGAGCATCATGGCCGAGAAAGCTGACCATAACGCATCAGGCTGCAGGGGCACTTGTACAAGGGGAGCTTTGGCATCAGCTTCACTGTGCCGGGCGCGATAATAAATTTCATCCGCGATCAGCGGGCTGAGGCCGCTATAAGCCTGCACCAGCCAGTGACTGGATTCTGCTGCAGCTTCCCCGGCTTCGCCCCAGGCTGACAGGAATTGCTCCTTGCTGGTTTCCAGCGGATTCAGCTTATGCTGCTCCGGCGGCTTCGTATAGGCAAATCCCGGCATGACGACGCGGTAGCTGCTGATGGAAGGGGTGACGTGGTGAATGCCGTCCAGCTGCACGCCTGTGTTGGGATCGACGAGAATGATATTGCTGTGCCGTCCCATCAGCTCGATAATGATCCGTTTGGCGGAAATATCCCCAAGCTCGTCACGCTGCCTGATATCGAGCGCGATAATCCGCTCCATCCCGTACTGGGTAATCGCCTCGATAACGCCGCCTTCGCAATGCTTGCGCAGCAGCATGCAGAACATGGGAGCTTCCTGCGGGTTGGGAAAGGACTGTTCTGTAAGATGAACGCGCGGATAAGTCGGATTAGCCGATAAGATTAACCTTCTATTTTCACCCTGTGAGCGCAGATTGATAATGATATCGCTCTCGGATGGCTGATGTATTTTATTAATGCGTCCGCCCACGCAAATTTGCAGCTCGTGGACAATGGAACGCGTTACGATTCCGTCAAGTGCCATAATTGTACAGTCTCCCTCTTATAAGTGCCTTGGCGCATATCGCGCTCTCTCTATGATGCCATACTTCATGCAAAAACTTAAGTCCTCCCCTGTGATAATTTAGGACTGGCCCGAATACATTTACCCTAGGTGGAAAAGCCTTCGCTCTGTAAAACGGCATAAAATACGGGAGGGGAATAGGGAGGATGGAACAAAAAAACTGGCACCAGCGGAGTGGGGAGGAGCTTCTCGAACGGTTCGGCGTCTCGCGGGAGCAGGGGCTGACCGAAGAAGAGGCGCGGCGCAGGCAGGAGCAAAGCGGCTGGAATGAGCTGCAGGAAATGCAGAAAGTGTCGCCGCTGCTCCTCTTCTTGAACCAATTCAAGGATTTCATGATGCTCGTACTGATGGCAGCTACCTTGATATCTGGACTTCTCGGTGAATATTTGGACGCCGTTACTATAATAGCCATCATCATCCTGAACGGAGTCCTGGGCTTTATCCAGGAATTTCGCGCCGAACGGTCGCTTAGGGCGCTCAAGCAGTTGTCTGCTCCCCATGCCAAAGTTTTGCGGGAAGGACGCTTCCGCGATATTGCGGCGCGAGAGCTCGTTCCAGGTGATATCGTCATGGTGGAGAGCGGAGACCGTATTCCGGCCGATATCCGCTGGCTGGAGACGAGCAGTCTCGATGCGGAGGAATCTGCGTTAACCGGCGAATCTCATCCGGTAAATAAGCATTCGGAGACGATCCGGGAAAGCGAAGTTCCGCTTGGCGATCAGAAAAATATCGGCTTCATGGGAACGATGGTGACCCGCGGGAGTGGAAAGGGCATCGTCATTCGCACAGGGATGGAAACGGAAATGGGCAAAATCGCCGACCTGATCCAGAATACGGAGGCGCAGGAGACACCGCTGCAGCGGAGGCTCGAGCAGCTCGGCAAAATTTTGATTTATTTGGCTCTCGCCTTGACGGTTCTTGTCGTCGTGGTCGGAATCATTCACGGGCAGCCCGCCGGAAGCATGTTCTTGGCTGGGGTAAGCCTGGCTGTTGCGGCTATTCCAGAGGGCTTGCCGGCAATTGTGACGATTGCCCTTGCGTTAGGGGTACAGCGGATGATTAAGCGCAAAGCAATCGTGCGCAAGCTTCCGTCCGTCGAGACGCTTGGCTGCGCTTCGGTCATCTGCTCCGACAAGACTGGCACTTTGACACAAAATAAAATGACGGTTACGCATGTTTGGCTGGAAGGGCGGCCGCTTGAAGTAACTGGCGACGGGTATGAGCCGGTCGGCCATGTTATGGAGCAGGGGCAGCCGCTCGACGTGAAGAAGGACCAGAGCCTGCGCCGTTTGCTGCAAATTAGCGCATTGTGCGGCAATGCCGTCATTTACGAGGACGAAGAGGAAGAGAGCGCAGGCAGCCGGCGTAAAGGCAAAGAGGAGCCTGGGGGATCCCGCTGGCAGTTGAAGGGAGACCCGACGGAAGGGGCGCTCGTCACCTTAGCGGCCAAAATGGGGCTGACCCCAAGCACGCTAAGTGGAGTATACAAGCGTGAGAAGGAGCATCCTTTCGATTCCAAACGCAAAAGAATGTCCGTCGTTGTATCCCATCAGGGCGGAGCCCTGGCTTTTGTGAAAGGGGCTCCGGATATGCTGCTGGAGCGCTGCTCGTACATATTATGGGAGGGTAAGGTCGTGCCTTTCACGGGCACGCTGCGCCAAAGGGTGCAGGCCGCGAACGAAGACATGGCGCGCCGGGCGCTCCGCGTTCTGGGCATGGCTTATCGCGAGCTCCGCTCTCATGAAAATACGAACAGCGAGGATGCGGTAGAATCACAGCTGGTATTCGTCGGCCTGACCGGCATGATCGACCCGCCGCGGCGGGAGGTTCGCGATGCAATCGCGGTCTGCCGCAAAGCGGGCATTAAGACGGTGATGATTACAGGGGATCATGGGCTCACCGCCGAAGCGATCGCCCAGGATTTAGGGATTTTGCAGCGTGGCGGCGAATCGGTCTCCGGCTCGGAGCTGAACATGCTCAGCGACGAGGAGCTGGAAGCGAAGGCGGACGGCATTAGCGTCTATTCTCGGGTATCGCCGGAGCATAAGCTGCGTATCGTGAAGGCTCTGCAGCGGAGGGGGCATGTGGTTGCCATGACAGGAGACGGTGTCAATGATGCCCCCGCTATCAAAGCGGCCGACATTGGCATCGCCATGGGAATCACGGGAACCGACGTTTCCAAAGAAGCGTCCTCGCTCATTTTGACCGACGATAATTTCTCGTCGATTGTCGCCGCGATCGAGGAAGGACGGAACATTTACGAGAATATACGCAAATTCATCAGGTATTTGCTGGCCTCCAATGTGGGCGAAATATTGACGATGCTGTTCGCCATGCTGGCCGGTCTGCCGCTGCCGCTCATGCCGATCCAAATTCTCTGGGTAAATTTAGTGACGGACGGCCTGCCTGCTATGGCGCTCGGGGTGGATCAGCCGGAGAAGGATCTGATGGAGCATAAGCCGCGCGGCGCAACCGAGAACATCTTTGCCCGCCGCCTCGGCTGGAAGATTCTGAGCCGGGGCCTGCTGATCGGCCTGTGTACGCTCGGCGCCTTCTGGATTACACTGCAGAGCAATCCGGGAGCGGAAGGCCAGCTCGTTAAGGCGCAATCGGTGGCGTTTGCCACGCTGGTCATGGCCCAGCTCATCCATGTCTTCGACTGCCGCAGCTCGCGGTCTATTTTCCACCGCAACATTTTGCAGAACCGCCTGCTCGTCATCGCGGTGTTATCTTCCATTCTACTGCTGCTTGGCGTTATCTACATTGAGCCGCTGCAGCCGATTTTCAAGACCGTTCCGCTTTCGCCGCGGGAATGGTCCATTACTCTCGTGGCCGCGGGCATTCCAACGTTCCTGCTCGGCGCGGGCAGCGTCTGGTCAGGGCGGAGGAACCGCCGCAAGTACAACAGTTCGGGCCCGTTCGCACCGGCGAAGAGTACAAATATTCGTGCATAAAATCAATACCTTTTCGAGCCCTCAAATTATAGACTAACCCCATAGTTTAGCTTTGCTGGCCAAAGCTTGAAGGGGTGGTTTTGATGAAATTTACGAAAATGCACGGGCTCGGAAATGATTTCCTTGTGATTGACGGAGAGAAGGAACTGCCGGAGTATGCTTCTTCTCTCGCTGTGAAATGGTGCAACCGCTATTTCGGCGCGGGGGCCGACGGATTGGTGTTTATTTTGCCGTCGGAGCGGGCGGACTTCCAAATGAGAATCTTTAATTCCGACGGAACAGAGGCGGAGCAATGCGGAAACGCCATTCGCTGCGTCTGCAAGTACGTGTATGAGAAGGGGTATATCGACCGCAGGAAGGTCAGCATTGAAACGTTGGGCGCCGGCGTGCAACTGGCGGAGCTGAAGACGGATTCAGGCGCAGTCTCGTCCGTGCGCATCGACATGGGGGAGCCTATTCTTCGCGGGCGCGCCGTTCCGACCACGCTGGAAGCAAGCCCGGTACTGGATTGGCCGCTGGAAGTAAACGGACAGCGATTCAGGTTTACGGCGGTCTCCATGGGCAACCCCCACTGCGTTATTTTTGTCGAAGATGCAGCTGTGTTTGATCTGTATAAGTGGGGGCCCATGCTCGAGGAGCATCCTATTTTCCCGCAAAAAACAAATGTCGAATTCGCTACAGTTACGGCCCGGGACCGCGTGGAAATGCGGGTATGGGAACGGGGCGCCGGCTCGACCCTGGCCTGTGGAACCGGCGCCTGCGCTACGCTGGTCGCCTCCGTTCTGCACGGATATACAGACCGCGCAGCCTGGATCGGCCTCGCGGGCGGTGATTTATATGTGGAGTGGAGCGAAACGGATAACCATGTATACATGAGCGGTCCTGCGGAGACGGTGTACGAAGGGAGGATCGGGCAATTGCGCTAAGAAGAGGCCAGGAGGCCTCTTCTTTTTTGCTCTCTCAAAGCCGGTTCGATGGTAGGGAATGGCAGCGCTCGCGGCTAGAGGGTACGATGCTTTTTCTAACCATTCAGCCTGATTTTGTGGTACATTAGAATGAAAACGAGTTTGCGATAGATCTTGAAATAGAATGTGGGCTGTGGAGGTAAGGAATATGAGGCCGGATTTACGCGAGAAAATGAAGCATGAGGTACTGATCGGGGACGGGGCGCTGGGCACTTATTTATATCAGCTCGGTTTTCCCGTAGGCATTTCTTATGAAGAATTTAATTTACTAAGACCTGAAGTCATTGGCGACGTCCATCGCCGTTATATAGAGGCTGGGGCGCAGCTGCTGGAGACGAACACGTTCTCGGCGAATTATTATAAGCTCGCTAAGTTCGGATTGGAATCCAAGGTGGAGGAAATCAACAAAGCGGCCGTACGCATTGCCAGAAACGTAGCGGGCACAGACGCTTATGTTGCCGGGGCGGTAGGGTCGATTCGCGGCGGGAAAAGGGTCAACGTCTCCGTTCCGGAGCTGAATAAATATTATGAGCAGCAAATTGCCGCTTTGCTGACGGAAGATGTTGATGCGCTTCTGTTCGAAACCTTCTATGATCTGGAGGAAATGCGGATTGCGCTAGGCAAAGCGCGGCAGCATACTTCAATTCCTGTCATCTGCCAGTTCGCTGTCGATCAGCTAGGCCGGACCTTGGACGGCTACAGTATAAAGGAAGCCTTCGGAGTTTTGCGCCAGGAGGGCGCCGACGTACTCGGCTTCAATTGCCATTCAGGCCCTAAGGGGATCATGAGCGTAATGGAGCGTCTCGGGGGGCCGCTTGATATTCCGCTGTCCGTCTTCCCGAATGCGGGTTTAGCGGACTATATAGATGGAGAATATGTATATGGAGCAACTCCGGAGTATTTCGGTGAATGCGCGCTTTCCTTCGCGGACCTGGGTGCCCGGCTGGTTGGCGGCTGCTGCGGCACGACGCCGGAGCATATTTCCGCAATTGCCAAGGCGCTCGCCGATTACACGGCCCAGCCGCTCCAGGAAGGGTCGGCTTTGCCGGAGGTAAGGCCTTCCATCGTTGCTGCTGAGCGGGAGAATCAGGCTGGGGAGAGCTTTGGGGGGCAAGCTGCAGAGCCGAGCATCGTGGATCTCGTGAAAGAGCGCCATACGGTCATCGTCGAGCTCGATCCGCCGCGCGATCTGGATATCCGCAGATTTATGGATGGAGCAGCCGCTCTGAAGGAGGCGGGAGTCGATGCCTTGACTCTGGCTGATAACTCGCTGGCTGTCACGCGGATGAGCAATATGGCGCTGGGACATCTTGTCCAGTCCGAGACGGGGCTGCGTCCGCTCATTCATATTGCCTGCCGCGACCGCAACCTCATCGGCACCCAGTCGCACATGATGGGCTTTGATGCCCTTGGCATCGACCATGTGCTGGCCGTAACCGGCGATCCGGCCCGCTTCGGCGATTTGCCCGGTTCGAGCTCGGTATATGATTTGACTTCCTTTGAAATCATCCGTATGATCAAGCAGCTTAATGAAGGGATCGCCTTCTCGGGCAAACCGCTGAAGCAAAAGGCGAAGTTCGTCGTCGGCGCCGCCTTCAACCCGAACGTGAAGCATTTGCATAAAGCCGTCGAGCGTCTGGAGAAAAAGATCGCCTCTGGCGCGGACTATATCATGACCCAGCCAGTCTACGACCCTGAGCTGATCGTTGCGGTCAAAGAGGCGACCGCTCACCTGGATATCCCGATCTTCATCGGCATTATGCCGCTGGCCAGCGGTAAAAATGCCGAGTATCTGCACAACGAGGTTCCCGGCATCCAGCTATCAGACAGCGTCAGAAAGCGGATGGATGGACTGCAGGGAGAGGAAGGCCGCAAAGTCGGCGTGGAAATCGCCAAGGAACTGCTGGACACGGCTTTGGAGCATTTTAACGGCATTTATTTGATAACTCCATTTATGTTTTATGAAATGAGCGTCATTTTGAGTAATTATGTCTGGGAGAAATCCGCACATCGATCACGCTACTTGTCTCGTTCATAATTATCAATTACAATAGGGTAACGGATGTGATACCTTTGTCTCACAGTATGACAGGATACGGACAGTCCGCCAGGCATTACGGCGGTTATGTTATTCAATTTGAAATTAAATCCGTCAATCACCGGTATGCCGAAATCGTTCTTCGCATGCCCCGGGAATGGACATGTTATGAGGATGGGCTGCGGCGTCTTGTGCAGCGGCATGTCAAGCGTGGCCGGATTGACGTATACATCAGCAAAGAGCGCGACGACAGCAGCTCTTTGCCATTTGTATTGAATTCTTCCATGGTGCAGTCTTACTTGCAGGCAGCTGGGGAGCTTAACCGGAGTTTCGGTATAAAGGCAGATCTCACGGCCAGGGATATTTTGACCCTGCCTGATGTGTTAACGGCTCCCGATCTGTCTGGGGAGGAAGCCATCTCGCAAGATGGTGAATGGGAGAGCGTGCTGCAGGACGGGCTGGATGAGGCGGTATCCGGGCTGCTGCGCATGCGCGAGAAGGAGGGGCTTCATCTCGTTCGCGATTTGGAGAACCGGCTGCTTAAACTGGATGAGCTTCATGCCGAAATCGTAAGGCTCGCTCCGGAAGTGGTGAGCGATTACCGCGCCCGCTTGCAAGGCCGGCTCAATGAACTGTTTGACGGCGCGCTGGATGAGCAGAGATTTGCGATGGAGATTGCGCTGTTTGCGGACCGGTCCAACATCGACGAGGAACTGATCCGATTGAAGAGCCATTTCGAGCAGTGCCGCGGGTTGCTGAATGCCCGCGAGCCGATCGGGCGCAAGCTGGATTTTTTAATACAGGAAATGAATCGCGAAACCAATACGATCGGATCAAAGGCCAACCACTTGGCTTTAGTCAACCGTGTTTTGGAAATGAAAGCAGAATTGGAGAAGATTCGCGAGCAGGCGGCAAATATGGAGTGAGGCTCCACGGTTTGCAAACGAATCGAGAAAATTAGGGGGAACTACCTAACCATGGCAATTAAACTTATTAACATCGGTTTTGGAAATATCGTATCGGCAAATCGCATCATTTCCATTGTCAGCCCGGAGTCCGCTCCGATCAAGCGGATTATTCAAGAGGCGAGAGACCGTCATATGCTCATCGACGCCACTTATGGGCGCCGTACCCGGGCGGTTATCATCACGGATAGCGACCATGTCATTTTATCGGCGGTACAGCCGGAGACGGTCGCGCATCGTCTATCCATCAAAGACGACGACAACGACGAATAATGGAGAGAACAATGGCAAAAGGGCTACTTATCGTATTATCTGGACCGTCCGGAGTGGGGAAAGGAACGGTCTGCAATGAATTGAGGCATCGTTTGCCGGAGCTTGTGTATTCCGTGTCTGCGACGACAAGGCAGCCGCGGCTGGGCGAGGAGCACGGTGTGAATTATTTTTTTAAGACCCGCGAACAGTTTGTTGAAATGATCCAGAACGACCAGCTGCTTGAATATGCGGAGTATGTCGGCAACTATTATGGGACTCCGCGTGATTTCGTGGAGCAGACGATCGAGAGCGGCAAGGATATCATTTTGGAAATCGAGGTTCAGGGCGCGCTGAAAGTGAAGGAGAAGTTCCCGGAGGGCATATTCGTGTTCCTGCTCCCGCCATCCCTGGACGAGCTAAAAGGGCGGATTCAAGGGCGAGGTACGGAGAATCAGGCGACGATTGATCATCGGATGTCCGTGGCTGCGGATGAAATCGCCCTGCTCAAACACTATGATTACGCCGTCGTTAACGACGAAATTGATCTGGCCTGCAAGAGAATTGAAGCCATCATTACAGCCGAGCATTGCAAAGTCAGGAAATAACCGAGCGCAGCTGTGCTGTGATTCGATGAATACTTGAAGAGGTGTTGTTGAATATGTTGTATCCATCTATTGATAAAATGCTGGATAAAGTCGACAGTAAATACTCCCTGGTTGTAGCTGCATCCCGCAGAGCAAGACAGCTCAGAGAAGGGGATAAGAGCGAATTGCAGCAGCCGAAATCCCATAAGCAGGTCGGCGTTGCGCTGGAGGAAATTTACGGAGATTTCATCAAGATCAAGCGGGATGAAGGCGAGAACCAGAACGCTGACGAATAAGAAGCATGGCCTCCGGGCTGCTATTAGACACTTTTAGTGTTTTTTTCACGACAACCGCGAGGTTGTTGTTTTTTTCTGTAAGGAATAGGGGCGGAAAGAGAGGGGATCACCGATGTTAACCGGCAAAAAAATACTGCTGGGGGTTACCGGCGGCATCGCTGCCTTCAAGGCGGCATCGCTCTGCAGCAAGCTCGTGCAGCAAGGCGCAGAGGTCCGCGTCATTATGACGGAGTCGGCGACGAAGTTCATTTCGGAGCTGACGCTGCAGGCGCTGTCCAAGCACCCTGTCTACACGGATACGTTTGAGGAGAAGAACCCGCAGGTCATCGCGCACATCGACCTTGCGGATTGGGCTGATCTGGTGCTGATCGCGCCGGCTACCGCAAATATCATCGCCAAAATGACTGTAGGGCTGGCGGATGATATGCTATCCACTACATTGCTTGCGACAGAGGCTCCCATCATGCTGGCTCCGGCGATGAACGTCCATATGTATACCCATCCGGCAGTGACCCGTAATTTAGCGGAGCTTACCGCTCGCGGAGTAATGATGGTGGAGCCGGGAAGTGGTCTGCTTGCCTGCGGTTATACAGGAAAGGGCCGGATGGAGGAGCCGGAAAATATCATTGCTGCGGTCGAGGCTTATTTTGCTCGTCAGGGGCGGGCGGCGCAGCGGCCGCTGGCGGGTAAAAAGGTCATTGTTACCGCGGGGGGGACGGTGGAGCGGCTGGACCCCGTACGTTATATTACGAACGATTCGTCTGGCAAGATGGGATTTGCAATCGCCAAGGCCGCCTTGGATCTGGGGGCGGAAGTAACGATTGTCGCGGGCCGGACGGACGTATCCCCGCCGCTTCACCGGGAGGGATTGTCTCTCGTTCGCGTCGAGTCTGCCCAGGATATGTATGAAGCGGTCAACACGCTATGGGCGGATACTGATATTCTCGTCAAAGCGGCTGCCGTTGCGGATTACCGTCCTAAACAGGCTGCCGACCGCAAGATCAAGAAGTCTGGGGATTCCATGACATTGGAGCTTGTCAAGAACATCGACATTCTGGAGACACTGGGGCGGAGTAAACGGTCGCAATTTTTGATCGGATTTGCCGCCGAGACGGATCGTCTTGAGGAGCATGCGATGGACAAGCTGCGGCGTAAAAACTGTGATCTTATTATAGCTAACGATGTAACTGCCGAGGGTGCGGGCTTTGGCACCGATACAAATATTGTGCATGTATACGATGCCAATGGACAGGTAGAGACGATTCCGCAGGCGTCCAAGGAGGAAATCGGGCTCAGGATTATGGAGCTGGCCGCGGCGCGTTTGACGGGAGAGTCGAAGTAATGTACAGAATGGCTAAAGTAATTGTCGATGTGCCGAGCCGGGAAACCGACCGGCCTTTTGATTATTTGATTCCTGAGTCCATGAGCAGCTGGATTGAAGTGGGGAGCCGGGTCGGGGTGCCTTTTGGCCGCCGGACCGTACAAGGGTTCGTCGTTTCCCTGCATGAAGAGCTGGAGATGGATTCTTCGAAAATGAAGCCGATTGATGAACTGCTTGATCTGCTGCCCCCGCTGCCTCCGGATTTGGTGGAGCTGGCGGCATGGATGAGCCGCAAATATGCCTGCAGCATGATTTCGGCGTTGCAGGCCATGATTCCTTCGGCATTAAAGGGCAAGGCGGAAAGATATATTCACGTCGCCGATGAGCATGAGAATGAAGGGGAGCAGACAGCAGAACCGGGGGTTCTGTTCGGCTCACAAGCCCTTCTGGGTCCGGCTGAACGTGAGATCGTCGGTTATATCCACCAGGCTGGCCCGGTGACGATGGCTCATTTAAGCGGCCGTTATCCGGATAAAGTTGAAGTGATTAAAAACTTGCTTGGACAAGGGATATTATTCGAGAGCCAGGCGATTAAAGACCGGATCAGGAAAAAAACCGTAAAAACCGTTGCTGCAGCCGTCAGCGGGGAAGCAGCCAAAGAGGCGCTTGCTTCGTTTGGAGGAAAGGCGCGCCGCCAGCAGGAAGTACTGCAGTTCCTGCTGGAAGTGGGCGTTCCCTTATCGATGCAGGAAGTACTGTCCACGCTGCGTGTTACGGCAGGGACGGTCAAGAGCCTTGCGGATAAAGGCTATGCAACGATTACAGACGTAGAGGTGTTCCGCGATCCATACCAGGATCGCCGTTTCAAGGCCACGAAGCCGCTGGAACGCACGCCCGAGCAAGAGAACGTCTACCGTTATCTTGCCGAGGCGATCGATTCCCGCCGGCAGCGCGTGTTTCTGCTGCACGGAGTGACCGGCAGCGGGAAGACGGAGGTCTATTTACAAACGATCGAGCGCTGCATTTCGCAGGGCCGGCAGGCGATCGTCCTCGTTCCGGAAATATCGCTGACCCCGCAAATGGTGGAGCGTTTCAAGGGAAGGTTCGGCAGCAAGGTCGCCGTGATGCATAGCCGCCTGTCGACCGGAGAGCGCTATGATGAATGGCGGAAAATCCGCGAGGGCCGCGTCCAGGTAGCGATCGGAGCACGTTCCGCCGTGTTCGCCCCTTTTGCCGATCTGGGATTGATCGTCATGGACGAAGAACATGAAACATCCTACAAGCAGGAGGAAACGCCGAAATATCATGCGCGGGATGTGGCGGTAGAACGGGCTCGCCAGCATGGTGCTGCGGTCATTCTAGGCTCGGCGACCCCTTCACTGGAGAGCTATCATGCTGCGCGATCACTGAGCAGCGATGATTTCGCTCCAATGATTCTTGAGATGAAGCAGCGCGCCTCGGGCAGCCGTCTGCCCGGCGTTCAAATCATCGACATGCGCGAGGAGCTGCGAGAGGGCAACCGCTCTATGTTCAGCCGGGCTCTGCATCAGGGAATCGCCCAGCGGATCGAGCGGGGGGAACAGACCGTGCTGTTCCTTAACCGCCGTGGATACTCGACGTTCGTCATGTGCCGGACCTGCGGTTATGTGGCGGAATGTCCGGAGTGCGACATATCGCTGACGTATCATCAGAAGTCCAACAACTTAAGATGCCATTATTGCGGTTATGCGACCCCTACCCCTACGGAGTGCCCAGAATGCCAAAGCGAGCATATCCGCTATTTTGGAACGGGGACGCAAAGGGTAGAGGGCGAGCTGTCCAAGCTGTTCCCGGGTATCCGGGTCATTCGCATGGATGTGGATACGACGAGCGAGAAGGGCTCGCATGAGAAATTGCTGCAGGCGTTTCGGGAGAAGAAAGGCGATGTGCTGCTCGGCACGCAAATGGTCGCTAAAGGCCTGGACTTCCCGGAAGTGACGCTCGTTGGCGTAATCGCTGCAGATACGGCGCTGAATTTGCCCGATTTTCGTTCGGCGGAAAAAACGTTCCAGCTGCTGACCCAGGTGGCCGGGCGGGCCGGACGCCATCAGCTGCCGGGCGAAGTATATATTCAGACGTACATGCCAGAGCATTATTCGATCATTCATTCCAGCAGGCATGATTATCATTCCTTTGTGAGGGAAGAGCTGCAGCACCGTAAATTGCTGCATTACCCGCCTTATAGCCGCCTGATCCTCGTGACCCTCTCCCATGAGCAGCTTCCTGTACTGCTGCGGATGGCAGAGAACTTCGCCAGCGAATTGCGGGGCAAGGCGCAGCGTCTCGGCTGGTTCGGCGATTTGGACCGGCGGACGGCAGAGGCGTTAGACGTTCTCGGGCCTGTAGCCTCGCCGCTCCCCCGCATCAAGAACCGATACCGGTTCCAATGTATGGTAAAATATCGGGGAGATCTGGATGCGGTGTCTCTCGTACGCGAGATTTCAGCGGCTATGATGGGCCAACTGCGGGATGCGTCATTGCAAATCAGCATCGATGTTGACCCGCAGATGCTGATGTAAGGCCGGGCCTGACCGCTTAAAAGGCGCGTTCCGGCCGGAGCATCGGGGCGGAAGGCTGCATATATATTTTGTTAAGAACAGGTAAATCTAAGAAGAGGCAAGAGGAGGATGTTCCCAGTATGGCGATTCGGATTATTGTCAACGAACCGGATGAAGTGCTGCATCAGGTAGCCAAAGAAGTGAAGAAAATTACCCCTAACGTGCAGAAGCTCCTAACGGACATGGCGGATACGATGTACGATGCGGAAGGAGTCGGGCTGGCTGCCCCGCAAATAGGGATTCTGAAACGGGTGATTGTCGTCGATGTTGGGGATGAGCATGGGCTGATTGAGCTGATCAACCCGGAAATCGTCTCTTCGGAAGGGGAGCAATTCGGACCCGAGGGCTGCTTGAGCATACCCGGTTACCGCGGCGATGTAAGACGAGCGATGCAGGTTACGGTCAAAGGGCTGGATCGCAACGGCAAGGAAGTGACTTATACGGGGACGGAGCTGCTGGCTCGGGCATTTCAGCACGAAATCGATCACTTGAACGGTGTGTTGTATACGGACATTGCGGAAAGAGTATATGAAATTACGCCTGAGGGTGAAGAGAAGGAGTGACTTCGCAGTTGAATATCGTGTTTATGGGAACTCCCCAGTTCGCTGTACCTTCCCTGGAAGGGCTGCTGCGCGAGGGGTATAACGTGGTAGGCGTCGTGACGCAGCCGGACCGGCCGCAGGGACGCAAGAAGGTATTGATGCCTACGCCGGTAAAGGAGGCTGCCTTGAAGCACGGCCTTCCCGTGCTCCAGCCGCAGCGCATGAGGGCGCCTGAGGCGATCGAGGAGTTGGCGGCGCTGCAGCCGGATCTTATCGTTACTGCCGCCTACGGCCAGATTTTGCCGAAGGCTGTGCTTGATTTGCCGCAACATGGCTGCCTGAATGTCCACGGCTCGCTGCTCCCGAAATATCGGGGCGGCGCGCCGATTCAGCGTTCGATCATGAACGGGGAGAAGGAGACGGGAATCACGCTGATGTACATGGCGGAAGGGCTGGATACCGGGGACATGATCGCCAAATCTGTCGTTCCGATCGAAGATGAGGACACCGCCGGGACGATGTTCGAGAAGCTGAGTCTGGCCGGAGCCGAGCTGCTGCTGAAGCAGCTTCCGCTGATTCTGGAAGGGCGGGCCGAGCGGATTCCACAGAACGACGAGGAGTCCACGTATGCCCCTAATTTGTCCCGGGAGGACGAGAAAATCGACTGGACATCGACGTCGCGGGCGATCTATGACCAGGTTAGAGGCCTAGTGCCGTACTCTGGCGGATATACGCTCTGGAATGGTGATGTATTTAAAGTGTGGGCCGTAGCTAAGCCTGCTCCTGCTAGTGCGGGTATGGGTACAGGGGAACAAGCGGGCGGACAAGCTCCAGGCACGGTGCTGCATTTATCGGAGCGGGGAATCGAAGTGAAGACGGGCGATGGCTCCGTCCTGTTAACACGGGTTCAGCCCGCAGGCAAAAAAGCGATGGAAGCCTCCGAGTTTATTCGCGGCGGCGTCATGCAGCCGGGGATGGTACTTGAATGAGCAGGGACAAGGAAAGCCGCCCGAGCGGCGGAGCACGGGTAAAGCATGGGGGAAATGCGGGCGCCGCGTCCAAAGCCGGACAGCAGGGCGCGAAGGGCGGACCGCGCCGGCAGCACAAGGCTTCAGCCCGCGATACGGCCCTGCATGTGCTGACTGAAGTGGAGCAGGAGGGCGCGTACAGCAATCTGCTGCTGAACTCTGCGCTGCAGAAGTCCGGCCTGGCGGGACCGGAAGCAGGACTTGCCACCGAGCTCGTATACGGCACGATTTCCCGCAGGAATACGATCGATTATTATCTTGATCAATTCGTGGCTAAGGGAGTGGCTAAGCTGCAGCCTTGGGTACGCAACTTGCTGCGGCTGAGCTTCTACCAAATTTATTATTTAGACCGGATTCCTCCGCATGCCGCTGTCAATGAAGCGGTGAACATCGCCAAACGCAGAGGGCATCAGGGGATATCGGGAATGGTCAACGGGGTGCTTCGCAATGTGCTGCGACGCAAGGAGGAGCTGAAGCTGCCCGAGGATCTGCCGCCGGCACGCCGGATTGCCCTGGAGCATTCGCATCCCGAGTGGCTGGTGACAAGATGGGTCGACCAATACGGCGAAGAGACCGCCGAGGCTATTTGCCGCGCGAACAATGAGTCCCCTCCAGTCAGTGTGAGGGTCAACCAAACGCGGATCAGCAGGGATCAGCTCATGCAGCAGTTGGAAGAGCAGGGACTGAAGGTAGCCGCCTCCAAGGTTTCTCCCGACGGAATTATCGTGCTGAGCGGGGGGAATATGGCGTTAACGGCGTGGTATGAGGACGGTTTATTATCGATCCAGGATGAGAGCTCAATGCTGGTGGCTGAGGCCGTGAAACCTGAGGCCGGGATGAAGGTGCTGGACTGCTGCGCAGCTCCGGGGGGCAAGACCTGCCATATGGCGGAGCGCATGAACGGCTCGGGCGAAGTGTTCGCGAACGACATTCACCCGCATAAGGTGAAGCTGATCGCCGATCAGGCTTCCCGTTTACACCTTGGCAATGTCCAAGCCTTGGCGGGGGATGCGATGGAGCTTGACAAGCGTTATGCGCCAGAAAGCTTTGACCGTATTTTGCTGGATGCCCCATGCTCTGGACTAGGCGTTATTCGGCGCAAGCCTGATTTGAAATGGGCCAAGACGCCGGAGGATATCGCCGAGATCACCAGCATTCAGCGTGACTTACTTGACCGGGTGAGTCCTCTTCTCAAACCGGGCGGGGTGCTGGTATACAGTACATGCACGATTGAACCAAGGGAGAATGAAGAGATGGTGAGACAGTTTCTTGATCGCCATCCCGACTTCGAACCTGCTCCAGAGATGGCGGAGTGGCAGCGGCTCGCCCCGGAGTCTGGTTCGGATAACCGGGAAAATGGGATGACCCCGGAAGCAATAGGCTTGCAAATCCTGCCGCAGCAGTATCATTCGGACGGTTTCTATATCGCACGGTTAACGAAACGTGCAAAATTTGAATAAAATCTGGAAAATATGTGATTTACGAACCAGGAAATTTCTTATATAATAAACGAAGATGAAGCACATCTCTTGACTCGCGTGCAGCGAGTAGAAGAGCTGTGCTTTTTTTGCGGGGACAAATTCCTTAATTTATCAGGTTATCCAATTAAAAGGAGGTCTTTGGTCCTGTCATCACGAAATAGGAGGGAGGGGTGCAATGTACATAGGGACAAGGGATAAATGATAATCGATAAGGAAGTGGGTAACGATGAGAAGACGGGTTGCTTTATTGCTGGCTGGGTGGATATTTGTAATGAACGCGCATTTTATTGTGGGTGTTAAGGCTGCAGGCACGGGTTTTAAGGATGTAAAACCAGACCATTGGGCGGGCAAAGCGATTGAAGCGGCGGTAGGCAAAGGGTATTTCAAAGGCTACGCAGACGGGACATTTCAGCCGAACGCTACTGTTACGCGAGCAGAGTTTGCGGCCTTGCTGGCCCGCGTGGCGGAGGGCGAGGTGGAGGTGAATCCTGCGGCAAGCTTCGCGGATCTAGCCGGTCACTGGAGCGAGGCAGAGGTCAAGCGGGCGATTGCCCTTGGTTTTGTGCAGCCTAGCGATTATCCCGATGGCTTCAAGCCCAACACGCCGATTACACGCTTTGAAATTGCGAAATGGATGGCCTCCGGTTTGGCTGAGGCTGACCCGGACTACAGGCAGGCTCTGGAGGATACCAAGACAACAGTTATTCCGGTGAAGGAATACTTTAATCCAGGTATATCTGAATCTAAGTCCTCTTATATCGCTGTTGCCTTAGGTACGAAGCTGTTAAGCGGTTATCCGGACGGCTCTTTTGGTATGGATCTGAAGGCAACCCGCGCAGAGACAGCTGCCATTTTGCTAAATTATGAGAATGCAAGCCTGAAGCAGGCAGATCAATTTCTGGGACTTCGAGAGCTGCGTCAGGTAGGTACGGAACGAACCAACCTTGAGACGATCAGCCCTTTTACGACAGGGAATACGTCATTTAATAATGTGGTTGATAAAACCTATACGTTCAAGAATAACGCCGGCACCTTGAAGCTCCACCATTATATTGTCGTGGATACGGAGGACTTCAAGGATATCAGCAGCATATATGCGCCGTTGTTTGTGGATGAGACTGATTATGTGGAGAGGATTGATAAACCGGGAAATTATCGGGTGTATATGCAAGTTACTATTTATCCGAAGGCGAGTGAGTTTAGTATTGGTCACTATATAAATGGAATCAACTCAACTCTATTAGGAATCGGTAGAGTGAATAATACAAAACTAATTCAGCAATATGGTTATCTGTCTTTTCCTGCTTTAGAAACTAAAAAGTTTTTTCAGAATTATAAAAACGGTCAAGGGATATCGTTATGGATTGAAAGTTATGTTAAGGAACGAAGCAGTTACACCACTGATGACAGTTCATTTGTAATAACTGAGGGAAAATAATTTCATGGTGGTAAATCAATGAAAAAATTTTTGGCTGCTTTATTTACTTTATTTCTATACTTTGCTGTATTTCCTAAATTCTTATTTAGTGCTGGGTTTGAGAATGGTTATCCAGCTTCAGTAGAGGTAACTCCCAATGGACCAGTAAATCTTCAAACGATTAAAGTGGTGGTAAAGGGGGAGGCTCCAGCTACCCCGAAGGTTGTGTGGGTTCAATCCGACACTGAAATATGGAGAGCTACCTTTGGAAATACCAGTGTAGAGACAGGGACATTCGGAAGCGGAGAAAGTGCACTTCCTTTAAGAAAAAGAACAGAAGAGAAACTAGATATGACTACTTATGCCCCGCAGTCAATGAAGGACTCAATAGGAAATGCTTTTATAAGATCATATGTTAGAGATTTATTTATTGAGAATATGGAATGGAACTCAGTTCCCTATTATGAGCCAATAGGGACTAAACCAGAGTATGACCGAGGGAGTATAACGGCTACTATTAAGGTTTATACAGGCCATCCTTTAGATGTAACAGATAAACATAGGTATTCAACTAGGGCAGACGGAGCGCCTAAATTTATGGCTGAGTACTATATCCCAATGGACGTTAACTACACCGGATACGTAGTAGAAAAAAAGCAAATTCGCGTAGTGGAAAATGCCGTTTTACAAGCCAATGAAACCAAAAATATGAAGGCTGAGGTTCGAACCCTGGATTACACGATGGCGGATTGGAACGAGAAGTGGTTTGATGTCTCCACAGCGCCGGAGACGGCGTGGTCCTCCAGTAACGAAGCAGTGGCCACTGTTGACAGCAACGGCAAAGTTACCGCGATTTCGGAGGGAACAACAACAATTTCCGCTGACTGGAAAAAAGGACCCTATTGGCTGAGAGGGATAGCGACGATCAGAGTAGGCAATGGGCCGCCTCCGGGCCCGGATCCCGATCCGCTTGAGCCTGGGGTGACCTGCACGACCCCTTCGCCCGGCAGGACAATGTCGGGAGAAGACTTCAGCCCGAATGTCAGCGCGGTTATCCGGGCGGACGCCCGGGGCAGCGAACGGTTTAATGTGCTGGATGGCATACCAACAACGGAAAGTTTGTACGGTAATGTATGGGCAAAGAACTATTTGCATCAATACGGTTACCAGGAAATGACGGGGAAGTGTACGTTTACCGTCAATGTGACTGTTATGCCGCCGCCCCCGCCCCCAGATGGACAACCGGGTGAGCCTTCAACCGTACAAGTCCAGGTGGATAAGAACTATTCCTTCTGGACGGTATCGCAAGTTGAGGTCTATGGCCTGAAAGAGGCTGCCCTGCAGAATTATGCGTTCGAGGCAAACGGCATCAGAATTTCACCTAGCGGATATAACACCCCGTATTTTGCGATAGCACAGACGCATCGTTATGAACCATCCGCTGTTCTCGACATTACTGTGGGTGCTGACAGCGATCCTGAAGCAGCCGCCAGGTCGGCGGTGAGCGTGCGGGTGAGGAATGATACGTTCACGTTCAATGGACAGACCCTCATGAGCGGAGCGGAAACGACGGGCAGCGGGCAGGCTCCATCTCCAATTCCTACAGCAGCTATGACGGGCGACAATATTTTGTACAGTCCGGGAAACGTCATCCCGATGTTCAAGACAAACCAGGAAAAGCGGCCGAGCACAGGAACGGTATATTATGTCCAGGTCAATGGTGCTGCTGAAAGAAGTTATCCTATCTATGGCATCAACCCGGTCACCGTACATACTCCGGTCGTCATTTATCCTGCCGTATCGGATGACCGGGAGCATAATCAGAAAACCAAGCCGGCAGCAGGGCGTTCTGCAGTTATTCTGGACCGGCCTTTTGTAATTGAACTGCCAAATTCGGGGCAGCATGCGAGTTATCTCGGATACGGCAGCCGCAATTATTTAAAATACATCGGCAGCAAGCAGGTCAGGTTTCCGTTTGATGTCTACGACGGCTCCAAGACGCAATTTCACCCGAAAAATACATGGATCGAGGTGGAGAAGCCGCAGGAGAGCTTTTCCTTTTTTCTCCCGGTATGGGTAGATGAAGGATTCTATGACGTCGAGTTCCGGACGATAGCGCATAACGCGCCTGCCGGAGCAACCCATCAAAGAAATGCCAACCTGGATTTAACTCATCATATTGCCTATGACACTGTGGCGGTAGATGTCATTGGACGCGTGTATGATTTCCGGGTTACCGATATTGCCGACTACCACTGGGAGACGGTGTTCCGGACGGCGAAGGGAAGCAGCCTGCCAACGGGAACCGCCTACTGGGCCGGGTTAGGGGGCATAGACGGGGCGCCAAGAGGAATCTCGTCCATGTATACTCTGCCGATTCGTCCCGGAAGTCATCCCGTATATAAGAACGTCGCTATCAAAACCGGATATCATTTCAAATTCGATCTGAAGACTAAAGGAAATATGTTCGGAATTAAGGATGAAATCAAAATTACGCCTAGTTTCTACTTTATCAGTGCGGAAGACGGGGCGCGCACGCCCGTGGAGCTGTATTATCACAAAAGCGGAAAAAGCTATATCAAAGTAGGTTCGCCCGGCGACGAGGTGAACCGGTACGTTGTCCTGAACGAGCGCCTGCGCAATGTTCCCGAAGAGGAACTGACGGATACGGCGCTTTATAAATATGACTATCAATACTCTTTTGGCCAAATTGCGAACATCGGGCGCCCGCAGTTTGTAAGTCACTATATCAACTTTGCCACGAAACGCAGGACGGCGATAGGGAGCCTGACCCTGCTGCGTCTCCCCGAAGGCGTGCGTACTTTTATCGGGCCGAAAACGAATATCCCCGCAGGGGTCGATCCCAGCCGGGCAAATGCTGCCGTGCAGAGATGGTACGGCGAGTACAGCCTGCCAGCCGACCTGTATGCCGTGAAGGCTGGGACGAACGTCGCAGAATACGGGCGAACGCACAGAGGGCTTACGGACAAGTCGCCGATCTTTTTGAAAAATGGTTATATCGTGGTTAATTTCAATATGGAGACGGTGCGCGAAGGGCAAGCCACCGACCCGCATCTGCAGTATATTCACGGTCCATTGGTTAACCAGTGGCATCAGATGGAGGGCTTTGCCCGGAGCGTGCAGGATCCGTTTGGCGTGACCTACCGTCTGCAGGACGGGGACGTTGTGCTGTACCATGCCGGCCTTTCCAGCCGCGATGATTTCCGCTCGATGGTCACGCATTAATTCATAGTTCAATAGTCTTAGCCGATCCCTGACCCGGCTCGCCGGGGAAAGCTCGGCTTTCTTTTTTCCTCCATATGGAAAAAGACGGCAAGGCTTGAAACTTGCCGGACTTTAGTGTAAAAATGATTTGTGCTAAAATAGGAAGAATGAGTGGGCAACTGCATACGATATACTATAGGACAGGTGTGTGAAGATGAAACCTTTTATATACGATTATACTTATGATGAATTACGGGAATGGGCTGTCGCCCAAGGAGAGCCTGCGTTTCGCGGAGGGCAAATCTTTGATTGGCTCTATGTAAAACGTGTAAACTCTTTTGAGGAAATGACGAACCTGTCCAAGCCGCTCCGCCAAAAGCTGGATGAGCAATTCGCCTTCGTCACTTTGAATGAAATCACCAAGTTTGAATCGAAGGATGGAACGGTCAAGTTCTTGTTCGGGCTCCATGATGATCATGCGATCGAGACGGTCATCATGAAGCATAACTACGGGAACAGCATTTGCGTAACGACCCAGGTCGGCTGTAAGGTCGGCTGTACGTTCTGTGCCTCGACGCTGGGCGGACTGAAGCGGAACTTATCGGCTGGGGAGATCGTTGCCCAGGTTGTACAGGCTCAGAAAATCCTCGATGACCGCGGCGAGCGTGTAAGCAGTATCGTCATTATGGGCACCGGGGAGCCATTCGAGAATTACGACGCCACGATGAACTTCCTTAGAATCATGATCCATGACAAAGGCTTGAATATCGGGCAAAGGCATATTACGGTCTCGACGAGCGGTATTGTTCCTAACATTTACCGATTCGCCGACGAGGATACGCAAATTAATTTGGCGATATCCATTCACGCGCCTAACGATGCGCTTCGTTCCAAGTTAATGCCGGTGAACCGCCGCTTTCCTTTCGACGACGTTATGGAGGCGCTGCGTTATTACATCGCAAAGACGGGACGCAGAATTACATTCGAATACGCGCTGATCGGCAGTGTCAATGATCAGCCTGAGCATGCTGAGGAACTGGCCAGCGTCATCAAGGACATGCTTTGTCATGTGAATTTGATCCCGGTTAACCATGTGCCGGAGCGCAAATATGTGAGAACTTCAAGAAATGATATTTTTCAGTTTCAGCGCATTTTGGCGGATAAGGGCATCAATGTGACGATCCGCCGTGAGCAAGGACACGATATCGCGGCGGCCTGCGGTCAGCTGCGGGCGAAGCATATGGAGTCTGGTGCGAGGTGATCTGATTCAATGAAAATGGTGTATTTAAGTGATGTGGGACGCGTCCGCCCCGTAAATGAGGACAGCGCCTGGGTATCCCGCTTGGAGCAGGGCTACACCTTAGGCATTGTCGCCGATGGCATGGGCGGCCATCAGGCCGGAGATACCGCCAGCAAACTGGCGGTAGAGACGATCACTCAGGATATCGTCTCGCTGGCTCCGGGACTGTCGGTGCAGGCATGCGCTGAGGCGCTTAAAGCAGCGATTCTGCATGCCAATGAAGTTGTTTTCCGCAAAGCCTCAGAACATGATGAGTACCACAACATGGGAACGACCGTCGTCGCCGTGCTTCTCAGCGGACGGGAAGGGGTTGTCGGCCATATTGGCGACAGCCGGGCCTACCAGTTTCGGCAGGACGATCTGATTCTGCTGACGGAGGATCATTCGCTCGTGAATGAGCTTGTCAAGAGCAAGCAAATCAGTGAAGAGGAAGCCAGCGTGCATCCGCGGCGCAACGTGCTGACGAGGGCGCTGGGCACCGATTCCGATGTGGAGGTCGATCTGGACCATATCATATTGGAAACCGGGGATATCCTGCTGCTTTGCAGCGACGGGCTCAGCAACTATGTATCAAAGGAACAAATGACCCTTACGCTGGGATTGGACGATCTCTCCTTGCAGGATCGGGCTGATCGCCTGCTTCAGCTTGCCTTGAATGCAGGTGGCGACGATAATATTACCGTTGCCCTGCTTGAGCATCAGGAAGAAGCCGGGTCAAGCATAAAGGAGTGGAACTCATGATCGGACACGAATTGGGCGGTCGTTATCAAATTATCGAACGAATTGGCGGCGGGGGAATGGCGCTCGTCTACAAAGCGCACGACGTTCTCCTCAATCGCAACGTAGCGATCAAAGTGCTGCGCCAGCAATTTGTGAACGACGAGGAATTTATACGCCGTTTTCGGCGGGAAGCGCAGTCTGCTGCATCTTTGTCGCATCCCAATGTGGTCAGCGTCTATGATGTAGGACAGGAGGACGATATTCATTATATTGTCATGGAGTACGTGGAAGGTCAGAACCTGAACGAAATCATTAAGGAGCGCGCGCCGCTGCAGGTGGACGAGGCCATCCGCATCGCATCGCAAATCGCCGATGCCCTGGATCATGCTCATCATAACCAAATCATTCATCGCGATATTAAACCTCATAACATATTAATCGGCCGCAATGGCCGGGTGAAAGTGACCGATTTTGGGATCGCCCGCGCGGTCACGTCTACGACGATTACGCAAACCGGCTCGGTCGTAGGGTCGGTGCATTATTTCTCGCCGGAGCATGCGAAGGGAGTCGCTACCGGGGAGAAATCGGATTTATATTCACTGGGCATTGTGCTGTATCAAATGCTGACGGGGCGCCTTCCGTTCCTGGGAGAGAGCCCGATTAGCGTTGCCTTGAAGCATTTGCAGGAGCATTTCGAGGAGCCGCGTTCGGTTAACCCGATGATTCCGCAAAGCGTTGAGAACATCATTCTGAAGTCGATGCGCAAAAATCCGGGCGAACGCTATCAGTCGGCCAAAGAAATGCTGGTTGACTTGGAGACCTGCCTGCTGCCGGAGCGGCGGATGGAGTCGAAGCTTTTATTTGATGATGGCGACGATGAGGATAGCACCCGGATCGTTCCGGCGATCAGGCCGCAAATGGGCGGCTCGGCTGCCCGGGGCGGTTCCAAGCTGTCCAGGGAGGCGCAGGCCGACGAGGACCGCGACGAGGCGAAAAAGGGCACGAGCTTCTGGTCGAAGCCAGTGCTCTGGGTAAGCCTAACGGTATTGCTGCTTGTGGCGATGGCCGGCGTCGTATGGTACGTGAACAAAACCTTCACCGTACCTGACGTCACGGTTCCAAGCGTTCTTAATATGAACGAAGCGGACGCAGCGAAGGCGCTGCAGGACAAGGGACTGGCGGTCGGCGACGTGAAGCGGGAGTACAAGGAAGGCTTCGATGAAGGGATCGTCTATGACCAAAGCAGGCCGGAAGGTACGATAGTCAAAGAAGGCGCAATTATAGATTTAACCGTGAGCACAGCCAAACCGCTGAAGAAAATGCCGTCATTCAGCGGCATGACTTATCAGGAAGCGGAAGCCCAGCTCGTCCAGGCCGGAGTGGATAAGGACCGGATCAGTCAGGTGGAAGAGTTCAGCGACGAGGAAGAGGCTGGCAAAATTATTGGTCAAAGCCCCGATGAAGGCACGGAGTATGATCCGGCGTCAGTAAGCATTACACTTAAAGTGAGCAAGGGCGCTAAGGAATTTAGTATGAAGAACCTGATAGGAATGAAACAGGAAGAAGCTGAAGCCCTCATTAAGGAATTGGGGCTGAAGCTGGCCAAGGATGGCATTAAGACGGAGCCTAGCTTTGAGAGAGAAGCGGGCGAGGTCATTGACCAATGGCCGTTTGCCCCGAACAGCCTGGCTACGCCGGGAACCGAAATGGTGCTGACCGTAAGCTCAGGTTATCCGCCGGAAGCCATCAAATACACCTTTGAAGTGCCGGCAGCTCCTGTGGAGGAAGGCAAGAACAGCAAAATCCGGATCGTCTACGGGGACGCACGGGGGGATAATAGAGAATGGGGAACCAAAACGATCAATGCGACCCAAACGTTCTCCGTTGAACTTGTATTAGCCCCGAACAAGAACGGTGCGGTCTCGGTCATCCGGGATGGGGAGCTGTTTGACACTTATCTGGTCTCGTACATTGATGCCAAGCAGGGAACGGTACCTGTGCCTCAACTGCCGGGCAGTCAATATGACGAGAATTCGTACAATGAATGGGACGAAGGCGAGATTGAAAACCCGGAAACGGGACGCATCGACCAGGGAGCTGTAGCCCAAGCCGTTAAAGCGGATAAGAACAATAAGGGCAATAACGGCAAAGGAAAAGGCAAGGGTAAAAAAGAACACGGCAACAACTAGACAGGAAGAAAATGAAAGTGAGGCCGGCAGCATGCCTGAAGGTTTAATTGTTAAGGCATTAAGCGGATATTACTATGTGAAGCCGTTAGCCTCGGCAGAGGAGATTGTTCTCCAATGCCGGGGCCGCGGCATTTTCAAGAAAAAGGGGATTACTCCGCTCGTAGGGGACCAAGTTCTATATACCCCTACCGAGAACGGGGAAGGCACGGTAGACGAAATACTGCCGCGCGATACGGAGCTGATCCGTCCGCCCATCGCTAATGCCAGCCATGCGGTTCTGCTGTTCTCCGTGAAGGAGCCGGATTTGAACCTGCAGCTGCTGGACAAGTTCCTCGTACATATCGAGCATGCGGGACTCCTCCCCCTGATTTGCCTGACGAAGGAAGATCTGCTGGATGAGCAGGGCGACGAACAGGATCGTAATTTAACGAAGCAGGTTGGCGAGTTATATGAAAAGGTAGGCTATGAGGTTATCATTACTAGCTCCTTGACGGGAAGCGGGACGGATGAAGTAAAGGCGCGGCTGGCTGGCCACATCAGCGTGTTTGCCGGGCAATCGGGCGTGGGAAAATCATCTCTGCTGAACGCCATGCTGCCGGGTTTATCGCTAGAAACAAGTGAAATCAGCCTGAAGCTGGGCCGCGGCCGACATACGACGCGCCATGTGGAGCTGATCGAGCTGGATAATGGCGGTTATGTTGCGGATACTCCCGGGTTCAGCCAGCTGGACTTCCTGGAGCTGGGCGTAGAGGAGCTGTCATCCTGTTTTATCGAATTCAGCGAATATGCGGAGCAATGCAAATTCCGGGGCTGCAGCCATCTGCATGAGCCGGGGTGCCGGGTCAGAGCGGCGGTAGAGGAAGGCGAAATTGTCTCCAGCCGCTACAAGCACTATGTACAGTTCTATGAGGAAATGAAAGATAAAAAACGGAGGTACTAACTTCATGCGAAAAATCAACATAGCACCGTCTATTTTGTCCGCGGATTTTGGGAAATTGGCTCAAGAAGTCGCCGAGGTTGAGCGCAGCGGCGCCGACTGGCTTCATGTCGATGTCATGGACGGCCATTTCGTGCCCAACATGACGTTCGGACCGCTGGTGCTGGAAGCCGTGGCGCCTCATACGAAGCTGTTCCTGGACGTGCACCTCATGATCGAGCATCCGGAGCGTTATATCGAAGCGTTCGCTAAGGCAGGAGCAAGCCTGATTACGGTTCATGCCGAGGCTTGTGTGCACCTGCACAGCGTCATCCAGCAAATCAAGAGCCTGGGCGTAAAGGCAGGGGTCGCCATCAATCCGGCTACGCCGGCGCTGGCGGTTCGCGAAGTGATCGAAGATCTTGATCTCATACTTGTCATGACGGTGAATCCGGGCTTCGGCGGGCAAGCCTTCATCCCGGGAACAGTCCGCAAGATTTCGCAAATTGCCGAGTGGAGAGAGCAGCTGGGATTAACGGGCCTGCATATCGAAGTTGACGGCGGGATTACCGCTGCTACGGCGCCAACCGTAGTAGAGGCCGGGGCAGATGTGCTAGTTGCGGGCAGTGCGGTGTTCGGGCGCGAGGACCGGGCGGCAGCGATTTCTGAAATCCGCGGCAGCGTGGAGCGTTTCTAGCGAAACCGTATTGTCCGTTGGTATAGGGATGGGCAGTGCCGCATACAATGGGTTACATGAGCAGGGTTCTCATGTAGCCTTTTTTTTGTGTCCTCAATACACGGGAAGCAGACTTGGAACATAGACTATAGGTGAAGGCATGAGAATGATGGGGAGGGTGAAGGATGAAATTTTACACATTCAAGCTGCCTAAGTTTTTGGGCGGATTCGTCAAAGCGGTATTGAACACATTTCAGAAAAATTAGGGAGGGGACCTTGCGTCTAAGCATCAGCAGGAAGACGCGAGCCCGCTCCCGCCGATCACGCAGCGTTCCAGGCCGGGCGGAGCAGGCGGCGGGCATTAAAAAAGCACCTCGAATGACAAGGTGCTTTTTGTCTATATGCTTATTACAACCCTACGCGCGGGTTACTTTACCGGATTTCAAAGCCCGAGTGCTAACGTATACGCGTTTCGGTTTACCGTCTACAAGAATACGGACTTTTTGTACGTTCACGCCCCAAGTACGCTTCGTGTGATTGTTTGCGTGGGATACATTGTTCCCTGTGCTTGGGCTCTTGCCTGTCACATAACATTTGCGAGACATTCATTACACCTCCTAATTCCAACCTCTTAAAACAACACTTATCTATAATATCACAGTAAAAAAAGAGCCGTCAACCAGTGGCGCAACTTTATTTCTGGCTCCATTGCTCTTCTTTTATTTATTTCTCTTTCTTCTTATAGTACAATGTTGATTAGTCCATAATAATTTTGGGGAGGAGTTGATGCGGGCGTGGCTATTGAACTACATACGGAGCATGGGACAGTCCATATTTCCGATGAAGCCATAGCGGTGATCGCCGGATCGGCCGCCATGGAATGTTATGGATTGGTAGGAATGGCAAGCCGCAAGCAGTTCAAGGACGGTTTTGCCGAATTGATTGGGAGAGAGAATCTGGCCCGTGGTGTGGAAGTGAACCTGGAGAATAATCAATTGTCGATTCATCTTTATATTATAGTTAGTTATGGCACGAAAATTTCCGAGGTCGCACACAACATACAACAAAAAGTAAAATATGTACTCACCGAAGTCGTTGGACTCGAAGTAGCGTATGTCAACATCTCGGTTCAAGGCGTACGTGTATCAAGCTAGGAAGGGGAATTTTCATTGAGTAAGCGTTCTCTGAATGGAACAGATTTTACCGCTATGGTGTTAGCCGGGGCGGAGAGGCTTCATCAGCATGCCGAGCATGTCAACTCCTTAAACGTGTTTCCGGTTCCGGATGGAGACACGGGGACGAACATGAATTTGACGATGACGGCAGGCGTGTCTGAGCTGAAGAACAACGGTACCGGAGGCTTAGGCAGCCGGGCGGGCGTATTGTCCAAAGGTCTCCTGATGGGCGCGCGAGGCAACTCTGGCGTTATTTTGTCCCAGTTATTCCGTGGCTTTGCCCGCTATGCGGCGGCTTACGAAGAACTCAACACGATTCATTTCGCCGCTGCGCTGCAGAGCGGTGTGGATACCGCCTACAAGGCCGTTGTTAAGCCGGTGGAAGGCACGATTCTTACCGTGGCCAAAGAAGCGGCCAAGCATGCCGTATTCTATGCCAGACGGACGACGGATGTGACGGAGCTGATGACGGAGGTGCTGGCCAAGGCCAAGGAGGCGCTTGCCCATACGCCTGAGCTGTTGCCCGTCTTGAAGCAGGTCGGTGTCGTAGATTCCGGTGGACAAGGACTCGTATATATTTATGAAGGATTCTTGCAAGTTTTAACGAACGGAACGATACCGATGGAAGAGCCCGTAACGGGACAAGCTGTATCCGCCGTAAAACCGGTCTCTGCGGCTCCGCGAATTACACCGGACGCCCCGATTTCCGCCCAAGCCAAATTGGAGACGGAGGATATCGAGTTTTTGTACGACATGGAATTTTTCATCAATCGTACGCTCGGTGAAGCTAGAAATACGCCATTTAACGAAGATCAGTTCCGGGAAGCGCTGTCAAAGAATGGAGATTCCATCATTGTCATCGCTGATGATGAAGTAATCAAAGTACACGTGCATTCTAAAGCGCCGGGCGAGGTGCTGAATTTGGCCCTGCGTTATGGCGAGATTACGCAAATTCATATTTTGAACATGCGCGAGCAGCATCGCGACCTGCTGTCGGCGGGAATGGACGCGGCTCCCATGCCGGAATTGTTCGCCGATATCCCGGCAGAGGGCCTGCGCCAGACAGAGCGTGCGGAGATGCCGGCCGACGAACTGGCGCCTTATGGCTTCATCGCGGTTGCTTCAGGGCAAGGTATCTCTGATATTTTCACCAGCCTTGGCGTTGATGTCGTGCTCGCCGGAGGACAGACGATGAATCCGAGTACCGAGGATTTCGTGAAGGCGATTCATTCGATTTCCGCCCAGCATGTGTTCATTCTGCCGAACAACTCGAATATTGTACTAGCCGCACAGCAAGCGCGCGATCTTCTGGAAGGCGAGCGCGAGGTTACCGTTATTCCAAGCAAGAGCATTCCGCAGGGAATCGCCGCTGCATTCGCGTTCCAGGAGGAAGAGAGCGTAGAGTCGAACGCCGACAGCATGATGAACGCCGTAAACCATGTCAAGACGGGACAGGTGACCTATGCGGTTCGCGATACGGTATTCGATGAACTGGAAATTACAGCCGGTCACTATATCGGCATTGCAGACTCCAAAATCGTGGCAACGGAAGCAGGTCTCCTGGAGACGTGCCGGGATCTGCTCTCCAAAATGCTGGAGGGCGGGGATGAGATCGTAACGATTCTCGTCGGCGAGGAAGCCTCGCCCGAGATGACTGGCGAACTGATAGCTTGGATGAATGAGACTTATCCGGATGTCGAAGTGGAGGCCCACAACGGCGGCCAGCCGATATATTATTATTTATTCTCTGTGGAATCCTAGGCTGCGCCTAGAGGTGACGGGAGAGTTGAAAGGATGAGGATCTCATGACCAAGGTTGTCATCGTTGCAGACAGTACGGCTGACGTACCGAAGACTACGGCGGAGGAATATGGCATTCATATCGTGCCGATGCGTCTTGCGTTCGGCGAGGAATCTTTTCTGGAGGGCGTCGACATTACAGCGGCAGAGTTCTACGACAAACTGACAAAGTCGCGTGAGCTGCCGAAGAGCTCCCAGACGTCCCCGTCCCAGTATGCCGAGGTCTACCGCAATTTGCTGGAAGCGAATCCGGGCTCGCCGATCGTATCCATCCATATCTCTTCCGGCATGAGCGGAACCTATCAATCGGCCCTCTTGGCGAAGACGATGCTGGAGGAAGAGACGGGCAAGGAGCTCGATATTACAGTCATTGATTCCTTAAGTGCTTCCTACGGCTTTGGTCTTCAAGTGGTTGAAGCGGCAAGAATGGCCTCTAAGGGAGCCACCGTGGACCAGATCAAAGCCGAGGTCGAACGCCTTGGGCGCAGCCGCAGGCTGTACTTCCTGGTTGATACGCTGGAGTATTTGCAGAAGGGCGGACGGATCGGCAAAGCGGCGGCTATTCTTGGCACGCTGCTGAACATCAAGCCGATTCTGTCGGTGGATCAGGAGGGCATTATCTACGCAGTGGATAAAGCGAGAGGCCGCAAGAAGGCGGTATCGCGGGTTATCGAGCTGTTCGTGAATGATTTTGGCAATCATAAAGATTTGAATGTTGCGGTTTGCGACGGTGTGAATCCAGAGCTCGCCCAGGAGTTTGTGGATTTGCTGTCCCAGCACTTCACGCTGCATGAGGTGGTTCGCACGGACATCGGCGCAGTCGTAGGTTCACATACCGGCCCGGGAGTGGTAGCTATATTCGTGTGGCCGGCTTGAAGCGAGGGATTGGAATGAGTTTGGATTTAAACGAAATTCCGGTAAAGCAGGTTAACGGCGTGAGTGCTCTCAAAGAAGGAGAGCTTCACGCCTTTGGCATCTTTACGGTAAATGATTTAATGGAATATTATCCGTTTCGGTATGAAGATTACCGGCTGCGCTCTTTGACGGAGGTGAAGGACGGCGACCGGATTACTGTCCAAGCCAAGATCATGGGAGTGCCTGTACTGCAGCGCTACGGCCGGAAATCGAGGCTGACGTGCAAAATGGTGGCCGAGGACTGGATGTTCACGGCGACCTGGTTTAACCGCCACTTCTTGAAGGATCAGCTGACGGCGGGACGGGAGATCGTGCTCACGGGCAAATGGGACCAGCGGCGCAGCCAATTGACGGTCTCGGAGTCGGAGTTTCCCGACCGCGGCACGCTGCGCAGCGGGAGCCTGCAGCCGGTATATTCGGTAGGCGGGAAAATTACGCAGACCTGGATGCGCAAAACGATCGGACAGGCACTGCAGCAATATGGGGAGATGATTCCGGAAATTTTGCCGCCGGAGCTCCTGCGTAAGTATGAGCTGATGCCGAGACGGCAGGCGATTTGGCGCATTCATCAGCCGCAGGACAGCGAGGAAGGGCAGCAGGCGCGCCGCCGGATGGTCTATGAGGAGCTGTTCCTGTTTCAGTTGAAGCTGCAGGCCTACCGGGCGATGAATCACGAGCGGATGGACGGAGTGAAGCATGAGGTGGATAATGCGACGATCCGTGAGTTCGTTCGCAGTCTTCCCTTTGAGCTGACAGATGCCCAGAAGAAGGTGGAGCTGGAGATCCTGCAGGATATGCGTTCTCCGTACTGCATGAATCGTCTGCTGCAGGGGGATGTAGGCTCGGGCAAGACGGTTGTGGCGGCCATTGCGCTGTATGCGGCGGTCAAATCGGGACATCAGGGCGCATTTATGGTGCCAACGGAAATATTGGCGGAGCAGCATATGCGCTCATTGTCCCGGTTGTTCGAGCCGTTCGGCATTACCGTAGGCCTGCTTACGGGCAGTGTGACCGGGCGCAAGCGCAAGGATTTGACTGCCTCGCTGCAAATGGGGCTAACGGATATCGTCGTCGGGACCCATGCGCTTATTCAAGAGGACGTGTTCTTCCGTTCGCTCAGCTTGGTCGTGACTGACGAGCAGCACCGGTTTGGCGTCAATCAGCGCAGCATCCTGCGGCGCAAAGGCTTCAATCCGGACGTGCTGACGATGACGGCGACGCCGATTCCCCGCACGCTGGCGATTACGGCCTTTGGCGACATGGACGTGTCCACACTGTCCGAGCGGCCGAAGGGACGCAAGCCGATTTCGACCTATTGGGTGAAGCATCACATGATGGATCGCGTGCTTGGGTTTATCCAGCGCGAGGTGTCCGCGGGAAGGCAGGCCTATCTGATCTGCCCGCTGATCGAGGAGTCTGATAAGCTGGATGTGCAGAATGCCATTGATCTGCACGTCTCGATGCAGCAGGCGTTCCCGCACTTCAAGGTCGGGCTGCTGCACGGGCGGATGACCGCGGCCGAGAAGGACGAGGTCATGCGTTCGTTCTATGACAATGAAGTGCAGCTGCTCGTTTCGACGACCGTCGTGGAGGTCGGCGTGGATGTGCCGAACGCGACGCTGATGATCGTGATGGACGCGGACCGCTTTGGCCTGTCGCAGCTGCATCAGCTGCGCGGCCGGGTTGGCCGGGGGGAGCACGCTTCGTATTGCGTGCTCATCGCCGAGCCGAAGTCGGAGGTCGGTCAGGAACGGATGAAGGTCATGACCGAGACGGACGACGGCTTCGAAGTGGCTCGCCGGGACCTGGAGCTGCGCGGTCCCGGGGATTTCTTCGGCACCAAGCAGAGCGGGGTGCCGGAATTCCGAATCGCAGACATGGTCAGCGATTTCGCGGTGCTGGAGGCGGCACGGGACGATGCCGCCCGTTTGGTCGGCGACGAGTCTTTTTGGACGTCGCCGCAGTATGAGCCGCTGCGCGGGTATCTGCAGCGGGAGCAGGTGTTCCAAGGCGAACTGATCGATTGATGTGAACCGCGATCGGCTTTGAAATCGCAATCGCAATCGCAATCGCATTAGAGGGGCATGATCGATGCACGAGTAAACACCGGTGGGGTTCTGACGGACCGTGGTTCCGTTATATTATGAAAATCGTCCTATTTCATTGGTTTGTTGGACACAGGTTCCGCTATTTGAGCAAATGAATGAGTTTCTGTTGTGATTTGCAGCAAATAAAGGCTCCTGTGTCCGTTCCCTATCCATTTTGGCGATTTTAGGACAAATAGCGGATCTCATGTCTGTTACGAGCCAGAGAGAAATGCCCTTGGCAAGCTTATCTTAATCCTAGCTTGCCAAGGGCATTTTTTCTGTGGCAACATGTACATCCTATCCGTCATATATTAATGAGGATTAGCGTGTGACGGGAGGTGTAACCCAGTTTTGAGTTATCAGCAATATGGCATCAGTCCGCAGCTGGTGGAGCGCATTAAGCTGAAAATGAAAAACCCAGCCGTAAAAGAGCGCATCAAGTCCCTCGCCGATGGTCTGACTAAATCGGACCTGCAGGATAGAGCCAAGGTCAGACGGCTGGTGAAGTCGGCAACCTCGATTTTGAATGAACGCTTGACAAGCGTGCAGGAGGAACAGATCGTCCAGTTTGTCATCGCTCAAAAAGTCGACCCTCGGAATACGTTCCATCTCCTTAAGTTATGGAGCATGTTTAGGTAATGTAAAGCTGTATAGGTTGGTGAGCGTAGAAACCGTTCGTCCCTGCAGGGGCGAACGGTTTCTTTAATATATTCGAGGTTCGTCAGGTACGTCGATAAATGTTTTTCTTTCTATATGATAGTCCGCATGCAGAGTCTTTATTAGCTCTTCGTTAATCCCGCTTCGCCAAGAAAGCGGCGTACGACATCGATTTGGTATTGTACCCTGGTGGAAAAGGGCAGGCTCCAGCCTGTCTCTACGGTGACTGTCCGTGCTCCAAGAATACGGGCTGCGGCGGTGCGGGAGGAGCCAGGCAGCTCATGCAGCCGCAGATTGAAGGATTGGGATTTGGCCCGGATGGTGCGGTTGACTCCTTTGATGATTTTGCGTGCGGCAGATACGGACCGGCTGCCCGGATCAGTGATCAGCGTTTGGCCCAGTACCTTGGAGTTTTGCTGCGATAAACCGTTCGCTTCATGAAGATCCAGATACCAGGAGGGGCGATAGCGTCTTGCTGTATCAAACAGCGCCGCGGATAGCGGATGTTTCGCTGTTTGGCCTGCTTTGCGGGGAAAGGTGCGGTTCAAATCCGGCACGCCGCGAATACGCTGGCGATATGCACGCCTATGGACCGTGGGGACGATGACAAGACGTCCTGTATGAAGCCTAAGCTCGTCTGTGCCCAGCATGCGGACGAGCCTGCGAGCCGCTTGGATGCTGCCGGTCTCATTGCCGTGTATCCCTGCAACGATCATAGCGGTTGGTCCGGGCCGCGCGCTTTGCGCCACATAGTAAGGAGTAGCGTAGGATGTGCCCGGCAACAGCGTATACTTCTGTACCAGCATTATGCTCACCTCCACTTCTGCTTGCCTGCTAATGGCGGGTATACACTATAAATATGCAGGGAAGAGAGGGATTAATTGGACAGGTAACTTTGTCGGCTGCCCGTACAACGCCCGGATTTAGCGCTTGCCCGTTCCGCGCAAAATCGCAGTCAAATGGTTCGTGTAATGGCCGATGGCCAGGCTGACTTGGGATTTCAAATAATCCCTGGTCATTGTAAACTCGTCTTCCATGCCGCGGCATACGAAGCGATAGCGGATGTCCAGACCGTCCATCGACGGCTCGAAAATGCGAATGCCCTGCTCCAGAAGGGATTTGCGGTATCGCTGGATATCTCCGCGGATATGCTGAGCCAACACTTTCGTCGCTGCGGCATAGAGGGCTTTGAAGGTCTGGGACGACATTTCGACTTCCCTGTTCTTCTTCTCGACGATTTCGAGAGCTACAGGCAAAATGATGTAACTCTTGATGACTTCCATATCCTTGGCCGTTGGAGGAGAAACGGTCCGGTGCGCGGCCCCGCCTGCTGCTGCTTCACCCGCCGCCTGCCGGCTGGCTGATACGGACTGCTCCTTATGCTGGGGGAGCATCATCCGGCTTGATTCCCAAAGGCCGTTGCCTGATAGCTTTTTGCTCATTTATAGTGCCCTCCAATCTTTCTTGCCCGTTCTCTGGCCTGCCCTGATGTCGTCAATGAGGAGGCTCTCATAATCGCCGCGCTGCCGTAGCGGTCTTTAATCAGATCGGTTGCTTTGTCCAAGGCCCGAAGCTTTACTTGATCCTCAAAAAGGGTCAGCTGGTAGCCCTGGTCGGAGGCAAGACCGCTAAGCGCAACGCCTAAGCGGCGTACCGGCAGAGTGTTCCAGTGGCGATAGAACAGTCTCTTGGCCGCTTCGTAGACGGTATTTGTATGATGGCTCGGATCGGCCATCTTCATCTGCCGGGAGAAGCCGAGGCGCGCATCATAGGGACTGCACAGGCAGCTGACGGTAACGACCTGCCCCATATAACCTTTGCGCCGGCAATCCCGGCAGACCTCCTCTACAAGCTCAAGCAATACGGTGTCGATCTCATCCTGCTCGGCATAATCCCGCGGCAGCGTCATCATATGGCTGACCGATTTCGGCGCGGCGTCGAAGGTGCGCGGCGTCACCGGGGAATCGTCAAGCCCGTTCGCCGTCCTCCACATGACCTCCGCCTGAATATCGCTTTGCTTGCCGAAGCGGGCGCGGAATTTGTCCTTCAGCACCGGCAGCGGTGTTTGGGCAATATCGCCGATCTGGTACATTCCGAGCCGGGTGAAGTGAGCAGCCATACGGGAGCCGACCCCGAACATTTTGGGAATCGGCTGCGGCCAAAGCGCCTCAGGCACATTAGCTTTGGGCAGGACATATAGTCCGCTCTCATTTTTCTTCGCCCAGATGTCAGTAGCCAGCTTGGCAAGCATTTTGTTGGAGCTGATGCCGATGCGTACCCATACGCCGGTCTGTTTAAGCACCTTCTGCTGAATCGACCTCGCCATGGCGAGCGGATCGCCCTGGAACAGGTGCAGGCTTCCCGATACGTCGAGAAATTGCTCGTCGATCGAAAAAACTTCGACCAAATCGGTGTATTCCCGGTAAATGTCCGTAATCATCAGAGATATATCGATGTAATGCTGCATCCGCGGGCGCATGACGACGAGACCCGGGCATTTGCGGATCGCTTCTCCCAGACGCTCCGCCGTCGTTACCCCAAAGCTTTTGGCGATGGGGCAGGCCGCCAGAATAATTCCTGAACGGCGGGCGGGGTCTCCCGCTACGGCTACCGGTTTGTTCTGGCATCCCGGATGATCCGCTTTTTCGATGCTGGCATAGAAGCTTTGGCAATCTGCCAAAAAAATCGTCCTTTCGCGCGCGCTTATCATTTGGGCGCCTCCCACAGTCTCATAAGAAGAATCATCAGCTCCGCCTTCACCAGGCTTCTGAGCATTTTGAAACGGTGAATATATCCCCGAACCTTGTACTCTACTTCGACGCCCAGCGCGTTCATCGTCGTGTCCAGCACTTGAATGCGCTGCTGCCGCATTTTGCTTCTGAGGGTTTTCAGCTCGAGATGGATGCTGCTTTCAATTCCCTTAAGATAAAAGATCACGAGATTGTAAATCAATTTATTCTGCTGCAGGCTAAGCTCCTCAATATCCCTTGCCAGCATATCCAGCAAAATAGGCAGCAAGGTGTACTCTTTGATGATTTGAATATCCTCTTCTGTCTCGATTGTTGAGTTAATCATGATATTTCACCACCATAATGCGAACGTATATTCGTTTTATATATTATACACCGAACGTAAGTTCGTTATGCAAGTGAATTTTATGGAAAATGGATACTTCGATATAGTCCCTTTATATTATAATAAATGTAATTTTATGGTTCTTATTACGGGGAGGAAAATGGGCAAGAAGTCATCGGCGGGATCACGTAGTCCTATGGAAAAATCCGGAACGAAATTATCGAAAAGGGATAGAAACTAGTATAGGACCAGCGCACGTTTTTTTAGGGGATAACAGAATTTAACAAAATGCTATAAAGCCGCGTTATTAAGCGATTTTTGCACGAGACTTTGGTATCAATTTTGTAACCTTTATGGAAACGGGTGTAAAAATAGATCGAAACTTCGAAAAAAGTTGCGCGTCTAATATGAGCGAACAGCAGGAGCACTGTACTTCTCTGAAAACAGCGACTTGGAAATGCAGCATAGGAATGCTTCGTTTTTCAAGTCTTTTTCATAAGGACGAGAGGTGCAGTTGTTAGAAGGCGATCATGCAAGAAAACCGGGAAGCAAGAGCTAAAAGGCTTCTATTATGCAGGATAGGGCCCAAATGGAAAACACTTCTATTAGCCTAGTTACTTTATTAGAGTACTTGGTTAATGATAGAGGTAATACGAGAGGAGTGGAGGTGTGAGGGGACCGTACTGGTAAAATCGCCTGCATACAAAAAAATAGCGAGGTGACAAGAGCAAACCCGATGACAACGTTAGCGCGAAAAAGGTTAATTATTTTACTCGTACTCGGCGGTATTCTGATCGCCGGTGGGATCTACCTTATCATTCAAAATCTGCCTCCATCTCTTGCGACGTTCCAAACCGCGGACGGTGCAAAAATCAAATTCCAAACTTCGGGAGACCGGTTCATGGAGTACAAGGGTGAGGGAAAGTGGCAGGAGATTTTCGTGAAAGGCGTCAACTTGGGAGCTACGGTTCCTGGTCATTTTCCCGGGGAATTCCCGATCACTGAAGAGGATTATCTGCGTTGGTTCAAGCAAATCGATGATATGGGCGCCAACGTGATTCGTATCTATACCGTGCATAATCCGGTGTTCTATACGTCCTTAGTCAAATACAACAAAGAAAAAGGAGACGATCCGCTGTACTTCATTCAAGGCATTTGGTCGCCTGAGGAACAATTGATTGAGCTTAAGGATGCATATAACCCTGGAATCAAGGAAGCATTCCATAAAGAAATCGAAAAAGCGGTAAAAGCGGTATACGGAGATTTAAAAATACCGGTGCAGCCGGGAGCTTCGGGAGGAAAGTACAGAGCGAATGCGGGGCGCTATTTGATGGCCTGGCATATCGGTACAGAGTGGGATCCCGAAATGGTCGACAACACAAACACGCAGTATGCCTCCATAGAGCCTTACCGGGGCAAGCGGTTCTCTGCGCTGGACGAGGCCAGCCCGTTTGAGAGCTGGCTTGCTGAGCTAATCGATCAGACGGCTGAGCTGGAGGCTGGTTACGGCTGGCAGCATCCCATGACCTTCACAAACTGGGTCACGACGGATGTGCTCGAGCATCCTGGAGAGCCTCTGTTCGAAGAGGATTTGGCCAGCGTGGATGCCACGCACATAGAGCCGGTCGACTGGGAAGCCGGGTATTTCGCCGCCTATCACGTATATCCGTACTATCCAGATTTCTTCCATCTTGACAAGACGCTGGAGACCATTCCCGACGGTAAGGGCGGCTTCAATACGTATAAGGCTTACTTGCGGCAGTTAAAGGCATATTACAAGGATATTCCGATCATGGTTACGGAATACGGGGTACCTGCGTCTTTGGGCGTATCGCATATCGGTCCCGGCGGACGGAATCAGGGCGGGCACAGCGATGACGAAAAGGCCGAAATCGACGTATCCCTGACCAAAGACATTTATGACGAAGGCTACTCCGGCGCCATATTGTTCATGTGGCAGGATGAGTGGTTCAAGAAGACGTGGAATACGATGCGCTTCGAAATCCCCGAGGATCGGCGCTCTTATTGGCTGAACGTCCTGACGAACGAGAAATTGTTCGGTATCGTCGCCATGGGCCCGGGCAAAGAGGAAGACATCATTATCGACGGCAAGCTGAGCGATTGGGACGCATTGCTGGAAGGAGAAGTGAAGTCGTGGGACAAACCAGCCCCCGGCATTGAACGTTTCCGTGTAACGCATGACGAGGCATACGTGTACGTAGGGCTTACGTTGAGCGAGGATTTTGATCCCAAAGCCCGGCAAATTTATCTGGGGACGAGTACGCAGCCTGGAGGAAACGAACCGGTTACCGAGCTGCCTGGCATTAAGCTGAGCGACGGGCTGGAAAATTTGGTCGTCATCGGACAGGATGACGAAACGGAAGTAAGAACGGCGCCGAGCTATGATTTCCACCGCCGTCTCTATGGACGGTACGGCCACTGGATGCTCGAGGATCCGACGGAGGAGGAGAAGGTGCAGTTCCAGCCCTGGAAGCTGGCCGTCAGCCTGACGATGTCTCCGCCGGATACGAGGCTTAGCCAGCCGTTTCAGGATATGACGGTCGGCAGTCTGGTGCGGGGAACGTCTGATCGAAAGGATGAGCATTTTAACTCGCTAACCTCATGGCAATACAGCGGCCGCGAAGTAGAGCTCCGCATCCCATGGATGCTGCTTGGCTTCGCAGACCCCAGCTCCCTTCAGGTCATTGATTATGGCCCGCTCAAAAAAGATCGCTCGTTTACGACAGCGCAGACGGACGGAATTACTTTTGTGCCCTGGATCAAAGACCGCCAGAGCCAGGAAGTATTCGGGCCGGGCAAAGACGGGGCCGTCAATCTTGCGGAGCAGCCGAAATATACTTGGTCGCCTTGGGAAACCGTGAAATACACCGAGAATTTAAAGTCCGGCTACTATGCGCTGAAGAAGTTTTATGAAAGCTTGCCGGAACATCAACCTGAATAGTCCGGTGCTTGGTATATAGAAGGAGGAATGTTCTTTATGTATACGCATCTTACCTTGGCAATCTATTTTATTTATTTCTGCCTGGGACTGATCGGGATAGGAATCGCGGGTTTATTCGCCTTGAAGTTCAATCATCTGCATAAAGTCAAAATGAGTCAGCAGTATTCGAAGAAGCATCAGGATTATTTCAAATTCATTCAATCCCATCTGAACGGGCCGTCGGAGCTCCAGCTTCCGCCGGGCAAGCTTAAGGCGCTCGAAGCTCGGGTCATCCAGGAGAAATTCATCGGCTGGATTGGCCAGTTCAAGGGCGAGTATCGGGAGAAGCTCGTCAAGCTCTGCCACGACGCCGGCTTTGTGCGCCAAGACATTAAGCTGCTGGACAGCTTGTTCTACGGGCGGAGAATTGCCGCGGCTTACAGGCTTGGCGGAATGCGAGCAGCCGAGGCCGTACCCCGGCTGCTGACGATGATGAAGAGCGAGCGTTATACTCCGCTTACCATCGTCGTAGCCCGGGCCGTCGCCAAAAGCGCAGAGAACGAGGAGCAGCTGAAGGAAATGCTGCAGCACCTGCTTCGCCACGGCAAACCGATCCACAATATGGCTGCCGATATCGTAATGGAGACACGGCTTGATGCCAGCGGCCTGCTGCTCAAGCTGCTGGATGATGAGAATCCGGATCTCGTGAAGGTAGCTCTCGTGGCGATGTGGGGGCAGGCGGTTCCAGAGGTCGTTCCTTCCCTGGATCGCCTGGTCGGCGCCGAGCAGACAGATGTCCGCGCCGAGGCTGTGAAGCTTTATCTAAGCTCCAACCCGGTGCTTAAAGATGACACCATCAAAAAGCTGATGGCTGACAGGGACTGGGAAGTGCGTGCCGCCGTGGCCAAATCCCTCGGTTCCCTGCACGCGGCCGGCAGCATTCCGCTTCTGCGCCATGCGCTGAAGGATGCGAACTGGTGGGTGCGGAACAACAGCGCTGAAAGCCTGGCCAAGCTGGGAGAAACGGGCTTCGAGGTTCTTTGCCAGATTGCGATGAACGGCTCCGGCGTGGAGCGGGAGACGGCGATGTATCATATCGAAAGAGCGATGCTGCAGGATAACGAGCATCAAAAACTCGACCAAATGGTCGCCTATAACAAAAAAAAGCTGCTGTACGAGCGGTACTTCGGCGTTGCCGAGCGAAGACCGATTCGTCAGGTTGCGGCGGTCGGAGGCGATTACTCTGCTTAGAGACATTTTGCTGATTTACGGACTATTTGCCATTTACTATGTAATGACAGTTAATACGATTTATTTTACGATTATGGCCTTTTCATTTCGGAATATCATGACGATTTTTCGCAGGTCGGCCTATTCGAAATACAACACGCTCTCCGGCTCGGAGCTGGTGCCTTCCGTATCCTTGCTCGTGCCGGCCTTCAATGAGGAGCTTACGGTCATCGAGAATGTGAAGTGTCTGCTGACCTTGAATTATCCGACCTATGAAGTGATCGTCATCAACGACGGCTCCAGCGATAACACGCTGGGGGTATTGAGGGAGGAATTTGGCCTTGAGCCGCTTCCGAATCCGGAAATGCGGAACTCGATTGATTGCCAGCCGATTAATGCTGTCTATCACAATCCTCAGTATCCGCATCTGTATGTAATAGATAAACCGAATGGCGGGAAGGCGGATTCCCTGAATGCGGGTATCAATCTGTCCCACTATCCGCTTATTTCGTCCATCGATGCCGACTCGCTGCTCGAGAAGGATGCCTTGATCCGTATGGCCCGGATGTACATGGAGAACCCGGAAGAGACGGTAGCCATCGGTGGGGACGTTCGGATCGCCAACGGCTGTGTGATCGAGAACGGAGCAGTGAAGCATGTGTCGCTGCCGCGGAAAATGTGGCCGATGTTCCAGGCAGTTGAATACTTGAAGGCATTCTTGGGCGGACGCATCGGCTGGAGCGCCATCAACGGACTGATCATCGTGTCTGGGGCGTTCGGGATGTTCCGCAAGGACTATGTCATCGCCGTAGGGGGATACCGCGGAGGATATCCTGGCGAGGACATGAACATTATCATCAAACTGCATCGCTATATGCTGGAGAACAAGCTGAAATACCGCGTTGCCTTTTGTCCGGAAGCCGTATGCTGGACGCAGGCGCCGGATTCTTACCGCATTTTGTCCAATCAGCGGAAGCGCTGGGGACGCGGTAACCTGAAGAATATGATCGAAAATTACGATATGGCCTTTAACCCGAAATACAAAGTCATGGGGCTGTTGACGATGCCTTACAACATTATTTTCGAAGCGCTCAATCCATATTTCAAAATTACCGGCCTGCTTGCGCTGGTCGGCTATACGATCATGGATATGACGAACTGGAAAATTCTTGTCGTATTCGGGCTGATCAACATTTTGAGCGGTTATTTGCTCAGTATTGGCGCCTTATTCTTGGAGGAACTCGCCTTCAAGCGGTTTACGAAGGTATCCGATCTGGCTCGTCTGCTGATGTTCTCCGCTTTGAAATTCTTCGGTTATGCTCAGCTCGGCGGACTATGGCGGATCCAAGGTCATATTCAATTTTTGCGCAATAACAATTCCTGGGGAACGATGACCCGGACGAGCTGGAAAGAAGAGAGCGAAGCGGCCAAGACCGCTTAAGACTTCAAGGCTTACGAGGGGAGTTCGGGAAGGGAGTTGATAGTCAACTGCACAAGCCCGTAAGGGGCTGCACTACTTCAATCTTACAGAAAGGCGGGAGTTCAGATGCCGAATACGGCAGCATTGCAAACCGAAATCAAGCAATCCAGTTTATATTCAACGATCGAGCGGCATGTGAGGGAATCTGTCCAGGAGGCCAACGGGGTTCTGTTCATTTATTCCGCAAGTGCTCCAACCTATTTGGAGACGCAAATTCGCGGAATTTTAGAAACTCAGCCCGGCGTAACCTTTGAGCTCTGGAGCGGTAACGAACCTGGCAGCTATGCCGTTCTGCTGCCCGGGCAGCCGCTTGATTCCGTTCATTTTCAAGGCTTGCTGTTGAAGCAGCGGATTCAGGAAATCGTCGGAGACTTGGATCTGCACATGACCTTGTCGAGCTTTCCCGAGCAAGGCGAGCTGAGCGAGCAGGTTTTGAAGCAAATGGAGGAGTCCGCGAAGCTGAGCCCTTCCGGGGATATCCATATTTTTACGAGACAAGAGTTTCACTCATCGCAAAGCCGTATCCTGATCGTCGAAGGCGATCCTGCGGTTCGCGAGTTTCTGCAAATTAGGCTGCAGATGCAGGGCTATGACACAGCCGTGACGGATAATGGAATTTCCGCGCTGGAGCTTATTGAGAGCTGGAATCCGGATCTGGTGCTGACGGAGTTGAATCTGTATGGCATCGACGGCCTGCCTTATATTCACCATATCCAGCAGCTCAACGTTAAAAACACGCCGAAAATCGTCGTTCTGACCGAGCAGCGCGTAGAGCAAACGATCAGTCTATGCTTCCAAAGCGGTGTAGATGATTACATCACCAAGCCCTTCTCGCCAGTTGAACTGGATGCGCGGATTCGGCGCTGCATTCACTAAATATTAAATAAATAGAAAAAAACAACTACTTAGACAATATGGAGGTTGAAACCTGTGAATAAACAATACCGTGATTTATTGGAAGCTATTGAGTCAAAAGATGCCGTGCTGTGCGTCGTGGGCCTTGGATATGTCGGCCTTCCGCTGGCCGTAGAAATGGTCAAGCAAGGATTCAAGGTCGTAGGTATTGATCTGGATTCCAGAAAGATCGACCAGATTTACCGCGGGGAATCTTATATTCACGATATCTCCTCCACGACACTCAGCGAAGTCGTGCAAACGGGACGGTTCCAGCCAACTTCCGATTATGCAGCCCTGCGGGACGTCGATGCTATCAGCATTTGCGTGCCGACTCCGCTTAGCGAAAATCAAGATCCAGACACATCCTACATCGTGACCGTAGTGGAGAACATTAAACGTTATATGAAAAAAGGCGTCCTGATTACGCTGGAAAGCACGACGTACCCGGGTACGACAGAGGAGCTGATCCAGCGCGAGCTGGAAAGCCTCGGATATGTAGTCGGAGAGGATTTCTTCCTCTGCTTCTCACCGGAGCGGGTAGATCCGTCCAATACGAAATTCAATACATTTAATACGCCGAAAGTCATTGGCGGAACGACGGAGGCATGCCTGGCGCTTGGCGTAGCCGTATACAGCCGGTATGTCGAGACGGTCGTTCCCGTATCGTCGCCAAAGGTGGCAGAAATGTCTAAGCTCCTTGAAAATACATTCCGCAGTGTGAACATTGCCTTCGTTAACGAAATGGCAATGATGTGCGACCGGATGGGCATCGATGTCTGGGAGGTCATCGATGCTGCGAAGACGAAGCCATTCGGCTTCATGCCATTCTACCCGGGGCCGGGAATCGGCGGACATTGCATTCCGCTGGATCCGATGTACCTGTCGTGGAAAGCAAAAGGATTCCGTTTCTACAGCCAGTTCATTGAGCTTGCTCAATCGACAAATGACAATATGCCTTATTATGTAGTGAACAAAACCTCGAAAATTTTGAATGAGTATGCAAAATCTATTAAAAAGTCGAACATTCTTATTCTCGGCATGGCTTATAAACCGGATATCAGCGATCTCCGGGAGTCGCCGGGTCTTGAAGTATATGAGTTGTATAAAGACAGCGGTGCAGCTGTGGAGTATTATGATCCGTTCGCCACGAGCTTCAAGGACAAAGCGGGAGTTACGGTTCATAGCGTGGAGTATGATCTTGAAAAGTTCAAAACCTATGACTGCATGGTTCTGGTAACGAATCACTCGGATCTCGATTACAGCGCCATCGCCTCGCTAGGCGTTCCGATTCTGGATACGCGCAATGCATTCAAGGAGTTCAAGCTGCCTCACGTGTACAAGCTCGGCCATTCCGTTCAGCATGTGGACGAGCAGGCCGAAGCGCTGATCGTAGGATAAAAGAAGAGCTAGGCTTAAACAGAAACAAAAAACACAGAAAAACGGGCTTGGCCCGAATAAAACAGGAGTGGAGGCGGAGATGAATATCAAATCGTTATTTAAACGGTATAGAGGGCTCATCATGGTATTGGCATCAGGATCAATCGTCCTACTTGCTGGATTGTTTGTTGTTCTACTCCGTCCTTCCGTCCCGGAAGCGAAGGCGACCTGGCTTTGGGACGCCCGGCTCGTGGAGAGCCATACGCAGGATATTATTGAATTCGCTAAAGAGAACGGCGTAACGACCGTGTTTTTGCAAATCGGAAATGAGGTAAGCGATGCCTCGTACCGGCGGTTTGTGGCTGCTGCAACCAAAGCCAGGCTGGAGGTTCATGCCCTGAACGGGCATCCGGAGTGGGCTTTGCGGGAGCAGCGCAAGGAAGCGGTCCGCTTTCTCGATTGGGTCAAACAATACAATGACCAATCCAGGCCTGAAGAGCGCTTTGCAGGCGTGCAATTCGACGTAGAGCCTTACCTGCTGAAAAGTTGGGGGACGAAGCAGGATGCCATGGTCGAGCAATGGATGGAGAGCGCCCGGATATGGGTGGAGCGTGCGCAGCGCGATCAGCTCAAAATTGGAGCAGCGGTTCCCTTCTGGCTCAATGGCATCGAGCATGAGGAGCTTGGAAAAGGCCGCGATCTGCGGCAGTGGATGGTCGATAAGTTCGATTATGTGGCAATTATGGCCTACCGGGATGCAGCGGAAGCCATCTATGAGGTGTCGCGGGCAACGCTGGAGGAAGCCGACGAGCGGAACAAGCAGGTCTGGGTAGGCGTCGAGCTTACCAAAAGCCAGGAGGGACCAGGCGTGTCCTTCTACGAACAGCCATTGGAATCTGTGACGCAGGAGCTGGATAAATTGGTGTCCCTGGTCGGCAAGCATTCCTCGTTTAAAGGCGTTGCCGTGCATAGCTATGAATCCTGGCGGGACAAGCAGGAGACAAAGGTGGCGCAAAAAACGGACGGCGCGTCCGCAGACGATGCCTCCCCATAATCATCAAGAAAGTACAACAAGCCCAGCGCCTGTATAGGCGCTGGGCTTGCTGCATGGCTCAGGAATAAACGCTTGGACGTGTTTTTTTGCTATAATAATGGCTACGAGAGTCTAAACCAACGAATGGAGCGATATCGATGATTCTGCATAAAGGAGAGATTTTATTCCGCCAGGGCGATGAAGGAAAATATCTTTACCATATTAAAAGCGGCCTGTTCAAGGTAACGCGGCTGCATGAGAATGGCAATATGGTTCTGTTCAACATCTTGTATCCCGGCGAGACGGTGCCGCACCACTCCCTAATCTCCCCCAAGGAGACGCATGGCACGGCAATAGCTCTCATTCGCAGCGAAGTAGAGGTTATTTCGGCCCAGGAATGGTACCGTGAGCTTGAAGAGGACCCGCAGAAGCCGCTGGAAGTCGCCCGACTGCTTCAGGAGAAGGTCCGTTTTATGCAGCAGCGCCTCGACCATCTTACGGTAGGCACCCCCGGCGAACGGCTGGAGCTGCTGCAAAAGTGGCTCAGCCACCACGCCAATGGCATTCCCCTTACAGACTATTTGACTCAGGAAGAGATCGGCCAATTGATCGGGATCCGGAGGGAAACGGTCAACCGTCTGCTGCGCGGCCAGCACGCATAGGCGGGCCGGACGGCTGTAGCCTATTCCTCAGAACTAGAGCTTGGGCTGGAGCCGCTCGGGCTGCCCAGGCTGCCGGCCGGTCCGAAAAATTCGTAATGAATATTCGCTTCAGGCACGTTCAGGCTGTGCAAGGCTTGATTGATCGCCCGCATGAACGGCACCGGTCCGCAGAAATAGAAGTCGGATTCCAGCGGCGCAACCTGCGAGAGCCACGAAGCATCGATATAGCCGCTTTTGTCGCATCTTTCACTGTCCGCAGCTGATTCATAGACCGTGTAGCATTTCAAGCGGGAAGAATTATTGGCGGCAAGCTTGGCCACATGTTCCTTCAGGATATGGTGCTCCTTGCTCCGGGCGGCGTGAATATAGACGATCTCGAGATCGGAATGCTGCAGCAGCGTCTCCAGCATACTGACCAGCGGCGTCAGACCTACGCCCCCGCCGATTAGTGTGACGGGCGTACTTAAGTTCTGATTCAGCGTGAAATCGCCTGCAGGCGCGCTGAGCTCGATGATGTCGCCTTCCTGAACATGCTGATGAAGATAGGTAGACACGATGCCAGCCGGCCGATCGCCGCCAGCGTCTTCCCGCTTGACGGTAATCCGGTAGTAGCCGGCTCCCGGGGCAGTGGACAAGCTGTAATGGCGAAGGTGCGTGAACTCCTGGCCTTCCGGCTTAACTCTTATCGTAATGTACTGGCCCGGCTCATATGAAGTAATCGCATTGCCATCCTCTGGCAAGAGATAGAAGGAGGTTACCTCGGCCGTTTCCTGTACCTTACGGTCGACGACGAAGCGGCGGAAGCCTCTCCATCCTCCGGGCTGCTGTTCGGTTTGCTCGTACATGCCCGCCTCCACGCTGATAAAGACATCCGCAATGACCCCGTAAGCTTTGCTCCATGCCTCGATAATTTCATCGGTAGCCGCTTCGCCCAGCACGGTTTTGATCGCAGCTAGCAGGTTCTCACCTACGATCGGATAATGCTCGGGAAGAATGCCCAGCGCACGATGCTTCTGGGCGATGCCGTGGACGACAGGAAGAATACGCTCCAGGGCGTCGATGTTCGCGGCGGCGGCGTAGACCGCATTGGCCAGCGCTGTCGGCTGTTTGCCCTGGCGCTGGTTGGCGTGGTTGAATACATTCAGCAGCTCGGGGTGGTTTCTGAACATCGTTTCATAAAATGTGCGGGTTATTGTTTCTCCGTGCACTTCCAGCACAGGAACTGTGGATTTAATGATTTCGATTGTTCGTGAATCAAGCATAACAGTACCCTCTTTCCAATATAAATTGTGGTTTCGCATTTCTTCACCAGTATAGAACCGCCTTCAGGCCGAAAAGGTGATTTTCGTCACAGGAAAAATTCCTAAAATGTGAACAACTCGGAGATTGCAATGAATTTAATCACATCAAGGAGGAGCGAAATAATTATTTCTGAGGCAAGCTGTTTAGTCATCATGGCCGCTGTGTTATAATAAAGATAGATACAAACCAAAAAAGAAAGGATCAGGATACCATGGGTTCCCGAAGGACGAAATCCCTAAGGACGATTTGGAAACGTTGTGATCTCTCTTACACTTAGCTTCTTTTCGTAGTGTCGTCGGTAATTTAGGCTAACCACCCTACGAAGGAAGCGTGGAATGATGCGAAGGATGAACTCCTCACCAACCTTCTTTGTAGGGTGCAGCCGCAAGGTTGACCAAACTACGATAAGAGGGATTGGAAATGGGGAAAAAAGTAGACTGGCAAGCCTTGAGCTTGCAGGTAACAATGCTGTTGCTGGGTACGTTTTTGTTGGCTTTCACGTATTATCATATTAATTTTCAGAACGGTTTAGCCGAGGGCGGATTCGTGGGCTTGGCGCTGCTGGGCAAGTATTTGTTCGATTTGCCGCCGGCTTTGAGCATGATCATGCTGGATATTCCGGTACTGATCGCCGCCGTGTTCTTAAAAGGACGCAAGTTTATTGCAAATACGTTATTTGCATCACTGGCATTCTCGGCATTCTATGAGCTGTGCGAGCGGTTCTCGCCGTTTATTTTAAATCTGCAGGATAATTTGCCGATTGCTGCGCTGCTGTCGGGTGTGTTCACGGGAATCGGCGCGGGCGTTGTACTGCGGGTAGGCGGGGCTACCGGCGGGGACGATATGCTGTCTCTCTTCATCAGTGAACGATCCGGCCTGAAGATCGGTACGGTTTTCATTCTGATGGATGCCTTGGTTCTAGGCATATCTTTAATATATTTACCATTTACGGAAACGGTATTCACAATCCTGGCCGTGCTGATTGCCGGCAAGACGATCACCTGGACCGTAAACTGCGGGAAGCAAGATACCGCGGTTCTCCGTGTGCCATATGCAATCAAAGAAAAAACAGCCCGGGCCTGATGGCCTGAGCTGTTTTTTGCCGTTGCGCGGCATTATTTTTTGTCGTCATGATGCTTGGGGTGGTTGTCGTCCCATTCATGTGCCCTTGCCGTGCCGATCGCGATGGCTCTGCCTTCCTCATAGCCTTCCTCAAGCAGGGCATTTGCAATTTCGATCGCTTTGTTGCGGACGCGCGCGTCCAGGTTTTTCATGGATACCGGGTAATCCTGTTTGTTCCAAGGCATAGACTATCTCCTCCTTGTGAGGGTAGTATTTCTATATTCATTACCCTGATTCAGACACACGCTAACACGGTTTATTATTCATCGCTGCCGGACTGCCCGGACTCTTCGAACAGGTAGAGGTACTCTCCGTATCCTTCCTGTACAAGCTCCTCCTTAGGGATGAAGCGGAGTGCCGCCGAATTGATGCAGTAGCGCAGACCGGTTGGTTCCGGACCGTCGTCGAATACATGGCCTAAATGGGAATCGCCCTCGCGGCTGCGGACTTCGGTACGGATCATGAAATGGCTTGTATCCAGTTTTTCCTTGATACTGTATGATCGCAAAGGTCGCGTGAAGCTCGGCCAGCCGCAGCCGGCGTCATATTTATCCCTGGAGCTGAACAGCGGCTCGCCGGACACGATGTCGACATAGATGCCATCAGCCTCGTTATCCCAATATTCGCCGGTGAACGGTCTTTCCGTGCCGTTGTTCTGGGTCACTTCATATTGAATCGGGGTCAGGCGCTTCTGCAGTTCCTCTTTGTTGGCCGGGCCCGACCAGTGCCGCTCGATAAAGTCCTCCCGTCCCGAACCCTTGCGGTATCTTCGGTAATGGGCAGGATTTTTCTTATGGTATTGCTGATGGTAATCCTCTGCAGGGTAGAATGGCGCAGCCGGCAGAATGGCTGTCACGATCGGTTTTGCAAACCTTCCGCTTTGCTCCAGCGCCAGTTTGGACGCCTCGGCTTCCTGGCGCTGTTCCTCCGTATGATAGAAAATCGCCGTTCGGTACGAATCTCCACGGTCATGGAACTGACCGCCCTCATCGGTCGGGTCAATTTGCTGCCAGAACAGTTCCAGCAGCTTCCGGTACGGGAACACAGAGGGGTCAAAAGCAATTTGCACCGCTTCATAATGTCCGGTGCGATTAGAGCAGACCTCTTCATAGGTAGGGTTTGCCGTATGGCCGCCTGTATAGCCGGAGACGATGCCGTAAATGCCGGGCAGCTCCTCAAAGGGCGAAACCATGCACCAGAAGCAGCCGCCGGCAAACGTAGCCAGCTCCCTATTCGACGTTGGCGTTGTACTCATCATGCACTCCTCCGTTTCATTTTAAATTTTATTATATCTTTTTTTGACGAAATCCCCAAACCCAGAGCAGAAGTAGCAGGACCACGAAATAGGACACGGCTATAACTCCCGCGGCAAGCGGACGTTCTGCCAGGGTTGAGCCCACGTAAGCATAGACGTAGACGGCAGGCAATTTACCGACAAGTGAACCAAGGATAAAGTGGATGAAGGACATCCCTGTGGCGCCTGCATAAATGTTAACGGCCGTCTGGGGCAGGATCGGGATCAAGCGGCAAATCGCGATGGTGCGAAAAGGCCTGCTGGACGAGAACTGCGTCAGCCGCTCCAATTTGTCGTAACGGGCCAGCCAGGTAGCTGCGGACTCCCGGAACAGCGCTGCCGCCCCATAGACGATGGCACCGGCCAGCGTAGAGCCGATCAAGATAATGGTTCCGCCGCTCCATGTGCCCATCACATAACCCGCAGCGGCGACCACGACCTTATAGGGCATGACGGGGAACAGAGCCAGCAGGGTGGAGAGCGCCAGCAGCAGCCAGACTGGAGGCGATCCTTGAATCCATCCCGCAAGTTCATGACGATAGATGTAGGTTAGCAGGAATAACGCGGCATACAGTATTGCCACAGACCATTTTTTCATCGGACAAGGCCCTCTCTTTCTTTCTGTATCATACCAAAGAAGCGGGCTTGCTAGAAAGATTGTGCGAGTTTCATATTTTTTTCAAGATATCTGGCGCTTGGGCCAAGACCATGCTATAATAATCACATTATATGGATGTATGGTTCCCAAAGGGGAGTAGCTGTAACAGTAAAGTCGTCATTACGGGATGGATTGTCCCCGGCTTTATTGACAACATTGGATGTTGTTGGCGAGACCTTTGCCCGCACGTGTATTGGGTGAAGGTCTCTTTTGATGCTTAAGCGTCGTGCCCAATACCGGCACGGCGTTTTTTGTTGGGACAAGTTCATCGCAGGAATAAAGAAGGGAGAGAGAAAATGGACTTTACTTCGTTGGACTTTTGGACCGCGCTGATGTCGATCGTGCTGATTGATCTTGTTCTTGCAGGCGACAACGCCATCGTGATCGGGCTTGCGGCACGCAACGTGCAGAAAGAGGATCAGAAGAAAGTAATCCTCTGGGGAACGGTCGGAGCGATTCTCGTTCGCGTCATCATGACCCTGCTTGTGCTGCAGCTGCTGACTATTCCGGGGCTTCGGCTCGCAGGCGGCCTGATGCTGTTGTATATTGCGTACAAATTGCTGGTGGATGAGAAAGATCATGAAATCGATGCAGGCAGCCAAATGTGGGCAGCGATCCGGACGATCATCATAGCCGATACGATGATGGGTCTGGACAATGTGTTGGCCGTGGCCGGTGCAGCTCATGGAGACTTCGCCCTGGTTATTATAGGGCTGGCAATTTCCATTCCAATTATGGTGTGGGGAAGCACGCTGATTTTGAAGCTTACGGATCGGTTCCCGTTCGTGATTACGATTGGCGCTGCCGTGCTGGCATGGACCGCTGCCAAAATGCTTGTCCAAGAGCCGCTTATTGACGACTGGTTCGCGTCGGGCTGGGTCAAATACGGATTTGAAATCATCTGTATTATCCTTATCGTAGCGCTTGGATCTTACGTGAAGAAAAACCAGGAGAAAAAGCGCCAAATCGAACAAGCCTTGAATCAAGGAAATTCTACGATATAAAAACATGGAAACGCCGCTTTGTCATAGGACAAGGCGGCGTTTCGCTATAATGACTTCGTTCAGTCGTTGCTGCGGGCGCTCTGACGAAACTCCTTGGGCGACATGCCGTATCGCTTGCGAAAGAGGCGGTGAAAATAGTTGTAATTGGGAAAACCTGAGCTTTCCGCGACATGCTCCAGGGATAACGGACTATAGATGATGCGCTCGCGTGCCATATTAATCCGGATTTCCAGCGTATACTGAATGATGCTCGTGCCGAATGCCTGTTTAAACAGGAATACCGCCCGGGAGACGCTGATGCCGACATGGGAAGCGACATCTTCCAGCTTGAACGGGGAGGAAGCGTTCTCCTCGATATAGTTCTTGATGCGGTGGGCAAGATATGACTGAGGCGACAGAACCTGATGCTCCTGCAGGTTACGGTCGATATCCAGACATAAAATTTTCAGGTAATACCCGGCGATCTCCGGCGATGGATTGGAAATTCGGCGCTGCTCCATCATAATCTGCCGGAAGGCGCCGACGAGGCCCTCGGACAAGGTGACCTTGAACTTTTGCGGCCGCTTGGTCTGCTGCCACCATCGCTCGACCCAGGCGCCGGACAGGAAGATATGATAATCCGCACTGTCCACCGTAAATTCGCCGGAATGATTTTGCTCGGCTTCGATTTTCAGCTCGTAAGGCTCCTCGGGGGCAAACAGCAGAAGATCGCCCGGCTCCAGCAGCTCAAGCTGGCCGTTGATGCGGCTTCGGCACCGGCCTGCCGTCTGGAGACGAATCAGAAAGTGGCCCAGTCCGTCATCATTGGACATATGGAACGGTTTCCGGTGAACGGAGTAGCCTGCTGTCAGTATTTGCAAGTCATCATGAAGTCGCATACGTTGTCCTCCATTGCTTTGTTAAAAATAATAAGCAGATTGTTCATGTCTCAATCATATTATTCATTTTAAATTGCAACCGATTTAATTACTATGTTAATAGAGTGACGGCAAAACAACAATAACGCTTCTGGGGGTAACTCTAATGACAGCCATGAGAATTGGAATCATCGGATGTGGAAACATCAGCCCAGCCTATTTGAATTATTTGAAGGACAGCACCGTTGCGAAAGTAACGGCCTTGGCCGATCTGCTGCCGGATAAGGCGGCGGAACGGGCCAAGGAATACGGTATTGAGCAAGTATACTCTGTGGAAGAGATGCTGCAGTCCCCGGACATCGACATCATTCTCAACCTCACGATTCCAGCTTCTCACGCGGCGATCAACATTGCCGCTCTGGAGCATGGCAAGCATGTGTATGCGGAGAAGCCATTGTCGATATCGCTTGAAGACGCTAAAAGGACGCTGGAGATTGCAGAGGCAAGGCAGCTGCGTGTAGGCTGTGCGCCTGACACGTTCCTGGGAGCGGGGCTCGAGACTAGCCGCATGGCGATTCAGGAAGGACGGATCGGCCGGCCGGTTGCGGCTTCGGCGTTTATGATGGGAGCAGGGCCGGAAGGATGGCACCCGAACCCGGATTTCTTTTACCAGGAGGGCGGCGGACCGATGTTCGACATGGGGCCCTACTATTTGACGGCACTGGTCAATTTGCTCGGGCCGATCACTCGCGTTAGCAGTTCAGCGCAAAGCTTGCTCCCAGAGCGTATAGTGAAATCCGGTCCGCGGGCAGGCACGCGCATTCCCGTGTATACGCCGACGCATTACAGCGGAACGCTTGATTTTGCAGGCGGAGCAATCGGTACCCTGATTACGAGCTTCGACATTCCTGGTGGCAGCACGCTTCCCCGCATTGAAATATATGGAACGGAAGGCTCGCTGCTTGTTCCCGACCCGAACTGCTTTGACGGCGAGGTGAAGATTCGCAAATACGACTCCGAGGAATGGAGCGTCGTTGAGCCTGCTTTTGCCGGAGGCGCCAACGAGAGAGGCAAGGGGATCGAAGACATGGCCAGAGCGATTCTCGAGAACCGGGAGCACCGGGCCAGCGGCAAGCTTGCCTACCATGTGCTCGAAGCGATGCATGCATTCCTGTCTTCATCTAGGGAAGAAAGACATATTCATCTGGAAAGCGCCTCATCATTGCCGTCGATCGGGGCTTATCGTCCAGCTGACAAGGCAGTGCTTGTATAGGCCTGGCTAGATTGGAGCTTCTTAGACAATGGTTATTATTCCATCCAATTACTTATATGAGGTGAGAACATGGCGAATTTAGGATTGCAGCTGTACACGGTTAGAGATCATTTGGAGAAGGACTTTGAAGGCACACTGCGTAAAGTAGCCGAACTCGGCTATAAGGGGGTTGAATTTGCCGGTTATTACGGGCGTACTCCCGCACAGGTTTCCGAAATATTGAAGGAGACGGGCTTAACCGTGATCGGGGCTCATACTTCGTATGACCGCCTACGCAACGCGCTGGAGGAAGAGATTGCGTTCAACAAAGCGATCGGCAACCGATATCTTATTTTCCCTTTTCTGGCGGAGGATGAGCGCGACCGCTGGCCTGAAGTCATTGAGGATTTGAAGGCGATTGGCAAACGCTGCGCTGCCGCCGGTCTGGGGCTTCTATATCACAATCATGAGTTTGAGCTCACCGAGACGCTGGACGGCCAGCCGGTGCTTGACGCCATCTATGAGCGCGTCGCTCCGGAATTGCTTCAGGTTGAACTGGACTCCTGCTGGGTAACCTATGCAGGCTTCGATCCGCTGGCGTACATAGCGAAATACAGCGGCAGAATTCCTTTATTGCATTTGAAGGATATTGTCAAGAAAGAGGACGGATCTGCTGAAACGGTTGAGCTGGGCCGGGGAATCGTCGACATCAAGGCGATTGCGGATGCCGCTGCCGCAGACGGAGTGCAGTGGATCATCGTAGAGCAGGATTACTGCGCTGGAGATTCGCTGGACAGCATTGCAGTAAGCATGGAATGGATTAAAGGTTATGTTCAAGAGGGAGGAAAAATCAATGTCTAAAACGTTAAAAGTAGCCATCGTTGGGTGCGGTGGAATCGCGAACGGCAAACATCTGCCGAGCTTGGCTAAGCTGCCAGAGGTTCAAATGGTCGCATTTTGCGATATTATAGAAGAGCGGGCTCAAAAGGCCGCGGAGGAATATGGTGTGGAAGGCGCTAAAGTGTTCACGGACTACCGCGAGCTGCTGAAGGAAGATGTGGATGTCGTTCACGTCTGCACGCCGAACGATTCGCATGCCGAGATCACGATTTCATCGCTGGAATCCGGCAAGCATGTGATGTGCGAGAAGCCGATGGCCAAAACCGCAGAGCAGGCGCGTCAAATGCTCGATGCAGCCAAGCGTACCGGGAAGAAGCTCAGCATTGCTTACCAGAACCGCTTCCGCAGCGACAGCTTGTATTTGAAGCAGCTGTGCGAGGATGGGGAACTGGGCGACATCTATTTTGGGAAAGCGCTCGCCATTCGCCGCCGTGCCGTACCGACATGGGGCGTGTTCCTGGACGAGGAGAAGCAGGGCGGAGGACCGCTGATCGACATCGGCACGCATGCGCTTGACCTGACATTGTGGCTGATGGACAACTATGAGCCGAAAAGCGTTACGGGCTCGGTATTCCATAAACTTGGCAGCCGCGAAAATGCCGCCAACGCATTCGGCCCTTGGAATCCGGAGGAGTTCAAGGTCGAAGATTCAGCGTTTGGCTTCATTACAATGAAGAACGGCGCCACGATTATGCTGGAATCCAGCTGGGCCTTGAACGTGGTGGAGACGGGCGAAGCGAAGACGCTGCTCTGCGGTACGGAAGGCGGAGCGGACATGAAGGATGGTCTGCGGATCAACGGCGAGAAGCTGAGCCGGCTGTACGAGACGAAGGTCGACTTTGGCGCCGGCGGCGTAGCTTTTTTTGACGGCGAGCAGGAGACCGATGCCGTTCGCGAGGCGAGAGCTTGGGTTGAGGCGATTCTGGAGGATAAAGAGCCGCTCGTCAAACCGGAGCAAGCGCTTGTTGTCACCGAAATTCTAGAGGCGATCTACACTTCCGCGAGAACCGGCAAGACCGTATATTTTGACTAATCCATAGAGCTAAGGAGGTTCAACCATGAAACTAGGGGTATTTCTCGTTTTGTTTGGCGGACGTTCATTGGAAGAGGCGCTGGATATGGCAGCAGCGCAGGGCCTAAAGGCCGTGGAAATCGGCACCGGAGGGCATCCCGGCAATGCTCACTGCAACCCGGACGTGCTGCTTGAGGACAAGGCGGCGCTGGAACGCTTCAAGAAAGCGGTGGAATCGCGCGGCATGATCATCAGCGCACTAAGCTGCCACGGCAATCCGCTGCATCCACAGAAGGCGATTGCTAAGGAATTCCATGATGCGTTCGTCAAGACGGTACAGCTGGCGGAGCGGCTGGAGGTTCCGGTCGTTAATACGTTCTCGGGCTGTCCGGGCGATCATGAGGATGCCAAGTATCCGAACTGGCCGGTAGCTCCTTGGCCGAACGACTATCAGGAAATACTGGCCTGGCAGTGGGAGAACAAGGTGATCCCTTATTGGACGGAATGGGGAAAATATGCTGCTGAGCGAAATGTGAAAATCGGTTTGGAGCTTCATGGCGGATTTTCCGTTCATACGCCGGGCACTTTGCTGCGGCTGCGCGAGGCTGCGGGCGAAGTCATCGGAGCTAACCTGGACCCGAGCCATATGTGGTGGCAGGGCATCGATCCGGTACAGGCTATTTCCATTTTGGGCCGAGCCGGAGCAATTCACCATTTCCATGCGAAGGATACTTCCGTTGATCCGATTAACGTCAATATGCACGGCATCACGGACATGCAGCCGTACACGGCGATGATGGACCGGGCTTGGCAGTTCCGTACGGTCGGCTACGGCCATGATCTTAAGACGTGGAGCGATATCATCAGCGCTCTTCGCCTGGTCGGCTACGACTATGTGATCAGCATCGAGCATGAGGACGGATTGATGTCGATTGAGGAAGGCTTCACGAAGGCGGTACGCAATCTACAGGGAATCATGATCGAGGATTCCGCCGCTGATATGTGGTGGGTATAATTGGTTTAGGAAGCAGTATACTAGAAATAGCGGCTACCGCCCCGGTAGCCGTTTTTTGTTAGATGGTATCTAACAAGACGAAAGGCAAGGAAGAAATGGAACTTAAAGCGGATTCACTATGCGCTCTTTTTGCGGTATAATCAAATATTATCCCAGTGTTCACGGTGTAAAAAATATGTTAAGGTTGATATATACTAACTAAACGTAAGTTTTAGGTTTTCCGAGTTCACTCGGGTAGAGAGGTGAAGAGCAATGGAAGATGCGCATCATACGCTGTGTCCGCGGTTCGAGTCGGCATTCTCGATCTTGGGCAAGCGCTGGAACGGACTGATCATTCATACGTTGATGACCGGGCCTAAGCGATTTAAGGATATCTCCAACTTGATTCCGTCGATGAGCGATAAAATGCTGTCCGAACGGATGAAGGATCTGGAGAATGAAGGCATTCTCGTCCGTCACGTATATCCAGAGACGCCGGTGAGAATCGAATATGAGCTGACGGAAAAAGGGCTGGCATTGGGACCCGTCATGGGCGAGGTTCAATGCTGGGCCGAGAAATGGATCGACTAAGCTTCGTGCCGTTACCTGAGACGGATCGGCACGAATAATAACGAAAGTGGGTGTACTTGTGGCTGAGGTCATTGTGATCGGAGCAGGGCCAGCGGGGGCTAGCGCAGCTTTGTTCCTGGCAAAGGCAGGGAAGGAGACCCTTGTGCTTGATAGCAATACGAGCATGACGAAACGGGCATGGATCGAGAACCATTATGGAGCCAGAGGAATATCCGGTCCGGAGTTACTGCAAATTGGACGTGAACAGGCAGAGAAGTTCGGGGCCAAATTCATCGAAGAGAAGGTAACGGCCATTGATACGAATGGCGGTTCGAAAGTGACCGTGAAGACGGATTCAGGCCGCAGCTTTGAAGCATCCCATATTATTCTGGCTACGGGCGTCCTGACCGATTTGGCCAGCTCCATCGGGCTCGAACTGAAGGAAGGCACGGAGCCGCGGATCAAGACGGTGATCCAGACGGACGGAGCCGGAAGAACGAGCAAGCCGCGGATCTGGGCAGCGGGCACGGCTGCCGGCGTCAGCGTCCATACGATCATTACCGCAGGCGACGGAGCTAAGGTAGCCATCGAATTAATCAGCGAGCTTAATGGCGAACGCTACGTTGACCACGATATACTTAAAAGCGAATAAAGAAATTGAAGCTATCATGTTATTGTTCTAGATGCGGGCTGCCCTGAAGAGGGGGCCTTTTTTTGTTGGTAGAAATGGTCGGTGGTGTACTATAGTATATGCACTTTAAAACACTTTGCTCTGCATCCATGTTTGAGAACTGGAATCGAGTCCGTTATGCTAGAAAGAGAGAACTCGGGTGAGGCCTAAATGGAAAGCAGGTGCAGATATGAACTATAAGACGGCTTTTATATCGATGTTGACCGCCATGCTCGCTCTGCTCGGGACGGGCTGTGCGCCGCAGACTATAGAAGAGCCTCCGGCTCCGGTGGAACATAAGCAAGAGGAACATGACATTACTTTGAAAATCGATGGAAGCACCTTGATCCCTGATGTAACCAGCAGTATTCATTTTGATTATATGGAGGGACTTACCGTACGGCAGGCGCTGGAGAGCCAGTTGATCCAGCTTACGAGTGATGGCAAAGGCATCTTGTCCGTTGGGGATGTAGCGCTGGATACGACTTTGGAATGGGGCGTGAAATTAAACAAGCAGGACCTCAAGCCGGAGGACTGGAACACAAAGCTGAAGAAAGGCGACGTTATCCTGGTCTATGTCAAGACGGTGAGCAGCGAAGGGGATTTGACGGGGCAGCAAGCGATCATATTAACCGTAAATCATGGCGTCGCTAGCGGCGGGGAACGGCTGCAGTTTGTGAAACGGTATGAAGATAACATTACGGTAAGGGATCTGCTGAGAATGAGCGGAATCGTTACATTCAATTTGAACAACAAGCAGATTATCGCGGTAAATGGGCTGCAGCCGGGCATGCATGAAATGTGGGTTTTAAAGGTAAATCATAAAGAGCTTAAGGAGAACGGGCTGGAAATGCGCCTTAAACCGCATGATAACGTGCAGCTGGAGCTGATCAGAATGTAACTTGGTGATTCTGTGCTCTGAGGGATTGTATTTCGCGAGGATTGGACTAAGAATATTGCGCAAGGCCGATCTTCGCGAAATGCAGGCTGCAAGCGGGAAGAAAAGAAAAATGTGACAGTTATTGTGATAATATTCACAATTAATGTGAATGTAATCACAATCTCATTTAAATTTTAATTATATAATAACACCATGAAATGGAAACGAAGGATCAAGTTAAGAAGGAGGCATTCCTCGATATGAACACTCATAAACCTAAACTGGTCGTGATCGGAAACGGGATGGCCGGAATCAGTACAGTCGAACAAATTCTGAAGCTGACAACACAATTTGAAATTACGGTATTCGGCAGCGAGCCGCATCCGAACTATAATCGCATCATGCTCTCTTATGTGCTTGAGGGAAGCAAGACGATCGATGATATCGTGCTTAATGACTGGCAATGGTATGCGGACAACGGTATTACGCTGCACACGGGAACCAAAGTCGTAAAAATTGACGAAACGCACAAGGAAGTAGTGACCGAAGAGGGGATGCGGGTTCCTTACGACAAAGTGATTATCGCGACAGGATCAAATTCATTTATTCTGCCTATTCCGGGCAGCGACAAGCAAGGCGTGATCGGCTTCCGCGATATTGCAGACTGCAATCAGATGCTGGGGGCTGCCAAGACATACAAGAAAGCGGCTGTCATCGGCGGGGGACTGCTGGGGCTCGAGGCTGCCAAAGGGCTTGTACAATTGGGCATGGACGTTACGGTTGTCCATTTGATGGAGGATCTGATGGAGCGGCAGCTGGACCATCAGGCCGCGCTTATGCTGCGCGCGGAGCTGGAGCGCCAGGGCATTAAGTTCAAAATGCAGGCCCAGACGGTCGAGCTGCTTGGCGGTGAGAGAGTGAGCGGCCTTCGCTTTGCCGACGATACCGTGCTGGACGCGGAGTTCGTCGTAATGGCCGTAGGCATCAAACCAAACGTTGAGGTTGCCAAGAACAGCGGTATCGAAGTGAACCGAGGCATCGTCGTTAACGATTACATGCAGACGTCGATGAAGGACGTATATTCGGTAGGCGAGTGCAATGAGCATCGCGGCGTATGCTACGGCCTCGTGGCTCCGCTCTTCGAGCAGGGAATGGTGCTGGCAAAGCATATTTGCGGAGTAGACACCGCCCCCTATGAGGGATCGGTCGTATCAACGAAATTGAAAATTTCCGGCGTGGACGTATTCTCGACCGGCGAATTTATTGACGGACCTGAGCATACGGTCATCGCAAGCAAGGATGATTGGAAGCGCACGTATAAGAAGATCTTGCTGAAAGATGGCATTATGGTTGGCGCTGTCTTGTATGGGGACATCACGGATTCGGCGGAGCTGCAAAAGCTGATCAAACAAAAAACGGCTATGACCGACGAGCTGTACAATACGCTGATGGGCACAGGCTGCTGCGGCAGCGGGGCGAAGAAAGCGGCCACGGTCGAGACGATGTCCGACGATGAAATCGTCTGCGGCTGCAACGGAGTGACCAAAGGAAGTATCATCGACGCAGTTACGAACCAGGGCCTGACGACGGTGGATGAAATCAAGGCCTGCACTGGGGCAACCCGTTCGTGCGGAGGCTGCAAGCCGGTCGTTGAGCAAATTCTGCAATATGTGCTGGGAGACGGGTTCACAACCGCAGCGAAGCAGGGCATCTGCGGCTGCACCACGCTCAGCCGCGACGAAATCGTCGCCGAGATCAAAGCCAAGGGGCTGCAGACGACCAAAGAGGTCATGCATGTTCTCGGCTGGAATGAGCCGGAAGGCTGCTCGAAGTGCCGCCCTGCGCTCAATTATTACCTGGGTATGATCTATCCGGACACCCATGAGGACGAGAAAGAATCGCGCTTCGTCAATGAACGGATGAACGCCAACATTCAGAAGGATGGAACGTATACGGTCGTTCCGCGGATGTATGGGGGCGTAACGACACCGGAGGATTTGAAGAAGATCGCCGACGTCTCGCTGAAATACGACGTTAAGGTAGTTAAAGTGACCGGCGGCCAGCGCCTCGATTTGATTGGCGTGAAAAAAGAGGACCTGCCGAAGGTATGGGAAGAGCTCGGCATGCCGTCGGGGTATGCTTACGCAAAATCGCTGCGTACCGTCAAGACCTGCGTAGGCTCGCAGTTCTGCCGTTTCGGCACTCAGGATTCGATGAGTATGGGAGCGCTGCTGGAACGCAAGTTCGAGCGGATCGACTATCCGGCCAAATTCAAAATGGCTGTCAACGGCTGCCCGCGAAATTGTGCGGAAGCGTGCACGAAGGACATCGGCATCGTTGGCAATGACGGGGGCTGGGAAATTTTCATCGGCGGCAACGGCGGCATTAAAGCCCGCCTGGCGGATTCGCTATGCAAGGTGAAGACGGATGAGGAACTCATCGAGGTATGCGGCGCCGTCATCCAATATTACCGGGAGACGGGCAATTATCTGGAACGCACCTCGGAATGGGTCGAACGAGTTGGCTTGGAGCAAATCAAGGCTGTTGCCGTCGACGATCTGAACCATCGCCGGGATCTGGTAGAGCGCGTCGAGTTCGCCTTGAAACAGGCGGAGGAGCCTTGGAGCAAAATGCTGAATGACCATGACAGCCGCAGCAAAATGTTCCATAGCGTAGAAATGAAGGGATAACGATCAGAGAGGAGAATGGAGATGGGAGCAACGCAGGAGACCATGCACCATGTAGGCACGTTGGATATGTTTATGAAGCAGATCGGGCGGATCGTGGAATTAAACGGCGAGCAAATTGCCGTATTCCGCGATTCCTCCGACCGGATCTATGCCGTTGAGAATAAGAATCCCCACCCAAAGGGCGGACCGCTGGCCGAGGGCATCGTGTCGGGCCACTATTTATATGATCCGCTGTACGATTGGAAGATCGATTTAACGACGGGACTGGTACAAGCTCCAGATACGGGACAGGTAAAGGTATATGAGGTGAAGGTAGAGGACGGCGGCGTATGGATTGGCGCATAGGAAGTTAGTCGCGTCTTCAAACTTGTATGAAAGACGGGAGCAAAGGGAGAGAACTGGTATGTATACACAAAATATTGAGGCCATTATTGAAGCGGCAGTCAAGAAAAGGGATGCGATGCGGGAGAGCCTGCCGAGGTATATCGTATCCGCTTTGCTCGCCGGTGCCTATGTGGGGCTCGGGATCATCCTTATTTTTAGTCTCGGCGCTCCGCTGGCCAAAGCGGAATCTCCCATTCAATCGCTCGTCATGGGGGCATCCTTCGGGATAGCCCTCACCTTGGTCGTCTTTGCCGGCTCGGAGCTGTTTACGGGAAACAACATGTTTTTTACGATCAGTACACTCGCTAAGCGGACGTCGCCAGGCGACACGCTGAAGAACTGGGCGATTGTGTTTCTCGGCAATTTGGCGGGCGCAGTGGCGCTAAGCCTGCTCGTCGTCGGTTCGGGCTTATTCAAGACCGCCGGACCGGAACATTTGATTTTCGCCGCTTCAGCGAAGAAGATGGCCGCCCCGATATCAGAGCTGTTTTTTCGCGGGATATTGTGCAACTGGCTTGTCTGTCTGGCGCTGTGGATGGCGAACCGGGCCAAGGATGACATCTCCAAGCTGGTGCTCATCTGGTGGTGCCTCTTTGCCTTCATTGCCAGCGGCTATGAGCACAGCGTTGCTAATATGACCCTGCTTAGCCTCTCGCTGCTGCTCCCGAACCATCCGGATACGATTTCGCTCGCCGGCTGGCTGCATAATATGATTCCTGTGACGCTAGGAAATATGGTAGGCGGCATTGTGTTTGTAGGCATGGCCTATTGGTTTATCTCCCCAGTGCGTAAGAAAAACGATGTTTCGAAATGAGCAAGCAGCTAGCAGAATAAGACGTCCTGTCAGCCGATCCCGGCTGGGGGGCGTCTTTTTGCTTACATGAAGACGGGCGAAGCCGCTGGTTCATGAAGTCCATAGAAATATCTCCTCTAATAGTGGATTTGTCATCCTTACAGGCCGGAAGCCTTATTTTATAATGAGGGTGCAAAGCAACACTACTCAATTATTTAGGGAGGTCAAACAGTGAGAAAAAGTCTGATCATGATGTTAAGTCTGATTTTTGTAGCCGGCGCTCTGGTGGCGGGCTGCGGAAAAAGCAGCAATTCCGTGGAGCCGGTAAATACGGGCGCCAATGGCGGAAATGCGCAGCAAAACAGCAAAGCGGAGCCGTTTGAGCTGAAAATGCGCCATATCGAAATCGGGGAACCGAATAAAAACCGCTTGGCTCGCTTGGAGGCCGTGAAGAAGAGGATCGAAGAGCAGGTTCCTGGTTTGACGATCAAGCTTGACGGTGTGGACAGCGAAGTTAACCGGAAAGACAAGCTGAGAAGCGAAATGGCTGCAGGCAATCCTCCGGATATTTTCGATGCCTTCGGCAGCCCGGATATCGGCGTATACGCGAAAGAAGGCTTAGTCCTCGACATCGGTCCAATTCTGGATGAGTTGAACTTGAGAGACCGTTTCATCAACTTGGATCCTTGGACATACGATGGCAAAATATACGGCCTGCCAAAAGGCGGATCGATCGAAGGCTATTTCTATAATAAAGAGTACTTTGCTGCAAAAGGGCTGGAAGTCCCGAAAACGCTAGCTGAATTGGAAGCGCTTGCCGAGAAGGTGAAGGCTGACGGCAAGGTTCCTTTCGCCCAAGGTTCCAAGGATGCTTGGGTACCGCTCATGACGACGAATAACCTGTGGGCGTACTATGCCGGAGCCGATTTCACGGCCGGATTCAAGACCGGTGAATCGAAGTGGAATGATCCGAAAATGGTCGAGGCCGTGAGCAAGCATCAGGAATGGGTGAAGAAGGGTTATTTCAAGAAAGGTGAGCTTGGCATCGACTACAATAGCCAGCGCAACCAGCTGCTGACGGATGAAGCCGTAATGATGTACGACGGTTCCTGGGCTTCTTCCGTGTTCAACGACGAGGTGGGCGCTGACGGCAAGAGCAAGTTTGGCTTCTTCGTCATGCCACCGCTGAATGAAGGAGACGGCTTCAGCTCGATGGTTGACTCGAACAACGGCTATGGCTTCTCCGCAAAGGTAGCGGAAGATCCGCAGAAGCTGGAAGCGGTCAAAACATTCATTAAGGTCTTTTACAGCGATGAAGTTCAATTGCAAAGTCTGAAGGAGGACGGTTTGCTTCCTTCCATGATTTTGAATGAGGAAGATCTGGAGGCCAATGCGGCTAATGATCTGGTTAAGGAAATCATTCTGCGCATGAATGAACTAGAGTATAAATGGCCTGCGTTCGATGCCTTGGTGCAGGCTGAGGTCAACACCGAGCTTAGCAGCGGTATCCATCGCGTCATCGAAGGCGTTCAAGATCCGCAGGCTATGCTTGACGCCCTGCAAAAAGTACAAGACGAAGCGAATGCAGCCGGACAATAACAGCGTATATTGACATGTGGAGCACCCCAGCTAATCCAGGTGGTGCTCCTTTTCACAGCACAGCCATGTTGCAACCAAGTAAGAAGCTGGAGGGTTTTCTATGAATAAGGCGATGAGAAGTCCGCTGATGTATGCGTTGTTCCTGATCCCGACCTTTGTCGGTATCGTATTATTTTTTGTTTATCCCGTAATTAATGCCGCATTTTACAGCTTCACTGATTGGAACGGGATTGCCAAGACGTATAACTTCACCGGGTTAGCAAATTATACGAAGTCCATGAGCCAAAACGCTTTTTGGGTGTCGGTTAGAAATAACGGTTTCTTTATTTTGTTTTCTGTTTTTATTCAAGTTCCGCTGATTATCCTATTCTCGCTTTTGATCGCAAACGTCAAGAAGCTGAAGGGGCTGTATAAAACGGCCGTGTTTATGCCTTCCGTCATGTCGACGGCAGTGATCGGTATTTTGTGGGGATTCATTTATGAACCGGATATCGGGCTGTTCAACAATGTGCTTGGACTATTCGGCATCGACAAAGTTTATTGGCTGTCGGACCGGAACTGGGCCATGATCTCCATTCTGATCACGAACGCCTGGCAGTGGACAGGGTTCTATATCGTCATGGTGCTGGCTGCAATCATATCCATTCCGAAGGAGCTGGACGAAGCGGCGATGATTGACGGAGCGACAGGCTTCCAGCGGGCTATGAGGATCACGATGCCGCTTATCATGCCGATCGTGTCGGTTGTCATCATGCTGTCGATCGCCGGAGCCATGAAAGCGGCGGACATTATTATCGTCATGACCAAGGGCGGACCGGCCGGCTCTACCGAGGTGATGGCCACCTACATGCTGAAGCATTCCATCACCAGCTTTAAATACGGATACGGGAACAGCATCGCGGTCTTGATTTTTATTTTTACACTTATCATTACTGCGCTTTATCAAGTCCTTGTAGTGAGAAGAACGGAAAGGATCGAATATTGATGACAAAAAAACTCAAGGGCAGCCTGGCTCATATCCTGTTGATGATTTATTTGCTGGTCATATTGTATCCATTCTTGTTCGTGCTGTTCTCATCGGTGAAGACCGACAATCTGGCGATTGCCCAAAATCCGTTCGGCTTTCCGAAAGAATTCCAGTGGTCGAACTACGTGGAAGCCTGGGTGAATGCGAAAATCAGCACTTATTTTCTGAATAGCTTGTACATTGCTGTCATTGCCGCGGTAGCTACGATCATCATGGCTTCCATGGCCTCCTTCGCGCTTACCCGGATGCGGTTCACGAAGCTTAGCCCGATGCTGTATCAGATCATCATTCTAGGCATACTCATACCGGGAAATGCCTTGCTGCTGCCAATATATAATTTGATGCGCTCGACGAACCTGCTGGATACGCACTGGGCGCTGCTCATCCCCTATGCGGCGAATTCTATCCCGTTTTCGGTCGTCATTTTAACGGCTTTTATGAAATCGCTGCCCAGTGAGATCGAGGAAGCTGCCGTCGTGGACGGGCTTAGATCTCCCGGCATTTTTGCCCGAGTGGTGATGCCGCTAACGGTTCCGGCGCTTGTGACGGTCTTTATCGTTAATTTTCTCGGCAACTGGAATGAATTTTTGCTTGCCAATTACTTTCTGTCCGAGGACTCGCTTAAGACGCTCCCAGTGGGGATGGTAGGCTTCCGTGACGCATTCAGCATTAACTATGCGCAAATGTCGGCCGGAATCGTCTACAGTGTCGTACCCGTCATGGTAATCTATGCCATTCTGCAAGAGAAGATCATTGAAGGTTTGACGGCCGGAGGGGTAAAAGGATAGATTAACAGTAGAACGGTAACGACGAAATGGGGTAATGCTCTGTGGATATCAAGGCGCTGCTCATTGATGACGAGCCTCTTATACTCAATCATTTGAAGAATGCAATTCCCTGGAACGAAATGCAGATCGAGCTTGTCGGGACGGCTCGCAACGGCGTCAAGGGGCTGGAGCTGGTCATGGAATTCGAGCCGGACATCATTCTGTGCGACATCCGGATGCCGCTGATGGACGGCCTGGAATTTCTCCGGGAGATCCGCAGGCTGGGCTATGAGACTGAGGTTATTATGCTGACCGGGTATCAGGAGTTCGAATATGCCCGGCTTGCGCTGCAGCACGGAGTGAAGGACTATATTCTGAAGCCGATCAATTATACAGAACTGGAAGCGGCGATTGGCAAGCTTGCGGATGAAGTCCGCTCCCGCCGGTCGGAGAAGCGCTGTGCGGAGCGGCAGCTGCAAAGGATGATCGGACTCGCGAATGAGAAAATGATGTTCGACGTGCTGATGGGCTTTGCGGCTGACGTGCCCCGATGGGGTTTGGAGGAGGAGCAGGGACGGGAGCTTCAATACGCTCTGTTCCTGGTAGACTTGGACGATTATGCGCAGCGTACTGTGTCCTGGACGGAACAGGAGCGCAAGCTGTGGAATTTTGCGGTGCGCAATGTGCTGCAGGAGGCGATCCCGGGCCAGAAGCCTCATTATACAGTGGTCCAAATGCGCCAGGGGGAGTGGTGCGTCCTGCTGCAATTCGAGCGTTCGGGCAATGCTGCTAGTTCACCGCAGATGCAGGAGTGGGCCCGGGAAATCCAGCGGGCGGTCAAGGACCATATCAAGCTAACGGTCAGTCTGGCTTGGGAGCAGGGGCTCCTGGAGATCGGGGGACTGTCCCAGACGTACATGAAGCTGCAGCGCGGCTTGATGCTGCAAGCGGGCCATGAACAGCTGCTCCCTATGACGGAGGACGCGCTGGCGCGCGATGCGGCTGCGGTGTCGGAATGGCAGCTTGTTGAGGAAATCACTTCAGGTCTGAAAATGTACGACAAATCGAAGGTCGAGCAGGGGCTTGGTCAGTTGAAGGCCAATTTGCCGCATATTTCCGAGCGTTCGGCGCTGGGAATCGAGAAATTTTTGCAATATAGCATTATTCATCTGCTCCGGGAAATGCGCGAGCTTGATTTCATGAACTCCCGGGAAGAGGGGAAGATGTGGCAGCATTTGCAGCACAGCCAGAACGTGAAGGATTTGCTGAACGTGATTTCGGAGCTGGAGAGCCACATCAGGGAGCTTGAGATCAATAAGAAATCCAGCGAGCTGCTGATGATTTCGGCCGGAGAATATATTCAGCGCAATTTGAGTACGGACATTGGGGTCGACGACATTGCGAATCACCTGAATATCAGTTCTAGCTATTTCAGTCATCTGTTTAAGAACCATTACGGGGAGACGTTCGTTGAACATTTGCGAAAACAGCGCATGGAGCTTGCCAAGACGATGCTAAGGTTGACTTCCCGCAGCGTAACCGAAATCGGCGCCCTGGTCGGCTATAGCGACAGGCGTTATTTCTCCAAGGTATTCCAGCGCTATACCGGCGTAACTCCGACCGAGTACCGGGAACAGGAAGAGGCGCGAGGGAGCGGTAATGTGCCGGAGAATGCGGGTGCGGATTCCAACAAGCAGCAAATATAAGTCTCGCAGGAACAGCCTTGCGGCAAAATGAAAAGCAACCTCCTCCCGGCTCGAGATGAGGTTGCTTCCTTGCGTCTTGCCATCATTAAATCCGGCATATTTCGTTGGGGCATAGCTCACAGTGGCAAATGTCCTGCAGCATGACAAGGTCTTTAATAAGGATCATGCCGTTCACATATTCCAGCGCATCCTTCTTGCGCAAGTCGCTGAGCATCCGGTTGACGCTCTCGCGGGTCGCGCCGATCATGTTGGATAGATCCGTATGCGTAATTTTCTTGTTGATCAGAATATTGTCGCCTTGCTTCTCGCCATAGGTATTGCTGAGACGGATCAGGGTGGAGCAAAGCGCTCCCGGCTTGCCGTACATCATCAAGTCGCGGAACTTGGTCTGCGTCAGACGGTGATGGATGCCCATCCATTTCATGAAGTCAATGGCAAAGTCGCAATGCTGGCAGATCATGATTTCGAGATCTTTTTGTTCAATAATGCCGATTTCACTGTCCTCGATGACTTCGGCGGTAAAGCTGTGCTTCGAGCTGAAGAAGGGATCGGCCTGGCCAACCATGTCTCCGCGCCCGTACATATATAGAATAAGCTCCTTGCCTTCGTCCGTGGATTTGGTCAATTTAATGCGCCCTCGCTTAACGAAGAACAGCTTGTCGGAGAAGTCTCCTTCCCAGAACAGATGAGTTCCTTCCGGATACGTCTTGTCTTTCATGGTTACGAGAAGCCGGTTGAAGTTCTGCTCCGTAAAGCAGCTCGTATTCCCACGGGGCGGGGTTGCCGTTGCGAATTGAGTCATTTTTAAATCCCCCTCATGCTCCAAATTTTTCTGAAAATTTTAAATGAATTTAAATTAATTATATACCGAACTTCAAGCTTTGGGGCGGCTTGCAAGGCCGCAAAAGTGTCTAAATTCTAACATTGTGACTATTTTCACTATCTACGCGTCTAAAAACTCATTGCAGAACAGGGCGGTCTATGAAATTAAATTCATGAACCATCGTTGAAAGTACGGAATGAAAAACAAACTATAGAGATGAAAACTTTCATTTCTTTAAAGTTTGTGAAAATATTCACTATACAAACCCAAAATCCTGTGATATGATCGAGGTAACAAAAGAGAAGCTAAAGCTTCCGATGGATAAGCCAGAAAGTGAAAATATTCACAATAGGCAACGCACCCTAGAGAGACTTCCCTGGTTGGTCCATATGAAATTAGGAGGATGAGAGAAATGGCCGTAAAGAACAATGTGACCACGAAGCAGCAGCCTACCGCAGAGGATTACATCCAATCCCTGATCGACAAAGCGAAAAAGGCGACCGAAGCGTTTATGGAATTGGATCAAGAGCAAATTGATAAGATCGTTCAGGCGATGGCGCTTGCCGGCCTCGACAAGCACATGTATTTAGCGAAGATGGCTGTAGAGGAAACTGGCCGCGGGGTATATGAAGACAAGATCATCAAGAATATGTTCGCGACAGAGTACATCCACAACAGCATCAAGTACGACAAGACAGTTGGCGTCATCGAGGATAACCCTTACGACAGCTTCCAGAAAATCGCCGAGCCCGTTGGCATTATTATGGGGATTACCCCAGTGACCAACCCGACATCCACGACGATTTTCAAAGCGATGATCGCGATCAAGACCCGCAACCCGATCATCTTCGGCTTCCATCCATCTGCACAGCGCTGCAGCGCAGAAGCCGCGAAAATTTTGCTGGAAGCTGCGGTCAAACATGGCGCGCCAGCAGACTGTATCCAATGGATCGAGGATCCGTCCATGGACCGTACGAATGCATTGATGAATCACCCTGACGTAGCCTGCATTCTGGCTACCGGCGGCTCCGCGATGGTTAAAGCGGCGTACAGCTGCGGCAAACCGGCGCTGGGCGTTGGTCCTGGCAACGTACCTTGCTTCATTGAGAAAAGCGCTGATCTGGATCAAGCGGTCAACGACCTTATTTTATCCAAGACCTTTGACAACGGCATGATCTGTGCTTCCGAGCAAGCGGTCATTATCGAAGAACCGATCTTCGACCAAGTGAAGAAAAAAATGATTGCGAACGGCTGCTATTTCGTTAACAAAGAGGAAGCTGCCAAATTAACGGCCGGCGCGATCATTGCGGATAAATGCGCAGTGAACCCGACGATTGTGGGTCAGCCTGCTACGAAGATCGCCGAACTGTGCGGCATTGAAGTGCCCGCAGGAACAAAAATCCTGGTAGCCGAGATCGAAGGCGTAGGTCCTAAATTCCCGCTGTCTGCCGAGAAATTGAGCCCCGTGCTCGCCTGCTACAAAGTGAAAACAGCCGAACAAGGCATCGATCGTGCGCTGGAAGTTGTGCAATTCGGAGGCATGGGGCACTCGTCGGTTATCCATTCGAACAATGAAGACATCATACAAAAATTTTCGGACCGCATGCCAACATGCCGGATCCTGGTTAACCAGCCGTCTTCGCAGGGCGGAATCGGGGACATCTATAATACGAACCTGCCGTCGCTTACGCTGGGCTGCGGATCTTACGGACGCAACTCGACTTCGTCGAACGTTACGGCTGTCAATTTGATCAACGTGAAAAGGGTGAATCGTCGTACCGTGAATATGCAGTGGTTCAAGGTTCCAAGCAAAATCTATTTCGAGAAAAATTCGACGCAATATCTGGCCAAAATGCCGGACATCAGCCGTGTGCTGATCGTAACCGACCCGATGATGGTCAAACTCGGATATGTAGAAAGAGTCGAGCATTATTTGCGTCAGCGCCAAACTCCAGTTGCCATCGAAGTGTTCTCGGATGTTGAGCCGGATCCATCGACAACGACGGTGGAACGGGGAACCGAGCTGATGGCTAAATTCCAGCCGGACTGCATCATCGCACTCGGCGGCGGTTCGCCGATGGACGCTGCAAAAGGAATGTGGCTGTTCTATGAATATCCGGATACGGACTTCCATAACCTGAAGCAAAAATTTATGGATATCCGCAAACGAATCTACAAATACCCGCGTCTCGGCCAAAAAGCCAAATTCGTAGCGATTCCTACAACTTCGGGTACAGGTTCGGAAGTGACTTCGTTCGCAGTTATTACGGATAAAATCAACGGCAATACGAAATATCCGCTTGCTGATTATGAGCTGACCCCAGACGTGGCTATCATTGATCCTGAATTCGTATACAGCTTGCCGAAAGTGGCTGTAGCCGACACGGGCATGGACGTTCTGACGCATGCGATTGAAGCTTACGTATCGGTCATGGCGAATGATTATACGGACGGTCTTGCTATCAAAGCCATCCAGCTCGTATTCCAGTACCTGGAGCAATCGGCGTTGACCGGCGACAAGCTGGCCCGCGAGAAAATGCATAATGCTTCGACGCTGGCAGGTATGGCCTTTGCCAATGCGTTCCTGGGCATCAACCACAGCCTGGCGCATAAATGGGGCGGTCAATACCATACTGCACATGGCCGTACCAACGCGATTCTGATGCCGCACGTGATTCGCTACAACGCGAAAAAGCCTACGAAATTCGCAGCATGGCCTAAATACAAACACTTTGTGGCTGACGAGCGCTATGCGGAAATCGCCCGCATCCTGGGACTGCCTGCCCGTACGACGGAAGAAGGCGTCAAGAGCCTCATCAACGCGATCCGCGAGCTGAACAAGAAGCTTGGCATTCCGGCGAGCTTCCAGGAGCTAGGCTTCGATGCGAAGGACTTCGAAGCGCGCGTGGATTACTTGGCTGACCGTGCTTTCGAGGACCAATGTACGACGGCGAATCCGAAGCTGCCTTTGGTCAGCGAGCTTGCGGAAGTATACCGCGACGCATTCTACGGACGCTTTGAAGAGTAAAATCCGGGCTGCCTAAAATTTAAATAATTAGAATATAAGCTGTTCAATAAATAGTGACAAATATCACTCGAAATGTGATATTTGTCACAATCCTTTTGTCCAATCTGGTATATCATAGCAGTATAAAGATCCCTCATACGTTGATGAGTTGAATGGATTCGTATAAATGGTAAAAATGGGCTTATCAGTGTCTGAGTTGTGAAAATTATCACAAATTTTAGGGATCCAAGGGTGCGGGATGTAGCCTTCAACCCCGCATACACTATACAAATGGAGGGAATACAAGATGTCGGTGATTGAAAGAGAAGTACAAGAAGTACAGTCCGCATGGAGAGGTTTTAAAAAAGGGAAATGGATGAGGGAAGTCAATGTTCGCGATTTTATCGACCATAACATTGCCCCTTATCACGGTGACGAAGCTTTCTTGGCAGGACCTACGGACAACACGGTGGCCCTGTGGGACATCGTATCCGATCTAACCAAGAAAGAGCGGGAAGCTGGAGGGGTACTCGATGTTGACGTGAACACGCCATCTACGATTGTTTCTCATGCTCCAGGCTACTTGGATAAGGAGAAGGAACAAATCGTCGGCGTGCAGGGCAGCGCTCCGTTTCAACGTACGATCCATCCATTCGGCGGCATTAACATGGTTTTCAATTCCTGCAAAGCTTATGGATTTGATTTGCCGGAAAGCATTATTGAAATGTTTACGACGATTCGCAAGACGCATAACCAAGGCGTTTTCGATGCATATACTACGGAGATGAGAGCTGCCCGCAAAGCTGGTATTATTACAGGTCTGCCTGATGCTTACGGACGCGGCCGGATCATTGGCGACTATCGCCGGGTGGCCCTTTATGGCGTAGACTTCCTGATCAAACAAAAACAAAATGAACTGAAAAGTCTTGAAGTTGATGTGATCGACGAGGATGTCATCCGGCTGCGTGAAGAGCTGTCTGAGCAAATCCGCGCACTTGGCGAATTGAAACAGCTGGGTGAAATGCACGGCTTTGATATTTCCAGACCTGCGACGACTGCAAAAGAAGCATTCCAATGGCTCTATTTCGCATATCTGGCTGCTGTTAAGGAGCAGGACGGCGCGGCGATGTCCCTTGGACGCGTATCATCCTTCCTCGATGCCTACATCGAGCGTGACCTGGCCGAAGGCACGATTACAGAAGTTGAAGCGCAAGAGCTGGTAGACCATTTCGTCATGAAGCTGCGTATTGTGAAATTCCTCCGTACGCCGGAATACAACGACCTGTTCAGCGGAGACCCTACTTGGGTAACCGAATCGATCGGCGGGATGACGGTACAAGGTGCTACCCGCGTAACCAAGAACAGCTTCCGTTTTCTGCACACGCTGTATAACCTGGGACCTGCGCCTGAGCCTAATCTGACAGTGCTCTGGTCTGAGCAATTGCCGGAGGCGTTTAAGAAATACTGCGCCAAAGTATCTATCGAGACGAGCTCGATTCAATATGAAAACGACGATTTGATGCGTCCGATCTATGGCGACGACTACGGTATCGCTTGCTGTGTATCCGCAATGGAAATCGGGAAACAAATGCAATTCTTCGGCGCTCGCGCGAATCTGGCCAAAGCGCTGCTGTATGCGATCAACGGCGGTAAGGACGAGAAATCCGGTGCTCAGGTTGCTCCTGAATTCCCGGCCATCACGTCCGAGTATCTCGATTACGATGAAGTGATGAAACGCTTCAAGCCGATGATGGAATGGCTTGCTAAATTGTATGTAAATACATTGAATGTCATTCACTATATGCACGATAAATACTGCTACGAGCGGATTGAAATGGCCCTGCATGACCGCGACATTCTCCGCACAATGGCTTGCGGCATCGCCGGCCTGTCCGTAGCGGCCGATTCGCTTAGTGCTATTAAATACGCGAAAGTCAAACCGATCCGCAACGAAAACGGCATCGCCGTAGATTTTGAAATTGAAGGAAACTTCCCTTGCTACGGCAACAACGACGACAGGGTTGACCAAATTGCCGTTGAACTCGTTGAGAGCTTCATGGAGATGATTCGCAAACACAAAACATATCGAAACGCAATGCCGACACAATCCGTTTTGACGATTACCTCCAACGTGGTATACGGTAAGAAGACGGGAACAACGCCAGATGGTCGTAAAGCAGGCGAACCGTTCGCGCCAGGGGCTAACCCGATGCACGGCCGCGATAAGAAGGGGGCGCTGGCATCCCTGAGCTCTGTCGCCAAGCTGCCTTACGAGCACAGCCTTGACGGTATTTCCAACACATTCTCGATCGTGCCAAAAGCGCTCGGCAAAGAACCGGAAATCCGCAAGAACAACCTGGTTGCCATGATGGACGGCTACTTTGGCAGCAAAGCCCATCACCTGAACGTCAACGTCTTTGACCGTGAACAATTGATGGATGCGATGGAGCACCCTGAGAATTATCCGCAGCTGACGATCCGCGTATCCGGTTATGCCGTTAACTTCATCAAGCTGACTCGCGAACAGCAGCTCGATGTCATCAACCGCACCTTCCATGGTTCGATGTAATAAAGATAGGGTATGGAATGTAACACATGCAGCCAATTACAGAAAGGGTGACGAAACATGCTTAAAGGTCGCATACATTCATTGGAGACATTCGGAACGGTCGATGGCCCGGGCATTCGCTTCGTCCTCTTCATGCAGGGCTGCTTGCTGAAATGTCAATATTGCCACAATCCCGATACATGGAGCCTGACGGACGGTAAAGAAATGACCCTGGAAGAGGTGCTTGCTGAAATTGAGCCGTACCTCAACTACTATCGGCCGTCAGGCGGCGGGTTGACGGTCTCCGGTGGAGAAGCTACGCTGCAGGCGCCATTCGTGACGGAATTATTCCGTGAAGTGAAGAAGCGCTGGAATCTGCATACAACGCTCGATACGAACGGTTATAATGAAGGCCCGAAAATCATCGAGCTATTGGATGTCACCGACCTGGTCATGCTTGACTTGAAGCATATCGACAACGAGAAGCATATCAAGCTGACCGGCAAGCCGAACGAACGCATGCTGAACATGGCGAAATGGCTGTCTAAGGAAGGCCGCAACATGTGGATCAGATACGTGCTTGTTCCAGGCTTGACCGATGATGAACAGGATTTGCTTGATCTCGGACGCTTTATCGGTGAACTGAACGCCGTAGAGAAATTTGAAATACTTCCGTATCATCAGATGGGCATATACAAGTGGCAGGAGCTAGGCTGGAGTTATCCATTGGAAGGCGTGCCTTCACCGATGGAGGCAGAGGTTCAGCGGGCATACGAGCTGATTGAAGAAGGAAAAAAGCAGACGCTATCCGCGACTTCATAACATCATATGGCTAGAAACGGGTTGTCCCGATCAGCAGATCGCTGATCAGGACGGCCCTTTTTTTGTTTAATCCTCCCCCTGTTGCAGAGAATTATTCCCTTACGAAAGGCAGCTGCCCGGACTATAATAGAGATAGCTTCATATAAAATAGGGGGATTTGCATTCAATGAGAAATCGTTCCATATTATGCCTTATTCTGCTCTTCATCGCAGCGGCCATGCTTGCATCCGGATGCGATAAGGGGAACGAGGACGCCGGTCCGGCAGGGGCGAATGGATCCTCCCTACGAGGGCAGGAAGAAGTTCATGCCGAGCCTTTTGAAGTGACGATTCGACATACGCAGGTGGGAGAGTCCAAGAAATTTCGGCTGGCGATTCTGAAAGACGTCGTTCGGCAGACCGAAGCGGATATTCCCGGTTTGAAAATCCGGCTGGATGGGGTCGATTCCGAGGTGAACCGCAAGGAGAAGCTGCGCGGCGAGATGGCTGCCGGCAAGCCGCCGGACATCTTCGACGTATTTGGCAGCCCGGACTCCGGAATCTATGCGCGGGAAGGGCTGATGCTTGATTTGACCCCGATTTTGGATGAGCTGGGGCTCAAACATAAAATCAGGGGTCTTGAGCCGTATACGCATGACGGAAAAGTTTACGGTTTGCCGGCCGGAGCGTCAATCGAAGGTTTTTTTTATAATAAGGCTTATTTCGAAGAGAAGGGGCTTCATCTGCCAAGGACGCTTGACCAGTTGGAGCAGCTGGCGGAATTCATTAAGGCGGACGGCAAAATTCCATTTGCCCAGTCCTCCAAGGAAGCCTGGGTTCCGCTAATGACGACGAACAATTTATGGTCTTATTTCGCTGGACCCGAGATTACATACGGCTTCAGGTCAGGCACTGCCAAGTGGACCGACCCGGAAGTCGTACGGGCCTTCGAGAAGCATAAGGGATGGGTTGACAAAGGATATTACATGCCTGGCGAGCTGGCCGCGGAATATACCGATATGAGAAATCAAATCATTAGCGGCGAAGCGATCATGATGATGGACGGATCTTGGGCGAACTCAGTTTTCAGAGATCCTGATCAGGCGGGTGATTTAATCGGCAAAATCGGTTACTTCAACATGCCGCCGGAAGCGGAGGGTGACCCATACATCGTCATGAACGACTTTAACAACGGGTATGGTTTTTCAAGCTCGATGGCGGACGATCCCCGTAAATTGCAGACGGTGAAGCGGTTCATCGTGAATTTTTGGACGGAGGAAATGCAGCTGCGGGGGCTGAAGGAGGACGGCGTGCTTCCTGCTCTAGTCATCGATGCCGAACGTCTTGCGGATACGGTGAGCGATCCCTTGCTGCAGGACATTTTTAACGGCGTAGAGCAAATTGATATTTCATATCCTGCCTATGACGCGCTTGTCCAGACGCCGGTCAATGAGGCACTGGGGCTCGGATTCCAGCAAATGCTCAGCGGGGCGGCGGAGCCGGGAGCAATGCTCGAAGCGCTGCAGCGGACGCAGCAGGCAGCGAATACGGAGCTTCCATAAGGACTATTTTCCACTAGGAGACAACCTATGAACTTGAGGATCAAATTGTTGACGGCTTTTCTCGGCCTCGTAATCGTACCGCTATTCATTCTTGGCGTCGTCACGTTTTTCGTCACCTTTCAATCGATCGAGACAAAATACAGCCAGCAGGCTGAATATTCGCTCAAGGCCATCAGCTATAGCATTAAAAAAGTGTTTCAAGAGATGGACAATGTAACGGATAACGGGATCTCCAACGAAATATTCAAAATGGCGCTCATGGCCGAGGATCCCGAATCCCAGAACCTGGTCAGCCAAATTCAATTGAACGAGAACCAGAAAAACTTCCGCTCCCTGCTATATAACCATCCTGCCATCGATTACGCTTTTCTGTACAGTGAGCGGGGATACGGCGAAACCTCGAACGTGGTGACCTTGTTTAACAAGGAGAGCTTCCAGACTCTGCCGTACGAGAAGTTTAAGCTGCATCCCCTGTATGAAGAAGTGAAGGCGCTCAAGGGCCAGTCGAAGTGGATTGCACCTTATGAGTATCCAGAGCTGACGGGTTCTGAAAACGTATTCACACAAATCCGGCTGATCAAGGATAAAAATACGATGAAGCCGCTCGGCATTCTGGCGGTGCAGATCAAGAACTGGGAGTTTGAGCGGATTTTCCAGAATTTGAAGCTGGGCAGCGAAATGAAGGATACCCGTTTTATGCTCGTTAATGACGACGGTCTTGTCCTATACGATCATCAGTCCGAGTTTGACGGCGAGCACATTCAGGAGCATATTAACAAGGCGTTTCTTCCGAATGATACGTATCAGAGCTTCAAGGGAAAGTTCAACGGGCAGGAAAGCATCATTTCTATTTACAATTTGCAAGGTTATCCCTGGAGCCTGATATCTGTAACCTCCTGGAGCTATTTGTCGCAGGAGGTGACGACCTTTGCCAAATGGTTTATCGCCATCCTGCTGACATGCTTGATCACAGCGACGCTGTTCAACGTGCTGTTCATGAACCGGATTACCGGCCATATCGGCAAAATCGTCCGGTTTATGCGCAAGGTCGAGGCGGGGGATTTACAGGCCAGAGTGGAGGAGAAAGGCGATGACGAGCTCTTTTTGCTGCAAAAGGGCTTTAACAATCAAATGAACAAAATCAATGAGCTGTTCGAACAGGTCAAGACGGAGCAGGAGCAGAAGGCCAACGCGGAGCTGCGGGTGCTGCAGGCGCAAATCAAGCCTCATTTTCTCTTTAACACGCTGGAGTCGATCAACGTTCTGGCCATTCAGAACGAAGGGCGGAAGGTGAGCGAAATGGTGCTGCGCCTGGCCAGCATTTTGCGGATTAGCATTCAGGAGAAGGAAGAGATCAAGCTTAGTCTCGAAATCGAGCATTTGTACAGCTATTTGGAAATCCAAAAGATCAGGTTCGACGACTTGTTCGATTATACCATCGATATCCCGGAGGAAATGATGCCGTACCGGCTGCTCAAATTAACGCTTCAGCCGCTCGTGGAGAACAGCATTCAGCACGGCTTCGACGGCATTGAATATCCGGGCCATATCACGATTACAGGATTCCTGGAGGAAGACCGGATGATTCTGCGGATTGAAGACAACGGGATCGGCATGACCGGGGAGCAGCTATCCTCCATCCAGTATGCGGAGCTAGGGCAAGTCCAGTACGATGCGTTGAAGCCTTATCCAAGTCCGGAGAGACAGGGCCTGGGACTGCGAAGTGTTCATGACCGATTGCGTTTGCAGTATGGCCGCAGATTCGGATTGTTCATTTGCTCGGCTCCCGGACAAGGCACGATCATTCAATGCGTCATTCCCAAGCATGGTTTTATTTAATAGTCGATTATATGAAAGCAGGTGTAGAAGATTGGAACTGTCAAATCTAACGTTAGAGCAAAAAATCGGGCAAATGTTTATATGCGGTTTACCCGGAACAGCGGCAGATGAAGGAATTAAGGGGCTGATCGCGGAGCATCACCTGGGCGGTGTCATTTATTTCCGCCGGAACATCGAAAGCGTGGAACAGCTGTCCAGGCTGTCCCGGGAATTGCAGCAGCTGCCCCGCAGCACACCGGAAATTCCCCTGTTTATCTCCATGGATCAGGAAGGCGGGATGGTGGCGAGGCTGGATCATGACGGCGTAAGCCGAATTCAGGGCAATATGGCGCTCGGAGCCGCAAACGATCCGGCGCTGACGGAAAAGGCCGCTGCGCTGGCAGCCAAGGAATTAACCGACCTGGGCATCAACCTGAACTTTGCGCCGTGCGTTGATGTTAATAACAATCCGGCTAATCCGGTGATCGGCGTCCGCTCGTTTGGCGAGGACCCGCTGCAGGTAGCCGAACATGGAGCGGCAGCGATCCGGGGCTACCAAAATCAGGGGGTCAGCGCTACGGCCAAGCATTTTCCGGGGCACGGCGATACAGCCGTTGATTCGCATCATGGTTTGGCTAGCGTGCCGCACAGCAAGGAGCGGTTGTACCGCGTTGAGCTGCCGCCGTTTCGCAAAGCGATTGAGAGCGGCGTCGACATGATCATGACGGCGCATGTCATATTTCCAGCCTTTGAGCCGGACGGAATTCCGGCAACGCTGTCCCGCCGCGTACTTACCGGCTTACTGCGCACCGAGCTAGGATTCGAAGGCGTCATCATCACGGATTGCCTGGAGATGCATGCGATATCCAAAAGCTGCGGCATTGCCGAGGGCGCCGTACGGGCCATCGAGGCCGGAGCGGACATCGTCCTGGTCAGCCATACGCTGGAGGAGCAGGTGCGAGCGATTCAATCAGTGCTCGCTGCTGTGCAAAGCGGACGATTAAGCGAGGAACAAATCGATGAATCCGTGAGGCGTATTCTGTCCTTGAAGCAGAAGCGCATCGGCGTTGTACAAGAGAGCTCGCCGCCGGAGCCCTGCAGCCGCCCGCTGACGCCCAAGGAGGAGAGCGAACCGCTGCTGCGGCAGATCGCAGAGCGCAGTGTGACGCTCGTAAGCGATGCAAGCCGCAATTTGCCTCTAGACGGAGCGGAGCCTGTACTCGTCATCTGGCCGGAGCTGCGCCGCCGGACTGAGGTGGATGAGCCAGCTGTGCATCGTTACACGCTGGCCGATGCGATCGCTCCTTATGCGGAGGAAGTGACACTGGTTACCGTAGGCACTTTTCCCGATAGCGGCGAAATTCGCGGTGCGATAGAACAGAGCAGGAATTTCAGGCAGATTATCGTGCTTACTTACACCGCGGAAGGAGAGGTCTCCGAAGGGCAAATTTCCTTAATTCAGGGATTGAATGAAATTCATGGTTCTAGTATTATAGTTGTATCTACGCGGAATCCATATGATATCAATTTTTTTCCTGAAATCGGAACCTATTTGTGCCTATACGAGAACCGGCAATATTCGCTTGACGCGCTTGCCAAAGTGCTGTTCGGGCAGCTTCGCCCGCAGGGCAAGCTTCCGGTAGGCCTCAACCCTCAGTTCCCGATAGGACACGGCCTGTAACCCTGGAGCATCATTTTAATATGGCACTAATTACCTACTAAACCGGTATAAGTCCGTATTACATGACGGATTTTACCGGTTTTTGCGTGTCCGTGCGATAGGAGCAGCAACTTTTCCTATAAAACCGCGTTAAATAATAAGTGTACAAGTGACAGTATTATTCAAATGGGAGTAGAAGGAGTCAAGCAATGAATTTGAAAAAAATGGTCCTCACCACCGTATCCATAGCTTCATTTGTGACCATGGTTCTACCTGCTAGTGCGGCAGAGACCGTACATGGAAGTATTCTAAGCACGGAGGATATCAAGGCAGAACAAACCAGCATCGCAACCGAATGGCAGGATGCTCAGACGAGCATAACCGATCAGGAAAACCCGGAGGCTGAAGGAACCGGCTCAGGCAGCAAGGAAGAATTCCCTGCGGCAAACGGTACGGTGCAGCCGACGGAAACCAAATCTGCACCGGAGAGCCAGCAGACCAGCGTTGTCGCAGCGGGGACGGCGAATGGGGCAGCAGATTCCGGTGTCAGCCAGCTGGTTTTGATGATGAATAGCAACAAAATGTATCAGAACGGCAAGCAATACTTGGCACCGCATCCGATGACGGTCAAGGACGGAGTTTCGTACATCTCTATCCGGGCGATCGTAGAGCGGACGGGCTTGAAATTATCCTTCGACAATAAAACCAAAGAGACGATCATCCGGCGGGGCGGCGACGAGCTGCGCTTCAAGCTGAACAGCAAGACCTATAAAGTGAACGGTGCCGTCAAGTCAATGAAAGGGCCCTCATATTCTTCTAACGGCGTATTCTTGGTTCCGTTAACCTCTATTACGCAAGCGCTTGGCATCCCCTATACGGTCAACCAGCAGGAGAAGAAGGTCGTTCTCAACCTGTCGACGAAGCCGGTCGCCGCATTCAGCATCGGCAACCCGGAAATTTTCGCAGGCGAGACTTTGGTGCAGTATATCCCTAGCGCATATTCCCCGAAAGGACTGCCGATTGTGGAGGAGCAGTGGGAGGGGCGCGAGGAAGTCTTTATGTATCCGGGCAGATACGTGGTCAGTTACCGTGTCAAGGATTCCAGCGGACAATGGAGCGATACGTTCTGGCTAACCGTGACGGTGAACAAGCCGCATACGCCTCCGGTCGCTGATTTTACTACGAATAAGGATACCTATAAGATCGGGGAATTCATTTCTTACACGGATTATAGTACGGACGAGGATAATGCGATCGTATCGCGCGAATGGCTCAACAATGAAATGGCTTTCTTCACGCCAGGGCCGAAGACGATCCGCTTGACTGTAAGGAATAAGTACGGGCTGTCCTCGACGGTCGAGAAGACGATTACGATTACGGAAGAGATATTGTATACGAGGGACGAATTCTACAAGATTTATACTCCAGTCGGCAGCAAATACTCGTTTGACGGTACCAAGATTCCCACTTGGACTAAGGTTCCTTACCAATATGATACGGAGCCTGTAACACTAATTCGCAGCAACAGCCCGGAGACGGTCTATTCCGAAGGCATCCTCTACCGGGAATCGGCGATCGGAAATACAAGATTCATGCTGCATCATGTAAACTCAACGAGGAAAAACGTCAAGATGTACGTCGTAGCCACAAACCGCGGCACGGAAACCGCGCGCTTAACTCAGACGAGCTTAGGGATGGGCGGACCTACGAAATACGCGACTGCTTCCGGCAAAATGTCGGTTCAGCGCTATTTTGAATCGATGCAGTACGGCAATAAGTTTAAGGACGTCTGGCTGTCTCCTGGACAAAGCAAAGTTATATTTACAGAACTCAGCTCCAGCATAATGAGACAGGGAGATGTTGTATCCCTGTTCGCCGACTTATACAGCGATCAGACGATTCAATATCACGTCATCATGCTTTCGACGACTAGAGATCCTATTAATGCCCTGCAGAATTTGTCCGTATTGCCTATGGATAACCACAACCGGGGAACATATTTCGATGCGACAAGAAACATCCGGTACGGCGATCTTCTGGGCCTTACGCCTGCCCGTCTGATGATCGGCGACAACTCGCAGGACCCTTATCTCGTCGGCAGGGACGGTGCGACAGGGACGTATCAAATGAACGCGGGCAACTTCGGCGTGCTGTACCGGATCAAGCTCTACCGGGTCGCTCCCCGGACGCTGATCACGTTTAATCCCCGGGGCGGGCAATACGATGGGGTGATTATGGTGAATGGCCGGATCGTCCAGCTTCCTGATACGAGCGGTTTGAAGGCCCCCCACGAGGCGGCCGTGCTGTACCGGACCGGAGACCTCGAGGAGACGGTGGAAATGCTGTTCACTGCAGCACCGGGCAGCAGCTTGTCCGTTAATCTGTTATTCCAGCCTTTACCTGAAATCAAGCACTAATCATTTCATATCCTGTACCGTTCAGGGCAGGCCGGACCAAGCAAGGTCGGGCTTGCCTTTTTTGTTGCTGTGTTGAGAGATCGTGGCGAGCTGGGCGGGCCTTCATTGACGCTGCTGTTTTTTTCGGGCATTATTAGTAGAGACGCATGCATAACGCAAGTTCAGACGGGAGGTATGCACATGCTGTCGAGTGAACAAATCATCGGGGTCATGTCCGCCCGAGGGCTGCGGATTACGGATCAGCGCAGAACGCTGGCCAAGCTGTTTGCAGAGCGTGACGGATATTTAACGCCGAAAGACGTTTATGAATATATGGAAAAAATATATAGCGGCCTCAGCTTTGATACAGTGTACCGCAATTTGCGGGTGATGGAGGAACTGGGGGTATTGGAGCAGATCATGTTTGAGGACGGCCTCAAGTTCCGGGCCAGCTGCAGCGAGGGGCATCATCATCACCATATGATCTGCCTGCAATGCGAGCGGACGTATCCGATCCATTTCTGCCCCATGCCTTTGACGGACGCGCCTGAGCAATTCCAGGTCGTGAAGCATAAGTTCGAAGTGTTCGGCTACTGTAAAGACTGCCGCCGCGAGCTGAACGACGAGCGGCTGCCTCAGAATAGCGGGACGTCCTGAAGATGGGCATCGTTCGCAAAGCGGTTAAAGGCCCGATCATTTTCTACCGGAAGTTTATTTCTCCGCTGAAGCCGCCGACCTGCAGGTTTTACCCGACCTGCTCCGCCTACGCTCTGGAGGCGATCGAAGTGCACGGCCCGGTGAAAGGGTCCTGGCTCGCAGCCAGACGAATTGCCCGCTGCCATCCTTTTCACCCTGGCGGGATCGATCCCGTTCCTCCAAGAAAATCACCGATTCCGGAGCAGGGAGGCCAGCTTAACGACGGGAGCTCGTCATGAGGCCTAGCCAGCGGCCCAGGACCGCTTGACAGAGGCATGGTCTTTTTCTAAGATAGAAGATAAACACATGAGCTGCTTGATCATGCATGATATCATTCCGACGAACGGATAAGTACAGAGAGGGATTCAGTGACAGAGAGCCGGGGGAGCTGCAAACCGGTCTGAATCGGCTTTGGAAGATGGTCCGGGAGGAACTGCTTTCGAGCCGTCTAGGCGGGGGAATAACCCCGGTCATCGGTAAGGGGGCGGCGCGGAATCCGGCGTTAACGGAGGGTCGTTAAGACCGACAGAGCCTGCCGTCTGCGAAGACGCAGGGAATTTGGGTGGTAACGCGTGAGTCATCTCTCGCCCCATACGGGGTGGGAGTTTTTTTGTTTGCGTTGCTTTCGATGATGTTTCGATGATGAAGGAGGACGAAGGAATATGGCTGAGAAAAAAACATTCTATATCACGACGCCGATTTATTATCCAAGCGACAAGCTGCATATCGGTCACGCTTACACGACGGTGGCCGGGGACGCTATTGCGCGTTACAAGCGTTTGCGCGGCTATGATGTGCGCTATTTGACCGGTACGGACGAGCATGGGCAGAAGATCGAACGTAAAGCCCAGGAGAGCGGCAAGACTCCGCAGCAATTCGTCGACGACATTGTAGTCGGCATTAAGGACTTGTGGCGGAAGCTGGACATTTCCAACGATGACTTCATTCGCACCACCGAACCGCGCCATAAAGCCGTCGTTGAGGAAATCTTCGACCGTCTGGTGAAGAAGGGTGATATTTATAAAGGCGAATACGAGGGCTGGTACTGCACGCCGTGCGAATCGTTCTTTACGGAGCGCCAGCTCGTAGACGGCAATTGTCCAGATTGCGGACGTCCGGTCGAGCTGGTGAAAGAGGAGAGCTATTTCTTCCGCATGAGCCACTACGCGGATCGCCTGCTGCAGTACTATGAGGAGAATCCTGACTTCATTCAGCCGGAATCCCGCAAGAATGAGATGATCAACAACTTCATCAAGCCAGGTCTCGAGGATCTGGCGGTATCCCGTACGACATTCGATTGGGGGATCCGGGTCAAGGGAGATCCGAAGCACGTCATCTACGTGTGGATCGACGCATTGTCCAATTATATTACGGCGCTCGGTTACGGCACGGACAATCCGGAGCTGTATGACCGCTATTGGCCGGCGGATGTCCACCTCGTCGGGAAGGAGATTGTCCGTTTCCATACGATCTACTGGCCGATCATGCTCATGGCGCTGGATCTGCCGCTGCCGAAAAAGGTCTTTGGACACGGCTGGCTGCTGACGAAGGGCGGTAAAATGTCCAAATCCAAAGGAAATGTCGTTGATCCGAACATGCTGATCGACCGTTATGGCCTGGATGCAACGCGCTATTACTTGCTGCGCGAGGTTCCGTTCGGTTCTGACGGTTCCTTTACGCCGGAGAGCTTCGTGCAGCGCGTCAACTCAGACCTGGCCAATGATCTCGGGAACCTGCTGAACCGCACGGTGGCGATGATCGGCAAGTATTTTGACGGGGAGCTGCCGGCGTATCGTCCAAATGTAACGCCGTACGATGCTGAGCTGTCCGAACTCGCGCAGCAAACGATCCGCAAGGTGGAGGAAGTGATGGAGAATCTGGAGTTCTCCGTAGCCTTGACAGCGATCAGTGCATTCATCGGGCGGACGAATAAATACATTGATGAGACGCAGCCTTGGGTGCTGGCCAAGGACGAAGCGAAGCGGGAGGAGCTAGCTTCGGTCATGGTTCACTTGGCAGAATCCTTGCGCATCGCTTCCATCTTGCTGCAGCCGTTCCTGACCCAGGCTCCGGCCAAAATCTGGGCGCAGCTGGGCATTGAGCCAGGAGAGCTCACTTCCTGGGAGAGCGCGAAATCGTTCGGCTTGATTCCGGCTGGAACGAAGCTGGGCAAAGGGGAGCCGATCTTCCCTAGACTTGATGCCGATCAGGAAATCCAGTACATCGTCGATTCGATGTCCGCGGGAGCAGAGCCTGCTCCAGAAGAGCCTGCCAAAGCGCAGGAGGCGGAAGCCGTCAAGGAGGAGTCGAAGCCGGAGATCGGTATCGACGACTTTGCGAAGGTAGAGCTGCGCGTGGCCGAGGTTATCGCCTGCGAGCCGGTGCCGAAAGCGGATAAGCTGCTTAAGCTGCAGCTCGACCTCGGCTATGAGCAGCGCCAGGTTGTCTCCGGAATTGCGAAATTCTACAAGCCGGAGGAGCTGGTTGGCCGCAAAGTGATCTGCGTGACAAACCTCAAGCCGGTCAAGCTTCGCGGCGAGCTGTCGCAGGGCATGATTCTGGCCGCCTCGCAGGGAGATAAGCTGACGCTGGCGACCGTTCCAGATTCGATGCCAAACGGCGCGATCGTGAAGTAAGATAGGTAAGGCAAGCATCGAAAAAATTGAAAGGCGAGTCCGCGCATGTATGGCGCGGACTCGCCTTTTTTTATTCATGAACTCTGTTTAATTTAGAATTTTAGAAACTACTAGCACACTTTCCGCTCGCGTCATCGGCGCTTTCGGAGCAAACTGGTTATTCCCTCGTCCCCGGATGAGATCCCATGCTTGTGCGGCTCCCACGGCCTCCTTCGCCCAAGGTTCAATTTGTCCGTTATCGCTAAACGACTCCAGGTATGACGTGGTTGTCTCTTCGCCATGCAAATACTTATACGCACGCACGATCATCACGGCCATTTCTTCCCGGGTGATGACGGCATTTGGTGCAAATGTGTTCGAATCGCGCCCATGCACGATTCCAGCGCTGCTTGCCTTGGCGACTGCTTCGGCATACCAAGCATCAGGACTCACATCCGTGAACGTCAAGGTATCAGCAGCCGTTAGCCCTAATGCGCGTGTCAGCATTGCTGCGAATTCGGCCCGTGTTACGCTACCTTGCGGATCAAAACGCGTGTCGTCGATCCCTGCAATGATGTGCTTTGCCGCCATTTTTTTAATAGCTTGACTCGCCCAATGGCTCTCTCCTACATCGGCGAACGTTTTGTTGTATTCGAGAACGGCATATTTCCCTAAATGATGTATTTTCGCGGTGATCATGCCTTCCGCTAACGTCCCGCCCATATACTCCAGGGTTCCGTCTGCCGAAATAAAGTATATGCCCAATAAATCGGGATCGGCATTCGGATCGATTTGCAGCGCAATCGTTATTGGCTCGGCAAAGGCTGGGACCGGTTCGGAAGTTCCGTCTGCGCCAACAACCCGCATGTTGAGATCGTACATATCGCTTGCTGCCGTCAACTGAACGGTTCGGTTGGCCGCTGAGCTGCGAATAAGCCGGGCGGCTTCTTCCTCCGAAACGGGCCGCATTGAGAAATGAATCTGCGCTTCTTTGGCCTCATCTCCAGGTACAACGGCTTGAATGCTCCTCAGAGATGCAGCAGGGAATTCAATGGTCATATTCGGGCCGGCGAGACGGAGACGGTGATCTCCTAGAATATCTGCAATATTCCCCGGAAGAATGACGGTATCTTGGTTCTCCGAAATACGAACGATTACTGTGCCGTCGGCTGTGTCTCGTAAATCGTCTGCATCAAGAACCAGAGTAGTCGAGGGGATCTCGGGTTTCGTTGGACGCTTAGGCCCTGATGGAGGAGCCGAAGTGTTCGATGGCGGAGTCGTTGTCGTGCCGCCGTGATCTTTTCTATAGACAGTCACCGTTCTTGTCACTTCGTCAGCCGCATTGCCCGCCGCATCGCTTACGTTGTAGTGGAACGTATACGTTCCGGCTTTCGATGTATCGATTGTCTTCAGTCCATATACGCTGCTGGTTACCGTGGTCATAATCCGATTCGTTATGTCGCCGTCCCGATCATCGATCGCCGTTGCGCCTGCATCCGTGTAGTCAGCACCGACGGGCAGACGAACCACTGGTTCGCCTAACAAGGTAATGACCGGCTTGGTCACATCGGCTTCGATGTCCTCCGTTACGATAACCGTTCTTGTCACCTCGTCAGCCGCATTGCCTGCGTCATCGCTTACATTGTAATGAACCTTGTAAACGTCTGGAATCGATGTGTCAATTGCCGTCAGTCCGTATACGCTGCTGGTCACTGTGGTTACAATCCGATCTGTAATGTCGCCATCCCGATCATCGGTCGCCGCCGCGCCTGCATCTGCGTAATCATCCCCAACGTTCAGACGAACAACCGGTTCACCCAACAAGGTAATGACGGGCTTCGTGACATCCGCCTCCGGGGTTTTGACCGGTGCAATCCCGACAAAGGACAGCATTGGCGACTGGTTGTTTTTCGCCACCAGTTTGAGAGTCAATGCCCCGGCTTCCGCCATGGAGAAGGTGTACCCTTGTACTACGTCAAATGAATTGCTGTCAAGCGTTATAGTATCCACAAGTTCGTTTTTGTCGCCATATTCAAGGTAGACTTCTTCGGTGCGGGAGTATTCGGGCCACCAACTGTATGTGCCAAGCGTTATCGTATGCTCGCCAGCAGGCAGATGATCAAACGTATAGGTAAGGGCCGCTCCGGTCTGATTGGCCGTATAGATGCCGGTTGTGCTTTGCTTGCTGTACGGGCCGCTAACGATCCCTTTGTAAGAGACGGACGGCGAGCCGCTGGCATTGTAGCCGCTGTGACCCCAGGCTTTGGCGGAGTCGTAAATCCGGTCCGGGGCATCGTTGAGAAGCGGTTTGCCGTCGGCGTCCGCAAGGACAGCGACAGCTCTGTATGCCGGCGAATCATAGCCGAGCGTATTGGAAGATGTATGTCCTGCTGTCAGTCCGGTCTCGGTAGCGTTAAGATCAGCGAAATACAAAATGTCCTCGGGGACTACTTCTACATAGCAAACGGTTGTAAGGCTTCCATAAGTGCCGTTTACGGTTACCGTTTCATAGGGGGTGTCGAAACGGACACCGTCCAAATTCCAATTCACGGTCACGAACGACTTCGATCCGTCTTCATGTGTCGCCTCCACTTTCTCGGGAAGATTTGGCGCTCCACCGACGTAGGCGGCAGCATAATGAGGCGAACCAAGCTCCCGTATATCGCCCGTAAATAACTGTTTCTGGGCAAAAACAAGGCGCGCCGTGAGCTGTTCAGCTCCTTCTTGATCCAATCGGTAGGAAGCAGGGTTATTCAGAGCTTCCTGGGCAGCATTCCGCGCGGCTTCGAAGAGCTGCCAGTCGCTGTCGCGGAATTCGTCCAGCTTGTTGATCACTTGCGCCTCTGCTGCCGCTTCTTGGAGAGCAGCTATATCAGGCGTACCTTGCACTTCGCCGGAAACGACCGCCACGGCGTCCACCACCAAGGTGCCGCTTAACACCTTGATCCGGACGGTATGCTGGCCAAATGCAAGCCCGCGAAGTGTAAAGGTTTGGTACAATTCCTTGGAAGCTGTCGCGGCGGCTGAAGGCGCTACGATTTGCCCGTCCACCATCACCTCCAGCTTCGCCGAACCATCGTTGGGGCCCAGAATATCCAGTCCGGTGCCTACAAAGGTATATTCCAGCGCAGCATCAGCGCCCTGGCTGGTGGAAAGGGAGCGTTGATAATGGAACATGCCCTGGCCGTTGTTATGGGCCCACGAACCGCTATAAACGAGTTTGGGCTGGGGAACGGGAGCCAGGTCTTGCATTTCCAGATCGTCAAGCGTCTCGGAATAGTACGGTGCATAGCCTTCCACTGTTTCTACCAGTAAATTGTCAAAACGAACGTGATAGTATCCGCTGCCCAAATCTACCCGGCCGGACAGCTTGGGGTGCGGATCGGTGTAGGAGACAAGCTCCACGCCGTCCAGGAAGGCTGTCACCTGACTTCCCGCCACTTGAATCGCAATGTTATGCCATGCGTTATAAGTGTTGTCAAAGTCATTGATCTTTACGCCGCCGGAACCGCTCACGACATTGCCGTTGGCCACGGAACGGCCATCGACCTGCAGCTGCCAGCCGCCGTCAAACCAAAATTTCAGTACATAAGGTGTACCGTTAATCGTATGGGAGCTGCCGCCGCCCTGATACCGGGCGCCTATCGCAGCGTAATTTGCGCCGCCTTGCGTATTGTTCGTTTCGAACGAAACGTCGACGCTGGCCTTATAGTTGGTCCACCGGTAGTCGCCGATGGCTGTGACGGGCTCGCCGTTGTTCCACGTACCGCCAAGTCCCATAAGCCCCCGGTCCAATTGCTGGCGCAGAACGTAATTTCCGGTTTGCTCGTCCAGATATGCTTCAAACGCGCCGTTACGATCATGGGTGTAGCGGGGGATTGCGCCTTTAGAACCGCCGCGTGAATCGATATAGCTTTGATAGCCCGTAATTTGACCGCCTGCTCCAATTACAGGAACCGTCTTGCCAGAATAGTCAAAATCGTCGGCGTAAAGGATACCATCCCCGGTATTCTGAACCGATCCTGTTGCATCGGTGTCGAGCACGGTGCGCTCGCCCTCAACAGGGAATGGTGTATGGTACGCATTGTTCCCGCTGTTTTCCAATGTCGTTACGGTTACGATGGAATAAGGTTTGACGCGCACAGTGTAAATTCCGCCTCCGTCAGCAGAAACCTTCCCGCGATATTGCATGTAGCTGCTGTTGAAGGCTTCTCCTTTGCCGGCGGCCCGAGTTTCCCATATTTCCAGGGAAGGGGTGCCCGTGTACGCCATATTGACTGTCTGGAGTTTGTAGGTTCTCTCATACTCGCTGTCATTGACAATAACGGTTGAAAAATCGCTCTTGTCGGGGGCTGCGAGTGTCATATAGCTTGGCGTGCCGTTGCGTCCGCTGACCGGATTAGTGCCTGTCGCGCCGGTGTAGCTAGCCTGCGGAACCGCTCTCCAAATTCCCTCGTCGTTATTGCCGTTCTCCCAGCCGGCTTTCGCAAACCAACTAAAATGCTGCAGGATGTGAAGACCGGCGTCATAATGAATCCAGCCCGACCAAGGGTCGCGAGCGCTGACCAATTCCTTGAAGGAATATTGACCGCCTTCGTAGAAGGAGCCGATGGCTGGCTGATAAACAAAATGCGTCCGCCGGGAATTGACGAATCCCTTGATAATGGTATTGCCCATCTCCAGCGCGCTGCCTGTACCGCCGATGCCGGTGCCTGCAACTGCAGGATCCTTCATATTGTTGTTGGGACGGAAGGACGAGTTGCTGAAGGTGGCCTGCGCCTCGCTGTTCCAGACCTCGACGTCGAATTGCTCCGCGAGCCGTTTGAAATTGCCCGCACTATCATCATCCGTATTGTAGTGGTAGGCGGCGACTGATACCGCGTCCCGCAGAGAAGCGTCGCTCACCATGCTGCCTCCGAAGGAGCCAATTCCGACTTCATCGGAAATAACAACCTTCATCTGTTGATAAAGCGCTTTCTCTTCTTCGCTCGCAAAGCCGGCATGATCCGTTCTAACCCGTTCGGCGTATTGTTTTGTCCACGTCAGGTCCGGCGCATGCTCGTTAATATGGGGATTCACGTAATCGACCATATAGCCGTACTCGCGATAAGCGGCCAGAATGGTGTTTTTATACCAGGCATAGATTTTGTCGTTGTTGTCCGCCCAGGCGGGAGCACTCCAGCGCAGGATGCTCACTTTGAGATTAGGGTTCACGGCCTTCGCGTCGGCCGCAAGCTGGAAACCGGGATGCCGGGCAACGTTGGCTTCTTCATCGGCCGTACGCATCGTGGCCGGGTCCGGACCGGTGGAGTTATTGCGGTCGTTGCCCATCTCAATTTTCACATGTGTCATGATGGGGTTGTCTCCGCCAAACAGAATCTGCAGCAATTCTGCATAAGACTCAGGATGCTCAGCCTTATAATCCATTAGCAGGGCGCTGGTGCTGTTTGCGCTCAGTACGCCAAATCCCTTGAATGTGAGGCCGTTGACATTGCCGGCTTTGATATCGTTGCCGTCCAGCAAAACCTTGACCGCTGATGCTGCATTTTGCCGAGCGTCTTCAATCAAGCCTTTGATCCCGCCCTTGGCTATGGCGAACCAGCTCAAGATTGGTTTTTCGCCGGACACATAAGCAAAGGTCAGTTTCAGGGGAACGCTGGTGTCAATGTCTCCGGGGATCGTAAATTCGCTGGAAATGAGCTTAGTCGCATTAGTATTGAACTGATCAAGATAGATCATCTTTCGATCGCCGCTGATATCCTGATACTCGATATTGGGGCGCATCACGCGGGAGCGGCTGCCGTACCAGTCGTGAAAACCGCTGCTGAGCGTATAGGTTCCAGCTTCAAGGGCTTTGAGCTGATAAATGATATGATCGCCCGCAGCCCGCAGCCCGACAACCCATATCGACGGATCCGCAGCGGGGTCTGTATGCCCTCCGTCTTTGGAGTTTTTTACCTTGTGTACCGAATCGTCGAACCCCCAGCCGTTCGTTGCGTCAAACTTCTGATCCGGCAACTGATTGAGCAAGGGTGCGCCGGTCAGTTCTTTGACCGCCTCGTACAATGGCGAGGTACTAGGACTGTTGCCAAGGGAATCGCCGCCTCGGCCGCTATCCACGAAATAAACCAAGGGATGGCTAGAGGGCGGAATAACTTCCACATTTGCCAAGACCGCTCTGCCTCCAGCCGTACCGGTAACCGTCACCGTATCGTAAGGCACCGCAAAGGTATCCTCGCCGATATGCCAAGTGACAGGCGCGCTCTGGCCTTCCATTTCCATGCTATCAGGCAAAGTAGTTTCTGCGGCTGTCCTGGCACCCATGTAAGCGGCCGCGTGGACGGTATGCACGCTATCAGCGGATACATCGGAAAGACCGAATGGGGGATACAAACCAAACAACAGCATCGCGGTCATAGCAATAGAGCATAACCTGTTTCTGACAGTGCGCTTCTTGCTCATTCATACATCCTCCTTTTGATAAACTTTCAGACGTCGGTAGTAGCGAGACACGGGGTGAAACCGCTATCAAAAATACTCGTCATGAAGGAAGTACTCGACTTTCCAGGCGGATCGTCCGTATCCATTTCGATTCTCTCCTTGGATGCACGCCTCCTTTCATTGCTGATATCGCGCTTTTTAAAATGCGCATTTCAAACTCATTAGCTGTTATACCACACACGTTAGAAGGGGAACATGTACTTTTCAATGCACAACCTGCAAGATTGTTATGTATCTTAGGCGAAGCAAGCCTCTTGCTAAGTCAATAACGAAAATTTCGGATAAGAACATGTAATTTTATTAGCTCCATACTATGCTCTTCGAACGTAACTCCGTTACGCCATTAGCCGTTTATTTTGCCAAGCATGCGCCAACACTAGAATGTGACAATACGCCAAAGACAAATTTAGGCGGTTGACAATCGTTTTATTTTGACCCTATAATCCTTCTAGTAATAATTACGATTAAGGATGGCTAGGAAGGAAGATCATAATGGCGTCATACATGAACATATATAAAGGGTGGAAAGCAGTTCTACTGCTTCTTGCGGCAGTTCTGCTGCTGGCCGGCTGCGGAAGCGGCAATAATGAAAATAAGATCGTTGCGGGCAAGGTCAACGTCGTTACGAGTTTTTATCCTCTCTATGAATTTGCAAAAGAGATAGGCGGAGAAGAGGCGCATGTTATCAATTTGATGCCTGTAGGCGTCGAGCCGCATGATTGGACGCCGCGCAGCCAGGAAATTCTCAACACGTCCAAAGCACAGCTGTTCTTATACAACGGAGCAGGGCTTGAAGGATGGCTGGACAGCTTCCTTAAAGGCCTGGGCAGCGACTCCAAGGTGAAGACCGTCGAAGTAAGCCAGGGGATTACCCTGATCTCGAGCGGTGAAGAGGATGGACACCAGCATGGCGCAGGCAACGACGATCATCATGATGAAGACGGGCAAGTCCATGCCGAAGATGAGCATAATCATGACCACGGCCATATCGATCCGCACACTTGGGTAAGCCCGAAATCGGCGATGATCATGGCTGAGAATATCAAAAACAGCTTTATCGAGGTTGATCCCGTTCATCGGGAGCAATACGAGGACCGCTATGAACAGCTGCATGCCCGCTTGCAGCAGCTTGATGCCAAGTTTACGGAGGAACTGGCGAAGACGAGCCGGAAAGAGATCGTCGTATCCCACCAATCGTTTGGCTATCTGTGCCGGGATTACGGGCTGACTCAGCATTCGATTATGGGCCTGACGCCCGAAGCGGAACCGAAAGCCCAGGATTTGATTCATCTGTCCAAGCTGGTGAAGGAAGAAGGTATTCAATATATCTTTTTTGAGGAGCTTGTGTCTGATAAGCTTGTGAGCACGCTGGCCTCGGAAGCGGGCGTGAAAACGCTGGTGCTTAATCCGGTTGAGGGGCTGACGAAGCAGCAGGAGCAGGCGGGAGAGAATTACTTTACATTGATGGAGAAAAATTTGCAAAATCTTGTTCTCGCCTTACAATAAGGGGAGACATACCAGCGGAAGGACGGTCAAGATGAAACCGGACAATTTAGCAGCATCAGCGTTGGCCTGCCATGACAATATTATTGAGCTTGCCGATGTCTCCTTTTCCTATAAGGACAAGAACGTGATCTCGAACTTCAGTTTTACGGTAAAAGAACGCGATTTCGTCGGGGTCATCGGCTCGAACGGGGCCGGCAAGACGACCCTGCTGCGGATGATGGTCGGGCTGCTGTCGCCGACCGACGGGGAAATTCGCCTGTTTGGACAGCCGATCCGTCGTTTTCGTGATTGGGACAGGATTGGATATGTGCCGCAGAAAAATTCGTTCAACCCTTTGTTTCCGGCGACTGTAAGAGAAGTCGTCATGTCGGGATTGTATAACAATAAGAAGCTGTTTCGCCGCATCGGCAAGGCGGAGCAGGTGAAATGCGACGATGCGCTTGAGGTGATGCGCATCGGGGATATTGCCGACAAACGGATCGGGGAGCTGTCCGGCGGGCAACAGCAGCGCGTCTTTTTGGCCAGGGCCTTGATCAATAAGCCGGATCTGCTAATTTTAGACGAGCCTACAGTCGGAATCGACGCGCAGACCCAGGAAGATTTCTTTGAGCTGATTTTCCATATGCATGCGCACCATCATATGACGTTTCTCATGGTCTCGCATGATGTGGAAATGATTGAAGATAATTTGGGCAATGAGCCGCTGGATCGCTGCGGAGCGATCAAGTTCTATGTGAAGCATTCCCATGATCAGGATTGTTCAATTCCCGATCTTCAGCATTCAATCCAATAGATTGGCCAGCTTATGCTTTCGATGTAAGTTTTGCTTACGCAAAACTAAGCTTATGCTTACGAAGTAAGTTTTGCTCCGCAAAACTCTTAGGAGATGTGAAACTTGGAAATACTTACGGCAGAATTTTTTCAAAGAGCGCTGATAGGCGGGCTGCTCATTGGCATTACAGCCCCCCTGATCGGTATTTTTTTAGTGCTGCGCCGCTTGTCGATGATCGGGGACACACTGGCCCATGTAACGATTGCGGGCGTGGCCCTCGGTTTCCTGATCCATGCCAATCCGATATGGGTCGGGCTGGCCTTTGCAGTACTGGCCTCCTTCGCGATCGAGAAGCTGCGCAAAGCTTATAAAGCCTACGCGGAACTGTCGATAGCCATCATCATGTCCGGTGGCGTGGCGCTGGCGTCGCTGTTCTTTACGCTCGGGATAGGGTACAATACGGATGTATTGTTCGGCAGCATTTATACTTTGAGCAGGGAAGATTTATATATCGTCGGCGCAGTTACGCTCGTCGTTATCGCCGTTGTGGCCCTGTTCTTCAAGGAATTTTTCCTTCTTACGTTTGAGGAGGATGCCGCTGCGGTCAGCGGGCTGCCCGTTAAGCTGTTCAACCTGCTGATTACTGTGCTGACGGCGCTGGTCATTAGTACCGCTATCAAAATCGTTGGCGCCCTGCTCGTATCCGCTTTAATTACGATTCCTGCGGCATGCAGCCTGCTTATTGCGCGCAGCTTCAAGTCCTCGGTGATCTTCTCGGTCATTATCGCGGAAATTGCCGTTGTGATCGGGCTGGTTATGGCCGGCATTTGGAATCTGGCGCCGGGTGCTACGATTGTGCTGCTGCTCATCGGCATGCTGATCGTTACTCTTATAGGCAAAAAAGGGCTGAACGCTTAGAACATTACAATACTTTCTATCTCATCTGAGGATCGGAGGCTGTAATGGCTGATATTAATGTAGTGATAGCTTTCGGGGCAGGTGTTGCCTCCTTCATTTCGCCTTGCGCCTTGCCGCTCTACCCGTCCTATTTGTCTTATATTACGGGGATGTCTGTGCAAACGCTACAGAAGGAGCAAAACAAGCGGGAAGTCCGTATGAAGACGATGGCGCACACGCTCGCTTTTATTCTGGGATTCTCTGTTGTTTTCTATACTCTTGGCTTCGGGGCCGGGCTTTTTGGCGAGTTTTTCATCCATTATCGGGATTTGATCCGCCAGATTTCTGCTATTTTAATTATACTTATGGGCTTGTTTTTGCTCGGCATATTCCAGCCGCAATTTTTGCTGAAGGAACGCAAAATGGATATCAAGCTAAAGAAGAGCGGATACGTGGCTTCTTTTATTTTTGGCATCGGCTTTTCCGCCGGCTGGTCGCCTTGCGTAGGGCCGATTTTGGCCGCGATTATTTCGCTGGCAGTCAGTGAGCCGGGAACATGGCTAAACCTGATTACGGCATATACGCTGGGCTTTGCTTTGCCGTTTTTCATTCTGGCTTTCTTCATCGGCAGCACGAAATGGATTACCCGCTATTCTGCGGCGATCATGAAAATCGGCGGTGCGCTAATGCTGTTGATGGGGGTGCTGCTGTTTACGAACCAAATGGCCAAAATTACGATTTGGCTGCAGCAGATTACGCCTGAATGGCTTAAATTCTAAATTTCGGGCGCACTTGCCAACGGACGAGCTCAACATGTATCATAAATATAGTAGCATTTGGTAATGCGGTCAGTTTCCGCGACGCCAATAGAGGAAAAGAGGTTCGTAAGATGCCAACACCTAGTATGGAGGATTATTTGGAGCGCATATACAAGCTCATTGATGAGAAGGGCTATGCGCGTGTTTCCGATATTGCCGAAGGACTGGAGGTACATCCTTCTTCCGTCACGAAGATGATCCAGAAGCTGGATAAGGACGAATACGTCATTTATGAGAAATATCGGGGCCTGGTGCTTACGAGCAAAGGCAAGAAGATCGGCAAGCGTCTCGTTGACCGGCATCATCTGCTGGAGGAATTTTTGGAAATGATCGGCGTCGATGAGGAGAACATCTATAAAGATGTGGAGGGAATCGAGCATCATCTGAGCTGGGACTCGATTACCCGCATCGCTGCTCTGGTGGATTATTTCAAGCGCGACGAAACCAGAATTCAGGATCTTCGGGATGTCGATAAGGAGATCATGAACGAATCCTAGCTAAAGCATCTGTCTTGCCCGGACAGATGCTTTTTCTTTTGTCTTATAGTCCGGCGCAAGTCATTTATTGCAAGGTAAACGCAACTCTTGGGACATGGAAGGCGTTAGAGATAGAGGGGACTATATTTGGACGCCGGCAATTATTTACTATGATCTGGAGGTTACTCATGAAATTTCGCACTTGGTTCTTTTCCTTTATCATTCTGCTGTTGATTTGGCCGTTCTCCGGTCACGCGGATGCTGCGGCGGCGCGTCCGATCGAAATTGTTCTGGATGGGCGGATCCTCTCCAGCGATGCGCCTCCGTATATCAAACCGAAATACAATGTCACAATGGTACCGCTTCGAGTGATCAGTGAAGGCCTGGGGGCTCAGGTCGACTGGCTGGCCAGCGCCAAGTCCGTGACGATTGCGAAAGACAGCAATATCATCGTATTGCGGGTGGGGAGCACATCGGCGCAAGTGAATCATGCCGCGGTGAAGCTCGATGTTTCGGCGGAGATCCAGTCCGGGCGTACGATGGTTCCGCTTCGTTTCGTTGGGGAACAGCTTGGTTTGCAGGTAGACTGGAATTCCGCAACGCGAACGATAGCGCTATCTTCACAGGGGACGAGCATTCCGCCAATTACCGGGCCAACAACGCCCGTTATTCCTCCGACCGAACAGCCATCTACACCACCACCTGCGGTTCAGCAGCCTGGAGGCGGCGGAGCAGCGTCCGAGCTGCGGGGAGTCTGGGTATCCTCAGTGCTCAATCTCGATTGGCCCACGAAGGCCTCGTACGGAAACGCCGAGCAGCAGAAGCAGGAATACATCAAGCTGCTGGACGAGATCCAGGCCATGGGGTTAAATGCGGTATTCGTTCAAGTCAGGCCTACCGCAGATGCGCTCTATCCTTCCCAGCTTGTGCCATGGTCGGTTTATCTGACCGGAACAGCGGGCAAGGATCCCGGATATGATCCGCTGGCATTTCTCATTGAGGAGACGCATCGCCGGGGCATGCAGTTTCACGCTTGGTTTAATCCGTTCCGCGCTAGCATGAATGCCGATACGAGCAAGTTGCCAAGCAGCCATGTCGTTCATCAGCATCCGGACTGGATCGTCAAATTTGCCGACAAGCTCTATATTAATCCCGGGATTCCTGAAGCGCGCCAGCATATTATTGATGCCATTATGGAAGTCGTAAATGGCTACGATATTGACGGGGTGCATCTGGATGATTATTTCTACCCGTCCGGCGAGACGGCTTCCAGCAAATTCAATGACGATGCAACGATGAAGCGATACAACGCGAAGCAGTTGAACAAAGGGGACTGGCGCCGTGACAATATCAACCAGTTCGTGCGCGACCTTGGTCAGAACATCCGCGCCGTCAAGCCGGCAGTTTCTTACGGCATCAGCCCGTTTGGGGTGTGGCGCAACAAGGCTTCGGATATTACCGGTTCAGATACGAAGGCCGGGATAACCGCTTATGACAGCACTTATGCCGACGTTAGAACCTGGATTCGCAATGAATGGATTGACTACGTTACGCCGCAATTGTATTGGAGTCTTACGCGCCCTGAGGTGCGCTACGATATTTTGACAGACTGGTGGGCACAGGAGGTTCGGGGAACGCGGGTGAAGCTGTATATAGGCCATGCTCCTTACAAGATTGGCACACCGGAAGTCGGCTGGCATTCGGCGGACGAAATTATCCACCAGCTGGAGTACAATGAGCGTATACCTGAAGTGAAGGGCAGCATCTTTTTTAGCGCCAAAGATTTAAGGAAAAATCCTCTTGGACTAGTTCCATTATTGAAATCATATTTCGGCTCCTAGGATGACATAGGAATAGCCCCCATGACATACATAAGCAGTAGACGTGTATGGAATGGGGGCTATTGTTTATGCTGATAAACGGCGTATTCGAGGGCGGAGGGGTCAAAGGGATATCCCTGGCGGGAGCCGTCAGGGCGGCTGAACGGTACGGGGCGGTATTTCACCGGGTTGCGGGTACTTCATCCGGCTCTATCGTAGCGGCATTAATTTCCGCTGGCTACTCCGCGGAGGAAATGAAGGATGTCATCATGGGCACTTCATTTCTGGAATTTCTGAAGAGGTCGCGGATTTTTAATGTACGGCTCGTAGGGCCGGCGCTGCGGGTCCTGTTGAAGAAAGGGCTATACTCGGGGGAATCTTTGGAGAATTGGATACGGATGCTCTTAAAGGATAAAGGCATCCGAACGTTTGGAGACTTGCCGAAGGGCAAATTGACGATCATCGCCTCCGACATCACAAGCGGCAGAATTTTAATTTTACCCGACGATCTTCAGAAGCTGGGGATTACACCGCACAAGTTCGAAGTTGCCCGGGCGGTGCGGATGAGCTGCAGCATCCCTTACTTTTTTGATCCGGTGCTGCTGCGGCTGCCGCCGCGGCTGTCCACGGGCAAACCTTTTGCCGATCAGTTTCTGCATATCGTTGACGGCGGACTGCTGAGCAATTTTCCGTTATGGCTGTTCGACGATGACAGCTGCAAACCCCGCGAGAAGATGATCCCGACGGTAGGCTTCCAGATGGTCGGGAAGAACTCCAACCAGCCCCATATGATCAGGGGTCCATTCACGATGCTGCAAGCGCTCGTCGAAACGATGCTCTCCGCGCATGACGAGAGATACATTGAGCAGTCAAACCGTTACCGGACAATAAAAATACCGACGCTTGGCATCGGTACAACCCAATTCGATATCAGTAAAGAAGAAAGCCTGCTGCTTTATGAATCCGGGCTCCAATCCGGCAACCTATTCTTCGACGAATGGAACACCCAATACTACGAAGAACAGTTCATAAAGTATCAGCAGGCAAATTTAAAGACTTAGTGGTATCTCGGAATATCCTCGTCATTTTTCCCTTTATTCCCCTCGATGACCTGGAACGGATAATGCTTGCGCTTTTGCCCGCTGGACTGGCGCTGCTCGGCAGCCAGTTTGGCCATCGTTCGGGCTGAAGGTTTCACTTTAGGATGCTTTGCCCTGTACTTGCGGGGCGGGAATTTGTAGAGCCAGACTACGGCCCCTACCAGGATGGCCGGAATCAGCAAGCTGCTCCAATTGATATGACCATTTCCGAATAACGCGTTAATTACACCAAATGCAGCAAGTCCGATCATACTCCAAAATAGAATGGCCTGCTTTTTCATCGCTTATCATCCTTTCACGGGATCAAAGGCAGTATTAGGGGCAGGCTGTTCAAGGACGCCCTCCCGTTCATATTGTGCGTCAAGCTCTCGCATCCGGTTAAAGGAAGCGATCGATACCTCCACTTGGTCGTCCTTGGGCTCTTTCGTCGTCAGCAGTTGAAGCCACAGACCCGGATAACCCAGAAACCGCAGTACGGGAATATCGCGAACGGCGTTGGTCAGGCGCAGAAGTTCAAAGGATACGCCGATAACCAGCGGCAGAAGCAGCAATCTGATGTACATGCGCTCCCAGACATTGTCCCAGTGGAACAAAGAGTAAATGATTACACCGACGATGACGGTCAGAATAATGAAGCTGCTGCCGCAGCGATAATGGAGCCGGCTGTATTTCTGCACGTTCTGAACCGTCAGTTCTTCCCCGTGCTCGTATGCTGTTATTACTTTATGCTCGGCGCCGTGATATTGGAACAGTCTCTTGATTACCGGGGTTTGCGAGATAGCCCATAAATAAACCAAGAGGAGTATGATCTTAATGGCCCCTTCGACCAGCGTATGCAGCACCCGGTTGTCGAAGGCGTTTTCGAACAAAAACTCCTCTACGACGGCCGGAACCAGGGTAAACACGACTTTGCCGAACAGGAAGGACAGAACGCCGGCGATCGCCACGCCTACAATCATCGTCAAAGAGAAGCCGGATGATTCCTTCTCCTTCTGCTTGGCCCGTTCTTCTGGCTCCGTCTCGTCATCGGCCATGGCTTCGGCGGAATAGTTCAAATGCTTCGAGCCCTTGGCGCTGGAATCGATAATGCTCACTATGCCGCGGATCAACGGGATTTTACGCAGCCGCTTGACCCAAGACTTGTCCTCTTTAGGAACCTCTAAAAAAGTAATTTCTCCGCTCTTGCGGCGGACTGCAGTGACATTGACATGCTTTCCGCCAAACATGACTCCTTCTATTACGGCTTGGCCGCCATATATATTCGGTTTGGAATCCTTCGGCAAATATTTCACCTTCCCTAATTAATATCGTTGTCGCTAAGAATAATTCCATTGTATCGAATATAGGAATCAAATTCTAGTTTGTTTAGTCTTTTTGGAAATGCGCATACTAAAACGACGAATGGAAGCCTTGGATAGAGCAGGAAAGGAAGGGATGCGCGAATGTCGAATCAACGGCAGCAAGGAAGTCAAAGCAACAACAGAACGAATATATGGACGTTCGGCTTGCAGCTTGGTTTTTTTGCCGGGCTAATCTGGGGAGGAGCGAGGGGGTTGTTGTATTTTTTCAGACTTACCGATATTGTGCCGGGGTATTTGGCGGAGCCCTTTTTCAAGACCCCGTTTCTAAAAACGCAGGTAGGTTATTATGTCGGGTGGCTGTTCTTCATTTTGTTCTCGATCGTTGCTGCAATGCTGTATACAATATTTTTGCGGCGACTGAAGGGGCCTTACCCCGGGATCATTTACGGTATTGTCTGGTGGCTGGTGATCTTTCTTGTTCTGGGGCCGATGTTTGGCATGACCAAGAAGGTCACTGCGCTTCCGGTGGATACGCTGATCAGCGAATTTTGCTTGTATTTGCTATGGGGACTATTCATCGGTTATACGGCCGCGATGGAATTTACAGATGAACGCCGCAGAGAACCGCAAAAAGCGCTGCAATAAGTATAAAAGGCTTCTCTTTTCCCTCACACCTATGTTAAAATTACTTTTGGTTATTTTGCAGGAAGGGTGTGGCATGATGTACCGTATCCTGGTATTGAACGGACCGAATTTAAACATGCTCGGCATACGCGAGCCTGGCGTTTACGGTTCTGAAGGGCTTCGCGACATTGAGGACAAGCTCTTGAAGCTGGGCGAGCAGCAGGGTTTGGCGATTGAATGTTATCAAACCAATCATGAGGGATACCTGATTGATAAAATTCATGCGGCTTTCGGCAGCATCGATGGAATTTTGATCAATCCGGGGGCATGGACGCACTATAGCTATGCGCTCCGCGACGCTTTTGCAGCGGTGAATATCCCTTTTGTGGAAGTGCATATGTCGAATATTCATGCCCGTGAATCATTCCGTCATACATCGGTTACCGCCGCCTTGGCGATTGGGCAAATCGCCGGCTTTGGCTCATACAGCTATGAGCTGGGATTAATGGCGCTCGTGCGGTATCTGGAAAGTCGGAAATAAGGAGAGCATATAATGGCGAATTCTAGAGTAAGCCGCCTTCGGGAAGCCATGAAGCTGAAGAGCTTGGATGCGCTATGGATTACCGGAGACGTCAATCGGCAATACTTGACGGGATTTACCGGCTCGTCCGGCTACGTGCTGATTACGCTGGACAAGTCTTATTTGTTAACGGATTTTCGTTACATGACACAGGCAGCCGATCAAGCCGCTGGCTTTGAAATCGTGGAGCATGGCTCGTCCGTGGCGAAGACGCTGAAGGAACTGCTGGCCGGACAGAAGATCAGCGAGCTAGGGTTTGAAGAAGAGAACGTCGTGTTCTCCACCTACCGGGCTTATGAGCAGGAACTGCAGCCGGTCAAACTGGTTCCTTCGGCTGGCCTGGTTGAAGGTCTGCGCATTTACAAGGATGATCATGAGCTGGCGCTGATGAAACAGGCTGCGGAATTGGCTGATCAGACGTATATGCATATGCTGAAGGTGCTGCGTCCGGGCGTAACAGAGCGGGAAATGGCGCTGGAGATCGAAATTTTCATGCGCAGGAACGGCGCAACTTCAAGCAGCTTCGATACGATTGTGGCTTCGGGCGAGCGTTCGGCTCTGCCGCATGGGGTAGCCAGCGATCGCGTATTGCGCAGTGATGAATTCGTCAAAATGGATTTCGGAGCGCTGCTGAACAGCTATTGCTCGGACATTACACGGACGGTAGTGCTCGGCAAGCCTGCTCCCAAGCATCGCGAGATTTACGATATCGTACTGGAAGCGCAGCTGCATACGCTGGCGCATCTTCGTCCAGGCATGACCGGACGTGAAGCGGATGCCTTGGCGCGTGACATTATTGTACGCTACGGCTACGGCGAGCAGTTCGGCCATAGCACCGGCCATGGGCTGGGGATGGAAGTGCATGAAGCCCCGCGCCTGTCCAAGCTGAGCGACGATATCCTTCAGCCGGGAATGGTCGTTGCTGTCGAACCGGGGATTTATATACCGGGCTTCGGCGGGGTCCGGATTGAAGACGATGTCGTCATTACGGAAGGCGGCTGCCGCAGGCTGACAGAATCGAGCAAGGAATTTACCGTCATTGATTGTTAATGAACGGCTTTAATATGGGGTAATTTATATTATCATATAGTAGTTATGCAACTCATTTGATCCTATAGGAGGTTCTATTTGTGATTTCAGTTAACGATTTTAAAACAGGCCTGACCATCGAATTCGAAGGTGACATTTATACGGTACTGGAGTTCCAGCACGTAAAGCCGGGTAAAGGGGCTGCATTCGTACGCTCTAAACTGAAAAATCTCCGTAACGGGAATACGGTCGAAAAGACTTTCCGTGCCGGTGAGAACGTGAGCAGAGCGATGATTGAGAACCGCGATGTTCAATATTTGTACGCTAGTGGACAAGACCATACTTTCATGGATAATGAGACGTATGATCAATTTACATTGTCCTCGGAACAATTGGAATGGGAACTGAATTTCCTGAAGGAAAATATGAACGTAAAAATCGTTAGCTACCAGGGCGAAATTCTCGGAATCAATTTGCCGAACAGCGTAGAGCTGCGCGTAGTGGAATCCGAGCCAGGCATTAAAGGGAACACGGCTACTGGCGCTACGAAGAACGCCAAGCTGGAAACTGGACTTAACGTGCAGGTTCCCCTGTTCATTAATCAGGATGATGTCCTTCTGATTGATACTCGTGAAGGCAAGTACATTTCCCGCGCGTAAGTTCACGCTACATGCATGCCTTGCAGAAGGCAGCGTCGTCCTCCACTCATTTTCGGGTGGAGGAATTTTTTTGGATTCATTTGGATCGGGAAAATATGACGAAAACTTCGCATATTGCCGCGAAAAGCAATGGATTAATTCAGCTCTTTCGTATTATACTGGTTTAAAGCGTTACTGCTTGAATTTGCGGCGATAGCGATTCTATTCGGATTTATCGTATATTCATAGCCGTACTGTGCTTTTTGGATAGGAGAGTTTACTTTTTTGGGAGGGTCTGATTTGGCTTTATTTGTGATGAAGTTTGGGGGAAGTTCTGTCGGTGATACGGAACGGATGCAGCGCGTAGCCCGGCGCATCGCCGAGAAGCAGGATGAGGGGCATCAGGTCGTTGTGGTGGTGTCCGCCATGGGAGATACGACGGATGATTTAATTGATCAGGCGAAGCAGCTCAGCAAGGAGCCGCCTTTGCGTGAAATGGATATGCTGATGACGACCGGTGAGCAGATTTCGATTTCACTGCTATCGATCGCGATTCATGCGCTAGGCCGCAAGGCTGTGTCATTTACCGGCTGGCAGGCTGGTTTCCGTACGGATAAAGAGCATTCCAGAGCCCGTATTACCGATATTCAGCCGCAGCGAGTGCAAGCAGCGCTGGATGAAGGAAACATCGTCGTCGTTGCAGGATTCCAAGGGATTAGCGAGGACGGGGAGATTACGACGTTCGGGCGCGGCGGCTCGGATACGACAGCGGTCGCCTTGGCAGCGGCCATTTCCGCCGATTACTGTGAAATTTATACAGACGTAGATGGAATCTACTCTACGGACCCGCGGATCGTCAAGAATGCCCGCAAGCTGAAGGAAATATCCTATGACGAAATGCTGGAGCTGGCCAACCTGGGAGCTGCCGTGCTTCACCCGCGCGCAGTAGAGTATGCGAAGCATAATCATGTTCGTCTCGTCGTTCGTTCAAGCTTTAATCATAATGAGGGTACGGTTGTTAAGGAGGAAGTGACAATGGAGCAAGGCGTAGTAGTCAGCGGAATAGCTTACGATAAAAATGTAGCAAGAATTAGCATTTTGGGCGTATCCCATATTCCAGGAGTTTTAGCCCAGGTGTTCGGTTCTTTGGCTGAAGCAAAAATCGATGTAGACATTATCGTACAAAGCGGCGTGCAGAACGGCAAGGCGGATTTCTCCTTCACCGTATCTTTGACAGATTTGGAGAAGGCGCTGCATGTCATTAACGGAATTCGCGGCAGCCTTCCATTCGATGAGGTTACTTCGGAAGAGGGATTGGTCAAGGTGTCGATCGTCGGGGCCGGCATGGTTAGCCATCCAGGCGTGGCGGCGAAAATGTTCGATGTCATTTCCAAGCAGGACGTTAATATCAAGATGGTGAGCACCTCGGAAATTAAAGTATCCTGCGTTATCGAGGGTACGAAGCTCAATGAGGTGGTCAAAGCATTGCACACCGCTTATGGCCTGGACACCGAAAGCCAAGTGTTCGTCGGTGGACCGCAGGAGCGCCGCTAACCCGGTTTGATTCCTATTGAACTACTAAATAAGAAGACCGTTTCTCTGCAGTGAATTCATTGCAGATGAGACGGTCTTTAGTTTTTTTAGGTTTAAATTATTGATTTTTGTTATTTTATCGCTCCCGCAAGTTTAAACATAAGGTATTAAGGTATAGGTTTATTCATGCCTACCCAAGGAAAAGCCGAATAGGGAGGACCATTAGCGTGTTTGATACTAAAGAGAACTTCAAGGAAGCGTTTAAGAAAGAGCTGGTGATGCAGTTGGGGAAGCCTGTCTCTCAGGCGACCGATGCGGATGTATATCGTATTTTGGGCATGATGATCCGGGAAAGAATAGGTGAGGATTGGGCGAATACGAACCAGAGGCTGAAAGCGGCCAAAGCCAAGCAGGTGTATTACTTTTCTATGGAGTTCCTCATCGGAAGGCAGCTGGGGAACAATTTGCTGAGCCTGGGTGTACTGGAGCTTGTGCGTGACGGACTCCAAGAGCTGGGCTTCGATTTGGACTCAGCCGAGGAGGAGGAGAGCGATCCGGGGCTGGGCAATGGGGGGCTTGGGCGGCTAGCGGCCTGTTTCCTCGACTCGTTGGCTGCGCAGCAGCTGCCCGGGCATGGTTGCGGGATTCGGTACCGATACGGCCTATTCGAGCAAAAAATCGTCGACGGACACCAGGTAGAACTGCCGGACTACTGGCTGCAGCGAGGGAATGTGTGGGAGGTGTGCCGGGAAGACAAGAAGGTGGAGGTGCGCTTCGGCGGCGAGGTTCAAATGACGGAGAGAGACGGCCGTCTGCATTTTGAGCTGGCAGGCTACGAGAGCATTTGGGCCATTCCGTATGACATCCCGGTCATCGGCAGCGGCTCAAGCCATGTCAATACGCTGCGCCTCTGGAGCGCCCGGCCGGCAAAAACACCCATTAAACCCAATAACGGCAGCTACTATAATTATTTGAACTACTATCGCTCGGTCGAGTCCGTTTCCGAATTTCTCTATCCCGATGATTCCGAATTTGAAGGCAAGCTGCTAAGGCTGAAGCAGCAGTATTTTTTATGCTCTGCAGGCCTGCAGAGCATCCTAAGGACGTTCGACAAGCTGGAGCTTCCAATCGAATGCCTGCCGGACAAAGCGGCGATACATATCAACGATACGCATCCTACGCTGGTGATACCGGAGCTCATGCGGATTCTGATGGACGAAAGGAGCTGCTCCTGGGAAGAGGCGTGGCAAATTACGCGCCGGGCGGTCTCCTATACCAACCATACGACATTAAGCGAAGCGCTGGAGAAATGGCCCGCTGTCATGGTAAAACAATTGCTGCCGCGCATTTATATGATCATCGAGGAAATGAACAAACGCTTTTGCGCGGAGCTCCTGGAGCGTTATCCGGGGGATCAGAACCGGATTTCTCAGCTGGCCATCGTGTATGGAGATCAAATCCGGATGGCCAATTTAGCCATCGCTGGCAGCTATAGTGTAAACGGCGTAGCTGCCCTTCATACTGAAATATTAAAAAAACGCGAAATGAAGGCATTCTACGAGCTGTATCCGGAGAGGTTCAACAACAAGACGAACGGGATTTCTCATCGGCGCTGGCTTATGCACGCCAACCCGGCATTAGCGAGGCTCATTACCGAAGCTATCGGCTCGCGCTGGATTAGGCAGCCCAGGGAAATGATCGGACTAATCAAATATGCCGAGGATCGCGGTTTTCAGGACAATCTGCACGAGATCAAGCGGGGAAACAAGCTGCGGCTAGCGAAATACGTGCGGGAAAGGCTGCACATCAGCATTGACCCGGATTCGATTTTTGACGTTCAGGCGAAACGATTGCATGCCTATAAGCGTCAGCTGCTTAATGTGCTGCATATGATGCATCTGTATAACCAGCTGAAGGATAATCCCTCGGCAGATATCACCCCGCGGACGTTTCTGTTCAGCGCCAAGGCCGCGCCTGGATATTATTTGGCGAAAAATATCATTAAATTGATCAATACGGTGGCGGACACGGTGAACCGGGATCGAACGGTCCGCGATAAAATGAAGGTCGTTTTCCTGGAGAATTACTCGGTGTCTTTGGCCGAGAAGCTGATTCCGGCAGCCGATGTCAGCGAACAAATTTCGACCGCAGGCAAAGAGGCTTCGGGGACCGGGAACATGAAATTTATGATGAACGGAGCCTTGACGGTCGGAACATTGGATGGAGCCAACGTGGAGATGCATGAAATGCTAGGCGATGACAATATGTTTCTGTTCGGCTTGCGGGCAGAGCAGGTTATGGAATACAACCAGAGCGGCGAATACTCGCCTTGGCATATTTACGACGTAGATTTGCGTGTAAAAGAAGTGATGGACCAGTTGATCCATCCGGGCCGCTTCTGTCCGGAAGGCCAAGACTTCGAGTCCATTTACCAATCGGTGCTGCACCATCAGGACGAATTTTTCGTGCTGAAGGATTTCGCCAGCTATGTGGAGGCTCATTTGCGAATCGATCTGGCATACCGCAATGCCCGCGACTGGCTGAAGAAATCTGCGCTTAATATCGCCCACTCGGGCAAGTTTTCCAGCGATCATACGATTAAGCAGTACGCTACTGGCATTTGGCAAATTGAGCCCTTGATTCTCCAGCGAAGAAAATAGCATGTCTTATCCGCAAGGCCTCCATATATTTTGGGGGTCTTCTTCTATTTTTTGCAAATAAAAAGAGATGAACGGGCATATGGTAAGAGAGACATGGACAAGAAGGGGGTTGTTATCCGGCTATGCTCGACAAATTCGTGACCAGCATGGCGACCATACGGGTGATTTCCGGCTCGATCGAAATCGTTGCCGCCTTAATTATGCTGAAGCTGGGGCGCGTGGACAAAGCGCTTGCGGTCAACTCTATGCTTGCGTTCGTAGGGCCCACGGTGCTTCTGTTAACGACGGCTATCGGACTGGCCGGGATGGCAGATAAGCTGTCGTGGGGCAAGCTGATTTGGATATGCTGCGGTATTTCGTGTCTCTTAATCGGCATTTTGAAGAAATGATAGATTTCCCGTCATAAAGACAAAGTACAGGCATACACATGAGATATGACACAAGCTAAGACATAGAATTCTGCAAATTAAGCAGAAGTTATTGGGGGTACAAACGATGAGCAACCCTAGCTGGCTATCTGTATTTCCCGATCAAATCCGTTCCTTGCTGCTTCAGCTGCCGTCTGCATTGTTCTCAGGCCTGGAGGAGATCCGCATCCGCGAGGGGCGGCCCCTGGAAGTGAACGCCGCCGGACGGCATTATTACCTGACCCCGGAAGGCGGGCTAACGGGCGATCCGGCCGCCGCTTATAAGCCAGGCAAGCAGGACGGCAACCGGCTCCTGGATTTAATAACGAATCATTCGCTGTACACGATGGAGGAAGAGCTTCGCAAAGGCTTTATTACGATTGCTGGAGGCCATAGAATCGGACTTGCCGGCAGAACCGTGCTGAGCGGAGGCAGGGTTGAGCATTTACGGGACATCAGCGGGTTCAATGTTAGGATCGCTAGAGAAGTGCTGGGCATCGGCGACCGGATATTGCCCCAGCTCCTTGATTTCAAGCACAGAACTGTCTACCATACGCTGATCCTGTCACCCCCTCAGCAGGGAAAGACGACATTGATTCGCGATCTGGCCAGGGGAATCAGCAGCGGAGCCTGGGGGCATCCGGAGGCAAAATGGCCAGGTCTCAAAGTCGGCATAATCGACGAGCGTTCGGAGATTGCCGGAAGCAAGCGGGGGGTGCCCAGCTTTGACGTCGGTCCTAGAACCGACATTATGGACGGCTGTCCCAAGGCGGAAGGCATCATGATGATGCTCCGCTCGATGTCCCCGGATGTGATCATCGTTGATGAAATCGGCCGGCCCGAGGATGCGGATGCCCTTGCCGAGGCTTTGCATGCGGGAGTGAAGGTGATTGCCACCGCGCATGGCTCCGATGTAAACGAGCTGTCCCTCAGACCTGCCCTTTCCAGGCTGACTGACCCGCCGTTCTTCGAGATGTATGCCGTACTCAGACGCAGTGAAGGCGGAATTGCCTATCGACTCTGGGATGGCAAGCGGAGAGGAATTGACCATTCAGGACTCGGCGCGAAGGGCAGGGAACGATATGGTTAAAATGTTCGGCGCAGCCATAGTGCTTCTTGCCGCCACACTGGCTGGTCTGGTGAAGGCGGGGCAATATGCCAGCCGTCCCAACCAGATTAGAAGGCTCATCCTGGCGCTGAAACGGCTGGAGACGGAAATTATGTACGGCTTCACGCCGCTGCCCGAAGCGATGCAGCGCATGGCGGATCAAAGCAGCGAGCCGATCAAGATTCTGTTTGAGGAAGCAGCCCGGAGAATGAACCCGCCGCTGAATTGGACGGCTCAGCAAAGTCTGCATCAGGCGATCGAGACGGGATGGAAGCATACCGCCATGAAGGCGTCGGAGAAAGAGGTTATGCATCAGCTTGGCTTCACTTTAGGGACAAGCGACCGGGCGAATCAGCTGGGGCATATCGCGACAGCCGTCCGCCAATTGGAGAGCGAGGAGCAGACGGCTCGCGAAGAACAAGCCCGTTATGAAAAGATGTGCAGGAGCTTGGGATTGCTTGGCGGGGCTTTTATCGTCATTCTGCTCTATTGATTGCGACTACCCTCTCATCGCCGACGAAATGTCGCTGCAAAAATGATCGTGAGGTGCCAGAACAATGAACATAGAAGTGAATGCCATATTTCAAATTGCAGGCATTGGCATCATTATCGCCATGATACACACGGTGCTCAAGCAAATGGGCAAAGAGGACATGGCACACTGGGTGACCGTGATCGGGTTCGTCGTCGTGCTGTTTATGGTCATCCGATTGCTGGACAATCTCTTTCAGGAAATCAAATCGATCTTTTTATTCCAGTAGGTGATACGGCAGTGGAAATAATCCAGATCGTAGGCTTGGGATTGATCGCCACCATACTCATCCTCACCATCAAGGAACAGAAGCCGATGTTTGCGTTCCTCATCACGGTTGCCACGGGCATCATGATCTTTATGTATTTGGCAGGGAAAATCGGCGGAATCATCGAGGTGCTGGAGCAGCTGGCCGAATCCTCCGGTGTGCAGATGATCTACCTCAAGACGATCCTGAAGATCATTGGAATTGCCTACATTGCCGAATTCGGGGCCCAGATCGTAAGGGATGCCGGGCAGGAGAGCATCGCGTCCAAAATCGAGCTTGCCGGCAAAATACTTATTATGGTATTGGCCATTCCGATCATCAGCATCATTATCGAAACGGTCATGAGGATGCTGCCTGCTTAATGAAATGGGGACAGATGATGAAAAAGAAGATATTCAATTGGCGCAAGCGTTCGATGCTTATGCTCGTCCTCAGTCTCTTCCTGTTATGCCCCCTGCCGCTTGTTACGGCGGAAACTGGTGACGGATGGGTGAAGAAGCAGGCGGAGGAGCTGCCTACGGATCAGGTGGAAACCTATTGGCAGCAGTTGATGAAGGAATATGGCGGTTTTTTTCCGGACCAGAAAATGCCCTCTTTCATGGATATGCTGCTCCAGGATCCGAATGGAGATTCATTTAGCGTCAAAGCGGGCTTCACTGGACTGTTGAAATATATGTGGCATGAGGTGCTGTACAACGGCCATATTCTGGCGACGATCGTACTGCTGTCGGTATTCAGCTCGATTCTGGAAACCTTTCAATCTGCCTTTGAACGCAAGCAAGTCAGTAAAGTCGCCTACGCGATTTGTTATATGGTCATTCTTATTTTGGCGATCAACAGCTTTTATGTGGCGATCTCATATGCTACGGAGGCCATCCGCGGCATGATTGATTTCATGATGGCAATGGTTCCGCTGCTGTTTACACTGCTCGCTTCGATGGGCAATGTGGTCACCGTCTCTGTCACGCATCCTCTCGTCGTATTTATGGTGCATACCGTGGGTACGGTCGTGCATACGATCGTATTTCCGCTGCTGTTCTTCTCCGCTGTCCTTCATATTGTCAGCTCCTTGTCAGAGAAGTACAAGCTGACCCAGCTTGCCAATCTGCTGCGTACGATCAGTATGACTCTGCTCGGCGTTATGTTGACCGTCTTTCTCGGTGTCATTTCGGTGAAAGGCATTACCGGCTCGGTAGCGGACGGTGTGACGCTGCGGGCAGCCAAGTATTTGACCGGGAACTTCGTTCCGGTCGTCGGCAAGGTTTTTGCCGATGCTACAGATACTGTGATTTCAGCCTCGCTGCTCGTCAAAAACTCGATCGGCCTCGTTGGCGTGATCATTCTGCTGTTTTTGTGCGCTTTTCCCGCCATAAAAATATTAACGCTGGCGCTGATATACAATTTGTCGGCAGCGGTAATGCAGCCGCTTGGCGAGACGCCGATCGTGTCCTGCTTGGAGACAATTGGCAAAAGCATGATCTACGTATTTGCTGCCCTTGCCGCAGTAGGATTGATGTTCTTCCTCGCCATCACGATTACGTTAACCGCAGGCAATGTGACGGTGATGATGAGATAGAAGAGATGTGGTGGTGATTTTTTGATGACCTGGCTGGCGGAATGGCTGAAGGAGATTATTTTTGTCGTACTTCTGGCGACGTTCATCGATCTGCTGCTTCCTAATCGTTCAATGGAGAGATACGTGAAACTTGTAGTTAGCCTGCTCATATTGCTGACGTTAATCTCCCCGGTAATGCGCCTATTCGCCCCGGATGCAGAACGGAGGCTGGAAATGGCCTTTATGGACGATAGCGGTAATGAGGAGATGCCAACGGCAGGCACCGAGGAAATATTGCGGCAGGGGGAGCAAATGAGAATGCAAAGGCAGCAGGAGGCGATGCAATGGGCTGGCGAGGAGGCGGCCGCCCGGATGAAGGAGCAAATCGAACGGGAAACCGGACAGCCTGTGCAGCGGGTAGCGGTCCGGCTGGAGTCGGACAAAAACGACGCGGAGCCCACTATCTCAGCGATAGAAGTGTATATAGCGGAAGTAGAGCAGGAACAGGAGGCTTCCCCCATAGAGAATCAAGCCAGCAGCAGCCGGAATGACTCTGCACAGATTATTATAGCGCCAGTGGAGCCTGTGCGTATTGAAGTGAAGCCCCAGAAAAAGGAGCCGGGGGACGAGGACAGCATCCCCGTCATAGCTGATAGCAGCGGTAGCGATATAGCCAGCAATACCGGCACAAAAAATAACGAGAAGGATACTCTGATAAGCGGTTCAACCGGAGAAGGGATCCATACTGGGAATGAGAATCGTCAGGAGCCTGGCCTGTATGGAGAAAGCGTTTCTCAGGAAACGGGTTCAAGCGGACTCAGCCGGCAAATTGCCGGATTGCTGTCGCGTGACTGGGGAATCCCGAAAGAGCTCGTACATATCATACTACCGGAAAATGCGAAATAGCGAGGGGGATATTGATGCTGAATTGGTGGAAGAAGCTGGAGTCGCTGATCGGAAGCGGCTTGGAAGGGAAAAAGAAGGTAAACGCATATCGGCTGCTTATTATACTTGGGTTAATCGGCGTAGCGATCATGCTGTTTAATTCTTTCGTTAATGTGAAGCAGATTGATACAGGCGGTGCAGGGAGAGAACCTCCCGCAGGGCAGGAGATGCTGACGTCCGCGCTGCCCGACCAAGGCGGGGGGGAAGGCAGCTTCGATGCAATCGAGCTGTCGCTGGAGAATAAAACGAAAGAGATTCTGGAGAAGATCGTTGGCGTCGGCGCTGTTGACGTTCTCGTTACGATCGATTCCACGGAGGAACTGATCATTGGCCGCAATACAAAAGACACGCAGCAGCTGACCGAGGAGAATGATAAGGATGGGGGGAAGCGCCATATTACGCAGTACACCCGCGATGGACAGATCGTCACGAATGAAGAAAGCGGCAGCGAGAAGCCGATTATCACCAAAAAGATCAAGCCGAAAGTTCGCGGCGTGCTCATTGTGGCCAGGGGTGCTGAAAACAAGACCGTCAAAAACCTGATCGTTGACGCGGTCGAAAAGGGTCTGAATGTGCCTGCCTACCGGATTTCCGTCGTCCCCAGAAAACAATCGCAGTAAATCCTGCAGGGCATCGATATTAAAAATATTTAAAATATCAAAAATCAAAAACTTTGATTCTAGGAGGAAAAACAATGAAATCGAAAAGACAGACAATTTGGCTCGTCTCCATGCTCAGCTTGATGGTTATTCTCTCGGCTTATTATTTGTTTACTGAAGAGACAGGAATGAATAAGCCCAAAACTACGGATGGCAAACAGGTGACGATGATGGAGCAGGCTGCAGATGACGAAGCCATCGTCGAAGGCAGCGCATTGTCGGATGATGATATTATCGTCTCCGAGGTTACTGCCGGGGATGAGGCTGCGAAGGAGGCCCTTGACGGCAAGGATGAGACCGTTCAGGACAACGAAGGGACAGACGCTTCCCAGAGCATGGAGGCAAATAACGGCGAGGCGGCCGACAAGGCGAAGACCGACCAGCCGAAGCCGGCGGATAAGGACACTGCTTCCGAAAGCGCCAAAGATGAAGATGTACTCAAGAAGCTGGAGTCGGAAGGAATTTTATCGAGAGATTCATTGACTGCTTATCAGATGGACCGCGCCGAGCAGAACATGAAGAAGCAGGAGCAGCTCCTGCAAACGATGAATGACGAAAAGAAAACGCTGGATGAAGCGACGATGGCCCAGCAGCAGCTGAGTGCACTGGAAGAAAAGGAAGCTAAAATCATGGATATCGAGGAGCGTCTCCAGCAGCAGTATGCCAATGCGGTCGTGGCCGAAGATAATGACAGCTACCGGGTCGTCGTGATCAGCGAAAAGCTTCAGGTGAAAGATGCCGTAAACATCGTCGATATGGTGATCAAGGAGCTTGGCGTATCCCAGGATAAAGTCAAAGTACAGTACGTTTCACAATAGTGCGCCTGCTTGGATTACCCGCATTAAAATTATTCATTTGCCGATTGAGCCGGAGAGTCCAAGGGAATCTTGGACTCTTTCCATTTTGATCGATTGTGATATAATACATAAAGTTATGATGCGAAAAGGCCCGAGCTTTGCGAAAAAGCTGAAGGAGTGAAGAAAAAATATGTTCAAATTGAATGAAATCAAAGAGCTGATTGAGCTGGTGGATAAAACCTCGGTTCATGAGCTTGAAATCGAAAATGAAGGTACAAGGCTATGTATTCGCAAGCCAGGCAAAAGCGAGCTTGTGCATGTTCAACCGGCGGTAGTGCCTAGTCTGCCGCAAGTTGCTGCAGCAACTGGACAAGCAATCTCTGCCGCTGCGGATAACGCTCAGGTTCCGGCTGCAGCACAGGGCGCGGAAAGCGCAGCTGCCGATGCTAACCTACATAAGATTGTGTCCCCGATGGTTGGAACATTCTATAGAGCTTCTTCCCCGGATGCAAATCCTTATGTAAACGTAGGAGACAAGGTAGGCGTAAAGACGACCGTCTGTATTATTGAAGCGATGAAGCTGATGAACGAGCTGGAGGCGGAAGTGAAGGGCGAGATCGTCGATATTCTCGTAGAGAACGGGCAGCTCGTGGAATATGGACAGCCTCTCTTTTTGGTGAAGCCGGAATAAGCTACGGTTAAAAGAGGCCTTATTGAAGGTCTTATCTAGCTTTCCAAGGAGGATGGGAAATCAGTGAAATTTCAAAAAGTATTGATTGCAAACCGCGGTGAAATCGCCGTGCGGATTATCCGCGCTTGCCGGGAACTCGGCATTTCTACTGTAGCCGTGTATTCTGAAGCGGATAAGGATTCGCTCCATGTCCGGCTTGCAGATGAAGCTTATTGCATTGGACCGACCTTGTCCAAAGACAGCTACTTGAATTTTACAAACTTGATGAGCGTAGCAACGCTGACAGAATGCGACGCGATTCATCCGGGCTACGGCTTCCTGGCCGAGAATGCGGATTTCGCGGAGATATGCGATTCCTGCAATATTACCTTTATCGGCCCTTCTCCGGAAGCCATTACAAAAATGGGCGACAAGTCTGTGGCGAAGCAAACAATGAAAAACGCAAATGTCCCGGTTATCCCTGGCTCCGACGGCCTGGTCGAAGACCTCGATGAAGCGGTTATGGTCGCGCGTGATATCGGTTATCCGGTGATCATTAAGGCGACAGCCGGAGGCGGCGGCAAAGGCATTCGCCTCGCTGAGGACGAAGCGTCGCTGATTCAGCAAATCACGATGGCACAGCAGGAAGCGCAAAAGGCTTTCGGCAACGCCGGCGTATACTTGGAGAAATATTTAACAGGCATGAAGCACGTTGAAATCCAGATTATTGCGGACAAGCATGGCAATGCCGTCCATTTGGGAGAACGTGATTGCTCAGTACAGCGCAGACGCCAGAAGCTGGTGGAAGAGGCCCCGTGCCCAGTGCTGACGCCCGAGAAGCGACAGGAAATGGGAGAGGCCGCTGTGCGCGCAGCTCTTGCTGTGAACTATTCCGGGGCAGGGACGCTGGAATTTCTGTTAGGCCCCGACGGCCAGTTCTATTTCATGGAGATGAACACGCGTATCCAGGTAGAGCATCCGGTCACAGAAATGATTACCGGCATTGACTTGATCCAGGAAATGATCTCCGTTGCCGAAGGCAATCCGTTATCCTTCAAACAGGAGGATGTCGTCATTAACGGCTGGTCGATCGAATGCCGGATCAATGCGGAGGACCCTACCCGTAATTTTATGCCGTCTCCGGGCAAGATCGGGTTTTATCTGGCGCCGGGCGGACCTGGAGTTCGCGTGGACAGCGGCGCATATCCGGGATATACCATTTCCCCGCACTACGATTCCATGATAGCCAAGCTGATCGTCTGGGCTCCGACCCGCGAGGAGGCCATTGCCAAAATGAAGCGTGCCCTGGCTGAATTTGCGATCGAAGGTATTCATACGACCATCCCTTTCCATCAAAAACTGCTGGATCATCCGGTGTTTATCCGAGGCGATTTTGATATTAAGTTTTTGGAAGAAAATGAGATTTAGAATTCGCCGGCCGTTTGTCATAATGATCCTGAAATGATATAGTATTTATAATAAGTGGCCAGCCTCTTTGTCATGAGGTTTCGTCAAACTTATTGAGAGGTGGATGATAGTAATGAGTACATTGCCTACGGAATTTGAACGCACAGATATCGGAGAAATTCAAATTGCACCCGAGGTTATCGAAGTGATCGCCGGGCTGGCTACGGTTGAAGTGAAAGGCGTTGCCGGCATGAGCGGCGGATTCGCAGGCGGCATTGTCGAGCTGCTTGGCAGAAAGAATCTGTCCAAAGGCGTGAAGGTTGAAGTCGGCCAGCGCGAGGCGGCTGTTGATGTATCCGTTATCGTCGAATACGGCAATCGCTTGCCGGAGGTGGCTACGGAAATTCAACGCAACGTGAAGCGTTCGATCGAAACGATGACCGGACTGACTGTGGTTGAAGTTAACGTACATATTCACGACGTCATTTTTAAGGCGGCTGAGAAAAGTGAAGAGACGGAACTGAGCCATAGGGTGAAATAAAGATTAAGCTAAGAACCCCCGACGATCACCGTCAGGGGTTTACTATAATTTAAGGAGGCTCTATCCGTCGTGCCCAAAATTTTGGACAGACTGCTGCTGTTTATTTACAGCTTAAGCATCGGAATAATTTCTGTCATCGCCATCCTCCTGGTGACAAACGCTGTGCCTGTTGAGCTGAAGCAATATGACAACAGGTCATGGATTATTGCTGCGATCAGCGTGGCTGCTCTTCTGTTTCTGCTAAGCATTCGCTTTTTCTATATTTCGATCAAGCGGGACCGCGGTTCGCTTCCTTCCATCGACCAGAGGACAGAGTACGGGGATATTCAAATTTCGGTCGAGACCATCGAGAATTTATCCTTAAAAGCGGCGTCACGGGTACGCGGCATTCGTGACGTAAAGACGCGTATTCGCATCACGGACTCGGGTCTGGAAATTATCGTCCGCGCATTGGTGGACGGCGAGACTTCCATTCCGGAGCTCACGGGGGAAGTGCAGAAGCAGGTGCATGATCATGTAGAAGAAATTACGGGTATTCCCGTTTCATACGTATCGGTGTATGTTGCTAACGTTGTACAGTCACCTGCGATCAAAAGCCGGGTCGAATAGGGGTGAAGATCCCAATGAATTGGAAGCAAATATGGGAGGATTACAAGGGACGCCTGCTGGGAACGGCAGCCGCGATATTTCTAATTCCCATTTATCTGTTTTTCGGATTTTGGAACATGTTATTTTGTGCGCTTCTCCTGTATGTCGGTTATACGATCGGCAAATATAAGGATATCGACCAAGGTCCGCTCATTCCCTGGAAGGAGCTGCTGGACTGGTTGAACGCGCGCTGGCGCCCTTTTAAATGATTCCTGTGATATGCTGTCTTCCGGAAAAAGAGCTGCGTTTTTATCTTGCCCATTTTTGTGGAGAGAGCATGTCACGGGTTTTTTTTGTTTGAAATCGGTGTAATAGAATACCGGCATTTTGGTTCATCATGAAGTAGTAGGAAGCATAAACGTTGTTCTTATGGAGGTTAAGGAGGAAGCACATGAAACGCAGACTAGCACGGGAAATTGCGATACAGAGCTTGTACCAAATGGAAATGAACGAGGTCGGAGCCGAAGAGGCCGTATCGATGCTCATAGCGGAAGCGGCCGGTGAGAACGAGAGTATGGTCGAATTGTCCGACGTTGATCAGACGAAGGCCTTCGTACTGGAGCTCGTGAGTGGTACTTGGGAGCGCAAAGCAGCCATCGACGAGATGCTGGCCGACTATTTGAAGAACTGGCAGGTTAGCCGATTGTCCAAGGTGGACAGGCAGGTATTGAGACTAGCGGTTTACGAAATGGTATTCCGCGACGACGTACCGGGCAAAGTAGCTGTAAACGAAGCGATTGAGCTGGCCAAGCATTTTGGCGTGGAGGAGTCAGGAAAGTTCGTTAACGGTGTGCTCGGCAAAATGATTCATGATCTGGAGAAATTGAAAAATCAACAATAAATCATATATAAGGTTAAGGGGAGAAGTCTATGACAGCACCAATCATTAACGGAAAACAGGTATCTGAGGAAATTAGAGGGAATATCCGTAAAGAAGTTGAAAGCCTGGCAAGCCAAGGGTTCAAGCCTGGTCTGGCCGTCGTTCTTGTAGGCGAGGACCCGGCTTCGCAAGTATATGTGCGCAATAAGGAGAAAGCATGCCATGACCTCGGATTCTACTCTGAGGTTCATCGCCTGTCTGCTTCCACAACCCAAGAGGAGCTGCTCGCACTTGTAGACAAGCTGAACGGACAGAGCGATATCCACGGTATTCTTGTGCAGCTTCCGCTACCGGGGCATATTGAGGAGAAGGCAGTGATCGATGCGATTGCGGTAGAGAAGGACGTAGACGGCTTCCACCCGGTCAACGTCGGCAATCTGGTCATCGGCGACGATAGCTTGCTGCCTTGCACCCCTGCCGGTGTAATCGAACTGATCAAGCGCACCGGCATTGAGATGTCCGGGAAGCATGCCGTCGTGATCGGCCGCAGCAACATCGTCGGCAAGCCGGTATCCCTGCTGCTGCAGCGGGAGAATGCCACGGTGACGATGTGTCACTCGCGCACGGCGAACATGAAGGAACTGACGAAGCAGGCTGATATCCTCGTTGTGGCGATCGGCCGGGCCAACTTTGTGGATGCTTCGTACGTGAAGCCTGGCGCGGTTGTGATTGACGTTGGAATGAACCGTCTCGACAACGGCAAACTGGCCGGAGACGTGGACTTCGAAAGCGTGAAGGAAGTATCCGGACCGATTACGCCTGTACCAGGCGGCGTGGGCCCGATGACAATTACAATGCTGATGCAAAATACGCTAATTGCAGCCAAGCGGCTTCAAGGCCTTGCCTAGTTGGTTAGCCATAAAGGGGGGAGTGTAAGGCCCCATGGAACAAAAAATATATACAATCAAAGAATTGAATCGCTATATCCGCATGAAGATGGAATCGGACACACTGCTGTCTGAGGTTTGGATCCGCGGAGAAATATCGAACTTTACGCACCATTCCAGCGGACATATGTATTTTACGCTGAAAGATAAGGACAGCCGGATCAAAAGCATCATGTTTGCTTCGCATAATCAGCGGCTGCCCTTTATCCCGCGTGAAGGAACCCGCGTCATTGCCCGGGGCAATGTGTCCGTGTACGAGCGGGACGGGCAGTACCAGTTCTATGCGACGCAAATGCAGCCCGACGGCATCGGCAGCCTGTATCTGGCCTTCGAGCAGCTGAAGCAGAAGCTGGAGGCCGAAGGGCTGTTCGCGCCGCAGCGCAAGCGGCCATTGCCTGCGTTTCCGCGTGTGATTGGCGTTGTCACATCCCCGACCGGCGCTGCCGTACGGGACATTCTGACGACGCTGGAGCGGCGGTATCCGCAGGCCAAGATCGTTCTGCACCCTGTGCTTGTGCAGGGCAAGGGCGCGGCGCCGTCCATCGTCAAGGCAATCCGGACGATGAATGCGCTTGGCGAGGCCGACGTACTGATCGTCGGCCGGGGCGGCGGCTCGCTGGAGGAGCTGTGGGCGTTCAACGAAGAGGCGGTCGCGCGCAGCATCTACGAATCGGCGATTCCCGTCATCTCGGCCGTAGGCCATGAGACGGATTTTACGATCGCCGACTTCGTGGCCGACCTGCGCGCCGCCACGCCCACCGCCGCCGCCGAGCTCGCCGTGCCGCATGCCGCCGAGCTGCGCGAGCAGCTGCGCCAGCGCGAGAGGGTGCTGCAGCAGGGCTTGCAGCACCAGCTCCGCCAGGCGCAGGAGCGCTTGCGGCGGCTGGCGGCCTCGCCGGCGCTGCGGCAGCCGCGGCGCAGCCTGCTCCAGCACGCGGAGCGGCTGGACATGCTGCAGGCGCGGCTCGTGCGGCGCATGCGGGCGCAGGCGGAGCTGACGGGCGCGGCGCATGCCCGGCTGCATCAGCGGCTGCTGCGCTACCATCCGCAGGATACGCTGGCGCTGACGAAGCGGCGTCATGAGGAGGCTAGCCGGCTGCTGCGCTCGGCGATGAACGGCATTTTGAAGGAGAAAAGCCAGACGCTTGCTTACGGGATTAGGCAGCTCGACGCTCTAAGCCCGCTGAAGGTCATGGCTCGAGGATATAGTCTTGTATACGACGAGAAAGGGCGGCGTTTAGTCAAGTCGCTGAAAGATGTAGAGCCTGGAGATCTGGTCAGGGTCAAGCTTACTGATGGCGAGCTGGACTGCCAGGTTTGGGGCATGAGGGGAGAAGGTGACGATCTTGGAGACTGAGAAGCAGAATCTGAAGGAGCTTAAGGAGCAGGACTACAGCTTCGAGGAAGCGATGAACGAACTGGAGGATATCGTGTCCCAACTGGAGCATGGCGACGTGCCATTGGAGAAGGCGATCGATCTGTTTCAGAAAGGCATGCAATTATCGCAATTATGCGGCAGTAAATTATCGCAGGTTGAACGGAAAATTGAAATGATCATGGAAGCCGACGGACAAATCGTGAAGAAACCCTTCGATCCATTGACTGAAGAGAGCGGTGATTCGGTTGGATAAGCAGGCGATTTCTCCTTATATCGAGGAAATTTCAGCGCTTGTGACCTCTCATTTGCAGCAGACGATTCCGTCTGAATGGAGTTTCCCGGACAATCTGAAGGAAGCCATGAGCTATTCCCTGATGGCCGGCGGCAAGCGACTTCGCCCGCTGCTGGTCATCGCTGCGGCTGAGGCGCTACACGGAAGCCGCGATGCGGCTCTGCCCGTCGCCTGCGCCGTAGAAATGGTGCATACGTACTCGCTGATCCATGATGATCTCCCGGCGATGGACGATGATGATTTTCGCCGCGGCAAGCCGACAAATCACAAGGTGTTTGGCGAAGCGATGGCGATTTTGGCGGGTGATGCCTTATTGACCCATGCCTTCTACAGCGTTGTTCAGGCGAGCAAACATCATGGCGTTCCCGCCGAGGCCGCGCTGGCCATCGTGGAGGATTTGGCCCGTTATGCAGGGCCTTCCGGCATGGTCGGGGGGCAGGCTGCTGATATGGAAGGGGAGCAGGGGCTGACCGATCTCGACCAGCTTCGCTACATACATGAGCATAAGACCGGTGATTTGATCGTCTTCTGTTTGAAGGCCGGAGGACGCATCGCATCCGCTTCAGCCGAGCAGCTGCAAGCTCTAGAGACTTTTGGCCGGGCGATCGGGCTCGCATTTCAAATCCAGGACGATATTCTTGATCTAGTCGGGGACGAGAGCAAGCTCGGCAAGAAAACGCAGAGCGATCTCAAACAGCAGAAGGTAACCTATCCTTATTTTATCGGTCTTGAAGAGTCGCGGGCTGAAGTGGACCGTCTGACCAGGCAGGCGAGGGAAGCGGTTTCAAACGGACTCGTTCCTAGCCCTGAGCGTCTGTTGGGAATCGCCGATTATTTGATGCACCGGGATCGTTAAGGAAAGAGCTGCAAGGGGACAGTATGCTTGGATAACTTCGACAAAAGTTATTCATATGTTATAATTAGTGTCATTATAATTAGCAACATGAGAAATCCAATGAAGGAAGCGGGGAATTCGCTTTGCTGCTCTCTCAAATTCATGAGCCCGACGATTTGAAACAACTTCCAATCGAACAATTGACGCCGTTAGCCGCCGAGATCCGCCAGTTTCTTATCGAGAAGCTGTCTGTGACAGGAGGACATCTTGCGTCCAATTTGGGTGTAGTGGAGCTGACTATCGCGCTGCATTACTGCTATAACAGTCCTAGGGACAAATTTATTTTTGACGTCGGTCATCAAGCATATGTCCATAAAATCCTCACCGGCCGCATGGACCGGTTTGATACACTGCGCAAGCATAATGGATTGTGCGGATTTGTCAAACGCTGCGAAAGCGAGCATGACGTATGGGAAGCTGGTCACAGCAGCACATCGCTCTCAGCAGCTATGGGAATGGCCTTGGCCAGGGATTTAAAGGGCGGGGACAACAAAGTTGTCGCTATTATCGGCGATGGCGCCTTGACGGGCGGCATGGCTTTTGAAGCCTTGAATCATATCGGCCATGAACAGAAGGATTTAATGGTTATTCTGAATGACAATGAAATGTCAATTGCACCTAACGTCGGGGCGATGCATAATTATTTGACGAAAATCAGATCTGATAAAAATTATTTGCGCGCTAAAGACGAAGTGGAGCAATTGCTGAAGAAAATACCGGCGATTGGCGGCAAGCTGGCTAAAACGGTCGAGCGGCTGAAGGATAGCCTGAAATATGCAATGGTATCCGGCGTTCTGTTCGAGGAGCTCGGATTTACGTATCTCGGACCGGTTGACGGACATGACCTCGCGGGATTGATTGAGGCGTTCACCCAGGCTAATAACGTGAACGGGCCGGTGCTGGTTCATGTATTGACCACGAAAGGCAAGGGGTATACTCCCGCCGAAGAGGACTCCCATAAATGGCACGGAATCACGCCTTACAAGATCGAATCCGGCCAGGTGCTCAAGGCCGTCGGCAATCCGATGTATACCGAGGTATTTGGCAGGACGCTAATCGAGCTGGCGGAGCAGGATGAACGGATCGTGGCGGTGACGCCAGCGATGCCGGGCGGCTCCGGGCTGGTGAAATTTGGCGAGCGCTTCCCGGACCGGATGATCGATGTCGGAATTGCCGAGCAGCATGCGGCTACGATGTGCGCGGCGCTTGCCATGGAGGGAATGAAGCCGGTGTTTGCGGTGTATTCCACTTTCATGCAGCGGGCGTACGATCAGATCGTCCATGATATTTGCCGCCATAACGCAAATGTTATGTTCGCCATTGACCGGGCCGGCTTTGTCGGTGCGGATGGCGAGACGCATCAAGGCGTATATGATATCGCATTTATGCGCCACATTCCCAATATCGTGCTGATGATGCCGAAGGACGAGAACGAACTGCGCCACATGATGAAGACGGCGCTTGAATATAACGATGGTCCGATCGCGTATCGTTACCCTCGTGTCAACGTTCCGGGGGTTCCCTTGGATGAAGAGCTTAAGCCCATACCGATCGGCAGCTGGGAGAAGCTCCGCGAAGGCGATCAAGTTGCGATCGTCGCCACGGGTCCCATGGTGCAGGTTGCCGAGGAAGCGGCCGAGATACTGAAGCGGGAAGGCGTTAGTATCGGTGTGGTAAATGCCCGCTTCCTGAAGCCCCTCGATAACAGCATGCTGCTTAATCTGGCGGGTGCCGGAACGAAGCTGATCGTGCTTGAGGAAGCTTGTCAGGCTGGAAGCCTGGGAAGCGCGGTGCTCGAATTCTATGCCGAGCACGGAATCACTGGCACCGACGTGTCTCTCATGGGCATTCCGGACCGGTTCATCGAGCATGGCAGCATCAAGGAGCAGCTGCGGGAGGTTGGACTGACCGCCGAGGCTGTCGTGGAGCAAATTCAGCAGTACCGGGCAGAACATCAGTTCAGCTTCGGCAAGAAAGTCAAACCATCTTAACAAGACAGAGTCAGGAGAATGTTATGTCTGTGTCCAAGGAACGCATAGATGTCTTGTTGGTCGAGCAGGGCTATTTCGACAGCAGAGAAAAGGCCAAAACCGCGATCATGGCAGGGCTCGTATTCGGGAATCAGGAACGGATCGAGAAGGCTGGCACCAAAGTACCGAGAGATACGAAGCTAACGGTCAAGGGAGCAATCCATCCGTATGTAAGCCGCGGGGGATTGAAGCTGGAGAAAGCCTTGAAGCTGTTTCAGATCGATATGAACGGACGGGTTATGCTCGATATCGGCTCGTCGACCGGCGGATTTACGGATTGCGCCCTTCAGCACGGCGCCAGTTACGTATATGCGATTGATGTTGGCTATAACCAGCTGGATTGGTCGCTGCGGAACGATGAACGCGTCAACGTCAAGGAGCGGACCAATTTCAGATATATGACGCCGGAGGATTTGGACGGACCAAGTCCTGATTTCGCAAGCATTGACGTCTCTTTTATTTCATTACGGATTATTCTTCCCCCGCTTGTCGCGCTGCTTGGGCGGCCTGCGGATATCGTTGCATTGATCAAGCCGCAATTCGAAGCAGGACGGGAGAAGGTCGGCAAGTCTGGCGTCGTACGCGATGCAAAGGTTCACCAGGAGGTGCTGGAGACGGTGCTCAGCTTTGCGTCCGAGCTGGGATATGTTCTGCAGGGGTTGACTTACTCCCCGATTACAGGCGGAGAAGGCAATATTGAATTTTTGGCCCATTTAAGGCTGCTGCCCCCTGAGGAGAGGGATCTGCTTGCTGGAGCAGAAACTTCCGATGCATTGCAGCATATTCGCGACACCTCACAACGTGTCGTGCAGGAAGCAAAGGATACGTTTACGACCAAAAGCCCATCTTATTGATGGGCTTTTTTGAGCTGTCAAAGGAATGGGTTCTGAGCCAAGGTGAAGTTAACGCTCACAATAGACACTTTTTATGCATATATTCATTAAAAAGTTGCATACAGAACGAGTGTTCGCTTATAATGACAATATACGAATAATTATGTACTAATGCTTAACAATATCCACATGTAAACAGGAGGTTATCCAATCGCGTCGAATTAATCATCTGAGGTGATTTCGATGAGCGATTATACCGATGGTTTTCTCATGGTAGCCATAGCGGGTATTGCCTTATTGCTGCTGTATCGCGGATTCAGGATATGGCTGCGCAAGCCATTTACGCTGGGCTCTGGTGTCGGCTTTGAGTTTAACGAGGACATTCAGGAGCATCCGGCCGTTGATTTGCTGGAGTCGGCAGGCTATAAGATCGTAAGTGACAAGCTGAAGGTTCCGCTCGCATTCCGGGTGGAAGAACAGGTGCTGCACAGCCGGTTATATATCGATTATGTTGTGAAGAAGCATGGAGAATACTATTTGGTAAGGAGATCGAGAGAACGCCGGCTGGTCGAATGGACAGGCGCCGGACTTCGCCGTGAAATACTTCCTTACCTGCTTCTGTATCCTGACTGTGCAGGCGTGCTCTATATCGATACCGAACAGGGACAAATCAAAGAAATCACCTTAAACACAGATTCGGACGATGCCGATGAGGCGTCGTATATCAAAGATATATGGAGGACAAGATGAAGGGTCAACGGCATATTAAGATCAGGGAAATTATTAGCGCCCACGAAATCGAAACACAAGATGAGCTGGTAGATGCACTGCGCCAAGCCGGATTTCAAGTCACGCAGGCTACTGTGTCTCGGGATATCAAGGAACTGATGCTGATCAAGGTACCTACCGACGATGGCAAATATAAATACTCGATGCCCACGGCACAGCGCTACAATCCTGTGCAGAAGCTGCAGCGGGCGCTCGTAGACAGCTTTGTGCATATTGACCATACGGGAAATTTGGTCGTTATGAAATGCTTGCCGGGAACAGCCAATTCGGTAGCGGTTCTGCTGGACAACATGGAATGGCCCGATTTGCTCGGAACAATTTGCGGCGATGATACAATACTGTTAATCTGCCGTAACGAAGATTACAGCCATTACGTCATCGATCAAATTATGGCGTTTATTTCATAATTCACATGCAGCTGTGGTGATATTTGCTGCATTGTTTACATTTGGCGAAAGGAGTGCCTTTACTTGCTCGTTCATTTATCCATTCGGAATTTAGCCGTTGTCGAGGCGGTTGATGTCACGTTTGACCGGGGGTTTCATGTATTGACCGGTGAGACCGGGGCAGGGAAATCGATTATCATTGATGCGCTGGGACTGATATCCGGCGGAAGGGGCTCGGCGGATTTAATCCGTTACGGCAGCGACAAAGCGGAGATGGAGGCTGCTTTCGAGCTGAAGGAGCATCATCCGGTATGGGCTATACTCGGCGAGCTGGGGATTAGCGCGGATCCTGGTGAAGCGCTGATTGTACGCCGCGAGATTAGCGCTCAAGGCAAGAGCTATTCCCGGATCAACGGCCAATTGGTTAACTTGTCTATGCTCCGGCAAGTAGGCGAGAGCCTGATCAATCTGCACGGCCAGCATGAGCACCAGACCCTGCTTCATCCAGAGCGGCATTTGATGCTGCTGGATGCGTTTGGTTCTGAGGATATTGCCGCCGTAAAAGCAAAGTATCGGGAAGCTTACTCGGCGTTCCAGCGGGTGGACAAAGAATGGAGAGAATTGCAAAGCACGAGCCAGCAGGCACTGCAAATGCTTGATTTATACCGTTTCCAGCTGGAGGAGATTGCGGCTGCGGCACTCCAGCCAGGAGAGGATGAATTACTTGCCGAGGAAAAGGTAAAGCTATCCCATAGCGAGAAAATGATGGACTCGGTGTCAGGGGCTTACGATCTGCTATACGGACCGCAGGGGCTGGAAGCGATCGCAAAGGCAGTATCCCGGTTAGAGGACGTTGCGGGATATGACCAGAAAGGGATTGCGCCTTTGCTCGAGCAGCTGCAGTCCGCGTATTACTTGCTGGAGGATGTATCCTTTGCCCTGCGTGATTACCGGGACAAGATCGAGTTTAATCCCGAACGGCTGGAGGAGGTTGAGGAGCGTCTCGACTTGATTTCCACTCTGCGCCGTAAATACGGCGACGATATCAAAGGAATTCTTCAATACTATGAGCAAATATCCCGCGATACGGATATGCTGGAGAATAAGGACGAGCGGCTGGAGAAGCTGTCTGCTGAACGGGAGAAGCTGCTCCATGCGGCTTTGATGGAAGCGGCAGCGCTTAGCGCTGTACGCCGGGAAAAAGCGGATCTGCTGGCGCAGCAAATTGAAAACGAGCTGAAGGATCTGCAAATGGGTCGCACTTCCATTGAAGTCAAGCTGGAACGTACATTGGACCCAAGAGGGGTTGAATGGGAAGGCCATTTGGTAAAACTCAGCAAACACGGCATGGACAGCGCCGAATTCCTAATTTCTCCGAATCCTGGGGAGCCGCTGCGCTCTTTGAGCAAAATTGCCTCTGGCGGAGAATTGTCACGGATCATGCTGGCGCTGAAGAGTATTTTTGCCCGTCATGACGAGGTTCCCGTATTAATCTTTGATGAGGTGGATACGGGGGTCAGCGGCCGGGCTGCACAGTCGATCGCTGAGAAGCTGTACCGGTTATCCGCGACATGCCAGGTATTCTCGATTACCCATTTGCCTCAGGTTGCTTGTATGGCGGATCAGCAATATCTGATCGAGAAAATTGTGGCGGACGGACGAACAATGACAAAAGTGGAGCATTTGGATGAGAACGGACGGGTCAATGAGCTGGCCCGAATGCTTGGAGGCGTGGAGATTACTGACAGTACACGCCACCATGCCAAGGAAATGCTTAAACTGGCTCGGGCGCAGAAGGGTGTGATTTGACGAGCGGAACAATGATTGACAGTAATAAAAGACCACACCCGGGGTATCTTATAGGTACGCAATTGGCGACCACCTTTTCGTCAAGCGAAAGAAGCTAAGGGAGCGTGACAGCCATTGAACCCGAACCTCAGGAGTAGATTTCTCGGTCTTTTACTTGCCTTCTTCTTTTGTTTCCTTGGCACGTCAGCCGTCGAAGGTCATTCGCCGATGCTGCCGGATGAACTGCGCATGTTTCAAGGCCAGGGCGCACAAATCGATCTGGCCATACCCGTACTGGCTGAGGTTAGCGTTGATCGGCCCGATGTTGTGATGTTGAACGACCAACCTAACTCCTCCATGAAGGTATCCCTCGGCTCGCCGTTAAAGCTATCCTCGCTGAACAGCGGCGAAGCCAAGCTCCGCATGAAGCTTTTTGGACAAATTCCTCTGAAGCCAGTGAAAGTAAATGTCATCCCTGATTTAAAGGTTATCCCAGGGGGACAAACGATTGGCGTTAAAGTGAAATCCGACGGCATTCTGGTAGTAGGCCACCATCTGGTAAATACAGACAAGGCCAAAATTTCGCCTGGAGAGGCATCAGGCATTCAACCGGGTGATTTAATTACCCATCTGAACGGTACACGTCTGAAAGACGTGCACGAGGTCGCGTCTTTAGTCGAGCAAGCAGGCAACAATAAGAAGCCTCTAAAAGTCGTGTACAAACGAAGCAATAAAGAATTTACGACCACGTTAACTCCAGCCTTCGATAAGCAGGACAAGGCTTGGAGATTGGGGCTGTACATCCGCGATTCCGCTGCTGGCGTGGGAACTTTAACCTTCTATGCTCCAAATGAAGGTGTTTATGGGGCGCTTGGACACGTGATTACCGATATGAATACACAAACGCCAATTATTGTAGGAAGCGGACAAATTCTCCAGTCCAGCGTAACTTCTATTTCCAAGAGTGAAAGCGGCGAACCCGGCGAGAAGCGGGCACATTTCGTCAAAGAAGGCAAAACACTGGGAACGATCGAGCGAAATACGCATTTCGGCATATTCGGCAAGATGTCGGAAAATCCGGATCACAGCGTGTATAAGAAGCCGATACCGGTAGCATTCTCCGAAGAGGTAAAGGAGGGGCCGGCGGAAATATTGACGGTCGTGGAAGGCCAGCAGGTGGAGCGGTTTAAGGTAGAAATCGCTCACGTGTCGCGGCAGAGCACACCACAAACTAAGGGTCTGGTCATTCGCATCACTGATCCAAGGCTGGTGGAGAAGACCGGAGGCATTGTGCAGGGAATGAGCGGCAGCCCAATTATACAGAACGGTAAATTAATCGGCGCGGTAACTCATGTGTTTGTAAATGATCCGCGTTCGGGCTACGGGTGCTTTATTGAATGGATGCTGCAGGATGCGGGTATTTTGAAGGATAAGACGACTTCAACCAATCTTAAGGCGAGTTAGCGCCTTAAGATTGGTTTTTTGTTTAAGAAGTAAAAATACAGAGTCCAAAAATTAAAAATATTAATCTTAATAGGCGTAGGCAATCATTCGTGGATAAATGCAGGGATGAGTAATTTGGGGTAATACGGAGACTTGCCACATGAAGCATAAAATTATATGCTAATGAGGATGGGGAAACATGCAAATGATAAAGTTAGCTGCTATTTCAGGCGCTTAAATCCGACATTTCCGCCGTAATTACTTGTCGAATGGTAACGAATGAGATCATTATTTGTAAGCATCAAACAATTATATATCAAATTATTAAAAAAATAAATAAAAATAATTTTCGACAGAAGGAATTTACTTTTGAGTGTCGAATCCTTATCCTGGAAGAAGGATTAAGGAAACTCATATACACAAGGAGGAAGTCGTCAGTGCAAAAAATTGAAGTGTTGTTGGCGGATGATAATCGGGAATTCACGAATTTGCTTGCAGAGTACATTTCTGAACAGGATGACATGGTTGTTTCAGGTATTGCATACAATGGCGAGGAAGTTTTGGAGATGATTGAACATGCTTCTAAAGTTCCGGACGTGCTGATCCTGGATATCATTATGCCGCACTTAGATGGATTGGGTGTGCTGGAACGTTTACGCGATATAAATGTGTCTCCACAGCCAAAGATCATTATGCTGACTGCCTTCGGACAAGAGAATATTACACAGCGTGCGGTTCAGCTGGGAGCGTCTTATTACATCTTGAAGCCGTTCGATATGGAAGTATTGGCCAATCGAATTCGGCAGCTTGTAGGAGTACAAACCTTATCCTCAAGCAGTTCTTCATCCTCATCCTTCACGAAGTCCAATGTAGTACCGCTTGGAAAAGGTAAAAATCTAGATGCAAACATTACTTCCATCATCCATGAAATCGGTGTTCCTGCTCATATTAAGGGATACCAATATTTACGGGAAGCCATCACTATGGTATACAACAATATTGAGATTCTAGGCGCGATTACCAAAACGCTGTACCCAGCCATTGCCGAGAAGTTCAAGACGACGCCATCACGCGTTGAGCGGGCAATTCGCCATGCGATTGAAGTAGCTTGGACGCGCGGCAATATTGACAGCATAAGTCATCTGTTCGGCTATACGATCAACATCAGCAAATCGAAACCGACGAATAGCGAATTCATCGCCATGGTGGCCGATAAGCTGCGGATCGAACACAAGGTAAGCTGAAAGCATTCGACAACGCGGGATACTGACATCGACTAAAAACTCCTCCGATATTTTATCGGACATTGCTCGGAGGCTCCGATAAAATATCGAGATACCATTAACGTTTAGAACAAACCTTTACAAACGAAATCAGTCAATAAAGGGGCGCTCATGCTGCGCCTCTTTTTTGATGAAAGCTTTTGGAATTCTAGAAATTAGTTCTCATAAAGATAACTTGAAGTAACCCTCCTCGCTCGAATATTATTGAAATTTCATAACTTACCGATAAATATTAAAGATACATAGCAACTGAAAATGGGGGGTAATCATATGTATGGAATTTTAGGAATTATATCGGGAATCGTCGCTATTATGTTCTTTATTGTTCTTCTTGCAACCGGAGGCGGCGGTAATAATCCAATTTTAGCGTGGGCTGTATTTATTGCATCCGGTGTATGCTGGTGGTTTTTCCATAAGAAGCAAAAAGAACTTGATGATGAAAAAATGGCACAGAAGCGATCTGAGACTGATGATAGGCTTAAGCGTATTCCTAACTTTAAATCATCACAGCAATATACCTCTGCAAATGGAGATGTTACACTATCAATAGACGAAACAACTAAGCAAATATCCTTTGTTGTTCTTAATTCATACAAGGATAGAGTTTATAAATATAAAGATATTTTGAAGTCGGAAATTTTAACTGACGGCATTAGCGTTACTTCAACGAACAGGGGAAGTCAAATTGGAGGAGCATTGTTGGGTGGGTTTGTTGCTGGTGGTGTAGGGGCATTGATTGGTGGGCTTTCTGGTTCCACGACAAGTCAGGAGGAAGTGAAGAAGATTGAATTAAATGTAATTGTCAATGACACAACAAATCCCATACATAAGATTGCTTTTTTAGATTCTGAATTAGATTCTTATCCTAAAGATAGTCAGGAATATAAAGATGCTTATAATAAAGCGTATCACTGCCATCAATTAATCGGGGTTCTTATCAAACAAGCCGATGAAGAAGATAAACAAAAAGAGATTTCAACAAGTAGTAGTAATTCTCCAAACAATATGTCTGTTGCTGATGAACTTAGAAAGCTTGTTCAGTTAAGAGATGAGGGAATCATCAGTATTGATGAGTTTGAAGCACAAAAGAAAAAGCTAATAGGGTAATTGTCCGGATTATCAAGGATGCAAGTCACCTTGATAATCTGACCAATAAGGCGCAAGCTTATCGCGGGGGTTTCTACGGTACTTGCGCTTTTCGTTTGAAAATTCAAAAAACTCCAGATACTCAAGGGTACCTGGAGAAGAGAAGTAAAAAAGGTTATGAAGAACAGCGTCTTCATTCTAATTGTATGATTTGAATAAAACCAGATCAAGAAGCAGATGTTGGTAAAAAATATAGCGATTGAATGAACACGGGCTGTATGGAGTTTGTGATACAATATAGTCGGAGGACTAAGAAAAATGAACAAAATATCGCTAAACGAAGCAAAATATAAGACGCTACTGAATGACCCGTCCTTGTCGGAGCAGCAAAGATCGCTGATCGCTGAGCTGCTGGAAACGGCCGAGCAATTATCGGCAGAAAATACAAGATTGCGGCGGGTGCTGCTAAGGAAATCCTCAGGCGGTCAGCGAATGTCCAGCAAGCTGAAGGATGCCCTGTATGAATAACAAATATATGACAAACCCTCTTGGCAGGCGTATTGCTCGCTCAAGAGGGTTTGTTTCGTTCTAAAAGTATCCGATTTATGAAGGATTCTCTGTTTTTTTCTTGAAGCGGGGTCCGAGATAATTGCGCTTGCGGTCACGGAAGTAAATCCAGCCGCCCAGGAATCCGATTCCGGCAGCGAACAAAACGATGCCAAGTCCGAAATCGAGCCAGTCAAAGTGCACTTGGGTCAGCGAGTCGTCGCCGTGTCTGGACATGTATAGGAATAAGGCGTCCTTCATTTTCAGGAAGCCAATCATCGCGGCGATACCGGGAATAACAAGAATAATGATGGCAATAAAACGGGATATCATCAATTTCATGAGTTGCAGCAATTCCTTTCGTCAGCAAATATATCCTATTCGATCAGATGATGTTACGTTTATCATACCTTCTTCTTGAACGGCTGTCTATTTCGTTCTTAGTTTGTAATGTGGAAAAAACGAGGTACAATAAGAAACGAGAAGTTTATCTGGACATTTTTGGGGATAGGTGGAGATCGGAAATGACGATTACATGTGATGTAGCAGTGTTAGGCGGCGGGACCGGCGGTTATGTCGCGGCAATTCGCGCTGCCCAGCTCGGCAAGCAAGTGGTGATCATCGAGCAGGACAAGCTGGGAGGAACGTGCTTACACCGGGGCTGCATTCCGAGCAAGGCGCTGCTGCGCAGTGCCGAGCTGTACGCGCAAATGAAGGACAGCCTTAGCTATGGCATTGAGACGAGCGGGTTATCCCTTGTTTTTCCGAAGGTGCAGCAAAGAAAGCAGGGCATCGTAGATCAGCTTCATAAAGGCGTTCAATATTTGATGCGTAAACATAAAATCCAGGTCATTCATGGAAAAGGGAGAGTGATCGGACCATCGATCTTCTCGCCGAAGAGCGGAGCCGTTGCAGTCGAGCTGCATGACGGAGATATGGAGACGATCGTGCCGACTCACCTGATCCTTGCGACAGGTTCGAGGCCGCGTGTTCTTGCAGGGCTGGAGCCCGACGGCAAGCACGTACTTAGCAGCGATGAGGCCTTGCTGCTCGAGGAGCTGCCGGCTTCAATAATTATCGTCGGGGGCGGTGTAATCGGCGTGGAATGGGCTTCGTTGCTCCATGATTTTGGGGTCAACGTCACAGTGGTCGAGGCAGCTGCACAGCTTCTTCCCAACGAGGATGAAGAGGTTGCACGCGAGCTGCAGAAGCAGTTGGAGCGCCGGGGAATCGAAATTCTTACTGGCTGCAAGGTACAAGCGGAAACCGTAGAGAAAGACAATACCGGTATCGCAATTACTGCTGTACAAGATAGCAATGAGGTCCGCCTGCAGGCAGACAAGCTGCTTGTTTCGATCGGGCGTCAGGCGAATGTCGAGAACATCGGCCTTGAAAATACCGATATCGCCCTGCATCAAGGCTATATCCGGGTAAACGAGTCGATGCAAACGACGGAGCCGCATATTTACGCGATCGGCGATTGCATCGGCGGTCTGCAGCTCGCCCATGCGGCAAGCCATGAAGGGCTGGTGGCGGTGCATCATCTTGCGGGAGAGCCGTCCCATGGGTACGATGTCCGACATGTGCCCCGCTGCGTATACACTCGTCCTGAGGTAGCTTCCGTCGGTTTGAACGAGAAGGAAGCGAAGGAGCAGGGCATTGACATCAAGATTGGCAGAGTACCGTTTTCCGCCATTGGCAAAGCCCTTGTACACGGGGAGAAGGAAGGGTTCGTGAAGGTGATCGCTGACCGTAAAAGCAACGACATCGTTGGAGTGCAAATGATTGGCGCCCATGTTACCGAACTGATTAGTCAAGCCGCACTTGCCCAGGTGCTGGATGCGACTCCATGGGAGATCGGCCAGACCGTTTTTGCGCACCCTTCGCTGGCCGAAATTCTTGGCGAAGCAGCATTGGCCGTGGACGGCAATGCGGTTGGAATTTAACAAATTAGGCATAAGTATCACATAATCAACAAAACCCTGCAAAGAACATTTTCTTTTTGCGGAAAAAGGGATTATAATAAGGTTAACCCAAGTCTTAGTACCAGGTTTTAAGATAAGAGCAAACATGTACGGTACAGACGACTAACAGGGTTCTAATCGAAGGAGGTAACTCCCATGAACGCAAAAGTATCAACGAAGACACAGCCCAAGCATGAGCAACTCGGATTGACGGATGCCGAAGTAGTGGACATGTACAAATATATGCTGCTCGCGCGCAAGTTTGACGAGCGTAATTTGCTGCTGCAGCGAGCGGGCAAAATCAACTTCCACGTCTCCGGTATCGGACAGGAGACCGCGCAGGTAGCAGCGGCTTTTGCCTTAAATCGCGAGCAGGATTATTTCCTGCCCTATTATCGCGACTACGGCTTCGTCCTGTCGGTAGGCATGACACTGGAAGAATTAATGCTGTCCGCCTTTGCCAAAGCGGATGACCCGAACAGCGGGGGCCGCCAAATGCCAGGACATTTCGGCTGCAAGCGACTTCGGATCGTCACAGGCTCCAGCCCGGTGACGACCCAGGTTCCGCATGCCGTAGGCATTGCTCTTGCTGCTAAAATGCAGAAGAAGGAGTTCGTATCCTTCGTTACCTTTGGGGAAGGCTCCAGCAATCAGGGAGATTTCCACGAGGGACTGAACTTTGCCGGTGTGCAGAAGCTGCCGGTCATTTTCATGTGCGAGAACAACCAGTACGCTATCTCCGTTCCGGTGAAGAAGCAGCTCGGCGGTAAAGTCAGCGACCGGGCGCAAGGTTACGGCTTCCCGGGCATTCGCGTTGACGGCAATGATGCCCTTGAGGTGTACCGTGTCGTGAAGGAAGCGCGCGAGCGTGCGCTTCGCGGCGAGGGGCCGACGCTGATCGAAGCGATGATGTACCGTCTGTCGCCACATTCCACCTCGGATAACGACCTCGTGTACCGTACGAAGGAAGAGGTTGAGGAGAATTGGAAGAAGGACGGCATACCGAAAATGAAGAGCTATCTTATCGAGAACGGGCTTTGGACGGAAGAGCAGGATGAAGCCCTCGTGAAAGACATTCAGGCGCAATTGAAGGCAGCGATTGAACGGGCGGAGAACGCGCCGTTTCCGAAGCCGGAGGATACGCTGCTGCATGTGTACGCGGATAGCGAAGGGGAGGAATAATCATGCCGGTAATGGAGTATATCGACGCTATTCGTCTTGCCATGAAGGAAGAGATGGAGCTTGACGACAACGTATTCGTATTAGGGGAGGACGTTGGTGTAAAAGGCGGGGTATTCACGACGACGAAAGGGCTTCAGGAGCAATTTGGCGAGCTGCGTGTGCTCGATACGCCGTTGTCCGAATCTGCGATAGCCGGGGTGGCCATTGGGGCCGCGATGTATGGAATGAAGCCAATCGCTGAAATGCAATATTCCGACTTCATGCTGCCAGCGACGAATCAAATCATCAGCGAAGCGGCTAAAATCCGCTACCGCTCCAACAACGACTGGAGCTGCCCTGTCGTCATTCGCGCGCCGATCGGCGGCGGGATCTTCGGGGGACTGTATCATTCTCAGTGCACGGAATCGATCTTCTTCGGAACACCAGGACTGAAAATCGTCGCTCCTTATTCGGCATACGATGCCAAGGGGCTGCTAAAGGCCGCGGTTCGCGATCCTGATCCCGTCTTGTTCTTCGAGAACAAGAAATGCTACAAGCTGATCAAGGAAGACGTACCAGAGGATGATTATATCGTCCCGCTCGGCAAGGCGAACGTACTTCGGGAAGGTAACGACATTACCGTAATCGGGTACAGCTTGCCTCTGCATTTCGCGATGCAGGCCGCAGAAGAGCTCGCAGCAGAGCAGGGAGTTAGCGCCCATATCTTGGATTTGCGGACGCTGCAGCCGCTTGATCGCGAAGCGATTATCGAAGCGGCACGCAAGACCGGGAAAGTGTTAATCGTGCATGAAGACAATAAAACCGGCGGAGTTGGAGCAGAGGTATCAGCGATCATTGCGGAGGAATGCTTGTTCGAGCTGGACGCGCCGATCGCACGGCTGTGCGGGCCTGATGTACCGGCCATGCCGATCAGCCCGCCGATGGAGAAGTTCTTTATGCTCAGCAAAGATAAGGTCAAGGAAGCCATGCTTCAATTGGCTCTGTATTAATGGGAGTGAGGGACGATATGTCATCAAATAGAACATTGCAGGATGTCGTAATGCCACAGCTTGCGGAATCGCTCGTATCGGCAACGATCGGCAAATGGCTGAAGAAGCCGGGAGATCCCGTCGAGCAGTACGAGCCGATTTGCGAGGTTATTACCGATAAGGTGAATGCTGAAATTCCGTCCACCTTAGACGGGGTCATGGGCGAGCTGCTAGCGGAAGAAGGGCAGGAAATCGAAGTAGGGGCTGTCATTTGCCGGATTGAAACGGCTGGCGGTGTAGAGGCTAGTGCCGCGACTGGCGTTGATTCCCCGGTAGCTTCTGCTGGACAGACGGATGCAGCCACTGCTGCGCACGGCGATCAGTCTCAGCGGAGCCGTTATTCCCCGGCCGTCCAGACGCTGGCACAGGAGCACGGGCTAGACCTGCGGGCGATTTCTGGAACGGGCCTAGGCGGCCGCATTACCCGCAAGGACGTGTTGAATTACCTGGAGAATTACAAAGGAAGCGGCGCGGCAGCAGCTTCCGTGGCACAGAGCAGTTACCAGGCGCCCCAGCCTGCGCAGTCAGCCACCTCTCCGGCAGCGCCAGTCTCCACGCCAGCCCCGCCGGCTGAGTTTAATAATGCGGCAGCGGAGCAGGTACGCAATTCTGGCCTGCATCTTTCAGAGACGCCGAAAATACCGACGATTGAGGTGGAGGGTGGCGACCGGTCGGAGTATTTCATCGATGTGACGCCGATCCGGAATACCATTGCTACGCGTATGCGGCAAAGTGTGTCGGAAATTCCGCACGGCTGGATGATGATTGAGGTGGATGTGACCAACTTAGTACAGCTTCGCAATAAGCTGAAGGACGAATTCAGGAAAAGAGAAGGCGTTAACCTGACTTATCTCGCATTCCTGCTCAAAGCGGTTGTCAGTGCCATCAAGGATTATCCGATCATGAACTCTGTGTGGGCGGTCGATAAAATTATCGTCAAGCGCGATATCAACATCTCGCTCGCCGTCGGCACAGAGGATTCTGTAATGACGCCTGTCATCAAGAAGGCGGACCAGAAGAACATTGCCGGCTTGGCCAGAGAAATCGAAGAATTGGCGACGAAGGTAAGAGCGGGCAAGCTCAAGCTGGATGATATGCAGGGCGGAACGTTTACCGTCAATAATACCGGATCGTTTGGTTCTATTTTGACTCAGCCGATCATCAACTATCCGCAAGCGGCGATTCTGACGTTCGAATCGATCGTGAAGAAGCCCGTCGTGATTAATGATATGATTGCCGTCCGCTCCATGGCGAATTTGTGTCTGTCCCTGGATCATCGTATACTGGATGGGGTGATCTGCGGACGTTTCATGCAGCGCGTTAAAGACAATATGGAGAGTTATTCCCTAGATACGCAGGTATACTAAATTTATAATGCGAGTCTTCATGAATCCGAGAAAGGCGATGAACCGTATGACGAATTCCTTGGAAGTCAGATATTTCCCGATGATGGAATACGGAGAGGCCTGGAATAGGCAAAAAGAGATCGTGAAGGCCATCGACGAAGGACAGCAGCAGGGGCACCTGCTGCTTCTTCAGCATCCGCCAACGTATACGATCGGCTCTTCGCGCCATCCGGAGCATTTGCTGCTCAGCCCCGAGCAGCTGAAGGAACGAGGAATTTCCCTGTTTGAAATCGATCGGGGGGGAGATATTACATACCATGGACCGGGCCAGCTCGTCGGCTACCCGCTGCTTTGGCTGGATGGAAATCTGGGGATCGATCTGCACGGATATCTTCGGGATATCGAGCAGGTCATCATAAACTACTTAGCGCGGTATGGCATTTCTGGCTCGCGAAAGCAGGGCTATACCGGGGTATGGGTAGGAGATGTTAAAATTGCCGCCATTGGCGTGAAATTCAATAAATGCCGCCGGAGAAAAGGATTTATCACAAGCCACGGCTTTGCCTTCAACGTCAAATCCGGGATTCAGGAGGATGGCTTTCGCGGCATCATCCCCTGCGGCATTCAGGAATATGGCGTGACCTCGTTGGAGGACATAACCGGGCTGGCCTTCTCCGTAGAGCAGGTGGCCCGTGAAATATTGCCTTATTTCAATGAAGTGTTTCAAATCTCCGAGTACAAGGAGCACTGGGAGTCATAAGCTCTAGCGGAACAGCAGCGGTTCGAGCAGCGCAAGCAGCGTAGAACCGATCATTGCGAATAGCATAAGATAAACGACGACTTTGAACCATTTTTTTTGCATCATGAATCGCAAAGCTCCTTTACATGTACTTGACCTCTATTCATTAATATTAGCGCAAAAGAGAAAGCGAGGAAAGTCCAGTGATTAACAAGGACAGAATCATCGCACAATTTGTGGAATTAGTGCAAATCGACAGCGAGACGAAGGACGAACGGAATATTGCCGATTATTTGAAAACGAAATTTGCGGAGCTAGGACTGCATGTGGTGGAAGACGACTCCATGAAACGGACCGGACACGGCGCCGGCAACATCGTGGCAACATTGCAGGCAAGACCAGGCGTTCAAGCACAGCCATTCCTGTTCACCTGCCATATGGACACCGTGGCGCCGGGCAAAGGCATCAAACCTGTCATTGGCGAGGACGGCTGGATACGCAGTGATGGAACAACGATTCTTGGCGCCGATGACAAAGCAGGACTGGCCGCGCTGCTTGAGATCATTCAAGTGCTGCAGGAGCGGCAGCTGCCGCACGGAAAGATCCAGTTTGTCATTACCGCTGGAGAAGAGTCTGGATTGCTTGGCGCCAGAGCTATGGATCGCAGCTTGCTGGACTCCCGCTTCGGCTTTGCAATCGATTCGAACGGAGAAGTAGGTTCAATCTGTGTGGGGGCGCCAACCCAGGCGCGCATCGAGATTGAAATATTCGGCAAATCCGCGCATGCCGGCGTTAATCCGGAGGATGGAATCAGTGCGATCCAGGTCGCCGGCAAGGCGATTGCCCGCATGAAGCTGGGGCGCATTGACGAAGAAACGACGGCCAACATCGGCAAATTCGAAGGCGGCGGACCAACGAATGTCGTTACTGATTACGCGAAGCTGTATGCCGAAGCACGCAGCCTGTCGCGGGAAAAGGTGGATAAGCAGCTGGCGCTGATGAAGGAAGCCGTCGATACGGCCTGCAGTGATTTCGGAGCCAGAGGGGAGTTTAGAAGCGATATTATTTATCCCGGGTTCCATCTTGGAGCACAGGATGCCGTTGTCCAGTTGGCCAAACGGGCTGCAGGCAAGCTGGGGCTTTCCGGTAGAACCTTTACCTCCGGCGGGGGCAGCGACGCTAATATCATGAACGGATTCGGCGTTCCTACGGTTAATCTTGCAGTAGGATACGAGGAGATTCATACAACAAATGAGCGAATTAAGGCCGATGACATTGTGAAAATCGCCGAATACGCGCTGGAGATCGTTGCGCAAACGGTAAATTCATAAGCCAATAAGCAAATGTTTTCTGCATACAAGGTGTCCTGATAACTTTAAGCGAAGTTGTCGCGAGGGCGCCTTTTTGCACTCTAATTCAGCGGCAGTTTGTCACGCCCTCCAATATTTTTTTGCTGTACGGGAGTCCAGGTTGTGTGCCAGTTCGACTTCTCTAGCGTGAGCAAGGTCTGCTGAAGCGTGTCCAGATATTTATCGATTTTACGCTGTTCTTCTTCGGAGGGATGGTACAGCTCGATGCGTTTGACTAAGTTGTCCATAGTTTGATGCAAATAGCAGGAAGCAGCGCCAAACCGCGCACGCGCCATTTCCGGGGCTTGCCTGATCAGCGTTTCGAAAATGCGGCAAGCCTTCTCGTAGCAGCCTTCATCATGCAGCATTTCAGCAGATATAAAGGCAATTTCCCGGTACAGCTGCAGCGAGCCCAGCAACAGCGGATCGGGCAGCCTGCACAAAAGGCGCTTGGCCGCCTCTATGTAGCCTTCTTGATAAAGCGCGCTAATGAGGAGATATTGCAAATCGACTTCCGAGCCGGCGAGCTGCAAGGCGGTTTCTGTATGGCCAAGCTTTATCGCAAGGTTAATTAGACCGGCTAAACGATACAAATCAGCCTTATTCCAGTCATAATCCCGCTGCGCCATGAGGCGGGAAAGATCGGACAAGCGGCTCATTTGATCCCAAAAATCCGCGTCCTCCCGCGTTGCTGGAGTTAAGCAGTCCTCAATAAAGGAAAGAGCTTGTGCTGCTTCTCCGGATCGGAGCAAAATTTCCGCATGGACAAGCTGTAGTTGTTGATCTGCAAACATGTCAGGAGTAAGCCAAGCAGAAGCGCTATCGTATGCCCCCAGCTGATGCAGCACAAGAACAAGAAGCTTGCGGCCGCCAGGCAGCTTGTCCTGCTCAATCACATCCCACAGTGATAAGGCAATTTCGTCGTCGCTGCTGCCCTGAGTAAGCCGCAGGTTCAGCCCGATTTGCATCAGCCGTTCGGCGGCAGGCAGATCCGCAGAAATGGTCGTCTCCGCAGCAGATTCGCATAACTCATTTCTATTCACGGCCGCTCACCTTCGGGTTCAATTGCTGCCGCGAAGCGATAAGATCCATTACTTTGCATGCTGGACCGGATTGTTTTTGCCATTGGTTAAGCAGGATGCGGATTTGCCAGGCTTTGCCCTGCGCGCGAAGAGAATTGTCCGAGATATAGCTCTTCATCAGCGGTGCCCTCCTTGTTGGGGTTTGGTATAATAACACCATATGTTCATCTTGGACAAGTTATGATTGTTAATCATTAGGAGGATTTCCATGACATCATCAAACGATAAATTAAAAGAAACCACCGTATCTACGGAGCATATTTTTACAGGGAAAGTGATCTCGCTGCAGGTAGATACCGTACAGCTGCCAGACGGGACGGAAGGGAAACGCGAAATTGTCAAACATCCCGGCGCTGTAGCGGTACTCGCCGTCCATGAAGGACGGCTGCTGCTCGTCGACCAGTATCGCCAAGCGCTGGGGCGCTGCGAGCTGGAGATTCCCGCCGGCAAGCTGGAGCATGGCGAAGATCCGATGGAGGCGGCAAGACGCGAGCTGGAGGAAGAGACAGGCTATCGCTGCAGCAGGCTTTCCCTGCTGCATTCCTTCTACACGTCGCCAGGATTCGCGGATGAGCTTATCCATCTGTATTTGGCGGAGGATCTGAAGGCAGGCAATGCCTCGCCAGACGAGGATGAATTTCTGGAAATCATTGAAGCTACGTTCGCGGAAACACAGCAATACATCGCGGAAGGCCGAATTTCCGATGCGAAGACGATTTTGGCCGCATATATTTGGCAGCAAAAAATGGCCGGCGATCATGCCAATAAGGGTGCGTAGGCATGGCAACCAGCACAGCAAATTCAAATGATATGAGCAGTTCTTTAGGGGCGTATTATGCCGATCTTCACGTGCATATTGGGCGGACAAACGCGGGAAATCCGGTTAAAATCAGCGGCAGCCGGAATTTGACGTTTGGCAATATCGCCAAGGAAGCAGAGGAGCGCAAAGGGATCTCTCTCATTGGAATCATCGACTGCCATTCTCCCGGCGTGCAGAGGGATATCGATGATTATTTGCAGGCCGGGGAGATGAAGGAACTTCAGGAGGGCGGAATTGCCTACGGCGGAACGACGATCCTGCTCGGCAGCGAGCTGGAAATCCGCGAGCCGGGGATGGGACCGGCCCATTTGCTTGTATTTTACCCCAGCCTGGAGCAAATGAAGTCCTTCACAAAATGGCTGGATAAGCACATGAAGAACGTACATTTGAGCTCGCAGCGTGTCTACGTTCCCGCTCGGGAGCTGCAGAAAGAGGTCTATGACCGGGGCGGCATGGTTATTCCGGCACATATTTTCACGCCCCACCGCAGCATTTACGGAAGCTGTGCCCCGCGAATGGCGGAGGTGATGGACCTCGAGCTGGTCAGTGCTGTTGAGCTTGGCTTGAGCGCGGATACCGAGATGGCTGGCTTGCTTAGCGAGCTTGACCCTTACCCGATTCTGACGAATTCGGACGCCCATTCCTTAGGGAAGATCGGCAGGGAATACAATGAGCTGCGGATGGCCCGGCCGAATTACTGCGAATTTCAGAAGGCGCTTGGCATGAAGGAAGGCAGACGAATTGCCGCCAATTACGGCTTGAATCCGCGGCTCGGCAAGTATCACCGGACATTTTGCGGCGGCTGCAGCTATATCATCGATGAGGCAGAAGCCGCTGTTGAACGCTGCCCGTATTGCGGCTCGGCCAAGCTCGTTCGGGGCGTGCAGGATCGCATCCGCTCGATTGCCGACCGATCTGAACCTGCCGTACCTGCGCACCGGCCTCCGTATCATTACCAGGTGCCGCTTGAGTTCATTCCGGGTCTTGGACCTGCGAAATTTGAAGCGCTGCTCCGGGCCTTTGGAACGGAGATGAATATTTTGCACCGGGTTTCCGAGCAAGAGCTGGCGGGGGTAGTCGGCGGGGATCTGGCCGGGAGTATCGCCGCTGCACGTGATGGACGGCTCGCCCTAACCTCGGGCGGCGGAGGGACGTACGGCAAAGTCGACACGGCGAAAGGTTTTGGCGAATAGGGCATAAGCGGGCAGGCTTGTTCATATTTTTACTAGTAAAGGGTTATCTCTGTGTAAACAATGTGAACATGGAAAGGAGTTGCCTGCATGATTCGGCCTTTTCGTTATGCGCTTAAGGATCAAACCCCTATTTATGTGTTCGTTTCGGTGCTCTTTCTCATGGGGGTTGTGTTTGGCGCCTTAATGGTCAATGCCCTGACGTTAGAGCAGCAGCAGGACTTGTCCCGGTATTTGGGCAATTTCTTCATTTCCATTAACGAAGGTGGAGCCGGTTTTCACCCGATGGCATTTTGGGAGGTCGCCGTCCTGCATTTGAAATGGCTTGGTTTGATCTGGCTGCTCGGCTTATCAGTCATCGGATTGCCGGGCATTCTTATTTTGGACTTCCTGAAGGGGGTTCTAATCGGGTTTACGGTTGGCTGTCTCGTCGGCCAATTTACCTGGAAAGGGCTGCTGTTCGCCCTGGTGTCCGTTGCTCCGCATAATTTAATCATTATACCGGTGCTGTTGATCAGCAGCGTCGCTGCTATCGGTTTTTCGCTGAATATTATCCGCAGCAGAGTGCTCATGAACCGCAGCGGCAGTGTTGCTGGGCCTTTTGTGAATTATACAGGGGTGACCATGGCTTTGGGTCTAATGATGCTGGCTGCCTCGTCTTTCGAAACGTGGGTAACCCCAGTGATGATGGCATGGGTCACCCCGATGCTTGAATCCAGCCTGACACTCTAGTAAAATGTTTGACTTTGTTGATTGACACCCCCTATAATGAAAGAAGCGATTGTAGATATTAGATCAATGAGCGGCGATTCCTGGGGGAGGGAGAACATGGAAGCAAAGATCGACAAAATCAAGCAGCAGTTACAATCCCAGGGTTACAAATTGACGCCCCAACGGGAAGCTACGGTACGGATATTGCTCGAGAACGAAGACGATCATCTTAGTGCGGAAGATGTTTTCATGCTCGTCAAAGACATAGCTCCTGAAATCGGTCTTGCGACCGTTTACCGTACTTTGGAGTTGCTAAGCGAATTGCATGTCGTGGAGAAGATCAACTTCGGCGATGGCGTTGCCCGCTACGATTTGAGAACCGACACGAGCAAACATCATCACCATCACCTCATCTGCGTACAATGTGGTGCCATGGATGAGATCCGCGAGGATTGGCTTGGGCCACTGGAAGAAAGACTGGAGAAAGAGTTTAACTTCACTGTGCTCGATCACCGTCTTGATTTCCACGGGATTTGTTACCGCTGCAAAGACAAGAACGATAACAATCCTGAGTCCGGCAATAAGAAATCTTAAGTCCGCTTCTTAAAGCTCCGCACGGCCGCCGCGCTGTGAGGGGCTTTTTTTAAACGGAGCCACATAAATCCTCTTTGACTTCTATATACTATTATCAGGCGCCTGTCCGACTAGGTTCTGCTGGTTGGAAGGCATGAGTTCGGGTAAAGAAATAGGAGAGGGAGAGGCTTATGGTAATTTCAGTTCGAAAATGGCTACGGAGCGTCAAGTTTGGGATATTGTTCATTGCGCTGGCATATTTGCTGTACAAGATGCTGGGTACATTCGGCGGCTATCTGTTTCCAGAGGATAAATACCGTATTCCAGATGGCTCGGCCATTAAAGCTTTTCAAACGGAGCGGGCCGGCAATTATGGAATTGAATTTATGGCGGATCGATTAAAGCTGTTTTATTGGTACGGAGAATAAATGAAGAACTGGGGGCGCGAAGCTTGGAACAGTATATTGCCCCGTTTATGGGTTATTTGACTGATCATAAGAGGTTAAGCGCGGCAACGCTGGAATGTTACAAGCGGGACGTAGAGCAATTTATCAGTTATTCACAAGAGCGCGGGGTGAATGAGCCCGCCCAACTGACGAGGGCAGGGGTGAAGCTTTATTTTACGATGCTCGGCCATTCTGGAAAAGCCCCGGCAACTGTGGCTAGATCCGCGGTGTCGCTGCGCGCTTTTTTTACATATTTGCAGCGGGAGCGGCTTTTGGATCAGGAGCCGGGCGAATGGATTGAGGCGCCAAGAATCGACAAGTCCCCGCCGCAGACGCTGACTGTGGCCGAGGTTGATTTGCTGCTGGACATGCCAGATGTGTCCCAGACCTCCGGGCTGCGTGACAAAGCGATGCTGGAGCTAATCTATGCGACAGGAATCCGCGTATCCGAGCTTATTGCGCTGGATGTCAAGGACGTCGATACCGCTATGAAATTTGTGCGATGCTCTGGCGGGAAGGAGCGGATTATCCCTATGGGGACCGTTACGGCTGAGTGGCTGGAGAAATATTTGAGGGAAAGCCGCCCGAAGATGTTAAGCCGGTCCGACACCGAAGTACTGTTCCCTAATGCAAGGGGAGATCGGCTCTCTCGCCAGGGTTTTTGGAAAATCGTCAAGAAGTACGGCAGAGAGGCTGGGATCGAAGCGGACATTACGCCGCACACGCTCCGTCATTCCTTTGCCGTGCATTTGCTGGAAGGCGGCGCTGACGTAAAGTCGGTGCAGGAAATGCTAGGACATGCCGATATGGTTACCGTGCAGATGTATTTAAGCAAGCGCAAACCCAACTTGAAGTCTGTCTATGAGGCATTTCATCCCCGGGGTAAGGCGCAGGCCTTCGATTCTTCAACTGGACAAACGTAATCATATGATATTTTATACAAAGGAGATTAATGACAATGACAACGATATTAACGCAAGGAATGATTCAGGAAGCCGCGGATTATATTCGTTCCAAATCGGGTGTGGCGCCGAAGATCGGCTTGATCCTTGGCTCGGGCCTGGGTGTGCTGGCTGACCATATCGAGGAGGCTGTGAGCATCGCCTATAAGGATATTCCTTATTTTCCCCAATCGACGGTAGAGGGGCATGCGGGCGAGCTGTTGATTGGTACGGTGCAGGGAACCCCTGTCGTGCTGATGAAGGGCCGCTTTCACATGTATGAAGGCTACGGTCCGGAACTGACGGCATTTCCGGTTCGGGTGATGAAGGCGCTTGGGGTGGCAAAGCTGCTTGTTACAAACGCAGCAGGCGGAATTAACACATCCTACAAGCCTGGCGATCTGATGCTGATCTCGGATCACATCAATATGACGGGGAGAAACCCGCTCGTAGGTCCGAATGATGCAGAACAGGGTCCGCGTTTTCCAGATATGTCGGAGGCCTACAACCGCAAGCTTCGCGAGATTGCCAAGCAGGTAGCCAAAGAGAAGGAAGTACCGCTGCAGGAGGGCGTCTATGTAGGCTTGTTAGGGCCATCATACGAAACGCCTGCAGAGATTAGAATGTTCCGTACTCTGGGAGCAGATGCCGTAGGCATGTCCACGGTATCGGAGGTTATCGTAGCCAGACATGCTGGCATCGAGGTGTTGGGCATATCCTGTATCAGCAATATGGCTGCTGGCATTCTGGATCAGCCGCTTTCCCATGAGGAAGTGATCGAGACGACGGACCGGGTTCGTGAGAAGTTCCTTAACCTCGTGCTCGGAATTATCCCCAAATTGTAACATTGGACTAGCGTCAAACTATAAAGATTTTATCGGGCGTTCTCAACGATCTTGCCAAGATCGGAGGGGGCGCTGTTTTTTTTGCTTCGACAGGAATATATTGGCTTTCTTTCGCCGATACTAGGTTAGCAGAATCCAATATTTTGTAAAATATGTTGAAGGGGGACTATTCTTGAGCAAGCGGCTGATAATTTGGAGCATCGCAGTTCTGCTGATTTTCCCGGCCTGGCCGGCGGCCATGTCCGCCAATCACGGCGGGGCGCATGAGGATGGGGATGTTCTATTGGCGGAAAATGCCAATTCCGCCGTGTTAATGGATGCTGATACGGGGACAATCATTTACGAGAAGAAAAGCCATGACAAGCTGCCGCCAGCCAGCATCACGAAAATCATGACCATGCTGCTGACGATGGAGGCGATTGAGAAAGGCACCTTGAAGCTTTCGGATAAAGTGACTACAAGCGAATACGCAGCTTCGATGGGCGGTTCGCAAATATTCTTGGAGGCAGGGGAACAAATGACCGTGGAAGAATTGCTCAAAGGCATAGCAATGGCCTCAGGCAATGACGCTTCTGTGGCGATCGCCGAGAAAATCGCCGGATCGGAAAAAGGCTTTGTCAGGCTAATGAATCAGCGGGCTGCCGAGCTTGGAATGAAGAATACGCAATTTAAGAACTGTAACGGTCTTCCTGTCGAGGGACATTACAGCTCAGCTTATGACATTGCCATCATGAGCCGGGAGCTGCTGAAGCATCCGGAGGTTACGAAATATACGGGGGCGTACCAGGATTACTTGCGGCAGAATACGCAAAAGCCGTTCTGGCTTGTCAACACGAACAAGCTCGTCCGCTTCTACACCGGCGCGGACGGATTGAAGACCGGTTATACGTCGGAGGCCAAATTCTGTTTGGCGGCCACGGCGCAAAGAGATGGCCTGCGGCTGATCGCCGTTGTCCTGGGAGAACCAAATACGAAGACGCGGAACAGTGAGGTTTCCGCCATGTTCGATTACGCCTTCTCCCAATATGCTCTGATGCCGATTTACAAGGCCGGCGAAGTGATCGGAAGAGTGAAGATCCAAAAGGGACAATCCTCAATGCTGGAGCTGTCTGCGGCCCGCCAACTGAATGTGCTGGTCAACAAGGGAGCTGCCCCGGGCAGCATCACTCATAAGCTTGAGGTACCTGAGAAGCTTGCTGCCCCGATCAAGAAAGGCCAAAATATCGGGAAGCTGATCGTTTATCAGGAGAATAAGGTTATCACCGAGTTCCCATTGAAATCACCAACGGATATTAATAAGGCAGGTTGGTGGACGATGTTCAAGCGCTCTGCCTCGCATCTGTTTTTTGTAGATTCATAGGGTTTTTCTTCTAGTTTTGTCAGGCGGAAGGAATTCTGCTGGGGCTTATCGAATTGTTGTGTTCATGTCAGGGAGGAGAGTGAACAGACGTGAATTTACATGTGGAAATGGTAAGGCACCGCGAGACGCTGATCGTGCGTTTAAGCGGAGAGCTGGATCACCATACGGCCGACGACGTCCGTATGCGAATGGATGAGGAGATTGCGCGGGGGGATTGCCGCCATCTAGTGCTTAGCTTGAAGTCCTTGGAATTTATGGACAGCTCGGGTCTGGGCGTCATACTTGGAAGATATAAGCTAATTAAGCATAAGGGCGGAAAAATGGTGCTGTGTGACGTAAACCGCTCGGTATACCGGCTGTTCGAAATGTCGGGTCTCTTCAAGATCATGAGCATTTTCGAGAATGAGAGCGATGCGCTCTCTGAATTGGAGGTCGCATTATGAACCAGTCCGCCAGCAATTTCATGTCGCTGCAATTTGCCGCAAGATCGGAGAATGAATCCTTTGCCAGAGTGACGGTTGCCGCATTTGTATCGCAGCTCGATCCCACCATGGATGAAATTACGGATCTGAAGACCGTTGTGTCCGAAGCCGTAACGAACTGCATTATTCACGGATATGACAACGATCCCGATGGAATCGTCACGATTTCAGCCCAGATTGAAGGGGATACCGTTACCTTGGTGATAGAAGACAAAGGACGGGGAATCGAAGACGTTGAGCTTGCCAAGCAGCCACTCTATACGTCTAAGCCGGAGCTGGAGCGTTCGGGGATGGGCTTTACGATCATGGAGAATTTCATGGATGAGTTTGACGTTGCCAGCGAAATGGGCGGAGGCACGTCCATTCGGATGAAGAAGAGGATTGTATCCAAGAAAGCTTTATATAATTAGGGGTTGGATCTATGGATGCGGATGTGAAGCAAACCTCAAGAGAGTTTTTGGATGATGCCGAAGTGAAGCGGTTGATTGCTCTGAGCCAATCCGGGGACCATAGTGCACGGGATCGGCTGGTGAACTGCAACATTCGGCTCGTCTGGTCGGTAGTGCAGCGGTTTATGAATCGGGGGTATGAGCCCGAGGACCTGTTCCAAATCGGCTGTATCGGCTTGCTGAAATCAGTGGATAAGTTCGATCTCAGTTATGACGTCAAATTTTCCACATACGCCGTTCCGATGATTATCGGAGAAATCCAGCGGTTTCTGCGCGATGACGGGACGCTTAAGGTCAGCCGCTCGCTGAAGGAGATGGCGAACAAGGTTCGCAAGAAGAAGGATGAGTTATCTAAAGTACTGAATCGCCTGCCCACGGTTAAGGAAGTAGCGGACGAGCTCGGCTTGACGCCGGAGGATGTCGTATTTGCCCAGGAGGCCAACAAACCGCCGACCTCGATTCATGAGACGGTGTTTGAGAACGATGGCGATCCGATCACACTGATGGATCAAATCGCTGATGAGTCCCAGGAGCGATGGTTCGACAAGCTGGCGCTTCACGAGGCGATACATGGCTTGTCCGACCGGGAGCGGCTGATTGTATATTTACGTTATTACCGCGATCAGACCCAGTCTGAGGTAGCAACCCGGTTAGGGATTTCCCAGGTGCAGGTATCGAGGCTGGAGAAAAAAATCCTGCAGAACATTCGCGACCAAATTGCCCAATAACACAGCAGGGTTAGTTTAGTAAGTACAGCAGTCGCACTAAACGGCTTTCGGTTAAATACCGGAAGCCGTTTTTTATATTCAAAGAGGGCAAGGTGTTTTGCTGGGTTGCGAGTAAATCAGACTCCCGCTTGGCATACTATGGACAATTCGTCCTGGAAAGAGGTGTTAGGATGAAACAGGGAACAGCTACGATATATTTGCAGCTGCGCAAGCATGTCAAGCTTCCGCTCGGCCAGGATGTGCGGCTTCGGGATGTTGCGCGCGTTCTAGCTGACCCGAACATTGAGCCGAGACTTCTGGACATTGTCCTTAAGCAGCCGCGGGAGCAGGACGGCAATCTTGTTCTGATCGATATGCTGCAGATTATATCGCGCCTCCAAGAGCGTATTCCGGATATTCAAATAGAGTATATGGGCGAGCCTCAGGTATTGGTGGAGATGGTCGGCAAGGAAAAAAGGCCGCTGCTGGTTCTGTTTCTTGCCGTTTGGCTGCTTCTATTCTTCGGATCGGCGCTGACGATTATGAACTTCCACGCGGATGTCAGCATGCAGGCGGTACAGGTACGGATCGTGGAAATGATTACGGGAGAGCGGGATGAACATCCGCACTTGTTCCAGGGAGCCTATTCCCTTGGCATCGGCTTCGGGATGGTGGTGTTCTTCAATCATTTGTTCAAGAAAAAGTGGAATGAAGAGCCTACTCCTCTCGAAGTGGAAATGTATCTATATCAAGAAAACCTCGATCAATTCGTCATTACCGAGGAATACAAGAAGATGCATAAAGCGGCAGGACGGGGGGAGAAGGACCCTTGATTTCACCCTGGTCAGCGGCGGTGCTTGTCTTTCTTGGGTTGGCCGGAGGCGTTGCGGTGGGAGGGGGGGTCATTGCCCTTTTTATCGTTCTAGACGTCATTCCGAGACTTGCCCAAGTGACCCGGACGTATGACAAAGTACATTGGTATGAAGGAGCCATGGTCAGCGGAGCGTTCATCGGAACCGTAGCCGATTTCTATCAGTGGCATATGCATGGCCCTTGGCTGATTAGCGGCTTTGTCGGTTTGTTGAATGGCATTTTCGTCGGCCTGCTCGCGGCAGCCTTGACCGAGGTGCTTAACGTCCTACCGATTCTCGCCAAGAGGCTGCGGATGCAGCATTATTTGCTGGGGCTGCTGCTGGCGATGGTATTCGGCAAAGTAGCCGGTTCTTTATTTGAATTTTTTGTTTATACACCTTAGAGCAGCAAGGCTCAATTGATGCGAGTCTAATGGAAGGAGGCAAAGGATATGACGGATCGGGAGCATAACGAATATTCACAGGAGCAGCCGGAATTTATTCCATATCCGGAGGAACACTCTGACGAGGAGACGGACGGTGTTAACAGAGAGAAGGGGCAGGGGGACGAGAACAAAGAGCTGCGGAATCAGAAGGTAGAGAACGAGCATTCCGATACGATTGAGGAATCGGTCGTATATTGGCAGAAAAGCGGCAGGATTAGCGAGGATTTAGATACGACGAAAAAAACGCTGGAGGAGGTCGTCGGCCTCGGCAAGAGCTTTGATATTGATTTTCGCGAAATGACCTTCGGGGAAACGCGAACAGGTTTGTTCTTCATCAGCGGCTTTGCGAAGGAGGATATTTTACAGGAAATTTTGAAACGCTTGACATATTTGTCGCCCGATAATGTATCTTCCGGGGCGCTGCATGCTTTTTTTGACCTTTATATCCCGCATATCCAGGTAAAAAAGATCAATAAGCTGAGCGATGTCATTACGATGGTGCTCAGCGGAATGAGCGCCTTGTTCATTCATGGGGAGCAGGAAGCGTTAGTGATGGATACCCGGACGTACCCGGTACGGAATCCGGAAGAGCCATCGCTCGAACGTGTTGTGAGAGGGGCGAGGGACGGATTTACCGAAACCCTGCTGACGAACATTACGCTTGTCCGCCGGCGGCTCCGCGATCCTGGCCTCACCTTTGAATTGCATAAGGTGGGGCGCAGAACGCAAACTGATGTATGCATCGCTTATATCGATGATATTGTTGATAAAACGCAGGTCGATTCCGTACGCGAGAAGATCACATCCATTGATATCGACGGCATTCCGCTAGCGGAAAAACAATTGGAAGAAGCGATCGTGCGCAAGGGCTGGAATCCGTACCCGCTGGTCCGGTATTCGGAGCGGCCGGATGTCGTTGCTTCGCATATTCTAGAAGGGCGGGTTGCGCTCTTTAGCGATACATCGCCCAGTGTCATTATTTTCCCGACGACATTTTTTGATCTATGCCAGCATGCGGAGGAGAACAGGCAGACGGCATTTATGGGCAGCTATTTACGCTGGGTACGGTTTGCCGGCATCTTTGCTTCGTTATTTTTGCTTCCATTATGGCTCCTCATGGTGATTCATCCCGAGCTTAAGCCAGCTGCGCTGTCATTTATTGGCCCGCAGTCCCAGGCTAAAATCCCGCTGATCGCCCAGTTTCTTCTGATTGAATTCGGCGTAGATCTGCTTCGGATGGCTGCGGTACATACGCCGACTCCGCTTGCTTCGGCGATGGGTCTGATCGCGGCAATACTCATTGGAGATATTGCTGTGAAAACAGGTTTGTTCGTCAACGAGGTCGTGCTGTATATGGCTGTCGCGGCCATTGGAATGTTTGCCACGCCGAGCTATGAGCTGGGGCTTGCCAACCGGGTGATTCGGCTGGGCTTGCTTATCGCTGTTGCGATCTTCGGCGGTCCGGGGTTTGTCGTTGGCGTGACGGCCTACATTGTTTGGCTGACGCTGCGGCGGTCCTATAACTCCTCCTATCTGTGGCCGTTTATACCGTTTAATGCAAAGGCAATGGCCGCCATTTTTTTCCGCTTGCCGGTCATGACCTCCAAACAAAGGCCATCCTTCAACAAGACAAGGGACCGCACTCGCATGCCGCGTAATGAGTAGCGGATAAGGTTGTCCGTAAAAAAATACAAATGATATTCACAAAAATCCATTTTTCAGTTCACCTAATGTTTGCTATACTGGTGTAAAAGTTGAAAGTGGAGAGTGCTAAATGTATTTACATGGTACTAGTAAAATTAATGCCAAAGGGCATCTCGAAATCGGCGGCTGTGATACCGTCGAACTGAAGCAGCAGTATGGTACTCCGCTATATATCGTTGATGAAGCACTTGTACGGCAAAGATGCCGCGAATATATGGATGCTTTCAAGCAATCCGGCCTGTCTTTCCAGGTAGCTTATGCGAGCAAGGCTTTCTGCGTGATGGCGATGTGCAGAGTTGTGGAGGAAGAGGGCCTGTCCTTGGACGTCGTTTCGGAAGGGGAGCTGTATACGGCACTGCAAGCCGGGTTCCCGGCGGAGCGGATTCACTTCCATGGCAACAACAAAACGTTGGATGAGCTGGAAATGGCCATTAGCGCGGGCATTGGCTGCTTCGTTGTGGACAATTTCACGGAGCTGCATATGCTGCAAGCGATCGCTGCGGAAAAGGGCATCGCTGTGAACGTGCTCCTGCGTGTGACTCCTGGTGTGGAAGCACATACGCATGAATTCATTTCAACAGGCCAGACTGACTCGAAATTTGGCTTCGATATTGGGAACGGCTCGGCGAAAGAGGCGGTAGAGCTTGCCTCCGGAAGCTTGAATCTGCGTTTGCTTGGCCTGCATTCTCATATCGGTTCGCAAATTTTTGAAGTGGAGGGCTTCGAGCTTGCCGTAGAGCGTGTTGCTCAATTTGCGGCGGACGTCAAGGAGACGCTTGGCGTCGTGTTCAAGGTCGTCAATCTGGGTGGAGGCTTTGGAATCCGTTACACCGAGGAGGATCAGCCGCTGCATGTATCTCAGTATGTCAAAGCGATCACAGATGCAGTGAAGAAGTATTTCGCGCTAGTCTATGCGCAAATTCCAGAAATTTGGGTTGAGCCGGGCCGCAGCATTATCGGCGATGCCGGTACAACGCTGTACACGATCGGCTCGACGAAGGACATTCCCGGCGTACGCAAATATGTTGCCGTTGACGGCGGGATGACGGATAACCCGCGTCCAGCGTTGTACGACTCCAAATATGAGGCCATGCTGGCGAACCGGGGCAATGATGACAATGAAGAGACGGTGTCGATTGCCGGCAAATGCTGTGAGAGCGGGGATATGCTCATTTGGGATCTGGAGCTGCCTAAGGCAAACCAGGGGGATCTGCTTGCTGTATCCTGCACAGGAGCGTATAACTACGCCATGGCCAGCAATTATAACCGTATCCGGCGTCCGGCGGTCATCTTCGTCAAGGATGGGGTTAGCGACGTTGTCGTTAAGCGCGAGACGCTGGAGGATATCATCTCGTGCGATGTCATTCCTGAGCGCATTTCCAAGCAGCCCTCGTTTAAATAAGGCTTAATCGTTCCGCCGCCAAAATTGGCGGCGGATTTTTTTGCTCATAACCCGATTTCATAGTAAACTGTAAGAGGTTTGTCTCACTGAGAATAAAGAAGGAAGTGATCCGATATGAAAAAAGGCAAGATCGTACTGGAAAAAGGCGGAGAGGTAGAAATTCAATTTTTGCCGGAAGAAGCGCCGGGCACTGTAGCAAACTTCGAGAAGCTGGCTAACTCCGGCTTCTATAACGGACTAACGTTCCACCGTGTTATCCCTGGTTTCGTGGCCCAAGGCGGCTGCCCAACTGGAAACGGCACAGGCGGACCTGGCTACACCATCAAATGCGAGACGGCTACGAATACGACGAAGCACGAGCGTGGCGTGCTGTCTATGGCGCATGCGGGCAAAGATACGGGCGGAAGCCAGTTCTTTATCGTTTATGAGCCACAGCCGCATTTAAACGGCGTACACACGGTGTTCGGAAAAGTGACCTCCGGCATGGAGCTTGTGGACGAAATCCGTCCTGGCGACAAAATGAAGGAAGTTACCGTTTGGGACGAAGCGTAATTAAACGAAGATGTAGAAGGATGGCATCGATCGGGAGATCGGTGTCATTTTTTATTGGGGATAAATATAGTTGAAATAGCCAATAGGAAAGAGAGAACACAGGATAGGAAGATCCTGGTTCTCTCTGAAGTTAAGATTAACAGACAGATTTGGATTACTTCCGAGCGTCGGTGGCTTCGTCCTTAACCTCTTCACGGAAGCCTTCGATACTATGCAAACGGCGTTCATTTTTAGCCTCGATTTGGGCCTTCTCTTCGCCGCTGATTTCATCGGCATGCTCGCTTAAATAATCCTGTCCTTCACGGAAGTTTTCAATGGTATCCTGGATGGCATCCTGTAATTTCTCCACGTTATCGGAACGATCGTCCGGTTTGGCCACAATAATTACCTCCTTGTCAGCATGTTGTATGTAATTTTCCCGCCGACAAACGCTTTTATGCAAACTGGGCAGCTTGGTTATTTCTGTGCAATTACTCCTGCCCGAAAGAGTATCGTTAAGGTGTCGTAAAAATCCTGGCTTCGGCCATGGACGGTATTTAATACAGGGTTGCCGTTCTTATCCTTCATTTTACTTAGCTCATCAATAGCGGGTTGGGCATAAGCAGGGATATGCGGCAGTGCAGCTTTTAGCGTTAAGCTGGCTACTTGCTTCTTAAGCTCGTCAAAAGCTTGTTTCTCATCTGCGGTCATTGGCTGTTCCACCGTTTCATTATGTTGTAGTCGTTCTAATTCCTGCCTGATGGCAGGAATAAATCCTTGATTGGCTGCGGCCACTGTATTGCCATGGCCCCAGAAGCTTGTACCTGGACATGTCTTTGCGGATAGGCCAGGAGTGTAGTCCGGCAATCGGATGCCGGAGCTCGTAAACCAGGCATGGTAAGCAATGTGATGGGTATCAATGGGAATGGACAGCTTGTCACATAAGCAGGCATATACATGGACGACGGACCGCTGCTGCTCCGCAGTCATCACGTCATGATGAGCGTCAAAATTGCCTATGATCTCCATGCAGATCCATCCGCTATTCTGATTGACAATGCCTGCTGGCGTCTGGTTCAAATCCCTGTCCAGGGAAATGGCGATCCGGCCGTCTTCCATAATGGTGATGTTTTGGCCGGTCGCTCTCCATTTGTTGGTGTTAACATGGTAGTTCCGCATTCCCTCCAGGCAAGCAAAAGCATCCTGATGCGCAATCCCGTTGCTCTTTTTGCGGGTTGTATAGTTCGGGGAGGCGGTGTGGTGCACCTGCAGCTTGCTGATGCTCCTTGTAATAGTCTGTTTCTGCAGCCAGTCACGGAATTCCGAGCGTTCCATCAGCAGAAAATGGCCTTGCTGCTTCATTATTGTCTCCTTGTAATTGTACGTTTGATCGTAGTTTATTTTACAGTTTCATTGTGTTTTTCTTTGCCTTTAAGCATGGCTATTTTCTCTTTAATGAATTCTGGAAAGGGAAGCTCCAGTCTTCCGTAATTTTCAGCCAGTGAAATAATTTCATTAGCATACCAGAAATAAATACTTCCGATCATGACGGCATTGGTATTCATCACAATGTCCACATGGTGCGCGATCAGCACGGAAAGTAGCATCAGGCCTTTCTTGATCAGACCCCAGAATGACGCAGTGCTGGCGATACCCCGGCCCTCCTTCAGGCTGGCGAGGATGCCTGTGATGTAGTCAGAACCCATGAGAATAATTAGTAATGTCATTGCTGGACTCCAACCTCCATATGATTGAGCGATTATACTCCCTGCTACGCCAAAAATGCCGTAGAATCCAATTTCTTTGGCCGTCAGCGGCTTGAGATAGGTGAGGATCAAACCTTTGATCTCGAGTAACTTAATATAGTTGTTCATCATTCCATTCCCTTCGCTTTGAAAAATGAAAGAGACCTCTCACGATGAGAAGTCTCAAGGAAAAGCTACAATATATACACATAACCCTGCGAATCTCCATTAGGATCGTCAATGACAATCCGGCTCTTTAAGTCGGCAGCCCATTTCACTCTGACTCTGATTCGTGATGATAGATCAAGGTGCTCAGTCTCAGGAATGGATAGCCTCGCCTTTAAATAACCCGATTTAACAAACAAAGTACCTGGCAAGAGCTGCTTTTCAAAAACTCGAATATGAGCAGCAATATCTTTAAAATCAGATTTCTGAACAAAGATTTTGGCTGGCAATATTTTTTCTCCATTACCAACAACAAAAATCTTTCCTGGTAGATACTCGCTCTTTACTACGGAAATTCTAGCGCTTAGGTAAGGGTTTTTTACAGCGACTATTGATTGTAGATCATGATCCTTTTTAACCCTAACTACCATCTTAGAGGTTAAACCAATGACCCTTTTTTGTCTTACAATCAAACGTGCGAACGCGAATTTCCTATTAACAAACATAGTGGATGGAATATCCCCTGCACCCTTGATTAAAACACTAAGCTTTGCAGTCAAATCATCTGTAGCAAATTGCCGTACATTTATCTTAGATGGTATTACAGGGTCTTTAACAGCCAAAGTGCCATCAATAACACCCATGTTAGCAATTTTGACTCTTGACTTGATATTTTCTCTAAACCATACCTGATTAACATTGATCTTCGCAGCAACTGATTTATCCATGTTCTGACGAACAAGTAAATGGTTGTTTCTTAGGTCTGCTTTTTCGTAGGTGTAAACAGTCTGATCAATATATTCAATATCAAGCATTGGAATATTTCGGCTTTCTCGGGAATAGAACCGCTTGTAGTATTGTTCACTCTCATCCTCAAGCTTAATGATAAAGCCATTATTCTTTTTATTACCCTCATACCAATCCTTGACAATATCCGTAAAGTCAACGACTAAATAACCTCCAGCATTACCTACATCGAGTTCAGCAATCTTACTGATCGGTAATGGTTGGTTATCCCACGTAATCCCTCGTTCATTCCATTCACGATCTAATTCATAAATCTCGACCTTCTGAACAGGGGTTCCTTCGAGCTCATGAAATAATTTAAAGTGAGCAGATTTAATGATTTGATCTGCTGGCAATGCAGATATATCGAACTCAACAAAAGAGCGATACTTCTCATTAAATTTAGAGTTATAACCAACATATAAATCATGTTCTGTGCCATAGTTGAATTTTGGGGTGCTTTCACGGACAAAAGCATCTTTTATTGGTGACAATGAGAGTGTTTTAGTTGGTTGTTGAACAATGTTAACAATAGCACTTGCCCGATTATTGATAGGAATATTGATTCGGCACGCTAGGTTATCGTGTACCTTGATGCTTACAGTTGCTGGCAAATCATATCGATAGACTCCACGAACATCTACATAGCCTGTAGCCTTATTATGTGGTGGTATATAGAGCTTTGATGGTAAAGATGTGCCGTAGGGAACAATCAAGGATGATTTGATTTGGTATCCGTTGCCGTCTACGAGTTCGAAGAGCTCTAGTTCCCAAAGATATGGTCTCTCAGTCGTAGTCATATATAGTCTGTAGTATCTAAATAATTTATTGTGTTTTAGGGAATTGAGTTGATGGTAAAATTCATTACCTGACCATATAGCAAATAATTGTTCGTCAACTGTTTCCCAGCTCAATCCATCAAAGCTTCCTTCAATACGAAACGCTCTTAACCCAGAGCTTGAGGAGTGTTTATAGAGGTGATATCCCGAAATAGCCTTTGCATTTCCGCTACCCAAATCGATTTGAGCATAAGTACCGATACCATATGGTCTCCATGTATCGCTCAATACACTTCCTATTTTTATACCATCAAATAGCTTCCATGCAGTTGGCGTTGCTGGTTCTGCTGTTCCAGTACCAGTTGCTACATACGGCGCTGGAGTATTTGGCGAAGCCATCTCAGGAGTTATTTTATTTAACGAATAAGCATTTCTAGGGATAATTATATACTTCTCATCAGTCTTAGGAATATCGTCAAAGTACATATTAAAGTTATAGAAGGAGGGAACATTGATGCTATTTGTTGATAGAGTGGCTCTAACTTTTAATCGACCGTTGCTTATGTCTGTCCCCAGCGGAACGTTTTGAATTGAACTTCCATTAATCAAAGGCTGCCAAGTAGACCAGGTTGCTCCACTATCTAAAGAGATGGATGTTTCTACGATGACACTTGTTTCATAAGGTGTCTCTTCCATCCAAAAAGCATTGTTTGTTCTTAGCGTCCCTACCGAAGAAATATCATAGATATGCTCTCTATACCCTGTATAGCTGTGACCCGCATATATTTCACCTTCAGAGACAGTAATAATCCCTGGAGTATTTTTTAACAGACTAAACTTAACGTACCTTGCTCTTACCCCCGTAAACGCATTGAGAACAACATATTGCTGATTTAAGCCAGTGCCCTCTTTACTAATAGACCTAAAAGTATTTCCATCACTACTAATCAAAATCTCAACGTAATGTTGAGTAGTGTTTGTAGTTGCCCCAGTAAAAAATTGGGTTCCACCAATAACCATTTCCGAACCTAAATCAACTGTAATATCTTCTTGAAGAGTGCTTGCATACCTAAAGAAGCTATTCTTATTTCCATCAGTAAACATTATATTATTTACATCTGAAGAAGTTAGAGCTGCATTCAATGTCTTTGTATACGGCTTATTCAATGCCAGGTTCGTCTGCATGTTTCTATTTACTAACGTTAACTTCCCATACCCATCCACATATATATCTGAGTTACTAAAGTATCCTTGCTGCATATGAGCTTGAGTTTGCTCAACTATTCTAAACATTTTTCACCTTCTTCCATTGTATTGGAATTTGATGTAGCCATTTAGACTACATCGCATTTAGCTAATACCTCAAACATCCCACCTGACTGAGATTGATCTGTTGTCGTAACTCGAATATAAAATGGAATGGTTTCTCTCGTATCCAGTGTTTGATTAAAGCTAAGTGTTTGTTGAGGTATGAAAGGAAGATCGGTTTCACTTAGCTCAACTCTAAATCCTTGAGACGGATTTGATATTGATAATTGAATATTATTCACAGCATAGTCATAGCAATTTTCTAGTAATATTTCTTTGGGACTAGTAGTTTGACCCGCAACAATTGTTCCAAAGTCAATGAGCATAAGGGTGTTGCCTTTATTATCGGAATAGTAATCTTCAGTGCCAGGATCTTTAAAATATATATTGTTTTCTGGTTCGTGGAGGAACTTATACAAAAACATAGAATTAGGGGCAGCTGCGGCCTGAGAATAAAGCAACAACGAACCATCTGGAGAAAATTTAAGCTCATATGGTGTATTAAATGGTTCCATATCCACAGGGTTGATATGTACTTTTTCATCGATTATACCAGCATCTTTATCAAAGTTATAAATTGAGAACCGAGGATAATTGGCTGTAGATTGAGCCATGACAAGATATTGATTTTTCTTAGAAAGTACTAGATGCCTTGCAGGGGCTGTATCCATATCTATAGTTACAGAAATGGGTGTGCCTATTGATCCCGAATTGGAATCGAAGGGGCAAATTAGAATATATGGAGCCGTTGTCCTACTGAAAATTATAAACTTCTCATCGTTGGTTACTGCAAAATCTACAATATTAGTAACTGTAAGGGGAGAAGGAAGATTTAAGGTATTTGAACTGATTACACCATTAGAAAACAAATATATTCTAAAAGTAATGTTTGATGTCGCTCCACCGGTACCCTGTTGGCAAAATAAATAATTTTCGTTTTTAGTTAAATAAATTTTTCTTGGATAATAAGAAGTCCCGATACTCGATAATATTGTTAATTTTTGAGTAGGATGATTGGGATCAAACTTACAGCATTCCAATGCATAGTTGTTGCCCTTGAACAAATACTTACTATTATCTGTAATATAAACAGCATTCGTTCTTTTATTGGTTTCTCTAAAGATAAGTGTGTCATAATCTTGTGTAATCCTGTTGTATTGATACACATCAAAAGTAGAGACTCCACCGCAGAAAAAGTATCTGTCATCTGGAGAGAAGGCGGCTTGGCTATCCACCCTTGAATCTATTATCGTATTCTTAAAAAATGGTGTCTCCTCTAAAGTTTTTTGAGATTGATTAATTTTATACAATCTTCTTCTGTAGGCGTTATTGTCGTGGACAGATAAATAAGTATTGTTATTAGAAATCACTCCATTGTATACTTGCGATGCATTATTTCCAGCTCCTATAATTTGCAATGTTGGATCTATCGCTAGAGGGAACGTTCTACCACTATCCTCAATCCATGCATAAGGCGTAAAAATTTTCAGACTAATTACGTTCCCGATCTTGATCACTTTATACAAGCATTGAACACTTTCACTTCCGTTGACTTCATAGGCAATTGGCGGGGGCAAAGTGAAAACAGTTTCGCCAATATTATCCCTAAACTGAATCTCTGATGAGGTTTCAAACTCATCCTGCTGAAGCGTATCGCCTACATACATTTCAATATCTGTAGAGAAATCAATGATCCCATCAACGACAACACTAATTTGTCTGCCTGGCAATGTATGATTATAGACTGGTTTAGAGTTCAAAATGGTATTGTGCTTCAACTCGCCAGCATTCACGATGAACTCATCGTCAATGTCAAGCAACAAATCTTTATAGATGACTTTATTGCCGTCAATCTCTGCCTGAGCATCATTGATTCTTCCAAACCAATCTTCATTGCCATGCTCATCTGCGAATCCTACTCCGAAAGGAGTCCACTCAAAAAAACGATCTCCAACAACCACTTTGACCGGCGCGTACTCGCTAATATTTTTCTTGAAATAAGTTTTAATCAAGTTCGTATTATTCTCAAATTCATATCTGTAATCAGAGCTTGAAGTAACCTCTAATTCCACGTCTTGCTCAATGCCGTTGTTATCAACATATTTTGGCTTCGGCAGCTCAATAGCCTCTAATTTATTTATTCCTAGGCTCATATGGTCACCTCCTTATTGAATAATCCAATTTAGTTCACTAGCAACATTCTTCTTTAGGGATGTTTTAATTCGATCAATCTCTTTGCCATTTTTTCTAATAACAAAATCGCCAGTTAGACTCTTGCTAGAAACCAATCTGAAATTAAAATGAAGAGGACTATCATATGGAATCACGCATTGAGCTTTAAACTGTAACTCATTATTTTCTCTATCTATACCCACTTTATATCCAAACGTATAGCTTGTGATTGTAGTGCCTCTTACTGATTGCAGAGTTGAGGGATTTAAAAAAACTTCAGCGGATTTATAAGAAATCACATCATTGTAGTAGATTTGATTACCAGTCAGTGGTATTGTTTTATCCTTGGTTTCAAAGAAAAATTCATACATTTTTCCATCGACTCTGAAAGTGCCACCCCAGACCTCATAATGAAATCTTCTTCCGAGGCCTATTATTCCAAATCTAAGAAGTCTATCTTTATCAATTGAATCAAATAAATTACCTTTCTTGTCATCAAAGTTATACTCGGTTAAATATGTATTATCATCATACTCAGCAACCCAAATAAAATCTTGTTCAACTGGTGAGCATGGATGGATGTTTCGCAACATTTTAAATAGCCTCCCATTGTATTGGAATAAATTAAAAAAGGACACCTTTGTAGGTGTCCCAAATCAGTATTGTTTATTTTTCTTGTAAATCAAGGGAACTGGTAGGATACACGAATCAAGAAGTCAACATTACCAGCAGTTGCTAAAGTAGGAACGTTTGCGACAAAGGTTAATTGAGCATAATTCTGCTTAGCTCCAGCAACCGTACCGTTATTGACCGCCCCAGAAATAATGCCAGCTCCTACGCCCTCTGCTTGAATTGTTTTTGAGTTAGTTCCTCCGATTGGAGTAAATGTGTTTTCCCCCATTGAATCCACTCGAACTTCAATCCAACGACCTGTCACTAACTCTCCTGTATTTCCACCATTTTGATCATGAGTAGTAACTGTGCATTGTGTCATATCTGATACAGCCGAAGATTGCCCTCTATTATTCCATACTAAAATTGAGAACTCTCTTGAGAAAGTGCCTGCATCAACTGTGTCAAAATCTAAAAGGCTAACTGGGGTTGTTCCATTTGGCTGTGTAAATTCAACCTTTGGTGCTATTGCCATTTATAATCTCCTCCTAAAATTAATAAAACACTCTAAAAGAGTGTTAAATTTGTATATCGATTTGAATGGTAATACCATGAATCTCGGAGTCCAGGTCCGTTATATTAAGCCTGAAATAGTCGTTGGCATTAACTCTATGATTTGAAACTGTGTGCGTATTAGACTCCAAACTGCCTACCGGAAAGCTGATATTATCGGTTAGAATATTGTCCCAGATGCCATTGTTTTTGAAATTGGCCTCGGAGATTTTTTGTATTTCAATTTCGGTGGGCTGAAATGAGCCGCTATGCAGACAGAATGCTTTAACATTTTTTATTTCTCCGGCAAAAGGAAAAGAGCTGATTAGCGGCGGAACGCCTGTTAATTTCGGTTTTCCTACCAGGAACATTAAAGTTTTAAGCTCTAATTTATCATGGAATGCAATAAAATCCTCTTTGCTCATTAATCCATTTACGGTTCTTGAGGCAATAGGGAAGGCCATTTGGGTAAAATTCTCAATGAGAATCCAACTGAACCCGTCCCAGCGGTATATGTTCCCTGTGTTTCGAACCATGACCGTCCATCCCAGCTCAGGTCTTGGGTAGGTTGTCGCCAGATCGCCGTAATTATTAACTGGAGCCTTGTAGATCTTCATGGCATCCCGAATGACAACAAGCGCCTGGTCTGCGGCATTTAAGGCCGTTTGAGCCGCTTTGTTGGCATTATCCGCGGAAAGATTGGCTCCTACCGCAGCCTGTGTCGCCGCGGCTATAGCATGGTTAATCTCAACAAGCTTCGAATTGTACTGGCTGAGATGATGCAGCATCTCGTCAATAATGTCTTGCAGCGTTTTAACGATATCGGGACTTCGTTCGACCATGGCGTACACCCGGGAAGCGGGGAGCAGAATTTGCCCTTTGCCCTTATACTCGCAGAGTAGCGTTTTTCCTTCATGGGACGGATGGAACTGAATTTGCCCGTTTCCGTAGTTGACGTGGAACTCATCCGGCTCTAGCGTATTTTTATGGATAAAGTCCTCGATATGTACCTCAACCATTCCAACGATGCGAACTCTGTCCTGGGACGAAGGAATTTCTAACAATGTAATGATGCCATTAATGACCGGGAGAGAGTCCGCACGGTCGATATACGGCGGGTCACGCCAGATGACGATCGACGGATCGTTGTATTGCAACTGCGTTTGCAGTCGTGGCATTGAATCACCTCCTTATAAGTACTTGAATTGGTACCTGAATTGGATATTGGCATTACCAGATAATTTCAAAATGTTCAAGCCTACAGGCAAACTTAAATAGTTATCATTGAAGCTTGAGTATCTATAGGTGGATGCCAAGCTGGTTTCGATGTCTTCCTGCTCGTTGTTGATATAGACGGTTTCTTGATCGATAAGGTCGGTCAATTTAAATTCCTCAGCTTTGCTGGACAGGTTCACGATGCTAAACTCACCATTACCTTCTTTGGTAATCCAAATTTCCGGTTTGCAATCCACATCTCCAGTATTATTGATGACGATTACAGGTTCATAGGAGAAGGTAATCTCCTCAAATACTGGAACGGCAGCGTAATCCGGCGAAGATATGATGACTCTATACATCATTTGCAGGTGATCTACTTTATCGGTGGGGGAGAGGTCAGGAATAGCTCCACCGTTGGTGCAAATTCTCCATTCCGTCCAGTCCGCACCTTTAGTAAAAGAAAGCCTGGTTTGGACGATGATTTTCGAACCAGTCGGGGAAGAGGACTTCCACGAAACTTTTGTTAGTGCGCCATCCACTTGTAAAGGTACAGTGAAGGGGGGAGATGTCGAAATGCCTTGCAGATTGCCTAGTTGCAGCCAATTCATATCATCACCCTTTATTCTATTTTTCCAAATGGACGGAACATGGTCGAGACCCCAGCTTCACGCCACTTGGCAATGCGATAGCTTGACCAGGCGACAGTTCCGTCATTCGTAATATAGCCATTCGAGGTTGCCCACACCGGTTCAAACATCCCCGAGTCACCAGCTACAGTGCAAACATAGAAACGACCGTTATCGATTGTGGGGAACACGATTTCGTTCTGAGCATAAGCCTTATTAGCGGTCCAGGTCGTTGCTGCTTTGGTGTCTTCCACTTCAGTTCCGCTGGTCACGGGGAAGGCTGGTTCCTGCACAGCTGAATAACCGGCTTGAATGCATTCATAGTAATGTCCGTTTTCTGCCGTAGGGACGATAGTTTGGCCAATCGAGTAGGAGGTTAGGCCTGTCCATGCTGGAGCAGCTCTTCCTGTACGCGTGCAGATCCATCCGGCATATGATCCCGCTGCTGGCCGGTCGTTCCAAATCCGATCCCGGATCGTATGAATTCCGCTTGTGGGCGGTGCAGGTGCATATCTTTCCGCAGCCGCATCGATGATGTCGAAATTTTGGCTTAAATCAAAAATGGTTTGATGTGTTTCATCCGAATGTTCCGGCTTAATGAGTCCTAAACGAGTAGTTAGTGTTGACATTGCAATCTCCTTTCCTTACAGGTCGGTCCAGCGCGTGCCGGAAGGAATATTCGCCCATGTTGTCTTTGATGGATTTAAAACGAGATGGCCAGCAGGATCAACAGCGGTTCTCTCGTGCATATGATTTGAAAAATGATTCATCCGGTTTGTAAACGATTGGTCCGTCCAATCGTATTTCTTGGATAAAATGCGCGGTGAATACGCATAGGGTGAATCGCAGCGAAAGGTAAGCGTGATGTAGCCATGCTGCAAGCTATTGTGCACTAATGCGGGTTCATCCACGACCAAGGCATAGTAAATTTTCTCAGGCTCCACGCCTAAGTCATTCGTAAAGAATAGCGGCTGGTAGTAATCGTGTTCGGTCAGCCATCTCGCCACTTCCCTCAGCTTTTGTGTATTAAATCTTTCCTGGAAAGCAAAAGAAACGTTAAATCGCAGAGGATCTTTCTCTATGCCTTGAAAATAGGGCTGATCTCTTCCTTTGATGGAGACCTCATGGATTTCACGGCTTGCCGCCAAAGGTTCTTCTGACATCCCGCCGCCGCTTAGGCTGACATTTAAGATGCCAAACTCAGCCGACACTCTGCCCGCGTATGAAAAATATAACGAATCGCGAATAGTGATATAGAACACCTCCTTTCTAAGGATAAAAGGTTATTGTTTGAAATATTTTATTTTTAACTGCTGAATTTCATTTTTTCGTTTCCTGTTTTGATGGTGGTAGTTACGTCAGGGATACAGGTTTGTACGGTAGAGCCAATCAAAGCAATGGCTTTACCATCTAATTTCCCCTTGGTGCTTCCAGAGATAATCTGTCCTTGACCACTATCTTGAGTTGGAGAAGTGGCCGTATATCGATAAGAATCATTGCTCGAAGGAATAGAAGAGGTTGCCTCCCACTGCTCAATTGTTATATCCCCAACTTTTGCAATATTACTACCTTGAACTTTCATTCTCGAAGAAGGGGCAGAAATATAGCCCGTAATTTTAGCATCTATGCTCCCAGTGCTAGGGTTGGCCTCTGTCCAGTATCCACCGCTATATCTTCTACAGTTACCGTTCTCGTCATATCCTCCAGTGCAAGTTCTTGGTATATATTCTTCAATCTTATATGTCACATGTCCAGGTGCAATAACCTCATATATCTCAGATCCATTAATGGTGACTCCGGGCATTTAAAATTACCTCCTATAACATAATAGAGTAAGAAAAAAAGCCATATAAGATGCCCCTTTTAAAGGTTAAATCTATCATCATGTGAATACATACTCAGTTCCAGAAAAACTGATAGTGCCAGCAGCTTCTAGTTTAATACTATGAGCCTTTATCGTAATATGGCCCTGGCCGTCCGATTGGATCGTAATTCCGTTGTCGGCCAGATCGATGCTTCTTTCGATCGCCGAACCGCTGGAATGATAGGAAGTTTTTAATCCGCCGTCGTATTTATCGATTCGTGATTTGCCGCCCATGCTTCCATCATTCCCGTCCCCAATCCCCATTTGAATAAATGGAGTAGCGCGATCTTCATCACCATCTAGTCCAATGATCATTTTGTCCCGTTCATCCATGTCATAAGTCATGACCGGCCAACTCGTTACCTCTGTTGTCATTTGTCCGCTTTGGGAAGCGTTGATCCAATAGAGCAGTCTGCCGTCAGGGAGGGATTTATGCACAGCAGAACCAGGTTTAATATTTCCTCTAATGAACTTTTGCGTATGGCCGTCAATCCGGATGTAATCCATTGCTCTTTCTCGGATCTGACCGGTCAGGGTAGTCATTCGGGATGCTGTCAGATCGGTGACAAAGCCGTCCATTGCAGTTACGATGTTGGCCGACAGCAGATCCGTGTCAATGGCACCGGCGCCTACGATATCCCAGTTGTTCATGAAAATCTTCTTCTGTTCGCTATCGATCAATAGTTTGTTGTGTCCATCAGTAACGATTAATTTCTTGAACTTTGCCGTGCCGTCCATGGCTATGCTAGCAATGGCATCGTTAAACTGTTCCGCTCCAAACCAAAGTCCATGATCAGGATACATCTTGATAACCCCGCCAAGCGCATCACGCAATACGAGGGAGGAGCCTTCAATATGACCATCTTTGAATAGTGAGTTTTTTATTTCAGCGTTATTAGCGAATAAAGAGTCCAGCCAGCAATTGCCGAGCATGTCTACACGAAAAGGGGCGTTATCCCAAATGCTCGCGCCCACGCTTATCCCATTGCGGTCGGCGATGAACACTCGCTCATCTTCACCAACCCGCAAATTGCCGATCATATATAGATCCCCGTCCGTGGAGGTATAGAGCGTTTTTTGGAAAGAACCATTACGATTTCGCTCTAGTACAAGGCCCTCATCGGCAGTAATATTCACCCGGTTCAGGATCGTTGTGTTGTTGCAGTCCGTTGGAGAAGCATAACGATTTACAAAAATGCCGAACTTATCCGGGGATTCGGACAGCAAGCCAAGCTTGAGGACTTCCCGGCCACAGCGGTCATCGATCATGAGCCGAGAGCCTTCGATCGTAAAAACTCCTGTCGTATCGCCGATGACGACCCTTTGGCCGAGGATGATTTTACCAAGCACCATTTCAGCAATCACACCGTCGGGGGAGATAGCAGTCTCGTACTTCAATCCGCCCGAACGCGTCAAACCCAATACGCCATGGGTTGCGCGCAGAAATCTTAAAGGATCATTAGGGTCGATGATCGTAATGCCTTTGCGGTCGATCACAACGTGTTCATTGGAGGCCATATTAATATCATTGGTGACCTTGTTCCAGAAGTTCTCGAACAACTGCGACATTTCGGACACATCGACGATGGCTTTGCCCCATTTATGCTTGCTGGCGTCAACGATGATATTCGTATTGGTCGAGTTCTGGATGAATTTCTCCATATCCTTGCTGTCGTCGCTGACGTCTTTAATATTGGATAGGGTGAGGCTGATTTCTTGGCCTTCGTAGTCGTAGCTGATACTTACAATCCGCGCCGTGACATATGTATCCGTAGGTTCGTACTTGATATTTACAAAATCGCCGAGTACAAGCTTATGCCAATTGCGCTGCTCGCCGACGATTTCCAGAAAGTTCACGATATCGATATCGATCGAAAGCTGAGGCTGCTGCAGTTCTCGCAGTTTTTCCTGAGCCGCTTCATAAAGATCATGCTCGTCGACGTATACATCGTCACTGAACTCCCTCTCTATGACAAACTCGTTCAGCTCCTGAAGCTGAGCAGGGGAGAAGTTGTTGTCGGCTGCTAAAGCAACCTGAACGGCATCGATCTCATTTTGGATATCTGCGATTTGAGCCTTTTTGTTGTTGATTTCAATTTCCTTCAGCCGCAGCTGATTCTCCTTGTGATCCAGGCTGTATCTCTCCACGATGGTCTGCTCATTGCCTGAACCGGTCCATTCGTCGAGGCTTATGTTGGCTACCTGGATGAAAACTCCTGTATTTCCCCCTTGGAGCGCAACCTGAATGGAGGCGACGTCCTTCACTTTGCCAAGCATAGCCCATTGTCCGGAGGGCAGGCTTCGAAGCTGCCCATTGAGATAGACAGATAGACCAGCTGTGTTATCGGCTTTGAACAATACGGCATAGGCATAAGTGCTGTTTACTTCAAAAGTGTGCGAGGAGCTTCCGGTATGCACATATTTTTCGAAAAACATTTTGCCATCAAATTGCTGGCTCAGCATCGTGTCTGTTATGACTTTTTCGTTGTTTTTGAGCCTGTTGTGGTCAATGTCTAGTTGATTCAGCTCATCCCCATAGCCCTGTCGCTGCTTAATGTAGCTTTCAATCAGTCCCGTCTTCGATTGCACAAGCTCTTCGTAATCAAGCAGGGCGTGGCAGAGGGAGTCGCTCATATGAAAAGAAGAAGAGAGGACCGTTCGCTGGTCATCTCTGCGAAAAGGGTATACAAAGTAGCTGAAGCTCTCAACGTACCCTTGACCCGTTGGATTGACGTGATGGATCGTCAGATCATCTTTGCCTTTAGCTGTAAGCCTGGTCACCATTTGGTCGGCCGAAGTTTGTTTATTCATGCTTTTGAGATACTTGCCGAAGCTGAACGTAAGGCCTCGATTGAGACCGAACAATTCCGGCTTTTTGAAGCTTAACGTTCTTGCATCCGTATTAAACTCGACGATGGCATTATATTTGTCAGCAATCGAATAAATAGCGTCCAGAACTGTACTCGACTGAAACTCAAAAGCACGATAGGAAAGGTCGAAATCGGCATCGATATAATCGATGTCCCATACGGTATTAGCGAGCATATCCGTCAGCACCTGCCGGCAATAGTACGCCTCGACGCTATAACTCTTGATCATTTTGTCAGTCAGCATGTGATAGGCGGAATAACATTTTACCGTCATGCTTTCCTGGTCATTCTCGGAAGCTTGGGACAGGCTGACCACGATAAACCAGTCGATTTTCTGGCCGCGGACGACTTTAATCAAATATCTCTCACGGATGAGCTCGGCATATTTGTTACTGATCAGCTTATGGTGCCAATCGATTTGCAAAGGGATGGTGAATTCTAGTTCGCCAACCTGGTTAAGCGGCTCCTGGATGGTATCATTATAAATATGTTTCAGTTTGCCAATGATTTCACGGTTTGGTTTACAAAGAAAATACTGCGGTTGTATCGGCTTTAAGTTGTAATCGATCTCTCCGAGCACGTGGATAATACCTCCTAAATCGCAAAAAGCAGAGCATGCTTTCGGATCGGAAAGCGGCTCTGCCAGCATATCATTTTTTAAACGTTCCTATTTTAATGGACCTGTTCATTGCGGATTCGAACTTGTTCAGCAGGCTGGTTCCCGTCTCGCGGTCATTGGCTTGAATGATAACGGTATCGATCGCGACGCCTCCGCCAGAGACCGCCTGAACCGCATTGGCCGTACTGCTGGACGGAGAGAGGAGAGAGAGCTTCTTGGACATTTCGCCGGCAAAATTATAAACAAATTGCAAAGGATTATCCAGGACAACTTCGCCTGTCTTGAGAATGCCTAATTCTTCGTTAGGCTTCAGGGTGCTCTTTATTTTCTCCCACCAGGTTCGAGTCGTGGTTCCAGCTACTCCGACTTCTCCGCCGTCATGGTATAATTTGACGCCATTTTTGTACCATATTCCGGTTTTATCGTCGCGTGTAGCTCCAATCTGAGCTCCGAGCCGCAGGTTTTCTGCAGCAATTTCATTTTTTCTGTTCTGATTTGTTGCTGCTGCCCATGCTTTACTGTTGCCTTTCATGATTTCGATAATTTCCAGTTCTTTTGCTGTAAAAGCAGGGGAGGCAGGAGAGCTGGGGCTGGCAGTATTGCTATTATTCCCATTATTAGAGCTACTGTTACTCCCTATAGGGAAATTGAGCAGCTTATCAAAATCCAATTGCATAGCATAGTTCAGGTTCTCGAAAGCTTGGGAAGTCTCGAATGCATGATCCTTGAGTATAGAGAAAAATATATTGTACTTGCCCTTTAGTTCATTGAGTGTTGCTTCAACAACTTGAGCATCCTGACTGAGCAGGTTTTTCTTCATTTCATAAAAATACTTCTCATTTTCGAGAAGATCTTTATATTTTTGCTGCGTTTTCTCTTTCTCGCTATCGATTTTCTCGAGTGTTTCTTTATGAAGATCATCTTGATCCTTTTTGACTTTCTCCGTATACTTCTTACGATCATCCAGCTGATCCTGCAGGCCTTCTTTGGTGAGGGTTCTTTCACGCTCTAATTTGAAGCGCTCGATCTCTTCCTCTGCAGCATCCAACTGGTCCTGTAATTCTTTACGTTTGGCTTTGCCTTCCATGGATTGATCCAAGGACCATTTGTTCAGGCTTTCCTGAATCTTTTGCCGCTCTTTGAGCTTTTTCTCCAGTTCGGTTTCATAGTCATCCGCGGTATTCTGACGGTCAAGCAGCTTGATTTGTTTGTTGATATACTCTTCAAACCGTTTATCTTCGTCATCGATGTTCTGCATGAACGTTTCGTGTCTTTTGTTTTCTGCCTTGGTGCGTTTCTCTAGGGTATCCAGTTCCAAATCGCGCTGTGTCTCGATCATTTTCTTGAAGTTGCTGATGATCTGATCGGCGTAGGTTTCTCTGATATTCTGGATGGATTTGTTATATTCATAGTTAGCAATGATTAAGTTATGAAGTTCTTTTGTTAATTCTTCTTTGGCTTTAGCCGACAGCTGTTCGCTTTGTATTTGCTCTTCAAGATATTTGATGGCTTCTTCATTAATGTCGATTTGTTGACTGGTTAACGAAATTTGCTGAGACAGCTCTTTAGAGTATTCAGAAGAATTTTCATTTACTTGTGCCATTCTAGCTTTAGAAAGCTCAAGCTCCTTATTAACATTAGAGGCTTTTTCGCTAAATTCATCAAGCTTGCTATTGATGATGCCGAGATTTTTACCGTCAATCTCTAGTGTAATATCATCAATTTCTTGTAATAGCTTTCGTAGATCGGCTTCAAAAAGCTCTCGCTCAAATCCTTTTGCATCAATCGTATTTTGAAACTCTTGATATTCCTGTTTTTTTATTTCTCTCTTTTGAATTAAATTACCGACGACATCAGATTCATATTTTCTCCAATTCTCAGAGTAATCAGTATAATTAGACTGTTTGAATTGCGATTTGTGGATTTTGTCGTCTTCGATATCTAGTAAATTTGCATAGTAGGCGCGGACACTTTCTAGATAATCCCGCTGACCTTGATAGATCTTGGCATTATTATCGGCTATTTCTTGAGCAGCCTGTTTGCCTGTTTCGTTGAGGTCTTTTTGTGAATGATCGCCACCACTGGAAGAGCTGCGGCTAGTTACCCTTTTTGCACCTTGGTATTTTTCTGACCAATATTTGCTGTCCAATTTTTGAGTACTTAACCCGCTTTTGACACCCATATGGATAAACTCGCCGTTACCCTTGTAAATACCAACGTGAGAATTATCTTCGCCCGTAGTATTAAAAAATAAAAGATCCCCTTTTTGCAAGTCTGCTTTATCAACTTTTGCACCTTGTTTGGCTTGTTCAGCAGCTGTACGAGGGAGGTTGATTCCTAAAAACTCCTCGAACATTTCTTGTACGAATTGGGAGCAATCCGACACGGCTTGCTTCGCGAATTCCTCATAAGTGCCTTTGAATTTACCGGAAACTTGTTTATATGTAAAAGTACCTTGCAAACCGGAAGCAGCAGAAAGCATATTATTGATAGGGTCGCTAGACGAGTTGCTAGTTCCAGAACTATTAACTGCTTGCTTGACTGGCAGCAACTTAGAAGGGTCTTTAACACCTTCTTCTAAAAGTCTATTTTTTTCAGCAAGTAATTTATTTTCAGCAATTATCGAATCACGATACTTTTGAGAATGTTTAGCGTATCGTTCACGCTGGCTGTTAACTTTTTTGATTGCGTCGTCTACGCCATTTATTTGCTGTTGAAGCCTTGAAAGAACCTCTGTAGTTTCCTTAAAGGTTTCTTTGGATTTCTTGTTTTCTTTTTCGTTTGAATTTTGTGTCTTGGTAAGCTCGTCGAGAGCAGCTTTATATAACTTGAGTCTGACAGTCTCGTCTTCAACTTCAGATTCTGCAGCATTTTGTTTTGCAATTTGGTTGATTATCAGCTTTTCAGCCTGGTTTTCATTCATTGAACCATTTTCTACCATAGCAGCATATTTATCAATTAATGCCTGACGTTCTTCTTTAAGTTTATTAATTCTCTCGTTTGCATTATCAATCAAAGTTTGAGTATCTTTAATATCATCTTTTAATGTTTGTTTACTTTTTTCTTTTTGAGCCTGCAAGAAAAGAAGGATTTCTTCACGACTCATTTTTGTTACATCAGCAAAATCGCCATATTTATCATTCAGCTTCTTTATCGTCGATATGGAGAGAGACTGGCCGTCTTCGAGCTCTATCTCAGCGTCATTCAAAAGTTTCATTTCTTCTTTAGCATCTTGCAAATACTCGCTCAAATAACCGATCGTACCTTCGGTATTAGTTGAGTAACCGGTAAATCCAATGACTTCGTTGTTTTCCCCAAGAACTTCCTTTAATCCACGGAAGCTGCTAGCTGCTGCATCGGCTGCGCTTGCTATTCTGCCAATTTCCCTTCCGGTTTCATCATATATCGGCAAGCTTGCTTGAGTATTTTTGGCTGCTTCGGCTAAAGAAATGGCCAGATCATCAAGAACATTAATATAATCAGGGAATTTTAACTTTAAATCTTCAATAATCGCAGCGGTGTTCCCTGACTCAATTGCTTGAGCCAGATCTATGTTATTTTCTTTTAGATACTGGTTGATATCTGAGGCCAAGTCTTCATATTGAAAAACCAAATCATCAGAATTGGACTTCGTAACATTCATTGTTTTCGAAAAGGAGTTACTCAGATTGTCTAGAAACAGCCTGACATTATTATCTGTTACATTTGTTTCATTGATGAGGTTGTTATTATAAGTTTTAAAAAGATCCGTAAAGTCTTTTAATGCACTATCATACTTGCCTTTAGCATCCTGGAATTCTCCATCCAGTTTGCCCAGTTCTGATCTGGCCACAGTAACTGCTTGAGTAATGCCGCCATGACCTAATATTTCTTTAGAAAGCCAGCCCTCATCAACGTACTGGCCTTTTTCTTTAAATATACTAGCAATTTTATCGTTTAGTTCCTGAACTTTCCTAATATATTCATTAGAGTTTGCATCCTGCTCGTCGAAAACTTTTTTATTATCATTAATGAATTCTTCGGCGGATAATAGTGCATCAACCCTAGCTGAGGCGTAGTCATGTTTCTGCTGCAGTTTTCCAACTTTTTTTTTGTTTGAAGTGATATCTTTCGCGGAATCTTTTAGCGATTCCGTTGATTCTTGATATAATCTTTTGCTTCTCTCTAGATTTAGGGCCTTTTCAGACTCAATAAGTTTATCTATTTCTGCTTTAGATTTGTAAACAGCTTTTCCCTCGGCAGTGTAGTGACTGATGATATCCGGGACGGACTGGGAAGTTTGTTCAAGAGCCTTATTTAACTCTTCTTGAGACTTACTTCGGTCACTTAGGGCTTTACTTAAATTCTCAAGGGATACGATATTGCTTTCAGTATCCGCAATATTTTGCTTTAAATTATCAAAATACTCTTGCTGAGACTCTTTGGCACTCCCAAATAAATTGGCGACCTTCTCAAGTACAAAACCTAATGCAGCTAGAGCAAGTCCAACTCCTGTACTTGCCATTAAGCCTCTCAGGGCTATTTTTGCTGCTGTTGCAGACACTCCAAGCGTTGTCATACCTCGACCAAGCGTTAATACGGCAATCGTGGCTGTTCTAAAGTTTTTACTTACCGTGGCAGCCGAAGTACCAACGATTCCTAGCAAGGTAGGGAGCAAACCAATTTTGTCAATGCTAAAGGTTAGTACCTTCATCAAACCCGTTAATACACTCGTTACACCAATAATTGAGTCGTTGATCACGGCATTTCCCATCGATAAGGCGAGCGTGTCCCAGGCGGTTTTCATTGTTTGGACTCTGGCTTCAAGGGAGTTCATGTAGTCGGCATTCTCCCGCATAGCGGATCCTTGAGAGTAGAGGGCCGCTTCGCTTGCTCTCGTGCTGGTGTCATAGTTCTCCATCAGGGCGATGAATCGGGAGAGCTGGGACTGACCGGCCAATTGCAGTGCGGTATTATACTGCTGCTCCTTGCTTAGATTGCTCCATTTACCGGCCACTTCGTCCAGAACCGCAGATCCGTTCTTCACATTGCCGTTCATGTCTTTCATGGAAATGCCAATGCTGTTCAGTACCTGTTCGGATTCTCCGAGTGTCGTCAGGCGCGAGTAAATCGTGGTTAGTGAGTTCAGGCTGTTACTTTCGGACATATGGCGTCCTACAGACTGCACTATCCTATTTCCGAAAAGTGCAGCGGAAACGGTGCTTCTAGGAGTGTCTTTACACTCGACCGCTTCTCACACTATTGCTAGTGTGTTCAGACTATCGCATCATCTTCGCTCTTAAGACAAGAAGGGAAGATGTCTCGACATTTAGTCGTTCAGGCTGTATTTAAACTTGCCCCTTGTTGTCCTATTTTTGAAAATAGGAGTTCCAAGTCCATTAGTCGAGATTTTCACTAATCAATCACTTGATCAGGCGGCAACGAGTTTACCGATCACTTCACCACTCTCACGCGTGGCCATGGAAATGGCTGTCGTATCACCGATCAGCTTTTCCATGGAAATTCCATAGTTGCTAGCCGCAGTTCCGGCCTGGGTTAAGCTGCTGGCCAAATCCTGGCTTGTTACGGAGAATTTATTGTCCACCGCGTTAAGCCTGTCAGCAATTAGAATGCTGTCCTCCGCTTCGATATTGAACGCGGACATCGCTGCCGTCATTGTCTGGATCGCTTGATCCGGTGTCAGCTCCGAGATATTTTGAAACAGGGTGGCCGTTTTGGTGAGCGCAAGGGTTTGCTGTTCGTCAAAGCCCATGCGGCCAATCTTGATCATTAGGTTATTCACTTCACTGATGGAATGTCCCAGCTCATTTGCCGTTTGAATGCTTCCGCGCAGCATGCTCTCGAAATCCGTTCCTTCGTTCATGACCCGTTTAAGCTGCGTGATTTGCGTATCGACCTCAAGAATGGTTTTAATAATATCCTGCATACCTTGCTTCAGGAGAGCCTTGTTATTTTTAATGAAAGCATGCGTTTGTTTGTAAACAGATTTTAGTGCTTGGCCAAAGCTTTTACCGACCTTATCATTTTCTTGCTTGTCGATTTCGATGGTGATCTTGATCTTCTTCAAAGACGGGTGTTTTTCAATATCTTTTATGGCTTTATTCAGCGCGGCGATCGACAGATTTATGTTGATATCGGCGGTAATTAGAATTTTCGTATCATTTGCCATGGTTCTCACTCCTTTAAATAAAAAAATGACCAACCAATGGCCATTTCTACAAAATGTATATTAAATTTCGTCCAGATTGAGTTCTTCAAATTTTGAAGCTAAAGCATCGTATTTGAACTGATCGTCGCCTGTGAATTCCAGACCGCAATGCAGCACGGCGTAGGCAACGCTCTTCAGCATGTTCCGGTTGTTGTCTGTAATCTCGACGACGAATTCCTCATTCAGCAAGGGGGCAAGAGACGTTTGGAACGCTTGAAGGTCTTTGATGTTGTATCGCTGGACCTCGCCCTCTGTAATAATTTCCGGCTGACCATCGTCGTCTAGTACACAGTGCTCCATCACGAGGTCCAAATATTCTTCCTTGTATTGCTGAAAGCGTTCCGCCAAAATTTTTATGAAGCGAGTTCTCATACGTGAGCTAAAATCCAGCAATTTCAGACGGTACAGAAAGGAGATGATATATTCCAGTTCATGAATGAAAAACTTCAAAGCGATTCGCTCCTTTGGCATTTAGTTGTTTTTAATCAGAACGTTTTTGATGACGTCTGTATTTTTTAAATTCGCATTTTCAATATAATCCAGCAGTTCGCTTTGCAGCTCTTTATTGTCCTGAACCAATTCCTCGTACATGCTGAATTTCTTCCAAATACGGGAGTAGATTTTTTGGATTTCTGTTTTGTCAAAATGCTCAAAAATGGTCTCGGCCAGCTCGCTGTCCAGCATTTTATGGAAGATATCGATCTTTTCCTCAAAGGAATAGTCGGTTCGCTCCGTTAGGGTAGAGAAGAATAACAGGATATGAAGGCTTAAATAATCCATTAATCTGTTCTCTTTCAGCTCGGAAAATCTGCGATTGTACTCGGTAATGAATTCAGAAAAATGAACGAGCATGTCATCGATCCGCGTTGGCCTGAAGCAGGCATGCACCTCTGTATAGCGGCCGTCTTCAAAGCTGACCCGATGCAGCTTGTCGTATTTATCTGCATCTTGAACCAAGTTATCTAACGTTAGTTTAGTATCTTTTACTTTATTCGGTTTCGTGGATTTCTTGCTGCTAGCTGATGTTTTAGCTGTTTTGGTCGTTTTAGTCGCCATATTTACCATCTCCTAGGTTCTTATTCATTTGTATTTGTGATGAGCTGTGTTCTTTTCATCTGAAAATGAGCAAAGGGCGCATTCACTATCTTTAAGATGAGAAGAAAGAAGGGAGGAGGGGGAAGCCCCTCCGGATTTCTTACGCCAAATCTTCCTCATCGTAAATTCGCATTACGTACAGATCGTGGGAGTCGGCCGGCTTCAATGCCTCCATCGGAATATCCAGTGCGGAAGGCTCGCCGTCAGGCTGCATGTTGAGGTTCCAGTTGTCCTCAATTTTTGCATTGTCGACCGTAATTTGCGCAGCAAAATCCTTCTGAAGATGATAGTCGCGAACGAGTACGTCGAGCACAAGCTTGAAGCTGCCTGCGAATTTATCGGAGGATGCGCGGATTTCCTTCGTATCCGGACTTGCCGCTGTTTCGTAGTAAACGATGATTTTGCTTTGATCCGGAATTTCGCCGCTCGCGAAGGAAATGGCTTTGCCGCTTACGGTATAGCTGTCCGAGGCTGGTGCCGAGGCAACGTATTCGTAGGATTTGCCCACTGTTCCATCCGCATGGAGCAGGTTCACGCTAACCAGCGCTCCGCTGCTTGACGGCGTATATGTAAGTGTAGCGGTATCTCCATTCACCACACATACTTCATTTTTAATGACATTCTTTGCACTGGAAGTAACTTCATTGCCAAGCAGCATGCCCAGCATTTCGTTGGAGAATAGGGCATCCTGCAGCACGAATCTTGCAGAACGGCCGCCCGAGAAGCCAACCAATTTTGGATTGCCGCTTCCGCCAACGGCATATACCGTTTCAGCGGTGTTCTCAATGTTAGACATTTTCAGTGTGTCGATTTTAACCTTCAGCTTTCCTGTTTCGATATCGAAAAATGATGCTGTTGCAACGTCCCGTACTGCCCATCTATTTGTAACTGCCATAAAAAAATTCCTCCTAATAAATGATTTTTGTCCAATTGATTTCTTGCATATTAATCTTTTTTGCATCGATATTGCCGGTATAAATGCCAGTGACGACACTGTTGTAATGATCGATATTTTCAAGCCGGTAATAGCCGTCGTAGAATTGGTAAATGCTTAGCTCAAAAATATTATGGATGTTTATGCCGCTGGTTGATTTCCAGGACAGGCCCGATATGATGCTGTGCAAATTCATGACCGGTTTCTTGGCAGGCTTGTTCGCTTTGCCCTTCATTAGCTTCTCGATCATCTCTTTGGCCTTGGAATTGCCGGGATTATAGTCTTCCTTGTCATTGGCTAATTCAGCCTTGTTGGCGATTTTCACGATCTCCTGGAAACGTTGAAAATTGCCTTCGTGTAGGGTCATCCCATCTCCTAGGTGGAAATAGGGAGCCTTCTCTGCATCTACAAGCTCGATCTCTTTTTGTAATAGAAGTCTGATCCCGTTGGAAAACGAATTTCGGAAGTGATCGTTCTGCATGAAGAAATAACACGCTAGTACAAAGGCAGATTCAGGCACTTCTCCCAAGCCGGATATTCGTGACTTGTCAAACAATAGAGACGACAGGGATTCCATGTAGCTGCTGTATCCCAGCTTAATGACATCTCTCAGCTTCGGTGAGCGAATATAGCCGATATCTGTGACGAACACCGGCTCATTCGCCAGCAAAGCAAGATGAATGTCTTCTTCATGGGTCATTTCGGCGGCTCCATCCCTTCCGATTGATTCATAGTTAAGCACCTCCTTAAAAGCAAAATATTTATCTCAAAGGAATATTACAATTCCTATCACTAATACAAATTAGGTTCGATACCGTTAAAGTCTTGATGTATCAACGTTTAAGAGAGTTTTCTATCACTTCACGAACGTATGTTCCCTTATTTTCTTCATACTATTCCGCTGCCATTCCTTTTGTTTGGCCCGGGAGCATTCGCTGCAGTACTTCTTGCGATTGGAGGTTGGACGAAGCAGAATGCCGCAGCTTCTGCAGCTAATGATCTTATCGCCGCGCCACTCTAAGTAGAGGTAGATGTAATTTCTGAAATCTCTAACGATAACTCCTGCTGTGTCCTGATCCGCCGCAAACAACACTCTTTTGCTCAACTTTTTGGTATTCAAGGTCGGTTCAATTGCGCCAAGCGTGATAAGGTCATTGACGAGCAGCCCCTGCCTAACGCTATTCGCCGTCACCTTGGCATCTTTGAATATGTCGCTACGCGGCGTGTTCACCCAATAGGAGTCATTGCCGTTCATCTTGTTGAAAATTTTGCCGTACACCAAGTAGACGAAGGCGAGCTTTTCATGAACGAGACTATTCAGACTCTTGATATGTTCCAATTCTTTATTCGTTATGACGATTTCCGTGATTTCTAGAAGCGAATGATCTTGTTTTTCAATCGTTTTGACCCACCGGTCTAAAGTATCCTGCCATTTGATGCTGTTAAAGTGGGGATAATGAGTTTTCATGAAAAGCTCAATCTCTTCGCGAACCTCCAACCGATTCATACCAAGCGAATAGTAGTGTTTGATTAAACAGGTTATGGTTTTAGAAATTTTCTGATGAATATAACCTTCTGTCAGCGCCTGTTGAACCAGCTCTTTTTCGTTAATGATCAATTTCATGCGGGTTTCAGCTCCTTATCACCAAGATCTTTTAACTTTACGGTTTCAAGCGAAAACCAATTTCCGCCGAAGGAAATGCTCCCCCCAAGGTCCAGCCGTGGATAAGTGATGATATGACCGTTTCTCTCCAGCAAATTGAGCAAGATCTGGTCGCTGCAAATGTCCCAAACGATTTGCTTGGTCGTATTTTTGCTATAGCAGAGGTCCAGAAGAATATTGCACACATCCTCTGTATTGCTGCATTTTTCGTACACTTCCTGCTTGAAGGATTGCTTGAAGATCATTCTGGCGGACTGTGCTTCATCCTCCGTCATTCTAGCTTTCCTCGCAGAGAGGGCATGACTTTTAACGGTTTCCTGATACCTTTCCAGCACCTCTGCTAATTGCTGATAGCTTCTTTTAGAGTAGGGCTTCGCTGTTTTGTAAATGCTGTGGTCAAATTCTGTATTTGAAGCGGCTTCCTTGATGGGATCGAAAGCATCCTCAACCATCCGGCATAACCGGTTCATGACGGAATCGGTGATGGAGAGGGGCATATAGTCGTAGTAATTTTGCAAAAATAACTGTTCGTCGTCTGTCCGCTCTTCTTTGGCTATGAGCTCGATAAGACTCATTCTGAATCTTTCCAAGCAGTTCATTTCATAGGCTTTGATATGACTGCGATATTGTTTTTGCAGCTCGGGATAGATGTATCCAAAAAAATAAGGCTTCTTGTCAGCGAGGATGCGCAGATTCATCTCCCGATCCTTAGACGATTCGGCAGCATGGCGGTCATACCATTCTTTGGGCATGTCCTTGCTATTGATGCCTTTCGTTTTATCGATCGCGTTCTGCTGATAATTTTGACCGCATTGAATACGGTAGGTTAGTGTTTTATATTCCTTGCTGTCTTTCGGGAACTTGGCACGGACATCGAACATGGACGTAATCCGGTTTGTGACTTTGCCTATTTCATCGCCGAAGCTGTTTTTGTTCGCTTGGATGGCGTCTTTTTCGGTTACGATTTTTTTCTCGGCAATTTTCTGGACGCATACGATGGCAGGCAATTTCTCAATGCTGTCCAGCAGCACCTTGTTATTGGTAGTAAGGACGGCGTCACCATCCTTGTCCGCTCCGTTCAGGGCATGGGTTGTGGTGTCCCATGAATTGAAAATCGTGACCGTGTTCATATATTTGTACCAGTAATTCATTTCCGGTGTATTTTCCAGTTGCAGAATTCTGATGTTTTCCGCGCAGGTCATCGGCGCCCTGAGGCAGGCGACCTGGCTGACGTTTCTGTCATTCCAGTATTTTGAATAGAAGGAGCCTGCAGGAAGCAGTCCCGTAACCTCCATTCCGAACATGCTCTGACAGAGGCTGAAGGGATCGCCTGAGATGGTAGAGAAATTTCCGGCTACTTTTATTACGCCGACCTTGGCGTCGTTCATTCTTTTCCTGATCATTCCGTAAATTTTATTCCTTATGAATGGATCATGAATGATGCTAGGATCAGCCATAAGGGCTTTGGAGAAATCATTGCCTTTCTTGTGGAATGTATCTGGTGAAATGTTTTTACCGTTTAAATACAAAATGCTCTTGTAAGGATCGAGTCCTAAAATATCATTGATTTCATCCAGGGTCGGCGTAATTAACGTCCGGATTTGCTCGTCAGACAGATCCAGCGACTGAATGAACTGGTAATTAAGGTTTCGTTCATCCTCCAGCGATTCCGGAGTCACTTTGGTAACGCTGAAGGTATAGTTGTTTTGCCGGCAGTGATGGAGATAGTGTTCAAGATGATCATAGGAATCCCATAATTTGAGCATAGAGGCCGTTAGAACGATATCCGCCTGGCGGATGTCTCTTTCATGTCCCCAAACATCCTTTACGATATAGCTTTCAGCTACCTGCTCCGCAAAAGCGTGGAAATCGAACGTAAACAGCATGCCTTTCGCAAAAGCATTTCTGATGCAAAAACCGCTAGGCATATAATTTTCCCCAAGCTGCTTGGCCCATTTTTCGCTAAGGGAAGGGAGGATCAGTCCATAACCATCGCTTTCGTTCAGTTTGATGTCATAATTTTCTTTGTATCTCATCTTGGGAAACTTCTTTGTGACCGAATCGTCAATTTCAATGACATTGCTGAAGAACGAGGTTTCGCAATCGTTTACGACCAGAATTCCATTTGGATGGGGGACCGGCGTACTCGTACTGCATACTAGAGATTTATAGGCTTCAAGTCTGGCAGGGACAAAAGGTTTGTTCATATTCCTGCCGTTCTCAATCCTTCTCATTAGCTCGTCGTAGATGTCGTTATTTACAAAAACAACGGTACTATTTTTTGCACCGCTTGTCGTTGCCAGTAGTCTTCGATATCGTATCCCGTTGATATAAAAGCCTTTTTTGCTGTTTAAGCGGTCATAGTCCTGATTGTTGTCAATAACGACGCTTAGGTAACTGGAAACGAATGAGGCTTCATACAATTCTTTATATAACGAGCTGAGCTTTTTTTTATTGGCGGTTATGTTATCCTTCATTTTTAAAGTATGAATCTGATCCCGGATGCTTAATATGTATGGATCTTGATTTTCTTGATGTTCTATTTCCAAAATGAACCGCAGCGCCGTACTATCCGCCAATGCTACGATTTCTTCGTTTCTCATCGCTTCTTCGATCGTAAGATTAAGATTCCATTTGGCCTTCCGAAGCCTGGATGAACGTATTTTAAAGACGTATTTTAAAGAAGCTGATAGTTTGCCCAACATAATTACCTCCTGCTGCATAACGATCTTCGGTCTGAATAATGATGATTTCCTGCATGTCCTCGTCAAAAAATTCGAATCTTTCATCGATATCGCCGTCGTAATAAAGGTCCTGCCAGCTAAACCGTGAATGTCCTCGTTTCATCTACTCACCTCACTGTTCCTTTTTTATGTTACCGAAATGGTATTATCAGATAGTTGCCTCACGATAAATTTTAAGATTCCTTTTTGCTAGAAAAGTACTCCGAAAAGCAGAAATGTTATTGATTTCATTAGATATAAACAAAATTTTCTGTTATTTCATATTGTGTTCTCAGCTCCATCATGTTTTAATGTTAAGTAATCCCTTGTTACCAATAAGGTAATACTAGCATGGAATTTATAAATAGGCAAACAAATGTTCTTATCATTCCTTAAATTTACTAAAAATTAATTCACTAGTTTTTTTCTTTATGTTTCAGGTGCTAATTTTGCATACCTATTGAAAATAATAGCTTGAAATTGAGTATTGCTAGAGATATTCTGTTCATCAAATAGATTGCTACCTAGTACCTACTACTAACGAATTAATGCAACCGTTTAATTTGACAGCATTTTGCGCAAACGTAACCGGTTAAAAATAAAAAAGTAAAAATTGATTGAAGTGGGAGGAGGACTCTTGTGTATAGCTGTATCCATTGCGGTAGCGTCTACTTGAGAAAAGCGGATGCGGATAAATGTGTTGATCAGGAGGTTGAGACGCCGCTTATTGAAGTGGGGAAACTATTAATAGATCACTCTTATGACCGGGAAACAGTCATCCGGTGCTTCAGTATCAAGAAAGCGGGGCATGAAATTTCCTATCAATTTGAGTGGCTTGAACCAGAAGGAAATGAGTGGAAATACGTATTTACTGTAAACAGCAATCGCTGCTTGAAGGATCATTTTTCTGAGCAAATATGATTACAAGTTCAAATGAAAAATAGGGTTGTGCAAGGTGTCCATGCAGATTAGCGCCTTGCTTTTTATTTTTTTTGGTGGTAACATCTTTACGAAGCCATTAATCAACACATTTAAGACAATAAAATATTTCCAACGTTAACTTCGGGGCAGGGTGAAATTCCCTACCGACGGTGATGACTGCTTGGAGACTCGCTAGAATGAGTTTGAAGCTAGTACAAGTCCGTGACCCGCTTGCGCTACATAAGAAGCTTGCGGCTGAGCCGGTGAGATTCCGGGACCGACAGTATAGTCTGGATGGGAGAAGGAGACGCAGGATATATGACGTATCGACTACGAGTATATCTAATATAATCAAAGCATATTCTTTAAGTTCCAATTTTCACAATGACATGTTCATTCATGAGAATCATGTCATGTTGGAAACAGGATTACTTAAAGAGTTGGTTGAGCGACGACGGCTTGGGCTGCTATCTGATGATTGGCCCCTATGTTCCGTTATGTTTTCGCATACCCAACTTTGTGTGCTTTCATTTTGCGTACATTTGCTCTCATGCCCCATCGGATTCCGGTGGGGCTTTATTTGTTTGCTGCCGATGTTGCTTGAAGCAGGGTGGAGGTGAAACATATTTTGGAGATCATTAATGACGAGTACTATATGAGACTAGCCCTGGACATGGCGGGCCGGTCTCAGGGACAAACCGGCATCAACCCGGTGGTTGGGTCCGTTATTGTAAAGGATGGAGCTGTCATCGGTCTTGGCAGTCACTTGAAGCGGGGGACTCCGCATGCGGAAGTTCATGCGCTGAATATGGCCGGCGAGGCGGCAGAAGGCAGCACGGTTTACGTGACGCTGGAGCCGTGCAGCCATCACGGGGCAACGCCTCCGTGCAGCGAAGGCCTGGTCAAAGCCGGGGTAAGCCGCGTAGTTGTTGCTTGCGAAGACCCAAATCCACAAGTGGCCGGTAAAGGTATAGAGCTTCTGCGGCGAAACGGAATCGAGGTGGAGGTCGGTGTCCTGCGGAATGAGGCGATAAAGCTAAACCGGAAATTCATCAAATTCATTACGACCGGGATGCCGTATGTCACGATCAAGACCGCCAGTACGCTGGACGGGAAAATCGCTTCTAAAAGCGGTGACAGCAAATGGATATCAAACGATGCATCACGGGAGCGCGTACACACGATGCGCCATCGCCATCATGGGATTATGGTCGGTGTGGATACGGTGATCGCTGATGATCCTTCTTTAACAACGAGGCTGTCGGTACCTGGCATTTCGCCAGCGAGAATCATTGTCGACTCGACTCTTCGTATACCTGATGAAGCCAAGGTGCTCAGCGATAACGCCGTACAGACGATTGTGCTGACGACGGAGAAGGCTTCTGAAGCCAGGCGGGCACAGTTAACCGAGCGGGGAATCCAGGTTATTGTTAGCGGCAAAGGGCCGCGGGTCGATCTTCAATCCGGATTGCGCAGGCTTGGCGAACACGGCATTTCTTCGCTGCTTGTCGAAGGGGGGGGACGTCTTAACGGATCGCTGCTTAATGGCAAGCTGGTTGATGAAGTTGTTTTGTTCATGGCACCAAAAATCATCGGCGGTCTGAATGCGCCAGGCACCTTTGTGTTTGATGGCTTCGAACTTATGAAGGATGCGGTCGTCTTAAACGATTTAACCGTGGAGCAGATCGGCGATAATGTTTGCATTTCGGGATATCCCGCTTGGAACGAATAGAGAATCAGAAGTTAATGGAAGGAGGGGGCTGCGTTGTTTACCGGGCTAGTGGAGGAAGTAGGCGCCATCAAATCGGTTCAAAGCAAGGGCGAGGCGATGGTTATCAGCATATCTGCAAACACGGTGACCCAAGGGATGAAGCTTGGGGACAGCGTCGCTGTCAATGGGGTGTGCCTGACGGCCACGCAATTTGACCGTTCATCCTTTTCGGTAGACGTTATGCCGCAAACGTACCGCCATACGAATCTGAGCCAGCTCAGATCGGGCAGCAAAGTAAACCTAGAGCGAGCCATGGCTGCAGACGGCCGTTTTGGCGGACATATCGTTCAGGGGCACGTAGACGGAGTAGGAACGATTACGGGAGTGAAGCAGGATCAGAATGCGGTCGTTTTCGAAATATCCCCTGCGAAGAAATCCCTGTTTAGATACATTATTCCTAAAGGCTCCATTACGGTCGATGGAATAAGCCTTACAGTCGTTCGCGCGGAAGACCCTATCTTCAGCGTATCGATCATTCCCCATACTTTGGCGGAAACCGTTCTTGCGCATAAACGCCAGGGGGATACCGTTAATCTGGAATGCGATATCCTCGGCAAATATGTTGAGCATTTGCTCGCATTCGGTAAAGGGAATAACGAGGGTGAGCCGTCCGAGACTGAAGACTCCTCAATAGGCATCGATATGCCGTTTCTGATGAAGAACGGGTTCGCATAAGTCAGATTGCTTCAATTAATCGTGCAGCTAAAGGGAGGGACCTATTATGAGTGATATTCAATTGGATCGGGTGGAGGAAGCCATTTACGAGCTCATGCGCGGCAAAGTCATTATCGTTGTCGATGATGAGGACCGGGAAAATGAAGGGGATTTCGTGGCACTCGCCGAGAAGGCCACGCCGGAGGTCATCAACTTCATGATTACCGAAGGGCGCGGGCTCGTCTGCCTGCCTATTACTTCGGAGCGGGCGGAAGAGCTTGATTTAAAACCGATGGTCGCGCAAAATACGGACTATCATGGTACGGCTTTTACCGTATCGATCGACCATGTCGACACAACAACCGGTATATCGGCCTATGAACGTTCGCTTACGGTGAAGGCGATCATGGATCCCAGCGCGAAGCCTTCCGACTTCCGCAGACCAGGGCATATGTTCCCGTTGATCGCGAAGAAAGGCGGTGTTCTGCGGCGTGCAGGGCATACGGAAGCGGCGGTCGATCTAGCGCGGATGTGCGGTTCATATCCAGCCGGCGTCATCTGCGAAGTGATTAAGGAAGACGGAACGATGGCACGCTTGCCGGATCTTGTGCAGATTGCCAAGCAGTTCGACTTGAAGCTGATCAGCGTCAAGGATTTGATCCATTACCGCAACGAGAAGGAGAAGCTCGTTACTCGGGAAGTGGAGGTACGCATGCCGACCGACTACGGTGAGTTCCGCGCGATCGCTTATACGAACGATGTAGACGCCAAGGAGCATGTCGCTCTTGTCAAAGGGGAAATCAGCAGCGAGGAACCCGTGCTGGTGCGGGTCCACTCCGAGTGTCTGACCGGAGACGTGTTCCATTCCCACCGCTGCGATTGCGGGCCGCAATTCGAGGCAGCACTAAGGCAAATCGAAGAGGAAGGCAGCGGTGTCCTGCTATACATGCGCCAGGAAGGACGGGGCATTGGGCTGGTCAACAAGCTCAAGGCATACAAGCTGCAGGAGCAAGGACTGGATACGGTTGATGCCAACCTGAAGCTCGGCTTCCCGGCTGACCTGCGGGATTACGGCATCGGCGCGCAAATTCTGAAGGATCTTGGCGTCCGCCAGATCCGGCTGCTAACCAATAATCCTCGTAAAATTACCGGACTTGAGGGCTACGGTCTGCAAGTCGTGGAACGTGTCCCTATCCAAATGAAGGAAAATGAGGACAACAGCAATTATTTGCATACGAAGCAGAAGAAACTGGGGCATTTGCTTCATTTTGACGTCATCGAGCAGAACGAAACATCGGGAAATTAAACCATCATATAAATTGGAGGAATTGATTTATGGCACAGGTATTTGAAGGACATCTTGTCTCGGAAGGTTTGAAATATGGGATCGTCGTTGGCCGCTTTAACGAGTTTATAACGAGCAAGCTGCTTGGCGGTGCGCTGGACGCATTGAAGCGTCATGGTGTAAAAGATGAGGAAGTAAACGTAGCCTGGGTTCCCGGAGCATTCGAGATTCCATTTGCTGCACAAAAGATGGCTGAAAGCGGAAAATACGATGCCGTCATTACGCTGGGTACGGTCATCCGTGGATCAACGTCTCATTATGATTATGTATGCAACGAAGTCGCTAAGGGCGTAGCCGCGATCGGATTGAAAACAGGCGTTCCGACGATCTTCGGTGTAGTGACTACGGAGAATATCGAGCAGGCCATCGAGCGCGCAGGCACGAAGGCAGGCAACAAAGGCTGGGATGCGGCAATGGCTGCAATCGAAATGGCCAACTTGACGAATTTGCTAAAATAGTGCTTATTTAATGTAGTACCCTTAATTAGGGTACTGCATTTTTTATTCACTTTGCGTTCAATAAGGAAAGCCTTTTGAACTGCCTCTAACGGGTGGAGGATGTCCATTGACGACAGTAACTTATAAACTGGATACCTTTGAGGGTCCGCTGGACCTGCTGCTTCATCTTATCGATAAGGCAGAGGTCGATATATATCAAATATCAGTCAGTGAAATTACCGATCAATACCTGGAATACCTGGATAACATGCAGGAGCTCGAGCTGGAAATCACGAGCGAGTTTCTCGTTATGGCAGCTACCCTGCTGTCGATCAAGAGCAAGCAGCTGCTTCCTAAGCCGCCTGTGATCGAATTCGATGACGATTTCGATTATTTGATGGAGGATGAGGAGGATCCGCGGGACGAGCTGATCCGCAAGCTGATCGAATACCGTAAATACAAGGGGATTGCCGAGCATTTGCACGAGCGGGAATGGGAGCGAAGCCTGATCTTTACAAAGGAGGCCGAGGATTTATCGCCCTTCATGCCGGAAGTGCATGACAATCCCGTAAAAGGGCTGCATGCTGCCGACTTGATCGCTTCGTTTCAGAAGGCGCTGCGCCGCGCCGTGAAACGCAGCTCGGTCGCCCGAATTCACCGGGACGAAATTTCGGTCAAGGATCGGATCCGTGACGTAATCGCTGCGCTGGAGAGTACGGGCATAGGCGGAAGGCTGCTGTTTTCCAAGCTGCTGCATCCGGAGATGTACCGTCATGAAATCGTGGTCACCTTTCTGGCGATATTGGAGCTGATGAAGATGAAGCAGATCGTATGTTACCAAAACAAACTTTTTGACGACATTGTGATGGAGTGGAGAGGGGAAGTAAAGGCAGATGAATTATCGGGACTTGAAATCGATTATTGAAGGATTGCTGTTCCTGGCCGGAGAGGAGGGTCTCAGCGTAAAGCAGATTGCCGAAGTCACCGAACAGCGCCAGGACATCGTCACCGATGCTCTATTGGACATGAAGTCATCCTTTGAGCGGGAGGGGAGGGGACTGCAAATCGTCCAGCTCGCGGGTAATTATCAGCTGGCCACGCTCCCGGAGCATGCAGCCTATTTCGAAAGGCTGGCCTATTCGCCGACCCGCTCGTCCTTGTCCCAGGCTGCATTGGAGACTTTATCCATCATTGCGTACCGCCAGCCGATAACCCGAATCGAGGTGGAGGAGATTCGCGGCGTCAAGTCGGAACGGGCTATTCATACGCTGGTGAATAAGGACTTGATTCAGGAGGTGGGGCGTGCCGAGGCCATCGGACGGCCAATTTTGTACGGTACGACAGCTGCCTTTTTGGATTATTTTGGCCTAGGCAGCCTGCAGGATTTGCCCGACCTGAACGAGTTTGAAAGTGCGGAGAATTTGGAGGAAGAGACCCAGCTGCTTTTCCAGAAGCTGGAGGAGCAGCAGCTTACGTTTGATGACGTTAACGAGGAGTAGCACAGCCTTCAGCGCATGATTTCCTTTTTACGGAGCCATACTATTTCAAGATCGTCATTTGAATGGTATGGAGGGCTTTCCTGTGTGGATTTGGCTCGGAGTCATCCTGATCCTTTTGCTCGCATGCATTGCTTTGGTCCTCATTTTATTATCTCCGATCAAGTTTCGCTTGGTTGCCCGCAAAGTAAACTGGAACGAAACCGTTCGTATAGAAGTAGTTACACTTTACGGGCTAACTCGGCTTCGCTATGAAATTCCGTACATCATTTTTAAAAATATGAAGGACGGCTTCAAGGTGGAGCAGAAACATGCAAGCAATCTTGAAAAGGGAGAAGCGGATAGCAGTGCGCAGGATATCAATAAAGACAAAGTTCGTTTTTGGGCAGATCAATTTTATGATTTGCTGCGGGCGACAAGAGGGCTAAAGCAATGGATGGCAAGCACGCTAAGGTATGTTACTTTTGACAAGCTGGACTGGTCCACGAATGTTGCTTTGTCCAATGCGGCTCATACCGCAACTTTATCGGGAGTGTTATGGGGCTTGAAAACGACGTTAATCGGTTGGCTATCCTGCTACATACGCTTAAAGCAAAGGCCCAGGCTGTTCGTAGTGCCCGTCTTTGATCAGCCGCCGCAACTTGTCACCGAATTTGAATGCAGCGGCAAAATTCGCTTAGGGCGCGCGCTATACGCTGGATTCGTACTTATTGTTCGTGTGCTAAAGGTAAAAGGCGGATTCAAAAAATGGCTGAGCTTCGCCGTCAAAGGAAATCAAGGGAGTTCGCGGTCTTAGGGACCTGCGGGCTCCTTTTGATTTTGTCACGCATATTACGGCCATGTGCTGCGCAAACTGTAGAAGTGAAGGTAGTTCTTATTACTTAGGCTGAAGAGGAGGATTAATCATGTCAGATCATCCGATCCAAGGGCTGATGCAAACGGCCATGGAAAATATCAAAGATATGGTGGATGTAAACACAATTGTCGGCGAGCCCGTAGAAACACCGGACGGCAGCGTTATATTGCCGATTAGCCGCGTTGGCTTCGGCTTTGCTGCCGGCGGGAGCGATTATAATACTGATGAGATCCATGAGGCGTCCACGCACGATAAACAACTGCCTTTTGGCGGAGGCAGCGGCGGAGGCGTGTCGATCAATCCGATCGCTTTTCTCGTTGTCGGGAAGCAGGGCGTTAACATCGTTCCGCTGGATAATCAAACCCATCTGTTTGAGAAAATGATCGATGCCGTTCCATACGTCATGGACAAAATTCAATCGATGTTTCCGAACAACGGCGCAGGAACAACTCCGTCAGCTTCGATTCAAGGGATCCCCGTTCCCGACCATAATACAGGAAATACGTACAGCTAAACAGGCTTGCCAGTCGAAGAGGCCGATCGATCCTTTCCGCCGATTTTCGGGAGGGGTCTTTTTTTGCCGGGAACGGTGGACATACTCCCCTCTTTTCCCGCATATAGTGTACAAGTATTAGCGCTAGAATACCGGAGGAGTCGCATAATGACAATACGCTCGATATTTCGTTACAGCATGGCAGCCATGATGGCTGTATCGTTGCTCATCCCCGTAAACGCAGCAGCAGAAAATAAAGCGCCACGTCCGCCGGGAACTCATGCACAGGCGGCATCCCTGATCGACGTGAAGTCGGGACGCATTCTTTACAGCCACAAAGGCGACGTGGAAATGCCAGTGGCCAGCTTGACCAAGATCATGACAGCAATTGTTGCGATCGAGCACGGCAAATTGGATGATGTGGTGACTGTCACTAAAAATGCCTATCGCAAGGAAGGCTCGTCCATCTATCTGGAGCTTGGAGAAGAGATGAAGCTGGAAAATTTGCTCTATGGCCTGATGCTTCGCTCAGGGAATGATGCGGCGACAGCGATCGCCGAGCATGTCGGCGGGTCGGAGGAAGGGTTCGTCCATTTAATGAACGAAAAGGTGAAAATGCTGGGGCTCAAGCATACTCAATTCCAGAATCCGCATGGCCTAGATGCTAAGGGGCATTATTCCTCGGCTAATGATTTGGCCGTCATAACCGCTTACAGCTTGCAAAATCCTGTATTTAAGGAAATCGTTAAAACGAGAAGCAAGCGAGCCCCCAACCCGAATAACCCCTGGGATTACAAATGGGATAATAAAAATAAAATGCTGCGATTCTATGAGGGAGCTGACGGGGTTAAGACAGGCTACACTAAAACCGCCCGCCGCTGCCTGGTCAGCTCCGCAAGCCGGGCAGGCCAGCAGCTGGCTGTCGTTACACTTAACGATGGAGACGACTGGAACGATCATCAGAAGCTGCTCGATTATGGTTTTGCCAATTATCCGCTGAAGAAAATCATTGAAGCGGGACAGCCTGTAGAGAACGGCCTAGTAACAGGTACCGGGTTCAGTTATGCCCTTGCCAGCGGCGAACTTGAACGCGTTGAGCGCAGGCTGTTTCTCCAGAGCGCGCGAGCCAAAGACTTCGGATACAGCGGAAAAATAAAAATCTCGCTGGATGGCCATGAAATCGGACAGGTTCCTGTCTATGAGCAGGGCAGCTTCATACCCTCGCCAGACCCGGCGGGGGGGAACCTGACATCCAAGGCGGCGTTCGCTGGCGGAGGCTGGGGAAATTCATTTGCGGCAGTGATCAAATTACTACTGCTCGTAGATTAACATTTTACCCTGTGGAGAGGGGATGAAATAATGGTTAATAAAATCTGGCTAGGGCTTATCATCATCGGCTTTGCTTTTGCGGCGGTGAAAGGGGATATCAATCTCGTTACCCAGGCGGCATTTGAGGGAGCCGCAACAGGTGTCACGGTTTGCTTCGGTTTGATCAGTGTGCTCGTATTCTGGATGGGAATGATGCGGATGGCAGAGGATGCGGGACTCGTCAAAGCCATTTCCAAGCTGCTTGGGCCGGTCGTTACATATTTATTTCCGGACGTTCCAAAGAACCACCCTGCGATGGGATATATTCTTTCGAATATGAGCGCGAACCTTCTGGGGCTGGGAAATGCTGCGACGCCAATGGGCATTAAAGCGATGCAGGAGCTGCAGGAGCTTAATCCGGACAAGGAAACGGCATCCGCAGCGATGTGTACGCTCCTCGCGTTGAATACTGCTAGCATTACTTTGATCCCAACGACATTGATTGCCATCCGGCTCAATTTCGGCTCCGCCAACGCGGCGGATATCGTCGGCTCGACCTTGCTGGCGACGGCCATAGCGACCGCGGCGGCGATTGCGGCAGACCGCTGGTATCGGAACCGCACTTTCCGACGCACGCCGAATCCGCCTGCGTCCGCTTCCGCAATAACGATGAAGAGGTGATCGTCCTTGCTGGATTGGATTAATATTATTTCGGCGTGGGCCGTTCCTATGATGATTGCATTTATTCCGTTATGTGCATTTATGAAGAAGGTTCCGGTGTATGAATCGTTTGTGGACGGAGCCAAGGATGGCTTCTCCACAGCGATTGGGATTATTCCCCACTTAGTAGGGATGATGGTGGCTATTAGCGTTTTTCGCGCCTCTGGCGCGCTCGAATTTTTTACAGGCTGGATGGGTCCGCTCCTTAAAATGCTGCATGTGCCGCCCGAAATAATGCCTTTAGGAATACTCCGCCCCTTGACGGGAACCGGCTCCCTGGCCTTCACCACCGACCTGATCAAGACGTACGGGCCGGATTCCATGATTGGCCGGATCGCTTCTACGGTACAGGGAAGCACCGACACGACGCTATACGTGCTGACCGTATACTTTGGGGCCATCGGCATCCGCAACGGACGCTATGCCTTAAAGGTCGGGCTCTTCTCGGATGCAATAGGTTTTGTGGCCGCGATTGCAGTATGCTTGCTGATATTCGGTTGACAAGCCGTTACGACTGTTGAACAACAGTTCGGACGGCTCTTTATTTTTGCCGGATAACCCGTGCTATTGTGATTTTTCTTTCATATAGGTATCATGTTTATGAGGTGACTAGAGATAATGGAAAGATTACAGAAAATATTGGCCGCTGCCGGTGTGGCATCGCGCCGCAAATGCGAGGAATTGATTACGAGCGGCCAGGTGCAGGTGAACGGCGAAACGGTTACGGCGCTTGGAACGAAGGCTGACCCGGCTGTGGATGTCATTACCGTAAACGGGAGAACGATTGGGGCAGAGAAGAAAATCTATATCATGTTCAACAAACCCAAAGGTGTGATCACGAGTGCTTCCGACCCGCAGGGAAGAAAAATCGTCACCGACTACTTGAAAGGCATTACCGAGCGGCTGTATCCTGTAGGCCGTCTGGATTATGATACGGAGGGTCTGCTGCTGCTGACCAACGATGGCGACTTTGCCCATTTGCTGACGCATCCGAAACACCATGTGCCCAAAACCTACCTGGCTACCGTCAAAGGCGTACCGCACGGGACGGAGCTGGATAAGCTGAAGGACGGCGTCATGCTGGAGGATGGGATGACAGCGCCGGCCGAGGTGGAGTACTACGACGTGGATCCCGACGGCAAGCAAGCGGTCATCAGCATTACGATTCACGAGGGCCGCAATCGTCAAGTGCGCCGGATGTTCGAGGCGATCCAGCACCCGGTTACGAAGCTGAAGCGAATTTCCTTCGGAGGTCTTTACCTTGATAATTTGAAAAGAGGGCTGTATCGTCATTTGAGCAAGGAAGAGGTCGAAGAGCTGTTCAAGCAAGCGCGAAGCGCAGGCAAGCCGAGAAAACGATAGAAGGTCACATAAAGTTCAAATTTAACCTAGCGGCATCTATGACACTTTTCGTTATAATGTTCATAGGATATTCACCTTTTGTCCATATATTATGAGCTTTGTCATAGAAGGAGTGCTGATAATGGGTAAGGCAAGGCGTCCGGTACAAATTATCATATTGACGCTTATCGTCATTTTGGGAGGTTATGCGATAGGCACGGCTGTGTTTGGAGGCGAGAAGGGGATTCCTCAAGCTGGCGATAAACCTCCTGCCTTCAATTTGCGCGGTTTAGACGGACAGGTACATAATCTGGAGAAATACCAGGGCAAGGCGCTGGTCATTAATTTCTGGGCGACCTGGTGTACGTACTGCGTGAACGAAATGCCGGCCTTGCAGACGCAATGGGAGAAATGGAAGGATCAGGACGTCGTTATCCTGGGGATCAATACCGGAGAAGACGATTTGACCGTGGCCAATTTTGTGAAGCAAACCGGAGTCGATTTTCCGATCTTGTTCGATAAGAAGAATGAGATCGTCAGAAAATACGGGGTTGTGCCGATGCCGACTACCTTTTTCGTGAATAAGCGAGGCAAAATTATCTCCATCCATCAGGGCGAGCTGAATTTGAAGACGCTTAACCAACAAATCGCCACGCTCGTTGCATCCAATTGATGATAGGAGGACCAGACATTGATTAAAAATACGAAATGCGAATGCGGGCATCAGAATCCGGTCGGCACGGTGCTCTGCGAAGCATGCGGCAAACCTCAATACGAAGAAGCGGGCCATAGCTCCAGCGAATTGCTGGAGATGCGCTACGATGGGGTAGCCCGCCGCTCACAGCGGGCCAATCCCAATTTCATCGATAAAATCTGGAATTTCTTCTCCTCGGTTAAAGTAGCGGTGTACCTGATCAGCATTACATTGGTTGCAGCAATGCTTGGCACCGTATTTACCCAGGAGACCATGTTTGTTAAAAATTTCGACCCTTCCACGTACTATAAACAGAAGTATGGAACCATCGGTGAAATTTACTATATGCTCGGACTATCCGACACGTACAATTCCTGGTGGTTCATTCTGCTGCTTGTCATGATTGGCGCATCGCTTGTGATTTGCAGTTTGGACAGGGTATTGCCGCTCTATCGAGCGCTGTCCAAGCAGAAAATCCGCAAGCACATGCAGTTCTTGACCCGGCAAAGGGTGGTCTATAAGGGACCCGTTTCTGGCAGTGGGGAGGAATGGGTGAACCGGGCCATCGCTCCGCTGAAGAAGAAGGGTTACCGGGTTCATACCGATGGCGGGGCTTTGCTGGCGGAGAAACAGCGTTTCAGCCGCTGGGGTCCGTACGTCATTCATATCGGCCTGATTGTTTTCCTGCTCGCCGTGCTGTTCCGCGGGCTGCCCGGCCTTCATTTGGACGAGCACTATTGGTTTCCCGAAGGAGAAATCACGCAGATTCCCGATACGAACTATTATTTGAAAAATGAGAAATTTACCGTGGAATATTATACCGAGGATGAGATGTCCGATGAATTCAGACAGAAGGGGAAAATCGTTCCAAAGCTGTTCGAGACGAAAGCCGTACTGTACAAGTGCGTCGCCAGCTGTAATGACCCTTTGAACGAACCCGAGCTTGTAGAGGTCGACCGGCACAACATCCGTGTCAACGATCCTTTGAGCTACAAAGGACTTCAAGCCTATCAATTCGACTTCGAGGAGGTTACGATGCTTCGTTCCGTCCAGCCGACACTTGTGGATCAGGAGACGGGGGAAGTGTATGGTAAGTTTATGCTCCGTATGAACGACCCCGAGACGGAATATGACGTAGGACCTTATCATTTGAAGCTAAAAGACAAGTATTTGGATTTCGGCCTGGACGAGAATAATAAACCGATTACGAAATCGGGCGAGCCGAATGCGCCGGCCTTCTTGTTTACGATCACCGGACCGGGTCTGCCCGAAGATGGGGGACAATTCATCTACTTTCCATACCTTCAGCAGCAGGAGCTTTTCGGTCAGGATAAGCTGAATGAAGCGCTGGGAGGCATTAACCACAAGCTAAGATTCGATATGCTGGCGATGGAGGACGTTGACTTCATTCATTTCACAAGCTTCTTGAACATCCGCATCGACCGCGCTATGCCTTTTGTATGGACCGGACTCGGAATCGTCATGGTGGGGCTCATTATGGGCTTCTATTGGCAGCATCGCAGAATTTGGCTGCGCATCGATGACGGTATCCTGACCTTGGGCGGGCATACGACCAAGAATTGGTTTGGAATGAGGCGCGAAGTGTCATCATTCCTGGAAACGATGGGAATTGAAGTGGATGAGAAGTCTTTGGATAACGGAGGAAACCGGTCATGAATTTATTGGATATCAGTAAACAGGCATTTGTCATTGCTTTTTTACTTTATTGTGTGGCATTTTGTTTTTATGTGGTGACGATTACGGGAAAAACGTGGAAAAATCGTGATCCGCAGGTACATGAGCGCAAATGGGGAAAAATTTCGTTTATTACTTCCACGCTTGGACTTATCACTCATTTGGTGTACGTAGCAACGAGATGGGCTTGGTCTGGACATATTCCGGTCAGCAACATGTATGAATTCATGTCCTTCCTGTCCCTAATGATCATCATGGCATTTACGGTATTGTATTTAATTTACCGCAAAGCCTTGCTTGGTTTGTTCGCGACACCGCTGGGGATTGTCGTCATGGCGTATGCGGCGGTGTTTCCGAAGGACGTGCAGCCTTTGATCCCGTCCTTGCGCTCGATCTGGTTGTATATTCACGTCACGCTGGCCGCGGCCGGGGAATCCTTTTTTGCAATCGCTTGTGCCGCAGGCCTGATGTATCTTTTGCGTACCGTTGATTTCAAGGGGACCGACAAATCGGCTCGCCGCCAGAAGCTATGGCTTGAATTTACGTTTTATTCTATTATTATAGTAGTGGGATTTATCGTGTCGGTTTTTGCTTTCCGTGCCGCCGGGTACGAAGCTGTGTTTACGCCTAAACCTACGGAAACCGAGCAGTCTAGAACAGTTGAAATGGTATACAACTTGCCGCCGATCGTGGCGCCGCATAATAGCCAATTGGTTAGCGCCGATTCTTTCCTTGGCATGAGCAAGCCGTGGATGGAGGTTCCATCCTGGTTCAAAGGAGAGAGCTCAGGCCGCAAAACCAATACACTTGTATGGGCGTTCATTACCGGGACGGTCCTATACGGTTTGTTAAGGCTTATTATCCGCAAGCCGATTAGCGAAGCGGTGTCACCGGCCGTAAAAGGCTTAGACGCTGATCTTCTCGATGAAATCAGTTACCGTTCGATTGCTATCGGATTTCCGGTGTTTACGCTAGGCGCGCTCGTCTTTGCGATGATCTGGGCTCAGCAGGCCTGGGGCAGATTCTGGGGGTGGGACCCTAAAGAAGTATGGGCGCTCATTACCTGGTTATTCTATAGCGTGTATCTCCATCTTCGGTTATCCCGAGGATTCCATGGCCGCAAAGCCTCGTGGCTTGCCGTTTTAGGGTTTCTGGTTGTCATGTTCACGCTCGTAGGCGTTAATCTGATCATCGCCGGTTTGCATTCTTACGCGGGTACGGACTAATGATATAATGTAACCATTTACTAGTGCTTAAGCGAATGGGAAGATGATGAAGGGGTTGTTGTTCATGTCAGATCAAGAAAACCGCATTCTCGTTGTGGACGATGAGGAACGTATTCGCCGTCTGCTCAAAATGTATTTGGAAAAAGAGGGTTATGAAATTGATGAAGCGGAAGATGGAGAGACCGCTCTCAAAAAAGCAACCTCCAATGATTACGGCTTGATCCTTCTCGACGTAATGCTTCCGGGAATTGACGGGGTCGAGGTGTGCAGCCGTTTGCGGCAGATCAAGTCGACGCCGGTGCTGATGCTCACGGCCAAAGGGGAAGAAATCAATCGGGTACAGGGATTTGAAGTTGGGGCAGACGACTATGTGGTCAAGCCGTTCAGTCCCCGTGAAGTCATATATCGGGTCAAAGCGATCATGCGGCGCGCATCGGCTACAGCTTATTTGACCAAAGAGAGCGGTACGAGCAATAATATCGTATTCCCTCATCTTGTCATTGAGCACGATGCCCATCGGGTAACCGCAAGCGGACAAGAGGTTAGCCTTACGCCGAAGGAGTACGAGCTGCTCCATTATTTGGCCACTTCGCCCGACAAAGTATTTTCACGTGAGGAGCTGCTGAAGGACGTATGGAATTACGAGTTCTTCGGCGATTTGCGGACCGTGGACACCCATGTGAAACGGCTGCGCGAGAAGCTGAATAAGGTATCGCCGGAGTCGGCAGCCATGATTACTACCGTATGGGGCGTTGGTTATAAGCTGGAGGTCGCGAAATAAGTGAGCTTCTGGAGAACGCTTGTAGGCAAGCTGTGGATTACGATCATCGGTTTAGTGGCTTTTGTGCTCATGAGCATGGGATTGTTTCTGCTGCCATATATCGATACGAATTTCACCGATCCCGCAGCAGTCAAGAAGCTGTTTGTCATCGTTTCCATCATCGGCTTCTCGCTGACGACGTTTTTTGCCTTATTCCTCTTCACGAAGATTACGCAGCCGATGCAGCAGCTAATCAGCGCTGCCGATGCGATTCGCAAGGGGAAATACGATACGAGACTATCGCTGCAAACGAGCGATGAGATCGGTGAGTTGGCTAATACCTTTAATCATATGGCTGAGGAGCTGGAGAATACGATCCGCAGCTTGAACCATGAGAAGGAACATCTGTCCAGCGTTTTAAGAAGCATGAATGACGCAGTGATTACATTGGATTGGGGAGGAGCGGTCATTCTGACTAATCCTCCAGGCGATCAGCTTCTCCAATTGTGGGGCGACTTGCCGGACGAAGAGAATGACGCACTTCAATTAAGTGTGCAGGGCGAACGGGCGATCGAGATTCCAAAACCACTCCTGCCGATGTTCCGGAAGGTGCTGGATCAGGAAGGGGATCAAAGCGCCAATATTCACGTCAAGCAAAGCGTCTGGTCCGTGCATATGGCGCCGCTTTCCTCGGATGGCGAAATTAGAGGCGCGGTAGCGGTTTTGCGCGATGTGACCGAAGAAGTGCGTTTGGAGAAGATGCGCCGGGATTTCGTGGCCAATGTATCGCATGAAATCCGGACACCGCTGTCGATGATGCAGGGTTACAGCGAAGCGCTTCTCGATGGAATGGCCGCTTCTCCAGAAGAGAGCCAGGAGCTCGTCCAGGTTATCCACGACGAGTCTCTGCGCATGGGACGTCTGGTCCGTGACTTACTCGACCTGGCCCGGATGGAAGCGGGACATACCGATATTGCCATGCACCGGGTTGACGTCAAGGAGCTCATTGAACGCGTTTATCGCAAGTTTGCGGTACGGGCCAAAGAGCACAATGTTCAACTGGAGCTGGATTTGGGGAGCAGACCGATGATAGCCGAAGCAGCCAATGAAGACCGTTTGGAGCAGGTTCTCACGAATCTGCTAGACAATGCCTTCAGGCATACGCCGGAGGGACGGAGTGTTTATATTGCTGCGGAAGCCAGGGAAGGCAAGCAAGGACGTGAGCTTCACATCTCCATTCGAGACGAAGGCACTGGGATACCGACGGAGGATTTGCCTTTCGTATTTGAGAGGTTCTATAAAGCGGATAAAGCCCGGGTTCGGGGAACGGCTGCCGGAACGGGACTTGGCCTTGCTATCGTAAAAAATATCATCGATGCCCATCACGGCTCGATTCAGGTGAACAGCAGCATAGGGAAAGGGGCGCATTTCCAGATCACCCTTCCTGTCGAAAAGGTACAATAATCGTAAAACATCCTTACTTCGTAAGGATGTTTTTGTTGAAAAATTTCTGATCTCGAAGATAAATCTTGTTCATCGTGGAACAAACAGGAGAGGGGCTTCAGACGGGGGATTATCACGTCTGAAGCCCCTTGCTTAATTTTGCAGGCTAATTATGATTTAAATTCGATTTGCAGAGCCGTGTTCAGCTCTTGCAGGCTCATTAGTTCATCAAGCACTTCTTTGGAAACTGTCTTGTCGACGGTCAGCACCATGATCGCCTCGCCGCCAATAATTTTACGTCCAACTTGCATCGAAGCGATATTTACATCATTTTTGCCGAGCAAGGTGCCTACGCTTCCGACAATGCCAGGCTTATCATTATGAGAAATGAAGATCAAGTTGCCTTCCGGAGCAATATCGACCGGGAACTTATCGATCCGTACGATCCGCGCGCCATATTCTTTCAGCAAAGTGCCCGCGATGCGGCGATCTTTGCCGTCTTCTGTTTTCAGCGTAACGCTGATGCGGTTCGTAAAGCCTTTGCTAGCCGAGGATTGCGATACAACCACATCGATATCACGTACCTTGGCCAGATGCACCGAGTTGACGATATTCACATCGTTGCCGAAATGGCGGGACAATACCCCCTTGATGATGTAGCGCGTAAGTGGTTGAGTATCTACCTCTGCTAAATCGCCGGCGTATTCAACATGAATTTCATGTACAGCCTGGTTGTTCAACTGGGCAGCAAAGGCACCGATTTTCTCGCCAAGCTCGAAAAACGGCTGCAATTTGTTCATCACGCTTGCCGCGACTGGAGGCATGTTCACTGCGTTCTTGAACGGTTCATTGCGCAAAATGTGCAGCACTTGCTCCGATACGTCGATCGCTACGTTTTCTTGAGCCTCTACTGTTGATGCGCCCAAATGAGGAGTAACGATGATTTTCGGATTGTTCAGGAATGGATGATCCGCTGCCGGCGGCTCCTGCTCGAATACGTCGAAGGCTGCACCTGCAACGATGCCTTGATCGATCGCTTCGACCAATGCTTGCTCATCGACTACGCCGCCGCGGGCGCAGTTAATGATGCGCATGCCTTTTTTCATCACATCGAACTGCGGACGGGAAATCATGTGCTTCGTTTCAGGAGTAAGCGGCGTATGGACTGTGATGAAGTCAGCGTTCCGTACGATTTCATCGACGGTAGCCAGCTTCACGCCCAGTTTCTCGGCGCGTTCCTCTGTCATGAACGGATCGTATCCGAGGATATCCATGCCAAATGCCTTAGCGCGTTTCGCGACTTCGCTGCCGATACGGCCCATGCCAAGTACACCCAGCTTCTTATTGCGCAGCTCCACGCCGAGGAACTTGCGATCCCAGGTTCCTTGGATCGTCTTAGCGTAAGCTTGCGGAATATGGCGGGCAAGTGCCATCATCATCGCAAAAGCGTGCTCGCATGTCGTAATTGTGTTGCCGTCCGGGGCGTTGATCACGATAATACCGCGTTTGGTCGCTGCATCCAGGTTAATGTTATCGACACCGACGCCTGCGCGGCCGATCACTTTCAGATTGGTTCCGGCTTCCATAATCTTTTCAGTAACTTTCGTTTGGCTGCGTACGAGCAGAGCGTCGTAGTCCGGAATGATTTGGATGAGTTCATCCTCCGAAAGTCCCGTCTTTTTCTCTACTACAACGTCGCTTGCGTCCATCAACTGCTGGATTCCGAGGTCGCTGATGGGATCTGATACTAGTACTTTGAACATGATTTCTTTTCCTCCTAAAAGTTTTGTATATAGCATTGCTTCTTCGGAAAGTCTTCGATACAAAACTTTCTTCGGAAGCATTCGCTTAAATTAGGAAACACTATATCCCGATACCGTTCCAATGCGTTAGAGGAGCGAAGGATCGAGGTTCAAATCTATTTGCTAAAGGCTGCAAGCAGGTTGCCAGCAAGCATAAAAAAACTCTCAATCCGCACACTACTTCCGTAGTAAGGGACGAGAGTTGTTCGTGGTACCACCCTAATTCGCTGCTCCTCGCAGATACAGCCTCAGTTGTCATGATGACATGTTGATAACGGAGTTCCTCCGATTGCGCCTACTCCTATCGTTCAGCACAATTACTCAGGATCGCTAGAGTTCCCATTCCGCTACCGGTTTGCAGCACCACCGGCTCTCTGTAAGCTTCGCGATAACTCGTTTCCTTCATCGTGTTTAACAAATGCAATTTTTCATAATGTATCATGACCATAAGGAAAGTGTCAATACCGTAAATGATAAGGTCCGGAGGAGCCTTGAATAACCTTGGTAATTTGGTTATGATTTTAATGTTGTCGAATTGTAGCACACCCCGCCATACTGACAGCAGCTACTGTTCGGAGAAAAACGGCACCTCCGGAAGGAATTCCGTTGCATAATAGGCTGATTTCCATTTCAGGAACTCTTTTCCTTGCACAGCTTCGGTATCCATAAGGACGTTGACGATGGAATTTACCGAATTCAGCTTCATGGAGCCAGCTTTGCCGCTGTCGATCATCTGGTCGATTTTAGCCGTCATATCCTGCGGGAGATACGATACATAGAGGTTGCTGCTGACCATCAAGTCGCTGACAATTTTATTTTTAACCGCCAGTGGATAGGCTGCCCATTCTTTGATGGAGGTATTTTCCTTAAATACTACGTCCGAAGGGATCGACTTGTTGCTTTTAGCGGCCCATTTCATCATGGACGTATAATATTTTTGCTGGGCTTTCAGTCCGTATTGTTCGGCATTATTCGTAAATTCGTCCTCAGCCAGCAATTTAGCAAGCTGAGCCCCGTTTTTGCTGCCGATTTCAATCCGGCTTGTGCTTTCATCAAAGAGCTTCAAACTTTTCAAAACATCACTTTGTGCATCTTGTAACAAGGGGGAGGACACCGTAATCGTCTGAGCTTGGATCTGCTCATATTGCTTGCGTGATGCATTGCGGATATCCTTCATGATGCCGATTGATTTTACCCTAGAATCGCTGCTTCTCAGTTGGTCGACGAGCCCGAAATACTCATGTTTGAATTGCTCGTAGGGCTGGAAGACAACGTAGTAGTAAGCGACGAGGTCCTGCTGCTCGTAGGAAGCCGTCGTTTCAAATCCCGGTAGGTTCGTCAGATGGGCGTATTTCGCTTCAGCTTGAGTGATGCCCATTTTGAAGCCAAGGAAGAAAGTTCCGAAGGCCGCGACCAGGGTAAACAGAAACCCGAGCATGAACAATAATTCGAACCGGTAAGATTTTTTCTGCATAATCAAAAAACGCTCCTCTTACAAGTATTTTTTAGTCCAAGAGCACTAAAATTGCTTATATGCCTGGTACTGGTTTGTGTATAGAACTATAATAAAGGACAGGATTTGACGAATACTATGAAAAAAGACAAGTTCGGCAAAATAAAAATTCAAAGAGTCGATCCGGGTCAACTTAATGAGCGCCTATTGCTGATTAATTTATACATTACACAAGGTCTTACTTTAATTATCGGAATCATCATCCTTTTTTTTCAGAAGCGAAGCGTGTTTTCACTGCTCCAATTTCCGGAAAATTATCGATTTCTGCTATGGGGCTGTGGATTGGCCGCAGCGATGTTTGGTGTCGATTTCCTGTTATCGAGGTTCGTGAAGGAGGAGAGCTTGGATGATGGGGGAATTAATGAGATGTTGTTTCGCAATCGTCCGGTGTGGCATATCGCAATCATATGCGTCATCGTGTCTGTTTGCGAAGAACTGCTGTTTCGCGGGGCGATTCAGCACGGGCTCGGACCGTATTGGACGAGTATTATTTTTGCCTTGATCCATGTCCGCTACCTTAGACACTGGATTCCAACAGGATGGGTATTTCTTAGCAGCTATGCGCTGGGATACATTTATATACAGGCGGGTACGTTATGGGCTCCGATCGTGTGCCATTTTCTCATTGATTTCATATCGGGACTCGTCATTAAATTTCGGAGGGGAACATGAGTGAACGCTTGAGCAGGATGGAGCGGTACGGTCAGCGCCGCCATCCGAAAGACAGACATCAACGATCCGGGGCGGCCCGGAAGCATCCAGAGCAGCAAATTTCGAGCGAAACCAATTCGAGAGTTCCAACAAGCAACGGTGCAAATTCAAAAAAGCCATTAAAGGAAAATAAGGTCTCGCGCAAACCAAATCGACAAGCGAGAATTAGCGCCATGCAGGGCTCTGATCCTGTTGAAGCTGCCCGTATAGCCCACGGGAGCTATATAGTTGATCCGGTCAGTCGGCAAGATGCAGCCGGGGCACATTTGGATATATCAGCCCGGGAGCTTCCGTCCAGGCGGGAGGTTTATCCTTCCCAACGGGTAAAGTTGACGAGATATTTTTTCAATACCTTGCTTTTTATCTTTATTACGGTGATGGTATCGTTGTTCTGGTGGGGGATCAGCGAATCGCCATGGGGACAAAACAACGGCATGTAGTTTAACCTTGTCAGGTGGCTTCTTTTTATCATATACTATGTAGAATAATTTCAAATTCAGAATATGCCGATGAAGAGAATCCAACTCGGAGGCGTTTTCGCCAAGGGAGCTTGCAAGTGCTGCGCTGCTTTCCTAAGTTAACCGGCACCGCCCGTTATCGCGGAACCAAAGCGATTGGACTGTCAACACAGTTCAATAATTTGGGTGGCACCGCGAGCAGAGCGCTCCTCGTCCCAAAGGATGAGGGCGCTCTTTGTGTTTTAAAAATCACCCCATCCGGGGAAAGGAGCGGTGTTGGTTAATGGAAATGAAATGGATTCGGGATCATGCTGAGCAGATCCAACATGCAGCGAAGTGTAAAGGGATTGAGTTTTCGGTTCGTGAACTTTTGGAATGGGATGATCGCAGAAAAAAGTATCAACTGGAATGTGAAGAGCTTCGTCGGCTGCGAAATGAAGGAGCAGCAAAAGCAAGCGTGCTGCTTGCTGCTGGGAAAGAGGCCGAAACCGGCGAGCTGAAGACGGCCTCAAAGCGTGTCAACAAGGCGCTGAAGGAATCGAGTAAACGGTGGGAAGAAGCAGTTGAAAAGGTTACTAAACTGGCACTTCTGGCCCCTAACGTTATATCTGAAGACACTCCGATTGGAAGCTCGGAGGAAGATAACGTGGAAATCAGGCGCGTGGGCAGAACCCCGGAGTGGAGCTTTATGCCAAAGGATCATGTAGAGTTGGGCATGATGCATGATATGTTTGATATCCCGAAGGGAGTCAAGGCAGGCGGAAGCCGCAGCTATTATCTGAAAGGAACGGGGGTACTTCTGCATCGAGCTGTACAACAGCTTGCTTTCGATCTGTTAATGGAGCGCAGCTTTACTCCTGTGGAAGTTCCGTTGCTGCTCAAGGAACAACCATTTGTTCATAGCGGATATTTCCCAGCTGGGCAGAATCAATCCTTTTATATTGAGGAGGAAGAGAAGTGGCTTGCGGGTACATCGGAGGTTCCGCTCATTTCCTATTTTGGAGGAGATGTGCTGGATCTAAGTGAACCGCTAAGGCTAGTTTCTGTATCAAACTGCTTTCGCAGCGAGGTGGGCTCTGCCGGCCGGGACGTGAAAGGTTTGTACCGCGTACATCAGTTTGCCAAGGTGGAAATGGTCGTGCTCTGTCAGCCCGATCCGGAATTGTCCGAACAAATGCTGCAGGAAATCACGAGCCATGCCGAAGAACTGCTTACTCTTCTGGAGCTTCCCTATCGCGTAATGTCGGTATGTACAGGGGACATGTCGGCCAGAACGTATAAGCAGTACGATATAGAAACCTGGATGCCTAGCCGTGGCAGCTTCGGAGAGACGCATTCTTCGTCTAATCTGCATAGCTTCCAATCGCGTCGTGCCAATATACGATGTATTAACGAGCAAGGCCACCCTGTGTACTGCCATACCTTGAACAATACAGCGGTTGCTTCTCCGCGTATTCTTATTCCACTTCTGGAGAATCATCAAGCACAGGACGGTTCCATTTATATTCCTAAAGCGCTTCGCAAATATGTAGGAGGCAGGGAGCGGTTCAATCCGAATATATAGCCTGAATATAAGGGGCTCCCTTGGTCGACCGTGGACCAAGGGAGCCCTTATTCCTGATTCAAATATGATGTGCCTGGAGATCCTCTACGATTCAGTAGAGTCCTCGGGCAGAGCGGAAATCGTCCGCGGATCTACGAAACTGTAGCCTGCTGCCTGAATTTTCATCAGCAGCTCGTCAAGTGCCTCTTCCGTCCAGGGAAGCTCGTGCATGAGGATATTGCTGCCGGGATGGAGCTGATCCATTACGTTTTGAATGACGCCTTCCGGCTTGTTCTTGAATTTGGCGTCCCAATCCAAGGAGCCGTTGGACCAGGTCATATAGATCATTTCATTATCCTTGACGATGCCGTGAAGTGTATCGTTACCTGAGCCAAAAGGGGGACGGAAGAATCGCGGGCGTTCCCCGACGGTCTCCTCAACAATGCTTTGTACGTCTTCGATCTGCTTGCGAGCGCTATCCGCAGATTCCTTCTTCAAGTCGATGTGATCCCAGCTGTGATTACCGATAATTTGCCCGCGATCATGGATGAGCTTCAGCAAATCCGGATTTTTTTTGACACGGTAGCCATTAACGAAAAATATCGCTTTAGCCTCGTATTTATCGAGGGTATCCAGGAGTCCTTCCAGCATTTCTTTCTCTTTCGGGCCGTCGTCAAAGGTCAGCAGAACGACCTTCTTCTCGGTACCTTCCTCATTCGGAACTACATTATAGGCCTTATTGATGTGATACTTATATTCGGGCGAAGCCTCGGCATCAGAGCTGTTGTCGAAATTTGCTTCCTCTGCTCCCGCGGAAGCATTGCTGCTGCCGTCCCCAGCGACATCGACAGCTTCGGCGTTAACCGGAATCCCGGGGGAATTCGTTTCGGTTGACGCGGTTTGGCCTGCATTGGCAGCGTCAGAATTGACGGATGGACGAACGGAGCCGCATGAGGCAAGAATGATGCAGCAGGCTGCGATGAGCAGAACCTTCTTGTTGAGCAAATGATTTCATCTCCCTTTTCGTGTTTCTTCCTGTATTTATTGCGCATGAGTTTGAACCAAAGCGTGAACACTACAAATGATTTTAACACAATCAAGGAGGTTTTTAGGGTGAAATCTGTCTCATTCTTATGTGGTGCATTAGTTGGGGCTGCAGCTGTGATCTGGTCGGCCAAAAGAAACGGAGGCAAGCTTACAGGCGGCAAAGGAATCATGAATTTGGCTGGAATGACCATGAATTCTGCAGGCAAAGGGAGCGAACATGGGCATTCGTCCGCAAGCGAGCATAAGCACGGCTCGTCCGGCATGGGCGAATCGAAGGTGCATCCCAGTTCCGCTTCATCCTCGCACGATGCGAGTCATTCGAAGGAATACAGTGTGAAGCAAATTACGGACTTCATCAAAGGAAATGCGGATGTCCGCCGCGAGGTGGAGCAGATCTTGAAAGAGACGAATTCGGTCATTCCCGGGCTCTAAAAATTGCCGATTTATGGATCATTTTCAGCTCCCTCGAGGTCGAGCAGAAAATGATTCTTTTTTTGTCTATTTTATTACGTGCATTTAAGTAAGATAAATGATAACATACTTACAAAGAACCATTTCCAGCACATATTACAGCAGGTTTCATAATCTGTTATAACAAGGCTTGGGGAGGAGGATCCTGTATGAAAATTGAAAGATTGGGCCAAGATAAGATACGGATTTTCCTCACGTTTGACGACCTTAGCGAACGCGGTATCCAGAAAGAGGACATGTGGCAGGAAATTCCCAAGGTTCATGACCTGTTCACGGAAATGATGGATCAGGCTTACAATGAAGTGGGATTTGACGCTACTGGCCCTTTGGCCGTTGAAGTTTTTGCGCTTCCTGCTCAAGGAATGGTCGTCATAGTGACGCGCGGCAAATTCGACCACCATCATGGGGTTGGGCCGCACTATGAGGATGATTTACCGGACGAAGTCTATGAGATGGAAGTAACGCTGGAGCAGAGTGATACGATCCTATATTCCTTTGATGATTTCGAAGTATTGATTGAAGCGGCTCACGTTCTGCGGCCTATGCTTACTGAAGCTGGCAGACTATTTAAATATAACGGGAAATGGGTTCTTCATTTAGAGCCAGAAGATTTGGAAGAAGGAAAGCATCCGGCAGTCATTGCGGTTCTCGCTGAGTTCGGCGAGGCGACCTCTGTTACTCCAGCGATGCTGGAGGAGTACGGAAACCAGGTCATGTCCGAGAATGCAATCGGAGTTATCTGCAGTAACTTCAAACGTCAGGACTAAGCCATGGTTGCGGTACGTGTTGTATCGGATCAACGAAAGCTTGAATATTTCGAAGGGTCGATGAGGGGGAATACCGTTGATTTTTTTCTCGATTGCGACCGCAGCGGTAGCCCCCGGAATCGCCTTGTTGACTTATTTTTACCTTAAGGACAAGTATGAAGCCGAACCGCTGCATATGGTCATTAAGGTTTTTTTACTTGGATTTATTATTATTCTCCCGGTTATGATACTGCAGAGCGGATTGATGCTCTGGCTGGGTGAGGGCTCTCTGGTCAACGCTTTCGTCATTTCAGCAGGCGTTGAGGAATCGCTGAAATGGTTTGTACTGTTCCATATGATATATAACCATACAGAATTTGATGAGCCTTACGACGGGATTATATACGCTACAGCCATTTCGCTCGGCTTCGCCACGGTAGAGAATGTCATTTATTCCTTTGCCCAGCAAGCTACTGTCGGAACATTGCTTCTCCGGGCTTTGCTGCCTGTCTCCGGGCATGCCATGTTCGGCGTCATGATGGGTTATTACATGGGCCGGGCTAAATTCTCTACAGGCAAGGATAGCCGAAGATTTCTGGTCTATTCATTGCTAATGCCTCTGTTCTATCATGGTGTATATGACTGGATACTGGGTAATATTACGCATTACTGGATTTGGTATATTGTTCCTCTCATGGCATATCTATGGTATGGAGGCATCGGTAAAATGTACAGGGCCAACAAGAGATCCCCTTTCCGAAGACTGCTTGAGGATAGGGTTAACAATAGCGAAAATAGGGCATCCTAATAACAGCTTATTCGCGGAAATCCATGTCGTGAAGCTGAAAGGGGTGCCTTTTTTTAGTGCGTGTAAAAGTGAAAATCACTTGTAAAACATGCGGCGAACGATTCGTTCTGCGCGGCAAAAAGGAGCGCGGTCAGATCGAGACGGGGTTCAAGCAATGTCTATGCGATAACCGCCATGATTTCGTTATTGAAGAGGACATGCCTTGATGGGCAATGGGTAACAAATGGACAACAAGAAAGAACATTTTTCAGCAGAGCTGTCAAAAGTGAATAATCTTCCTTCCTTCTAGTCAAACTAACTTCAGTTCGTTGAAGGAAGGAGTGTAGATGATATGTATAGACGTTTGAGTGCCATACTATTTCCGATCGCCACGGTTCTGTTAATCGGTGCTTTAATGTGGGGCTATCAGGAAAACCAAGAAAAGAACGCGATTCTCATCAAAGCGGAAAATCAGTATCAGCGCGCATTCCATAGTTTGTCGTTCCATGTCGACAAGCTTCACGGAGAGCTAGGGAATACGCTGGCCGTGCATAGCAACTCGACCGGATCGCAGCGCAAAGGTTTGGTGAACGTATGGAGGATCACGAGCGAAGCGCAGAATGAAATCAATCAGCTGCCATTGACCATGCTTCCTTTTAATAAAACGGAAGAATTCCTGTCCAGAATTTCGAAATTTTCTTATCAGGCGGGAGTTCGCGACTTGGCCAAGCAGCCGTTGACCGACAGTGAAATGAAAAATTTGAAGGAGCTGTACAAGAGCTCTGAGCACATTTCCAAACAGCTGCAGGAAGTTCAGGACAAGGTTCTTTCCAAACGCCTTCGCTGGATGGACGTGGAGACTACGCTAGCCAATCCGAACAGTCAGCAGGACAATACGATTATCGATGGCTTCAAGACGGTAGACAAGCGAGTCGGGGAATACCCGGAGCTGGATTGGGGACCATCCGTGGCAAGCATTTATAACAAACGCTCCGTCAAGAAGCTCGGAGGGAAACCTGTTACCGTCAATGAAATCAAGACGAAAGCCGCCCAGTTCGCTGGAGTTCATTCACCGCATAATATCCAAGTTACCGAAAATGGAAAGGGAACGGAATGGGCTTCCTATACGGCCAAGGTTCAAGGAGGAAACAAGTCCGAGTCCGTTACGCTCGATTTCACGCGTCAAGGCGGCCATTTGATCAATTACTGGAGCGACCGCCACATCGGACCTAAAGCGATCACTCACGAGCAGGCTAGGGAGTCGGCGGCTCATTTCCTGAAGAACAAGGGCTATCACGACTTAACGCCGGTGACTTACGATGAATACGACAATATCGGCAGCTTCACATTTGTCAAAAAAAATAAAGACGTGCTAATTTATCCGGAGAAAGTTTCGGTTCGGGTCGCTTTGGACAACGGGCATGTGATCGGCATGCAGGCAAGCGATTATGTTTATGAGCAGCAGGACGGAAAGGCGCGGAAACTGTCGACTCCAAAGCTAACGCTTGAGCAGGCCCGCAAGTATTTGAATCCCGAATATAAAGAGCAGTATCACCGGCTTGCGCTGATCGAAAACGATATGGCGGAGAAAGTGCTGACGTACGAATTCGGCGGGGCAATCAACGGCTCGAAATATCGTATCTACCTTAATGCTGATAACGGCAATGAGGAAGTCGTCGAGCAAATCCGCGATGGGCACGCTAAGAAGACCTCCCGGTAAAATCGGAAAACGGACCAGATTGAAATGATCTGGTCCGTTTTTTATTGTCAGCGGAATATTTATTTGATCTAGCCCGTGGTATAATCAAATGGTAATGATAACCTATAATAAACAAGGTGGTGGAGGGACTTGTTTCCTAATGTAAATGACCTGCTGTACATTCAGGTCGCATCGGCAGAAGGCAAAAATATGGATAAGGAATACAAGTCACGCATTGCCGATGTGGAAGACGATACGCTTCTGATCGAAGTTCCGATCGAAAGCGGCAGCGGACATATGAAGCGGCTGTATATGGGTGACGAGCTGTCGGTATATTTCCTGACCGATCAAGGAGTCAAAAATTATTTCAATACATACGTTCTTGGCTTCGCGGATGATGTCGTCCAACTGGTCAGAGTCAGAAAGCCGGAGCCTGAGACGATTACCAAGGTGCAGCGGCGCCATTTCCTGCGGGTTGTATCCAAGCTGGACCTTGCGGTCAAGCTGAAGGACAACACTCGGTTCGTGGCATTGACGGAGGACGTGGGAGGCGGGGGCGTGTCTCTGATCGCCGATAGCCAATACCACTTGTCCGAAGGCGAGCAATTGTATTGCTGGCTGCTGCTGTCCTATAAGAACGGAAGCATTGACCATGTTCCCTTCGAAGCTGAAATCGTACGCACGAAGCAGCTCGAAACGGGGCGGACGAAGGCGATGCTGAAATTCGTCAGCATTTCCGATATGGAAAGGCAGAAGCTGATCCGGTATTGCTTCGAACGCCAATTCGATTTCAAGAACCGTTAAATTTCATTCTCGAAGGCCGCGGTGTTCAGGGGCTGACAAGATTGGCATCGGCCTGCTTTGGATATGATAATCATATCCATGCAAGCAGAGGTGAGTTCATTTGCAGAAAGACCACGAGGCCGAGGAATACACGGAGTTGTTTTTGACATTCAGCAGCGGGATGGAGGCTTTTCTGAAAAAGGCGGTCATCGTTGCATTGGCCGGACTTTGCGCCTGTCAGATTATCCTTAGGGTTCCGGCTATTCGGGCTTATATTGCTTCAGCAGACCGTTATGAAGGCGTGGCGCTCGACCGCTCCGGGGAACGATAACAAAGAATCGCACAAAGACGGCTGGCGATTCCCGCCTTTTGCATCCGCCCACGTTGTGTGGTATAATTTTCACGTCGCAGGCAATGCCTGCTTTTTTATTGAGACCGTGTTTTGAGGAGGCGTCCGCGTTGGCTAGGACAACGTCATCACATAACGGCAAGATCAACATCGCGATCGACGGACCTGCCGGTGCGGGGAAGAGTACTATTGCCCGAATGGTTGCAAGCATGCTGTCATATGTCTATGTAGATACCGGTGCAATGTACCGGGCAGCTACCTGGTATTTGCAGAATCTTGGAATCGGGCCGGAAGAAGTCGATAAAGTGCTTCATTCGGTGCAAAATTTGGGTATAGAATTAATGCCGGGAGAAGACGGACAGAAGGTTCTTGTAGACGGTCAAGATGTGACCGCCGAAATCCGCTCTTTAACGGTGAGCTCTCAAGTGTCCCGCTACGCGCAAATCGAAGGTCTGCGAAACTGGCTCGTGTCTCTTCAGCGGCAAATGGCTCTGCGCAAAGGCGTCGTCATGGATGGACGCGATATCGGTACGACGGTGCTGCCGGATGCTGAAGTGAAGGTGTTCATGACGGCAACCGTAGAGGAGCGTGCCCGCCGCAGATTCAAAGAAATGCAGGATCAGCAAGGAATTACGTTGGAAATGATCGCCCGCGATATCGCAGAGCGGGACCGGCTGGACCAGGAGAGGGAAGTATCCCCGCTTCGGCAGGCTGAGGATGCCATTCTGCTGGATACGACGCATTTGACGCCTCGTGAAGTGGCAGAGCGCATCGTTTCATTTAGCCAATCTTATGGGAGAGAGAACAGAAATGATTTATAGCTTTTGCCGTGGTGCATTACTACTTATTTATAAAGCGCTATTCCGTTTGGAGGGGGAAGGACTTGAGCATATCCCCAAGGAAGGCGGCGTGCTACTCTGTTCCAACCATATCAGCTTGCTGGATCCGCCGACGATCGGCATACTCCTGAAGCGGAAAGTACACTTCATGGCCAAGAAGGAATTGTTCGACATTTTCGGTTTTGGCTGGCTTATTACGCAGCTTGGCGCATTCCCAGTCAAGAGAGGCGGCGTGAGCAAGGAGTCGATCAAGACGGCATTAACCATTCTTCGTACGGGTAAAGTCATGGGGATTTTCCCGGAAGGCTCCCGCTCCGGCGGGATGGGCAAGAGGGGAGCGGCGACCTTCGCGCTTCGCAGTGATGCGGTCATTATTCCCGTAGCCATTGTGGGAAATTATAAGTTATTCAAGAAAATGAAAGTTGTTTACGGGGCTCCGATCGATATCTCGGAGTTCAAGGAAGGTTCTGATCCTGATGCCGCAGAGCGCGTGACGGAAATGATTATGTCCCGGATTGCGGAACTTAAGGCGCAGGGGTGACTGGATTGATCGCTGGACAAGAGTTTATATGCATGAAGGCAGGAGACTTTTGGAAAGCTATCAACATCAAGCTGTTTTGAACTTCGCTTCAAGCGGGTTTAAATAAATGGGTTGCTGAATTGAGGAGGGTATTGACATGTCGGAAGAAATTAAGAATCAAGAAGCTGTTGAGGCAGCGAACCAGGATGAACTGGATCAAATCGTATCCTTGAAAAAAGGGGACACCGTTAAAGGAACGATCGTCAAAATCGAGGACAACCAGGCTTATGTGAGCATTGGATATAAATATGACGGCGTTATTCCTATTCGTGAATTGTCCTCTGTTCATTTGGACAGCGCTTCGGATGCCGTTCAAGTAGGTCAAGAGGTAGAGACCAAAGTCGTTAGCATTGACGATGAGAAAGAGCGTCTTGTGCTATCCAAACGGGCGATTGACAGCGAGAATGCGTGGGAAGTGCTGCAGAAGCGCTTCGAAAGCCAAGAGACTTTTGAAGTAACCGTTGCCGATGTCGTTAAAGGCGGTATCGTGGCGGACGTTGGCGTTCGCGGATTCATTCCCGCATCGATGGTGGAGCGTCATTTTGTGGAAGATTTCAGCGATTACAAAGGTCGCACGCTTCGCGTTAAAGTGAAGGAAATCGATCCGGAGAACAACAAAGTGATCCTGTCGCAAAAAGACGTTCTCGATGAGGAATTCGAAGCGAATAAGCTCAAAGTCATGAGCGAGCTGCAAGAAGGCCAAGTCATCGAAGGGACGGTTCAGCGCCTGACTCAGTTCGGTGCATTCGTAGACGTAGGCGGCGTAGACGGACTTGTTCACGTATCCGAAATTGCTTGGAACCATGTTGACAAACCGTCGGATGTGCTTTCCGAAGGACAACAAGTGAAGGTTAAGGTTCTGAAGGTAGATCCTGAGAAAGGCAAAATCAGCCTGAGCATCAAGGCAGCAATGCCTGGCCCTTGGGATACTGCGGCAGAGCAATTCAAGTCGGGAGATATCGTTAGCGGTGAAGTGAAGCGTCTTGTTAGCTTCGGTGCTTTTGTCGAAATTGCGCCTGGCGTAGAAGGACTAGTTCATATTTCGCAAATTTCCCACAAACATATCGGTACACCACATGAGGTATTGAAAGAGGGACAGACGGTTCAAGTCAAAGTCTTGGATGTGAATACAGCCGAGCAGCGCATCAGCCTGAGCATCAAGGAGACGGAAGAGGCTCCAGCACCGGCACCGAAGAGCGAGAAGCCATCCAGAGGCAGCAGCGTAAGGAAAGAGGACTTGAACGACAACCCTAACGTTTCGCTGAATAATCAAGGCCTGAGCGTTACCCTTGGCGAGCGGTTTGGTGACAAATTGAGCAAGTGGAAATAGACGGGATTTAGCAGGCATAAGGATCGGCGGCCCCCTAACACGGGTTCGCCGATTTTTATTTTTGTTTATGTATGGTTCACGGGGAGTAAAGAAATAGCAGGCGGCTATAATAAAAACGTTTACTTTACCGGAAGATGGGCAAAACGTAACGCCTTAAAATAAGCAATGAAACGTTAGCCAATTAGTGCTTTTTTTGCTATGATGATAATCGTGAATCATGACTTAGTTAAGCATTTCGTTTAAATATAGGGATAAAAATTTAGGAGGTATCCGTATGGCAAGACCCGTTGTGGCTATCGTAGGAAGGCCGAATGTGGGCAAATCGACGATTTTTAACCGGATTATCGGCGATCGGCTCGCGATCGTGGAAGACAAGCCCGGTATTACCCGCGACCGTATATACGGCGTAGGCGAATGGAATGGCAAGCCGTTCAGCATCATCGACACGGGAGGCATTGAGCTCGGGGACGAGGAACCGATTTTGAAGTCGATTCGCATGCAGGCCGAGCTGGCGATTGAGGAAGCGGACGTCATTGTTTTCATGTGCGATGCCAAAGCCGGGGTAACGAGCTCAGACGAGGAAGTTGCCAATTTGCTGTACCGCTGCGGCAAGCCGGTTATCGTAGCCGTCAATAAGGTGGATAACATCGGCCGCTCCGATCACATTTATGAATTTTACAACTTGGGTTTTGGGGAGCCGATTGGCATTTCGGGCAGCCATGGGACAGGGATCGGCGATCTGCTGGATGCCATTGCCGAGAATTTACCAGAACTTGCGGATGATGAATATGACGAGGATGTCATTCGTGTCGCTCTGATCGGCCGGCCGAACGTAGGCAAATCGTCCCTGATTAATGCAATTCTCGGGGAAGAACGGGTCATCGTCAGCGATATTGCCGGAACGACCCGCGATGCGATAGATACACCGTTCGAGAAGGATGGCCAGCGTTACGTGCTGATTGATACGGCAGGCATGCGCAAGCGCGGCAAGGTCTACGAGACGACGGAGAAATACAGCGTCATGCGGGCGATGAAAGCCATCGAGCGGGCCGACGTCGTTCTTGTATTGATCAATGGGGAAGAAGGCATCATCGAACAGGATAAGCATATTGCCGGTTATGCCTATGAGGCAGGCAAGGCTTCTGTTTTTGTCGTAAACAAATGGGATGTTGTTGAGAAGGACGACAAGACGATGCATCAATTCGAGCAGAAGATCCGTGATCATTTCCTGTTCATGACTTATGCGCCTGTCGTTTTCCTGTCCGCGAAGACGAAGCAGCGTCTGCATAAGCTGCTGCCCGTCGTGCAGCATGTGGCGGATCAGCATGCGAAGAGGGTGCAGACGCACTTGCTGAACGATGTCGTATCCGATGCGATTGCGATCAATCCGCCGCCGACAGATAAGGGAAGAAGACTGCGGATCAACTACGTGACCCAGGTATCCGTCAAACCGCCGACAATCGTGGTGTTCGTCAATGATCCGGAGCTGATGCATTTTTCCTATGAGCGGTACTTGGAGAATAGGATCCGGGCGGCATTTGATTTTGAAGGTACTCCAATTCGGTTGTTCACACGCCGTAAGTCTGATGAAGGTTAGGAGAGGAAAAATGTGATTTTACCCGTGATTGCAGTAATTTTCAGTTATTTGTTGGGATCTGTCAGCTTCAGTGTCCTGCTGGCGAAATCCTTGAAAGGAATTGATATCCGTCAGCATGGAAGCGGCAATGCTGGAGCAACCAACACACTGAGAGTACTCGGCAAGGGGCCGGCGATCATGGTGCTAGCTCTTGATGTGCTTAAAGGAATAGCTGCGGTCTGGATTGGCAGGTGGCTTGGCGGGGAGCATGTATGGGTACCTCTCTTATGCGGGCTCGCTGCCATTATCGGCCACAACTGGCCGGTCTATTTCCGGTTTCGCGGAGGAAAAGGGATTGCCACAACGATTGGCGTTATGGCTTCCTTGTTTTTCTTTCCGGCGCTTTACGCAGGAATAATCGCTATTTTATCGATCGTTTTTACGAGATACGTCTCTCTCGGTTCTTTGCTGTTTGTTCTGCTGACTCCATTATTTCTGGTGCTCACTGGAGAAACCGGTCCTTATTTATGGACGAGTCTGATTATTTTTGTCTTTGCATTTTGGAGGCATCGCACGAATATCGTGAAATTGATCCAAGGCAAAGAGAATAAACTTGGCTCCAAGGGAGGTAAACGAGTTGTCTGAGAAAGCGGCCGTATTAGTGGCAGGAAGCTGGGGAACGGCATTAGCCAGCGTCCTCGCCGATAAGATGGATGTGATGATCTGGACTCGTAACGAGGCGCAAAGAGATGAAATTAACGAAAAGCACCGCAATGAAAAATATTTGCCGGGCGTTGATCTATCGCACCGGATCGTCGCCACAAGTAACATGGGGGAGGCCGTCGCCGGAGCGAAGGCGGTCGTCATCGTCGCGCCATCCTCAGCGATGCGGGATGTAGCCCGGGCGCTGAAGCCCTACTGGAATGAGGATATGACCGTCGTCCATGCTACCAAGGGTTTTGAGACGGAGAGCTTAAAGCGGATGTCCGTCGTCATTGCCGAGGAGCTGGGCTGTGAGGAAGGGCGGATTGTAGTCCTGTCCGGTCCCAGTCATGCGGAGGAGGTCGTGAAGCGCTGCCCGACGACCGTTGTGGTCGCCTCGCTGGAGGAAAAGCAGGCACAGATAGCGCAGGATTTATTTATGAACTCCTATTTTCGGGTATATACAAATCGCGATATGCTGGGGGTGGAGCTGGCCGGTGCCCTGAAAAATATTATCGCCCTCGGGGCGGGCATGTCAGATGGGCTCGGTTACGGCGACAATGCCAAAGCCGCGCTGCTGACACGAGGATTAGCGGAAATTACCCGCATCGGAGTGGAAATGGGCGCGAACCCGCTTACTTTTGCCGGTCTGGCCGGAGTGGGAGACCTGGTTGTAACCGCAACCAGCCGCCACAGCCGGAATTGGCGCGCCGGCTACATGATTGGCGAAGGCAAATCGGTGGATACCGTGCTTGGCTCTATGGGGATGGTTGTTGAAGGCATTCGGACAACGAAGGCTGCCCGCACCATTTCAGAGAAATACCATGTACAGATGCCGATCGCACAGCAGTTGTATCATGTGCTGTTTGATGGAGTCGAGCCAAGGGTCGCTGTGGAAGCCCTGATGGGTCGCGATCGCAAGACCGAGATGGAGGTCATGTCCCTCGAAACCTGGGAGCAGTGGCACGCCTAACTTTAGGCCTGGGCACCCATAGGAAGCTGGCCCGTATCTTAACACCTTTTTCGTTTGCTTTTCATAAACTGTGGAAGAGCAATGCGAAGGGGGGAGAATATGAGCAAAATTTCCAAAGAAGCCCTGAACGCGATCAACAAGAAGGCAGGAAAGAATATTTCCGAGAGCTCCGTCAAAAAGCTGGCAAGTACAGTGAAGCCGTCTACTTTGCAGAGCGAAGCGGAGCTGCGGAGGCTGATTAAGCAGGTATCCGCGATGGCCAAGGTGCCTGTGACAGAAAGCACGATTTCGGAAATTATCGGAGCCGTGAAGAAAAGCGGCATGAATCCGAACAATATGGAAGCATTGATGAAATTAATGCTTAAGAAGTAAGAATAAGAATACGGCGATTTGACGGAAAGGCACCGAAAGGTGCTTTTTCTATTTGTGTGTATAATTTTGGAGGAATCCTTTGCGTGCTGCATAGCCTGTTCTTATTCGAAATGCTATAATATTCATCATATCGATTATGGGAAATGGGAGAGTTTACGTTCATGGATGCAATGACGAAGATGTGGTTATCGATCGCAGCGATTCTCGTAATGGGCGTGTCCGTCTTTTTGGTCACTTTTGCCCGCACCAAAACAAAAGGCATCGTCAAAGGGATTTTGTCCTTGCTCGCTTTTATTGTGATGCTTACCGGCTTCCTGATGGGGCTTGTGTCGATCACGTAAGTGGGATGAAGAAGCATTGCAGAAGGAATAAGACCAAGTATAACGGAGTCAAGGGAAGAGGTATGTAATGAGCATAGACATCGCAGAGGAGGGACAGGCCCCGCTGGTAGCTGCCTTGAAGAATTTAGGCGGCCGGCTGGATCAAGCTGATGCCGCCTGGCTGCTGGGCGGAAGCTGCGGTTTGTGGCTGCAGGGAGTGCCGCTGGAGCGCTCCCCTCGTGACATAGACGTTTATTATGATAGAGCTGAAGCGAAGAAGCTCCATAACCGCCTAACGGATCTGGCACTGGACGAGCCTGTGTGGGATGAGAGCGGCCGCTACTCCTCCATGTTAAGCCACTACCGTCTGGGGGCGCTGACGATGGAGCTGGTCGGTAGTTTTGAAATCAGAAACGGCAGTTCGATGTACCGTACGGAAGTAAGCGGCGTACTGACCGGATATGCAGAGCAAATCATGCTGGAAGGCGTGCCGATTCGGTTAATGCCTCTTGCCCATGAGCTGCTCTTCAATGTGCTGAGAGAACGTCCGGACCGTTATTGTGCAGTTGCCGAGGCGATTCGGAAGTCGCCGGAGCGGCATGTGGGTCTGCTGAAGCTGCTGCTTGACCGCAACGCATGGGAAGCAGAAACGGTATCTGCCGTAGCGAAATTGCTGGCAGCTCCCGAAATACACGAGGAATGGCTGCTAAAGGCAAGGCAACAGCAATAGGAGGAACTCCGTATGGACTATACGATCAGATTTATGCCTCAGGATAAGACGGCAAAAGTCCGTCCAGGGACAACCGTCCTACAGGCCGCACGGAACGCCAGAGTTCATGTCGCGACGCGCTGCGGCGGCAATGCGGCCTGCCTGATGTGTAAGGTGGAGGCGGATACAGGGCATAACTCGTCGTTAAGCCCGCCTACCGCTGCTGAGCAGCGCAAGCTGGGACCGCTACTAGAGAAGGGAATTCGGCTGGCCTGCCAGGCCAAAATCACCGGGGCTGCCGAGGTTCGGCTGCCGGAGGATCCCCTAAAGGCAGCGATCCGCAAGCAGCTGGAGCGCCAGCAAGAGGATGATTTGTGGTAAGGGTTGAGATGATATTTGCAAAGGATGAAGAGTTGTGAATAAGACTTATATGAGATACATCGCATGCATGATCATTGTTGCGGCGGGAATTACACTACTGTCAGGCTGTATGTATCCCGGGGCCAAGCGGCAGGAACAGAGCGTATCTTACCGGGAAAGCGTCGAGCGGATCCAAAGCGCAATCAACGCTTTCCAGCAGGATACGGGAATCCTGCCGATTATTACGGCGGGGGAAGAGGTGCCTCGCTACGAAAAATTCCGGATCAACCTGGACCAGCTGAACAAGCAGGGGTATATGGATCAAATCCCTGATACGGCTTTCGAGCAGGGAGGCAGCGCTTATTTTCTCATCATCGATGAAGAGAGTAATCCGACGGTCAAAGTGATGGATTTGATCACGGTACAGAAGGTGAACGACGTTCAGAGGCTTGTCGATGAATACGAAAGATCTCATCCAGGGCAATGGCCGGTAACTCAAGAAGAGGAAACGTACCCGGGCCTGTATGAGGTGGATTTAAAGAAAATCCGCGGTGAGGGGCATGAGCTGCTTAGCGTCTATTCCAGACAGCCGCTTCCCTATTTGATCGATAAATCGGGACGGGTATACGTCGATTACGCCTGGGATATTATGCAGGCCATAGATAAATCCGGCACGGCGGCCAGCAGCGAGCAGGGAGATCTTAGGGTGCTGCTGACGGAGCAGTCTTATTTTGTTCCGGTAAAATCCCTGCCATATGCCTGGGTAGACGGTACTCCGGTGGCGCAAGCCGAAAATTAAATCAAGAGAGCGTTCTAAGCTCATTTGGATGCCTTCCTATGAATTCTTCATAGGGAGGTTTTTTTCGCATGTCATAGGAAGCGGGCACCGATCATACAATGTTATATGGCGGAAACCTTGGTGCCGCCCGGCGCGGCGGTATAGCAAAAAAAAGTAGGCGCGGACGGTATAATCCGTCATAATAGTGCATTTGCTACATATGATGATACTAGTCCAAACGAATGTACGAGTTGTTGTAAATAACGAAGCGGATGCTCTCAAAGCATTTTTCCTTCGGCGAATTTTGAGGAGGGGATATCATTGGTATTGGAGAAAGTGGACATTTACAAGGACATTGCCGAACGCACCGGGGGAGATATTTATCTCGGTGTGGTTGGAGCCGTCCGAACCGGAAAATCGACCTTTATTAAACGCTTCATGGAAACGGTCGTTCTGCCGAACATTTCCAGCGAAGCCGATCGGATCCGTGCAGTGGATGAACTTCCGCAAAGCGCAGCCGGCAAGACAATCATGACGACCGAGCCCAAATTCGTGCCAAATAATGCCGTGCAAATCAAAGTGGCAGAAGGGCTGGAAGTCAACGTCAGGCTTGTGGATTGCGTCGGTTACGCCGTCGAAGGGGCAAAAGGCTATGAGGATGAAAATGGGCCGCGCATGATTTCTACGCCATGGTTTGAAGAGCCGATTCCGTTCCAGGAAGCGGCGGAGATCGGCACGCGGAAGGTCATCCAAGAGCATTCCACCCTTGGTGTTGTAGTGACGACAGACGGTACGATCGCCGACATTCCGCGTTACTCTTATGTAGAATCCGAAGAGCGCGTCATCGCTGAATTGAAGGAGGTCGGCAAGCCGTTCGTCCTCGTGATCAATTCCACGCGCCCGCTTAGCGAGGAAACGCAGCAGCTCCGCGGTGAGCTTGCCGAGAAGTATGATATTCCGGTCATCGCATTAAGCGCAGCGACAATGACGGAAGAGGACGTTACCGGAGTACTTCGGGAAGTGCTTTACGAATTCCCTGTGCACGAGGTCAACGTGAATTTGCCGAGCTGGGTAATGGTGCTGAACGAGAACCACTGGCTGCGCAGCAATTACGAAAACTCGGTCCGCGATACGGTCAAGGACATCCGCCGTCTGCGCGACGTCGACCGGGTCGTCAGCAACTTTCTCGAATATGAATTTATCGACCGTGCCGGACTCAGCGGCCTGAATATGGGGCAGGGCGTAGCAGAAATCGATCTGTATGCGCCGGATGATCTGTATGATCGAATTCTGATGGAAGTCGTCGGTGTTGAAATCAGGGGGAAGGATCATCTGCTGCAGCTGATGCAGGAGTTCACGCATGCCAAAAAGGAATATGACCGCTTTGCGGAAGCACTGGAAATGGTCAAGACGACTGGGTACGGCATCGCTGCTCCATCTCTGGCTGAAATGGCGCTGGATGAACCGGAGCTTATCCGCCAAGGATCCAGGTTCGGGGTACGCCTGAAAGCTACGGCGCCATCGATTCATATGATTCGGGTCGACGTTGAATCCGAGTTCGCGCCGATCATCGGAACGGAGAAGCAAAGTGAAGAACTGGTACGCTATCTGATGCAGGACTTCGAGAATGACCCGATTAAAATATGGGAATCTGATATTTTTGGCCGTTCCTTGCACTCCATCGTCCGGGAAGGCATCCAGGGCAAAATCGCCATGATGCCGGACAACGCCCGCTACAAGCTTCAGGAGACGCTTGGCCGCATCATCAATGAAGGCTCCGGCGGACTGATCGCTATCATTTTATAGAAGCATAACCTTTCTATTCCAACCGTGCACGAAGCTGTTACAGCTGTGTGCGGTTTTTTATTTTGTTTAATTAGTAAAAACCGATTTACATACTTGGAATTAAGATATATATTAATGTATAAAGATTTTTAAAGATACATACCTAGAGGGGGAGAAACCATGAAAAAAATCACGTTTGGGCAAAAAACATGGACGACAGCGCTAATCCTGCTGCTCGTTCTCGTCGTCAGTGCGTGCGGCATCAAGAAGGAGCCAGCACCGGCTTCGGGGGCGGAATCTCAGCCAGCGGCAGAGCAGGGCAGCGGGGCGGCAGATGTGAGCGGCAAAGAGCTTGCGGGCAAGAAGGTAGCGCTGGTCATGGAATTCAATACGGGTACGTTCTCGCAGCAATATGTTCAGGGCGTAACGGAAGAAGTGAAGAAATTCGGCGGGGAGCTTACTACGTTCGTCGCGGAAAATGATAAGGCGAAAATGTCCTCGCTCTCGAATCTGCGGTGAATCAAAACTTTGACATCATCTTGACAGATCACGGCGCAGCCGAGTTTTTGGAGCCTGGCATTAAGAAAGCGGTAGAAAAAGGAATCGCCGTAGTTGTATTTGATGCGACGGTAGAAGTACCTGGCGTAACCGTATTGTCCCAGGACGATCAGAGCATGGCTGCATTGTCGCTGGAGCAGCTGAAGCAGGATTCAGGCGGCAAGGGCAATATCGTCAAGGTGTGGGTGGCCGGATTCGCACCTATGGAACGCCGTGATATCGAATACCAGAAGTTTTTGGCGGACAACCCGGAGATGAAGGAAATCGCCAGCTTCGGAACGGCGTCCAATCCGGCGCTCGACTCGCAAACCCAGATGGAAGCCGTTTTAAAAAGATATCCAAAGGGCGAAATTACAGCGGTATGGGCCGCTTGGGATGAGTTCGCCAAAGGGGCGGCCAGAGCGATTCAGCTTGCGGGCCGGGATGAAATCAAAGTATACGGCATCGATTTAAGCGACGAGGATTTGCAGATTATCCAGGATCCAGAGAGCCCGTGGGTCGCTTCCGCCGCGGTGGACCCGAAAGATATCGGCCGGGTACAGGTCAGATACGCTTACCAGAAGCTGCATGGCGATGAGACGGAGGATAACGTCGTTCTGAAGGCGGTGCTCGTCGCGCGGGATGCCCTGCCTGACCAGCAGGTGTCCACGGATGACCTGTCCGAGTACGTTGAGGGCTGGGGCGGCTCCAAGCAAGGTATTCAAGAGTGGATGAAAGAGTATGGCGTAGAGTAGGAGCTAGGGCTGTAAAATGCGAAAGGCGCGCCGGTGGGCGCGCTTTTTTTGAATAAGGGAGTGCTGCTAATTGGCGACATCGGCAATAAAAAAAACGGAAGAACAGTATGTGCTGCAGATGAAAGGAATTACAAAGTCGTTCGCTGGCATTCCGGCTCTTCGCGGCGTCGATTTCGGCTTAAGAGGCGGAGAAGTGCATGCGCTGCTCGGTGCGAACGGAGCAGGCAAGAGCACGTTGATGAAAATTTTGGCAGGGGCCTATGAGTACGATGAAGGGACAATGCTGCTGAACGGAGGGGGCGTGAGGCATAAATCGCCTGCAGATGCGAAGCGGCTCGGTATCCATTGCGTCTATCAGGAGGTAGACGCTAGCCTCGTTCCCCAACTTACGGTCGCGGAGAACGTTATGCTGGATGCGATTGGAGCCTCGGACGGCAAGGCGTGGATCAGTCCTAGGCGCCAGGCGCAAGAGGCGGAGCAAATACTGGCATCGCTTCAAGTAGATATTCCTGTCAAGAGAAAGGTCGTCGATTTAACGATTGCTGAAAAGCAGATGGTGCTGCTCGCACGGATCGTCAGGCAGGATGCGAAGGTCATTATTTTTGACGAGCCTACGGCTCCGCTTAGCGGTTCGGAGGCGGATACTTTTTTTCGCATATTAAGCGAGCTAAGACATCGGGGGACGGCATGCGTCTTTATAACTCACCGCTTGCCCGAGGTGATGGAGCATGCTGACTATGTCACGGTGATGCGGGACGGAACAAAGGTGCATTCCGGACCGGTCGGCGCTTTGAGTATGGAGGAGCTGGTCGCCCAAATGCTGGGGAAGAGCTTTGCGGAAGAGTTTCCCAAGGTTCCTGCCGAGATCGGCGACATCGTTCTAAGCGTTAACGGGCTGCGTCAGGGCCGCAAAGTCAAAGGCGTCGATCTGACGGTGCGCAGCGGGCAAATCGTGGCCGTCGTCGGCCTGGTTGGCGCCGGCAAGACGGAAATCGCCCGGATGCTAGCCGGGGCGGACCGTCCGGACGGCGGGGAGATTTGCATGGGAGGCCGCAGGATGCTGTTCAAGCAGCCGGCGGATGCCATTGCGGCGGGTATCGTCAGCGTGCCCGAAGAGCGGCGCAAGCAGGGAATCGTCATGGAGGAGTCTGTGGAGCGCAATATCAGCCTGCCCCTGCTCAATCGGATCAGCCGTTTCAGCTTTATTTCCGGAAACCGGGAGCGGAGCCTTGCCGAGCGCATAATTTCCTCGCTGGGCATTAAGACGGCTTCGGCCAAGCTGCCCGTAAAATATTTGAGCGGAGGAAACCAGCAGAAGGTGGCTATCGGCAAATGGCTGGAGAAAGAAGCGGATATTATTCTGTTCGACGAGCCGACTAAAGGGGTCGACATCGGGGCGAAGAGCGATATTTTCCGTATTATTGGACAATTGGCGGCTGCGGGGAAAGGCGTGCTGTATTTGACGAGCGAACTTGACGAAGGGCTGGGGATCGGGGATGTGATCGCCGTGCTGTATGACGGCAGAATTGCGGCTGTACTGCCGCGCAGCGAGGCTACCATGGAGAAGATTATGTACTTTGCAAGCGGTGGACGGGAGGAAAATTTGTGAAAGACAGATTGATGAATGTAACGTTCCGGTATGGAACGATAACGGTCGTATTGGCGGTCATCGCCTTTTTCTCGATCAGACTGCCCTACTTTTTCACTTACAGCAATTTAAGCGACATTCTGAATTCGATCGCAATCGTGACCTTTGTTGCGATTGGCGTTACGCTGTCACTGGCCGTAGATGGCTTCGATTTATCCGTGGGATCAACGGTTTCGCTAACTACAGTCGTTTCGGCATCGCTGATGATCTGGTATCAGATGCCGCTTTATGTTGTGATCATATTTCCGTTATTAATCGGGGCTTTGATCGGTCTCTTGAATGCTTTTCTAATCATCAAAATGAGGATTCCAGATTTGCTGGCGACCTTGGCGATGATGTATATCGTCGCGGGAATCCAGAAAACGTATGCCCAAGGGTATACGATCTACAACAATATGCAATTCCCGGACGGAAGCAAAGCGGCGGGCAAAATGGATAAAACCTTCCTGCTGCTGGGACAAGGGGAGTTCCTTGGGATTCCGATCAGCGTCATTCTACTCATCTTTTTCGTGATCGTCGTTCATCTGTTTCTGACCCGGACCAAATATGGCCGGCAAATCTATATCACCGGGGGCAACGAGGAAGCGGCAAGACTGTCGGGGATCAAGGTGAAGAAAGTGCGGATGTTCGCCTACATGGCGTCTGGCGTATTTGCGGCCATTGGCGGACTGCTCTTCGCTTCGCGGGTCGGTTCGGGACAAATCGACGCAGGAGCTCCTCTGCTGATGGAGGCAGTTGCCGCCACTTTTGTCGGCTTTTCCGTCTTCGGCGCGGGCAAACCGAACATTATCGGCACTTTTATCGGCTCGGTACTCATCGGCGTACTCGTTAACGGACTAACCATGATGAATGTTCAATATTTCGCGCATGACATCGTGAAGGGCTCGGTACTAGTGCTTGCTTTGTCGATCACTTTTTACGTGCTGAACCGGTCTAGGACTTAAAAAACTTGAAATTCTAGATGGGCTGTATTACTATAAGTTTGTTCCGCAGCTTTGACGGCTGCGGCCAAATGAACTTTTGCTGGGCAAATATCCAGTAATAATGTAGAATAACGTATATTCTGCGGTAAAACGGAAACACAGAATATCAGAGTGATGTATTTTTGAACGGGGAGGTGAGTTTTGATGAATAAATCCGATTTGGTGAACCAAGTTGCTGAGAGCACGGAGCTTTCCAAGAAAGACGCAGCTAAAGCGGTTGACGCTGTATTTGAGGCGATCTCCACGGCGCTGCAAAACGGCGACAAAGTACAACTGGTTGGTTTTGGCAACTTTGAAGTTCGCGAACGTTCCGCCCGTAAAGGACGTAACCCGCAAACAGGAGAGGAAATCGAAATCCCTGCGAGCAAAATTCCTGCATTCAAACCAGGTAAAGCGCTCAAAGACGGAATTAAATAAAGATTTCTACATATCTTCTCTGGTAAAAAGTCCGTGGGCGCTTGTTCACGGCCTTTTCTTTTAAGGGACGGATGGATGTAGTTCTTCAGTGTATTTATCCGATGGGAGGAATCGCACAGGATGGATCAGCACAATCAGAGTGCCGGCAGCGGGGAAGAGCGAAACGTAAATAACGGCGATTATTTCGTCGTGAAGGCGAAGGAGCAGGGCGTGCAGGTCATCGGGCTTACCCGTGGCAAGGACACGCGCTTCCATCATACGGAGAAGCTGGACAAGGGCGAGGTGCTCATCGCCCAATTTACCGACCATACGTCGGCGGTGAAAATTAGAGGTAAAGCTGTCGTTATGACCAAGCACGGCAGAATCGATACAGAAGAATGATTTTGATTTTGCAGGCATAGCCTGCTTTTTTTAATTGTACAATGGGGTATAGACCATATAGGGCAGAATATAACCAGGTCAAAAACCAAGGGAGAATGCCTCATGAAGCGTACTACCATTATTGTACAGGCGCTGCTGATTTCGATGGGCTGTGCCGTCCTGTTGGCGGCCGTATCTTGGCTTGGCGGAGAGGCAGGCGAGGCCGCCCCGGCCAATGCAGCTCTGCTCGACAAGCATGAGCAGCCTGTGGAACTGAATCATGATAATCTAGTCGATGAGCTGATCGCTTGGAAGCTGCTTGTCCCCGTTGCCAAGGTCGAGTTGAGCGGAAGCGTGTTGTCGCTTGATTTCAGGATTACGGAAGGGGCCGATCAACCGGACAGACTATATCAAGGACTTGCTCAAGCCATTGATCGCGCCTTTGCAGGTACGAGCAACGTGCATCGCCTGCTGGTGCGGTTCATAGCGGAGGACAGGTGGCTCGGAAATAAATACTTGCTGCTGGCTGCGGATGTGCGCCGGGGGGAGTGGCCCAAGGATGCCCTTGAGGAGCTGCGGACCCGGGGCGACCTGGAATTAAGCCATGAGCTGAAACGCTGGTTCAGGGTTACGGAAACAAGTCTGTGGAAGACGATGATCCACAAGTAACCCATAGGCTTGCGAAGACTTATATTTTATTGCGAAATAAGCGCCGTATCTTGTGCGCGGCGAAATAACATATGCTATAATAGACAGGATTGTGACATCTCTTTGAATTAACCATCATTTCAGAAGAGACTGTCAGTATTAGCGGCTCGGAGGCAGAGGATGAAACCTTATCGCATAACTGAAATGGCACATAAATATGTCGGATACGACATGATTACCAACCACACGGCGCTACCGGAATATCCGGTTGCCCGTGTTCGTTTGCTTTATATGTTTCTAAACATCCGTGACAGCAGCAAAATTCGGGCGCATGAGACCTCCGCACTGGCGGCTTTTCTCGTACAGCTCGGGCTCGACACGCATGACATGATCGATGTCGACTCGACCTGCAAGGAGGAGCGGAGCATGCGATCCCGCCAGCTTAAGGTACTGGCGGGCGATTATTTCAGCAGCCTGTTCTATGAGCTGCTTGCGAAGGCAGGACAAATTGAACTGGTGTCTTCCATGAGCACAGCGATTTGCGAAGTCAACCGGCTGAAGGTTGGGCTCTACAACAAGCTGAAGAAGCTTCTGCCTACGGAAGAATATTTGAAGGAATGCACACAAATCAAGATGGGCTTGTTCCAATCGTTCTCCCATCTGATGGACAAGCCGCTGCAAAATCTGTGGAGATTGCTGCTGGCTGAGCTTAGCCGCTGCGAGGTCGTGCTTGGTGAAATGAAGGCCAGCAGCATGCTGCCGGAGGAACGCCAAGGCTTCGCTTATTTGCGGATTATGGAAACGGGTACGGCTGAGGACAAAGAAGCCATTTCACGGCGCAAGGTCGACCGGAGGGAGTGGTCTTCGCTTCTGGCCAAATACGACGTGAACGAGCAGCTTGTTCACAAGCTGCATCAATCCGTAGAGCGGGTTCAAGTGCTCGTTCAGGAACTAAAGGAGGACAAGGAGCAGTCCGAGCTGGCTGCGATTGTCGAACCGTTTCGTACCGCACTATCAACGCAGCGTCGTGCAATGCAGGAAGGGTAAGGTGAGAGACGAAGATGAGCAATTCTACATCTGAACCAAAGGAGCAGTTTGTCCATGCGGTATTCGAGAATATAGCTCCCAAATACGATATTATGAACGATATTATCAGCTTCAGGCGGCATAAAGCCTGGCGCAAGTTTACGATGGCGAAGATGAATATGTCGCCGGGGGATACGGCAATCGATCTTTGCTGCGGTACCTGCGATTGGACCATCAGCATGGCCGAGGCCAGCGGAGGACAAATCACTGGCCTGGATTTCAGCGAGAATATGCTGCAGTTCGGCCGCCGCAAGGTGAATGAACGCGGGCTGAGCGATCGGATTTCGCTTGTGCAGGGCAATGCGATGAATCTTCCTTTTGAGGATAATACCTTCCAATATGCCACGATCGGCTTCGGCCTGCGCAACGTGCCCGACCTGCATCAGGTGCTTCGCGAAATGCAGCGGGTAGTCAAGCCCGGAGGCATGGTTGTCTGCCTGGAAATGTCCAAGCCGACCTGGCAGCCGTTTAAGGGAATTTATTATTTCTATTTCCAAAAGGTGATGCCGCTGCTTGGCAAACTGTTCGCCAAACGCTATGAGCAGTACAAATGGCTGCCTGATTCGCTAGCCGCTTTTCCAGGAAGGGACGAGCTGGCTCAGATTTTCCGGGAAACCGGCCTGCAGAAGGTCGAAGCGTATCCTTTAACGGGTGGAGTCGCCGCCTTACATATCGGTACAAAGGAGACGCCTCATGTTTAGAAAAGCTATTATTTTTTTACAGATGATCAAATTTGAACATACCGTATTTGCCCTGCCTTTTGCCTTTATGGGCTCATTGCTCGGCTCGGTCATGATTCATCAGACATTTCCGTCATGGGGGCAGATCGGCTGGGTGCTGCTGGCGATGTTCGGTGCAAGAAGCGCTGCAATGGGGCTTAACCGTCTCATCGACCGGGTGAGCGACAAGAAGAACCCCCGGACGGCGAATCGGGCGATTCCTGCCGGACTCCTCAAGATCGGGGAAGTTCTCATTTTTATTATCGTGTCGTTTGCCCTGCTGTTCTGGGCTGCGGCCAAGCTGGATCCGCTGGCAATGAAGCTGCTGCCGATTGCCGTCGTCATGCTGGTGCTGTACTCCTATACGAAGCGATTTACTTGGCTCTGCCATGTCGTGCTGGGCTTGACGATCGCGCTCGCTCCGCTTGGCGGCTGGGTTGCTGTGACAGGCAAGGTGGATCTGACCGCTATGATCCTGTTTGCTACCGTGACGTTTTGGGTGGCCGGCTTCGATATCGTCTATGCTTGTCAGGATGTCGAATTTGACAAGACAGAGGGGCTGTATTCTATCCCGGTACGATTCGGGGTAGCGGCTTCACTGAAGATTGCCCAGGCGTTTCATATCATCACCGCTGTCGGCTTTATTGCTCTGCTGCTGCTCAGCGATTTGGGCTGGTGGTACATCGCCGGAATGATAATCGCTTATTTGATTTTATTTTATGAGCATTACATCGTATCGCCTAGCGATCTCAGCCGATTGCAGACGTCCTTCTTCCTGATGAACGGTGTCCTCAGCATCGTGGTATTCTCGTTCACCTTGATTGATTTGGTGGTGCGGCACTATTGATGGGCAGCAGCACTGAGAGACGAAAAGGGATGGTTGTCGGCATTACGGGGGCTAGCGGCTCGATTTATGGCGTGAAATTGGTACAGTCCCTGCTGCAGCTTGGATTTGACGTGCATCTTGTCATTACGAATGCCGGCTGGCGGGTCATCAAAGAGGAGCTTGGCTGGAATACATCGGACCGTGAAGCGGTCCTGCAAGAGCACTTCGCGGGCTTCTCGGGGCAGTACGTTTATCATCCGATCGCCGATATCGGTGCAACGATCGCCAGCGGTTCTTATTTGGTAGACGGCATGATCGTCATGCCGTGCTCGATGGGGACCCTCTCCGGAATTGCCCACGGCGCGTCGGATAATTTGCTGACCCGTGCGGCGGACGTGATGCTGAAAGAAGGCCGGCCGCTCATTCTAGTACCGCGTGAAACGCCGCTGCATGCGATTCATCTGGAGAACATGCTGAAGCTGGCCAAGCTTGGAGTTCGGATCGTTCCGGCCATGCCGGCATTTTATTTCGGCCCGCAGAATATCGATGACCTGGTCTCTTTCTTGGTTGGTAAAGTACTAGACAGCTTGAGAATTGAACATAATCTGTTTACCAGATGGGGGGAGCAACGTGAAGAACAGGAGCAATGACGACGTCTTGATTGGACGGATTAAGTACAGCAACGTCTGGCCTGTATTTCATTATTTCGATACGAATATGCTGCCCGGCAGCCCTAGCCTCGTAACGGAGGTGCCTTCGCTGCTGAACCGGGGCATGCTGAGCGGCTCGCTCGATATCGCGCCGGTATCCTCGTTTGCCTTCGGGCTGGGCTGGGAACGGTTCTGGCTGCTTCCGGGACTGTCCGTTAGCTCGGACGGCCCCGTGAACTCCATTCTTTTATTCTCCAGGAAACCCCCGCAGGAGATCCGCAATGGCGTCATTGCTCTGACCAATACGTCTGCGACCTCAGTTAATCTGCTGAAGATTATTATGGAGAAGGCCTACGGCGGCAAGCCGACCTACTGGGACAGCGAGCCGAACCTGGACGCGATGATGGAGAGCAGTGATGCGGCTTTGCTGATCGGTGACCACGCGATTGAGGCGTCCTGGCGGGATCATAATTATATCGTGACCGATTTAGGGGAAGTCTGGAAAAGATGGACCGGGTACGGAATGACCTTTGCGGTGTGGGCCGTGCAGAAGTCTTTTGCGGAGGAGCATCCAGTATTCCTGTCGCGGGTATGTTCTGCTTTCGAAGAAAGCAAGCGCCGCAGCCTCAGCGATTTAAGCCCGCTCGTGGATCGGGCGTGCCGGGAAATCGGCGGAACGCCCCAGTACTGGCGTCATTATTTTAACAATTTATGTTATGATTTTAACGAGAAACAGCAGGCTGGATTAGCTTTGTATTTCGCTTATGCTCGTGAGCTCGGCCTTCTAGAGCACGAGGTAAGCTTGAACATATGGAGCGATAATACGTTGATACGGGTGAAAGAATGAAACTAATGGATATTTTCGGTACATTGAAGAAAGACATGGACTTCATCGAACGGCAGTTGTACCGGAGCGTCGAGGGCGATGAGGAGTTGCTGAACGAAACCTCGCTCCATCTCCTGAAGGCGGGAGGCAAGCGGCTGCGCCCGATCTTCGTGCTGCTGGGCGGCAAATTTGGCACGTACGATCTGGAGCGGCTGCAGTATGTCGCCGTACCGCTCGAGCTGATCCACTCGGCATCGCTCGTACACGACGATGTGATCGACGACGCGGGAACGCGGCGGGGCAAGCCGACGGTCAAGGCGAAATGGGACAATAAAATCGCAATGTATACGGGCGATTACATTTATGCCAAAGCTTTGATGCTGGCCACCCAGCTGCCTGATCCGGAGGTGCACCGGATTTTGTCCAAGGCGATGGTGCAAATGTCGATCGGGGAAATGGAGCAAATCCGCGATTTCTTCAATACCGGACAGTCGGTTCGCCATTACCTGCTGCGCATCCGGCGCAAAACCGCTCTGCTGATCGCGATCAGCTGTCAGCTTGGTGCAGTGGCTGCAGGAGCCGATGCGAGGGCGAGTTCGCTTCTGTACCGCTACGGCTATAATATCGGCATGGCTTTCCAGATTCGCGATGATCTGCTTGATTTATGCGGTACGGAGAAGAGCATCGGCAAGCCGCCAGGCAGCGACATGCGTCAGGGCAATATTACCCTGCCGGTTATTTATACGCTCCAAGACCCGGAGCTTAGCGGGCCGCTGCTTCAGGCCATCGAAGGGATACGCGGCGCGGATGGGAGCGAGCATATCTCGGAGGCGATCAATATTATCAAATCGGGCTCAGGTATTGCGCAGGCCGAGCGGCTGGCGGAGACATTTACCGATAAGGCGCTGGCGGCGCTTGATCAGCTTCCGGAGAGCAAGGCTAGAACCCACTTGAAGGAGATTGCTTTATTCATCAATAAACGTTCCTATTAGGAGGATGCACCTTCTTCAGGAGCGTGATTTTTATGGTACCCTTATTCCCTGATTTCTGGTAAAATACGCTGTAGTCGTAGCTTAAAAGAATGCACTATATCATCGTAGTATTCAATGTGACAACATTAGGGGAGGTAAACCATGGAACGGACATTTTTGATGGTTAAGCCAGATGGGGTTCAGCGTGGTTTGGTAGGAAGAATCGTTAGCCGGTTTGAAGACAAAGGACTGAAATTGATTGCCGGCAAGCTCGTTCACGTGACGGAAGAGCAGGCGAAGCGTCATTATGCCGAGCATGAGGGCAAGCCCTTTTTTGACAGCTTGGTGCGCTTTATTACGTCTGGTCCGGTATTCGCAATGGTCTGGCAGGGCGATGATGTCATTGCATTGTCCCGAATGGTTATCGGTAAAACTCAGGTGACTGAGGCTTTGCCGGGCACGATCCGCGGAGATTTCGCAGCCCACACGCCATTTAATCTTATCCATGGTTCTGACGGTTTGGAGAGCGCAGAACGGGAAATCGCCAACTTTTTCGAGCCTCATGAAATACTAAACTACTCCAGAAGCATTGATCCATGGATATGAAAGAGTTGATTTCCAATCAGATTCGCTTCGGCCAAGACGGCGTACCCGATCCGGATTATGAGGGCTTTATCCGTAATGTCAAACAGCTGACGGGGATTGATTTGGCGCAGTATAAAGAGGCTCAGATGAAAAGGCGCTTAACGACGCTGCGAAACAAAAATGGATATTCGACCTTCGCGTCTTTTTTCTCGGCGATGACGAACGATAAAACGTTATTCTATGAATTTTTGGATAAAATGACGATCAATGTGTCCGAGTTCTGGAGAAATCCCAATCGTTGGGAGACGCTGCGGGATACCGTACTGCCCGCTCTGACGGCCGGGAAGTCCCGGCTGCGGGTATGGAGCGCGGCCTGCTCCACCGGAGAAGAACCGTATACGCTAGCGATGATTCTAAACGACCAGGGCCTGCTGCAAAATACATACTTGTTGGCAACCGATATAGATGACGGCGCACTCGGGAAGGCTAACGAGGGACTTTACCTGGAACGGTCGCTCAAGGATGTCCCGCCCGATGTGGCTGGGCGGTATTTCACCCCCGAAGGCGTGATGTACCGTATCGAGCCCAAGCTGAAGAAGGCGGTTACCTTCAAGAAGCAGAATTTGCTGCTCGATGATTTCGAGGAAGGCTTCGACCTGATTGTTTGCCGCAACGTCATGATCTATTTCACGGAAGAAGCGAAGCAGAAGCTCTATCACCGCTTTGCCCAGGCGCTTCGTCCAGGCGGCATCCTGTTTGTGGGCAGTACAGAGCAAATATTCTCTCCGGGCAATTATGGTTTGGAAACTTCGGAAACTTTTTTCTATCGCAAAAAAGATTGATGTATATTCATGCGAGACTTACCCGATACTTGGAATATCCAATGTCGTGGAGGGTTAGTCATGGATAAGAGAAAAGTGATCGATGCTTATCGCAGAGGGTTCCTGACGCCGCAGGAATGCGCGCAAGTACTTGGCGTGGAACGCGGCCAATTAAACGGGCTTCTTGATTTGCCAGCGGATTCGCTGCGCATCATTGCTGCTTCGGCGAACAACCGTCCGGCCTCAAGCTAGTCGGTAGTAGATACGATCCAGACGCACCGTAGTTGCTGCTTCAGGCAGTAGCGGCGGTGCGTCTTTTTAGGTATAGAAGGGCATAGCGTTCCTTGTCAAAAGGAAAGCACATATACTATAATTAGCAAAGATATGTTCGGATTTTAGCTCTTTACAGTTTAGCAGTTTTAAAGGGGGAACGCATCATTAATGAGGACGTTAACGGTAGACTTAGGGGATCGCTCGTATCCTATTTATATTGGTGAAGGCTTGCTCAGCAAGTCCGGAGAATATTTTCTGCAGCATCAATTGACGACGAAGAGCCCGCTGCTGATCGTCTCCGACGAGAACATTGCTCCGAAATATTTGCAGACCGTCGTAGATTCGCTGCAAGCGAGCGGATACCAAACCGTAAGTTCGGTCGTGAAGGCCGGTGAGAAATCAAAATCGCTGGATGTCTTTGAAGAGGTGATGACTGCGGCGATCGAGGGCGGCCTTGACCGCAAATCGACCGTGGTTGCCTTGGGCGGCGGAGTCGTCGGGGATTTGGCCGGTTTTGTAGCAGCGTCCTTTATGCGCGGAGTGCATTTCGTGCAGATGCCGACAACGATTCTGGCCCATGACAGCAGCGTTGGCGGCAAAGTGGCCGTCAATCACCGTTTGGCCAAGAATATGATCGGCGCATTCCACCAGCCGGCCATGGTGCTATATGATGTAGATACACTGCAGAGCTTGCCGGAACGGGATGTTCGCTCGGGCCTATCCGAAATGATCAAGCATGGTTTGATCTGGGACGAACAATTTGCTTACTGGTGCCGGGATAACGCCGATCGTCTGCTCGCGCTGGACCGTGAAGCGCTCACTTACGGGCTGACGGAGGGATGTTCTGTTAAAGCCAAGGTCGTGTCATCCGATGAGACGGAGCAAGGTTTGCGTGCGATCCTTAACCTGGGTCACACGATCGGCCATGCACTGGAGGCTATCGGCGGCTACGGCGAGTTTCTGCATGGCGAGGCGATTTCGATAGGGATGGCAGCGGCTGCTCAGCTCGCCGTCAACAGAGGCAGGGATCGTTCTATTTACGAGGAGACGACCGCCCTGCTGGCCAAGTTCGGCTTGCCGACGACGATTCCCGGGCATTTGAATGATGAGGAGATCATTTCCGCGATGCTCCATGATAAGAAATTCAAAGAAAACCAAATCGTCTTTATCTTGCCTGTCCGAATTGGAGAGGTTGAAATTGTATCCGACATGACGTTGGATGAAGTGCGACAAGTCATCAAACAATTGAAAGGGGAAGGGCAGCATGTATAATCGGGGGATTCGGGGAGCCACAACAGTTACCCGCAATGAGGAGACGGAAATTTTGCAGGAAACGGCTGTGCTCCTGAAAGAAATCGTCGCTCGTAACGAAATCGAGCCAGAGGATATTTGCAGCGTATGGATAACAGTGACAGCAGATTTGGATGCTACATTTCCTGCACGGGCCATCCGTGTGCTGAAGGGATGGGAGCTCGTGCCCCTTATGTGCTCGACGGAAATTCCGGTCAAAGGCAGCTTGCCGATGTGCATCCGCTTATTGATCCAAGTGAATACGAACAAGAGCCAGCGCGAAATGAAACATGTGTACTTGAATGAAGCGAAGAGCCTGCGTCCGGATCTTGCGGCATCCGGCTCCTAGAATAAATTGCGCCGGATGGTTGCCATGGAACATGGAATCATGTATTATTAATAACAGAATTTAGTTTTGATCGTGTGTTTTGAGCTGAGTAGAGCTTTAGATGAGCAGAGTTGAGCTGAGTAGCAGTACCTTGAGTGCAGGTATAGAAACATAGAGTCGTGAAATCGGATATCAGATAATGATAGATGCTGGGGATGTCCCTGGTTTGTCGTTAGCTGAAGTCTGGACTTTCCTCGTTGACTCTTTATTTCTTGTATTTCGGGTATTTGCGTAGCAGTATAATACTTGCGAGTCTATCCAAACCTCTACTTCGGTAGAGGTTTTTTTATTTGAACAGCAAAGCTCGAAGCATCGCATTGAAGCGCCATAATGTTGAGGAAAAGGAAGTGAAGGACATGATAACCACGCATGTAGAAGAGGTAATCAAACTGGCTAAGCAATACAATTTAATCCCCGTAGTACGTCCACTGCTGGCTGACATGGAGACGCCGATCCGTATTTTTCGCCGGGTTGCCCAGCGGGAGCAGGCATTTTTGCTGGAAAGTGTAGAGGGAGGAATTCAATGGGCCAGATATTCCTTCATCGGAACTGATCCTTTCATGATGGTCAAGGCGAAGAAGGGCAAGGTGGTCATTGAACGAGCAGGCGAACAGACAGAGCTGCCCGGCAAGCCGCTGGAAGAGCTGAAGGCGATCCTGCGAAAATACCGCAGCCCGAAGCTGCCGGAACTGCCGCCGTTTACGGGCGGGGCAATCGGATTTTTCGGATACGATCTGCTGCAATATTATGAGAAGCTCCCGGCCCATCAAGTTGACGATATGAATATGCAGGACATTCAATTTATGTTCTGCGACCGGGTGATCGTATTCGATCACGTCAAACAGCACATATTGCTCGTAGCCAATGTCCATGTCCAGGAGGGCGATAGCGACGAAGATATTCGCCGCACCTATGGGCAGGCGCAGCAGGCGCTGGATGAAATGGCGGATTTACTGCTGGATGAAGGGCCGGGAGAACGCTTGAATCACAGACCGGTTCCCGGGGACGTCGAGCTGGGAGAAATCCAGTCGAATATGACCAAGCAGCAGTACCTCGATATGGTGGAGCGAGGCAAAGAATATATCCGTGCAGGGGATATTTTCCAAGTGGTGCTGTCCCAGCGCTTCCACATCGAGACGGCGGTCGATCCGCTTCACGTCTACCGGGTGCTGCGTACGATGAATCCGTCTCCGTATATGTATTATTTGAAAATGGGTGAAGAGATTATCGTCGGCACTTCCCCGGAGGCGCTGGTAAAGGTTGAGGGCGACCGAGTGGAGACGCGGCCTATCGCTGGAACGCGGCCAAGGGGAGCGACACCAGAGGAAGACGCGGCCCTGGAGGCGGATTTGCTGCAGGATGAGAAGGAGCGTGCCGAGCATGTGATGCTCGTAGATCTCGGACGAAACGATCTTGGGCGTGTATCCGAATTCGGTACTGTAAAATGCGAAAATTACATGGACATCGAGCGCTATTCCCATGTCATGCATATGGTTTCCAAGGTGTCAGGCAAGCTGCGGAACGACAAGGATTTCTTCGATGCCTTCATCTCCTGCCTACCGGCAGGAACGGTGTCAGGGGCTCCGAAGCTGCGGGCGATGGAGATCATCGCCGAACTGGAACGGGAAGCCCGGGGCACTTATGCCGGAGCGATCGGGTACCTCGGTTTTTCCGGCAATATGGACTCCTGCATTACAATTCGCACGATTGTGTTCAAGAATGGCAAAGCTTATGTACAGGCCGGGGGCGGAGTTGTCTGGGATTCGCTGCCGGAGAATGAATATCAGGAATCGATGAACAAGGCGAAGGCGCTGCTGAAGGCGATTCGGACAGCTGAAGCAATGTTTCCGACAGAATCGGGCGACGAAGCGGTCATTAACCAGGATTATTTGTATGAATATACCCCTTGAATAAAGGATGAGGAGGAAGGGACTATGAGCGGACAGGAAATGCTGCAATCGGTGCTTAACCGTTTGATACAAGGTCAGAATTTGAAGCGGGAGGAAGCCCGCGGGGTTATGGAAATGCTGATGAACGGCGAAATGACGCATGCCCAGATCGGAGGGCTTCTGATGGCTCTTCGGATTAAAGGAGAGACGGTCGACGAGATCGCCGGGTTTGCTGAAGTGATGCGCAGCCACGCCAACCGGCTGCAAACGGAAACGAAGCAGCTGCTGGATACGTGCGGTACCGGCGGCTCGGGAATTCACAAATTCAACATCTCGACGACTTCGGCCATCGTGGCTTCGTCGGTGTCCGTCCGCGTTGCCAAACACGGCAACCGGTCGGCTTCGGGCCGTGCCGGGAGCGCGGATGTGCTGGAGGCGCTTGGGGTCAACATTCATCTCAGCGCGGATCAGGCCAAGCATTGCCTTGACGATATCGGCATCTGCTTCCTCTTCGCCCAGCTGTATCACCCGTCGATGAAATATGCGGCTGCCCCGCGCAAGGAACTGGGCGTGCGCACCATATTCAATATGCTTGGCCCGTTGACGAATCCGGCGGGAGCGGACCGCCAGGTGCTGGGCATTTATGATCGGGAGAAGACGGAGACTGTCGCTGAAGTATTAAGGGAGCTTGGGCTGAAGCGTGCGCTTGTCGTGACGAGCCATGAAGGCCTGGATGAAATCAGCATTTCTTCCGCGACACGCATCTCGGAATTAAGAAACGGAAACGTAACGACTTATGATGTGCATCCGAGCGATCTAGGCCTGGGAACATACCCGCTCAGCGAAATGATGGGCGGGGATCCGGCTGTCAATGCAGCTATCATCCGCCGTGTGCTGCAGGGGGAGAAGGGCGCATACCGGGATGTCGTGCTGGCCAATGCCGGAGCGTGCATTTATGTGTCCGGCCTTGCAGACAGCATTCGCGAAGGCGTTGCCATCGCAGCGGAATCGATTGATTCGGGCAAAGCGTATGGTAAACTGGAGGAGCTTATTAAAACGACGGAGGCACTGAGCTATGTATCTTGATAAAATTGTGGAAACGAAACGGCAGGAGGTCGCCGCGCTCGCGGCGCATTTTTCAATAAACGAAGCGGAGCGGCTTATTGCGGACATGGGTCCGACCCGAGGCTTTCATCGGGCATTGGCGGAAGGACGCAACAGGGAGATGGGCTTGATCGCCGAAGTGAAGAAGGCCTCTCCATCCAAAGGGCTGATTCGAGCGGATTTTCACCCGGTAGAAGTTGCCCGCAGCTATGAGGCGGCCGGAGCGGACTGCATTTCCGTACTTACGGACGAGAAGTACTTCCAAGGGAGTGGTGATTATTTGCAGGCGATCCGCAAGACCGTCAAGCTGCCGCTGCTGCGCAAAGATTTTATTATCGATGAGCGGCAGATTTTTGAAGCCAGGCTGCTTGGGGCGGATGCGGTGCTGCTGATCGCGGCCATTTTAGACGATGTCCAGCTTCGGGATTACTTGCAGGCAGCGTCTTCGCTTGGCCTGGATTCCTTGGTAGAAGTCCATGACCGTACTGAGCTCGAGCGCGTACTCAGTCTGAATACGGCTAAGCTGATCGGGATCAACAACCGTAATTTGAAAACCTTTGAGACGACGCTTCAGGTGACCGCTGACTTGGCGAAGCAGGTGCCTGCGGATGTTACGCTTATAAGCGAGAGCGGTATTCAAACGCCGGAGGATATTTCATTTTTGGCGGGCTGCGGCGCCAAAGGCGTTCTCATTGGGGAAACGTTCATGCGCCATGAGGACGTGCAGCAGGCTGTTGTCAATGTCATGGGCTCGGCAAGCCGGGCTGGACAATAATTATGGCCAGTAGAAGGGAGCCCTGTGCATGATGAGCAGCACTGCGGTAAAAATTTGTGGACTTCAATCCGTTGAAGTGCTAAAATCTATGGTACACTTACCTATCGATTACATTGGCTTTGTATTCGCCAAGAGCAAGCGCCAGGTCAGCGAGGCTCAGGCTGCCGAGTTAATTCCCATACTTCAGGAATGGATCACGGGGACGGCGCCAGCCAGCGTCGGCGTGCTCGTTAATCCGACTTTACCGGAGCTTTCGCGAATATTAGCGGAGGCTCCTCTCGATATTATCCAGCTTCACGGTTCGGAGACGCCAGAGTTTTGCCGGGAAGTGAAGCAGGCGTTCGGGGTGAAAATATTTAAGGCGCTTTCGGTGAAAGATGACGGCTCGATTCATCATGAGCAGCCGTTGGCTGGTTATGAAGGCGTCATTGACGGATTGCTGCTGGATACGTATGACCCGCTCTATGGCGGGGGGTCAGGCAAGACCTTCGCCTGGGAGCGCGCGGAACCATATAAGACTTGGGCCAACCGGCAGGAAATAGAGTTCCTTGCTGCTGGCGGCCTTCATCCCGGCAATGTGGAGGAGCTAATCGGCTGCCTAAATCCTGACGGCGTTGACGTTTCCAGCGGGGTTGAGACAGACGGAGTAAAAGATATAAATAAAATTATAGCATTCGTGGAGAGGGTGAAAGGGAAATGACGCAAGTACCTGACGAACAGGGGCGCTTTGGTCCCTTTGGCGGCCGATATGTGCCGGAGACATTAATGAACGCGCTCATCGAACTGGAGGAATCCTATCGGAAATACGAGGATGACCCCGAATTTCTCGAGGATATCCGCTATTTGTTGAAGCAGTATTCAGGCAGGGAAACTCCGCTTTATTATGCCCAGCGTCTGACAGAGCATTTGGGTGGAGCCAAAATATATTTGAAGCGTGAAGATTTGAACCATACCGGGGCCCATAAAATCAATAACGCCATCGGGCAAGCCTTGCTGGCCAAACGGATGGGCAAGAACAAGGTTATCGCCGAGACTGGGGCAGGGCAGCATGGCGTAGCGACAGCGACGGTGGCTGCTTTGCTTGGGCTGGAATGCAAGGTGTTCATGGGTGAGGAGGATACGAAGCGCCAGCAGCTTAACGTATTCCGCATGAAGCTGCTCGGAGCCGAGGTGGTGCCCGTGCTGTCTGGTACGCGGACGTTGAAGGATGCCTGCAACGAAGCGCTGCGCTACTGGGTAGCTAACGTTCAAGATACGTTCTACATTCTCGGATCGGCTACGGGCCCGCATCCTTATCCGATGATGGTGCGGAATTTTCAACGGGTTATCGGCGATGAGACGCGCCGGCAAATCCTTGAAGCCGAAGGGCGGCTTCCGGATATGCTTGTCGCAGCGGTTGGCGGCGGCAGCAATGCGATCGGCATGTTCTATCCGTTCGTGGAGGATACGTCCGTTCAGTTGATTGGCGTAGAGGCGGCTGGCCGAGGAGTGGACACCGATTACCATGCCGCAACGATGACGAAGGGGACGAGAGGGGTATTCCAAGGCTCCATGAGCTACCTCTTGCAGGATGAACATGGGCAGGTGCTGCCTGCGCATTCCATCTCGGCAGGCCTTGATTACCCCGGCGTCGGACCGGAGCATTCGTATTTGAAAGATATCCAGCGAGCGAAGTATGTGCCGATTACCGATGCTGAGGCGCTTGATGCGCTCGGACTGCTCAGCCGGACCGAGGGCATTATTCCCGCGCTGGAGTCTGCCCATGCTGTAGCTCAGGTTGTGAAGCTGGCGCCAACGATGAGTAAGGATGAGATTATCGTTATCTGTCTATCAGGGCGCGGAGATAAAGACGTTGAGTCGATTATGGCTTACACGGAAGGAGCGAAGCAATCATGAATGCAGCGGCAACCAACGCACTAGATCTTACTTTTGGGCGGCTTAAGGCTGAGGGAAAAACGGCGCTGATGCCTTTTATCACGGTTGGCGACCCGGACCCGGATGCGACTGTGGACATCCTTGTCGCCCTGCAGGAAGCAGGAGCTGACATTGTGGAGCTTGGAGTTCCTTATTCGGATCCCCTTGCCGACGGACCGGTCATTCAGCGCGCCTCCGAGCGGGCTCTCGTGCACCATATCACCATTGATACATGTCTCGATACGGCGCGAAAGGCTAAGGAACGCGGTGTGACGATGCCGTTCGTATTGTTTACCTACTACAATCCGGCCCTGCAAATCGGCTTGGACCGTTTCTTCTCCAAGCTACAGGAGGCGGAGATCAGCGGACTGATCATCCCTGACTTGCCTTATGAAGAGTCGGCAGAGGTGCTCGCTCTTGCGGATGCGGCTAATATACGGCTCGTACCGCTTGTTGCGCCGACTTCCAACGACCGCATCGCACGCATTATGTCTTCAGCCCGCGGCTTTATTTACTGTGTATCATCGGTAGGTGTGACGGGGGAAAGATCGTCCTTCTTCGAAGGAGTCGAGCAGTTTATCAATTCCGTCAAGGAACAGACGGAATTGCCCGTGGCGATCGGCTTTGGCATATCGAGCCGCGAGCAGGTGCGCCGCTTCTCGGAAATTTGCGATGGGGTGGTCATCGGCAGCGCGATCGTACGTAAAATTGAGGAATCCATTCCTCTGTTGCAAAATCCAGAAACAAAGTCACAAGGCTTATTGCAAATCCGTGACTTTGTGGCACAATTAAAATCATAGTTTTTATTGAAGGAGGAACTTCTGATGCTGCCCAAATCCCGAATAGTTAATCTTCCTGTGTACCAGCCAGGCAAGCCTGCCGAGGAAGTGAAGAAGGAACTAGGCCTGGAGGAAGTTATTAAACTGGCCTCCAATGAAAATCCATATGGCTGCTCCCCACGCGTCCGCGCGGCGATTGAAGCAGAACTCGCTAATATTACCCAGTACCCTGACGGCAGCTCTGCGGAATTGACCGAGGTGCTTGCACAGCATCTTGGGGTCAGCAGGGAACAGATCATTTTCGGCTGCGGTTCCGATGAAGTCATCGCCTTGATCTGCCGTGCATTCCTGCTGCCTGGTGACGAAACGGTCATGGCTGATCAGACCTTCTCCGTTTACGACACGAATTCACGCATCGAAGGGGCGACGATTATCGAAGTTCCGCTGCAGGACGGCACGCATGACCTTGAAGGCATGCTCGCCAAGGTAGGGGAGAAGACCAAGATTGTCTGGATTTGCAACCCGAATAACCCGACGGGCACTATCGTCACGGACGATGCCCTAAGATCGTTCCTTGACCGTGTGCCGGCCCATGTTCTTGTCGTGCTTGACGAGGCATACGCCGAGTATGTAACCGATGCTTCCTACACGGACGGAATCAGCCTGCTTGGCAAATATTCTAATGTGATCGTCCTGCGGACTTTCTCCAAAATCTACGGCCTCGCATCCTTGCGGATCGGTTATGGCGTCGGACAGCCGGAGGTGATTCAGCTGATCAACCGCGTTCGCGAGCCGTTCAATACGTCCCGCTTTGGTCAAGCAGCTGCCAAAGCCTCTGTTGCAGATCTTGATTTTGTGAAGGAATGCCGGGATAAGAATGCTGAAGGGATCCGTTATTTAAGTTCGGAGTTTGATCGGCTTGGATTGGCCTATTTTCCGGCCCATGGCAATTTCATGCTGGTTCAGGTCAATCGGCCGGGAGGGGAAGTATTTCAGGAATTGATGAAGCTGGGCATTATTATTCGTTCCGGCTTCGGCAAGTATCCGGACTACATTCGCGTGACCGTAGGAACCAAAGAGCAGAACGTGAAATTTATCGCCGCTCTGGAGCAGGTCCTAAAGAAAGACCAGGTACAGGTGTAGTTCCTGTAGGAGCGCGTCTTAAATCCAAATCGTAGAAATCGAGTGAGAATTTATGCCAATTAAAGTAGCAATATTCGGAGTAGGATTGATTGGCGGTTCGCTGGCGCTTTGCCTGAAAGGCAAGCCCGGCTTAACCGTCGTTGGGCACAGCCATCGTCCCGAGTCCCAACAAAAAATTATGGATCGCGGCGTCGTTGACGCCGTGACTTCATCTATGGAAGAAGCGGCCTGCGATGCCGACTTCATTTTTTTGTGTGTGCCGGTCGGCAGTTTGGAGCCTTATCTGCGGAAACTTAGCGAGCTGCCGCTCAAGCAGGGATGTATCATTACAGATGTCGGCAGCACGAAGGCCTCGGTAGCCGCCTGCGCGGCGATGCTAAGCCTCCCGGGCGTCCATTTCATCGGCGGTCATCCGATGGCGGGGTCGGAGCGTTCCGGCGTTGAGGCTGCCTCCTCGCTGTTATTCGAGAATGCGTATTATGTGCTGACTCCTTCAGAGGATGTTCCGGAGGATTCCTACCGGAAGCTGGAGGATCTGCTTTCCTATACCAAAGCGCAAATTGTACGGGTAGATCCGGTGCTGCACGATGAAATTGTCGGGGCTATCAGCCATCTGCCGCATATTATTGCGGTAGCGCTCGTCAATCAAATTCGCACTTATAACAATACGGACGCTGATGGCTTGTACCGATTGCTTGCCGCTGGCGGCTTTCGCGATATTACGCGAATCGCTTCAAGCGACCCGGTGATTTGGCGTGATATTTTACTGAGTAACCGGGATATCCTCTTAACTTTGCTTAAGGATTGGAACCGCGAAATCGAAGGGTTTATTCATTTACTGGAATCGCGGGACGGGGAGGGCATCGAGGCGGCGTTCGCCACCGCTAACCAATTCCGCAGCGAGCTTCCAGAGCGGCGCAAAGGCGCAATTACTTCACTGTACGATATTTATATCGATGTGCCGGATCACCCGGGAATTATTGGTCAAATCGCGACACAGCTCGGCGATCAGCATATTAACCTGAGCAACATGCAGATTATCGAGAGCCGGGAGGACGTTCCAGGGGTGATGCGCTTATCCTTCCGCCAAGAGTCGGAAATGGAACGGGCAAAGCAGCATTTGCAGTCTTTAAATTACAAGGTGTATGTATAGGCTGCATAGGTGCATTGCACCTTCTGCCAAATGTAAATGAAAGCGATTAAAAAATAGTGTTGACAGAATGAAAACGTATACAATATAATAGAACTACAGTATGGTTTCTCTCCACTCCTATCCAATAACTGTTGCTCTAAATTGAGCAGTGGCCACTTTACGAAGTGGCCTTTTTTTTTGCATTTTAAATAATTGTCAAATTTAAGCAACCTTTTTCCTGCTGATTTCGTCTAGAATGTAGTTGGCGGTTACATAGCAATTATTTTTCTTATTAGGAATCTATGGTATAATATTCAAGGATTGTACGAAGGCCTGCTAATTCAGCAATAATTTGGTTTATAAAAAAATATGACTTGAAAACCGCAACTTTTTGAATCCTGTTCGGTAAAATGAAGAGAGAGAGTCGAACGGGAAGAAGCACATGGATGGGCGAGGAGGATCGCACTCAAATGACGGATTCCCAAATGATTCGTGAAATTAAGGAAGGCAATACAGAGCTGTATTCGGAGTTGATGCGGAGATATCAGCGTAAGATATTGGCCTTTATCTATCACATGTTGAAGAGCGCTCATATGGAGCTGCTCGCAGAAGATTTATGCTCGGAAACGTTCTATAAAGCATTTCGGAGTCTGAACTCCTTCCGCGAAGTGGATGCATCATTCTCAACCTGGCTGTATACAATCGCCAGAAATACCGTGCTAAGTGAGCTGCGTAAGCAGCGAGCAGGCAGCGTCCCGCTGGAAGAGAGCGGTATTGTACCGGTGGCGCCTAACGAGCTTGCACCGGAGCAAGCGATATTGCGCAGCGAGAAGGTTGAATTGGTGCGTGAAGCGATTAATAATCTTCCGGAGAAGCAGAGGTCGGCGCTCATCCTTCGCGAGTACGACCAACTGGATTATCAAGAGATCGCGAGTGTGCTGGGTCAAAGCGTAAGCGCAGTGAAGTCTCTGTTATTCCGTGCACGCAGCAGCGTGAAAAGTCAGCTTGAACCCTACTTTTATGAACAGATTTACGAGCCGTATGAAGGGATGAAAAGCAGATGAATTGTAGAGAGGCCCAAGAGCTGTTCGGATTAATTTCCGACTTGCCGGATCATGATCCCCAGCGTAAAATGCTGGAATGGCATATTTTGGGCTGCGAATACTGTGCGGCTGAATACTCCTTATGGCAGGAAAGTATAGAAATGATTCATGAACTGCCGGTGGAGTTGTCAGCAGATGAGGCGGAGCGGGTGAACCGCAAAGTCATGGATCGCATCTATGCGGAATCGCCCTGGCTCGCACCTGGCGGTGAGCATAGCAAAGTTACCAATCGGATTAGACGGCGCGTATCCATTTGGTCCGCCTGTTTCCTGGCAGTATTCTTGTGCAGCTTCCTCGTATTCCTGATCGGTGGATACGGCCAGAGCAATGATTCGATCAGACCGGCTACGGGCGTGCTTAAGCCCGTTGTTATCACTGAGGATATGGGTTCCTCGGCGGAGTTCCCCATATTTGACTTGTCGAACGTCTCGCGGGGGATTGTAGAGCCTTTTGTTATGCAAATGGGTCCTGCCTATCCGCAATATTGGATGGTCCTGTCGATGGCAGGCATGCTGCTGGCGCTCATATCCTACAGCGGCATACGCCGGGTAAGGAGATAAACTCAATAACAGTTCAAGCGCTTCTTCACCCGTTTGCGGGAAGAAGCGCTTGTTTTTAAAGGCAAGAATATATTATAGTACTGTTCAAATGAAGCAAACTATCGAAGCAAACTACGCGGAGGTTCAACATGATTGTCGGATTAATTCGTCATGGACTAACAGATTGGAATGCGGCAGGGAGAATCCAAGGCCAAAGCGATATCCCGCTCAACGATGAGGGGCGCAGACAAGCTCTGATGCTTGCCGAGAGGCTTCAACGCGAGAGCGGTGAACGCCCATGGGACTTTATTATTACGAGTGGATTATCGCGCGCTCAGGAGACAGGCGCAATCATTGCCGAAATTTTGCAAATCCCGGTATACGACCCCGATTCCAGATTAATGGAGCGGGCCTTCGGCCAAATCGAGGGCTTGACCTCGGAGGAGAGGGAGACCCTTTGGGGTAAAGATTGGTACATGCTGGACTTGGGCCAGGAGAAGGAGGATGACATCCGGCGGCGAGCCCTCGAATTTATGGAAGAGCTGGGCGAGCGTTATCCGGATAAGCGCATCCTTGTCATTTCCCATGGGGCATTATTGGCCCAGTTATATACTGCGTTATATGATAATAAGTACATAGAACGGATTGGCAACTTGTCGCTTACGATTCTGGAGAAGAAGGATCAAGATTGGGACATGCTGCTTTATAACTGTACGAAGCATCTTACAGAAAATTTGAAGGATTCGAAATAACCCGAATATTCGCGGGTTATTTTTTTTGTGATGACGGAATAAAAGCTGCAAATTTTCCCATAATGGTAGTAAAACAGCGAGGCGGTAAAATATGGACTTGGCGGATATGCTCACTTTTGCCGATATCGGACAGCTTAGCAGAATAGCGGATCATTACCAATGCGAATGCAACGGAAACTCTAAGAACGATCTGATTCAGTCGATTTTACAGACGGTCGGGCGCAGGGAGTTTATCGAGCAGCATCTCGATCAATTGAGTCTCGAAGATTTGCGCTTTCTGAATAGGCTGCTATTTGACGGAAGACGCCAGTTCAGCTTGGAAGAATTGATCGCCTGTGCTCAGCAGTCGCGTTTCACGCAGGATGCCAAAGAGCGCGAGAGCCCCAGGGATGTCATCACTAGATTCAGGCAGCGTGGATGGCTGTTTAACGGTTCAACCGCAAGCACAAAGTACTTGTTCGAAGTTCCCGAGGACCTGAAGCGGCGTTTCAGAGCATCTCTGGAGTCCCGGTTTAAATCGGCTGTTACACCAGCGGGTGCGGAACCGACCGTCTACAGGGAGGAGTATGATTTGCTTCCGAAGGATTTAAGAGAGCTGCTGGATTACGTCTATCATCACGAAATACCGTTGAACGCCGAAGGCGTCATGTACAGAAGAAATCAGATGCAGCTCCTGGACAAACTTCACGTGGCGGAGCCGCTGGTAGGTAAGGGCTGGAGGTTTGGCTATGGGCGAAGGTTCAAGGATTATCCGAACCGCCTGGCGCTGCTCTACGACTATGCCTATCACATGAAATGGATAAGGGAGGAAGGCGGATTATTGGTCCTGACGGCTAACGGCAGCGCGTTCCTTGCGGAAAATAAGCAGGAACCGATGATACAGTTTGTTAGCTTTTGGTTAAGACTTTATAAAGGGCCTATCCCTAACTTGCTATCTCTAATCTACTGGATAGAGCGCTGCTCCAGTGAATGGGTAACAGCAGTTTCGCTGTTCGCGCAAATGAAGCTTTTAATCAAGCCGTTTTATTACGATACTCCGGAGTCCATTTTTGAAGAACGCATTTTGCACATGATGCTGCATCTGGGTATGCTGCGAATCGGCGAAAGCGAAGCGCGTGAAAGATTTGTCCAGACGACACCTTTCGGGAAACACTGCGTTCAGCAGCTGGTAAAGCGCTAATTGCATCGAAGAGAGGTAGCCTGCCGCGTACATTGACAATGACAAATCATGCTGTTACAATCACTCCCAATTCAAAGCGGAGGAGTGGTTATCTTGTTACTGAATTATCAGGGAAAACGGCCTGCGGTGGATGCTTCCGTATTTATTGCAGAAGGCGCTAAACTGATCGGTGACGTAACCGTCGGTAAAGACAGCAGCGTTTGGTTCAATGCGGTGCTTCGTGGAGATTTGGCTGAGATCCGAATTGGGGAGAGAACTAATCTTCAGGATGGGGTTATAGGCCATGTCAATACCGGGCAGCCCTTAATCGTTGAAAACGATGTCTCTGTTGGCCACGCCGCGATCATTCACGGCTGTCATATAGGCAGGGGCACTTTAATCGGCATGGGGGCTATCATCTTAAACGGAGCAGCTATTGGTGAATATGCTTTAATAGGAGCAGGTTCTTTAGTCACGGAAAATACAGTCATCCCCGCTTATACGCTTGCTTTGGGCTCACCCGCAAGGGTTGTCCGCGAACTTACGGAAGCCGATTTGCAGCGAATGAAACTGACGACCGACAGCTATGTTGTGAAAGGAAAAGAATACAGGATCTAGTTGGAGGTGCATCCTATGGATCAAATGAAGGTAACTTACGAAGTGATGCTTGGCCTGGCCGCGGAGATGATATGGGATGAAGCTCTACGCAAACACCGTTCCGAGCAAATTTACAGTGAAATAGATTCCGCTTTGGCCAAGGGTGACGAAGAAGCCTTTCGAGCTTTGACAGAAGAACTTAAAGCGCTGGAGGATTTGAAGGAATGCCGTTAACGGCATTCTTTTTTTTCAAGCTTTTAATTGACGATATCCTCTGTATATAATGTTTAAAGGAAAACAGGAAGGGGATACATATGAAATTCAGTGAAATCGAGGCGGCGTCATGGGAAGAGCTGCGACCGTATCTGGATACTTGCCTCATTCCGGTCACCGGGCTCACCGGGAGCGAGCAGCCACATGAAGTGACCGCTGCGCTGGAGAGGTTAAGAGACGTTATGGATTGGATCGAGATTCCATTCAAGGGAAGAGTGGTAACATATCCTTCTTTTCAATATGGACGGGACAATATATTGTCGCAAATAAATGAAATTTGTCATAATGTCAAGTTATCTGGTTTTAACTATATTATCGTCGCGTCTGCCGATGTCGAGCTTCCGGCCGAATATATTCCTCATGCAGATTTAATCGTTGCCGCAAGCGAATTTAAGGAAGTTCAGGGTGCTGAAGCAAGCGCCGAAGTTGGCAGGAAAATTCAGCAAATGTGGCAGCAGGGCTAAAACATCAATTGTGACAAATTATCAACATTTTATGCGTTCGTTGAGCACCAGGGGCGGAAAAAGACGACGGATATTCTTGACGCTCTCAGAACCCTAATATATTATTAATATGTCTTACCAAAACATGTGAGATTTATCATTGAAACGGGAGAGAGAATTGGCTTGCAAAGGGGGTTGAAGACAGTATGAGCATTCATAACGACGAGCATGAATCATCGCATAAACCGCCTACACGTAAGGAAATGTCCCGTCGGCAGTTTCTTACATATACGCTGGGGGGCGCTACCGCTTTTATGGTAGGGGGTGCAGCGCTGCCTATGGTACGTTTTGCTGTAGACCCGATTCTGCAGAAGAAAGGCGAGGGCACCTTTGTTAAGGTAGTTGAAGTCAGTAAGATCACAACTGAGCCGCAGGAATTCACGTTCGAGCTGCAGCAGCAGGACGGCTGGTATTCGAGCACAGCATCACTTGTCGCTTGGATCCGCAAGGATGAGAGCGGCAATATTTATGCGCTTTCACCGATCTGTAAGCATTTGGGCTGCACGGTCGGCTGGAACACTAATGCGAGTTTCCCTGAGCAGTACCATTGTCCTTGTCATGGCGCGCATTATACGAAAGAGGGCAAGCAACTCGCTGTTGCGTCCGCTCCGCTAGACGAATACAAGGTCATGCTGAAGGATGATTGGGTCTATTTGGGTGAAATTATCCCGAATAGTATCGTGAAATAAGGAGGCGTAGATTCGGATGTTTAAAAATGTGTACAACTGGATTGATGAACGTCTTGATATCACGCCGATTTGGAGAGATGTTGCGGACCACGAGGTTCCCGAGCACGTTAACCCGGCGCATCACTTCTCCGCTTTCGTGTATTGCTTCGGCGGCTTGACGTTCTTTATTACTGTAATCCAGATTTTGTCGGGGATGTTCCTTACGATGTATTACGTTCCTGACATTATTAATGCTTACGCCAGTGTGGAGTACTTGCAGACACAGGTCGCATTCGGCCAAATCGTCCGCGGTATGCACCACTGGGGAGCAAGCTTGGTCATCGTCATGATGTTCCTTCACACGCTCCGGGTATTCTTCACGGGCTCCTACAAGGCGCCGCGGGAGATGAACTGGGTCGTGGGCATGCTGATCTTCTTCGTCATGATCGGACTCGGTCTGACGGGTTATTTGCTGCCATGGGACAACAAAGCGTATTTTGCAACGAAGGTTACGCTTGAAATCGCTAACTCTGTACCGGTTCTCGGGCCTGTCATCAAAGAGCTGCTTCAGGGCGGTACCATCGTAGGGGCTGAGACGCTTACTCGGTTCTTTGCTATTCACGTGTTCTTCCTTCCGGCCGTGCTGCTTATCCTTCTGGTAGGACACTTTATTATGATCCGCAGACAGGGTATTTCCGGTCCGCTATAAAATTGAGAAGGGAGGCACTAACATGGCTCACGTAGACAAATCGAAAGAAAAAGTCGTATTTGTCGGCGATTCGCGCGTACGCAAGGGTAACGGATTTATCACTCCTCCCGATTATACGGCATATCCGGGCAAATCGGAGGCGTTTATTCCGAACTTTTTGTTAAAAGAATGGATGGTCGGAGTCGTCGTGCTTGTAGGGTTTCTCGTACTGACCATTTCGGAGCCCGCTCCGCTCGGTTATCCGGCTAACCCAAGCGCATCGGTTATTCCGATGCCGGACTGGTACTTTCTATTTCTGTACCAGTATCTGAAATATCCTTATGCTTCGGGAGATTGGGTCGTGCTTGGAACACTCGGTATTCCGGGCGTGGCATTCGGCGGTTTGCTGCTTGCTCCGTTCCTTGATCGCGGGAAGGAGCGCCGCTTCTATCGCCGTCCAATCGCTTCATCGTTAATGTTTCTGTCGCTGGCAGCAGTCGTTTATTTGACGAACGTAGCCTGGACACATTACACGACTGAACTGGAGAAGACGGGCACGAAGCCGGAGCACATTCAACGCGAGGAAGAGGCTAGGGAGAAACGGGAACAAGGTTTGCCTACCTCGAACGCGATTCGGCAGAAAGAAGTGGCCATCGTGGATAAAGATGATCCGGCGATGGAGACATACAAGAAAGCAACCTGCATCAACTGTCATGCTGCTGATTTGAAGGGAACCGCGGCTCCATCATTGCGTGGAATCGGCGACAAGCATAGCAAGGATGAGATTCTGACGATCATCCATGATGGCTATAAAACGATGCCGCCAATGTATGAAACTGCGACCAAGGCAGGTCTGTCCGATGAGGAAATCGATCACTTGGCCGAATGGCTTGCGAAACAAAAAGCCGAACAGTAAAATAGAAATAAATCAAAACCTGATCGCAGCGTCGATCAGGTTTTTGGTTTCCAAGGACAATTGCAGCTGTGCAAACCTGCTGCATGGAAGGAGCATGAAAGTTGAGGCTGTCATTATTATGGAGCCGGGAGTTTCTGACCAGCCGGTTCATTCTATGGGCTTTGTTCATAAGTAATCTGCTAGGCACGGTTTATGGGTACATATGGTATGAGGCGCAGCTTCGGGAGACTTGGGCCAATTATCCGCGCTGGCTGATTCCTTTCGTGCCGGATAGCCCTACAGCTAGTTTGTTTTTTACGCTGGCGCTGCTATTTCTAATGTTTCCGGCCACATTGTCGAAGTATAACCGGATTCACACATTAATTGAAGCGTTAGCGGTGGTGACGAGCGTCAAGTACGGTATATGGGCGGTAAGCATTATTTTTGCGGGTGCATATCAGGGCGAGGTGCTCGTATGGCAGGATTGGATGCTGGTGGCTTCCCATCTAGCTATGGCTGTGGAAGCGCTACTGTTCGTCCGCTTTTTCAAATACGGCACGGTTATGCTGCTAGCAGCGGGGGCTTGGACATTCCTAAATGATTTTATAGATTATTCGTTTGGCGTATATCCTTGGCTGCCGAAGGCGCTCTGGGACGATGTTGGGTATGTGGCGGTCTTTACTGTGGCGCTGACGGGAGCCAGCATAGCAGCCGGTTGGATAGCCATGAGAGCAGCCAAAAGAATATAAGCGGTTCTAAGGCGGGACAGCTTGCCATACCATGATTGGTAAGGGGGGATGTCCGTGACGCGGGACAAGAAGAGACGGGGGCTGCTCGTGCTGTTGTATGCACTGCTGACTGTATGTTGGATGGTGCAGCATCCGGGCATGGCTGCGGCCATGAATAGCGATTCCGAAGTATCGTCTGCAACGGAACGGGACGAGAGGTTGAAGAGCTTTGAAACGGTGACAGAGCGCCTGTACAATGTCATGCAGCAAGGAGATACGTCGGCAGCGCACCAGGAAATGGATCAATTAATCCGGACTCTTGAGGGGTTGTCGTTTCGGGGGGTGACTTCTGTAGATGGCATACATGCTCTCGCGGAATGCATTATGGATACTAGGGAGACGATCAACCGGGTGAAGCTGTCGCCTGAAGCGTGGGTTGAGACGTCCGCACGGCTAAGGCTGGCCGTAAACAGCCTGACGCATAAACGGGATGCCCTATGGCAGCAATACTATAAAGTGATGTCCAGCAGTCTGCAGGATATGGGAAAGGCACGATCGGCCGGTAACCGAACGGGATTCAAGGAAGCGCTGCAATCCTTGCAGGCGAATTATGAATTGATCAGGCCGGCTGCGCTCATTCAACGGGACGCAGCAGACGTGAACAAGTTTGAATCATGGCTGTCCTATATGGAGCGGCTTGGGGGAGATGCTTCCTGGGATGAGGCGGCGCTGAAAGGAGCGATCGATCAAGGGGGGCCGCTGCTGCAGGAGCTGTTTGGGCGCAAAGGCCATGAGCCTGTTTTTTTGCCGATCATCGGGATTCGGAGTCCCTGGTACTGGAGCGCCCTGATCGGCGGCTGGATCATGCTTGCGCTGACTTATACGGCGATGCGCAAATACCAGGCCGAACAAGACGTATCTCCGGTGCAAAGGCCTAAATAAAATAGCGGAACCGTTTTAAAGACGGGAGAATAGCAAATTAAGTGACTGTTCCAGTTAGCCCTGCTTCTTTACGAAGCGGGGCTAATCCTCTTTAAAGCCTTCCCCGTGTACGTCATGAACGTCGCTGATGATGATAAATGCTCTAGGGTCAACGGACCTGACGATCTCCCGCAGCCGCCGCATTTCCTGCCTTGAGACGACGCAGTAAGCAACATGCTTGGCTTGCTTGGAATAGGCGCCGACAGCCGGGATGAGCGTGACGCCTCGTTCGAGTTCCTTCGTAATGATGTCGGCGATTTCCGGAGCGAAGTCGCTGATGATGGTGAAGGCCCGGGCGGAGTAGGCGCCCTCTTGGATGAAGTCAATGACTTTGGAGGCGATAAAGACGGCAACCAGCGTATATAGAATATTTTCCTCCCGGATATAGAACAGAGACAAGCCGATAATGATCACGTCCAGGCTTAAAATCACTTGTCCCATGCTCCAGCCGTATTTGCGGCCGAGAATTCTGGCGATGATGTCCGAGCCTCCTGTCGTGCCCCCAAAGCGAAAAACGAGGCCAAGGCCAGCACCAAGCGTAACCCCGGCGTAAAGGGAGGCAAGAATGTAATCATGCTCGGTCGTAAAAGGATTGATCCAACCGGTACGAATCATATTTTCGAACATCCAGAGGAAAAAAGACAATGAGGCAATGCCGAGCCCCGTATATATGATGGAGCGGCCCCCTAATATTTTCCACCCTAATAGAAATAAAGGGATATTCAGCACCAGGTTGGAGATGGAAGGGGAAATGCCAAACGCGTAGTTGAGCAGGATCGTCACACCGGTTACCCCGCCCTCCATTAATTGGTTCGGTATAATGAAATAGAGCAGCCCGAATGCATAAATCGCCGTTCCCAGCATGATGGGAAGAATAGTACGCAGATAGCTTGCCAGTTTAAGAGTTCTCATTAAAATCCCTCGCCTGCAGTAAAATAAATTTCGTTATCTTCTTATTTTCACCGATTTGCGTTAGAAGTATTGATCGTTGTTCAACTCCGCCGATTTTTCACTAAAGATCGATGCTCAACTCATATAGTATACCTTTTGCGCGGCGATTAAAAAATGATTTGTTTTCAAAACGTCTTTACGATAACATAGGGATAAAACCTGAGTAAAGACGGGGAGGCATAGGCATTGCAAGAGAAAACACTGTCGGAAATGCAGCGGGAAGTGGATGCATACATATCGCAGTTCAAAGAAGGCTACTTCAGTCCGCTTAGCATGCTTGCCCGGATGAGTGAAGAGGTCGGCGAGCTGGCCCGGGAAGTGAATCACCGCTTTGGCGAGAAGCCGAAAAAGCCGGAGGAAGCCGACAATTCCATCGAACTGGAGCTAGGCGATATATTGTTCATTACGATTTGCTTTGCGAATTCGCTCGGCATCGACCTGACGGAAGCGCATAATAAGGTTATGCATAAATTTAATACCCGCGATGCTGAGCGTTGGACCAAAAAGGACACCGATTAATTCATTGCGTCATATGCTGTAGTAATTTCAGCCCATACTGTGGGGGGACAGCATATGCAGGTTGAACAAAATTTGCAGAAGGCTTATCGCAGCATCTTCGATAATGATTTTGAGGGAGCGATTCACTGGTTCGAGCAGGCGCTGGCTGAGGGACAGGACAATGCAGACATTCATTATCGCTTGTCAATTACTTGTGCGCGCAGCGGTCAACTGGAGAAGGCGATTCATCATGCCCGTTTGGCTGCCACGCTAGAACCTGCCCATAAGGAATATAAATCGCATTATGACCGGCTGCAGTCCAAGGAATTGACGCTCATGGCGAAGAAACTGCTGGAGAAGCCCCAGGATCCTGTTCGCGGGTTGGCGAAGTCTGCAGTTGCCCTGCTTGAACGGGCGGTCCAATTGGACCCGCTATCAGTCATCGCTCAGCTATGGCTGTCTATAGCCTATGGTGAATTGCAGCAGTACACGCTTGCTTTACGAGCCGTCCGGGAGGCGATGCACCTTCCGCAGGACGAGGCTATCACAAAGCAGCTTCAACAATTGGAACAACGGTTCGCATCCAAGATTAATCAATCATCATCCTAGGAAATGTGAGGTAATTTCGAATGACTGAACAAATTAGAGTAGCTGTTGCCGGAGCTGGCGGCAGAATGGGTAAAGAAGTAGTGAAGATGGTTCTTGAGGATCCGAAATTGCGCCTGGTGGCAGCTGTGAATTTATCGGATGAAGGCCTGGACGCAGGTACGTTAGTCGGTCTTCCCGCTTGCGGCGTGACGCTCAGCAAGGATTTGGAGCTGGCGCTGGTAGAAGGCAAACCTCAGGTGCTGGTCGATTTCACGACGCCGCAGTCGGCGTATTCCAACACTTTGACGGCGATCAAGCATGGAGTTCGTCCAGTAATCGGAACAACGGGCTTCACACCGGAGCAAATCGAGGATTTGGACAAGCAGTGTCAGGAGCGGGGAATCGGCGGGCTGATTGCTCCCAACTTCTCCATCGGAGCCATCCTGATGATGAAATTTGCGGCCCAGGCGGCCAAATATTTTCCTCATCTTGAAATCATCGAATATCATGGGGATCAGAAATTAGACGCTCCCTCCGGAACTGCGGTGAAAACCGCGGAATTAATCGCCATGAACCGTGAGGAGCTGCGCCAAGGCAATCCGAACGAGGAAGAGACGATCGAAGGATCAAGAGGAGGCTACTATAATGGCTTCCGTATCCATAGCGTCCGTCTGCCTGGGGTTTTTGCCCAGCAGGAAGTTATTTTCGGCGGATTTGGCCAGACGTTGAAGATTCGCCATGATTCTTACGAGCGGGCCGGATATATGCCGGGGGTCAACCTTGCGATCAGCAAAGTGCTCGAATATGAGGGATTGATTTACGGCTTTGAGCATTTTGTAGACTGATAGTGGACTGATATTTAGAGATGCTGCTCAAAAAGGAGAAAACGCACATGATGAACATCGCATTTATTGCTCACGATCGAAAAAAAGAAGATATCGTTAACCTCGCCATAGCCTATGAACATGTGTTCATGGATAAGAAATTATATTCGACGGGAACGACAGGGGCGCGGATCATGGAGAGCACGAACCTGAACATTCACCGTTTCCTGTCTGGGCCGCTCGGCGGCGATCAGCAGATCGGCGCGCTGATTGCACAAAACGAAATGGATCTCGTCATTTTTCTGCGTGATCCGCTGATGGCTCAGCCGCATGAGCCGGACATCACAGCATTGCTTCGCCTTTGCGACGTGCACGGCATCCCCGTGGCAACGAATATGGCAACAGCGGAAATCCTGATCCGGGCTCTCGACCGGGGAGACTTCGCCTGGCGTGAGCTGGTAGAGCAGAACAAGCCGGGGTTAGCGTAATGAGCATGAAGCTGGATATTCTCGTCATTGGCGCTCATGCTGACGATGCGGAGATCGGCATGTCCGGCACGATCGCGAAGCAGGTTGCGGCCGGATTTAAAGTGGGCATCCTCGATTTGACGGAAGCCGAGTTGTCCTCGAATGGCAACGTTCAATTGCGCAAAGAGGAAGCGGCCGCAGCTTCCCGGGTGCTCGGGCTGGCGCATCGGGGAAATTTGGGATTGCCGGATCGGGGACTGGATGCCACGCCGGACAATATAGCCGCTGTTGCTGCAGTGATCAGGTCGCATGCGCCGGATATCGTCTTCGCTCCGTATTGGGAGGATCGCCATCCTGATCATGTGGCAGCGAGCAAGCTTGTGGAGGAAGCTGTCTTCAACGCCAAGCTGCGGCGCTATATGCCGGAAATTCCTGCGATCCCTCTTCCTGAATTATATTTTTATTTCATTAATGATTGGAGAACGCCGGACTTGCTCGTAGATATCACCGAGTTTTACCCGGTCAAGGAGCAAGCGCTGGAATGCTATCGTTCTCAATTTGGACAGGCCGCTCCCGGAGAGGATATCGCTCCGACGCCTCTGAATCAGGGGTATGTGGAACGGGTGAAAGCAAGGGATGCTTTGCTTGGCCAACGCAAGCTTATTCCTTATGCCGAAGGCTTTGCGGTCAAGTCGCCCTTTTTGATAGAACGATTCGGATCCAGCAGCATATAAATTCAAAGTAAGGCACAAGACTACGAAGGAGGTCCCTCACTTTATGGACCCATTTCTAAAAATCGGCATAACCTGTTATCCGACGCTTGGCGGTTCCGGGGTTGTTGCCACTGAGTTAGGCAAGCTGCTGGCAGAGAAAGGACATGAGGTTCATTTCATATCGCATAGCGTTCCTTTTCGCTTGGGCAGCTACCACAAGAATATTTTTTATCATGAAGTAGAGGTCAGCGATTATTATGTATTCCGATATCCGCCTTACGATTTATCGCTGGCCACGAAGATGGCGCAGGTAGCCAAGCAGCAGGAGTTGGATATTTTGCACGTGCATTACGCGGTTCCGCATGCGGTCTGCGCTTTTCTGGCCAAACAAATGGTTGGCGATAAACTGAAAATCGTTACCACACTGCACGGAACGGACATTACAGTGCTTGCGCAGGATGAATCGCTGAAGGACTTAATCCGGCTGGCGATTAACGAGAGCGACGCAGTTACATCGGTGTCCCGCGATCTTATGAGAGAGACCCGCGAGGTCCTTGACATTTCGAGAGATATTGAACTCACGTATAATTTCGTAGATGAGCGGGTGTACTACCCGCGTGACGCGAAATCCTGCCGCAGTGAATTCGCCGGTCCCGGTGAGAAGGTGCTCATGCATATTTCCAACTTTCGCCCTGTCAAGCGGGTAAGCGATGTTGTGGATGTATTCAATATGGTCAATGCAGAGGTTCCTTCCAAGCTGCTGTTCGTCGGCGAAGGTCCGGATCTTCCCAAAATCCAATGGAAAGTAAAAGAGCTAGGATTGGCGGATCGCGTTCATTTCCTCGGCAAGCAGGATGATATCGCTCACGTTATCTCGATGGCGGATGTCCTGCTCCTGCCGTCCGAAAAGGAAAGCTTCGGTCTTGTTGCCCTGGAAGCGATGGCCTGCGGCATTCCAACCGTTGGTTCGATGGCGGGGGGGATTCCCGAACTGGTCGCTCACAGAGAGACGGGCTTCCTGTCCCCCATCGGGGATACGCGCCAGATGGCGGACGACACACTCTCGCTGCTTAAAGACGAGCAGCTTGCGCATAAATTCCGTGAGGCATGTTTGGCGCGTGCAAAAAACGAATTCAGCAGCGATCTCATTACAGCGCAATATGAGAGCATTTATTATAAAGTGCTGGGACGCAAAACGCCCGTACCGAAGCCGCTTTGCGGATGAAATAATTCATTTGGGCAGGCATGGAATGCCACGATGCGCTGCCTGACTGTTTGAATGTAAAGAGGGTTGGCCTCTGGAGGTTATAGTGATGCAAGTATGGAAGCAGGTAGACCCCCTGATGCTGCATCAGGGGGAACGGGTGCTTAGAACATTGCTCGAATCCGGCTACAGCGCCTATTTCGTCGGAGGCTGCGTTAGAGATGAATTGATGGGCCGCCCGGTGCATGATATGGATATCGCGACTTCGGCGAAGCCTGAGCAAGTTATGGAATTGTTCGAACGTACAATTCCGACCGGTTTGCAGCATGGCACCGTAACAGTGCTGATGGGAGACTACCCGTTTGAGGTCACGACGTTTCGCACAGAATCCCATTATGAAGATCATCGCCACCCTGCAGCCGTCGAATTTGTGGATGAGATAACCCAGGATTTACAGCGCCGCGACTTTACGATGAATGCGATTGCCCGCAGTTTGGATGGCGAACTGACGGATCCTTTTCAGGGGTGGTCGGACATTCGGGAAGGAGTCATCCGCTGCGTTGGACAGGCTGCGGAGCGGTTTGACGAGGATGCGCTCCGTATGATGCGAGCAGTTCGCTTTGCATCGGTGTTCGGTTTCCGCCCCGTAAAGAGCCTCTGGCGGGCGCTTATTCAAGGTAGGGATAAACTAACCTTTGTGGCGATGGAACGTGTACGGGCCGAACTGGAGCGTCTGATGCTGGGGCCGAATCCTCTCCGGGGACTGGAGCTGCTTCGCCGCAGCCGGCTGCTCCATTATGCCAAGCTGCCATTTAAAGAAGGTGACAAGCGGAGCCCCGGGCAGGACGGACAGCTTCAGGCGCTGAGCCATATGCCGGCCGATCCCCAGGAGCTAAGATGGTCATTGCTCCTTCAAGGATTAGGAATATCCGGGTATGAGGCGGAGGCCAGGATGAAAGTATGGACATTCTCGAATCAAGTCGCTGAGACTACGGCAGACATCATGAGATTTGACGAGGCATGGGGCGAAATAAAAGCGAGACTCGGTGCAGCCGGGTCGGACCGGCTTCGCCGGAGCTGGATCGAGCTTCAGCTGCACTACGGACAAATGATCAGCCAACTGTGGCTGGAGCGCGAGCGCCAATGGTTGGCTTGCCAGGGAAGCGCGGGGAAAGAGGCGCTGCTTCGTCTGAATGAGGAGGAAATGCGCTGGCACCGCGACGTGCCCGTTCACGAGCTAAAGGAGCTGGCGATTCGCGGCGGGGACGTACTTGCGGCTTTAGGCCAGAGAGGCGGCCCATGGCTGGGGGATCTAATGAAGCGGCTGCTGCAGCTCGTAGCCGTCGGCGATGTGCCAAATGAGAAGGAGCTTTTGCTCGATTATGTGAAAGCTGTGGTGAAGCAAAATGAGTGATAGCCGCTTGCTTGATATGCTGCTGTCCAGGCCAGGCGAGTATATATCCGGTGAAGAAATTAGCCGGAAATTGTCGATAAGCCGGACGGCGGTATGGAAACAAATTAACAAGCTTCGTGAAGAAGGCTATGAATTTGAGGCTGTCTCCCGCAAAGGATACCGTTTGGTCAGCAAACCGGAGAAGCTCGAATACAGTACCTTGCTCCAGGCATTCAGTACGGTCTCTTTCGGCCGGACCTTGAAGCTAATGGATGTAACCACATCTACGCAGGAAGAGGTTCGCCTGCTGGCGGAGCACGGAGCGAGTGAAGGTGCGCTGGTCATTGCCGAGGAGCAGACGATTGGGAGAGGACGGCAGGGCCGCAAGTGGCATTCTCCTGCCGGCAAGGGGATTTGGATGAGCCTGCTGCTTCGTCCGCAGCTTCCCTTATCTGCAGCACCCCAGCTTACATTGCTCACTGCGGTGGCGGTATGCCGCGCCGTTCGGGCAGTAACGGGAATCGGCGTCGGCATTAAATGGCCGAACGATTTGCTGGTCCGCGGACGCAAAATTTGCGGGATTTTGTTGGAGTCCGTAGGTGAGGATGAAATGATTCGCTATTGCATTGCGGGAATCGGCATCGATGCCAATCTAGAACCTGACGACCTGCCGCCGGAGCTGGCATCCATAGCGACCTCTTTGCAAATCGAAAGCGGCCGGAAGGTGGACCGGGCTGTACTGATCGGCGCAGTGATGACAGAGATGGAGAAGCTCTATGGGCTTTACATGGAAGAGGGTTTCGCCCCGATCGGCCACTTATGGGAGGCATTATCCGTGACAACTGGCCAGCATATTACCGTCAAGACAGCACAGGGAGAAGTAAGCGGAAGAGCGGTCGGTTTGGAAGAAAGGGGAGGACTCCTCGTCATGCAAGAGGATGACAGCCTCACCACAATTTTCTCAGGGGAAGTGCATTTTGACGGGTGTAATCCTTAAGAAACTTTGTTATACTGTCCACATGAGGCGGTATCGAATGATTCGAGCTGCACTCTTGTGGACATTGTTATTTGAAGGAAGTGAAAAACCGTCATGACCGTGGTTTTGTTCGGTTGCGTCGGATTCTGCTCTGAGCCGGAAAGGACCGAGACAGAAGGGACGAACGAGAGAGTGACTCTTCTTTGGATTCGGACCTTTTTAGCGCTGCGACGATGGCGATAGAAGGTTTATTTGTCGTTGGCGCCGGACTGATGGATGATGAACCATCCGCGAGGCTTGAAAACCAAAGGAGATGAAGGAAATGACAGTCAAACATGCCTTAAACATCGTGAAAATGAAAAAAATGAAGCAGGAACAAATCCCTCTTACCATGATTACCGCATACGATTATCCTTCTGCCCGGCTGGCGGAGGAAGCGGGCGTAGACCTCATTCTAGTTGGAGATTCGCTTGGCAATGTCGTGCTTGGCTACGATACGACGATTCCGGTAACGATCGAGGATATGGTTTACCACAGCCGGGCCGTAGCTCGTGGCGCCCAGCACACCTTTATCGTAACAGATTTGCCATTCATGACTTATCATGGCAGCATCGATGAGACCATGCGCCAGGTCAGAAGGGTCATGCAGGAAGGCCATGCCCATGCTGTGAAGCTGGAGGGGGGCGCAGAAATCGCTCATACGGTTCAAGCGGTCGTACAGGCTGGCGTTCCCGTGTTGGGCCATATCGGCTTAACGCCGCAATCCGTCAATCAGATCGGAGGATATCGCATTCAGGGGAAAGATCAAGCGGATGCCGAGCGCCTCATGGCTGACGCCAAGGCTCTGGAGCAGGCAGGAGCGTTTGCCATCGTTCTGGAGCTGGTGACCGAGCAGGTTGCTGAAGCGATTTCCAAGGAGCTTGCAATTCCAACGATCGGCATCGGTGCGGGACGGGGATGCGATGGGCAGGTGCTCGTTTTCCATGATGTGTTGAAATATGCCCCGGATTACCGGGAGAAGAAATTTGTGAAAACCTATGCCGATATCGGTGAGCAGATCCGACAAGGCATTTCAGAATATGTGAACGATGTGAAGAAGCGCGTTTTCCCTGGAGAGCAGCATGTATTTGCTGCCGACGAGAAGGTAGTCGATGGTTTGTATGCAAAAGGGAAGGTGGAAGGTTAGTCATGATTGTGTTAACAGAGATCAGGGATGTCAGGGAGCATTTGCGTGCTGAGCGCTTTGCCGCCGCTAAAGAAGGAAGGGAGCTTCAGGTCGGGTTTGTTCCTACGATGGGATATTTGCACGAAGGGCATGCCAGCCTGCTGCGGAGCGCCCGGATGGACAATGATCTAGTCGTATTGAGCATTTTTGTAAATCCGATCCAGTTCGGACCTAATGAGGACTTTGACCGTTATCCGCGCGACCGTGACAAAGATATGGCGCTCGCCAAACGCGAAGGCGTAGATATTGTTTTCCTGCCGTCCGTCGATGAGATGTACCCACAGCCGACGAAGACGAAGGTTCACGTGGCCGAGCTGACGGATCACCTATGCGGGGCAGCGCGTCCCGGCCATTTCGACGGCGTGACGACCGTAGTCAGCAAGCTGCTGAATATCGTTGCTCCAGACCGGGCTTATTTCGGACAGAAGGATGCACAGCAGGTTGCGGTTATTACGCAAATGGTCCAGGATCTCAATATGGATGTCGAAATCGTTCCTTGTCCGATCGTGCGAGAAGAGGACGGGCTGGCTCTTAGCTCCCGCAACGTATATTTGTCGCCGGAGCAGCGTCAGGCCTCGCTGGTCATCTCCCGTTCTTTGCGGCTGGCGGAACAGATGGCCAGAGAGAAGGAGTCGGCAACGGCAGGGGATATTGCCTCGGAGCTGGTTCGGAGTATCGAAGCTGAGCCGACTGCTGTAATCGATTATGCGGACATTCGCCGTTTTCCTTCCCTGGAGTCCGTACCAAGCTCGATGCGCGTCAAGGATGCAGATGGGAAGCTGCTGATTGCCGCCGCGGTCAAATTTGGAGCCACCCGGCTGATCGACAACGTTATTTTAACGATGGAGGGAGACAAATAGCCATGTATAGAACGATGATGAAATCGAAAATTCACCGGGCTACAGTAACCGAGGCGAATTTGAATTATATTGGAAGCATTACAATCGATGAGGATCTGATGGAGACGGCGGATCTTCTTGAGAATGAGAAGGTGCAGATCGTGAACAATAATAACGGCGCGCGTCTGGAAACCTATGTCATTCCAGGGCCGCGCGGGAGCGGAGTGATCTGCCTGAACGGGGCGGCAGCCCGGCTGGTTCAACCCGGCGACAACGTAATCATCATTTCCTATGCGCAAATGTCCGCGGAAGAGCTGAGAAGCCATAAGCCGACCGTCGTTTTCGTCGATGAGCACAATCGTCCCGTAGAGACTGCCAAAGAGGAAGTCCACGCTACGATTCGTTAAGGGCTATACTTTCGCAGCCGGCGTTATGCAATTAATGCCTTCGGGAATGAAAAGCCCCCCGGGAACAAAAAATGAACATAAGGCCTCGCACTGATTTCATTTTCGTTAAAGGGTGGGTTGCGGATGATGTTTCAACATGTGTTTGCGGAAATGAATGAAATGTTGGATGAAATTGCCCGGCAATACCCGATCGCCCAAGGGACTCATAAGCATGAACTTGCCCGAAAGTGGCATCTTCTGCGGCAAATGAGCGATAGCATGATTGAAGAATGGCTTGTTTTCGAGGAGAAGATGGGAATGCTGCGCCAATCCGGTATTAGTCTCGAGGACAGATATGAGCCGGATTATCCGGAAATGAGCGCCGATGCTTTTGTCAAAGGCCAGGGATATTATAAGCTGCTGATGTTTCCCCAGTCCCTGGATCAATTTCAGGCCGTACTAAAGGAATATCCGGACAGCTTGATCGGCCGCACCTATTTGGCGATGTGCCATCTTCATCTGGATGAAAGCGAGGAGGCCGCAATCCATTTTGAAGCAGTCCTTAGGAGTGCGGCAAACAAGCGGCTGCGTTCCATTATTTACAATGCGCTTGGCTGCATTGAGGCGAAAAAGGGAAATCGCAGCAAAGCGAGGGAGTTTTTCACCCTTGCTCACCATAGCGACCCCAGCTTGCCGGAACCGTTAGCCAATTGGGAAGCCTGTCTGCATAGCACAGGAAAACTTCAGTACGGCACTCAGCTTACGAAATTGATGTAGGCGGGGCCGAATGCAGGAGCGATGCGGGAATCCGTTATTTTGCGGCGCATCGCTTCTTTTGTATTCATCTGTGTCAATTTTCAAAACGCCCATCTTCTGTTATGCTGTTAAGAGAAATAGAGACTGGAACGAAAGGGACCATAGAACAGAAATGAAATATGCTGTACTTGACTTTGAGACAACGGGCAATCAGTCCTCCGATGAGATCATTCAAGTTGGGCTTGCCATTATAGATGATAATTTGACCGTTTCCCAGGTATATCATTCGTACATTAAGCCGACGATACCGATTCCTCCTTTTATTACAGGATTGACGGGGATTACCGAGGATGACGTCAAAGATGCGCCGGACTTGGATGAAGTCATGATGGAAATGGTTCCGCTTCTAAACGATGTCGTGCTTGTCGGCCACAACGTAGCTTTTGATTTTAATTATCTTCAGAGCGCGTTGGACAAAACAGGCTACCTGCCTTTTACCGGGCGCATTTTGGATACGATGGATTTTTTGAAAATATTGTACCCTTCGCTTGGTTCTTACCAGCTCGGACTAGTATCTTCCGAGTTCGGCATAGAGCATGACCGGCCCCATCAAGCTGACAGTGATGCGCTGGCCACGGCCTATATATTCCTGAAATGCCTGGAGGAATTAAACGACCTGCCGCTTCTGACGCTGCAGCGGCTCGCCGACCTGTTTGCTGGGGAAGACAGCGATCTGGGCTGGTTCTTTGATGCTGCGCTGCAGGAAAGACAGCTGCAGGGAGAGCAGGACACGGACGGATTTACGTATTACCGCCAGTACGCTTTGCAAGTGGAGGATTGGATGGATATTATGCCCGCTAGGGAGAATATGCTGGACAATCCGCTAGATAACGTCAGCTTTACGGAGTTCAAGGAGCAGGTGAGTGAACATCTGCGCGCCAAGCTGCCAGGATATGAGGAGCGCGAGGCGCAGAACATGATGCTTGCGGAAGTAATGCGCGCCTTCGACGAAGACAAGCATTTGCTTGTCGAGGCCGGAACTGGCACGGGCAAATCGCTCGGGTATTTGCTGCCGGCCATATATCACAGCGTAAAGCACGACGAGAACGTCATGGTCAGTACGCACACGATCAATTTGCAGGAGCAGCTTCGCGAGCGGGACATCCCCTTGTTAACGGATGTTGTGCCATTTCCATTTCGTGCGGCAGTATTTAAGGGAAGACAGCACTATTTGTGTCTGCGCAAATTTGAACATAAAATAAGTAGGAGAGATTTCGTTTCTCCCAAAGAAGATGTCATGACAGCAGCCCAGATGATCGTATGGCTAACTCAAACCGAAACGGGCGACGATGAGGAACTGAATTTGAGCAGCCGCGGCGGCGATTTCTGGGAAACGGTGGCCAGTGATTCCGATTCCTGCTTGGGGCGTTCCTGCCCATGGTTTCGCAAATGCTACTACCACCGGGCTAAACACGAGGCTGGCGTAGCTGATGTCGTGATCACGAACCATTCCAAGCTGTTCACGGATATTCAGGCAGGGCATCAGCTGCTGCCGGGGTACGAACGGCTGGTCATCGACGAGGCACATCATTTGGAAGATGTGGCAGGCAAGCATTTGGGGCTTCACATGAAATACTTTACGGTCGTACACACATTAACCCGCCTTTTCAAGGACAGTAAGACAGGGCAGCTGCCTAATTTGAGAATGCTGCTGCAGAATACGCCCGGCGAGAAAGCCGCGGACTGGTGCAGTGTAATCGATGGCATTTATCCTGCGCTGCTTGACGTGAAGGAAAGCTGGGACAAGCTGAGCGAAATGCTGTTCGCCCTAATGCCGGAACGAAGCGACGCGGCTCCTGGCGACCCGGGGCAATTTGTTCTCCGCTTGCTGCCGCACAAGAAACCTAAGGATTGGGATACGCTCAGCGCGCTAGAGAATCATATCTATGTCCTGCTGGGGGACATCGTCCGCAAAGGGGAACGGATGCTGAACGACATCAGGGACGAGCAGGAGGATTACGGGGCGGACAGCTTGCTGACGGATATCAGCGGTCTGCTCAAGGACTTGGCGACAGAGCGGGAAGCAATCCGTTCGTTTATGAAGCTTGATGACGAGGACACCGTTTACTGGATCGAAGGCAACGGGAATTACCGCAGCCGCTCCTTGCAGATTTATGCGGTTCCGATCGATGTGAGCCAGCAGCTCAAAAACTATTTCTTCGACAAAAAGAAGAGCGTGGTTATGACCTCGGCTACATTGTCCGTGGATAAGTCATTCCAGTACATGATCGAACAGCTTGGACTGCAGGAAGCCGCTGACAGCGACCGGCTGCTGACCTCCATGCTGCCTTCGCCATTCAATTACAGAAACCAGGCGCTGCTCGTCATTCCGCGTGATTTCCCGAGCGTCAAAGGCAGCGTGGGGGATGAACATTTCGTGAAGATGCTGGTGCAGTCGTTAGCCGAAACGGCTATAGCAACGCGCGGCCGGATGCTGGTGTTATTCACGTCATACCGGATGCTTCGCCAGGTTTATGACCCGCTGAAGGAGCAATTATCCTCCGAGGGAATTACCGTCATCGGCCAAGGAATGGATAGCGGCAGCCGCACGAAGCTGACCCGCAGATTCCAGGGCCAGGAAGCATCCGTGCTGCTCGGCACGAGCAGCTTCTGGGAAGGCGTGGACATACCGGGGGAGGCGCTGACCAGCCTAGCTATTGTCCGCCTGCCATTCCAGCCGCCGAACCATCCTCTTGTCGAGGCGAAGAGCGAAAGGCTTCAGAAGGAGAAGAAGAACCCATTCATGAAGCTGTCCGTACCGCAGGCCGTCATCCGCTTCAAACAGGGGTTTGGACGCCTAGTGCGCTCTTCTCAGGATCGCGGGATAGTGGTGGTGTACGATACGCGCATCTTGGAATCTTACTACGGAAAATATTTCTTATATTCGCTGCCTGGGCCGAAGATGGAACATATGCCGACCGAGCAAATGGTACCGAGAATTTCCGAATGGCTGGATGTTCACGAAGTCCAGGGGGCAAAGGAGCAATAACCGTAATTCATATCGCGCCATTATAAGGGGAGAAAAGCTATGAAATCAGAAAAAATTTCCGATGCGGTTGTACGCAGATTGCCAGTGTATTTGCGTTTCCTCAATGAGCTGAGCCTTCGTGAAGTGCCTACGGTATCCTCTCAGGAATTGGGTCAGAAGCTTGATCTTAATCCTGCGCAAATCCGGAAGGACCTTGCTTATTTTGGGGATTTTGGCCGTAAAGGCATCGGCTACGACGTGTCTTATCTCATTGAAAAAATCCGGCAGATCCTCAATCTGGATCAGCAGATCAATGTAGCTCTAGTCGGAGCTGGTAATCTAGGCCAAGCACTGTCTAACTATAATGCCTACCTGAAGGACAATATGAAAATCGTGGCGGTATTCGATGCCGCACCGTCCAAAATCGGCACCAAGATCAACAATATTACGGTTCAACCGATCGACGAGCTCGTGGAGACGGTACAAGCGATGAACATACGGATCGGTATCATTACGGTTCCTGATTTCGAGGCCCAGCGCGTGGCGGATCAGCTTGTTGCCGCCGGGATCGGAGCGATTCTTAACTTCGCGCCAACTATTTTGAAGGTGCCATCGGAGGTAAGAATACATGCGGCTGATTTCACGACGGACCTGCTCAGTCTTGCCTATTATTTGAATGACGGAAAGGAACTTACTTCGAATGAGTCGTAAACTGCTAATCACAAACGGTACGTTTGCCGTGCTGGAAGAACAAGAACCTGTCGTTAACGGTTATATGCTCGTTGAGGACGACCTGATTACCTATATTGGCTCCGAGCGTCCAGAAGGCAGCGAGAATGCGGAAGTTATGGACGGAAAAGGCCTGTTGTTTTTGCCTGGTCTGATCAATACGCACGGCCATGCAGCCATGTCGCTGCTGCGCGGTTATGGGGACGATATGGTGCTGCAAAAATGGCTGCAGGAGAAAATGTGGCCGATGGAAGCGAAGTTCACAGGTAATGACGTGTACTGGGGAACTGCGCTGTCCGTACTGGAGATGATTAAGGGAGGGACGACAACCTTCCTCGATATGTATGATCATATGGACAAGGTCGCACAGGTGACGGAAGAATCCGGCATCCGCGGGGTACTGATGCGCGGGGCGATCGGGCTGTGCCCGCCTGACGTACAGAAGCAGAAGCTGGATGAAGCGGTTGCTTTTGCTCGCAATTGGCACGGCAAGGCGGACGGCCGGATTACGGCGATGATTTCGCCACACGCGCCTTATACTTGCCCGCCGGATTACATTGAGCAGTTCGTGCAGGCGGCACATGATCTTGACTTGCCGATGCATACACATATGTCGGAGACGCAGGCCGAGGTGGAGCAAAACGTCGCCGATTACGGAGCAAGACCGGTGGAGCATTTGCTTAAGCTGGGCATGTTCTCGCGTCCGACCCTGCTTGCGCATGGCGTTCATTTGACAGATGAAGAGATTGAAGTGCTCGCTGCCCATAAAGTTGCGATTTCACACAATCCAGGAAGCAATCTGAAGCTGGCTAGCGGCGTTGCGCGGGTTCCTGAACTGCTGAAAGCGGGGGTTACCGTTTCGCTTGGTACCGACGGTGCAGCGAGCAACAACAATTTAGACATGTTTGAAGAGATTCGTCTCGCCGCTTTGATTCACAAGGGGGTATCAGGAGATCCGACGGCAGTCCCGGCGCTGGAGGCACTGCGGATGGGGACAGAATACGGGGCCCAATCCGTGTTCCTTAACAATACGGGCAAACTTGCCGCAGGAATGAAGGCGGATTTCATCGCGCTCAACACCGAGCAGGCTCATTTTGTGCCGAGAACCGATTACGTTTCTCATGTTGTATATTCCGCCGGACCGAAAGATGTAGAGCATGTATGGGTCGACGGGAAGCAAATCGTGAAGCACGGCGCGTGCCTCACCCTGGATGAAGAGCGGATTCGCCATGAGGCACAGGCGGCTTTTGAAGGTCTGTTATCCAGATAGCCTCAAGCTTGTTTAGGAAAGGAAGAGAAGGTTGAAGAAGAGAACCAAATGGATCCTGCTTTCTATCCTCATTCTGCTGCTTGTGCTCTTTGGCCTTCATCGTTTTTATGTATACGTCATGCAGGATACTTGGAATGAGGAATCAGCGGCGATTCAGACGGCTAAACAGCAAACAGGCATCGTATCGGTCGACAAGACGTGGAAATCGGTGTGGGACGAGGTATGCTGGGTAGTTCAAGGACAAAACGAGAACGGTGAGGAACTGATGGTCTGGCTGCCGGAAGGCGGGGAAGCGCATGAAGAGCTTCTTAGCGGCGGAACCAACGAGCAGCAGATCCGGGATATCATCAAAAGCCAGCTGCCGGGAATCAGAATCGTCAGGCTCATGCCGGGGATCTATGAGGGCGAATATGTCTGGCAGCTCTTTTACAAGGAGAAGGAGCATCACTATTATCAGTTTTTCAAGTTTAGCGACGGCTCGATTCTGCCTGATAAATTTACGCTGCCGAATCGTTGATCAAGATGGCGCAATCCATAAAGTATAAAGGGAGAACCTCGCTCGGGTGGAGCGAGGTTCTTTGCTATTCCCTAAAAATTTTAAATATATTCATACTTTGGTTTCGATATTGCGCGAACTATATGTTATACTCTTATTTGTAGTTTGTGATATATCGAAGTATATCAATTCATGCAATATTTTATATATATAATTAGGATAGGAGGAAGCCGCGAATGAAATTACGTATCGGACAAACTGTCGCTATCGCTGCTGTCTCTGCCGTATTGCTGTTTGGCGGTTGGTTTGCCTATCGCCAATGGGCGATTGAAGCCCCGTTCCAAAAGCTGGTTAAGCAATACGAGGGCGTAAATCACGTTCAATTTAATATTACCCCCAAAGAGGTAGGGTTGAAACTTGACCTTGCAGTGGGTACGGATATGGGTGGACTTGTCCGCCACATTGAGAAAGACGGGAAGAAGCTGCTCGGCAATCGCAACCTGAAGCTGGAAGTGACGGATCATTCAACGCCGGATTTGGATAAAATTTGGAGTGAAGCGCTGTTTTCCGTAGCTCAGGCGATGGAAAACAAACAATACACCGAAATACAGCATACGTTGGATCAACTGGCGCAGCAGCACGACGCGCTGCAGGCGACCGCGGATATGGATAATGAGAACGTCTATGTGACGTTGACCTATGGAACTGCAAGCAAGTATGTTATTTTGCCACGCATTCCGCAAAAAATGGGGGTGTGGCCAAATGCGTAAATGGATGTGGGAAGCCATAGCCGGATTTGTTCCTGTATTATTGATTTTTATGGCTTTTATGGGCCTCAACGTAGTTCCGCTGATCTTCGCGCTCCTGATGGTGGGCGCGGTATTCACTGTGCTTAAAATGCGCGGAGGCATTGCGATTGGCGCAGCTCAAGAGCGGAAGCGGAAAAAGGCGGGACCGGCGAAGCTGACCTTCGAAGAAATCGGCGGCCAGGAAAGCGCCAAACAGGAGCTGCAGGAAGCGCTTGACTTCATGGTGCGTCATGAGGAAATCAAGCAGTTCGGCATCCGGCCAATCAAAGGGATTTTGCTGACAGGGCCTCCGGGAACGGGCAAGACTTTGATGGCCAAAGCCGCGGCCCACTATACGAATTCCGTCTTCGTCGCCGCCTCCGGCAGCGAGTTCGTAGAGATGTATGTCGGGGTGGGGGCAGGACGGATTCGCGAACTGTTCAAGGAAGCGCGGACACGTGCCGCTAAAGAGAACAAGGACAATGCGATTATCTTTATCGACGAAATCGATGTGATTGGCGGTAAAAGAGAAGGCGGCCAGCAGCGAGAATACGATCAAACGCTGAATCAGCTGCTGACGGAAATGGATGGCATTTATTCTACCGAAGCGCCGCGTATTTTACTCATGGCCGCGACGAACCGCAAGGAAATGCTGGACAGCGCCCTGCTGCGCCCGGGGCGATTCGACCGCCACATCCAGGTCGATTTGCCGGATAAGAAGGGCCGCATGCATATTTTGGAGCTTCACGCCAACAATAAACCGCTGCACGACAGCGTGAGTCTGGAGAAGGTCGCCGAGGAATCCTTCGGATTCTCCGGGGCGCAGCTCGAGAGCGTCATGAATGAGGCGGCAATTTATGCAATGAGAGAGAGCAAGAAGGAAATCGAGCAGCGTCATTTGTCGATGGCCATTGACAAGGTCATGCTCGGCGAACGGACTGACCGGGTGTCTACAGAAGAAGAGAAACGGCGCGTTGCGATTCATGAGCTGGGTCACGCGATCGCCGCCGAGGTAGTTGCACCGGGAAGCGTGAACCAGGTTGCGCTTAGTCCGCGCGGCAGAGCGCTTGGTTATGTCCGGCACAATCCGCAGGAAGACAAATATTTATATACAAAAGCCTATTTGGAAGGCCAGATCATTATCGCTTTGGCCGGAGCGGCTGCCGAAGAAATTTATTACGGGGAGCGCAGTACCGGTTCCAGCAACGATTTTGAGCAGGCGATCAACATCGTGCATACGATGATGACCTCCGGGTTAACATCGCTTGGCATCGTCAATATGGAGATGATGACCAAGGAAGTGCTCATGAAGGAGAATGCCGCTATTTTGGATGATCTAGCGGATCGTTCAAAGCAGCTGCTGCTTGATCATTCGGCAGCATTCGACAAGTCACTGGAGATCCTGTTGCGTGAGGAACGCCTCTCTGGGGAGCAATTTAGATGTCAATTTGGTGACAGTGCTCTTTTACCGGCATAAATCGTATGCCGGTTATTTTTTTTACTTTTTGTCCGTGCTAAGATATTATTATATGTTGGGTATAAAAAATTGTATTATTCGACATGAAGGGTACAATATTATGTGTAGATGATGAAAGGATGGAGCGAGAGAACCATGAACTTCAAAAGAATAGGTGTCATCGGCGGCGGCACGATGGGTCAGGGGATCAGCGAAATGCTGGCAGCCAAAGGACTCGATGTGCTGCTTGTGGAGGAAACGCCTGAGAAATTGGACCACGCTTATAATATGATAGAGACAAGCTTGGATAAGCAGCTGGAGAAATGGGCCATTACGAAGGCCGAGAAGAAGCTGATTTTATCCAAAGTCCATAAAGTAACCCATCTTGCCGAACTCGGTACCTGTGATATGGTTATCGAGACCATTTCGGAGGATTTGGATGCCAAAAAAGAAGTGTTCAAGCAGCTCGATCACGTATGCCCGAGCAATATTATTCTGGCCAGCAACACGTCCACGCTCAGCTTGACGGAGATCGCCGGCTCGACCATGTATCCTGAGCGCGTGATCGGCATGCACTTTATTTATCCTGTTTCCAAGATCAACCTCGTGGAAATTATCCGCGGACTGAAAACCTCGGATGCAACATTTGAAGAAACGAAGCATTTCGTGGAGGAAGTTGTCGACAAACGCGGCATCATGGTATATGAATCACCAGGATTCGTCACTTCCCGCATCATTTGCGTCATGATTAACGAGGCGCTGCACGTGCTGGGCGAAGGCGTTGCTACGGCAGAGGACATTGACAATGCCATGCGCGTTGGTTATCAGTTCCAGTACGGTCCTCTTGAAATGGCTGACCGTTTCGGCTTGGATTCCGTCTTGGCGGCGCTTGAGCGCATGTTCCGCGAATTCGGCGATTTGAAATACCGCCCTTCCTTCGTATTGAAAAAGATGGTCCGCGCCGGTAATTTGGGTGTGAAGACAGGTGAAGGATTTTTCAAATACGACAAGGATGGTGACCGGCTATGAAAGTTCTCGTAATCAACGCGGGAAGCTCTTCCCTGAAATATCAATTGTATGACATGAATGATGAGTCGGTATTGGCGAAAGGTCTGGTTGAACGGATTGGCATGGATTCCTCCATTCTGACCCATAAGCCGACAGGCAAAGAGGAAGTTACGGAGGTTAGTGAAATCCTGGAACATACGACAGCAATTCGTAAGGTTCTGGAGAAGCTGACCGATAAAGAGCACGGCGTTCTGAATTCTGTCGAGGAAATTCAGGCCGTAGGGCACCGCGTCGTTCACGGCGGGGAATTCTTTAAGGGCTCGGCGCTTGTTACTCCAGAAGTAAAATCCGAAATCCGCCGTTTGTTCGACCTGGCCCCGCTGCACAATCCGCCAGCGATTATGGGGATTAACGCGGCAGAGAAAAATATGCCAGGAGTTCCTCAGGTGGTGGCTTTCGATACGGCGTTCCACCAAACGATGGAGGAGAAGGTGTATTTATATCCGATCCCGAAAGTACTATATAAGAAACACCGCGTACGCCGCTACGGGGCTCATGGCACGTCGCACGACTATGTAAGCAAGGCGGCCGCAGCTTACCTGGAGCGTCCGATCGAAGACCTTAAGATCATTACCTGCCATATCGGTAACGGTGCCAGCTTGACCGCTGTTCAAGGCGGCGTGTCCGTAGACACCTCGATGGGTCTAACCCCGCTGGAAGGTCTCATGATGGGTACTCGCAGCGGTGACTTGGACCCGGCAGTCGTCACGTTTGTCATGAACAAAGAAGAGCTGTCGATCAGTGAAGTCAACTCCATGCTTAACAAACACAGCGGCTTGCTGGCAATTTCCGGCAGCAGCAGTGATATGCGCGATATTACCGATGGGCTGGAAGCCGGCGAACCAAACGAGACGCTTGCTTTTGAAATGTATGAGTACCGTCTGCGCAAATATATTGGTTCTTATGCAGCGGCAATGAACGGTGTGGATGTTATCGTATTTACGGCGGGTGTAGGCGAGAACTCGGCGATCGTGCGCGAGAAGGTCTGCGAAAACCTGACTTATCTTGGCGTAGAGCTTGATCCAGAGCTGAACAAAATCCGTTCCGGGGATCCGCGGCGCATTTCCACGCCGAATTCCAAAGTAGAGGTTCTTGTTGTTCCTACGAACGAGGAATTGGTCATTGCCCGGGATACCCATCATATTGTTAATAAAGCATAAATCAGCATAGTTAGAGGAGATGTTCATAAATGGCGAACAAAACGGTGATTCGTCAGGTTAACGAGCATGTCGGCGAGACAGTGGTCATCGGCAGCTGGTTAAACAACAAACGCTCAAGCGGTAAAATACAGTTCCTTCAGCTCCGGGACGGCACAGGCTACATTCAGGCCGTCGTCGTCAAAAGCGAAGTATCCGAGGAGACGTGGGATGCGGCAAAAAGCTTGACACAGGAATCCTCGCTGTATGTGACAGGTGTCATCCGTGAGGAGCCGCGCAGCCAATCGGGATATGAAATGACGGTGACGGAAATCAAAGTCATCCATCTGACGGAAAACTATCCGATTACACCGAAGGAGCACGGTGTTGATTTCCTGATGGATCATCGCCATTTATGGCTGCGTTCCTCGAAGCAGCGGGCGATCATGGTTATTCGCGCGGAAATCATCAGAGCGATCCAGCAGTTCTTTGATCAGAACCATTTTACACTCGTCGACCCGCCGATTTTGACGCCAACTTCTGCGGAGGGTACGACCAATCTGTTCCATACGAAATATTTCGACGAGGATGCTTACCTGACGCAGAGCGGGCAGCTTTATATGGAAGCGGCGGCGATGGCGCTTGGAAAAGTATATTCCTTCGGCCCGACGTTCCGGGCGGAGAAATCCAAGACCCGCCGCCACTTGATCGAGTTCTGGATGATTGAGCCGGAGATGGCTTTCACCGAACATGAAGAAAGCCTGGTTGTTCAGGAGCAGTTTATTACGCACGTCGTTCAATCCGTCCTGAAGAACTGCCGGACTGAGCTGGAGACGATTGGCCGCGACATTTCCAAGCTGGAGAGCATTCAAGCTCCATTCCCGCGGATTACTTATGACGAAGCTATCGAGTTTCTGCATGGGAAAGGCTTTGACCTACCTTGGGGCGAGGATTTCGGTGCGCCGCATGAGACAGCGATTGCCGAGCAGTACGACAAGCCGGTATTCATCACGCATTATCCTGCCGGCATCAAGGCATTCTACATGAAGCCTGATCCTAACCGTCCGGAGGTTGTACTCTGCGCGGATATGATTGCTCCGGAAGGCTACGGAGAGATTATCGGCGGTTCGCAGCGGATTGACGATCCGGAATTGATGGAGGCGCGCTTTCAGGAACACGAGCTGTCGCCGGAAGCTTACCAATGGTACCTGGATCTGCGCAAATACGGCTCAGTACCGCATTCCGGCTTCGGGCTTGGTCTCGAGCGGACGGTTGCCTGGATTTGCGGACTGGATCATGTCCGTGAGACGATTCCGTTCCCGCGGATGCTGTATCGCCTTTATCCGTAAAAGGACAGTAGCCCGGAAGTCATCAGCGTTATACAATACAAGTACGGGTTCGTAAGGATAAGAAAGGTGAGGACGTATGGCATTGACCGATGGTTGGAAGGTGTGGGCAAAAGGAGTCGCATTCGGTATGGAAGCAGGTGTTGTGCATGTACCCTCCTCTCTGCTGACACATTACCGAAAACTCGGTTTAAGTGATACGGAAGTCATGCTACTGCTGCAGCTAGTTACATACAAGCAGCTGGAGCATAATGATTTTCCTTCGATGGAGCAGCTGGAGCAGCGGATGGGAAAAGCGCCTGGGGAGGTCTCCTCCGTCATTCAGCGACTGATGAAGGATAAATGGATCTCCATCGATATGGAATGGGACGAACGCACAGGCATCCAGTTTGAGAGCTACAATTTGGCAGGGATGTATGAACGCCTGGCGCAGTGCTTGGCTGAAGAACGGGCCGCACTGCGGCAGCAGAGCCACCAGCGCGAGCCGGAAGCAGCCAAACCGGAGGCGAACGAACGGAACTTATTCGTTATATTCGAAAAAGAGTTCGCAAGACCCCTATCGCCGATGGAATGCGAGACGATTTCAAGCTGGGTGGATCAGGATGGTTACCCGGAGGAGCTTATTTTGCTGGCATTGAAGGAAGCCGTCTTCGCCGGCAAAGTGCACTTTCGCTATATCGACCGGATATTGCTGGAGTGGAATCGTAACCGCGTCCAGACGGTTGAGGATGCCAAGGCATATGCCCAAAAATTCCGCAGCTTGGGGCGATAGTCTAATATTTGTTACATGAAATGGAACCTCTACTTGGAGAGATTGGTGTTAGTAACCCTAGCAATTCCAAATCTCTCCAAGGAGAGGTTTCCTCTTTTTTAGTAGGGCCGAAATATGTTATGTTTGGTATGCAGTGCTAGGACATCTTGACTATAGACCAGTTTGTGCATTCATTAGATCGGGAGGAGAATGTCATGAAAGGCTGGATCATTTACAAGAGCGCTACCAACGAAGTAAGACCCGAAACATTCGAATTGAAACGATTGCTGGAAGAGGCGGAAAGACACCGCATGGATGTCCGCGTTTTTTCACCGGAGCAGTTCGAACTGATCGTTACCCGGGATGACCGCAAGAGCGTTATGGTCGACGGCGAAGTACTGCAGCTGCCGGACTTCGTCCTGCCGCGTATGGGGGCCGGGACGAATTATTTTGGTCTGGCATTAATTCGGCATCTGGAGCGGCTGGGCGTTAAGACGTTCAACTCGTCCCAGAGCATTGAGACGGTAAAGGATAAAATGTATACCTTGCAAATTTTGGCGGAGCATAATCTGCCCGTTCCCAAAACGATGCTGATTCGCTCGAAGGTTGATGTAGATCTGGTGGACAAGCATCTGGGTTTTCCCGTCGTGGTGAAGACGATTGCGGGTTCCCAGGGCTGTGGCGTGTTCCTGGCCGAAACTCGCAACAAATTCATTGATTTAATTGAAATGATCAGTGCTTATAAAGAGGATGCCACGATGATCCTGCAGGAGTTCGTCGAAACGAGCCGGGGCATAGACTTGCGGGTTATTACGATCGGCGGACGAGCTGTGGCTGCCATGAAGCGCTATTCTGGAAGCGACAGCTTCAAGGCCAATTTTTCGCGGGGCGGCTTGGTGGAGCCCTATGAAATTACGCCGGAAATCGAATGGCTTGCGCTGGAAACTTCGCGGATTCTAAATTTGGATATCGCAGGGATCGACCTGCTCTTTGATGGCGACCATTATAAAATATGCGAGGCCAACTCTTCGCCCGGCTTCGAGGGTCTCGAATCGTGCTGTAACGTGAATATCCCGGAGGAAATCTATAATTTCCTTAGGGTGCGTATCCATCGGTATGACTGAATCGCAACAACCGCAAAAAGAAGAGATACGAGAGTTTAGCCCTGGGAGGTAGAGACGCTAGCGATCATGGAATCGCCAGCGTCTTTGTTATGATATAAAGAAAATATAAGTTTTTAAAATAATATGCAGGGGCGGCACCAGGCTGCTTCGTCTATATAGATGGGAAGGAGGGGAGAGTCATTGAGGAAAAGCAGCTTATTCTAAGAATACAGCGGGGCGATCGCGGCGCATTCCGTGAATTGGTCAGCCAATATGGGCCATATGTGTTCCGGGTCGCTTATTCCGTGCTTCATGATCATAAGGAAGCCGAGGACGCAGCACAGGAAATATTTTTACAAGTATACAAATCTCTCCCCGGATACCGATTTGAAGGCTTCAAAACCTGGTTGACACGCATTGCGGTTCATAAATCAATCGATTTAAAGCGGAAACGGGATCGCCGCAGAGAGGAGCAGTGGGATCCTGCGGAAGTGTTACATATCGCACCAGCCCAGGAAGACGACGTGCTGCAGCAACTGATGGATGAGGAACGCAAAGCGCAGCTGCGAACCCGTATTTTGACGCTGCCGCCGGGGCATCGGGATATTATTACGGCGTTTTATATAGAGGGCAAAAGCTATGATGATATCGCAGCGGAGCAGTCTATTGCGGTGAAATCGGTAGAGTCGAGATTATACCGGGCAAGATCATGGATTCGCGAGCATTGGAAGGAGGAGGAGTGGCGATGAATGACCAGGGGAAGGACAGTAGAAATGATCAGAGCAGGGAAATCTGCTGGGATAAATATATCCGAGGAGAACTAAACGAGCAGCAGACGCGGCAGGCCGAAGTATTGCTGCTGCATGACGACGAAGCTCTGGCAGCTTATATCGCTGCGTTAGCTGAGCATGAGCAGGAACTGCCCGACTTGCAGCAGGAGGAAGCATTCATCGAAGCGGTGATGCGCAAGACTCAAGGCCACGCGCAGCAAGCGAGAGAATCCGCGAAGCCGTTAATCCGGAAAAGACGCTTAAGGGAGCATCCGCTGTTCAATTACGTCATTGCGGCGTCGATTACTTTATTCCTGTTATCGCTGGGTGCGTTTGATCACCTGAAATCTGGAACCGAGTATATTATGCCTCCTGCAACGGAGCCGTCCGTAAGTAAGCAAATTATGGACAGAACCGCAGGCTGGATTGATCATTTGAAACCTTAAATAATTACTATGAAAGGAAGGGATTCTATTGCCTCGTTATCGAAATAAAATGCTGGCATTCGTTCTAAATTGCATTCCCGGACTGGGCCATTTATATTGGGGGCGTAAGATAAGGGGAGTTCTTTATCCGCTATTTTTCTTCGGGGGGTTGCTGCTTGGCTTCCTTGCTGCCGTTGCCAGCAATGAAGGGGGATTAATGCTTGCCGCCGCCATCTGTGCATTTGTGCTCTGGTGCATCTGCATGCTGGATTTGATCATCACTCTGCTTCGTGCTCCTGACGCGGATTTGTCTGCCTATCCGTACGAGACGCCGCGCAAAGGCGAAGCTGATGCGGAGCGCTTCTATACGATTTTACTGTCGTTCGTACCTGGCTTGGGCCATTTTCAGCTTGGTTTAATGCAGCGCGGTTTGTCCTTTCTGATCAGCTTCTTCGGCTTAATCACGATCATGTTTGTTGTCACCGGGTTGACGCATCAAACTGTGTTTCTGCTATTCCTCGGCCTGCTGCCGATTATTTGGCTGTACTGCATGTTCGACGCTGTGCAGCTGGTTCACCGCAAACAGGCTGGAGAACTGCTGATCGATCGAACGCTGTTTGACGAATGGGAATCGGGCCGGGTGGAAGGAAAACGCAGTAAGGTGCTGGCGACGCTGCTGTCTGCTTTTCCCGGGGCTGGCCAAATGTACCTCGGGATGCAGAAGCGCGGTCTTCAGCTGATGGTTTTGTTCCTGGGCAGCTTCTATATTATCGATGTTCTGCGGTTGTCCTTGTTTCTATTCATTGTTCCGGTCATCTGGTTCTACAGCTTCTTTGACGGATTACAAGCAGCAAGCCGCTATGACCGGGTTCTACAGCTTGAGGATCGTCCGCTCTTGAATTGGAAAGGCGACAACCAGAATTGGCTTGGCTTGATATTGCTTCTGCTTGGCATCTATTACGTGACCATGAGCCTTGTCGTTCCGTTGTTCGACCGGTTCCTTCCGGAATTCCGCATTAACCAATTCATCACAAACTATTTGCGGCCGCTTATTGTCTCTCTGGTACTCATTGGAGGCGGGATCAAACTGCTATCTAGGACGAGGCACAAAGACAAACGGTATGAGGAATATTGATGGTGAGAAGAAGCTCTGCAGTTCAGCGGGGCTTCTTTTTCGCATATAGGGACGTTTCTTTGCTAAGATAGAAGGGGTTAAAATCCACAGGGCCACTTTTAGATCGAAGTAGTAAAAAGGAGAAAGATGATGTTCAAAATTTTCATTGTCGAAGATGATCAGGGGCTGGTCAAGCTTCTGGAGGAATATTTGCATAAGTTTGATTATGAGACTTTTGCAGTAACTGATTTCGAGAGCATTAATACGCAGTTTAGGCAGTATGTTCCTCATCTCGTGCTGCTGGACGTCAATTTGCCAAAGTATGACGGATATTATTGGTGCCGTCAAATCCGCAGCCTGTCGACCTGTCCGATCATTTTTCTGTCTGCTCGCGACGGCAAAATGGATCAGGTGATGGGGCTTGATAATGGAGCAGATGATTATATAACAAAACCTTTCGACTATGATATCGTACTTGCCAAAATCAATAGTCATCTTCGCCGAGCCTATGGAACCTATGCGGCGCAAGCGGAAGGCCGCCCGCTTCAGGTTCAGGGGCTCCGCTTGGACCGTGAACGGTTATGTTTGTTCCTTCATGAGATGAGGGTCGAGCTGAGTCATACAGAAATGAAAATATTGGATGAATTGATGATAAAATCCGAACAGGTGGTCAGCAGGGATCGCCTGTTGGAGAAAATATGGGACGAGCAAATTTTCGTCGATGACAACACGCTAAATGTATATGTAACCCGAGTTCGCAAGAAGCTGTCCGCGCTAGGCATCGAAGATGCGCTTCAGACAGTCCGGGGGCAGGGCTACCGGCTCGTTCCCAGCTGGGAGAACACGCCATGAGGCTGTTTTTGCGGGAGCAGCGGCCCGTCATCGTCATTTACTTTATTCAACTAGCGGTCGTTACCTTTGTTTACTGGCTGGACGGCTACCGTAATGCCGCGGTCAGCATGTATGCGGTGCTGCTGAGCAGCTGCCTCCTGGTCGGATATTTAGTATTCCGCTATTTGACGCATCGATCCTTCTACCGCCGCTTGCAGGAACCGGCCGAATCGATCGGGGATTTCACCGATGTGAAGCCGTCATCCCCGTTATCCGAGAGCCTGCATCGCCTGCTGAAATCGCAATATCGGCATTATATCTCCGAGCTGAGCGGGCAGACGGAGAAGATCGAAGGTCATATCCGTTTCATCAACCAGTGGGTGCACCAGATGAAGACGCCGATTTCTGTCATTCATTTGATGGTGCAGCAGGAGAGCGATTCACGTTCGGTGGCGATCGCTGATGAACTGGACAGGCTGAGAAAAGGGCTGGATATGGTCCTTTATACCGCCCGTCTTGATCAATTCGAGCATGATATTTATGTGGAGACTCTTGGATTGGAGAAGTTAGTCCGTTCGTTAATTACGGCACAAAAGCGCTTGTTCATTCGCGGAAAGGTATTTCCGGTCATAGAAATGGAACCGCAGTTGTCCGTCGTGTCCGACGAGAAATGGCTGACCTTTGTATTGACTCAGCTGATCACGAATGCCGTCCGTTATACGCTAAGGGAGAACGGCAAACTGTATTTCCGTGCTTACGCAAAGAACGGGCGAACCATGCTGGAAATCGAGGATGAAGGGATCGGTATTCCAGAGAGTGACCTGCCGCGCGTATTCGACGCTTATTTCACGGGAGAGAATGGCCGCAGGTTTCAGGAATCAACGGGGATGGGGATGTATTTGGCCAAAGAAATCTGCCGGAAACTGGGCCATGAGCTTGACATAGAGTCGGAAGAGGGGCGGGGTACCCTCGTCCGGATGAAATTCTAGGATGAATTCGGCTCACAAGCGCAAGCTTACAGAGTTGTAAGGGAAGTGTAAGGTTAAGATGTGGCTTCGTGAAGGCGGGAGAACTTATACTATGATCATCCCTGTCAGATAGGAGATATTGAGCTATGTCGGTGCTAGAAGTGCGTGCTTTATCAAAAATATACGAAGGCAAAGTTCCCACGCCGGCGCTTAAGGGTGTTACCTTCCGGATGGAGCGCGGGGAGTTCGTCGGCGTGATGGGGCCATCCGGCAGCGGCAAGACGACGCTTCTGAATGTTATGGCCACGATCGACGAACCGACATCAGGAAGCGTGCTGATCGAAGGAAGAGAGCCGCATCAAATGAGCGAGGAAGATACTGCATTGTTCCGCCGCCGTAAGCTGGGCTTCATTTTTCAGCAGTTCAATTTGCTGGACACTTTGACGATCGAAGAGAACATTGTGCTTCCATTGACGCTGGATGGCACGCCAGTACGGGAAATGGAGAGCAGGGCCGCAGCCATCGCGCAAAGACTAGGGATCGGTGGACTGTTAAAGAAATATGCGTTCGAGGTATCCGGCGGAGAGATGCAGAAAACAGCCATCGCCCGGGCGATGATTCACCGCCCTTCCTTGATTCTGGCTGACGAGCCGACAGGGAATCTGGATTCGAGATCCTCCCGCGAAGTGATGGAGGCATTTACCGCCCTGAATGAGGAGGAACAGGCGACGATATTTATGGTTACGCATGATGCCGTAGCTGCGAGCTACTGCCATCGGGTTATTTTCATCAAGGACGGGAAGTTCTATAACGAGATTTACCGGGGCAGCAGCCGGCAGGTTTTTTTTCAGAAAATTATCGATATGCTATCGCTGCTCGGAGGGGATACGCATGACCTTTCGACATTTCGCCTTTAGCCATGTGCTCCGCAACAAGCGGACCTATGCCGCCTATTATTTAAGCAGCTCGTTTTCGGTCATGGTTTTTTTTCTGTGCGCTCTGTTTCTGTTCCATCCCGGCATTCAAGAGAACATGATTTATGACCAGGCAGTACAGGCTTTACAGGTAGCGGAGGGAACTGTATACTTTTTTTCGTTTTTTTTCGTTATTTATTCAGTAGCTTCTTTTTTGCAGTCGCGCAAAAGAGAGTTTGGGATATTAAGGCTGCACGGGATGACCGTAAAGCAGCTTAACCGCATGTTGTTCCTGGAAAATGTGGCAATCGGCGGCGCATCCATTGTAACCGGGATTGCTGCAGGCCTTGTGTCGGCGAAGCTGTTCCTGATGGCCGGGGCCAATATGCTTGGCATTGAACGGCTCAGCTTTCACATTTCCTGGGCGGCCCTGCTGCTGACGTTGATGTCGTTTGCAGCACTGTTTTTGCTCATCTCCCTGTACACGCCCGCCCTAATTGGCAAAAGCAAGCTTATGACGCTGTTTCAGTCGAATCAGCGGGTAGTCGAGCCGCCGAGAAAGTCGCCGGTACTATCCGGTGTAGGCGCAGGTCTCGTAATATTGAGCTATTATTTGGCGGCAACCTCAACCGCGGCAAACGTTGTCATGCGTATGATACCGGTAACCTTGATGACAGTGGTCGGCACTTACCTGGTGTATGCCCATTTCGGCGCGTATTTCCTGGCATTGGTGAGGAGGCGGCCCCGGCTGTTCTGGCGGAAGACGAATATCGTAACGGTTCCCGCGCTGGCGCAGCGGATGAGCAGGAATGCGCAAATGCTGTTCCTCGTGACGATCATTTCAACGATCACGTTCTGCGCCATCGGGGTATTCGCCTCCATTCACCGGTTGTCCGACGAATTCCGGCAGGATTACCTTGCGGGGATCGGCTATGTATCCAAAGCGGCCAATTTGCTTGAGCGCGATCATTTGCTTGAGATAGAAAGCGAGTTGACGGCGCGCGGAATAACCTACGAGCGCGTCAGCCTGTCGATCAGAATTGTCGACGTTGTTCAAGCGTCCAGATCAGCACCGGCGGCTATGCGTATGGCGCTTGTATCGTACTCGGATTATGCCCGTTTGATCGCTGCGGCGGGAATCCCATTTGAGGAAGTGCCATTGTCAGGCCAGGATGCGCTCATTATGCTGGGATCGCAGCGCGAGAGACCGCTGCTGAAGGAGCGGCCGCTTGCCTCGTACACGATACCTGGCACGGGGCTGAAGATCGTGGAAAGAGGAATTACGAATCATGTGCCAATCCCTGAATATTTAATGCTGGAGCTAGGCGGCAGGATGGAAGGGAAGTTCAGCGGCCTCGTCGTCAGCGATGAGTGGATGGACCGTCTTCCTGCATCCGCGCAGGAAGATCGTTATTTCGGTTTTTACTTCCAGGATCCAACGCAGGGGGAGGAAATCGGGAATGCCTTGACCCGCCGGGGGAAGATGGCTTATGAAGAGGAGCAGCCGTATGCAATGACCGTCAGCGGTACGCTGTTCGCCGTTCAGAAGAGCATTTACAGCACAATGCTGTTTATTGCGCTGCTCGTCGGCACTGTGTTTTTCATTGCGTCGGGTAGTTTTTTATATTTCAGGCTGTATGCAGATTTGGATTATGACCGCCGCCAGTATACTACGATGGTGAAAATCGGGGTAACGAAAAAGGAGATCGACACGATGATCACCCGGCAAATCGGACTGCTCTTCTTCGTGCCCATCGTTCTGGCGATAATCCACAGCTTTTTTGCTTTTGTTGCTCTGCAGAGCTACTTGAATTTCTCCATCGCGATGGAGGCCGGATTTATTTTGATGAGTTTTTTCGTTATCCAAATCATGTACTTCTTCTTCATTAGAAGACGGTATTTGCGCAATTTAAGAAAGGCCCTTGGCTGAGAGAATAAGAGATAAGATAATCTGTGGAGGTACGATATGGAAAACTGGATTACTGAATTTATGGAGCAGTTCGGGTACATAGGGATATTTTTGCTCATTGCGCTCGAGAATGTTTTCCCGCCGATTCCTTCCGAGGTGATTCTGACGTTTGGCGGTTTTATGACGACGTATTCGGATCTGACGATGACCGGTGTTATCATTGCTGCTACGCTAGGTTCTGTGCTTGGAGCTGTTATTCTGTACGGCGCAGGCTATATGCTGAATGTCGATCGCCTGGAAGCGATCATCGACAAGTGGGGAAAGTATCTAAGGCTCAAAAAGGAGGATGTTCGCAAAGCGGACGCCTGGTTTGATAAATATGGCTACTGGACGGTCCTGTTCTGCCGGATGATTCCCCTCATTCGCAGCCTGATCTCTATTCCGGCTGGCATGGCTAAGATGAAATTCGGCTTGTTTCTCCTCTATACCACCGTCGGGACGCTGATATGGAACGTGATTCTGGTGTCCGTAGGCGCTGCGGTAGGCAGCTCCTGGGAGAAGATCGTCGCGTTCATGGACGTTTATTCCAACATTGCTTATGGGATCATAGGCGCGGGACTGATTGTCTTTTTCATTTGGTTCATGCGCAGACGGAAGAGGGCTTCTTGAAAAATGGCTGCAAACCATCTATTCTATTAAAGGAGTTTTATAAGCTGGAAGGCAAGCGATGTGCTGCCAAACACCGAATCTAACAGTCTTCCGGCACATCGGAGAAGAGGGGAAGTAGGAGCATGTTATTTTTGGATATTATTAAAGCCATCATTCTGGGATTGGTAGAAGGTGTCACTGAATTTGCGCCGGTCTCCTCGACGGGACATATGATTATCGTAGATGATATGTGGCTGAAAACGGAGCAGATATTGTCCTCCAAATATGCCGCCAATACGTTTAAGGTCGTGATCCAGCTTGGATCGATTTTGGCGGTCTTGGTTGTATTCAAGGATCGGATCCTCAATTTGCTTGGCTTGTCGCGCTTCAGCAATCAGGCCGTAACCGCAGGCGGGCCGCGGTTGAAGCTGGGGCAGGTTATCGTCGGGTTGATCCCGGCCGGGATCTTGGGCGTGCTGTTTGAGGATTATATCGATGAGTATTTGTTCTCTACGTCCACGGTATTGATTGGACTTGTGCTGGGAGCGATCCTGATGATTGCTGCCGATAAATTCGGCCCGAAGGAGCCGAAGATTCAAACGGTAGATCAAATGACGTATGGACATGCCTTAGTCGTTGGCTTGATCCAGTGTTTGTCGATTTGGCCAGGCTTCTCCCGCTCTGGCTCCACGATTTCCGGAGGGGTACTGGCGGGAATGAGCCACCGCGCGGCGGCGGATTTCACGTTTATTATGGCTGTTCCGATCATGTGCGGGGCAAGCGCGATCTCTCTATACAAGAACTGGGAGTATATGACGCTTGATGCGCTGCCGTTCTTCATCGCCGGTTTCATTAGCGCCTTCATTTTTGCTCTGTTGTCGATCCGATTCTTCCTGAAGCTGATCAACCGCATTAAGCTGATGCCGTTTGCCATTTACCGGATATTGCTCGCTGTTGTCATTTGGATCGTATTTTTCTAATTAAGTCAATGATGAAAGGCAGTCTCGTACTTAGTTTGCGCTAAGCATGAGACTGCCTTTTTAAGTTCTTGGGTGAAAATTACTCCAAATCGTACTCTGGCTCGTTCTAATCGGACCGTAGATCCGCTATTTCTTAAAAGAGTGCCTGAATTTAAGCTGAATGGACAGTCGTTCCGCTATTAGGCCGAAAAGTCAACTAAACAAGCTTACATAGAGCGAATAACGGATCCTATGTCCGCTTACCTTGCCAAATTCAGTATAAAAAGCAAAATAGCGGTTCTTGTGTCCGTTAGCCAAAGGGGGCTGGTTGCATAGGAATTAGGCCGTTATTTATTTTAAAGCAAGTCTGCGATATTCAACCTCGAATATAAACTCGAACGCTTCTAAATGCCGCTTCGCTTCGAAGGCATTTTTGCCCCAAACGTAAATCCCGTGGTTGCGCAGCAGTATGCCGGGGATTTCCGGCTTCAGGGCATCGGGAACAAGCTTGGCAATCGCAGCAATGTCGGCGTAGTTCGGGAGCACCGGAATTTCGATGGCCGCATTTTCCTCCCAGATGCCCAGCCCCTTAATCAGTTCGATTCCCTGCACGGGAACATAACCTTGATCGCCGTAGAGCTCGCTCAGGACGTTATTGAACACGGTGTGCACGTGGAAGATCGCGCCGCAGCCGGTCATGCGGTAGATCTTGGCGTGGATCAGCGTCTCCGCGCTGGGCTTCAGCTTCGTCGCCTCGCAGGGCTCGCCGGCAGCGTCAACGAAAAGGAAATCCTCCGGGGTATGAATCGATTTGTCTTTACCACTTGACGTTACCGCGAAATGGAACGAGTCGGGAGAGAATTCCCCAACGCGGATGGACAGGTTGCCGCTTGTGCCCGGAAACCAGCCTCGCGCGGCAAATTGCTCCTTGGCCTTACGCAGCTCGTCCAGGGCGGATTGCTTCTCTTCTAAAGAAATGGCATGGAAACTCATTTTCTTATTATATCTCCTTCTCGTTGAATAAGGTCTTGGCGAATGTCATGGAAAGTTTCAAACGGCGTGTGGTTAACGCCGAGTTCCTGGCATTTCTCCGTCAGGCGGGCTCGGGAATAGACGCGGTCCGCCAGCTTGGCGCCTTCGAAGTCCGTCAGGCTGTCGCCAATCAAGATGCGTTCGTATTGGCTGGCCGGGAATCGCCGCATGACCGTCGTTTTGCACATGCCGCAGTCATTGTCGCAATGTTCATCGCAGGGATTCGGCCACGTGATCTCGATACCTTCGGTGCTGAAGTCGGCACCATTACAGTAGATATGCTCCTTCGGTATATCAAAAGGGGCGAGCAGCGGCAGTACAAAGAAATCGATCCCGCCGCTGGTCACATAAAACGGAATGCCTCGTTCGCGCAAATAGCTTAGAAATTCTGCGAAGCCTTCGCGAATGCCGGCTTGCCCTAGGACGAAATCCGTAACCTCCCGTTTCATGGAGGAAGGGAGCAGGGCGAACATCCGCCCGACTCCCTCACGGATAGATATGTCGTGGGATAAAATTTGCTCCATGATCGGTTCGTAGCCCTCAGGCTTGAAATGTTTCATAATCGCTACAATATTATCGCTTAATGTGATCGTCCCGTCGAAATCACAGAAAATGACGGGCTGTTTACGGCTATTCATTTGCGACCTCCCCAAATATCGAGCGCAGCTTTCAGTTCAGGCAGGCTCTCTGCCGCCTGCTCGAGCGGCACCCCGTTCAATGAGGCGTCGATCGCTTGCAGGAAGGCGCGGCCGCCGCTGCTGGCACCATCTGGATGGCCATGAATCCCGCCCCCGGCATTTACGACAACATCCGTACCGAAATCGCTTAGGATTTGCGGAACGAGTCCGGGATGGATGCCCGCGGATGGCACAGGGAAGCTGCTGCGGATCGCCAGCTCTGGGGTTATGAGCTCGCGCTGGATGGCCAGGTTCTCTTCCCGCGGCATGACGACCGATCCGTAAGGAGAAGGGAAAAGAACCAGATCGGCTCCGGCAATGCGCATGAGTTTCCCGAGCAGCAGGGATGCGGCAATGCCGTAATGCGGCGATGGGTAGAGCGCTCCTGCAAGCGACGGATGCGCTGCGATTGGCACGGTAATGTCCGGATCGCTGCTCAGCTCGTGCAGGACGTCAAAGCCATACGGCAGTACGCTGAACAGCAGGGCGGTTGCACCTGCATCGATCGCCCGCAGTGCTTGCTCCTTCAGGGACGACGTGCGTCCAGTCAGGTTGACCGCATAGAGCAGTTCCTTGCCGGTAACCTGTTTGGCTTCCTCCGCAGCCTCGCGGCATACGCGTACGCGCTGCTCAATAGGCGTCAGCGGGTTCTCGAACAGGATCTCATCATCCTTGATGAGATCGACGCCACCCAACGCCTGAGCCATGAATTGTTCACGGAGTCCGTTCAGGTCATAACCGATGACGGATTTGAAGATGCTCATGAGCAGCGGGCGATGAGGCACGCCAAGCAGCTCACGAACGCCCTGGATGCCGAATTTCGGACCGGAATAGGCGCTGAGAAAAGCATCGGACAGCTTCAGGTCGAGCAGTTTGATTTTGCCGTCCATAGAAATTTTGCCGAAGACAGTAATGAGCAGTGCCGGAATGTCAGAAGTAAAATTGATGTCCGGGTAGGAGATCGATACGTCGGCATAACGCTCCCCCGGCACGCCGCCTTGCGAGTCATGGATCTGGACGCTCTCGACCCGCCCGAGGTGTCCCCGCATCTGATCCTGCTTAACCTGCGGCAGTTCAGTCCATGTACCGACGGTCATGCCGACAGCGATGGACTCGGCCTTCTTATGAAAGTCTGCTTTATCATCATAAATACGGTACGTGGCCGTACAATAGCTCATAACAATGCCTCCTTTACGGCTTCGCCCATTTCCTTGGAGCGCTCGGCGGCGCGATGCACGGCTGCCTTGACGGTAGCGTTGAAGCTGCCGGCTGCCAGCGTCTCGAGCGCTGCCTGCGTGGAGCCGTTCGGGGAAGTGATGTCCTTGCGGAGCTTGGCTGGTTCTTCACCCGTCTCCTTCATCATGGCAGCAGCACCGAGCACGGTCTGTACGGTAAGCTCGCGTGCCTGCTCTACGCTAAGCCCGCCTTCGATGCCTGCTTCGATCATCGCTTCCATCATATAATAGATGTATGCCGGGCCGCTTCCAGATACACCGGTCAAAATCTCCATTTGCTCTTCGGGGATGACCTGAACGGTGCCAACGGCTTCGAACATTTTCAGTACCTGAGCGGTTTGCGTTTCGTTCACCTCACCAGAGAAGGAGATGCCGGTGGCGCCAAAACCGATCGAGCTAGAAGTGTTAGGCATCGTACGCGCGATCGGCGCCTTATATCCAAGCAAGGCTTGAATCGTAGAGATGGAAAGTCCCGCGATGACGGATACGATGAGCTGCTCTTGGTTAAGCTTCGGTCCTAGCGCCTTGAGCGCTTCTCCAGCGTCTTTGGGTTTCATGGCCAGGACGATGACCGATGCGGAGATGAGGCTCGATTCCTTCTCCGCATCGCTGCGTCCCGTTTTGATGCCGTAGGCAGACTCCAAATGGGCTAACCGCTCCTGATTGCTGCGGTTCAGCATCGTAATGGATTCCGGCGGGGCTACCTTGCGATGGATCAGTCCTCGCACGATAGCCTCCGCCATGGAGCCGGCGCCGTAGAAGCATATCGAAGGGGCGTTATTCGTGTTGTTTATCGTCATCGTATGAAGCCTCCTTATTTCCGAATCTGTCCGCTGCCGTTAATGATGTATTTGCTTGAGGTTAGCGCAGGCAGACCCATCGGTCCTCTGGCATGCAGTTTCTGAGTGCTGATTCCGATTTCGGCTCCAAAGCCGAATTCGAATCCATCCGTAAAGCGGGTGGAAGCATTATGATATACTGCCGCAGCGTCGACTTCCTGCTGGAATCGCTCCGCGTTCGGACCATTCTCGGTCACAATGCATTCCGAATGCTTCGTGCCGAAGCGGTCGATATGCCGCAGAGCCGCATCCAGGCTATCGACGATCTTGATGTTAAGAATGTAATCATTATATTCGGTAGCGTAATCTTCTTCAGCCGCAGGTTTGGCCCAGGAGATCAGGCGTAGAGTCTCATCGCATCCCCGCAGTTCTACGCTCGCCTCGCGCAGCTTGCCAGCGATGTCTGCCAAATGGGACTGCGCAAAGTCCTTATGCACAAGCAGCGTCTCCATTGCGTTGCACACCGAAGGGCGCTGAACCTTAGCGTTCATCGTAATGTCTGCGGCCATAGACGGATCCGCTGACGCATCCAGGTACGTATGGCAGATGCCGGCACCGGTCTCGATGACGGGCACGCTTGCGTTCTGAACGACCGTCTGGATCAGCGAGCTGCCGCCGCGCGGGATGACAACATCAATCAGGCCGTTCAGCTTGATCAGTTCGTCAACCGAAGAACGGTTTGGATCTTCGATCAGTTGCACCGCATCGCGAGGAACGGCACTGCCCGACAGAGATTCATGGATGATCTCCACGATTTTGCGGTTGGAGGACAAGGCCGAGGAGCCGCCGCGCAGTACGACAGCATTGCCGGTCTTTAGGCACAGGCCAAGGGCATCGACGGTCACGTTCGGACGCGCTTCATAAATAATGCCGATTACGCCAAGGGGCACTCGCTTCTTGACGATATGCAGGCCGTTAGGACGGTCGATCGTCTCCAGCGTCTCCCCGACCGGATCCGGCAGTTCCACGATTTGGCGCAGGCCTTCCGCAATGCCGGAGATACGCTCTTCTGTAAGCGCCAGACGATCCAGCAGGGAAACCGAAGTGCCGTTCTCCCGGCCGCGCTGCAGGTCTTCCTTGTTTGCTTCAATGATGGCTTCGCTATGATCGATCAAAGCCTGGGCGCAGTTCAGCAATGCCTGGTTTTTCTGTTCTGTGGTCAGACTGTTCAATATGCTTGCTGTTTTTCGGGCAAGTTCTGCCTTTTGTCTTACTTCGCTCATTTGAATACCTCCTTGGAATCATAAAAATATAAAGCTCTTTATTTATAATTTTAATGAAATCCATTCATCCCGATGAATGACTTCGAGACGGTGGATGCCTTCCAGCTTCTTGACGACTTCTGTGCTCGCTAATCCCATAATATCCTGCAATTGCTCAGAATCATAGTTCACGATTCCCCGGCCCAGCGTTTCCTTGTCCTGATTGACAACTTCAACGACATCCCCGGCATGAAAATATCCTTGAGCTTGTCTTACGCCGACGGGAAGCAGGCTGCGGCCGCCATGGATAAGCGCTTCCTCAGCGCCTTGATCTACAGTCAGCGTCCCCAGCGGCGTGGATAGAAATCCAAGCCATTGCTTCTTGCGCGGCAGAGTAGAGGAGCGCGTTTCAAAGTATGTCCCTTGGCCTTGTCCTTCCAGAATGTCCTTCAGCTGGCCGGGCAGCGTCATCTTGCCGACAAATACAGATACGCCGCCCCGGGTGGCGATCTTTGCGGCATCGATCTTCGAGCGCATGCCTCCCGTACCGACGGCAGAACCGGCACCGCCCGCAATAGCGTAAATATCGTCTGTGATTTCGTCCACCTGCCCGATGCGCTTCGCAGATGGATTGATGCGCGGATCCTCCGTATACAGGCCGTCCGTGTCCGTTAATATGATCAAATGATCTGCGCGCAGCAGGTTCGCAACCAGCGCGGACAAGGTGTCGTTATCGCCGAATTTCAGTTCATCGACGGATACGGTGTCATTCTCGTTGATAATCGGCAATACCTGGCGCTTAAGCAGCTCCTCGATGGCCATGCTGGCATTGCCCGTGCGCTTGCGGTTCTGGAAATCCGAGCGGGTCAGCAGGATTTGAGCCGAGGCGACGTTGTGCTCGGATAGCGCTTCCCGGTAATTTTGCATAAGCAGCGCTTGCCCTACGGCAGCCGCAGCCTGCTTCTCATGAAGCAGCTTTGGACGCTCCGGATAGCCGATCTCCCGGAATCCGGCGGCTACTGCCCCGGAGGTGACCAGCAGTACCTGGCAGCCGAGCCCGTGGAGGGCGGCTAATTCAGAGGCGAAGTAGTCGATAGCTGCCCGGTTCAATCCTCCTTCCGGTGAAGTCAGCGAGCTGCTCCCTATTTTGACAACGATGCGGCGTAGCATGGAGATCACTCCTAATAATTATGATGAAGAAAATAAAAAAACCTTCGCCCCTTGCAGCGCAAAGGACGAAAGTTACACTTCCGCGGTACCACCTTTATTGATGAATATCTCATCCGACTCAAAGCCCGGTAACAGGGGCGCTGTCCGGCTTCTCGGCCGGCCGCTCGGGGATAGGGTTCCGAAAGGGCGAACGGTAAATTCTCACAGCCAAAGGAATTTACTCTCTGGACGACGCTGGCTATCGTACTGGTCCCGTCTTCACGTTTAGTCAAATTTATAAATATCCATTTGAAAATACGAATTGGATTTATTGATAGAATACCATGCGTTCTGCGGCATTGCAAAGCAAAACAGTTAGAACATGCCAAGCTTGCCGATTCGCTGCACCGCTTCGCGCAGGCGGTCCTCACTGCTCAGCAGCCCGACTCTGACATAGCCTTCTCCATGCTGGCCAAAGCCGATCCCTGGTGCAACGGCGACCTTGGCCTCGGTAAGCAGCTTGCGGGCGAAGGAGGCGGAGTCCCAGCCACTAGGCACCGGCAGCCAGGAAAAGAAGGAGCCGCTCGGTTTGCGTGCTTCCCAACCGATTTGCGCCAGTGCATCGAAAAGAGCGTCACGGCGGGATTGATACACGGCTACAAGCTCGGCGACGTTGTCCTGGGGAGCCGTCAGCGCGACCTTGGCCGCCTCCTGAATGCCGCCGAACAAGCTCACATATATATGATCCTGCAGCAAATTGATCAGCGAAATAATTTTTTCGTTTCCAAGCGCAAAGGCAACACGCCAGCCGGCCATATTATAGGTTTTGGATAAGGTGTAGTACTCCACGCCCACTTCTTTGGCGCCTTCCGCTTGCAGGAAGCTTACGGGTTTTTGGCCGTCAAAACCGATGGCCCCGTAGGCGAAATCGCTCGCGACAACGATTTGGTTCTCGGCAGCAAACCTGACGGTGTCTTCATAAAAGGACAGCGGCGCCGTAGCCGAAGTCGGATTATTCGGATAATTCAGGAACATCAGCTTTGCCCGCTTGCGGTCAAGGGGCGAGATGGCTCCATAATCCGGCAAGTAGGCGTTGTCCTCTCTCAGCGGCATGAAGGACATTTCGGCTCCGGCGAGAGCAGCACCCGACCAGTAATCGGGATATCCCGGATCGGGAACCAGGCACAGGTCGCCAGGATTAAGTAAAATCTGGACGATCTGGACAAGCCCGGTCTTGCCGCCGAATAGAATGGCAACCTCTTTCTCCGGATCCAGCGTAACCCCGTAGTCTTCACGATAGCGTTGGCAGACGGCTTCTTTGAGGAAGCTGTAGCCCTGAAACGGGGAATATTTATGATACTGCGGATTGGCCACGGCTTGCTGCGCGGCTCTAACGATATGCTCGGGCGTAGGGCGATCGGGGTTGCCCTGACCGAGATTAATCACATCATGACCCTGTGAAATTTCCCGGTTCACGCTTTGGACAAGCGAAGCAAAAAACTGCTTCGGCAGCTTATCCATGACGTCAGCGGCCTGAATAGGAAAAAGGGAGTCTCCCTGTGGTCGATTTTGTTGGCTCATGTTCAACACTCCGGTCTATAAAATAGCAATATTCATAATTTAACATGATTTATCCAATCTGTATAGAATGGATTGCTGTCTGTTCGCTTGCAGTTGAACCAAAACAATACTTGCATGGTTAAGGAAGGGCGCTTATGATGGTACTCAAAATGAATTATACGGATGAAAGGAGATTCGGCATGACTCAGCAGCAAACATCATGGAACATCGCCATGATTCAATGCGATATTCGTATGGGCAGACCCGCGGAAAACCGCGAAATCGTAGAGAGCTGGATGGAGAAGGCGGTCAGCCAGGCCGTCAAGCCGGACGTCATCGTATTGCCGGAAATGTGGAACACGGGCTACGCGCTGGAGCAAATCCATGAATTGGCGGACGTGGACGGGCGCGAGACCCGGGAGTGGATCTCCGGCTTTGCACGGCGTAATGCGGTTCGCATTGTAGCCGGTTCGATTGCGGAGAAGCGCGGGGGAGACGTGTACAATACGATGCGGATTTATGACGGGAGCGGTGAAGAGGTCGCGTCTTATTCCAAAATGCATCTGTTCCGGCTCATGCAGGAGGAGAAGCACTTGGCGCCAGGGGAGTCCGCGGTGACCTTTGACTTGGACGGACAAACCTCGGGTGCTTCCATCTGCTACGATATCCGCTTTCCCGAGCTTATGCGCACGCTTGCGCTGACGGGCGCTAAGGTATTGTTTGTGCCGGCGGCATGGCCGCATCCCCGTTTGCATCATTGGCGGACACTGCTGATGGCCAGGGCGATCGAGAATCAAATGTACGTTATAGCCTGCAACCGCACCGGACTAAGCGGGAAAGATAACTTCTTCGGCCATTCGATGATTATCGATCCGTGGGGGGAAGTCATCGCCGAGGGCGGAGAAGAGGAAGGCATCATTGCCGGGCAGATTGATCTGTCTTTGGTCGACGAGGTTCGTTCCAGGATTCCGGTGTTCGAGGATCGGCGTCCAAGCCTGTATAATGTAACACCTTAATATCTGAGCGCGAAAAGAAGGCTGTCCCCTCGGCTTAACTAGCCTGGGGACAGCCTTCTTGCAGTTATGGCTCTTCCTTCATTCGAGTCTCAATAGTTGTGCGGAACGTATCGATGAAAGCTTCGGCTGCCTTGGACAGATAGCGTCCTTTCCGATAAGCAATTACGAGCGTGCGGCTTGGAACCGGCTCCGCCAGCGGGACATACACCGGAATCAGCTCGCTGCGCTTGGCCCGGGCAATAAAGCGCGGTACAAGGGTAATGCCCATTCCTGCGGCAACGAGGGATTGGACGGTCTCAATGTTATTGCTCTCGAACACGATATCGGGGTCAAATCCTGCAGAACGGCATAAATCAATCATGATTTTGCGGAAGCCTTGGCCCTTCTTTAGGACGATGAAGGATTCGCCGGACAATTGCTCCAGAGCTACTCCGCCCGGGGGCCGATTGCCGGGGTCGGCGAGGTAGTGGTTCGGGGGGATGGCCAGATCGATTTTCTCCTCGCCGATCGTTTCGTAGGTTAAAGAAGGCTCCTGCAGCGGCAGGGAAAGCAGACTGAGATCCGTGCCGCCGCCTGCCGTGAGCTTCTCCAGGTTCAAGGATGTATCTTCAAGCAGAGTAACCTGTATATCGGGATAGGCTTCTTTAAACGCCGGCAGAACATAGGGCAGCAGATGTGAGCCAGTTATCGGCATGCTTCCGATGACTACGCGCCCGGCGCGCAGCTGGGAAATGTCGTCCATCTCCTGGCGAAGCTGCTCGACGGCATCCATAATTTTGCGGGCATGCTTGATGAAGCTGGCTCCGGCATGCGTAAGCTCTACGGTGCTCGTATTACGCTGGAACAATTTGACGCCCAGCTCCTGTTCAAGCTTGGACAATTGCTGGCTGAGCGACGGCTGAGCGATATGGAGTTTGTCGGCCGCTCTGGAGAAGTTACGCTCCTCAGCAATCTTCAGTGTATAAAGGAGCTGCCTTAATTCCATGAGATCACCTTTTTCTTGAATTGGTGTAGCGATTCAGTACGTGACTGTAATTAGCATTCTATAAGTATAGCCTATCATTTTTAAATAAAATATAGGACTTATTAATGCTTTCAAGCAGGTATTCTGCTCTAAAATTTTATTATTAGGCGAGTTGGTTGTATAATTATTATAAATGATTTGGTAAATGGAGGTTGCCGTTTCTATGAAAATATGGAAAGAGGTTCAGGGCTGGGGCCTGTCTATAATCATCGGCTTCATTATCAGCATGTTCATCGGCATATTTGTTATTCAGCCATATAAGGTGAACGGTCATTCCATGGAGCCTACGCTGGACGACAAACAGCGGATCTATGCCTGGAAAATAGCGCACGCGCTGGAGAAGCTGCCGAAATATGAAGATATCGTCATCATCGACAGCCGCATTGACCGCGACCGAACTTTCTGGGACAGCGTAAACGAGCATCCGCTGATCCGTATTTTGTCAGGCAACAAGAAGGAGGACTTCTTTTACGTTAAGCGTGTGATCGGCCTGCCTGGCGACGTAATTGAGATTAAAGACGGACAAGTGTTCAGAAACGGAGTCCAGCTGGAGGAGCCTTACATCAAAGAGCAAATGTATGCGGAGCAAAGCCAGGCATGGGAAGTACCCGAGGACCATATCTTTGTGATGGGTGACAACCGCAACAACAGCAAAGACAGCCGGATGATCGGGCCTGTACCGCTTGACCATATCATGGGAATCGAAGGCTTCACTAAATAAAAAGGAATGCCGCGGTGTTATGCGGCACGGCGAAGGAAGAGGCTTTCACGGCATAGCCAGCCAGCTTGCTGTGAAGGTCTCTTTATAGTCGGGGGCACCTGACCATTACCTCTTCTTTATAGCTAAATCCTATAACTATTATAGAAATTATATCTTGGAACAATCAATAGAGAGATGATATATTAATGACAACATACGAAGCGTGGATTAAAGGAAAGTTAATGTTCTCTCTATTGCTTCGTTACATGTTCGAATCCTTCAGTGGGGTGAATACGATGAGTAATGCTAAAAAGACAATGTATGAGAAAATTTGGGACAATCACGTGATTTATGCGGAAGAAGGAAAACCAAGCATCATTTATATCGATTTGCATTTGGTGCATGAGGTAACCTCTCCGCAGGCATTTGAGGGACTGCGCCTTAGCGGGCGCAAGGTACGTCGTCCAGAGCTGACTTTTGCGACGATGGATCATAACGTTCCGACGAAAGACCGTTTCAACATTAAAGACCCGATTTCCAAGCAGCAGATCGATACGCTTACGAAGAACTGCCGCGATTTCGGCGTAACGCTTTATGATCTGGATACGATCGATCAGGGCGTCGTACACGTTATGGGTCCAGAGCTGGGTTTGACTCACCCAGGTAAAACGATCGTCTGCGGCGACAGCCATACTTCTACGCACGGAGCATTCGGCGCGCTGGCATTCGGGATTGGTACGAGTGAAGTAGAGCACGTTATGGCTACGCAGTGCTTGCAGCAGGCCAAGGCGAAGACGCTAGAGGTACGTTTTGTCGGAAAACGCAAACCTGGCGTTACTGCTAAGGATATGATTCTGGGCGTTATTGCCCAATATGGAACGGATTTTGCAACAGGTTACGTTATCGAATATACCGGTGAGGCAATCCGCGAACTCACGATGGAAGAAAGAATGACCGTATGTAATATGTCCATTGAAGCTGGAGCCAGAGCAGGATTGATTGCTCCAGACGAGACGACTTTCGAATATCTGCGCGGTCGCGAGCATGTTCCGCAAGGTGAAGCCTTTGATCGCGCTGTAGCGGAGTGGAAGAAGCTTACTACAGATGAGGGCGCGGAGTATGACCGTGTCGTGGAATTTGATGTTGACGCATTGATTCCGCAAGTGACATGGGGCACGAGCCCAGGTATGGGAACGAATATCAACGCAACCGTACCGAACCCGAATGACTTTGCATCGGAAAACGAACGCAAGGCTGCCGAGAAAGCACTTGAATATATGGGACTTACTCCAGGCACGCCGATGACTGACATTGAAATCGACTATGTATTTATCGGCTCATGTACGAATGGGCGTATTGAGGATCTCCGCGCCGCAGCACAAATCGCACGAGGCTACAAAGTATCTGACAAAGTAACGGCAATCGTCGTTCCTGGTTCAGGCCGCGTGAAGCTGCAGGCAGAGAAGGAAGGCCTGGACAAAGTATTTATTGAGGCTGGCTTTGAATGGCGCGATGCGGGCTGCAGTATGTGTCTTGCCATGAATCCCGACGTTCTGGATCCGGGCCAACGCTGTGCTTCCACCTCCAACCGGAACTTCGAAGGACGTCAAGGCCGCGGCGGAAGAACGCATCTCGTTTCTCCGGCAATGGCTGCGGCTGCAGCGATTAAAGGCCGCTTCGTGGATGTCCGCGAATGGAATGTGAAAAGCGAAGTCGTTAGCTAACGAAGGCGAAAGAGGGGAGAACTAATCATGGAAGCTTTTAACAAACTTACAGGCATCGTCGGTCCCGTGGACCGCGTAAACGTAGATACGGACGCGATTATTCCTAAACAATTTTTGAAGCGGATTGAGCGTACTGGATTTGGACAATTTTTGTTCTATGAATGGCGTTTTGACACGGAAGGTAATATAAATCCGGAGTTTGAGCTGAATAAGCCTCGTTATGAAGGAGCATCAATTCTAATCTCGCGAGTCAATTTCGGCTGCGGATCCTCCCGTGAGCACGCGCCATGGGCGATTCTGGATTACGGCTTCCGCTGTGTCATCGCTCCGTCCTTTGCGGATATTTTCTATAACAACTGTTTCAAAAACGGCATTCTGCCGATCAAGCTCTCCGAAGAACAGGTTGAAGACCTGTTCCAGCGCACTGCTGCGCACGAGGGTTATCAACTGACGGTTGACTTGGAGAACAAAACGATTACGGATCAATACGGCTTGCATATTTCGTTTGATCTGGATGAGCACCGCCGCCAGTTCCTGCTGCAAGGTCTTGACGATATCGGACTTACACTGCAGCATGAGCATCTCATCTCAGCTTATGAAGCGAAGAGAGCAAGCAACTCGATCGCATAGTGCCAACACAGCATAATAGACAGTCCCCGGCCTACATGAGTAGTTCGGGGGCTGTCTATTTTTGTCTATAAACATACTACAAATATATGAATCTCTTTCGCGAATCTTGCATTAAAGTCTATGATCTGGACGAATTTTCTGATAGTATGGGATTAATTAGAAGGTGACATGGGATCGTGTACGAGCATGTCATATTTTGGTGTCGTTTGAACCTGGTATAATATTACAGCCGGTGGGCGGAAAAAGGGATTGGTAGGGGATACGATGAAGAAGTTAGGTTTTCTGTTGATGCTGGTTGTAATGCTGTGGGCTTTGCCGGGCATTGGGGAGGCATCTGCCGCTGGTCATGCCATTTATTTGGACGGCCAGGAGCTGGAGCAGCCAGGCGCTGCACAAGCAGGTCTGGTTAATGGCAGCGTTATGGTTCCCATTCGTATCATTTCGGAAGGGCTTGGTTATGAGGTTGGATGGGAGAAGCAGACGGAGACGGTTACGATTAAGCAGGACCAACGGCTGTTGCAGCTTTTTATAGACAACCCTAAGGCTGTTGTGGACGGCAGCGAGGTTGGCTTGTCCGCTCCGCCGCTGCTGCAGGATAACACGACGCTTGTTCCGCTGCGTTTTGTCGGTGAACAGATGGGCCTGAAGGTCAGCTGGGATAACGAAACAAAATCAGCGCACCTGTACAGTGAAAGCGGCGGTTCTGGCGGTGGCGTTGTCAATGGAGGGGCCAGTACACCTCCAGCCGGCGAAGGGGAAGCTGTTCCACAGCAGCCAGTAAAGCAGCCGGATAATACGGGAGGCAGCAATGCCGGTTCACAGGCAGACCATGATTATAGTCAAGGAGATCTCGCGGGGATCAGCAGCTTAAGCTTCACCGAGAACCGCCTTATGATCTCAGCCGATCGTCCGGTAGCGCCGAACGTATTCAAGATGACAGATCCGGAACGGATTGTGATTGACATCCCGAACGCTAAATTTGCCGACGAATTTATGGATGCGCTGCCACTGGACGCGACAAGCCAGGGACAATTGGCGGTTGAGGGTTACCCGGAAGTGGCGAAAATTCGCTATGCCTTATTCAGTAATGATCCATCTACGATTAGAATCGTTATCGACTTGAACGAGAGCAGAGAATTTGCAGTTTCAAACGAGAACGGATCACTCTTTGTCGATCTGACCTTGGAGGCCGCGACTCCTCCTGTGCTACCTGTAATTCCGGCAAGGCCGGACGGCAAAAGACTTGTTGTCATTGATGCTGGACATGGCGGGAAGGATCCGGGAGCCCCGAGCGTAACGGGGGGACGGGAGAAGGATTTCAATCTGGCGATTGCGCTACGAGTGAATGAGCTGCTTCAGCAAGAAACGGAAATTATTACGGTGCTGACGCGAAGCGACGATACATATCCGACGCTGGACGAAAGGGTACAAATTGCAAACGAATTGCAAGCTGACATTTTTATTTCGATTCATGCCAATAGCGGTTCTGTAACAGCCACTGGAACCGAGACGCTGTATACCCGGGACGTCAGCATACCTCTTGCGGATACGGTACATAAATACATGATCGAAGCAACCGGGTTGAACGACCGCAAGGTGAAGCACCAGAATTTGAAAGTGACGCGCGAGACGACGATGCCGGCGATACTGCTGGAGGCAGGCTTCCTCAGCAATCCCCAGGATGACGCGGTGTTGAAAGATCCTGCCGTACAGGATAGAATTGCAGCAGGCATTGTAGCCGGGATTAAAGAGTATTTAGGCTTGTGACAGAAACTAACGAAGCGGGTATAGATTGTAACAGAGAGGGGGAATCGTTTTGAAAAAGCTTGTTATGGCTGGAACTGTGCTTGTGCTTGCGGCCGCGCTTGCCGGATGCGGGCAGAAGCCCCAAGCTGCTCCGGAAGGAGAGCAGCAGCCGGCTCAAGTAACCGAACCTAATGTTTCCCAAGGGGCAGGACCGAATAATACACAGGTTGAGGAGCCAAATCTGCAAACCGTGCAAGTAGAGTTATATTTTACAGATGATGATCTCATGGAGCTGACGAAGGTGCAGCGCGAGATCCGGTTCGAGCAAAATGAGGACAAGTATGCCGAAGCTTTTAAGCAGCTTCAGGTTTCTGAAAACGGCTTGTTCTCACTATGGGAGAAAGCCATTTTAAACAAAGTTACATTTACAGACGGGGAGCTCCAAATTGATATCGGGCTGCCTGACGAGGCCCGTCTTGGCTCGGGCGGCGAAGTACTGGCTATCGATTCATTGAAAGCGACGATGTTCCAATTCGATGAGGTTCGCAGCCTGGAGCTTACGGTCGGCGGAGAACAGGTAGAAAGTCTCATGGGGCATGTAGAACTCGACCATCCGATGACTCGTTAAATACAGGAATTGCTCAAGTAAAAAGACTATTTCCAAGCTTTCGGGCTTGAAAATAGTCTTTTTTTTATTCCGGCCGTCGTAGGGACTATTGTCGGAAAACAGGAAAGATTACGCAACTTTTAGTTATTCTGGACGTCTAATATGTCGTCTGGTGATGCCGAGGAACAGGGCTTAAGTCATCGGTCATCACGAGGCAAAATTTTAAGATGGTAGGGGTGACGGATGAGAAGAATTGGTTTTTTGGTATTCATGCTCGTATGTATTTTCGCTTTTCCGACAATAGGACAAGCTGCCGGAGGAGGCACTAGCATCTATTTGAACGGAGAAGCGCTGAACTTGCCGAAGAACGGCCAGGTTCAGAATGTGAAAGGCAATGTGATGATTCCGATTCGTGTCGTCATGGAGGAGCTGGGTTTTGACGTCGATTGGGAAAAAGGGACGCGCACGGTAACTATAAAGCAAAGCGATACAACGATTAAGCTGGTTGTGAATCAGGCGAGTGCTACGGTGAATGGCAAGAAGCTGGCCCTTGGCGCCGCTCCGATACTGAAAGAGGATACGACGCTAGTGCCTCTTCGTTTTGTTAGTGAACAAATGGGTCTTACTGTAGGCTGGGACAACGCTACGAAGACGGTATATTTAATTACCCCGGATCATGGAAGCGGAAACGGAATAGAAGGAAACACCGGCAATACCGGTTCAGACAACGGAAGTCCAGGGAACGGTTCCGGCATTCCTGTGCCGGAACAACAAAATTTGGCGGGTGTAAAAGGCATCGGCTTTGATGCCAATCGCCTGATTATAGCGGTAGACAAAAACGTAACCCCCGATGTATTTCGCTTGACGGGGCCAGACCGGATCGTCATCGATATACCAAATGCCCGCTTTGATGAATCATTTTCAAGCAATCATTCATTGGATGCTTTCCAGGCCGGATTCATGGACATTAACGATTATCCGGATGTAACCAAAATCCGCTACTCGCAGTTCAGCGATAATCCTTCAACGATAAGGATTGTCATGGATTTATCAGGTGCAAGGAACTATTCTTTACTGAATGCAAACGACGGTTATGTCATTATTGATTTGAATGTGGATCAGAGCTATCCATCGAAAGGCAGCGGCAAACCGCTGGTTGTCATCGATGCGGGGCATGGAGGTACAGATCCGGGCGCCATCAGCGTAACGAAGAAGAAAGAGAAGGACCTTAACCTCTCTATCGTCAAGAAAGTCGAAGCGCTATTGAAGAAAGAAACGCAGCTGGACTATGTGCTTACGCGCAGTACAGATGTGTACGTGACGCTGCAAGACCGGGCCAAACTGGCTAACAATTTGAATGCCGACGTATTCGTATCCATTCATGCCAATAGCGGATCCGCGACGGCCAGCGGCGTAGAAACATATTATACGCGGCAAGAAAGCGTGCCATTTGCAAATGTCATGCATAAATATCTGGTCAAGTCTTCCGGTCTGTCCGATCGGAAAGTACGGGCAAAGAGTCTGCACGTTACCCGAGAAACAACAATGCCAGCGGTTCTGCTGGAAGTTGGTTATTTAAGCAATAAGAGCGATGAGGCCCTGCTGTATACGGAGAAATTCCAGAACAGCGTAGCCCAGGGTGTTGTCGATGGAATCAAAGAGTATTTGGGTTTAAAATAGCCAGCGGCTCATAAAATGTGCATTCAGGAAGCCGGCTTGCCGGCTTCCTGAACACCTTTAGAGGAGGAGGAAGTGACCATGAACAGAAAACTATGGATCATCGGCGTTTTGGTGCTTCTGCTTGCCCTAACCGCGGGATGCGGCCAAAAGCCAAATGCGCTCGTAGAAGGTGAGCAAGGAAAACAAGAAAATCAAGGAAATGCCGGTAATAGTACAGACGGAACGGCGATTCAAGAACCGCCGAGCAATCCCGTTGCTCATGGCGCAGGCGATTCACATCATAGCTCCCCGGAGGAGCAAGCCAAGACGATGGTTATTCAGGCATATTTCACGGATGATCAACTGAACGAACTGTTTCCAGAGAATAAGGAAATTACGTATAGTGCTGATACCGAGAAATATATGCAGACTTTAAAGGCGCTGCAGCAAAGCGAGACTCCTGGCCTGCTGCCGCTTTGGGAGAAGGTGAATTTCAAGCAGGCTGTACTTGAAGGCGGGAAGCTGACTGTCGATTTAACTTTGCCCGACGAGGCCCGGCTTGGAGCTGGCGGCGAAGCTCTCGCCGTGGAGTCGTTGACAAAGGCGATATTCCAGTTCGAAGAAGTGCAATCCATAGAAATTCTGGTGGATGGCCAGCAGGCAGACACATTGATGGGCCATGTCGAATTAGAGCATCCTTTTCAAAGAAAATAGCAACTTTTTGGAGGAAATAGCAGCTCGCCGTCGAACTTGGTTAAGAGATCAATGTTGAAGGAGAGAATTTGATGTCATCATTTAAACGCACTTATAGACGTAATTCCAAAAAGGCGGTATCGGCCATGCTCGCTGCCGCGATCTGCCTAAGCGGCAGCGCAGCCGTTTTCGCGGACGAGCCGGCAGAGTCTTCTGCCAATTCGGGAACGGGAACAAATATTACGAACACGTCAAATACGGCATTTTCCTTGTTTAGCGACGTACAGAATGGCTTTTGGGCCGAGAAATATATTTACAAGCTAGCTGCGGAGGGCATCATTGTCGGGGATGCCGGCAAGTTCCGTCCGAGCGATAGCGTTACGCAGCAGGAAGCCATTACGATGGCAATTCGCTTCATGAATTTAAGCGCTGAGGTCGGCAGCGGAGATACGGTTCCTGCCGAGCTGCAAATTAGCGGTTACGCGAAACCTTATGTCGAGCTGGCTCTGAAGAAGAATCTGATCGATAAAGATGAAGAGCTGGCTATTTTAAAGGAGAAGGAGTCCTGGGGACAGAAAAAAGCGTCCCGCGAATGGGTAGCTAAAGTTCTTATCCGCGCCCTAGGCAAAGACGAGGAGGCCAAAGCGCTGGGTACAGCGGCAACTGGCTTTGCAGACCACGACAAAATTACCTCTTCCGTTAGAGGTTATGTGAATCTGGCCGCCAAATTGGATATTACGAAAGGGATTGAAGGCAATAAATTCGATCCGCAGGGCAATGTCACACGGGCACAAATTGCGACCTTCTTCGGTAAAGGCGCGGAGCATTTAGACGCCAATTATTCGAACGTTTACGAAGGGATCGTGACCGAGCTGACCGACAGCAAGCTGACCTTGTACGTGGATAATCAGCTGAAGAGCTTCGTTCTCGATAACCGCAGTGTATACTTCACCAAGGATTCGCAATTAAAGATTTCGAAGCATGATTTAAAGCCTTACACAAAGGTGCTGGCGATCGATAAAATTGGTTCGGCGGCGTACGTCGAAATCATTGACGGGAATCAGCAGCTGGAGAGTACAGAGGGCACCCTGCTTCGGATTCTGAACGGCAATCGGATATTGATGCTCGTGAATAACGATTCCGTGGAATATACATTTGACGATACAACAGCGTTCCTGGATCAGAACGGCAATAAAGTGGCAGCCAGCAGCTTGACTCCAGAGAGCACGATCATCGTACAGCGGGAGACTTATACTGCGGCAAGGAAGCCGGTGCTTGTTCAAGTGAAATCGGCCCTGGTCAGCAAATCGGGTACTGGCACAATTGAATCTGTCGATGTGACCGGCAAGAAAATAACGATTCGCGATGCTTCAGGCACGGTCGAGACTTATGCAGTGGACGAGACGACGATTCTGCTGTACCAAAGCCAGAAGCTGAACAGCCTCAACGAATTGCAATCCAATTCGGCCATTAAATATTCGGTGAAGAACAGCGTGCTGGATTCCCTTGAGGTGACGCAAAGCATCGAGCGAACGGTCAAAGGGACGCTGCTTGGATTGGATCAGAACGGACGCTTGTTGACTTACAGCAATGCCAGTGGATATCCTGAAGTGAAGCTGTTAGCGGAGAAGCCGGAGATTATCGTCGGCGGCATTAAAGACGCTACATTTGACGATCTGTTCGCTGATTTGAACGGCGGCGATAAGGTCGAGCTGACACTGGATGCTGAGGAGCGGGTGACGAAGATCGTGGTGGAAGGCCGCCAATCCGAGCAAATGCCGGCGGCTACGGTCGTGAACTACGATAGCAAGTCCAAGACGCTGACGGTGCTGGATGCGAATGCGAAGCCGCACGTATTTGTTTTGGATGATAAGACGAAGGTAGAATACAACTCCAACCAGCCGACCCTTGCGGGGATGGAATCCGTCCTGAACAAAGACCGGAAAATTAATGTGACTTATATCGGCAGCCGGGCGCTAAGCGTGCAAATGATTTATAAATATGAGGGCACCTTTGTGTCTGTAAATACGGCGGAGAAGAAGATTACGCTGCTAACATCCGACAACAAAACAATTGCACTGCCTTACCAGGGAACCGCTCCTACGATTGAATTGTACGGCAAGAGCGCGACACTGAGCGATGTAAAAGTCGGCGATCCTGTAGTTGCTATGCTAAGTACGAACCAGGATGCGGTTCAGACGCTGGCTGTAAAGTCTTCCGCTCAATTCGTGGTCAGCTCGGTAGATACGTCCTATAGCCGCATCAGAGCGGTAAACAGCAATAACGGTCTTACAGAAAGCTTCTACGTCGATCAGGCGATTTTGACGGATGAGAACGGCAATCCGATCAGGGTGAACAATATCCAAAGCGGCCAAACGATCAACGTGGCATTTAATGGGCATAAGGCGGTATCGCTGCAGGTTGTCAAATTGACGCTGGGCAGCGTACAAAATATCGACGCCTCTACCTTAACGGTCAAAACCTTTGCCGGCGGAACCGAATCGTTCCCGCTTTCGGGCAGCGTCAAAGTTGTTCGCGGAACGTCCGTAACTACCGGGACAGGCGGACTAGCATCAGCGGATCGCGTAGAGGTGCGCAAAGACAGTGACGGTACCCTTATCGTCAAGGTTCTGACTTCGCTAGAGCGGAAATTCTCCCGCTATGATGCAAATGCTAGAGAGCTTGTTGTTAAAAGAGCGACCATCGCGGATGACAAATATCGCTTTTTTGTAAATGCGGATACGTATGTTCACCAAGGTGATACGACGATTTCCGTGCAATCTCTGAAAGATGATGATAAAATTGTTTTGTATTTCAATGGTGAAAGACTCGTTGAAATCGAAAAACAATAATCATTTTCGTGAGAATAACCGTCTTGTTGCGGGATCATTCCCGGGCAAGACGGTTTTCGTCGTGAAGATCCATGAAGAAAGGTTAGGTGGAGACATGAATGCCGCGGGTGTCCGTCATATTCTGGACTGCATCGGCGCTATGTTTCCGGATGCGCACTGTGAGCTCCGCCACAGCAATGCGTTTGAATTGACGATTGCCGTGCTGCTGTCGGCACAGTGTACCGACGCAACCGTAAACAAGGTGACGGAAGATTTATTTCAGAAATACAAGACGCCGGAAGATTATCTTGCCGTTCCGCTCGAAGAGCTGGAGCAGGATATCCGGCGCATCGGACTATTTCGGAGTAAAGCCAAGCATATTCAGAATTTATGCCGGATTCTCATTGAACAGTACGACGGGGAGGTTCCTCGCGAGCATGCCGAACTGGTGAAGCTTCCGGGCGTGGGGCGCAAGACGGCCAACGTGGTCGTTTCGAACGCCTTCGGCGTCCCGGCGATCGCCGTCGATACGCACGTGGAACGGGTCAGCAAGCGGTTGGGATTGGCAGGCTGGAACGATTCCGTGCTTGAAGTCGAGAAGAAGCTGATGAAGCGAGTTCCCAAGGAAGAATGGACGATTACCCATCATCGGCTGATCTTTTTCGGAAGATATCATTGCAAGGCCCAGAATCCGCAGTGCGAGATTTGTCCGCTGCTGGATGTTTGCCGGGAAGGCAAAAAACGTATGAAAAAGTCACTGGTCAGAAAAGATAGAGAGAAGTGACTTTCAAACCTAGGTAGAAGAGGATGAGACTCCATGAAATGTATTTCTGTGTACACCGATAGTTTTGAGCAATTCTCCGATATGTTCGAGCAGGTCATCGAAATCGACTTGCAGGAGAATGACGAGCGCGAGGTTGAAGGTGTGACTGTCAGCGACTCCGGCGAAGTGCCGAGCCATTATTTGGAGCGCATGGCGGCCAAACCTGAAGTGGTCGTAATGAAGGACAAGGAGAAAGGAATCACCATATTACAGCATGGCAAAGTGTTTGAAATTCTAATTCCATCCGAGGCCGATTCGCTCGAAGCACCTTCGGTGTAAACGGTTTGGCTAATCAGAATACCGTCTTGCGGGCATATCCGTGAGACGGTTTTTTGGGTTAGGCATCTGGAATATTACGGGTTAAAACAGGCGAATCTAAAATAATGTATATTTAAGAGGATGAAATGCTTCATTTTTAATCAAAAACGAAGATATCGGCCATTTGGCAACGAAGAATGTACCCTGAGCGGCGTTTTTCTATATATAAGCTGGAAGTTCTATAATTTTTACTGGAAAATCACTAATTATGAGACTTCCCTGACGGATGCCACTCATGTAAAATGAATGTATTTCCTAAGACATGGAATATGTCGAGGAGAATACTAAAAATGAATACCGCTTCTTGCTTCGTGAGGCGTTAGGCAAACATAAATAAGGAGAGTACATATTCATGGAAACGTTGACAATTGGTCGGGATCAGCGGCTTCATGACCGACTTGACCAGTTCTTGAAGTTATATGAGTCAGGTAAAGACCTAAGGGCTTGCCGGGAAATTCAAGATTTAACAAGGAAGCTGGAAGCTGATGAATTAACGTTATCGTTCTGCGGACATTTCTCCGCAGGCAAGTCCAGTCTGATTAACAGGCTGTGCGGCAAGCAGGTGCTGCCGTCGGGGCCGATACCGACAACCGCCAATGTAGCCGCCATTCGCAATGGAGAGCCTCGGGCAGTCCTTACGCGGGCGGAGGCGGAATACGGAGATATAAGCGAAACGGAGGAAGCGCGTTCGGAGCAGATTGAGCTTCATCTGGATCAACTGGATGACTATTGCCGGGACGGAAATACATATTCGATGATCTCCCTCTGGGATGATGTTCCTATATTGGGGCGGCATGGCGTGCTGCTGGATACGCCTGGCGTCGATTCGAATGACGCTGGACACGCGATGGCTACCAACTCGGCGCTGCATCTAGCTGATGTCGTGTTCTACGTTATGGACTACAACCATGTTCTGTCGGAAAGCAATCTGTCGTTTGCCAAACGGCTGGCTGATTGGGGGAAACCGCTCTATCTCGTCGTAAATCAGATCGACAAGCACCGGGAAACCGAATTGTCGTTCGGGAAATACCGCAGCTCCGTAGAGGACGCCTTCGAGTTATGGGGAATCGTACCGGCAGGGGTGTTCTATATATCCCTGAAGGAGCTGTCCCATCCGTTAAATATGCTGAGCGAGCTGGAGAAGACGATTGCCTCCCTGTTTGAGATTCGGGAGAGTCTGCTCGAGTTCAGCATCGGCTGCTCGCTTTTCCATGGAGCGGAACAGTATTTGAAGCGGCTGAACGATGCAGACGAGGAAGAACAGGAGCGGCTGCTTGAGGAAGTCGGCGGCGAGGAAGCCCTGTTAAGCCTACAGGCGGAATTGTCGGTGCTGGAGCGGGAGTTTACCGAGCAGGATGGCCTCATCGATCGGCTGCGCAATGATTTAACGAAGGAATTGGACGGACTGCTGGCCAATGCGCATTTGATGACGCCTGATCTGCGGGAAGCTGCCGCACTGTATTTGGAGAGCCGGAAGTCTGGCTTTAAGATGGGTCTTTTGTTCCATGCCGGCAAGACGGAACGCGAGAAGGAACGGAGGAGGGACCTCTTTCTAGGCAAGCTGCGGGAGCAGGTGCAAGCGCAGGTAGATTGGCATGTGCGCGATTTGCTGCGCCGCCTCGGTCAGAATCACGGGCTGTGGAGCGCGGAGTGGGAGAGCAGGCTGGAGGCGGAGCTTCCGCAGGCAGAGGAAGAGTGGATCGCCGGTTCTGCACGCGAAGGCGCGCTGCTCTCCGGCGAGTACACGCTCCGCTACGCCGCCGATGTGGCGGCCGGGATCGCCGGCCGCTACCGCCGCGCAGCCCTCGCTATCGCGGACGGTCTGCTCGCGGAGCTGGCGCCGCGCCTTAACGAGGCGCGGCACAGCCTGGCCGCGCAGCGCGAGGCGCTGCTGGCGCGCTCCGGCGCCGCCGGGCGGCTGCAGGCGCTGCGCGCTGCCGCCAAGGAGCGAGCTGCGCGCATCCACGCGCTGCTCGGCGAGCGCCCGTCCCTCCCTCCCGGCATTCTGCCGGAGGTGAGGGACGCCGCGCCAGGGGCGCCGGCTGCGCCGCAGCGCCCACAGGCGCCCGCTGCGGCGGTCATGGCGCCGCCGGCGGCCGCGGTGCCCGCGAGCGCCAGCGACAGCGCTGGCGCAGCCGCCGCTGCCGCGATAAGCGGGCGGCAGCGGCTGGGCGAAGCGGCCGCGGTGCTGAGCGCCGCAGCTGAGGCGCTGGCCCCTTACCCCGCCTTCGGGTCGGGGGTAAGGGAGCTGCGCGCCCGCGCAGACGTTCTTCGCGGCGGCCGCTTTACGGTCGCGCTGTTCGGGGCGTTCAGCGCGGGCAAATCCTCCTTCGCGAACGCGCTGCTCGGCGCTCAGGTGCTGCCGGTATCGCCGCATCCGACGACGGCGGCGATTAACCGCATCCTCGCGCCCGAAGGGGACATGAAGCATGGCCAGGCGGCCATCACCTTCAAGTCTCTGGAAGCGATGCGCGAGGATCTGGCATACTCCTTCGAGGCGCTGCAGCTCGGAGCGTGGAAAGAAGGAAGCTGGAGAGCCGAAGTGAATAAACTAAAGGCTCCGGACGTGCCGCCTTCCGGGAGGGCTCACTTCAGCTTCCTGAAAGCGGCGGCAATCGGCTGGGAGCACAACGCTGCAAGACTTGGCAGCCGTGAGGTCACGGGACTGGAGCAATTCGCCGAGTATGTGGCGGAAGAGAGCCGCGCCTGCTTCGTAGCGGGCATTGACCTGTATTACTCCTGTCCGCTCACCGAGCAGGGGATTGTGATCGTGGATACTCCAGGGGCGGATTCCATTCATGCCCGGCACACCGGAGTCACCTTTGAATATATGAAAAATAGCGATGCATTGCTGTACGTTACCTACTACAACCATGCCTTCTCCCGTGCGGACCGCCAGTTTTTGGGCCATCTGGGCCGGGTGAAGGGCAGCTTTGCGCTCGATAAAATGTTCTTCATCGTTAACGCGGCGGATTTGGCGTCAACGCCGGGCGAGCTCGCTAGCGTAGTCGAACATGTAGAGGGCGGACTGCGGGCCGCAGGCATCGAGGCTCCGCAAATTTATCCCGTGTCCAGCATCGCTGCGCTCGATGCGAAGCGCAGCGCGGATGCGGCGAAGCTCGAAAGTTCGGGCTTCGCCCGGTTCGAGGCCCCGTTCCTCCGCTTTATTAGCGAGGACTTGGCGGGTCTCGCCGTAGATGCGGCCCGCCATGAACTGCAGCAGTTCATCGCGCGGGCGGAGCAGTGGAGCGAGACGCTGGCCAAAAGCGAAGAGGAACGCGAGCAGCTTAAGGTTCAGTTATCGCTGGACCGCAAGCGTTTCTTAGAAGAACTTCAGATGCTGGCAAACAGCGATAAAGAGGCCGAAATCGCACAGGAAACCGGAGAACTGCTGTTCCATGTGCGCAGAAGGCTGCAGTTTCTAGCCGGTGATTTATTCCATGAATATTTCCATCCTTCGCTTCTCCAGGATGACGGAGGGGATATGAAGCGGAAATTCGCGGCTTCAGTCAAGGGCTGGCTGGCTCAGCTCAGCATAGAGCTTGAACGCGAAGTTCAGGCAACCTCCCTGCGGCTGGAGAAGAAATGCGAGTCGCTGCTGGCGAAGGAAGCCGAGGCTTGGCTCGTAAGGCTGCAGCAAGAAATTCCGGCGCTGCCGGCGCTGTCAATTTATGCAACCTCTGCCTGGCTGACTCCAAGCGTTTCCGAGGGAAGTCTGGAGCAAGGCATTAAGGCAGCTTCATATTGGAGTTATTTCAAAAATCCAAAAAATTTCTTTGAAGGAGGGGGGAAGCAAAGATTGCGCGACGCTCTGGAGGAGCCGCTCAGCGATAGCATCAAAGAGGCGGTGCAGCGCTTTGGCCGCGATCTGATCGAATTTTACACGCAGGAGACTTCGGCGAGATTTGCGGCGATCGCAGCGTCGCTCGAAGCGCAGTGGGAAGAATGGGAGAGCAGCGTTTCCGGCATGCCTTCAGCCACGGATTCAGATGAATCGTGGAAGGCCGTACCGCAGCGTCTTCATGCACTTCATCAGGCATTGCTTTGATCTAAATTCCAAAAACAACATAACTGAAAAGTAACGCGGCAGTCGCGAAGAGGGGCAAATTTCAGATGTTGCAAGCCATCGATGACATGCGTTACTGGGAGGGAACGACATGGAAGTACTAAGGCAATTAAGAGGGTATTACCGGGAACGACGAACATATTTAATAATGTCGATTCTATGCCTGGCGGCAGCAACCGGCTTTGGGCTCATATATCCTATGCTGCTCAGAAAGCTGATTGACGACGTAATTCGTCCGGCACAATATGACGGGGTGCTGTGGATTGCCCTGACAGCGCTCGGCGTCGTGATCATCAAGGCCTTTTTGCAGTTTTTACATGGATTTTTCGGCGGAAGACTCGGCAACTATCTCGCTTACCGGCTGCGGAATGCCTGTTACGAGAAGCTGCAATTCCTGTCGTTCCGCTATTATGATAGAGCAAAAACCGGTGACCTGATGTCCCGGCTGACGGGGGATTTGGAGGCCATTCGCAACTTCGTCGGCTTTGGGTTTGCACAGCTGCTCAATCTGGTGCTCATGGTCATTTTCGGTGCGGCCATGATGATGTCGATTCATTGGCAGCTGACGCTGATCACGATGATAACCATTCCTTTTCTGGCTGCGGTAGCTCTAAAATTCGAATCGAAAATCCACCCTGCCTTTCAGGAAATGCGCCTCGCCCTGAGCTCGCTGACGACGGCGGTTCAGGAGAACGTAACCGGGGTGCGTACGGTTAAGTCCTTTGCGCGCGAACCTTACGAGATGGAGAAATTCTCGCACCGGAATGAGCGTTACAAGGATAATCAGATTTTTGCCTCGATGCTGTGGAGCAGATTTTTTCCTGTCATGGAGCTGCTGGCCTCGATCAGCGTAGCTGTCCTGCTGGCCGTAGGGGGAACGCTCGTCATTAAGGAACAGCTGACGCTCGGAGACTTAGTTGCCTTCTTCAGCTTGATCTGGTTCATCATTGGACCAATGTGGGGGCTTGGCTTCCATATTAACAACTATACCCAGTCCAAGGCTTCAGGAGAGCGGGTGCTGGAAATATTGAACCAGAACGTGGATGTGAAGGATGAAGCTGGCGCAGTAGACTTGGATCTGGAGAACGTGAAGGGCAAAGTGGAATTCGACCACGTTACATTTGCTTACGGCAACAAGATGCCTGCGGTTACGGATATCCATTTTACGGCGGAACCGGGCTCGGTCATCGGGTTCCTCGGCGGAACCGGCTCGGGGAAATCGACGATCATTCAGCTCCTGATGCGCGCCTACAATGTGAACGAGGGAAGCATCCGCCTGGACGGAAGAGACATCAGGGACATACGCATTAAGAGCCTGCGGAGCGGGATCGCAACCGTCTTTCAGGAGACGTTCCTGTTCTCTTCCACGATTCGCAACAATATCGCTTACGGGATGACGCAGGTTTCGATGGAGGAGATCATTCATGCCGCCAAGCTGGCCAAAGCCCATGATTTCATCATGGAGCTGCCGGATGGCTATGATACTGTAGTCGGCGAGCGGGGCATGGGGCTGTCCGGCGGACAGAAGCAGCGGATTGCCATCGCGCGGGCGCTGCTCAAAAATCCGCGCATTCTGATTCTCGACGACGCGACGAGCGCCGTGGATATGGAGACCGAGCATGAAATCCAGTCAGGCTTCCAGGAAGTGATGCAGGGCCGGACTACCTTCATTATCGCCCACCGTATTTCGTCGCTTCGCCATGCGGATGAAATCCTCGTTCTCGATGAAGGGCGGATCGTTCAGCGCGGCACCCATGAGGAGCTAATCGCAATTCCTGGGCCGTATCAGGACGTGTACCATATCCAATATGCGGACCACTTGTCCAGGGCTAACCAGGGCCATGAAGGGAAGGTGATGTAGCGTGCATACGGAAACCCGCAGCAATCAGGCGTTCAAAGGAAAGAAACAGAAGACGCGGATCGAGGATCGCTTCGTCTATCAGGACGACGAACTGATCGACAAAGCATTTGACTGGAAGCAGTTCAGGCGCTTGTTCGCTTACATGAAGCCTTATGCGAGGCAGATGCTGCCGCTCGTGCTGCTGATGACGGTGCTGGGAACGATCACCAAGCTCACCGTACCGTATTTGACGAGTATTGCGATCGATAAAGCGATCGCCCCGGAAGCCGGGAGCCCAAGTCTAAAACTGCTCTATATTCTGACCGGAATCATCGTTGCGTTATATATCGTGCAGTGGATATCCAGCAAGCTGCGTATTAAATATACGAATATTATCGGGCAGAGAGTCATTTACGATTTGCGCTCGGATCTGTTCAAGCATATTCAGAAGCTATCGTTCAATTTCTTTGACAAGCGGCCGGCGGGCTCCGTACTCGTTCGGGTTACGAACGATGTGAACTCGCTGCAGGATCTGTTTACGAACGGCGTGGTCAACCTGATGATTGACTGCGTGCAGCTGGCGGGGATCGTCGTCATTCTGCTGCTGATCAACTGGCAGCTCGGGCTGGCGGTCATGATCACCGTACCGATCATGTTCTTCGTATCGACGAAGCTAAGGCAGAAAATCCGGATTGCCTGGCAGGAGGTGCGGATGCGAAATTCCCGGATCAATTCCCATCTGAACGAATCGATTCAGGGTATTCGTGTTACTCAGGCGTACACGCAGGAGCAAGAGAACATGCGCTACTTCGATATGATGAACATGGACAGCAAGAAGTCATGGGATAAGGCGTCGGCGATGAACCAGATGTTCGGCCCTATAATTGAAATCACCGGCGGACTGGGAACGTTCATCTTGTTTATGCTCGGGGCGTACATGATCCAGTCAGGACAGCTGACCATCGGGCTGCTGGTGGCGTTCAGCAACTATGTAGGGAACTTCTGGGATCCGATCAACCGGCTTGGCATGATGTATAATCAGCTGCTCGTCGCCATGGCATCCTCCGAACGCATCTTCGAATTTATCGATGAGGAGCCGAGTATTGCGGATAAGCCGGGAGCGAAGCCGCTTCCGCCGATCGAAGGGAATATTGAGTTCAAGAACGTCATATTTGAATATGAGAAGGGCCGTCAAGCACTGAAAGGAATTTCCTTAAATGTGTGTTCGGGCCAATCGATAGCTCTTGTCGGACATACTGGCTCAGGAAAAAGTACGATTATCAACCTGCTCAGCCGGTTCTACGATACGACAGAAGGTTCGGTGTGCATCGATGGCCACGATATTAGGGACGTTACTGTTCAAAGCCTCAGAAGCCAAATCGGAATCGTGCTTCAGGATACATTTATTTTCTCCGGCAGCATTCGCGATAATATTCGCTTCGGACGCCTCGATGCGACCGATGAAGAAGTCGAAGCGGCGGCAAAAGCGGTGGATGCGCATGATTTCATCATGAAGCTTCCGGGGGGCTATGATACCGAGGTGGAGGAACGCGGAAATGCCTTGTCAATGGGGCAGCGCCAGCTGCTGTCGTTCGCACGGGCGCTGTTGGCCAACCCCCGTATTCTGATTCTCGATGAAGCGACGGCAAGCATCGATACGGAGACCGAGCTGAAAATCCAGGATGCGCTAAAGGTGCTGCTGAAAGGGAGAACCTCCTTTATCGTTGCTCACCGGTTGTCGACGATCCGCAATGCCGATAATATCGTCGTCTTGGATCACGGGGAGATCAAGGAGCAGGGTTCTCATCAGCAATTAATGGAACAAAAGGGAATTTACAGCGGACTTGTCGAAGCCCAGTTTCGTTTTTTGTAGTTTTCTGAAGATTTTAATCACATTTTAATGTCGAACTATTGCTTTATTTCTCATAAAACCCGAAAATAGATGAAGACGAATTAACTCATCATTCAAGGGGGATATCTGAAGTCATGTGGGGTGCTCCTCAATCAGAGCATGCCAAGAGCATTATGCTGCTTGGCAGTGGGGAATTGGGCAAAGAAGTAGTCATCGAAGCTCAGCGGCTCGGCGTCAGATGCATCGCTGTCGACCGTTACGAGCACGCGCCCGCAATGGGAGTCGCACATGAGTCCCATGTCATGGATATGCTGGACGGCGCGGCGCTGCGGTCTTTGATTACCAGCGTCTCGCCGGATCTTATTGTTCCAGAAATCGAAGCCATTGCGACGGATGTTCTTGTCGAGCTGGAGCGCGAAGGCTATAAGGTCATTCCGACCGCTGCAGCGGCAAGGCTGACGATGGACCGGGAAGGCATTCGGCGGCTTGCTGCGGAAGAGCTGGGTCTGCCGACGGCGGATTACCGGTTCGCCAGCAGTCTGGAGGAACTGGAAGCGGCCGCTGCCGAGGTTGGCTATCCATGTGTTGTTAAGCCGCTAATGAGCTCATCCGGCAAAGGCCAGAGCGTATGCCGGGAGCCTGGCGACGTGCCGCATTGCTGGCAGACTGCGCTGGATGGCGCCCGCGCGAAGCAAACGCGGGTTATTGTTGAAGCTTTTATCCCTTTTACTAGCGAGATTACATTGTTGACGGTTCGGACTTCCTCCGGAACGGTGTTCTGCCCTCCAATCGGGCACGTTCAGGAGGATGGGGATTACGTCGAATCGTGGCAGCCTCATGCTATGAGCGCAGCGCTGCTGGCCGAAGCGCAGGAGATCGCCCGTAAAGTTACGGATGCTCTGGGCGGCTATGGCGTGTTCGGTGTCGAATTGTTCCTGACGGACGACCGGGCGATATTTAGCGAAGTATCTCCGAGGCCGCATGATACCGGGATGGTGACGATGGTTACCCAGGATTTATCAGAGTTTGCCCTGCATGTGCGGGCCATTCTGGGCTTTCCGATTCCTTCCGTCGAATTGCTGACGCCCGGAGCTTCCGCGACGCTCAAGAGCGATCTGGAAGGAGAAGCCTTCGCGATCACCGGCATGGAGGAAGCGCTGAGCGTGCCAAGGACGCAAGTCCGCGTATTTGGCAAGCCGCTTAGCAAGCAGGGAAGACGGATGGCCGTTGCTCTCAGTGGAGCAGAAAATGTTGAAACAGCTCGCAGCCGCGCTAAACAAGCGGCTAGCTCATTAAAGGTGGTAAAGGTCAATGAGTAGTATGGTGTTGGCACCGGCTTTAGTCATTCGCAGAAGTTGTTCCGGGGACGTGGATCAGATGCTGCCCTTAATGCGCCAGCTGAAATATCCGACGACGCCAAGCGTGCTTAAGGAGCGCCTTAGCATGTTGGAGGAGCATCCGCTCTTATGCAGTTTCGTCGCCGAGTTGGATGGCAAGCTTGTGGGTACAACCTTTTTGAAACAGCATCAGACGCATGACATGAGCAATCCAGTAACGCAGATTACGGCAATGGTCGTGGATGAGCAGCACCGGGGCACCGGAATCGGCCGTCAGCTCGTGGAGGCGGCTGAAGCTTGGGCTAAGGAGCAGGGAAGCCTGCAGCTGGTATTGTCTGCGGGCGGAGAGCGCCATATGCTGGCGAAGACCTTTTATGAGCATGTGGGCTTTATTTGCCGAGGCTACCGTCTAAGCAAATCTTTAGATACCTAAGCGATAGAGGCGCTAGATATCGATCCCAAGAATATAGCAGAAACAGTAAAGAACCTCGCCTTAGGCGAGGTTCTTTACTGTTTCATTCAAATTGTGGGGCGAAGCGATGCGCGGAGCTGCTACATGACGAAGGATGGCTGCTGCTGCTGGACATTACTGCTTCGACGATACCGGCATAGCTGACGGTACGTATCCAATCTCCCGCGGAATATGAGCTCGAGATGTGAGCAGGATTCCAAATCAGCGGGAGTTGTGAGAGCAGCTGACTTATTTACGAGATGTACACCGCCTTGCTGAAAGACAGCGCTGACGAATTGGGAGCAAAAATAGGAGTTCTCTCCACCGAGCTCCATATTGAGGATAATGCCGAGGATGCCGAGGAAATTATAGCTGTAAAGCTCGTCGTTCTCTTCGAATTGCCGGACGTAGCTGCGCATTCTTTCGTATGTAGTTTTATTAACGCGGCAGCTGTAGACAGCGCATGTCGCTTTCTCGAAAACGCCGGAGTGAATGTTCTCCTTAACGAATCCGCCGAACACGGGAATAAGCGGATGCTTGCGGCCGAAGCTGTACACTTCGCGAAGTTCGGAATCAAATGCAATCGAAGCATGGTTGTATTTCGCTCTAGTGTACAAACCGATTAATTTCGTGACGATGGTCCGCGGATTGCTCAGCAGAATATAAATTTGTGTATCATTGTTCATATTTTTTCAACCGCCATTAAAATTTATAGGTTATGTACTACCAATAATTGATATTACCATGGTATGCCAATTGGGGGAATAGCAAAACCGTCTAAAGCCGCAAATAATACTAGACTATGGTCGTGGCCCTATAGTTTACATTTGGTGGGCGATATTATAAAATCGGGTGGAAATCTAGGAATACATACATCGTTTTATATTGTTCCAAATAGAAGGGTGATTTCCATGTATAAGTTAATATTGGCGGACGATGAAGCGGATGTGCGGGAAGGGCTGGCCGAGCAGATCGATTGGGCGGGCCTGGGCTTCATGGTCATGGATACGGCGGAGAACGGGAAGGAAGCGGCTGAGCTCATCGAGAAACACGTCCCTGATGTCGTTGTCACCGACATTCAAATGCCGTTCATGAGCGGCCTGCAGCTGTCCGACTGGATCAGAACCCACTATCCTTCGACTAAAATCATCATCCTGACCGGTTTTGAGGAGTTTGAGTATGCTCAGCAGGCGATCCGCCTGCAAATCGACGAATACCTCCTAAAGCCGTTTTCCTCCGGAGAATTGGCCGAGGTGCTGCGAAAAGTAAAGCGCAATATCGATGAGGAGCTGGCAGAGCGGGAGAACGTCCAATCCTTGACCGCGCATTACCGCCAAAGCTTGCCGATTTTGCAAAGTTTATTTCTCTCCTCGCTTGTATCCCGCCGCCTGCCGGATGCGGAAATCCGCGAAAAGAGCCGCAATTACGAGCTGGATCTGGACGGGGACGGCTATATGGTTTCGGTGATCAGCGTCGATTCACTCATATTGCCGGAGGAAGAGGAAGGAGGCAGCGGAGGTTCATCGGCCGCTAGACCCCCTTCCTTGCGGGACATGAAGGACAATCAGCTGCAGCTGTTCGCTGTGCTGAATATCGCCGATGAAATCATGGAGCGGGAACGATACGGGCGGGCCTTCATTCATCATGATGTCGTTGTACTGTTAACTATATGTCCGGATAACGATAAGGAGCATATTTCCGCACGCACGCTTGAAATACTCGAAGAAATCCGCTTCAGCGTCGAACGCTATCTCAAGCTGAGCGTTACGGCAGGGGGCGGCTCTGTTGTACGGAATTTGAGTGATCTGACGATATCCTACGAGGATGCCCAGCAGGCGCTGGATTACCGCCTTATCCTCGGGCATAACAAGGTGATCTGGATTCATGACGTCGAGTCGCGCCAGAGCATTCCGTTCATTTACGACGACACCCGCGAGAAGGAGCTGATCCGCTGCCTGAAGGTCGGAAGCGATTTGGAATTGCAGGATTTACTGGATGAGCTGTTTTCGGTCATGGTGGACAGCAAGGTGTCCTATGAGGATTTTCAGGTTCATCTGCTGGAAATGCTGACGACGGTCATTCGGGTCGCTAAAGAGTCCGGGATCAATTTGGATCAGCTGTTCGGAAATGAAGGGGCATTGCTGGGGCATTTCGCGAAAATCAACCATGCGAGCGAAGCGAAGACATGGTTTAACGGCATTTGCGCCAAACTGAGGAGTTCGATCGCTTCGGATCGGCAGTCCAGCTACAGCCAGCTGGTGGCCGAGGCGAAGGCATACATAGAGGGCAACTTCCATGATAGCGATATGTCTATTAACAAAGTGTGCCGCCATTTGCATATCAGCACAGGTTATTTCAGCAATATATTTAAACGGGAAATGAAAATGACCTTCGTGAACTATTTGCTGGGCGTCCGTATGGAGGCTGCGCAATATTTACTGCGAAGCACAGAATTGAAAGCGTTTGAAATCGCCGAGCGGGTAGGCTTCTCCGATCCGAACTATTTCAGCTTTTGCTTCCGTAAAAAATTCGGGATTTCACCGAAGGAATACCGTAACGGGATGGGACGGACATGAACTGGCTGAGGCATGCAAGCTCGTTCCTTAAGCAGTTTCACCTGCGAAAAATCCAGACGATTATCACCTTATCAACTATTTCGATTACGGTGTTTGTTGTTGTCCTGGTCAGTTACATGCTGTTTGACCGCTTCTCCAAAGCTTCGGAACAGAACACGTATTTGAACCTCAATCAAATTATCGAGCAGGTCAATGCGAATTTGGAGCTCTACGTAAACGGGATGGAGGATATATTTGAGGTTGCGGAGGAGAAAATCAACGAAGGCAGCACATGGAGCGACGCAAAGCTGGAGGAGCAGCTGGGAACGATTCTAGGCACACGCGAGGATCTCGTCTCGATTGCGCTGTTCTCGACGGAAGGGGAGCTCATCCGCAATGTGCCAGCCATTCCGATGCGGCAAAATACGAAGCTGACGGAGCAGTCCTGGTTTGAGATGGCTAAGAAAAATCCGGGAAAGCTGCAGTTTACGCCGCCCCATATTCAAAATTTGTTCAAGTGGCAGTACCGGTGGGTCGTTTCGATGAGCAAAGTGATTCAGTATTACAACGGGAACCAGCTCCATGAAGGCGTACTTGTGATCGATGTTAATTTCCGAACGATAGACGAGCTCAGTAAAAGCGTGATGTTGGGCAAACAGGGCTATGTCTACATCATCGATGCGGCGGGGAATATCGTGTATCATCCCCAGCAGCAGCTGATTTACGCCGGGCTGAAATATGAGAATCTGGAGCCGGTCCTCAATTACAGCTTCGGAAGCTATCTGGACGATTCGGAAGGGGAGCAGCGCATTATTCTGATTCAAACGGTTGAGCCGATCGGATGGAAAATCGTCGGGGTCGCTTATGTGGAGGAGTTTTTGACTACGAAGCAGGAGCTGCGTGATTTTATCGTATGGTTTCTGCTCTGCGTGATTGTAATTGTGCTGATCGTATCGATTTACGTCTCCGCCAAAATTTCGCAGCCGATCCGCAGGTTGGAGCGGTCCGTCAAAAAGGTTGAGAAAGGTAATTTCCGAACGGCTGTTCATGTAGGCGGGGTATACGAGGTGGAACAGTTGTCTAAACGGTTCAACTTGATGCTGCGGCGTATTCGCGAACTGATGGATCAAATCATTGAGGAGCAGGAAGCCAAACGAAAAAGCGAGCTCGACGTATTGCAATCGCAGATTAATCCGCATTTTCTATACAACACATTGAACTCGGTTACCCGTCTGGCCGAGATGGGACGCAACGAGGAGGTTGTGACGACAATAACGTCGTTGTCGCGCTTTTTCCGGATCAGCTTGAGCAAAGGGAGCCATATCATTTCCGTTGAGGAAGAGCTGGAGCATGTCCGGAATTATTTAATTATTCAGACGATCCGCTTCAAGAATAAATTCCGGTATGAAATCAAATGCGAGGAAGCGGCGCTCGATTGCCTGACACTGAAGCTGATTTTACAGCCGCTTGTGGAGAATGCAATTCATCACGGTATCGAGCAGCTGGCAGAAGAAGGCTTCATCGGGATCTACGTTACTCTGGAGAACGAGCAATTGCGGCTGCAAATCAAGGATAACGGCGTAGGAATGAGTCCGGACAGGCTAGCGAAAGTACGGGCAGGGGTTGCGCGGAGCGAGAGCGGCTCCGGGTCCGGCGTAGGGGTACGGAATGTGCAGGAGCGGATCGCCCTGTATTATGGTTCCGCTTACGGGCTGCATTTCGAGAGCGAGCTGGAGGAAGGAACGGCCGTCACAATTACGATACCCGCCGTCAAGGCGGAAAGCGTACAGAGGAGGGAGAGGGCATGAGAAGGATGCCGACACAACAAGCGTTCAGAGTTGATGACTGCAAGGGGTGTGATTTGGATCAGGCCGTACACCGAGGCCTTTCAGGCATACCGTCCAGCAAACTCCGCCGCATGCAGCAGGCATTTCGGACTGTACCGCTGCTGTTTGCGATGGCTCTGCTGGTATCCTGCACCTCCTCTGTAACTCCGCAGCATGAACGCAACGTGCTGGTCATCGACATGATTGTCAAGCTGGATCGCGGAGATTATTGGCGAACGATCCGTATGGGAGCCGAGGTGGCCGCGAAGGAGTATAATGTTCAGCTCAATTATATGGCGCCTAGCAACGAGAACGACTACAGGGATCAAATCGCACTGATGGAGGAATCTATCGCCCGCCGTCCAGACGCCATTATATTGTCGGCCAGCGATTATGAAGCACTCGGCCAAGTGACCGACCGTTCCTCCTATTATGATATTCCCGTGATTTCTATGGACTCGGAAGTAGCTTCCACGAAAGTCAAAACGTATGTGGGCACCAATAACTACGAAGCGGGTCAGAAGGCTGCCGAGCGCCTGGTGCAGCTGATCGGAAAGAACAGTCAGGTCGGCATCGTAAATTTTGTGAAAGGGGCGAGGAACGCCGACCAGCGGGAGGAAGGGTTCCTGGATTACGTCGCTCGCTTTCCGGGGATCGAGGTCGTTGACATTCAATATTGCGGCTCCGATGAAGAGCTTGCGTACAGGCTTACGAAGGAGATGCTGGCCAAATACCCTGGGATAGACGGGCTGGTCTCCTTAAGCGCCGAATCTTCGATTGGGGCCGGAAGGGCGGTCAGCGACCTCGGTTACGGCGGAATCGTCAAGATGATCACCTTCGACAATCCGCCGGAGATGCTGGAGCTGATGCAGGAGGAAAAGGTGCAGGCGATGGTCGTCCAGAATCCGTTCAACAACGGTTACCTGGCCGTGGCCGCCGCTGTCCAAGCCGCCCGGGGCGAGAAGCTGGAGGATCGGATACCGACCGATACGAAGCTGATCGATTTGGACAATATGCTTTGGCCGGAGCATCAGAAGCTGTTGTTCCCGTTTGTGCAGTGATTAACCGCATATAGACGTTCGCCCATAGCTTCGTTTCCGCTTCAGGGGACGGGGCTTTTTTTGTTAGCGAATTGTTGTGAAATATGAATGATGTGAGCATTTGATCAGAATTTTCATAGAACATCTCAGAATTTTAGATTCGCTTTCTTGGAAGAACCCGGCATAATGTAATCGTATCCACAAAGATAAAGAAAACGAAATTGATTTCAGGAGGTCAAAACGATGAAGAAAATTGCTTCTGCTATGCTGGCTGCCGCTCTTCTTGGTACAGCGCTGGCTGGCTGCTCCAACGGCGGTAATCAGGAGGGTTCGGGCGCAGGCTCAACGCCGAGCGTCGGCGTGGCCATCTACAAATTCGACGATACCTTCATGACCGGAGTGCGCAACTCGATCCGGCAGAACGGGGAAGGGATCGCCAAGCTGGAGATCGTGGACAGCCAGAATTCCCAGCCGACTCAAAACGACAAAGTCGACTTATTCCTCACGAAGAAGACAAATGCACTGGTCATCAATCCAGTGGACCGTACTGCTGCCGGTGTCATTATTGACAAAGCAAAGGCCAAGGACACGCCTGTCGTGTTCCTGAACCGCGAGCCGCTGCCTGAAGACATGAAGAAATGGGACAAGGTCTATTACGTCGGGGCAAGAGCGGAAGAGTCCGGCACATTATCCGGCCAGATTATCGCCGATTATTGGAAAGCCCATCCCGAAGCTGACAAGAACGGAGACGGCGTGCTGCAATACGTCATGCTGAAGGGCGAGCCAGGACACCAGGATGCCGAGCTGCGCACCCAGTATTCTGTTCAGGCTATCGAGGACGCCGGCATCAAAGTTGAGAAAGTGAATGAGGATACGGCCATGTGGGACCGGGTAAAAGGCCAGGAGAAAATGGCGGCGTTCCTTGCGGCCAACGGCGATAAAATTGAAGCTGTGCTGGCCAACAACGATGATATGGCTCTGGGTGCCATCGAAGCGCTTAAAGCGGCCGGCTACTTTACGGGAGACAAATACATTCCGGTTGTAGGCGTGGATGCTACGGCACCGGCACTGCAGGCTCTTGAGCAAGGAACAATGCTTGGCACGGTGCTGAATGATGCGCAGAACCAGGGTAAAGCCGCGGTTACACTTGCTGCCATGCTGGCCAAGGGCGATGAAATTACTACCGAAAGCGTAGGTTTTGAAATTTCCGATAATCAATACATCTGGATTCCTTACCAGAAGGTAACGAAGGAAAACGCAGCCGAGTTTAAGTAAGTCACTGAAGCAGCAGGTCTTTTCAGCAATAGAGAGGAAGGGAGGTTCGATGCCTTTCGGTAGCGAGCCTTCCTTTTTTCAAGAATCATATCAGATAGGAACGATTTATTGGGGGATAAGCTTGCTGTGCCTCTATATGGCGACAATTCAATCAGGAGGCGTATACGATGTCTGAACAACCATATATGCTCGAAATGAAAAATATTACGAAGGAATTTCCGGGCGTCAAAGCGCTTGACGGAGTGACTCTACAGGTGAGGCCTGGCACCGTCCATGCCCTGATGGGCGAAAATGGAGCGGGCAAATCGACGCTGATGAAGTGCCTGTTCGGCATTTACCGTCCGGACGGCGGCGAGATATATATTCAAGGCAAGAAGGCGGAAATCAACAATTCCCGGGATGCGCTGGCGCTGGGCGTCTCCATGATTCATCAGGAGCTGCATCCTGTGCCTTACCGTAATGTGATGGAAAATATATGGCTTGGCCGATTCCCGATGCGCGGAATAGGACCTTTTAAAATGGTCGACCACCGCAAGATGTACCGGGATACGCAGGAGCTGTTTAAAGAGCTCGATATTCCCATAGAGCCCGACATTCTGGTCGGGAAATTATCGGTCTCGAAAATACAATCGATCGAAATTGCGAAGGCGGTTTCTTTCAACTCGAAAATCATCGTCATGGACGAACCGACCTCCTCGCTGACTAGCGTGGAAGTGGAGCATTTGTTCCGGATCATTAACGATTTGAAAAAACGCGGCGTCGCCATCATATATATTTCGCACAAAATGGAAGAAATTTTGCGTATATCGGACGATGTCACCATTATGCGCGACGGGCAAAAAATCGGAACATGGCCGGCAGCGGAAATGACGACGGATCTGATCATTTCCAAGATGGTTGGACGGGATCTGACGCAGCGCTTTCCTGACCGCCATAATCACCCGGACGGAGTCATTCTGAAAGTAGATAACCTGACCTCCCCGGATCCGAAGTCGTTCAAACATATTTCTTTTGAACTGCGAAGAGGAGAGATCCTCGGCATAGGCGGCCTCGTGGGCGCGCAGCGCACCGAACTCGTCGAGGCTTTGTTTGGCCTGCGCAAAATCGCCTCCGGCACGATCGAAATCAACGGCAAAGCCGTGAACATCCGCAATTCCAGCGATGCCAAGAAACTAGGACTCGCCTTGCTGACGGAGGAACGGCGCACCACAGGCATCTTCTCGGTATTATCGGTGCATGAGAACGGAGCCATTGCCAATATGAGGCGGTACGTGAAGCCGTATGGGCTGCTTGATGAGAAGAAGAAGAAGCGCGAGGTCAACTCGATGGTGGAGAAGCTGCGCACGAAGACACCGACGCATAAGACGCTGATCATGAACTTGTCGGGCGGCAATCAGCAGAAGGTGCTGCTGGCCAGATGGCTGCTTACGGAGCCGGAAATTCTGCTGCTCGATGAACCTACGCGGGGAATCGATGTAGGCGCCAAATTCGAGATTTATTCGATCATCGCCGAGCTGGCGGAGCAAGGAAAGAGCATCATCATGATCTCCTCTGAAATGCCCGAGCTGCTTGGCATGTCTGACCGGATTATGGTTATGTCCGAAGGACGGATTACCGGCATCGTGGACGGGGACAAAGCAACGGAGAAAGAGATTATGACTTTGGCCGCCCAGCATTAAGGCTTGAGAAGAAGGAGAGACGATCATGAATGTGAAAAAAATGCAAGGGTTCGTATCCGAATATGCGATTTATATCGTACTGGCCGTATTAATTATCGGCATTACTGTATATGATCCCAATTTTATTGGAATCAGTTCGCTCCGCGATATTCTAGTGCAATCATCCACGCGGGTTATTATCGCCCTTGGAGTGGCGTTTATATTGATTACCGGCGGCACGGACTTGTCCGCTGGGCGGATGGTCGGTTTGACGGCAGTCATCTCGGCGTCCATGCTGCAGATGCAGGATTATCCGCGGCGTTTCTTTCCGAATTTGTCGGAGCTGCCGCTGTTCGTTCCGATCCTGCTGGCGATCGCTGTCGGCCTTGTGTTCGGCATGATCAACGGAATCATCGTATCGAAATTCAAGGTGCCGCCGTTTATCGCCACGCTAGGTTCGATGGTTGCCATTTACGGCATCAACTCTTTGTATTTCGATATGGATCCAAATAATTCCCAGCCGATCGGGGGACTGCGCGACGACTTTACGAAAATGGGCTCCGGAAGCATCGGAATCGGGCCAATCTCTATTCCTAATATTGTCATCATCGCCATATTCGTATGCTTCATCGTCTGGGTCATGTTCAACAAAACGAGACTCGGCAAAAACATGTATGCCATCGGCGGGAATGAACAGGCCGCGAAGGTATCGGGTATCAATGTGTCCAGAAACCTGATCATTATTTACTCGATTGCTGGGGCATTGTACGGCCTGGCGGGGGTGCTTGAAGCTGCGCGCACGGGCGGCGCAACGAACAACTACGGCAACATGTACGAACTTGACGCTATCGCAGCTTGCGTCGTTGGCGGCGTGTCGACGACCGGCGGGATTGGCAAGGTTCAGGGCGTCATGGCCGGGGTACTTATATTTACGGTTATCAACTATGGTTTGACGTTTATCGGTGTCGGTCCTTATTGGCAGCAAATCATTAAAGGCGCGATCATCGTTGCAGCGGTTGCTTTCGATATGCGGAAATATGCCGCGAAGAAGTAATAAGTACGGCCTGGCCTGTGATTGTGGGACTGGATGGTGGCCAGCGGGAGGAGCAGGACAGGAACGGGAACATAAACAGGAATAGGAACAGGAACAGGAACTCTATCGGACAATGGTTCCGTTATGACATGGAAATAAGCTATATTTTTGCGCCTAACGGACACACAAGGTCTTATTGGCCCAAATACCATGCAAAATAGGGCGGTTTCTAGGCTAGTAAAGGATCGAGTGTCCGTTAGAACAGCGATTTTCGCCGTTTGCCGATAATAAAGGCTTCTGTGTCCGTAAGCCTGACCCGAGAAACTTGGAAGAGCTCTCCCATAAATTGCTCATGCAGCGCTTCAAAAGTCATGTTAGAATATGACAAGATACTCCAAAGAATGTAAGGAGTCTGAAGGAGGATATACAGCATGAACAAATCGAAGGCAAAAGCCATCCTGTCAGGGGCCATGCTGATCGGCTTGACGGCATCGCTGGCTTCGGTTCCGGGACTGCCGGGATCTGGCAGCGGCGCGGTGTATGCGGCCACGTCCTCGACGTCCAAGTCATCCGCCCAGCAGACGGCGGCATTATATGCGAAAATTCAGGCCGAAAATGCGGCCAAGGTAGTTGCATTAGTGAATGTGGAGCGGAAAAATGCGGGACTGAAGCCGCTAGTTGTGCATACGAACTTAACCAAAATGGCTAAGGACAAAGCGATCGATATGTATAAAAACAAATATTTCAGCCACACCTCGCCGAAATACGGTTCGCCGTTTGATATGATGGATGCCTACAAAATCACCTATCTGTACGCGGGCGAGAACATTGCCAAGGGACAAAAGACGCCGGCCGAGGTCGTAGCCGCCTGGATGGACAGCCCTGGGCACAAGGCGAATATTCTGAATCCGAAATATACTTTAATTGGCGTTGGCTATTATAACGGTCACTGGGTTCAGGAATTCATCGGCAAATAGTCATAAGCAATAAGGATTTACCTGGCAGCTCGGCTTGCCGGGTAAATTTTTTTTAGCCAGGATTTATTACGAATGAGATGACAAAAAGAGCTGTTCCCGCATATGCAATATGCGAAAACAGCTCTTATTCAGCCTAAATATGGGTTATGCAGGGGTCGAACCTGCGACCTGCCGATTAAGAGTCGGCTGCTCTACCAGCTAAGCTAATAACCCTCGTTGTTGCCTGTACAAAGTATTATACTCCTGTCTTTTTTGAAAATCCAGTTTTTTAGATTAGTTTTTTACTGGTTATTCTGGAAACTGAATTTGCTTATTGAAGGAAGAAGTTTTATGTTAGTTATTAGCTGGAAAAGTTATTAATGATCGAAGGAAAAGGAAATAATGGCACAGGAGGACAAGGAACACAATGAAATCCACATCACGGATTTGGCGGACGACGGGAGTTATATCGCTGTTGTCCACCGTACTGCTCATTGCCGGATTTCTATATGCAGTCAGTGACGTGATTATGCCCGGGATCGTAGGAAACGGGAGCGGGCTTAATCAGGGCATAACCGTACAGCCAGGTGAAGAGGCGGGCGTTCCGCCGAAACCATCGGGTGTTCTGAACGTCGCGGCCATTGGGGATTCGCTCTCCAAAGGGACGGGAGACGACAGCGGCAAAGGGTTCGCAAGACGCTTCGTCGAACTGGTGAAGAACGGGGGAAGGGATTCAAAACTGGTCAATAATCTCGGCATTAACGGTCTGACGACGGAAGGGCTGGCTGAATTGCTGAAAGAGAAAGGAGTACAATATTCGCTTAGCCAGGCCGACATCATCGTCATGTCGATCGGAGGGAACGATCTGTTTAAAGGGGCGGAGAGTCTGCAGTCAGGAGGAAGACTGCCTACGGAAGCGGAGCTTGAGCAATCGGTGACGCAGGCCTCGGAGCGGCTCGGGTTCATTGCGGACAGTATTCTGGAGATTAATTCCCAGGCGCAGCTTGTTTATGTCAGCTTGTACAATCCGTTCTCCGATCTGCCGGGAATGCGGGAAATCGGCGACGAGGCCGTTTCCCGGTGGAATCATATTGCGGCGGACACACTGCGCAAGCGCGAACGAACCCTGATTGTGCCGACGTTTGACCTGTTTACATATAATTCGCAAAAATATTTGGCAAGCGATCATTTTCATCCGAATGGCGCTGGATACCAGATCATTGCGGAACGGATCCTGCAGGGGGTTAATTGATGACCGGAATCGGTGCTGCCTGCAGGTGCAGATACAGAAATAAGGGGTGGAATTTATGAACGCAGGAACGAAGCGGCGTCCTGCACCGGATGGCGGATCAGGGGCGGATGTGCATGGAGGTAAGCAGAGGCAGACGGTGCTCAGCGTTGAGCATTTAAGGAAGCGGATCGGCCGCAAGTGGATTGTGCAGGATGTGACGTTTGAGGTGCAGGAGGGCGAGGTATTCGGCTTTCTGGGTCCGAATGGCGCGGGAAAGACGACGACGATCCGGATGCTTGTTGATTTGATCCGCCCGACGGAGGGCAATGTGAGGATTTGCGGATACGACGTCAGAAAGCAGCCGGAGCAGGCGCTTGCCTACGTCGGTTCGATCGTGGAAAATCCTGAAGTATATCCTTATTTGACGGGCTGGGAGAACCTGCAGCATTTCGCTAGGATGATGCCTGGTATAGGCGAGCAGCGAATCGCTGAAGTCGTAGAGGTTGTCGGCCTAGACCAGCGTATCCACGATAAGGTCAAGACCTATTCCCTGGGCATGCGCCAGCGGCTTGGCATCGCCCAGGCACTGCTTGGGCGTCCTAAGCTGTTAATTCTGGATGAGCCGACGAACGGACTCGATCCCAAAGGAATCAAGGAGCTGCGGATATTCATTCGCCGGCTGGCCGAGGAGGGCCTAGCCGTATTCGTGTCCAGCCATTTGCTCAGCGAAATTCAATTGTTGTGCGACCGCGTAGCGATCATCAGCCGGGGGCGCGTGCTGACGGTGGGCGCCGTGGAGGAGCTGATCACCCAAAATTCGAATTATGTGATTTGGGAGCTGTCCCCCCGCGAGAGCGGCTTGAAGCTTTTGTCTGCCGCCGGGATCACGATCATTCCCGATCCCGACCAAGTGCTGGACGATACGATTCTAGCCGGGATGAGCGAGCAGGCTATCGTAACGCAAATGCTGCCAGAAGAGGTGCCGGCGCTAATGCCCCGGCTGGTTGCGGAAGAAATTCAGGTGCATGCCGTACAGAAGATCAATCCTACGCTGGAGCAGCTGTTCCTTGAATTGACGGAAGGTGAGAGCATTGAATAGTATGATGGCATTGGTGAAGAATGAAACGATCAAGATGATTAAGAAGAAGCGCTTCTATGTCATCCTGCTGGTACTGCTCGTGCTTGTCCCGATATTCTCTTATGCGCAGTTGCGGGCGGCGGAGGATAAGCGAAGCAAGTTCGGCACGGATTGGCGCAGGGAAGTGCAGCAGGCGATTACGGACAATCAGAATTCCCTGGGCAGCGACCGCGTGCCGGAGGAATGGAAGAAATACCGTCTCATTTATATACAGCAGATGAAATATTATTTGGAGCACGACGTGAATCCCCGGCAGCCTGGAGCTGTCGCCTTTACAAAGGAGTTTCTCGATAATGCGGCGACATTGTTCATCCCGCTGCTTATTATGGGCATCGGGTCGGATATCGTCTCTTCGGAACGTACGAGCGGGACGATTAAAATGCTGCTGACCCGGCCGGTCAGGCGCTGGAAGGTGCTGCTGAGCAAGCTGATCACTTTGCTCATGTTCGTGTCGCTGATCGTCGTGTCCACGTTTATCATATGTTATTTGATATCGGGATTATTTTTTGGGTATAAAGGATTTAATTTGCCTGTCTTTACCGGATTTAAACTTCAGGGCGCAGATGTCGATATAACAGGAGTACACGCTGTTCCACAGTGGAAGTATATATTGATGCAAATGGGGCTGATCTGGTTCGTCAGTTCGGTTGTGGCTATGCTCGCCTTTATGGTATCCGTGCTTGTGCGAAGCACGGCGGCAAGCATCGTCATTATGATGGCGGCCTTGATTGCAGGCAATATCCTGACGAATTTGGCATCGGCCTGGACTAGCGCCAAATATTTGTTTATGGTCAATTTGGGCCTGACGCAATATTTGGCGGGAACGCCCGCGCCGATCGAAGGAATGACACTAGGTTTTTCATTGGGCGTGCTGGCTGTTTGGGGCCTTGGATCGCTCGTTGTTTCATTCCTTGTCTTTACGAAACAGGATATATTGAATTAAAATGGACAAGGAAACCAAAACATCTGTTTGCATTTGTAAGTCAAATGTCTACATAAAGAAGCATAAAAGGGGGAGCATGAATGGCCGATCAAATCGATTTGTTTGAAGACGCCGTCCAGCCGGCTGTTGGTACGGCGGCTTCAGGATACGACGCTGACGACATTCAAGTGCTCGAAGGGCTTGTCGCGGTACGTAAACGGCCAGGTATGTATATTGGCAGTACGAGCTCGTCGGGATTACATCATTTAGTATGGGAGATCGTGGATAACGCTGTCGATGAGCATTTGGCGAAGTATTGCTCTAAGATCGATATTTCATTGAACAAGGACGGATCGGTAACCGTATTCGATAACGGGCGGGGCATACCCACGAGTATTCACAAGACCGGAATTCCAACACCGCAGGTCGTGTTCACGATTCTGCACGCGGGGGGCAAATTCGGCGGTTCGGGCTACAAGAAGTCAGGCGGCCTGCACGGCGTCGGCGCTTCGGTGACGAACGCGCTGTCCGAATGGCTGGAGGTCGAAATTTACCGGGACGGCAAAATCCACCGCCAGCGCTTCGAGTACTGGGTCGATAAGAAGGGAAAGGAACATGTCGGTGAACCTGTTACTGGACTGGAGATCATCGGCAATACGAACCGGACTGGCACGAAGGTGACTTTTAAACCGGATATTCGCGTGTTTCCGAACGGAATCGGACTGAATTACGATACACTGGCCGAGCGCCTGCAGGAAATTGCCTTTCTGAATTCCGGGCTCAAGGTTACGCTGAAGGATGAGCGCTCCGATCGGGCGGATGAGTTTTATTACGAGGGCGGAGCAAGCCAGTTCGTCCAGTTCCTGAACGAAGGCAAGGAAGTACTGCACGACGTCATTCATTTCTATGCGGAGAAGGAGGACGTCGAGGTTGAGGTTGCTTTGCAATATAACGCAGGGTATACCGAGACGCTGGCTTCCTTCGTTAACTCGATTCCGACCCGCGGGGGAGGAACGCATGAGACGGGCTTCAAGACCGCGTATACGCGGGTCATGAATGATTACGCCCGCAAGAACGGCCTCCTGAAGGAGAAGGATAAGAACCTGGAAGGCACGGATCTGCGCGAGGGCATGATGGCGGTCATTAGTGTCAAGATGGCTGAGGTCGAGTTCGTCGGACAAACGAAAGATCAGCTCGGCAGCGCCTCGGCTCGAAGCACAGTGGATGCTGTCGTCTCCGAGAATATGGCGCTGTTCCTGGAAGAGAACCCGCAGGTGGCTCAGCTGCTGATCAAAAAGGCTGTGCAGGCATCCAAGGCCCGCGAAGCAGCCCGCAAAGCAAGGGATGAAATGCGCACAGGCAAGAAGCGCAGCGAGAGCTCCAACCTCGGCGGCAAGCTTACTCCTGCTCAATCGAAGGATTTCACGCGCAACGAGCTGTTCATCGTGGAGGGCGACTCCGCTGGCGGATCCGCCAAGCAGGGCCGGGACTCAAAGACCCAGGCGATTCTGCCGCTAAAAGGGAAACCGATGAACCCGGAGAAGGCAAAGCTCGCGGATATATTAAAGAACGATGAGTACCGGTACATTATCTCGGCGATCGGCGCCGGCATCGGCACGGAATTTGCGCTGGAGGACAGCAATTATTCCAAGATCATCATTATGACGGACGCGGACACGGACGGCGCGCACATCCAGGTGCTGCTGCTGACCTTCTTCTACCGCTATATGAAGCCGCTGATCGATGCGGGACGGGTGTACATTGCCCAGCCTCCGCTATACAAAATTACGCGCAAATCCGGCAAGCTTGAGACGGTTAGATATGCGTGGACTGACGAGCAGCTGCAAAATTATTTGAAGGAATTCGGCAAAAATTTCGAACTGCAGCGTTATAAAGGACTCGGAGAAATGAACCCGGATCAGCTGTGGGAAACGACGATGAATCCGGAGACACGGACGCTGCTCCAGGTGCAGATCGAGGACGCTACAAAGGCAGAGCGCCGCGTGTCCACGTTAATGGGCGATAAGGTCGATCCGCGGAAGCGCTGGATCGTCGAAAATGTAGATTTCACGGAGTATGAGGAATAGAGGGTGACTTGATTTGAGTTTAATGGAGAACTTTTTGCCGGCCTATTTGGAGGAAGTCGTTGGCGACCGGTTTGGCCGGTATTCCAAATATATCATTCAGGATCGCGCTATTCCCGATGTGCGCGACGGCCTGAAGCCTGTCCAAAGACGGATTCTATACGCCATGTACGATTCGGGGAACACTCCGGACAAGCCGTATCGCAAATCCGCCAAGACAGTCGGAGACGTGATGGGGAATTACCATCCGCACGGCGACTCCTCGATTTACGAGGGAATGGTGCGCATGGCCCAGCCTTGGAAAATGGGGCATGTGCTGATCGACGGCCATGGGAACTGGGGCTCGCAGGACGATGACCCGGCAGCGGCGATGCGTTATACCGAGGCGAGATTGTCGCCGATCGCCATGGAGCTGCTGCGTGACATCGATAAGCGGACGGTTCCGTTCAAGGACAATTTCGACAATACCGCGATGGAGCCTGTCGTGCTTCCATCGCGGTATCCGAATCTGCTTGTCAACGGCGTCAGCGGAATTTCCGCAGGCTTCGCCACTGAAATTCCGCCGCATAATCTGCGCGAAGTCATCGATGCCTGCATTGCGGTCATGGAGAAGCCAAGCATGAGCCTGGAAGAGATTCGCGCCTATGTGAAGGGGCCGGACTTTCCGACCCACGGCATCATCATGGGTGAAGAAGGCATCAAGGATGCCTACGAGACCGGACGAGGCCGCATCTATATCCGCGCGAAGACGGAAATTGAGTCACTGCGCGGCGGGAAGCAGCAGATCGTGATTACGGAAATTCCATACCAGGTTGTTAAGTCCCGCCTGGTTACGGCAATGGAGAATATTCGCCTGGAGAAGAAGGTCGACGGGATCGCCGAAGTCCGGGACGAGAGCGGCCGCGAAGGGCTGCGGATCGTCGTGGAGCTGCGGAAGGATGCGGATGCCCAGGGGATTTTGGCGTATTTGCTGAAGAAAACCGATTTGCAGGTAACCTATAACTTCAACATGGTGGCGATCGTCAACAAGGCGCCGCGCCAGCTCGGCTTGAAGCCGATCCTTGAAGCTTATATCGCCCACCAGCGCGAGGTCGTGACCTACAGAACGCAGTACGAGCTGGAGAAGGCGGAGGATCGGGCCCATGTTGTCGAGGGACTGGTCAAAGCGCTGAACATTCTTGACGAGGTCATTGCCGCGATCAAGGCTTCCAAGAACCGTCAGGACGCTCAGAACAATCTGCAATGGATGTTCGGGTTTACCGAGCGGCAGGCCGACGCAATCCTTACATTGCAATTATACCGCTTGACGAATTTGGAAATTACGTCGTTAGAGAAAGAGTTAAACGAGCTGAACAAGAAAATTGCCACGCTGCGGGGAATTCTGGAGAGCGACAAGAAACTGATTGCGGTTATTAAGAAAGAACTGTTGGAAATCCGGGAGAAATACGGCGTGGACCGCCGCTCGGAAATTCAGGGCGAGGTTGAGGAAATCAAGGTTAACCTCGAAGTGATGGTCGCTCAGGAAGATGTGCTTGTTACGCTGTCTAATGAAGGTTATATCAAGCGTACGAGCATGCTGTCCTTTACGCGCTCCGGCGGCGAGCTGGACGGCTCGGGTGTGAAGGATGGCGATTACATTAAGCATATCCTTGAGGTGGATACGCTGCAAAATGTGCTGATCTTTACGCAGCGGGGGCAGTACTTCGTGCTGCCTGTGCATCAAATTCCCGAGTTCAAGTGGAAGGATAACGGAACGGCGATCGTCAATGTCATTGCCATGGCCAAGGAAGACCACATCGTTAGTGTTATCCCGATCAAAACCTTTGAAGAGCCGGATACAAGCCTCGTATTCGTGACGAAGCGCGGACAGGTGAAACGCACGCTGCTGAAGGATTACGAGACGAAGCGCTCCGGCGCTGTCGCCGCTGCGAAGGTTGCGGATGGGGATGAAATCATCCAGGTGCAGCTCAGCCGGAACACGGCCGAAATCCTGCTGCTCACGAAGGATGGCATGGCGATTCGCTTTGCCGAAAATGAAGTCAATCCGATGGGACGCGTTGCTTCTGGTGTTAAAGGCATTGGCCTGAAGGACGGTGACGAGGTGGTAGCCGCACTTTGGGTGGAAGGCGAAGAAGGAGAAATCCTGGTCGTCTCTGACCTGGGTTACGGCAAGCGCAGCCTGCTGCTGGATTATCCGATGCAAAGCCGCGGCGGACGCGGCGTGCAGACGTTCGAGTTCAAGGAAGGCAAGCGCGTGAAGCCGAACGGCAGCCGCATTGCGGGAGGCTTCCATTGCAAGGAAGCGCTGGACATCGTAGCTATGACGAAGCAGGGCGAGTCATATGGGTTCAATTCAGAAACGGCCCCGCTGGCCGATCGCAAATCGATCGGGAAGGCACTAGCCGCTGTAGGCAAAGGGGACGAAATTACCGATTTACTGATTGTGCCGCAGCGCAGCGAAGAGGCGCAGGCCAAATAGCATAACAGCAAGCCAAACAGGCTCTCCTCCATGATGATTGTGCATGGAGGAGAGCCTTTTGACTGTACGGGGTAAAAGGAAAAACTCGTTAGTCCGTTTGCAAATTGGAGGATAAGTGTTCGATAAAAGCCTGTATGGCTGCATCCATGTATGTATCTTTGCGGTACACGATGCCAACACTGCGGTAGGGGGCAGGTTCAGCGATGGGGACACTGACAAGGCGCGGGTCCCGAAGCGTTGCGGTGTAGGATTTGGGCACGACGGTCAAGCCTACGTGATGAGCCACCATTTGGCACTGGGATTCCATCGTGGACAACTCGATAACAGGACTGAGCTGAATGCCAATTTCAGCACAGGCCGCATCCAGCATTTGCCGGGCCAGAAACTTCGGGGGAAACAAAACGAGAGGCGACAGGGCCAGCTCTCGCAGTTCAATACCGCTCGATTCGGCAAAAGGATGATCTTGGGGAACGATGACGACGAGTTCCTCTTTATACAGAGGAAGACTGATGAGCTGCTCGTCCTTCAGCGGCAGAAATACAACCCCGAGATCCAGCTTGTTAGTGAGCAGCCGATCACGGGTTTCTTCGGTCGCCAGCTCGACGATGGATAGCTCGATCCCGGGAAACTGGCGATGAAAGGAAATGATGGACTGGATCAGCAAATGATTGCCTGAGCAGCCGATTCTTAATCGGCCCCGCCGCAGCCCGGTCAATTCGCCGATGACCAGCTTCGCCTGCTCCAGTTCGTGAAACACCCGGCGGGCATGCTCCAGCAGAACCGTTCCGGCCTGGGTCAAATGAATTTTCTTGCCTGACCGGTGGAACAGCGGCGTGCCCAACTGCTCTTCCAGCAAGCGGATTTGGTGGCTGAGCGTCGGCTGGGAAATCCCCAGATTATCCGCGGCTTTCGTGAAATGCAGTTCCTCGCTCACGGCGATAAAGTATTCTAGCAGACGATGTTCCAAGTTATCCCTTCTTCCATAGATATAACCTATGATTATAGTAGAACATATTATTTAAAAATCGTATATATATCAAGGGTTTATTGTTTACAAACTAATACATTTTTAGAGGCGATATGGTAGTTTTGTTGGATTCTTTTATAAGTTAGCAAGCGATATAATTAAGCCGAATCTTGCGATTCAAATATACTGTAAAGGGTGGTCATGGTTTAGAGATACAGTGCACTTGCTTATAGAAGATCGGCAGGCTTTACTTCTTCCAGCAGCTTAGCATCATTATTCCTCACGTTGCCTACTTCAGACGATACTGGATAAGCCCTCATTTCATTGGAGTCATACGGCCTCAACAATTGCAGAAGTGCCGGTACATCTGCATGATCCCTGTCAAGCCATTCTGCTTCATCTTTCTTTCGGAGAATAACCGGCATTCTGTGATGAATATCGGCCATTAGACTATTCGGCGCAGTAGTGATGATGGTGCAGGTCGCCAGTCTGTTTCCGTTTGGGTCCATCCACATATCGTAAAGCCCCGCGAAAGAGAAAATCCCCTCGTCCTTCAATGTGATTCGAAACGGCTGCTTTGATTTTGTCCGCTGCTGCCATTCGTAAAAACCATCAGCAGGGATAATACAGCGGCGAGACGCGATCAATCGATTAAAGGATGGTTTTTCTGTGATCGTTTCCGCCCGTGCGTTGATCATTTTGCTGGCGATTTTATCTTCTTTAGCCCAGGATGGGACTAACCCCCAGCGAAGGCTCCCCAACCGGTTCCCGTTACTGCCTTTGACCACTGCCGGGATGTATTGCATAGGAGCTGCGTTATAGGAAGGTTCATAGTTTGTGTTTGTGTCTTCATCGATATAATAGCGCAGCAATAGTTCTTCATAAGGAACTGTGATAGTAAAACGTCCACACATAAGGCAGGCCCCCCGATTAAAATGACGAAGCTCTTGGAAAAATTATAAACCAAAAATGCAAAAGCCCACAAACATAGAGGTCAGTGGACATTTAGTTTACTTGTAACGGGTGTGGAGCTTGCGCGTTATAGATACGAACTATGATAATGATCGATATCATATTATTGATCAATGATTGAATGAGCGCTATAGTAAAGATAGAGTTAATAATCGAGAGGACGTGTAGTAATGGAGAGCTTGCACATTGAGTTAAGTCAGAATTTGAAGCAGAAGCCGGACCCGGGGGCCCTGGGCTTTGGGCAATATTTCAGCGACCATATGCTGACGATGGAATATTCGCTTGAGGCGGGATGGCATGATCTGAAAATCGTCCCTTATGGTCCGATTGCCCTTGATCCTTCGGCGATGGTGTTCCATTACGGGCAGGAAGTATTCGAAGGGATGAAAGCATATCGGACGGCTGCCGGGGAATTGGTGCTGTTCCGGCCGGACATGAACCTGAAGCGGCTAAACGACTCCTGCGAGCGGTTAAGCATTCCACAGGTAGAGCCTTCCACGCTGCTGCAGGGGATCACGGAGCTTATAAAAGTCGATGCATCATGGATTCCGTCGGGAGAAGAGAACGCCTTATATATTCGTCCGTTTATCATTGCTACTGAGCCATGTCTCGGCGTACGGGCTTCACACACGTATAAGCTGCTGGTCATTCTTTCACCGGTTGGTTCCTATTATCCAGAGGGTATCCATCCGGTCAGCATTCACGTAGAACAGCGTTATGTTCGGGCTTTCCGCGGCGGAACCGGTGCTGCAAAAACGGCAAGCAACTACGCGGCCAGCATCAAAGCCCAGGAGGATGCGAAGAAGTCGGGCTACTCGCAGGTGCTCTGGCTGGATGGAGCAGAGAGCAAATATGTTGAGGAAGTTGGCAGCATGAACGTCTTCTTCAAGGTAAACGGTGAAGTCATTACACCCGAGTTGTCAGGAAGCATCTTGGCCGGGGTAACGCGAGATTCCGTTATCGCGCTGCTGAAATCATGGGGAGTTCCGGTGAGCGAACGCAAAGTTGCAATGGAGGAGCTGGTCGAGGCGCATCAGAAGGGATGGCTTGAGGAAGCTTTTGGGACGGGTACGGCCGCGGTCATTTCGCCGATCGGCAGCATGAAATGGGGGGAGCTCGAGCTGAACATTGCCGAAGGCAAAATCGGTGAGTTGTCCAAGAAGCTGTATGACACGATCACGGGCATTCAGCGCGGTCTACTTGATGATCCGCTTGGCTGGAGATATCCGATTAAATAATCCATAGCTGTAATTCCGTTAGAAATTTTGAGCCAGCCGAGCAGTCGGCTGGTTTTTTTTGCAACAACTCAAACGGATGGATTTTTTTGGAATAAGGAGGATTTTGAGCGAAGGACGGCGAATTTAATTAAAGGCGTTAAGAAAAACGTGTATTGTAATGTATATCATGGCTTCTATCGTCGTACTCATCATCTTTACATAGGACAAAACCAACGAATCATTATTCATAAATTATTGAGTCAGGCAGAGATAGGGGGGATATGATGCATACGGAAGAATTCGGAAAATTACTTGGCAAAATCGTAAAAGACTATCAGAATCATTTGGAAGAGGAGCTTGCGCCAACCTTAACCACATCCCAATTGTCGGTGCTTGAAGTATTAGAGCAGAATGGCCAGTTGAAGCCGTCGGATCTGATTCCGTTTCTAGCAACGACCCCGGCGGCGGTAACGATGCTTCTGGACCGGATGGAGAAGGCGGAGCTGATTCGCCGCGACCGGGACGAGGAAGACCGGCGGATCGTCTGGATATCGATTACGGAAAAAGGCAAGGCGGAGGCCGACCGGGGAATTTCGATCCGTCACGCCTATTTGGACGGTGTGCTCAGCCGCATTTCTACGCATAATCAGCAGCTGCTTGTTTATTTAATGGGCAAAATTTCAGGGATAAAGTAATAAGCATGGATATATATAAGCCAAAGAACCTGAGAGCATGCTCTCAGGTTCTTTGGCTTCATAGTAAGCTGTCGCACCGGCGTTCAGAGCTGCCGAGCCAGCTCCTTGTAGGTTTGCCTGCTCCACAGGCTCCAAGGAGCTTCATCCGGCGGCAGGGAGGTAATATGAATCTGTTCCTTCGATACCGGATGCGGGAAGCCGACATATAGTGACCACAGAGCGATTTGCTGGCCCGGCTTGTTCAAGGCCTGGCCATACTTCTGGTCGCCGTACAGCGGGCAGCCGATATGGCTGAGCTGTACCCGGATCTGATGGGGGCGCCCGGTGAGCAGGGTAACCCTAATCAGCGTCAGATTGTCGCCTGCAGCTGTTCCAATGACCTCATAATCAAGAATGGCCTCTTTGCCGCCAGGCGTTCCCTTCGTAACGACCGACACGGTATTCGTACGCTCATTTTTCAGCAGTGTATTCGTTAGACGTCCTTGCTGCTTCAGAGGCGTACCGTGCACGATGGCAAGGTACGTCTTATCGAAGCTGCGGCTGCGGACGGACTCCGATAACCGGGAGGCGGCCTTTGACGTCTTCGCAAAGATCATTGCGCCGCCGACGGGCCGGTCCAAGCGATGGACGAGCCCTAAATATACATTGCCCGGCTTCTGATGACGTTCCTTGATATCCTCCTTCAGCAAGGACAGCAGGTCGGGATCGCCGCTGGCATCCCCTTGGGTCGGGATGTTTACCGGTTTGACGATCCCCAGCAGATGGTTATCCTCGTATAAAATATCGAAGTCCGACTCCGTCATGTTCCGGCCCTCGTTGTTGTTATTTGTAGTCATCGGTTATTCCTCCCAGCGGCCAAGGATCCCGCAAGGAAGGTTCAGTCCCGAATTCGTAATCGGCAGCCCGATCTCGCCGGCGGAAATACTTCCCCCGTAGCGCTTCTTGACAGTCATCGACAGAATGTTATGAAGCACGGTTGGCGAGATGCCTGTCGTATAAGAATTGATCAAGAAGAAGAGAGGGTTGTCCGACAGAATGGACAAACACGACTCCACGAACGGATACAAGCTGGTCTCCAGCTTCCACATCTCGCCGCCAGGCCCCCGTCCATAGGAAGGAGGGTCCATGATGATGGCGTCATAGCGATTTCCGCGCCGCTGTTCACGCTGGACGAATTTGAATACGTCATCCGTAATATAACGGATTGGCCGTTCACTAAGACCGGATAGGGCGGCGTTCTCTTTAGCCCACTGCACCATGCCTTTAGCTGCGTCAACGTGCACAACGGATGCGCCCGCGGCAGCAGCTGCAACTGTAGCGCCTCCCGTGTAGGCAAACAGGTTAAGCACCTGAATTGGCCGTCCGGCGCGCTGAATTTTGTCCATCATCCAGCTCCAGTTTGCCGCCTGCTCTGGGAATAGACCCGTATGCTTGAAGTTCGTAGGCCGAATATAAAACTTAAGCTGCTCGTACGATATCGTCCACCGCTCCGGGATTTGCTTCTTCATCTCCCATTGCCCGCCGCCCGAGGAGCTGCGGTGGTAATGGCCATGTACATTTCTCCACTGTTGTGATTCGTGATGAATCGGCCAGATGATCTGCGGATCAGGGCGGCGTAAAATGATATCCCCCCAGCGTTCCAGCTTCTCTCCGCCTCCGGCGTCAATGATCTCGTAATCTTCCCACTTGTTTGCTACATGCATGAGTTCATCCATCCTTCCAATATCCTCTAGAGGTATCCTATCAAATGAAAACGGACAGGCCGTCTCATATGGCGCTGCATACGCTTGTAAACCTACGGATGTTATTGTACCTCATTATTCCATCTCCATGCTACCAATTAAAGAAATAGCCGTCTGAAAGTTGTGTCAAAAAAATATTTCAATAAAATTTAAAAATTACTGTTGACGTGTAAGCGCTTTTAAAATACAATAAAAACGTATTAGCAAAACGTTTTAGCAAAACGTATTAGCAGTGCATAACCCTGAATGGTGTCTTAATGAATTGATTTAATCTCGTTTGAACCTATACAATGGATTAGGATATTTTGCCAATATGATGAAAATGATGAGGTGTTATAAGCATGGCAAGCATTAAGGAAATAGCCCAACTTGCTAAAGTATCGCAAGGCACGGCCTCCATGGTGTTGAATGGCAAAGGGGACAAGTACCGGATATCCGCCGCAACGCAAGCGAAAATATTAGAAGCTGCCCGAGAGCTTAACTATCAGCCGAATATTTCGGCGAGACGATTGCGGAGCGGAGGGGAAACGGTGCTGCCGATCATCGCCCTGTTCTGGACGCTGGATACGCGGACTGCGCTTGTCGGCCGGTACCTGAAAGGCTTTCAGCACGCCCTTAACGAGCTGGAGGATGAGTACGAGCTATTGATCCAGCCATACGTTGGCACCAAGTTGAATGAGGTGAGAAGCTTAGTAACAGGAACCCGGTTTAACGGGGCGATCATTGCGAACTCCACGGAGGAGGATGACGAGTTCCTTGAGCAGGCTGATCTGAACGTTCCGATCGTGCTGCACCAACGCGAATCCAGCAAATATTCATCCGTTAATGTCGATAGCCGCAGAAGCGGCGAGATGGTTGCGGAGAGGTTGTATAAGCGGAACCACAAGAAGGTGGGACTGATTATCCCTGACGTTTCCTCCAAGGCAATCATGCTGCGCAGAGAAGGATTTTTGGATAAGGCGGCCGAGCTAGGATTGGAAATCGATGAAGAGCATTTGATGTATGAAGATTTCTCGGAGCAGGGCGGGTATGAAGCGGTGATGAGAATGAAGGAGCAATCCGGCTTCATGCCGACAGGGGTATTTGCAATTAGCGATCAGATGGCTGTAGGCGCACTCAAGGCGCTGAATGAAATCGACATCAAAGTGCCAGAGGACATGGAAATCATTGGACATGATAACGACGAAGTAACCAATTATACTATACCTACATTATCTACAGTTCATTTGCCGGTAGAAGAGATGGCGAAAGAGAGCTTGAGAATGCTGACGGATATGATGCTGTACAAAACGAATGTGAAGGTTCATAAAATGTTCGATACGCATATCGTGACCCGCAAATCCTGCGGAGAGTAACCCGGTGAGAACCGGCGGTACATCAGCTTGGTTATACGTCTAACCGGGAGGAGCGGCAAATCGTCTTCTCCCTGGTTAGCGCTAAATATAAGGCATTACCCTATAATTCACAACCTGAAAGGGGGTGAGCGTTAAATCTGAACCGCATTAAAGAAAGCGCTTACATTTATAGTTTGACAGGCAAATCTTCATTAATCTTGAGAATCCTTAGAGGGGGATGTACATGAGAACAAAGAGATGGCTTGCAAGTTTTCTTACTGTAATGTTGTTGGCTTTACCGTTGGCAGGTTGTGCGGCCGACCCGAAACCACAAGCGACGAACTCACCGGCCCCAGCGAATGACGGTGGCAGCGGCAAGGTTGTGAATATTGATTTCTGGGGCGGATGGACAGGACCTGACCTCAACACGATGGAAGGACTAGTTAACAAGTTCAATCAGGAACAAAGCGGCATTCATGTTGAATTTACTTCCCTGCAATGGACTCCGCTGTTCACCAAGTTTTTGACGGAAATGAAAGGCGGGAATCCGCCGGATGTATTGGTCATGCATCCATTTGAGCTGGGACAGTTCGTTGAAATGGGCGTCCTGGACAACGCGCCGATCACTGACGTCGGCATGGAGACGGGAAATTATTCTTCCTTTGCCTGGGGCGGAACATTCTATAAAGGCGAGCAATATGCGGTTCCGTTAGACGTTCATATGCACGGACTTTACTATAACAAGGATCTTTATAATGAAGCGGGAATAACGCAGCCTCCAATGACCGGCGAAGAACTGATCGCGACAGCCCAGAAGCTGACGGTCGACAACAAAGGCAAGCGTGCCGACGAAGCAGGCTTCGACGAGAACAATATCGTGCAATACGGGCTTGGTTTCTCTATGAACCACCATGTATTCTATCAAATCTATGCTCTATTGAATCAGCAAGACCATAATCCGTTTACCGAAGATATGAAAGCGGTTGAATTGGATGAAGACAAGATGGCGAAGGCGATTGCCTTCCTGCAAGACCTTGTATTTAAGTACAAAGTCGTGCCTAAAGGCGAGAAATCACCGGTTGATGATTTCATGGGCGGCAAAGTAGCGATGTTTGTTGACGGACCATGGCAAATGCCGAAGCTGGAGGATTCCAATATCCAGTGGGCAAGCGCGCCTTATCCTAAAGTGTTTGACAAACCGGCTGCTTGGGGAGCTGCAGAAATCCTTACCTTCCCGCTGAAGAAAAACAATGATCCTGACAAAGCCAAAGCAGCGATCGAATTCGTCAAATGGCTGGACAATAACTCCGGCGAATGGGCGAAATCCGGGCAGCTTCCATCAAGCAACGTCGGCATGCAGACCGCTCAAAGCATGGAAGGCCGGGAAGCGTTCATTAACAGCTTAGACAGCAGCGTCCTGCTTCCATCGCATCCGAAGGCGGCGCAAATCTTCTCCAGTACGGCTCCGAGCCCGATATTGACAGCCGCTCAGGACGCTATTCTGAACAACAAGGATCCACATGATATCGCCAAGCAGTTAAAGAAAGATATGGACAGTCTGCTGCAAGAGTAGCATCTGTTGCTCGCGAGCAGCCACTGACATTGACACAAAAATGAACCGATACGGCTGGTCAGAGGAAAATTGCGCATGGTTGACCACCTTTGTAAGACGCCAGGCACCGCACGCAGGGATCCTTGCCGTATCGGTTTCATGTACCACTCTATTAAGACTAGTAATATCACCATAGTGGTAGAAAGGTTGACGACTTCATGAAATCACAAGGAAAAGTCGCAGCGCTGTTCTTGCTGCCTTATCTGCTCGTATTCCTTGTCTTTCGCTTTGGACCGAGTATAGCAGGGCTGTTCATCGGCTTTATGAAATGGAATATCGTCGGCGACGCCGAGTTTGCCGGATTAGCCAACTTCAAGAAGCTGTTCAATGATCCGATATTTTGGGTCTCTCTGAAAAATACACTGCTGTTTCTCGTATTGACATTGCCGCCGCTGATTGTGTTCAGCCTCCTAATGGCCGTGCTGTTGAACCAGAAGCTGCGCTTCCGCAACGCTGTAAGAACGATTTCAATCATTCCCTACGTGTTGATCCCGGCCGTCGTCGGTATCATTTGGAACTGGCTGTACGATAACAACTTCGGGATTCTCAACTACTACCTGAAGCTGGTTGGCCTTGGGCCGATTGAATGGCTGACGAGTGAAAAGTGGGCGTTATTCTCAATTGCCCTTGTCACTGTATGGTCGTACCTCGGCTACAACATGATTCTGTATCTTGCCGGTCTGCAGGATATTTCCGCGGATTTGTACGAGGCGGCCAAAATTGACGGGGCCACGGGCGCACAGGCATTCATGAGGATTACCTTGCCGATGCTGAAGCCGATTACCTCGATGGTGATCACACTTACCCTCGTGAATACGATTCAAATATTTGACCAAATATTCGTCATGACGAACGGCGGTCCGGGAACGGCTACGCTCACATTGGTGCAATATTTATACGGAACCGCATTCCAGAACTACAATCTCGGCTACGGCTCTGTGCTTGGCATCGCGACATTGGTCATTTTGATCGTATTTGTGCAAATTCAATCCAGATTGCTGAAGCTGGATGACTAGGGGAGGCTCATGGCATGAAATTAAAAAACACTTTGATCTACATTGTCATGGCGTTTATCGGTGTCATATTCCTGTTTCCCTTGCTATGGTCAGTCGTTTCTTCGCTGAAGCCGGAAGCGGAAATTATGAACTATCCGCCGAAATGGATCGCCGATTTCACGCTCATCAATTATAAATCCGTGCTGGCCCAGTATCCGTACACCGGCTGGATGATGAACAGTTTGATCATTACCGTATTGTCTACATTGTTTGTGCTCGCGTTAACTACGCCTGCAGCTTATGCGTTTGGGCGGCTTAACTTCAAGGGGAAAAAGGTGATTTTTACGCTCATCGTCTCCATGCTGCTCATTCCGATTCAGGCCTACATCGTTCCGTTATTCCTGCTCGTATCTGAATTGAAGCTGCTGAATACATTTGCCGCGCTCATTCTGGTTGCTGGCGCGAACGTCATCAGCGTATACATCTTGACCAGCTTTTTCAAGGGAATCCCTAATGAGCTGGAGGAAGCCGCGAGAATCGACGGCTGCAAGGATTTCGGGATCTTCTGGAAGGTGATGCTGCCTTTAACGAAGCCCGCTGTGTCCACAGTCACGATTCTGATGTTCATCTCGAACTGGAACAACTTCCTGTGGCCGATGATCGCGATTCGTGCGAATGCCTTGAAGCCATTGACGGTAGGGATTGCGCAGTTTATGGGCGGAGCGAATTCCACCGCGCAATTCCAGTATGGCACTTCGCTTGCCGCGGCCTGTATGGCCATCATACCGTCTGTTATCGTGTTCTTGTCTTTACAGCGTTATTTCGTAGAGGGAATTACAAATTCCGGGATCAAAGGCTAATCAACCAGGCCGCAAATGCGGCAAGTTGATTTCTCAGGAGGGAATTACGGACATGTTCAATGAGATCACGAATGAATTGATCATGGGAACGGACAAACCGTTTGCCAGCTGTCATGCTTCACATTTGGCGGTGCTGCCTAGCGGCGATATCCTCGCCGTCTGGTTTGCGGGGAGCAAGGAAGGCGCGGATGACAGTGCAATCTGGTGCTCCCGCAAGACAGGCGGGAGCTGGTCGCAGCCGCTGCAAATAGCGGCGGGAGTAGAGGAGCCCTGCTGGAATCCGGTACTTATGAATCTTCCGGGCGGCGAGCTGATGCTATTCTATAAAATCGGCCGATGGATTAAGGAATGGCGAACGCTCTATAAAATTTCCAAGGATGAGGGGAGATCCTGGTCGGCGGCGAGGGAGCTCGTTCCTGGTGACCGGGGAGGCAGAGGCCCCGTACGCAATAAGGTGATCGTTCTCGCGGACGGTACTTGGATCGCTCCCGCTTCTGCCGAGGACGGAATTTGGACTTCATTCGCCGATCGCTCGCAGGATCAGGGCTTGACCTGGCAGCGGAGCGAGGAGATCGGCATCGCTGGTATTCAACGGAGTGACATTCAAGCGGTAAAGAGCGATATTCCGGTGTCGGAGCAGTCTTTTTACGGCCGGGGGGTTATTCAGCCATCGCTATGGGAGTCCCAGCCTGGACAGGTTCATATGCTGATGAGAAGCTCGGAAGGCTTCATTCACCGCAGTGATTCGCAGGATGGCGGCGTCCATTGGAGCGCGGCATATCCAACGAGCGTTCCAAATAATAACAGCGGGATGGATGTTGTCCGCATGGAGGATGGAACCCTGGTGCTCTGCTGCAATCCTGTCGGCGTCAATTGGGGCCCGCGCACGCCGCTAGTATTGATGGCGTCCACGGATAATGGGCTGACCTGGACCCAAGAGGCCGTGCTGGAAGACGGCGAGGGAGAGTTTTCCTATCCGGCAGTTCTAGCGTACGGAGACCAGGTCTACCTGACTTACACCTGGAACAGAGTCAATATTGCCTTTAGAAAGTTTAGCAGAAGGGCGAAGTAATACGGTTATTGCGGTAAGCTGCGGTGCAAATTCGCAGCGGGAAATAGCGGTGTTTAGCCGTGCAGCGGATAGGAATTGTTGTTATTGACTACATGCGTGGAGGGACATAGATGTTGAATCAATTACAATCACATATACCGGACGGTGTATGGCCAACCATGGTTACGCCGTTCAAGGAGAACGGACAAATCGACTTCGTTGCCCAAGAGCGGGCGGTCGAATGGTATATCCGGCAGGGTGTAGACGGTCTGTTTGCAGTTTGCCAGTCGAGTGAAATGTTTCACTTAAGTTTGCAAGAGAGAGTGAAGCTGGCCTCTTTTATTAAGGAAAAAGCAGCCGGGCGCGTGCCTGTGATAGCTTCAGGCCATATTTCCGAAGATTTTGACGACCAGGTTAAGGAACTGACATCCATGGCTGCAACCGGGATCGATGCCCTTGTGCTGATTACAAACCGGTTAGCGAACGAGGATGAGCCGGATGAAGTATGGAAGGCCAACTTGGAGAAGCTGCTCAGCAGGCTGCCGGAAGATATTCCGCTAAGCTTTTATGAGTGTCCATTTCCCTACAAAAGAATTATTTCACCCGAGCTGCTGCAATGGTGCGCAAGCACGGGGAGATTCCACTTTCTGAAAGATACTAGCTGTGATACGGACAATATTCGGCAGAAGCTCGAAGCCGTACAGGACAGCTCTTTGAAAATATATAACGCGAATTCAGCGACGCTGCTGGAGACGCTTCGGCTTGGCATCGCGGGGTATAGCGGGGTGATGGCGAACTTTCATCCGGACTTATACGTATGGCTGCTGAAAAATTGGGAGAATGAGCCAAAGCGGGCGGAGACGCTCACGAATCTCCTCAGTATGACCTCTCTAATTGAGAGGCAATTATATCCGGTCAACGCCAAGTATTATTTAATGCTGGAAGGCGTCTTCGATAACTATTACTGCCGGGTGAAGAACCACCGTGACTTTACGGCAACGAACCGTTTAGAAATCCGTCAGCTGCATCAATTGTCCAAGCAGTTGTCCGAGCAATTCATTTTATAAAGATTCGATCAGGAGGAATGATCATGAGTACACCGATGATTGTAAACCGATTGGAGGGCGCTATGCCCAAAATAGGCATTCGTCCAGTCATTGATGGACGGCGCGGCGGAATCCGCGAATCCCTGGAGGAGCCGACGATGAATCTGGCTCTCGCTTGCGCCCGCTTTCTATCGGACAATCTCCGCCATGCTAACGGTTTGCCTGTGGAATGCGTAGTAGCGGATACGACGATTGGCGGGGTGCGGGAAGCGGCCAGCACGGCCGAGAAATTCCGCCGGGAAGGCGTGGGCGTAACGATTACGGTAACTCCGTCCTGGTGCTATCCGCTGGAGACGATCGATACCGATCCGTGGATGCCGAAGGCGATATGGGGCTTTAACGGAACGGAGCGTCCAGGAGCGGTCTATTTGGCGGCCGCGCTTGCGGCCCACAACCAGAAGGGATTGCCTACGTTCAGCATTTATGGACGGGATGTGCAGGATATTGGCGATGATACCATCCCAGAGGACGTACAGGGTAAATTGCTGAATTTTGCCAAGGCCGGGCTTGCTGTAGCGACGATTCGCGGCAAATCCTATTTGTCGATGGGAACGGTGTCAATGGGGATTGCCGGCTGTATTGTGGACGAAGGCTTCTTCCAAAATTATCTTGGCATGCGCAATGAGTATGTGGATATGACCGAGTTTATCCGGCGGATGGAGCGGGGGATTTACGATAAGGAAGAATATAAACGCGCGTTGGAGTGGACGAAGAAACACTGCAAGGAAGGGGAGGACGTTAACCCGCCGGAGCGTCAAAGATCTGCCGGTCAGAAGGCTCAGGATTGGGAGACGGTAGTCAAAATGGCGCTCATCGCCCGCGACCTCATGGTCGGTAATCCGAAGCTGGCGGAAATGGGCTACGGCGAAGAAGCAGAAGGGCGGAATGCCATTGCCGCAGGATTTCAGGGACAGCGAGCCTGGACGGATCATTTGCCGACCGGTGACTTTATGGAAGCCATTCTGAGCAGCTCCTTTGATTGGAACGGCATTCGCGAGCCGTTTATGCTGGCCACGGAGAATGACAATTTGAACGCGATCACCATGCTGCTCGGGCATCAGCTGACGAATGCCGCGCAAATTTTTGCCGATGTGCGTACGTACTGGAGCCCGGAAGCCGTCGAGCGGGTGACCGGCAAGAAGCTGGAAGGACAGGCAGCAGGCGGAGTGATCCACCTGATCAATTCGGGCCCGGCTTCCCTGGATGGCACAGGCCAGCAGTCGCGGAACGGTCAGCCGGCTATGAAGCCGTTCTGGGAAATCAGCGAGGAGGAAGCCCAGAAGTGTCTGGATGCGGTAGCCTGGTGCCCGGCCAAGGATTTCTTCCCGTCGGGCGGATTTTCCACGGATTTTACGACACGGGGCGGTATGCCGCTGACAATGGCTCGGATCAACCTGATCCATGGCATCGGCCCAGTGCTGCAAATTGCCGAGGGGTATTCTGTGGAATTGCCGGAGGATGTGCATGACGTGCTGGACCGCCGGTCTGATCCGACATGGCCGACGACATGGTTCGTGCCGAGATTGACTGGATCGGGGGCATTCAAGGATGTTTATTCGGTCATGAACCATTGGGGCTCCAACCACTGCGCAGTCAGTTACGGCCATATTGGCTCCCAACTGATTACGCTTGCTTCGATGCTGCGTATTCCGGTAAATATGCACAATGTGCCTGAAGAGGATATTTTCCGGCCAAGCGTATGGTCAGCTTTCGGCGCAGACGATGCGACCGGAGCGGATTACCGGGCGTGTGCCGCCTTTGGTCCTCTATATAAATAATCGCCAGCGGGGGAGCTGGGAGAAATGAAAGAGGAGCAAGAGAGAAGGGGGCAAGAAGCATGAATATGGATGTTCGCTATGTTCTTGGAATCGATTATGGCACCGAATCGGGACGTGTTGTGCTTGTGGATGTCCGCGACGGCCGGGAGGTTGCCTGGCATGTGACGCCTTATCCTCACGGTGTTATGGATGTCGAGCTTGCGGGAACTGGAGTCAAGCTGGGCGCGGAGTGGGCGCTGCAGCATCCTCGGGATTACGTGGAAGTGCTGCGGCACTCCGTTCCGGAAGTATTAAGGATTTCCGGCGCCTTGCCGGAGCAGATCATTGGCATCGGGGTTGATTTTACTTCCAGCACCATACTTCCCATAGATCAAGAAGGCAATCCGTTATGTTATGCCGAGGAGTACCGTCATGAGCCGCATGCCTATGTGAAGCTGTGGAAGCACCATGCGGCCCAGCAGGAGGCCGATCTGATCAATGAACTTGCCGCTGCGCGGGCAGAGAGCTTCATTGGACGGTATGGCGGCAAGGTGTCCTCGGAATGGATGACGGCGAAGGCTCTGCAGGTGCTGCGGGAACGCCCGGATATTTATGATGCGGCAGATCGCTTCGTGGAGGCTGCGGATTGGATCGTATTTGTGATGACCGGGATGTTAAAGCGCAATAGCGGCTGTGCGGGTTATAAGTCGCTTTGGCATCGGCGAGAGGGATATCCACGGTCGGATTTCTATCAAAACCTGGATTCGCGTTTTGCCGCCTTCGCCGAGACGAAGCTCCGGGGAGATATCGTGACACTCAGCGAGTCTGCGGGCGTACTTACGGAAGAGGCGGCTGCAATGATGGGCTTGCGTCCAGGCATCGCCGTGGCGCCGGGCATCATTGACGCTCATGCGGCTGTTCCCGGCGCCGGCGCGACCTCACCTGGGGATATGGTGCTATCGATGGGAACCTCGTTATGTCATTTGCTGCTAAGTGAACAGGAAATTCAAGTGGAAGGCATTTGCGGTGTCGTAGAGGACGGTATTATACCTGGGTTGTATGCATATGAAGCGGGACAGCCGGCCGTTGGAGACATGTTCGGATGGTATGTGAAGCAGGCCGTGCCTGCTTACGTGGAAAGGGAAGCCGAGCAGGCGGGCGTCACTGTTCATGAATGGCTGGAGGCGGGAGCGGCTAAGCTGCTGCCTGGCGAGAGCGGGTTGATCGCGCTCGATTGGTGGAACGGGAATCGTTCTAATCTGGTCAATTCCGAGCTGAGCGGCATGATGGCCGGGCTGACGCTGCAGACGAGACCCGAGGAAATATACCGTGCATTGCTGGAAGCAACAGCATTCGGCACTCGCCATATTATTGAGGCATTCGAAGCTGCTGGGCTTGAGGTGAAGGAGTTGTACGCCTGCGGCGGCCTGCCGCAGAAAAACAAGCTGCTAATGCAGCTGTATGCGGATATCACAGGCCGGGAGATCAAAATCGCCGCTTCAACACAGACTCCGGCGCTGGGAGCCGCGATGTTTGGAGCGGTAGCAGCAGGTTCCCTGCGCGGCGGCTACGACACCATCGAGGAGGCGGCCAGGCATATGGCTCACCTCCAGGAGAAGAGCTATACACCAACTGCCGTGCATCAGGCTATGTATGATGAGCTCTATAGGGAGTATCGTCGGCTGCATGATTATTTTGGCCGAGGCGGCAATGAAGTTATGACTAGGTTAAAGCAGCTGCAAAAAAAGGCCATGACCTCTTCCTGACTCCTTGAAGACAAAATGACAGCAAGCGTTTGAAGAACCGCATCCGGGAAAGGAAGGAACAGCCATGATGCTGGGGGATATCAGAAACCTGGATCAAGAGAAGCATTTATACCCTTCCGCTGTGCGAAGAGGGCTGGAATACATTAAGCTGCATCAGCTAGAGAATGCTTCGCCAGGCAGATATGAACTGGAAAGCGGAAAGATGTTTGCTATTGTTCAGGAATATACGACACAGCCGGTTAGCGGTCAGCAGTACGAATCTCACTACAGCTATATAGATATTCAGTATTTGGTGAGCGGTACGGAACGGATTGGCTGGAAAAGATACGATGACCGGCTGAAAATTAGCCTGAACCGCTTAAGCGAAGACGATATACAATACTATGAATCCGAAGCGGAAAAGGAATTCGAAGCTGTTCAGCGGAGAGAACGGAGGGCGGGACAGGATGAAGGCAGTGACTTGATCATGGAGCCGGGACTATTCGCCGTTTTCTTTCCAACGGATTTGCATCGCCCATGCGGCCACGTGCACAGAGAGAGCTGCATTCGCAAAATCGTCATCAAAATACACCGAAGTCTCGTCGGGTTGTAAAGCTTAGAACCGAGCTCTGTAACCGTTAAATATATGAACGACTAGCCCCGATATTTTCACATTTGTCATCGTCTATATCACCATCCTTCGCTCAAAATGAGGACATTCCATGCACATTCCTGGCTTGACAAGTTTATTCCAGCGAGTTAGCTTTGTAAATATTATAGGGCAGCAATCTAAGCCCATCATTAAGAATAGGGACAGAACGGAAACCAGTTAAGTCAGGGAGGCGTTGTAGATGAGTGATTCGAACCGGTCGGAGGGTTTTAGTCAAGTGATTGAGATGCAGAATGTAACATGGCGGCGGGACGGCAAAGTTGTGCTGGACGGGATAGACTGGCAGGTCGCGCCTGGCGAGAATTGGGCTTTGTTTGGGCTGAACGGGTCGGGTAAAACGACATTGCTTAATATGATCAACGGGTACATTTGGCCGACAACGGGCACGATTTCCGTACTGGGGCATAAATATGGCGAAGTGGACGTCAGGGAAATGCGTAAATCGATCGGGTGGGTCAGCTCTTCTCTGCAGCAAAGAATTCATGCATCCGAGAAGGTGCAGGATCTGGTTGTGAGCGGGAAATTTGCATCGATCGGGTTGTATGAAAAGCCGTCAAGCGAGGATTTTGACCGGGCGGAGGCATTGATGCATCAGTTAAGATGCGGCCATTTGCTGGATCGCACATATCAGACCTGCTCCCAGGGCGAGCAGCAAAAGCTGCTCATTGCACGGGCATTGATGGCAGAACCCAAACTGCTGATTTTGGATGAAGCTGCGAACGGCCTCGATTTCATCTCGAAGGAAGGGCTGCTGGACAGCATTCAGGAGCTGGCGGTACAGCCCGACGCTCCGCATATGATCTATGTTACTCACCATACGGAGGAGATCGTACCGGCCTTTGCCAAGACGCTGCTTCTCCGGCGCGGTGAAGTGTTCATGCAGGGAAATACGAAGGAGCTGTTCCGCGGGGATACCTTGTCAGACTTCTTCGAACTGCCGGTCGATGTCACCTGGAGAAATGACCGCGCCTGGCTTTCTAGAAAGTAAAAGTTTCATGTGAAGTAATTGAAAAATAGAACTTCCATTATTATTTGGAAGTTCTATTTCATTGTATAGTCTTATTTAACTAAACTAAAGCACCTAATGTTTTATAAATGCCGCGTAACGGGACAAGTGTTCCTCCATTCTGCAAAACTGGTGGTTGATCATAATGTTATTTCTCTCCACTTTACGGTCTCTCGCGACTAAAACACATACTTGTTCGTTGCTTAGACCCCGTTTCTTTGTGCTATCTCCACGTTCACGAGGCTTTCTACGTTACTTATAACTTCTTTTCCTCCAACGACAGTTGAGTATTATCCAAACCGAATCATACGCCCCGATTCAAAGTCTGGACAATGATAACCATTTCCTGTTTTAAGCTCAGATATTTTTTGAAGGGAGTTTTGTTACCTTTTGCCTGGTGATGCGTATTATCCATTAACGGCGCCAAGACAGCCGGCGAGCGATACACATAATGTGGAGGGGATCTATCATGGAAGCAGTACCTAACAAACCAAGGAAAAACACGGGATACAAAGGGATAGCTGCAATCGCAGTGATCGTGATTTTGGCTTTTGTAGGGATGAACAGTGTGACGCAGGTGCAGTACGGCCATGTTGGGTTGTATAAAACTTTTGGAAAACTCAACGACAATATTTTGTCGCCCGGCATTCATTTGAAGATTCCTTTCATTCAGACGGTGATTCAGGTAAATACCCAGGTAACGAAGACGGAAACGGATACGACCGCATCGTCCAAGGATTTGCAGCCGGTATCGACGCATGTCGTCGTCAACTATTCCGTCAATAAAGAGTCGGCCTACAATTTGATGAATAATGTTGGGGGAGCTTATGATTCGGTCATCATTAACCCAGCGGTGCAGGAAGTCGTCAAGGAGGTTACCGCACGGTACCCCGCTGAGGACTTGATCGCAAAGCGTGATATCGTAGCCGGAGAGATCAGCGAGCATTTGACGGCAAGGATGGCTAAATACGATTTGATTGTAAATGAAATCAATATTGTGAACTTCAAGTTCTCCGAAGCGTTCGACAATTCGATTGAAGCGAAGCAGGTCGCTCAGCAGCAGGCGCTGAAGGCGGAGAACGATTTAAAGCGGATTGAAATCGAAGCGAAGCAAAAGATCGCCCAGGCTCAAGCTGAGGCCGAGTCCCTCAAGCTGAAGAAGCAGGAGGTTACGCCAGAACTGGTACAACTGAAGCAAATCGAAGTGCAGGAGAAGGCCCTCGAGAAGTGGGATGGACGTCTGCCTGCAGTGAGTGGCGGAGCTACTCCGTTTATCGATATTCAATCCTTTGTGAGTCAAAATCAGTAAGCTGTTGCTGATTATACGGAAGGAAGTACATGGACCGTCAAGCTGAGGCTTGGCGGTTTTTCATTTTAGCGAAAAATGCGCGCAGATAAGAGTGAATGCGTGTTACGGAATACGGCAATCGTGCGGAAATACCAATCAGCCGCCAAGAGGGTCGAGAGAATGATGTAACAGCCTCACGGCCCCTTCATGGAACTGGAGTCTTTCCCTTCATAAATTTAACTCTGGTTTAGTTACTGTACCTGGACGTTCAGGTTACAGATTTCTAACTGTTGCTAGATGGTCGCGAGTTAGTTAACTAGATGTATTTCATGCAGTTAGTTTATCGGTTTTGGCTCTGTCGAGGGGAACTAACTGCAAAACCTGCATTTAGTTTTAAGCTATTTCGGCGAACAGGCTCTTAGCAGGCAAACTAATTGCATGTTATACATTTAGCACATGTTTTTCTGACAAAAAGAGCTTAACTAGCTCTATAAAATACATTCCGTTTTAAAATGATCCGTGTATGGGTACTTGCGTGTTACATGAGCTTCTGGAAGGTGAAGAAAGTGTATATGGGTACAGGTTACTTGCCAATGTCATTCCACGGGGAGGCTTCAAGAGACCGGATCGTAAGCGGCCCTCACCAGTTATGGCAACTGGATGCGAAGTAAATACAAGAGGCATGTTGGTTCCTAATATAGCAATTATCAAAATTTGTATTGCCAGATTGCTAGATTTCTTATATCCTCCGTAGTAGGTCGAAAGAACCAAAACATCATGCGGAGGAAATCAAGTGACTAGAAACAGCACGAGCTATAGTAACACCAAAAACATTAGTAAAAGCACTAGTATAAGCACAAACACTAGCAACAGCACAGATACTAGTAACAAAGGCTGCAGTATAGGTGCATTCGGCGTCAACACTAGCAGCACTGGCCCTTATGGCGCTAATACTAGCAGTGTCAGCACTAGTAACGCCGACATCAGCCTCTTCAAAACTAGCAACACCAACAAGAGCAGCAGGCGCATCAGCACCGTGAACAGCTGGCATAACGCCAAGTTTTGGCTGCCCATCCTCGCTGCCATGCTGTCGTTGGCGATGTTAAGTTCTTCTACGTCTGCAAGCAGCGGGGATATCGTGCGAAGTGATACAGTTATGAGCTATGAGAGGATGACCTCGCATATTGCCGATTTGGCGGAGCGTTATCCGGAGACCATCGAATATAAGTCAATCGGCACAACGCCGCACGGCCGGGAGATTTGGGCGGTGAAATTGGGTCAGGGTGAAGCGGCCATTTTCATAAACGGATCGCATCACGCCAGGGAATGGCTAACGACGACGATAAATTTGCAGATGATCGAGCAATATGCCAAAGCTTACAGGGCAGGAACGGCGATCGACGGCTATGATGCGAGGAAGGTGCTGAACGAAACGACAATCTGGTTTGTGCCCATGGTCAATCCGGATGGGGTTACGCTTCAGCAATCCGGGCTTACGGCTTTTCCGGAGAAATCGAGGAATGCGCTGCTGCAGATGAACCAGGGCAGCAAAGATTTTACGCGCTGGAAAGCCAATGCCCAAGGCGTAGATTTGAACCGCCAGTATCCCGCAGACTGGAGTACGATACATAACAACGCGGCTGGGCCGAACTGGATGAATTACAAAGGGGCCAAGCCGCTGCAAACGACGGAGAATCAAAGTCTCGTAAATTTCACTTATGAGATTCAGCCGGAAATCGCCATTTCCTACCATTCAGCAGGGCGGATTCTGTATTGGAACTACAAGACAGCTCCGGCCAACCTGGCGCGCGACCGGAAGCTGGCCCACAGCTTTGCTGCCAAGACTGGATACAGCCTGGTCCAGCCGACGAGTAATCCTTCCGGCGGAGGGTACACGGATTGGTTCATCACGACATTCGGGCGTCCCGCTTTCACGCCGGAAATCGGCATTAAGACAGGCGAAGCGCATCTGCCGCTGTCCGCATTTGCCGAGGAATGGAAGCGAAATAAAGGGATCGGCATATGGCTTGCGGACGAAGGCTATAGACTGTGGCTGAGCCGCAATCGCAACCGGGCCGAGCAGCCGCTGGAAGAGGGGACTTTGACCCTAACCGAGGCGCGGGACGTATACAGCGAGCCGAATTTTCTGTCTAAGGCAACAACCCGTTTAAGTCCGCAAACCTTGCAAGCAGCGGCGAAGGCAGGCAACTGGTACAAAATCCAAACCGGTGAAGGTATGGGATGGATTTATGAACCTCATCCGCGGCTCGGTACGGCTGCCGAAGTGGACGCCAGCATAGAACTTAAACAGGATACCGTCTTTTATGAACAGCCATTCGACCGGACGGCAGAGAAGGGCAGACTTGCTCCGATGATGGTTCAGGCCAGCAAAAAGTGGGATGACTGGTATTTGGTCATGACACCGATTGGCGAGTACTGGATAGAGTGGGCGAACTAGCCGGTAGGTTTATGCAAATTTTATTGGATGAGAAGTGCTTAAGCAAAATGCTTAAGCATTTTTCGTTTTATTTTTGCGGGATTTTATTCCGTTGGCGGTCCAGTAGATCACTGGAATCACAAATTCAATAAAGATGAGCAGCGGCGGCAGCCCCTCAAGCAGCAAGTAATTTACTTCGATTTGGGAGCGAACGATCAGCATGGATAGAATGCAGGAAAAGGCTGTAAACGAAAGGGCGAGCGGTTTGTGATCCGGCAGTTTCACTAGCAGGGATATGGCATAGACGGCGATGAATATCATAAAAGAGACCTTAATAAACAGACTGGTCAGCCACAGGATGATTAAAATAGGGTCCAATGTTTCCACAAATGACCCGGTACGCAGGGAACGAACGAGATCCAGGTCGGGATAAGTCAGATTAGCCGCTAGCTGCGGACCTAGAATCATCAGGATCGGGATAATGTGAGACAGAATAATAACGGTCGAAGACAGGATGGTAAGAGCCACTGTCCGATAGACCTTTTTAGGTGTCTTAATGTAAGGCATAATCAGAAACAGGAAAGCAAACTCCCCAAAAATCGTGACGCAATCGTAAACGGTCGTGCCGACCTCTTTTAGATCCAATTGGTTAATCAGAGCGGGAAGCACTTCAATGCGCATGGCTTGCGTCACCATGAATGGAATGCCGACAAAACCTAGAATACTAATAACAAAAATGCCCAGAGCTGCCCGGAAAATAGTCGTGACTCCAGAACGTACGCAATAGGCCACGCAGAACCCGAACATCAGAGCGATCAGCCATGATGGAGTTCCCGGCAAGTAAACCTGAATGAGAAAATCCTCAAGTTCGCGAAGGTTGAGCGAGGCGAGGAGCAGATTCATAACGGCAATCACCAGAATAAAAAAAGCATGCGGCACTTTGCCCACAATGCTGCTGCCATATTGGATGATCGTCTCGTTAGGCCGAATTACGGTGACTCTGTAGGCAGGATACAGAAAAAGGATGCTGACCAAGCCTCCAATAATGATACTTATCGGTGTGGAGTAGTGGCTATTCTGGATGTACAGGCCTGATAAGAAGGCGATGGTCACCGTAAAAATATACAGATTATACATAGAAAATATTTGTAATCTGGTAATTTTATCCATTTGCTATTTCCTCCCGAGATCCATGCGGCATGTTAGAGCCATTGGCCCAAAAAACGGTATAGCCCGTGCAGGGCTTCTTCAAAATTCCAGTAATCCTTAACAAGGAAATAAACCTCCAGCAAAATGAGCAATATGGCCATTATCGTGATAAGCCGCCATAGCTTGGCCGTGCCATCATGACGCTTGCGCCAATCGAACCATTCATACAGCGCAATTAGAACAAAAACTAGGGCAGTCACAATCATGTGCCTTCTCCCCATTCCGTTCTGATTGACCGAAAGGCTTCACCGGTTCCGCGAATTCTAATTTTTACTGCAGCTTCTATGTCCAGCCCTTTGGCGTAAAATTCATTCCAGTTCGATTGATATTTATCCCAAATGTCAGGATGCTTCCATTTAATATAATTTCCCAATTGGAAAACATCAGCTTTGGCGGTGCGCGTCTTGTTAATCAGCTGCATGATCCGGCTTTTAATTTCCCGGTCCAGCTCTTTTTGCAGCAACATCAACTGTTCATCGTTCTGAAGATCAAGCTTGGAGTCGGAGGCCTGGACCGATGCTGTTCCTCTGGTTTCCAAGCGGATCCCGGGTGTATCATCCTTGACTTTTGCTTTAAACTTCGTGGTGATGTCTTCCACGTTGAAAGTGATCTCCTTCCCATCGGTAGGAGACTCTACGCGGATCGTCATTTCGCGGATGTTGGAATAGAGCAATAAGGAGGTTTGCATCTCTACCTTATTTAACTGCTGGCCGATCATTTTTCCTTTTATAAACATAGCCGCTCCGTCAACGCCGAGCCAGATTTGGCTTTTCTCCTTCTTGGCTATTGTTTCTGGGGCTTTACTGAAAGACAGCACAGGTATAAGAATATCCCCCGAGCCGTATCTGGCAAGAAGAACGTCCCTAAGTGTAGCATCGATGGTCATCCGATGGGTAATATAGGAAGTTAGAATGACTGAGACGAAGCGCTCGAATGTCGTTGGGGTTTCCACCAGTTCCAGCACTTTTCCCGGAGTTACGAATAGATTGGCGCTAATATGGAAGTTGATGCGCCGGCTGATAAATTCTAATATCGGATCGAGGCCATGCTTCGCCAGTGTGCTACCAATGATGAGTAACCGCGTTTGCCCAAAAGTAATTCTCCTTGATAAATCGTTTTGAATGTCCTGCAAGGCTTGCGGCAGTGTTGGCCCTGTTTTCGTAACAAAAGCGAACGGTTCCTTGCTGGACCCGCCAGACCCGCCGACTTCTCCGGGAATCATGCGGTTCGGGAGGGGGAAGCCGAGAGTCAGTTCGAATTCTCCATCATCCGTTAGATCAACCATTATCAGACTAACGAACGCCCGGTCATTGAGCTCTACCGAGGACCAGCAGCCGCTTGTAGTCATGACGATAGTCATGGATAGTATGACAAGAAACGCTCTGCTCTTCAGCTTGTTCAAGACTCACTCCTCCTTTTGTTTCTCCCAGCCGCGGGGATTTTTCTTCTGGCGTTGTTCATTATGGGTTAACGCTACAGGGCGTTGCTGCATCGCCCACCATGGGGCGCGGTATAATGTATCGTTCAAATCCGCTTTGGCTAACGGCGTGAGCGGGTACAAATAAGGTAGTCCGAATGATTTGAGGTTAAGCAGATGGATATAAATAATGATCAGCCCGCAGGTAATGCCGAACAAGCCTAGCATCGAGGCTAAGGCCATGATCGGGAAGCGGAGCAGCCTGATCGTCAATCCAAGGTCGAAGTGCGGAATAATAAAGGAAGCGATTCCGGTCAGCGAGACAATGATAACCATGGCTGCCGAGACGATCCCTGCTTGCACCGCGGCCGTACCGATGATCAGCGCGCCAATAATCGACACAGCCTGTCCGATCGATTTCGGAATGCGAATGGAGGCTTCCCGCAGCGCTTCGAAGGACAGCTCCATAATGAACGCTTCGACAAAGGCGGGAAAGGGCACGATTTCTCTTGCCGCAGCGACAGTCATCAACAGCTTGAAAGGAATCATTTCCGGGTGAAACGTAGTAATGGCAATGTACAAAGACGGCAGCAGCAGGGAAACAAAAAGAAACAAGAAACGGATCCAGCGAATCCAGGTGGCGGCGATATATCGCTGAAAATAATCCTCCGAAGTCTGCATCAGCATAGTTAGTGTGACCGGAGCAAGAATCGCGGAGGGAGTCCCGTCGACGATAATCGCTATACGTCCCTCCAGCAGCGATGCGCTGACGATATCAGGCCGCTCCGTATATTCAACCTGCGGAAATGGGGAGTAGGGCGAGTCCTCGATGGTCTCCTCGAAGGTCGAGGATCCTAAAACTGCATCAATATCGAGATAGGACAGTCTTCGCTTGAGTTCCTTAATCAGCTCTGGCTTGCAGATCCCTTCAACATAGGCGATAACGAATCTTGTTTTCGTCTCGGTGCCGAGGCTATGCTCTTCCATCTTAAAATTTTTGCTCTTCAATCTTCTGCGCAGCAGCGATAGATTCGTATCCAGACTCTCATTAAAGGATTCCCTCGGTCCGCGGATGACCGACTCGTTCGGCGCTTCTTCGATCGCCCGTGTAGTTAAGGCAGATACGGAAGGGAAAGTCATGATTCGGGGCTCTCCCTCAATCATGAGGACCACTCCGAAGCTAAGGACGGTCGTAATAGCCTCGTTGGTCTCAGTGACAATTTTGATTTCGGAGACGGATATCGCTTGGTCGTCAAACAGGTACCGAATCAGGTCGCTGTCCTCTGATCCGCTATAATCCAGCAGGCTGCGGAGAATAACCTCTTGAATCGTCGTCTGGTCTGCCGTGCTCCTCAAGTAGACCAAGGTACAACGATCGCCTGTTTTAATTTTGAATTGGCGAAAGACGATATCCGAACAATTCTCAAGCTGCTGCTTCATCCATGGCACGCGGTCATCCCGCTGCTCTACGCTGCTGGAAGGAGAAGCTTCGCTGTCTGAAGTCAAATTTGCAGGTAATGCCTTGTGTACATGCTTTGGGAGTTGAGCGGAGCTGTTGTTTTTGCGTTGTCTCCGCAGCAGTCTTAACCATAATGACATAGGCTTGGCTCCTCCTTATTGGAATCTGCAGGTAATATAAAGATTTGCTTAACGCTGATTTTTTATTCCGAATTGCCCTTGCAAACTGTTATTATAATTAAGGAAGTGAACGATGATGGATAGCAAGAGCCTGAAAGGACGGGGATCATCAGGCTAGATTGGAGGCATATATGAGAATGTCCTATCAGCAAATCAAATGGTTAATCCTGGCCACACCTACGATAACGATCGGGATTTGGGAGTTTGTACGGCATGAATATTTACTGTCTGTTATATCGATGGAACTGGGGAACTGGTTGTCCCCGGTGATCGTATTTCTGGTATCAGTATTATTGCTGACCCAGCTGTTCAAGATGATGGAGCAAATCCAGAAGGAGCTGAACGAGGCAAAGGAGCTTAAGGCGGCCTTGGAAGAACGGGAGAAGATCGCCCGCGAGATCCATGACGGAATAGCACAGTCTTTGTTCCTCTTAAATGCTCAAGTAAGCAAAGTGGAGAAGGCTCAGGTGAGTGATCAGGTTACTTTTGAGAAGCTGAAAAATAATATTCATCGTACGAATACCTATGTTCGCGAAGCGATTGCGAATTTACGCCATCCTGCCGCGCCGGACTCCATCTCCTGGATGCAGGGAATCGACAGCTTGATCCAGGAGCTTCAGAGAGATTCGGATTTGCGCTTTAAAATAAGCTGGAGCATTCCGGAGGAACGGCTATCGTTGCGGGATAAGATTGAGCTGCTTGCATTGATCCGCGAATCGCTCCTTAACATCCATAAGCATGCGAAGGCGAAGGAGGTGCATATTGAAGGCCATGTCATAGACGGGGGATGGCAGTGCTCCGTCACCGACAACGGGGTAGGCTTCGACATGAACGGCAATCCGGGCAGCCATAGCTATGGCATCAAAATCATGCGGGATCGGGCGGCCATGATGGGTTGGGATTTCGGGATCGAAAGCAGCGGGGGACAAACGATGGTAACGATTCAAAATCACGGATAACTTGACGAGTATTGTCGCAAGACATATAATGAGAACGATTATCAGTATCATTGGTGAATTATGGGAGGAATATATTTTGTATGCTTGCAGCATCAGCTTAGTGAATGTACATATGATGATGTCAGGCGTGCGGACCGCTTGCGGTTCAAGCACGAAGGGAGAGCGGGAGAGCTTCTTATGACGGAAATGTTAGAAACTACGCAGACGGAGAGAAATCTGCACATACCAAAGAAGCGGACAAGGCCGCTAGTCGTCTCTTTGATTCTGTTCGGGGGGATATTCGCTCTTATATTTGGAATTATGCTGTCGGTATCTTTCGGCGCAGCGGATATTGATTTCGCGACTGTATGGGAAGCGGTTTTCCGCTACAATCCAGAGCTGACGCAGCATCAAATCATTCAGGAAATCCGCCTGCCCCGTGTACTTGGCGGAGTCTTGGTCGGTGCAGGCTTCGCCGTTGCCGGCGCGTTGATGCAGGGAATGACCCGCAATCCGATGGCGGATTCCGGGCTGCTCGGCCTTAATTCAGGCGCAGGCTTTGCCCTGGCTATATGCTTTGCTTTTTTTCCGGGGCTATCGTTTGGTATGCTCATTTTATATTCCTTCCTGGGCGCGGGAGCGGGCGCCGGATTGGTATTTGGAATCAGTTCGCTGGCCAAGGGAGGGGTCACTCCCGTGCGTCTTGTGTTGGCTGGGGCAGCGGTCAGCGCTTTGCTGGTAGCTCTGAGCGAAGGCGTTGCGCTGTATTTCCGGGTTGGCCAGGACCTGGCCTTCTGGTACGCGGGCGGTGTGGCCGGAACAAAATGGTTTCAATTGAAAATCATGCTTCCCTGGATCGGAGGCGCGCTGCTCGGCGCGATGATGCTGTCGCGTTCGATTACGATGCTAAGCCTTGGGGAAGAGGTGGCCGTGGGTCTCGGGCAGCGGACAGGGCTGGTCAAGCTGGCAGGGACGGTCATCGTGCTCATCCTGGCGGGCTCGTCGGTGGCCGTGGTCGGCTCTGTCGGTTTTATCGGGCTGATTATCCCCCATTTGACCCGGTTCCTGGTTGGCGTCGATTATCGGACCATCATCCCTTGCTCGGCCATCCTTGGGAGCCTGCTGGTTGTCTTTGCCGATCTGGCGGCAAGAATGATCAATGCCCCGGCGGAAACACCGCTGGGCGCCCTTATCGCGTTAATCGGCGTGCCCTTCTTCCTCTATCTCGCACGCAAAGAGAGGAGGGAGTTATAGATGGAACCAATACAGGGATTATCTCAGGCTTCTGGCAAACGCAGAACGCAGCGCGGCATCTTAGTGATGGCGATTTTGGGCATTCTGATCGTCTGTGCTTTTATTGTGAGTATGAACACAGGATTCATCCGGCTGTCGCCGCTTGACGTGCTCAAGACGCTGTTCGGCATGGGAACGGATAAGCAATCGCTGATCTTGTTCGACTTCCGGCTCCCGCGCATCGTCATTTCCGTGCTCATCGGCGCTGGGCTGGCCGTCTCAGGCTGCATCCTGCAGGGGATATCCCGCAATCCGCTGGCGGATCCGGGCATCCTTGGCATCAACGCTGGCGCCGGGCTGATGGTGATGCTTTATGTTTCCTTTTTTCCAACGACATCGTTTCGTTCCATATTTCTGCTTCCGCTGCTTGCGCTTCTCGGTGCGGGGTTGACCGCTGCGCTCATCTACGCGCTGTCGTATAAGCGGAATGAAGGCGTGTCGCCGACAAGGCTCATTCTTACCGGGATTGGCGTAGCGGCTGGTATCAGCTCGGCGATGATCGTGCTGACGCTGAAGCTTGACCCGCAGAAGTATCAGTTTATGGCGACGTGGCTGGCGGGCAGCATTTGGGGCTCCAATTGGAAATTCGTGCTTGCACTGCTGCCATGGATCGTCGTGCTGCTTCCGTTGGCGTTCTACAAAGCCCGGGTGATGAACATTCTGAACCTGGGAGAGAACTCGGCGACAGGGCTTGGCATACCGGTGGAGAAGGAGCGGCTGCTGCTGTTAGCGGTAGCGGTTGGACTAGCTGGCTCGTCCGTTGCGGTTAGCGGCGGTATCGGCTTCGTCGGCCTGATCGCGCCCCATTTGGCGAGGCGGCTTGTCGGACCGAAGCATGAGCTGCTGCTGCCGGCATCGGCTATGACCGGTGCGCTGCTCGTCATCGTTGCCGATACGATCGGGCGCTGGCTGATGCAGCCTACGGAGATTCCAACAGGCATCGTTGTGGCCGTTATTGGGGCCCCGTATTTTCTCTATTTGCTGTCAAAAGTTAAAGGTTGAATCGCAGAAGCTGTGGCTTGCCCGGGAGAAACAAGCGGGAGGTCACAGCTTTTTTTATTGGAGAAATAGCCCTTGATTAATTTTGGGAAAACAGGTATATTACAAACACGCACTATATTTTGTATTAACGTCGGACTATGCACACCATATATAGTGTGGTGCTTGGAGGATTAGGAATTACTCCAATTTGAATGATGCTGCCGATGGCTCATCTCCTGCGGGTGGGCTATTTCTTTACGGGAGGGAAAAGCAATGCTTGTGGTTTATGATTCGAAGACGGGTAACGTCAAACGATTTGTCAGCAAGCTGGATGTAGAGCATGTCCAGATTCGAGACGGCTTGGTCGTTGATCGGCCATTTGTACTCATTACATATACGACAGGCTTCGGCCAGGTTCCTCAATCGACCCTGAAATTTCTTGAGGACAACGGAGAGCTGCTGCAGGGCGTTGCCGCAAGCGGCAATACGAACTGGGGCGTTCGCTACGGACTGGCCGGGGATCAGGTTGCACAGATGTACTCGGTCCCTTTATTGATGAAATTCGAGCTTAGCGGCACCAAGAAGGATGTCGAGAGATTTATACAGGAGGTTAAGCAAATTGACTACACTCATGCCAACTCAACCCGTTTCACAAACGCAAATTCCCAATTGGATACAGCTTAACAATGAAATCATGGTGCAAAAGAACGGGCAGTTCCAGTTCCATAAGGATCTGGAGGCAGCCCGCAGCTATTTCGTCGATTATGTGAATCAGAATACGGTGTTCTTCCACGACCTAAAGGAGAAAATCGACTATCTGATCGAGCATGACTACTACGAGGCGGAGCTGTTTGCAAAATACGAATTCGCCGATGTGAAGAAGCTGTACGAGGATCTCTATGCGCGCAAGTTCCGTTTCCCTTCCTTTATGAGCGCATTTAAATTTTATAATAACTATGCGATGAAAACGAATGACGGCTCAAAGTTCCTGGAACGTTATGAGGATCGCATCGCCGTAACGGCGCTGTTTCTCGGCGACGGCGACATCAAGAAAGCCGGGGAATATGCAGATGTCCTGATCTCCCAGGAGTATCAGCCAGCAACGCCAACGTTCCTGAATGCGGGCAAGAAGCGCCGCGGGGAACTGGTCAGCTGCTTCCTGCTGGAGGTCGATGACTCGATGAACGCGATCGGGTTTGCAATCAATTCCGCGCTCCAGCTTAGCAAAATCGGCGGCGGCGTCAGCCTGAATCTCAGCAAAATCCGCGCAGCCGGCGAGCAAATCAAAGGCCTGGACGGCAAAGCGAGCGGCGTGCTGCCCGTGATGAAGCTGTTCGAGGATGCGTTCTCTTACGCGAACCAGCTGGGCCAGCGGGACGGCAGCGGCGTCGTCTATCTCAATTTGTTCCATGCGGACATTCATGAGTTTCTGGATACGAAGAAGATCAACAGCGACGAGAAAATCCGCATCAAAACATTGTCCCTTGGCGTTGTAGCGCCGAACAAGTTCTTCGAGCTTGTGGAGCAGGACAAGGACATGTATCTGTTCTATCCGCATACCGTCTACCAGGAATACGGCGTCCATCTGGACGATATGGATTTGACGGCGATGTACGATGAGCTCGTAAACAACCCGAAGGTCCGCAAGAAAAAAATCGTGGCGCGCGATCTGATCATCAAAATCGCACAAACACAAATGGAGTCGGGTTATCCGTACATTATGTACGTGGATAACACGAACGAACAGCATGCCCTAAAGAATATCGGGCGCGTGAAGTTCTCCAATCTGTGCAGCGAGATCGCGCAGCTAAGCGAAGTGTCGACGATTAACGACTATAACCAGGAGGATGTCATCCAGCGCGACATTTCCTGTAACTTGGGCTCGCTGAACATCGTCAACGTGATGAAGAACCAGCGGATGCGCGAGACGGTTCACCTGGCCATGGACGCTCTGACCGAGGTCAGCGACCGCACCGAACTGGAGATTGTGCCTTCCGTAGCCAAAGCGAATCGGGAGCTGCATTCCGTCGGCCTTGGGGCGATGAATTTGCATGGATTTTTGGCGCTGAACCATATTCCTTACGAATCCAAGGAAGCGATTGATTTTGCGCGTACGTTCTTTATGATGCTGAACTACTATTCGATCGAGCGCTCGATGATGATCGCCCGGGAGAGACAAGTGACGTTCAAGGACTTCGAGCAGAGCGAATACGCAAGCGGAGCTTATTTCAAGCGTTATGAGGACAATGACTACTCTCCGCGCACCGATAAGGTGAAGGCATTGTTCGCCGGCCATCATATTCCAACCCGCGAGGACTGGCTGCGGCTGAAGGAAGATACGATGAAGCACGGGCTGTACCATGCTTATCGCCTGGCGATTGCGCCGACGGGCTCGATTTCTTATCTGCAGTCGTCGACGGCTTCAATTGCCCCGATTACGCAGCGCATTGAAGAGCGGGAATACGGCGATTCCAAGACGATCTATCCAATGCCATTCCTGAACGAAAGCAATTACTTCTTCTATAAAGAAGCTTACGATATGGATATGTTCAACCTGATTGATCTCGTAGCCGAAGTACAGGTGCATATCGACCAGGCGATTTCCACGATTCTGTACGTGAAGGATAACCTGACGACAAGAGACTTGGCGAAATACTATATTTATGCGCAGAAAAAAGGGCTGAAGACCCTCTATTACACTCGCACGAGAAAAAGAACGATCGAAGAGTGCATCAGCTGCGTTATTTAATGGATAGATTGCTTGCATGTTAGAGTTGCAGCTAGGAGGAAAACGAAGAATGACGAAGTTTGAAGCGGTGAACTGGAATGCGCCGGAAGCGGATTATACGGAAATGCTGTGGACGCAGAATACGTCGCAATTTTGGCTGGACACGGAAATTCCGGTATCCAAGGATCTGAAGTCCTGGACCGAGCTGAGCAGCGCAGAGAAGAATACATTCATGAAAGTGCTGGGCGGCTTGACGCTGCTCGACACAGAGCAGGGGAACGTCGGCATGCCGCTGATTGCGCAGCATGTGGAAGGGAAGCAGAAGAAGGCGATCCTGATTTTCCAGGCGGCGATGGAGGAAATCCATGCGAAGAGCTACAGTACGATTTTTACAACCGTAGCCAGCAGCGAGATGATCAGCGAAACCTTCCAGTGGGTACGCAGCAATAAATATTTGCAGTACAAGACGCACCGGATTGATTCCTATTACCGGGATATCAAGCAGGGCGAACTGCTGAGCCTGTATCAGGCCATGGTTGCCTCGGTGTTCCTGGAGAGCTTCCTGTTCTACTCCGGGTTCTTCTATCCGCTCTATTTGGCGGGACAAGGGAAAATGGTGGCGAGCGGGGAGATCATCAAGCTGATCATCCGCGACGAGAGCGTGCATGGCGTGTTCGTTGGCCTGCTTGCTCAGGAGGTATTCCAGCAATTGAGCGCAGAGGAGCAGGAATTCGCCGAGAAGTTCGTGAACGAGCTGCTGATGGATCTGTACAAGAACGAGCTGGCATATACCGAAGAGTTATATGATTCGATCGGCTTAACCCATGAAGTGAAGAAATATATCCGTTACAACGCAAACAAAGCGTTAATGAACCTGGGCATTGAGCCGGCTTTTGAAGAGGAAGAGATCAACCCTGTCGTGCTGAACGGAATCCGTACGGAGACAAGCACGCATGATTTCTTCTCCACGAAAGGCAAGGGGTACCAGAAAGGTACCGTCGAGCCGCTGCGTGACGATGACTTTGCATTCCTCGACCAAAGGGTGAAGGAATCGAATATTTGGTAATCGCCTTGGCTGTACTTGCGGTTACAATAAAACATCCCATTACACTAGGACGTGTGATGGGATGTTTGCTTGTTGGTGGAGTATTTGTGAGATGAGCTTGTTCGCTCGTTCAGTCGATAGTTACTGATAGTTACATGGCGTTTTCGCCGCTATCGTGGCTGACCTGCCACTCGGTGCCGAACTTGTCCTTGACGCTGCCATAGCATTTGCTCCAGAACGTCTCCTGCAGCTCCATGTTCACCTTGCCGCCATCCTTCAACTTATGGAATACGGACTTGACCTCTTCGAGATCATCACTGATGAAGGCTAGGGTGATGTTGTTGCCCTGCACGTAAGGCATTCCCGGAAATACATCGGAGAACATTACGTTGCTTCCTTTAATGTTGATGCGTGCGTGCATGACTAGATCCTTCGCTTCATCTGGAAGCTTATACTCCGGATTCGGCGGCGCTTCTGCAAAGGTCATGATATGCGGTGCTCCGGTGTTAAATACATCGGCGTAGAATTCTACAGCTTCGCGGCAGTTCCCATTAAAATTGAAATACACATCAACAGCCATTTGCCACACTCCTTATTGGATTAGGATGATGCTTGACTTCCTTATTGTAGCATTTGACGGAATGGAAATAAATTATGTTGAATTTTAGTTTTAACTACAGCATGGAGGAGAGGAGGTTTTGTATCATTTAATTAGCAATATAGTTGTTATTTACAGATCAATTGGATTAACTAAATGATCTGTTTATTGGACTAGATGTATTATTTTGTTAATATAAATTATTATATGTAATATTAAAATAAGGAGTTAACTAATAAAATATATTTTACTAATTTATCTAAATTTTTTGTCAAATCATCTAACATTTCTGGATTCGGACTTTGAAATTCACACTCTAAATTAAAATGATCTTCATTTAGATTTTCAAACATAAATCGTGCTAATTGTGATTTGTGTTTGATGGTACCGCTGGATTCTGCAATATACTGTATTCCTTGTTCTTCAAGAATTGTCCCTACCCCTTTTTCTAAAGAAAAGACATCCCAATTAATTGATTCAGTTAATCCAGTTACTTTAGATTGTCTTGAATCATTTAAACCTTTATAAAACTTAAATATTAATGAGGGATGAGCATAATTTTCAAGTTCTCTTCCTTTTAATACCCAAAGGTTAGGTAAATTATTGATATTAAAGTTTGCTTCTGATGAAGAACGAAAAAGAGGATGAAGCTTATTTTGCTCTTTCAATTCTATTGCGATTTGTTGCATTCTTTTATACTTTTTGGATTGATTATTTGTATTATCAGAGTCGATGATAACAAAAGGGTTAGGATTTACTCTTAGAACATTTAATTTATGTTCAATATCTAAATCACTAATTTCAATTTCATTTTCAGAATATGAATAGTGAGCAATATTGTTACCTCCTGTCATTAAAATTGCATAGTGAAGCCCTTCAATAATGTTATTTTGGATGTTATTTGCTCTTTTATAAATTTCAAAATATGATTTCAGCCAAGCTCTTACCCAGAATACTTCAGAAGGCCCTTCTACCCAAATGACAGCATTACTTAGCAGCGCGTCTCCTGGAACAATCCCAAGTTCATTTGCTACTTCTCGTAGAATTTTGGCACTCCTTCCATCTTTACTATCTCTTCTAAAGAAACCTTCGAAAGTACACATTTCATTTCTTTTAGAAAATCTATAAAGAAAGTCATCAAATACAGAAGCTTCAATTGCCGTTGGAGAATGTGTAGCAATTAAATATTGACTTGAAAATCCTCTCAAAAGCTTTATGAGTACACGTACTAAACCAGGCTGAAGATGACTTTCTAATTCATCTATAACTATAAATTCTTTACTTCCTCTTGCAATCTCCATTAGTAGTATACATAACATTGTATAACCTGTTCCTATTTCTTTGGAGGAAAGTTCTAAGTAATTATGGAATGTGAATATTAATTGTTTATTCTCAATATCAGCATTTATAGCGACAGGAGCGTCTAAATTAAATTCATTTTTCAACCAATTACTTAGCAAGCTTCTTACTTTAGTAGTTTCGCTAGGATTCTTATTTTCATTTAACCAATTTACTAATTCGGAACCACTTTTGTAAAAAGAACTATTTAGAATTCGGTCAAATGAACGAATTGAATCAAATATTAAGATTTTTGATTTTAATACATTAAATAATTTCGTACAAATACGTTCAACTTTATCTTTTGAAATTTTATTTATAGTTGAAACAGAAGAGAATTGTTCATTATATTCATAACGTTGATTTACATCATTAAATAAATGAGAACTAGTATCTCCGTAAATTAAGTGCAAGCAGCAATTAAATAGACCATTATATTTTCTTATTGTAAAAGATAGATTAACTTGTTTTAATTTAGAAATTTGGAACAAGTCTGCGTCTTGACTTGATGAAAATCGTTCCGTATTAATTGTGAACTTAACTATAATCGGATCATTCACATTGAAGTTATAAAAATCTTTGTCTGTAAAAGGAATAGAAAACAAATGAGAATCATACTGAGTAATATCTACATCGAATATAGTGAATATTCTTGCAACTAATGATTTTCCAGAATTGTTTGGACCGATTAAAAATGTTATTTTCCCTTGTTCTGCCAACTCCAAATCATGCGGATCTTTAATTCCTCTATAATTTTTAATAGATATTTTTTCAATAATTTTACTCATTTTGTTTAACATCCCACCATTGTTTAATAGTTTGTAAGACTTCATAGTCAGATAAAGGCTTTTTCCATATTTCTTTAAAGTTAACATCACTCGAGTTAGGAAGAGGATCTGGATAATCAATTTTAACTTTAGTAGGGATTACTATACATTCTCCTGCAACTAGAACTTCTCCATTTTCAAAAAATGGAATCATAGTCGATAAGGCGCTTAAATGATCTGGCAAAACATGTTGTATAAAAGATTGGTCGTCAGGATTCGTGACTCTTAAAATAAAAAAATTAGAACATTGTGAAACAATTGTTGTAGATAGATCAGACGGTCTTTGGCTGATTATCAGTTGACTTATTCCATATTTTCTACCTTCTTTTGCAATTCTTCCAATATATTTTTTTGATAAATTTGTTAGTGGACTATTTTCTTTAGGGATATAGTTATGCGCTTCTTCAAAAACTAAGTATATTGGCAATTCTTTTGGATCTGATTCCCACAATTTATATTCAAAACACAATCTGGATATCATTCCGATTATTATAGGTGTAATTTCTGATGGGATTTTAGAGAAATCTAGAATAGTAAGTTGAGTTTGATTTTCGGAATTTCTTATTGAAAGTAGTTCTGTCATATAATCAACTAAGTATAGCGAACAATCATCTTCTGCTCTAAATAAAAATTGATAGCGCCTATCTTGATAAATACTTTTTAGTTTTTCAATGATTTGTAGTAACTTGTTAAAATATTGACCTTGTAAAATTTGGTCTTTCCCTTTACCGTCTCGATCTACTTTGGAAGATCCGGAATTAGCTAGAAATTCACCAGTTTCTTCGTTTATTGCATCTGCACCATCTGATTTCCAGTAAGTCTGCTTATTTAACCTTTCTAAGTTTTTGATCAATTTGTCAATGGAAAAATATAAAGGAGCATTAATATTTATTTTGTCGATTTTTCCAACGTGAGTTTTAAGACTTTCATAGGCCTCTTCTTTTAGATTAATAAATTGTTCCCTAAGAGCTCTGAATTCCTCATTATTTTTCGAATAGTCAATGTCTCCTAAAAAAATGGATTGGAATTCTTCAAAATTTAATAACCAGTATGGTAAATGAAATTTATCTGCACATACTTTATTAATTCTCTCTGGTAAAAAAGCACTTGAATATTCATCATGAAGATCAAAAAATATAATGTGACTGAAAGGGAGTTCTCTTTGAACTTTTTGTAAGATGCTTGCAACCGTATATGATTTTCCAGATCCGGTGGAACCAAGTATAACTGAATGTTTAGATAAAAATTTATTTATGTGTATACTAACTGTCTCTTTTGTAATTCCTGGAACTGTTCCAATGTTTAGTCCTTCTTCATGTAGTGAGAAAAGTTCTTGTTTTTCCTCAGTTGTGAGCAAGTAACAGAATGAGTTGAACTTTGGATAATGACCGATTCCCCGCTTAAATTGCAGTATATTTTTAGAATTAGGATTTTGATAGCCTATTACTTTTGCACTAACGATAGCTTTTGAGGTAGGCAATTTCTCTGATTCAGAGACCAATTTAACTTCTTCAAAAATTCCAAAATGTATTGAATCAGAGGTGGATGGGCCACCTATAACAAAAATGTCTCCAACGGTTCCAACATAAAGGTTCTTATGTTCTCCATCTATAACTAATTCTTGTTCTAAATTACTTATCTTCAATTTATTATCTACTTCAATGATAATTTCCATTCCAGATACTGAAATTACCTTTCCAAATGGATTATTTATAGTTTTTAGATTCATTTTTTACCTCCAAAATATTAGTCAATAATTGTCTATAGTTAATTAGTACTATATTGTTATAATCTTAATTCGACATATAGCAACACTTTCCTTCTTAAGTAATGATTTGTTAAACTGTAAAAAATATTATTAACGAAATAAATTAAATTGGATTTTAATAAAGTATTTAACAAGAAGTAATTTAGAATGTGTATACACTCAGAGATAATAAAAACGTGGTGGAAAAAGTAGATTAGACTAGTAGGAGAGAAAAGGTAATATACTTGTTTAGTCAAAATATATTACAAGTATTAATGATAGAAAAGGGTAGTCTAGACACAGAATATAGTTAATTTTTGAAAAATCATATATCAAGGCTGCTTATCAAAAATTGGATTATTTTAATTAGTTTTTAGAATAAGGTTCTCTTTGATTAGTTCTATTCAACAGATAATCAGTACTTGTATTGTGAAGGTCGGCTAGCTTAATTAAAATCCTCGTAGGTATATCAACTTCGCCACGCTCATAATTACTGTAAATTCGTTGACTGCAATTTAAATATTGGGCTACTTGAGTCTGAGTCATGTCTTTATCTTCTCGTAAATTCCTAATTCTTTCATACATAAGGATCACCTCAAGGTAATTATATTTTAGCGAGTTATTCGCTATTTACTTTTAGCGAAAATTTCGCTAAAATATATCCTGGGCTATTCCAAGTTTTAACTTCGGATTAAAATGAAGATTAGGACTATGTTGTTTCATTTTACGGTAAGGTAGAGTCATTAAGTTGAAGGAACTAATATAATGTAATGAGAGAAAGGAGGCAGCCAAGTGAAAAGCTTCTTGGAGGATCTCTATTACGGAAAGCTGTACCCGGGCGAGCAGATCGTTTCCAACGATCCCAAATATCGTGCGTTAAACCGCGAAATATCGGAGATGATGCAGATGTGGAGGCAGAAGCTGTCGGAGGAGGATTTTAGGCAGCTTGAAGCGATGCTGGATCTACAAGGGGAGTCGAATTCGATTCACAATATGGAGACCTTTGTCCAGGGCTTTAAGCTGGGGGCTTCCATGATGATCGAGGTATGGAACGGGAAGGAGTAGCTTGATCTTAGGAGGCTCGTTGGGAAAAGAATGGCTTTTTGCCTAAAATACATAAACCGATACATACTATGATACACGCAAGCGATACAACTGCTGCAATCACTGCAACCATGGCAAGGGGCTGTCCCAGAAGTCATCCTAGATGACGGAGTGGCGCCCCTTTCTTTTTGGCTATGTTAAACTTTGTTGTTGATATTTGATAATTACGAACAAACGTTCTATAATAAGGGCAATATAACTGTTCGGAGATGATTTGCCCATGGATTTAAAGGAACTGAAAAAGCTTGCTGATACGTTGGACGATAATGGTAAGCGAGAACTTATCTACTTTTTGCAGTCCCGAACCAAGGGAGTGGCGCTTCCAGTTCGAGCGATTGATGAAATTCAAGAGCAGAAGCATAAAGATGGACTTGTTTGCCCGCATTGCAAAAACCATTCTGTTGTTCGATTTGGAAAGTACGCTGTAAGAACACGCACTGGAGAGGTTAAACGTCAACGTTACCGTTGTAAGTCCTGTCGCCAAACATTCAATGACCTTACGAACACCCCTCTGCAACGAACGAGGCGACCTCATATTTGGGTTCGTTTAATCGAATGCATGATTGAGGGCTTTTCTCTGAGAAAATGTGCAGAGGAGTGAACGATGAAGTCACGCATGTCACCTTGTTTTACTGGCGGCATAAGATTCTTTCCGCTCTGAAGCAGATTCCAACCGAAGCATTTCAAGATATTGTTGAAATGGACGAGACCTACTTTCTTTACTCGGAAAAGGGCAAGCGGAATATTGCTGAACGCAAGCCACGTAAACGTGGCGGCAAAGCGAAATATCGTGGTATAAGCCACGATCAAGTGTGCGTGGTTGCCCGTGACCGTCAGAAAATGACTTACTCTGGCGTACTTGGGCGTGGACGTATTCGGACTACAAAATTAGACGAAGCGATTGGTGGTCATCTATCTGACTCAAACGTGTTATGCACTGATTCATGGAGGGCATTTAGCCCTATGCGAATTCAAAAGGCATGACTCATTACCGATTCAAGTCCGACAGAAAACAACGTGTGAAAGGCGTGTACCATATCCAAAACGTAAACAGCTACCACAGCCGCTTGAAGAAATGGATGGATCGCTTCAATGGTGTTGCAACAAAGTATTTGCAGAATTACTTGGCGTGGTTTCGTTACTTAGACAGCAAGGAATATGAGAATACCGCATCGAATAAGAAAAATATGTTGGTCAAATCGTGCCTGTTTACTGTGACCGACACGAACACCAAACTTCGGCTTTCTGCTTATTCTTGTTAAGCTAACGGGCAGGATAGTAAAAAAGATACCATTTATGATTTATATATGACACAAGGTGACATATTAAAGGTCAATAATGGGTGGTAGATCAACGAAAGGAGTAACAAATTATGAAACGAAGAATACTTTTAGATTTAGCAGTTACTTTAGATGGTTTTATTGAAGGGAAGAATGGGGAAGTTGATTGGTGCATCACGGACTCTGACATGGGGTTTATTGATTTCTTAAATCAAATTGATACTATTTTATATGGAAGAAAAAGCTATGATTTATGGGGAGAATTTACTCCAGAAACTGAACTTACTGATACTGAAAAAGAAATGTGGGGATTATATCATAGTAAAGAAAAATATGTGTTTTCCAGGACAAAAAAAGGGGCTAATAATAAAGCAATATTCATAAATGATAATATTCTTGAAGAAGTAAATAAATTAAAGAATAAGTCTGGTAAAGACATGTGGCTATATGGCGGAGCAAGTCTCATTACAACTTTTATGGATTTAGGGCTTGTTGATGAGTTTAGATTATCTGTGCACCCTGTTATTTTGGGAGAAGGAAAACCTCTGTTTATAGATATAAAACAGAGGTTGAATTTAAAAATGGTTAATACAAGAACATTCTCCTCTGGCGTTGTGCAACTAATCTATCATTTGAATGAGAAAGAATAATATCATCAGGAAATACTGGATAGTAATTGTCACTTCTTCAACTAAACGAAGAACGTTAGCAATAAACCGCCTTTTCAACGAAGGCGGCTTTCTTATGGTCAAATATCAACATTAGAATTTAACATAGCCTTCTTTTTAGAAAGCTGTCCGTCTCAGTCCGAATCAAAATCTCATTGCCTGCATCCGGTTCTTTAGCTCATCTTCTATCAGCTGTAGAACTTGAACACTAAATGGAATTCATGTATCTAATTATGCTCTAAACGAATGTTTCAGGGGAGTAGATGGATTTGATGCACCTAAAATCAAGAACCCAGCCTATGATGGACAATTCCCTTCTTCTAACGAGATGAACTCCATTTATATCTGCTTTTCTTTCTTTGCCGTAGAAACTAACTACTATAAATCCATTTAGAACGTGAAATCGGCGATTCATGTTCGGCGTAAAGAGGAGGTGGAGAGTGTGATTGGTAACATCAAGGATCAAGGGCAACCGGTCGCTCCCCAAATTGTTTTGCTGGTGAATGGTGTTCCAATGTTAACTTTTGGGACGGCCCCTTAGGTTGGGCAGAAACTTTTTAGCAGCAGTCCGCGTCATATTTTTCATAGCAAGAAATTATTGTAAGTGGTGAGGAGAGATTCAATGCTTATTAAGCGCGGGAAGTTTGGACGCTGCCAAGCAGCGCTCGCGGGGATACTGCTGTCATTAACCATGCTTATGCCTCTTACTGCTCAAGCAGCCCAAACGGAGCAGATGCCGAGTCAGAAAGGCAAATGGTTATCCGATGTCGTGGCGATCTCAGCAGGGGACTATGCCGTATATGCGATTAAGAAGGACGGAACCGCTTGGGCATGGGGAGGAATGAGAGACCGGGGATTGCTGGGCAACGGATCGATGGTTCCGGTCAAAACTCCGGTACGGATGCATATTGACGAGGTGAAGGATATCGCAGGCGGGCACATGCATACGCTGATTTTGCGAAAAGATGGCACGGTGTGGGCCACCGGAGATAATAGCGATGGACAGCTTGGCATCGGTATGACCTCGTATCAACCTGTTCTTGAACCGGTTCAAGTTACAGGTTTGGACAATATTGTCGCTATTTCAGCGAATGGTAATCAGAGCTTGGCGCTTGGTGCGGATGGGACGGTCTGGCAGTGGGGAAGAAAGAACAGTGTACACACACCGTCACCTGTACCTGCGAAGCTGGAGGGGATCCCTGCCATTCAGGCCATTGCGACAGGTCATTTGACAGCCAGTGCTCTAGACAAGGATGGCCAGGTCTGGATCACCGGAACGGCCGTGACGGACATGAATCCTGATCGCCAATGGGAGCCGACGATAGTGAAGGGCAATGTTATGGGTAAAGCTGTCGCGTTAGCCACCGGCAGTGAGAAAGCGGCGGCACTACTTGCGGGCGGCTCAGTTGTCATTTGGAAGAACTCTAAAACTTATCCGACCGCAGGAGAACTGCTAAGTCCGGTCAAGGTTAAAAATGCGGCGAATGCGTTGCAACTGGCCGGGGGCAGCTTCTCGACGCTTAGCAGCATTAAGCAGGATGGCACAGTATGGGTTTGGGACAGCTTTTTGGATGAGACCGAGTATACAGCTGTTCAGGTTGAAGGCATCACAAATGCAATTGATCTGGCAAATACGAGCATGCGGGAGCAGTATGCGCTGCTGAGCGACGGCACGGTGATGAAATGGAATTATTACGGCGGTTCAAGCAAGCCGTCCAAGCCGCAGCTCGTCGAGGATTCCATTCACGTTGAGATCAACGGAGACAAGCTAGATTTCACTTATCCGCCGGCGCTCGTGAACAATGTGAGCTATGTACCGCTGCGCGGTGTTTTTGAGCATTTGGGGGCTAAGGTAACCTGGATGAATCAAACGAATACCGTTCACGTCAGCAAAGGAAGCATGAATGTCGTTATTAATCTATATACGCTGAACACGACGATCAACGGGAAGCAAATCTCAGACGACCTTAAGCCGTTCAACGAAAACTATACGACGATGGTGCCGCTGCGTTTCATCGCCGAGGCGCTGGGAGCCAAGGTAAACTGGGCCAAGGAGCAGCATACGGTCCGAATTGAGCTGCCGAATCCATAAGGTAGGAAGGCAAGAAGGACATCCTCATCAGAACGAGGGTGTCTTTTTTAATGTGGACAGATCGCCATCAGACGGGCCTACACCCGGGTCTGAGCCGGAGTGGTAAGGGTTGGTTCCTCTCTACTTTCCCGCCCCTCCTTATCTCGACGCCGCTCGCGGAGCAGCAGGGCTAGGGGCAAGCTGAGCAGCACCAGCAGGGCCGCAACAACAAAGGAGTCGTCGATGCCTAAAGTGTAGGCGGACAGGCGAATCCACTCAGCACTGGGGGTGGCGGCCGATTGCTGCAGCACGGTAATATGGAGGTTCTGACGCGCATAGAACAGCGAGGTGAACAAGCCCAGGGCTAGAGCGCCGAAAATTTGCCGCAGCCAGTTAATCAACGCCGATGCGTGGCTATACCATTCCGCCGCGGCGGCATGCATCCCCGCATTCATCGCCGGGGTCATCGACAGGCCGATGCCGATGTAGCGAACCGCCATCCAGAATGCGACGTAGGCCAGGTTCGTATCGAGCGCCAGAAAGCTGAATTGCCAGGAGGCCAGAACGATGAGAACAGCCCCGGCAATGACCAGACGGAACGCACCGATCCGCGGGTACAAGGCACCGGCGAGCAGTGTCGCCGCGCCTGAGCTCAGGGAGGGGAGGAGCAGCAGCAGTCCCACTTCAAAGGGGGACATCCGGTGGATTTCCTGTAAATACAGCGGGACAAAATAAATGCCCGAGTACAGCCCGATGATCAGAATGGCAGAGACCAGGATGCTCGACATAAAGATACGGCTCCGAAAAAGACGCAGATGCAGCAGCGGCGCTTTGACCCGCAGTTCGTGCCGGACAAATAACAGGGAAGAGGCAAGGCCAAGGATCAGCACGAAGGCGGAGCGGTAGGACCAGAGGCCCCACTGATGAATGTTGCCGAAATAGAGCAGCAGAGCCAGGCTTCCGCATACGGCATACATCAGTCCCAGGCGATCCAGCGGGCCCGAAGCGGAAGGCGGGTCGCGGGGAATCCATTTCACGCCCATCCATAAAGTGAGGATGCTTACCGGGACGAGGACAAGAAACATCCAGTGCCAGTTATGCCCGAGCAGCCAGCCGCTGATCGTGGGCGCCAGCGCCGGGCCGAGAATGCTGGAGGCCGACCAGAAGCTTAGGGCGACGTTGCGCTGCTGCTTCGGAATGGCCTGAAAAATGATTGTCAGGGTCACCGGTTGAATGATCCCGCAAAAGACGCCCTGCAGTATGCGGAACGCAATCAGGCTGTAAATGCTCCAAGAGACTGCGCATAGGGCCGAGCTGGCCATCAATCCGGCGATCGAATACAGGAATACTTGCTTATGGCTGAACCGGTCGCCCAAATAGCCGCTAAGCGGAATGATCACACCAGTCGCTAAAGTGAAGCCGGTCATCAGCCATTGAACCGTTGCCAGATCGGAATCGAAAATATCGATAAAGGCCGGCAGGCCGACATTCATCGAGCAGGTGTTATAGACGGAGATGAATGAGCCGAGGATGAGGACATAGAGCACAGGCTTCTGTCGCAATGCAATCACTCCTTGTATCCATGTTTAAACGAGGGCGAGCGTATAGCAAATAAAAAAGAGACATGGGCTGCCAATGCGCGCAGCCAATGTCTCCGGACGTCCGGTCGAAAACTTACGAAATGCTCTTAAATTGAGTCTTATCGTAGCAGTTCGTGCAGGGGCTGTCAATGTGAAGAATTAGCTTCATTAATGCGCCGATAAGCGCTGAAAACCATGAAATTTTTGTGAAAAAATGGTTGACACCAGGCCAGGGGGAGGGTAGTATGTTCAATAAATCTTAGTAATCAGATAGGGATTTAACCATAAATCCATCGACCGGACCACCGGAGAGACCGCCATCAGCAGATGGGTGCGTCTCTTTTTTTTCACTCATCAGCTAAAAATGGCGGCTGCAACATGTCTGATTCGCATGTTCACCAAGAATTGAAGGGGGTTGTCATTTATGGATCGTTCATTTCTTAAACTGGTAAGCTTGGCGGCGGCTTGGCTGCTCGCGGTTGTTCTCCTTGCAGGCTGCGGCGATAAAGCGACGTCAGCTGCACACACGGAAGCTCCGGGCGGCTTGGAGGTTACCGAGCTGCGTTATCAGGGCAGTGTGGGCGCCGTGACTTTTCCGGAGCTGGCCGAGGATCTGGGATATTTGTCTCCGCTCAAGCTGAAATTCATTGGCACGACAATCAGCGGGCCACAGGACATTCAAGCGGTGGTCACGGGGGATACCGATTTTGGCGGGGCGTTTAACGGAGCCATTGTGAAGCTGATTGCAGCCAAAGCGCCGATTACGCCTGTGATCTCCTATTACGGCGTTGATGACAATACATGGTCCGGCTATTATGTGCTGGACGACAGCCCGATTCAATCGGCGAAGGATTTGATCGGGAAGAAAATCGCGGTGAATACGCTCGGAGCGCATCATGAATTTGTCATCAAGGAATATTTGCGCCGGGAGGGGCTGAGCGAGGCGGAGATCGAGCAGGTGACGCTCGTCGTCGTGCCGCCGGTGACCGGGGAGCAGACACTCCGGGCAAGCCAGGTGGATGTCGCCACCCTAGGCGGGGTGCTTCGGGATAAAGCGCTTGAGCGGGGCGGGATCAGGCCGCTATTTACGGATAAGGATTTATTCGGTGTTTTCAGCGCAGGGAGCTATGTGTTAACGAACAAGTTCATCCAGGACAATCCGCAGGCGACGCGCAAGTTCGTCGAGGCGACGGCCAAGGCGATCGAGTGGGCCAGAACGACGCCGCCGGATGAAGTTAGAGCCCGCTACGCGAAGATCATTAAGGAACGCGGAAGGAAAGAGGATGACAGCAGCATTAAATACTGGAAGAGTACCGGGGTGGCGGGCACCGGTGGACTCATCGCCCCTGAGGAATTCGAGACCTGGGTCAACTGGCTGGTTCAGGATGGCACGATCGGGGAAGGCGAGGTTGACGGAAGACGAATCTATACGAATGAATTCAATCCATACCGGGATGGAGGGGAGCTGGCCAATGACAACGGCAAAAATTAGCATCCAGCACGTGCATAAGTCTTTTCGGATTCAGCGGAATCTGGGGCATCTTCAGGAATCATGGCAGCCGGTCTCCGCGCTGCAGGACATACACCTGGAGGTGAATCAGGGAGAATTCATGGTCATCGTTGGGCCGAGCGGCTGCGGGAAATCGACGCTGCTCGATCTGCTGGCCGGACTTACGAAGCCAAGCAGCGGACAGATTCTGCTGGACGGCAAGGCCATTGCCGGGCCAGATCTGGACCGGGGGATCGTTTTTCAGCAATATGCATTGTTCCCCTGGAAGACGGCGCTGGCCAATGTGGAGTTCGGTCTGGAAGCGAAGGGTATCGGCAAAAAAGAGCGGCGGGAAGCGGCGCTGGAGTATATCCAGCTCGTCGGCTTATCCGGCTTCGAGAATCGCTACCCGCATGAGCTGTCGGGAGGCATGAAACAGCGGATCGCGATTGCGAGAAGCCTCGCATACGATCCCGAGGTGCTGCTGATGGATGAACCGTTTGCCGCGCTGGACGCGCAAACCCGGGAGACGCTGCAAAGCGAACTGCTGCGCATTTGGGAGGCGACGAAGAAGACGATAATTTTCATTACCCACGGGATCGAGGAGGCGGTCTATCTCGGGCAGAGGGTGGCGGTGATGAGCTCGCGTCCGGGACGGATCAAGGAAGTGATCGAGGTGCCCTTCCAGGGCCGATCCTCGGAGGAGGACTTGCGGGCTCACCCCGAATTCGTCAAGCTGCGCCATCATATTTGGGACTTGCTGAAGGATGAGGTGCAGCGTGCGCAGGAGCAGGAGAAGTCGAGCAGTCTTCATTATGAGCAGCACAAATTAACAAACAAAGGAGGGGCTTGAAGTGGCAGGTTCTAGTACAGGAGAGGCGTTGGTTCGCTTCGAGGCCGAGCAGAGGGCGCCGGGGCGCAGGCTGAGTCTGGTCAAACGGTCGGCTAGGAAGTTGTACCGCGGTATTAAATCGTCCATCGCAATCTTCACTTTTCTGCTGCTGTGGGAATTAGCGCCGCGTCTGGGCTTCGTCAATGTGACCTTTCTGCCGCCATTAAGCATAGTGGTCTCGGCCTGGTGGCAGCTGCTGCTCTCGGGCGATCTTGCCGATCATTTACTAGCCAGCTTGCTGCGCTCGGTCGGCGGATTCTTCCTGGCGGTTGCCGTGAGCATACCGCTTGGCCTGGCCATCGGCTGGTGGAAAGGGGTGGCCGAATTTCTAAATCCGCTGCTGGAAATGTTCCGCAACACGCCGGCGCTGGCGATTCTTCCCGTCTTCATTCTGCTGCTCGGGCTCGGGGAAACGTCGAAAATCGCCATCGTCTTCTACGCCTGCGCCTTTCCGCTGCTGCTGAACACGATTAGCGGAGTCCGGAACGTCGATCCCCTGCTGATCAAGTCGGCGCGCTCCATGGGCTTATCACCGGTAAACTTGTTCCGCAAGGTCATCCTTCCCGCATCGGTACCTACGATCTTCGTCGGCATCCGCCAGGCGGGGGCGAGCTCAATTCTCGTGCTGGTGGCGGCGGAGATGGTCGGCGCAAAATCAGGGCTCGGCTATCTGGTGCAGTATACGCAGTTCAGCTTCCAGATTCCGCAAATGTACGCGGGCATTCTGACGATTTCAGTCATCGGCCTGATCGTAAATTATCTGCTCGTGCATCTGGAGCGGAAGCTGACATCCTGGAAGCAAACCTATAGCGAATAAAAGATGAAGGAAGAGAAAGCGATGAAAGGATGAAGAATATGGGGAAAACCAAGCGGCAAATGAATCTGAACGTCTTCATTATGAACGCGGGCCATCATGAAGCGGCCTGGCGGCGCACGGATACACAGGCGGAAAGGATTACGGATATCCGTTATTTCCAGCGGCTGGCCGAGATCGCCGAGCAGGCGAAGTTCGATTCGTTATTTCTGGCCGATATTCTGGCCGTCGGCAAAAACGTGCAGCACGGCGTGTCCTCCTTCGGTCTTGAGCCGTTTACGCTGCTCTCGGCGCTGGCGGCGGTCACCGAGCGGATCGGCCTCATCGGCACCGTGTCGACCACGTATAACGAACCGTTCCACGTCGCGCGCAAGTTTGCGTCGCTGGATCATATCAGCCAGGGACGCGCGGGCTGGAACATCGTTACGTCGGGTAATGAAATCGAAGCGGGCAATTTCGGACGCGAGGGTCATCTGGAGCACCGTAAACGTTATGAACGGGCAAGAGAATTTCTGGAGGTAGCGAAGGGCTTGTGGGACAGCTTCGAAGAGGACGCGATCATCATCGACCGTGACACTGGTCAATTTACGGATAGCACGAAGGTGCATGCACTAAACCATGCCGGACCGCATTTCAGAGTGAAGGGGCCACTGAATGTGCCAAGAAGTCCGCAAGGGTACCCGGTGCTGGTGCAGGCGGGTTCCTCCGAGGATGGCAAGGAATTTGCCGCCGAGCATGCGGAGGCGATCTTTACCGCCCAGCAGACGCTGGAGGAAGCGCAGAGCTTCTATAGCGATGTCAAATCCAGGCTGGCCAAATATGGACGGCATCCCGACGAGCTGAAAATACTGCCGGGCATTTGCACGATCATCGGCGCAACAGAGTCGGAAGCCAAGGAGAAGGAGCAGGAGCTCAATGAGTTGACGATTCCTGCATATGGCTTGAATCAGTTATCCAGCATGCTGAAGGTGGATTTGTCGGGGCTTCCGCTCGACGGGCCGCTGCCTGAGCTGCCGAATATAGAGGCGATTAACGGGAACAAGAGCCGGTTTCAGCTTGTGGTCGATTTGGCCAGACGGGACAATCTCACGATCCGGCAATTGATCCATCGCCTGGCAGGCGGGCGCGGACATCGCACCTTCGCCGGAACTGCGGTGCAAGTCGCGGATCAGCTGGAGGAATGGTTCACCCAGGGAGGGAGTGATGGCTTTAATGTGATGCCGCCGTATTTGCCCGGCGGTTTGGAGGATTTTGCCGCTCAGGTCGTCCCGGAGCTGCAGCGGCGCGGGCTGTTCCGCACCGAATATGCGGGCCGCACCCTGCGGGAGCATTACGGGCTTAAGCGGCCCGTCAATCCCTATGCCGCTAGGCCGCTCGTATCCCGGCTCGCGGGCTGCTAGGGAAGGTGAAGCGATGCATTGATGTTTTGTGCTGCAACATCGCGGGGTTTGAAGGAATGGAATCATCCAATAATCTAATGGAGGGAATGCCCAATGAGTACGGTAGGTAAAAGCCAGGTGATTGAAGGAACAACGGTGGAGGTCGTGCCGGTAGCAGGCCGGATCGGCGCAGAGATTCGCGGCGTTAAATTGTCCCCGGATTTGGATCAGGCCACAGCTGCGGCGATCCGTAAAGCGCTGCTTAGCTACAAAGTGATCTTCTTCCGCGGGCAGCAGCATCTCGACGATGCGGGCCAGGAAGCGCTGACGGGCTTGTTCGGAGAGGCGGTGGCCCATCCGACGGTACCGATCAAGCAGGGAACGGACTATGTGCTGGAGCTCGATTCACAGCATGGCGGACGGGCGAATTCCTGGCATACGGACGTCACATTCGTGGATGCGTATCCGAAGGCTTCCATTCTGCGTGCTGTCGTCGTTCCGGCTTCCGGCGGTGATACCGTATGGGCGAATACGGCCGCAGCCTATGAGCATCTGCCCGAGAACTTGCGCAATCTTGCCGACCGCCTGTGGGCCGTTCATTCCAATGAATACGACTACGCCGCCCAGCGTGAGAATGTCTCAAAGGAAGCAATCGAGCATCATAAGAAGGTGTTTGCATCCACGGTGTACGAGACGGAGCATCCAGTCGTGCATGTCCATCCGGAGACGGGGGAGCGTTCACTGATTCTCGGCCATTTCGCCAAAAAAATCGTCGGCCTGTCCACGGCGGACTCCCAGGCGATCATCAACCTGCTGCAGAGCCATGTGACTCGCCTGGAGAATACGGTGCGCTGGCGCTGGTCCGTCGGGGACGTCGTGATCTGGGATAACCGCGCGACCCAGCATTATGCGATTAATGACTACGGTGATCAGCACCGGGTCGTGCGCAGGGTGACCGTGGACGGGGAGGTTCCCGTCAGCATCGACGGCCGCAAAAGCGTCACCCGTGTGAAGGAGTAGACCGGCACAATAATCAATTTGGGATTAGAAACAGCAAGGCCGTGAACCGAAATTCGGTTCACGGCCTTGTTTAATAGGACGTCTTCCCGGCATGCGATTTCGCAATCGAAAAAGAAACCGTCGTCCCTTCGCCCAGCTTGCTTTCGACCTTTAACCCGCTTCCGTAAAACTGCTTGAGCCGTCTGTCAGTATTGTGGAGACCGATCCCTGTACGGGCATCGACCTGCCGATTGAGAATATGCGCAAGCTTTGCCTCTTCGATGCCGATCCCGTTATCCGATACACTCACTTTGACCTCATGCCCGCTTTGTGTGATGGAAATAGTTACTTCTCCGCCTGAGGCTCGGCTAAGAATGCCGTGGATGACCGCATTTTCAACGAGGGGCTGGATCGTAAGCGGCGGTATTTGGACTTGAATGGCATCCTCGACATTCCAGACGACCTGCAGCCGGTCGCCGAAGCGTTCCTTCTTAATATACAAGTACGACTGCACCAGGCTGAGCTCATGCTCCAGGGGAGCGGACTGATCGGAGTTCTGGAAATCGATGCTGAGCCGAATGTAGTTATTCAGCTCCTCTACCAAGGCGTCCATGCGGTCGGTATCCACTTTGCTGAGCTCGGCAATCGCCGTGAATGTATTCAAGATGAAATGGGGCTTGATTTGCGCCTGCAGCCAGGCCGCCTCCATTCGCAGCCGTTCGTTCACGGAGCGCTTTAGTTTTGTTAGCGATTTGACCCGCGATTTCAGCTCGGTCGCTTTCATCGGCTTGGTCACGTAATCGTTGGCCCCGGCCCGGAATCCGGCTTCAATATCTTCGTCTCTGCTGCATGCCGTCAGCAGGAGTACGGGCAGCTCGGAGACGGAATAGCGCGACCGAATCCGGGCGGTCAGCTCATACCCGGACATGCTTGGCATCATCACATCACTAATTACTAAATCATAGCTGCGTTGATCAAGCAGAGCTAGCGCTTCCTTGCCGCTGGTAGCCGTGACTATCTCATAAGGCTCGGCCGCAAAAATGCTCTCCAGCACCTTTAAATTGACAGGGTCGTCATCGACAGCGAGCACCCGGCTAAGGCCGGGCAGCGGGGAGGGCTGAGGATGTGACGGATGCGAGAGCGCGGAGGCCGGTTCGCTAGCAGCGGCCATTTGTTCGAATCCAGTTGCAGCGCTTTCCAACGCACCACGTTGATCTTGTCCCCATAATTCCTGCTTCGTATGATCCTGGTCAGCCGATCCGCTCTGCTGCCCGGAAGAGACAGCGAGCTTTAAGGTGAAGGTGAACACGGAGCCTTTATTTGGCTGCGAGCTGGCTTTCATCGTTCCGCCATGCATTTCGACAAGCTGCTTGCAAATGCTTAGCCCGAGTCCAAAACCGCCTCCAGCCACAGGATGGGCGGCTTGCTCATAAGGCTCGAAAATTCTTTCGAGCACATCGGCATTCATGCCGATGCCGGCGTCGCGAACGGAAATGACGGCCCAGCCATTCTCCGCCCGGGCTTCGACAGCTACTTCGCCGGCATATGAATATTTCACGGCATTATGCAGCAGGTTGATCAGAATTTGAATCAGGCGGTTCTCGTCGGCGATGACGAGGGGGAAACTTGGCTGAACCTGGTTGCTCAAGCGAAGCGGCTTCCCCTGGGTCAAAAATTGCAGCATATCAATGACCGTGGCGGCCACGCTATGAAGCGAGACATTCGACTGCTGCAGCGTAATACGGTTCTCCTTGATCCGTGCCAGGTCCAGCAGATCATTAATCATGAAGGACATGCGCCGCCCGATCGTTTCCAGCAGCTCCAGATCTTTCGCGCTTTTTAATCCCATGGTATCCTTTTCCCTGTCCGAGACGGATTGCGAGATGTTCAGGATGCCATGCAGCGGATTGCGCAGTTCATGAGCGACCGTGGTCAGGAAATCGTCCTTTTGCTTGTCGGCTCTTTGCAGCTTCGTGGCCAGCTTCCGGGATTCGTCCATCATTTGAAAATAACGCTTGAACCAGTAAGATGCAAAACAAATGGTGGCAATTATCAAATCGAATGGGTACGAAACCATCTGCACACGAAGGAAATACAAGACAAACAGCCAGATCAGGCTGTTGATCGACGCAATGGCAGCAAGCAGCAGAAAGATATTATCCCGGCTGCTGCTGAGCGTGGACCTGAACAGCACCCCGGGAGCCAGCAGGCAGGGGATGAACATGGTTACAATATAGACCCCACGCAGCATGAAAATTGTGGAGGCAGGCAGCAGCAATATGGAGATATAAGCGGCGATGCAGGCGATGATGTAAATAAGAGAGCCTGTCGTTCTCAGCCAATAAGGCAGCCGGAAACGAATCGATTGCAGCAGGAAAAAACCGCCGGAGATCATGGTTAGAAACAGTATTTTAATACTCCATTCATAGTTGAAAGGAATCCATGCAAACAGCAGTCGCTCGCCATCAACCAACGTTCCAAGCACGATGCAAGTGATCATTCCAGAAAAGTAGAGAAGGCGCTTGTCCCGGTTGCCGACGAAATACAACACTACCCCATACAACGCATGGATCATGTAAGCGACGCAGGCGAAACGGACCATATCGGCGGCAAAGAGCTGATCCCGGTCCAGGACATTTTCCAGTCCAAACTGTATGGAGCGGACGATGCCGCCCTTCGTTGTATCGTCAAAGTTCGCCACCTGAATGACGAGATCAAGTAAGGCCCCGTTTTCCAGGTTATAGTATGCGGTATAAGGAATATCGAGCGGCTTGTAGGCCTGCTTGCGGTCGGCTGGCTGTCCGGATTGGCCAACCCGCTGGCCGTTGACATACACTTCGGACGAGCTCGAGATGCTGGGAATATGGAAGCCGAAGGAGCGGCCTTTGCCCGGATCGACGTGAATCCGCAGCCGGTAAGTGCCGAAGCCTATGTTCGGATTATCGCCCGTCATTGCTGGCATACGCCAGCTTACGGGAACTTGTATGTATTCGGGTTCTGCGGCTATTGACTTAGGGAGATCGTTATTCTGGATCAGGAACATATTCGGATAAAACTCCCACTGGCCGTCTACGATGATCGAATGATCTGTAATAGGATCCCAGTTCCTTAAATCGAGTTCTCCATGAACAGGGACCGGGTGAGGCGGCGTTGCAAAGAAATGCAGCCATAGGAAGCGGCAGCCCGTCAGCATGAACAAAAATATAAGAGAAATGAAGATTAATTTTCGCTTGGGCATGTTTACCATCCTATTTCGACATAGTTCGCTTAATTCTTAACCTAGCATATCATATATCCTCATTTAATAAGCTGATATACGATTACGTCAAGGTTAAATAGTTATGGATAATATAAGAGCGGAGGGACTAGGACAAAAAGTATAGCTCCGGGTATAACGGCTCAAATCTGTGCATTCTAGCAAAATAAACTTGAAAAATAGATGTTGATATCGTATATTTTTATTAACTCGATAGACCATAATTTCCCAAAGATATTATTTGGTTTCCAGAGAGTTGAGTGAGGTCCAGAAGGCGACCGACTATCAAACGAATAGGAAAGTGTTTATCGCTAAAGGGTGATCTCGGTTTATGGAATCCTTCGCTTTTATGGCTTTCTCAACGATCGAGGGTCTAGGCATATTTGCGCTCATGATGACCATCTTCAAAATCAATCCGCTCCCATATTTCTGGCAGGCTTTGTTTGTTATTCTGCTGATGTCGCTGCAAAGCTACTTACTGCGCAGCGAGCTTTCCCTCTATTATTTAGCGCCGATTACCAATATTATGTTGTTCATATTTTTTGTAGCCACCGTGGTGAAAGAGCCCTTGGTTGGGGCCGCCGTTATTACGCTTACCGGTTATACGGCATTCAGTTTGCTGCAGACGATGATTGTGAGTATCGTCTTCGACTCCATTATTGAATCGCAAAGCGTTCAACTTTATGGATATGCTTTGCAGACCTCCAGCGCGATTACAATTGGGCTTGTGTCCTGGTTCCTTTACAGGCTTGGCATCGGATTTACCTGGAATTTCGAGAAAGTCAGGTTCAAGCGGGAGGATTTGATCGTCAGCTCTACCATCTTCATGGTGCTCATTTTCTTTACGATTATCCTTTACCGGAATGAGATATGGTCTAATCTATTATTCTTCTCGATTACGCTCTCCTTTTTTCTATATTATGCGGTCAGGAAGGAGAAGAAGGATCATGATCAATATGATGGCTAATCGAATTGCTGTGCAAATCAAGCGAACCGCTCCCGATCATCCGGCCTCGATTGCCGTTCTGCGGTATTCCATCGCCCTGCTCTTGAATGCTGTGCTGATCATCACTTTGACGCTGCTGTTGTCGGCTTTTACCGGCAGGACGCATGAAGTATTGGTTATTCTTGTGTCATTTGCTCTTCTTCGCCAGGTTTCGGGCGGAATCCATCTGAATTCCGGCATGAAATGTGTGCTTGCTACTACTGCGTTATTTACCATGCTGTCCCTCATCGAGCTCAGCGCTTTCTATATGGTGATCCTTAATGTGATCGCTGCGATGCTTTGCCTCCTTTTTGCCCCATCCAGAATACAGCAGCAGACGCGTATTCCTGTTCAATATTATCCTTTGCTCAAATGGATATCTGTGCTGATTGTATGCTCCAATTTTCTAATCATGTCACCCGTACTTAGCCTTTCCTTTGCTGCCCAGTCGATGCTGTTAATCAAACTAAGGAGGTGAGAATGATGAAAAAAGTAGCCTATGCCAGTGCTTCCATGTTGTCTCTCTTCGCTGCATTTGTTGTTTCTACGGCTAGCTTCCTGTACATTTATCAAGGCGAAACACCAGAAGAATTGCTCAAATAATTAAGCATGGTACCAGTAAATTCCTAGTTGTCATGCAAGAAGGTTGGGAAATCGAAGCAATGCAAAACTTAAACGCATACGATGCAAATCAAGAAACCCGGTAGCACTGTGGTAGGACGCTGCGGGGTTTCTTGGTGTTTTAGAAGGACAAAAATCATGAAGGCTCATGATTCAATGAACATAGAGGGATACTATAATGTATAATCTATTGGAGAGTATAAAACTCAAAATCAAGTAAGCTGATTGAACTGGGGATGAAAGGAAAGAGATATGCTGAGAATGATACTAGAACAGTATCCGCCGGAATATAACGGGAGGATACAGCAGGGAGCCAGCGGCTGGAATAATACGACTTACTTTGTCGAAGGCAGGTCGCGCCGCAGTGTCCTGCGGATCTATGAAACCCACCAGGATTTAGAGAAGATCCGGTTCGAGCATATAGTGCTGCAAGCGCTGAACGACGAGCGCACATTGAATTACCAGGTTCCGCGTCCCGTTCGGACGAATTCCGGAGAAACGACGGTTCGGCTGGAAGACGGAACAGGACGATATGCATGCATGTTTGAGTACATAGAAGGAACAAGGCTGCAAGGAGATGAGAGTACAGCGGCCCAATCGTTTGGAGAAGCAGCTGGAGAAATGCTATCGCGATTGGCGGAAATTGACCCGGGAATGCAGCCGTCTTACAGGCCGTATTATGAACTGCCCCAGTCTTATCCGATATGCACCCGCGAAGCCGTGCTGGAGTTTTGCCAGCAGCCGCCTCCGCCATTTATGGATTTGCGGGAACCGCTCGGGGAGCTGGGACTAGCCTATCAGGGCGTGCTTGAGAGACTGGATGGACTGGAGAAGCTGCCGCAGCAGCTCATCCACGGAGATCTCAACTATTCCAATCTGCTCGTAAGTGAGGATGATCCGGCGCAGGTAACGGCATTGCTCGATTTCGAGTTCTGCACGAAGGATGTCCGGGCGATGGAGCCGGCTGTCATCATTTCAGGGCTGCTCGGCCAGGGCGAGGACAAAGACCGTGAGGCTGTCAACCGGTTCTGTCAGGGGTTTGGCAGTAGGGTCCGCCTTACAGGGGAAGAGCTCGAGGCTGTCCCGGTGCTGTTGCGGCTGCGTCAAATCGATGTGTTTCTGCATTTTATGAGCCGGTTTCTGCAGGGGACCGACGGTCCAGAGGTGCTGCGTGAGCAGATTCGCTCCACATCGGCAGGGCTTCGGCAGCTGGAACGCCATGGCGAATGGATTAAGGAAAGCCTTGTGCGTTACATTCAAATTTAAAGGGCCTCACTATGACGTGGGGCTTTTTTTTACATATCCAAGCTCATGAACCAGGGCTCTTATCACGATATATATCTTATATTGGTTTTGGAGCACCCCCATAAACAGCTATGATATACACGTAATAGGAAGTGATGACCATTGATGGACAGGCCACTAGAACAGATACTGAAGAAAGTCCAGGAAGAGGGCAGCACAGCAGAAAGGAATATGCTGATTGAGCATTATCGTCCATTTATCCTTCGCACGGTTTCGCATGTCTGCAAGCGGCAAATCGGGTGGAACCATGACGAGTCAAGCGTGGGTCTGATCGCTTTTAACGAAGCGATTGATCGTTATAACGAAACACTGGGCAAATCATTTGATAATTTCGCTTTTATGCTGATTCGCAATCGTCTTGTGGATGAATTTCGCAAACAAGGAACCATCTTGCGCTCTGAGAGTGTCATTTACGACCATGTTCAGGATGAATTCGCGCAAACCGCACTGGAAATCGCCAGCGCCATGGAAGCCTACGAGCGGGAGCAGACGGCGTTCGAATTGGCGCAGGAGCTTATGCTCTATGATGAAACGCTGCAGGAATACGGTGTATCCTTAGAGGAATTAGAGGATTATTCTCCCAAACACCGGGATTCCCGCCAGCAATTTATTCAGATGGCCAAGCTTTTTAGCGGGCATGCGGATTGGGTCGAAATTTTACATACAACAAAGCGTCTGCCGATGAAGGAGATGCTTGATTTTTTTAAGGTAAGCCGTAAAACATTAGAAAGAAACCGCAAGTATTTGATCGCGCTTGTTCTCATTTATTCCAGCGAGGAATTTGAGCGGATTCGCAGTACCGTTTCATTTGCGGATGTAGGGGAGTGATCATGATGCAAGGAACCGTAATGAAAATAACAGAACATTGTATCGTTGTCCTCTGTGAGGACGGGACTTTCCGGAACCTGCCGCATCCGCCGGTCATGCCGGGCTTGGGGGAGAAAATCTCCGTTCCTGTAATGGCGGCGCCGGCACATGGGAACAGGTATATGCGCTTTTTGAAAAAGCAGTGGATATATGCTGCATCGTTGATTCTGCTGCTGGGTGCTGTGTTTATATTCAACTACTTGCAGGGTGCTAAGCAGCCCGTTACGTTCGTAGCTGTTGACATCAATCCGGGTCTGGAACTGGTTGTTAATAAGCATGGGCGGGTCGATCAGGTGAACCTGCTGAATGAGGACGCCATGCTCCTGCTGTCTGGGAAGGAGCTGGAGAACGAGGATGTGTACGAGGCGCTGCAACTGATTTTTGCCCAGGCAGAGCAGCAGGGTTACCTGGATCCTGAATCGGGGAAAAAATGGATTTGGCTGTCGATTGTCGGTGTTGGAGAAGCCGCATATGCGATTGATCCGCATAAAATTACCGTTCAGGACAAGAGCTATTATGTTGAAGTATTTGCGTTAAACGAGCAGCAGCGGGAGAAGGCGCAGCAAGAACAGCTCTCATTGAACAAATATATCGTGAAGGAGCGGGCGGCAGAAAAGGGCATTCCGCTAAGCGCGGAGCAGCTGCGGAGCCAGTCCATATTGAGCTCGCTTCAAGAGGCAGGGGTCGATCCGCTGGATTTGTTTGATGAGGGGCCAAAGACGGAGCATATTGCAGCATTAGACCAGCAAGTGAAGGATTCAAACGAAGATAGCAAGGCTGTTGCTGAACCGCCTGCGCGGCAGACGAGCGTTCAGCAGGAGCCTATTCTGGAGGAAGATTCCTCCGCTAATCGCGTTCAGAGCGAAGCGGCAGGGAATGGCGAGATCCCCGAGGACAGCAGAAGGGCACAAGGGGCGGATGAACGTAATTCCGTTGCTTCTGTACAACAGCAGCCAGGTACATCCGCCGTTCAAGCTCAGGAAGAGCCTGCCGCTGAGAAGACGGGCAAATCGCCGCAGGCTGGTTCACAAGATATAGTCCAGAAGTTGAATCTGGAGATCAAGCTGGCCGTAGATGGAAAGGTCAAACTCGACTATAAGATTAAGGATGGCAAGCCGGAAGCAAAGCTCGAAAGAAAGGTGAAGCAGAACCAGGAGAAGCAGCAGGGTCAGCAAGCCGTTAGCTTTGCCGAGAATCTTCTGAAGCAACTGGACTTGAATGAGCAGAGCGACCGAAAGGCCGTGCAAAGCCTGCTGCTATCAGCGCTGAAGATCGAAGAAGATGGATGGCTCGAGCTGCAATTCGAGGCTGAATATTCGAATGGCGGCAAACTGAAATTCCAACTCGAAAATCCCTTGAAGGCTCAGATAAAGGCAGAGGAAAAAAAGCAGGAACAGGAGAGGAAGGAACAGGAGAAAGCAAATAAGAAGGCAGAGGCGCAGGATAAGAAAAAGGACAAAGACAACGATAACAATAATGACAAAAACAACGGTAATGCGAAGGGGCAAGGGGAGAAGCCGCAACAGGCAAACAAGCCGGCCCAATCCGGCAAGAAGAACCATAAAAATAATGACGATGATGATTAAGTTTATTTGAAGCGCCCCCCATAAAAAGACATCTGCTTCCGTAATAACAGATGTAGGGCTTTGAGATCATTATTAATCGAGAGGAAGGACTTCATGAAAAAGGTAAAGGGTTTGCTATGCTTGCTATTAGCCGGATTTCTTATCTTCGGACAATCTGGCCAAATTATGGCGCGGGAATTTAAAGATATTCAAGAAGCGGAATGGGCAGCGGGATACATAACGAAAATGCAATCGAAAAAAGTATTGCAGGGCTTCGAGGACGGCTCCTTCCGTCCGAACCAGCCAGTCACCCGCGTCGAAGCTATCGTTACGGCCGTCCGTTTGATGGGACTCGATGGCGATGCCAAATCGAAATCCAGCGAAACCCAGCTTCATTTCAAAGATGCAGATCAGTTGGACAAGCGGTACTCCTGGGCCAAAGGTTATGTCATCGTAGCGCTGGAGAAGGGACTGTTTGATGCGGCGGAGGATAAAATTATGCCGGACAAGCCGGCTAGCCGCGTATGGGTATCGAGCCTGCTGGTCAAATCTTTGGGGCTGGAGGAGGAAGCGCTAAGTCAAATGACGAAGATTCCTGATTTCAAAGATGCGAAGGCGATTCCCGCAGGCGCTGTCGGCTACGTGAACGTTGCCGTTGCCCAAGGAATTGTGAGCGGCTATCCTGATGGTACATTCAAGCCGAATAAGAATGTGACCCGTGCGGAGATGGCGGCACTGCTGGATCGGACCAATGAAGGACTGCTCCAGAATCAAGGAGCGATCTCCGTAAGCGGTACGGTAAAGGAAATTCAATTTTCGGCTGGAGCAGCGGACAGCAGCAATAACTCCGTTCAGGGGCAAATCAAAATCGAGACCGTAAACAAACAATTGTTATCTTACGGAATTTCCTCTGAGCTGCCTGTGAAGAGCTACAATAAGCTTATTTTGGACAAACAAATTGCCGTCAACGATACCGTGAAATTGATCGTAAAAGATGGCAATGTGGTGGAGGCTGAGCTTGTACCTGCGAAAGAAACCGTTTCTAAGGACAAGGAAAAGGAAAAAGATAAGGAAAAGGATAAGGAAAAGGATAAGAAAACCGAAGTAAAGCCGAGGCCGGAACAAAACGCTGGCGGGATTGAGGAATTCGAATTTGAGGCCGAGCTGACAGGGAAGCAAAAAGTACAGCTGGAATACAAGCAGAAAAAGGGAGCTGCCCAGGCCGAGGTCGAAATCAGCGCCAAAAAAGACAAGGAAAAGCTCAAAGGCCAGCAAGCCGTGCAGTATGTAGAGAAGGTTCTTGGCGAAGCTGGCTTAACGGACAGCATGAGCAGCAGGGAAGCCGCAGAGAAGCTGATGACAGCGCTGGATATCAACAAGGATCAAATCAAAGAGCTGGAGCTCAAAATTAAATTCTCCAGCGGGAAGCAATTGAAGCTCGAGATCGACAGCGACGATAAAGATGATGACGATGATGAGCAAGACAATGACGATAAATAATTATCTGTGTACAGCTTGGGTGCCGTGAAGGCGCCCTTTTTATGTCTCAGATCGTACATGGCGCATCTGTAGCAAATCGAGCATCCTGGGCATATGTTGAATAGACGTTTACCCATTCAAGGAGGATGCTATGATGATCGATCCCGTTCTGCAAGATCCGAATTTGCGCCTGGCGGCGGATTCCAATCAAGTGCTAAACTATCAGCGCGATCCGCATAATTATATTACCCAAGTATTCGGGGAACAGCTTCCTGCGATAAAAACCGGATTTTTCAATGTACATTTAACGAAAGGCATCATTATCCAGCCGCATTGGCATACAAATGTCAACGAACTGGTATATGTTATCCATGGAGAGGTAATTACCTCCGTGTTTGATCCATTTACGCAAAGATTGATTTCCTACCATTTAAAGCCCGGGCAAGTCTGTATGTTACCCAAAGGCTGGTTTCACTGGATTATCGCGGAAAGCGATCATGCCCACCTGCTTACGATTTTCGATCAGCCTACGCCGGATATTGTGTATGGCTCGGATTTTCTGCGTTTCCTGCCGGCAGAGGTGGCGCAGCGTGCGTATGGCATTCGTGCAGAGGATTATGCACGAGCCGTTGCGCCCATTCGGGAATCCGTGATTTTGGGGCCGCCAGTCGGCTACGGGGCAATGATAGCCAATCAGCCCTATTCGGAAAGGGGTTAATCCAGGTTATAGCTTTTTTATATAAAAGCATCACGTTCGTCAAGCTCCGATCCGGCGGTGAATGTGGTGCTTCTTGGTGTGCGTATGGTATCTTTAAGTTGAGCGGAATTCGCCATATTTGATAGATTCGTTGAGAGGATCATGCACTCAAATGAAAACAATAATACAGGAGCTACCGCTGTCGCCGGGCGTATATCTCATGAGAGATTCGCGGGGAACGGTCATTTACGTTGGCAAATCCAAAAGTCTGAAGAAAAGAGTTCAATCATATTTTTACAACAATAAATCGCACTCCCCCAAAGTGAAAAAACTGGTTCACCATGTCAAAGACCTGGAGCACATCGTTACCGATACGGAGTTTGAAGCGTTTATGCTGGAATGCAGGCTCATTCAGGACATAAAGCCAATGTATAATCGGAAGATGAAAAATCCGCTAGGTTACAGTTACATCGTATTACGGCAAAAGCGCGATTGGCGCTGGCTGGAAATTACAGATACGCTGGATGATGGCGGTCAAGACCGGTCTCGTTTTTTTGGCCCTTATACAGCCAGCAGAAAAAGCCTTGAACATGCCGTGGCAAGGATTGAGGAATGCTGTAAAATCGCCTGCAATTATAGGCCTGCAGCTGCATCGGCAAATACTCCATGCTTGAACTATTCGCTTGGCCTCTGTCTTGGCAAATGCCTTGGCGGCGCAAATGCCCGGCGATTCGATGAAGTCATGGATCGATTCATTGGCCTGCTTCAAGGGAATGATCGAAGTTTATATGATGAAATGGAGCACAAAATGGTAGAGGCCGCCGAACGTTTCGATTTTGAGCAGGCTGCAAAGTACAGGGACGGCATGGAGGCGGTGAATTTGCTCTTAAGCAAAAGGCAGGTGATCGAGTTCGCGGCTGAGAATCACAGCATCGTTATCTACGAGCATTTAGACAAAGATACGATAAAGCTATTTCTAATTAAGGGGAACGTTGTGCTGCACAGTGAGCGGTGCTCTGTGGCTGCTAGAGCGGATATCGAATCGCTGCAACAGAGAGCCAAAGCCTTGATTCTGAGCTATTTCACGAAAGATACGGAACCCGATGCTGCCGAGATAACCCGGGAAGATATCGATGCCGTACAAATCATCTATAGCTATTTGCAGAGCAGCGCCTGCCGCTATCTCCTTATTCCCGGCAGCTGGGTAGAGGCGGATGAACAAAGCGAACTGGAGGAGGCGCTGCGGGAATTTTGGGCTTAACTGCCGAACTGGCTGGGTTGCAGTGTATGGCAGGCCAGGGAATCGGGGAGGCTGGATACAAGCTATAATGCCGAAGGGAGGAGTATGAAAATGCATATGAAAGAGGCGCCTGTTGTTCGAACGGGAATGTTGATTCGTCGTCCGGTAGAAGAGGTATTTGAGGCCATAGCGGACCCTTCAATCACTACAAAATTCTGGTTTACGAAGAGCAGCGGAAGGCTGGAGGCCGGCAAGCGCATCCGCTGGGAATGGGAGATGTACGGTGTCGGGACAGATGTGGATGTGCTGGAAATCGAAGCAAACCGCCGTATTTTGCTAAATTGGTCGCCGCCCGATATTCAAACCGTGGAAATGGTCTTTACACCGTTCAGCGATAGCGAAACCTATCTTAGTGTTACGAACTCCGGATTTAAGGGTGATGGGGATCAAGCTGTACAGGATGCCCTTGACGCGATGGGCGGATTTACAATGGTGCTCTGTGCATTAAAGGCGCTGCTGGAGCATGGTATCGTCCTTGCGGTTGTAGCGGACAAGGCTCCTCCTGAACCGGTTTGATACACAAGTTAGGTAAGAAAAGGTGCACTTCCTTTATGGCGGACAACGGCTATGAAGGAAGTGTTTTACTTCTGGCCCATTTTCCCGGGAAGGCGGTTATTCGTAAATTGGTAAAGTTAGACGCGTTCCGGTCCGTGCGCCTGGATGCTTACTGGGCTGTTAAAATCAGCGGTCCGTCCGGCGTGACTGCGATCGTATGCTCATATTGCGCAGTCAGCTTGCCGTCGGCCGTTCTCGCTGTCCACTGGTCGTCGTCGATCGTAATACGAAATGTCCCTTCGTTGAGCATCGGTTCAATCGTAAACACCATGCCTTCCTTTAACCGAATGCCTTTGCCGGCTACGCCGATATGCTCGTAGTTCGGCTCCTCATGCAGGCTCCGCCCGATCCCGTGCGCCAGCAGATCACGCACGACCGAGAACCCGTTCGCTTCCGCATGCTGTTGAATCGCTGATGTTATGTCGCCGAGCCGACCTCCGGGGAGCGCCCGGGCGATCCCCAGATCCAAGCATTCCTTTGTCACCTTCATTAATTTTTGCGCCTCCGGCGGGATATTGCCTACCGCATAGCTCCAGCACGAATCGCCGAACCATCCGCCGTATTCCACAACGATGTCGAGCTTCAGCAAGTCTCCGTCCATAAGCGCCCGGTTCGAAGGAATGCCGTGGGCCACCACATCGTTGACCGAAGTGCAGGTTTCGGCAGGGAAACCGTTGTAGCCTTTCGTAAACTGCTTGCCGCCCAGCTTGGTGATGTGTCTGGCCACAAAGTCATTGATTTCCCGGGTGGTGATCCCAGGCTCGATCAGCTTGGCCACCTCGCGGTGGCAGTCTGCAACGATTTGGCCCGCCGGCTTCATCTCTTCGATTTCTCTGGGTGATTTTAAAATGATCATCTTCTGTTTGCTCGCTCCTTATCAATATTATAATTTTAAAAACTGGGCGATATCTCTGGCCTCCTCGTGAAGCTTCCCGCGGCGAAGCGAAAGCGAGGCGCAGCCGACCAAGGCGGCCAGCAGCATTTCCGCGCGCTCAAGCCGATACGGCGGCTCAGCTGCGTTTCCGGGCGAAGCGGCAGCCCTGTCCGCCGCACGCCCGCTTTTCAGCAGCGCCGCCAGCGGCGCGAGCACCTCCCGGCGAAAGGCGGCCGAGAGCGGGGCCGAGCGCGCTTCAGGCAGCGAGGCAAAGCCCTCGCCGGCCAGCTTATACAGCAGGTACAGGGCGTGGTCCTCGGCCCAAAGCTGCAGCAGCCGCACAACGGCGGTGGCGACGGGGCTAAGCTCTGCGGCAGCGTCCGTTTCGCGGTCTCCGCTTCGGGAACCCGCGGCAGCCGAGTTCCCGGTATCCGCGGCAGCAGCCAAGCCGAAATGCCCGTCCGCCGGCGCCTTTCCCGAAACTGAAGCGCGCGGGGTCTTAAGTTGGCCCGCTAGCGGGGCCTCAAGCGGCGGGTTCTCCAGTTGGGCCTCCAGCGGGGCCTTTAGAGGGCCCCCCAACGAGTTCTTCAGCAGGGCCTCCATCGGTGGCTCAGACGGAGCCTCTAGCGGATCCTCCGACGGTATCTTCAGCAGGGCCTTATCGCTTCCTCCAACGGGGCCTTCTGCCGGATCCTTCAGTGGCGCTTCTAGCCATCTCCCGGCCCGCTCCAACGCGTCCAATAGCAGATCGTGGAGCAGATCGCCCTTATTGCTGTAATAATGGTATACCGTACCATAGCCGAGTCCCGCCTGTGCGGCCACATCGCGGATTTCCAGTAAAGGCCCTTTACACAGAAACACATCGGCAGCAGCTTTACGGATTTGCACTAGACGCCGCAGCCGGATCTCTTCATTTTGTTCCTTCGTGCGTGGAGTCATCCCGCCGTTCACCTCTTTTGTTTTTGACCTACTATTATGTCAATATAAAACATCAGCTTGCGAATAACAAGAGATATATTGGAGGAGTTCCGGCCCAACCTAGAACTCGGTGAATGACCAAAGGGTTAGCCTCGAACGGCGATCTATTTGGAGCAACGCTACGCTAACGGTTGTCATAGCGTTTAATCGGCCCTAAAAATGGAGGTTACTTTTCTAACGGTTGTATGCGCGCTTATTCGATCGAGACAGCCCCTCAGCGTACGATAAAACGGGAAATAGGTTCGCTGACAACCGTTACATTTTGCAAACCCTAATGTCAACCCAAATAACGTCGCTCACAACCATTAGATTTATCTCCAGCTTTTACGCACGCACTCGTCTCTGCCCTCTGGTCAAGCACTGATTTCGGTTTTGAGCCGGCATTCCGGTTAATCCCGAGTTGGTGCCTAAGCATAAGCCTAAGCCTAAGCATAAGCATAAGCATATCCAGCTTTCTTTTACTAGTTTACAGAGTCAGGGATCATCGACAGAAATTATTACGGAAACAGCCATCAGAGTAAATCAGATAAAAGTTATTAATTTACATAAATGGTTTAGTATTCTTAGTGTGAAATTAAGATAAAAGATAGGAGGACAGAACATGAACAAAATGAGCCAGGTTCATCATGATCATTCATACACTCGGACGGATAAGGAGAAGCTTGGACGGGGAAAGCGGGGCAGGGCGGTATTGTCCGTTGTCTTGATGTTTGCGCTCCTGCTCGCGAACACGGCAATTCCAGCCGGGAGCGCTTCAGCGGCGAGCGATTTGGATCTGGCTTACCGCTGGGCACCCGTACACATTCAAGATACGGACAGCAGCGATTATGATGCAGATTATTTAACGGCCATCGATTTTGATGGGGATTGGGACACTTCGAACAATTGGGAGAATCAATCCGTTGATCCCGGACGTCTCAAAGGCACAGCGTATTATTCGATCGTGGAAACCACGACGCACTGGTTCATTTTATATGCCTTTTTTCATCCTCGCGATTGGACGGATTTTCCCTTCTTCGGCCTCGATGAGCATGAGAATGATTTGGAGGGAGTTCTGACGGTTGTTCGCAAGGATGGCACGGAATATGGCCGGCTGGAGGCAATGGTAACGGTATTCCATAAGGATTTCTACTCATTCAAACCCAGCGACAGCACGTACACGAACGGCCAGGAGACGATTGATGGAACAGTACGCTACCTCAGCTATGACGGAATGAATCATCCGGTAACGTTCCAGGAAGCTAAAGGCCACGGCATCAAGGCATGGGACGGAACCAGCTATGCGAATACCGACGTAATCTATTATTATCCGAGCAGAGATGTTGCCGGCGTGCCAAAGGGAGGCAATGACCGCGATGTAAAATATAAGCTCGTAGATATCTTTGCGCCTAACGGGATGTGGGACCACAGGTTTGATCCGAAAACTTTCTCCAGCTGGGGGGCGTTCAACGGCAATAACGGCAGAGGAGGCGCTAATGCTCCCTGGGCCTGGGACGACAAGGACGACGGCGGCCAGTTGAAAGGCGGGGAATTAGCCACCGATCCGGCTAAGCTCATCTCGATTTATTTCGGCAACCTCGGCAGCTTTAGCAGGGAATATGTCCGCAATCCCTATATTTCTTAATATCAAGCACCGTAAGGTGCTTTTTTTATATGAAATTAGATTTTGTATTTCTATTTTTGTCATAAAATTGACAAATATAGTATTTTAAATTAATATGAATTAAATAAAACCATAATATTCCATTTGTCAAATCATTCCTCGCTATTTATCATCTTCAACGATCGCACTAGTATTCTGCGCTTTATTATCTAATCTCTGTCATCAATTCCTGAACCGCGACCTCAAGGAATTCGACAACTCTCTTCAGGACTTGATAATAAAAGCTTGAAGAAAGGAGGAACGCCGTTTCTTGTCAAGCGTGGGAACCAGCAAATGATGCTTGGAAAGAGGTGGTCTAGGAAAATAGTAGCTTAAGAGTGTTGGTATGATGCAATCCTATCCTATTCAAATTAAAAGGAGGAAGATGAAATGACAGCTGAAGTTATGATAGACCGTAAATATTCGAAAATTAAAATGTTCCTGGTCGCCGCGGGGACGATGCTCGTCATGCTGGCCTGTTCCACGCTGTTTGCTGATAGCGCTTCCGCGCACGGGCATGTAGTCGACAGTCGCGCCGATTTGTGCGCGAAGGGAGAGAACGTGAACTGTGGAAGAATTATTTATGAGCCATTCAGTATCGAGGGACGAGGGGATTTCCCTGAATTCGGCGTACCTGACGGCAAGATTGCCAGCGCAGGAATTTTTCTGGAGCTTGATGAGCAATCATCCACGCGTTGGAAGAAAGTGAATATGAAGGGCGGGGAGCATACATTCCACTGGAAAATCGTTGCGAACCACAGCACGAACACTTGGGATTATTATATTACCAAGAAAGGCTGGGATCCGAATCAGCCGCTGAAGCGCTCGGATCTGGAGCTGTTCTGCAGATACATTGATGATGGAGCCATCCCGCCGGACGACGTCTATAATGACTGCTTCATTCCGAACGACCGCGAAGGCTATTACGTAATCGTCGCTGTTTGGGATATCGCGGATACGCCAAATGCCTTCTATCAAGTGATGGACGTCAATTTGAGCATTAATCCAAACGCGCCGACGACTCCACAGCCAGGATTCCCTGGCGATCCGAACCGTTTCGGCGAATATCTGGTCTGGAATACGATCCGCATCTACAATACGGGTGATGTTGTATTCCATAACGGACAATTCTGGGAAGCGCTGTGGTGGACGCAAGGCCAAGAGCCAGGGACTACGGGACAACATGGTCCATGGAAGCTGCTTGGTAACACGCCTCCTCAGTGAGTCGCATGAAGATAAGCACAGAGCCGATTTAGAAAGTTATATCCTTCTTCAAGAAGGTGTCCAGGTCAAGGAGACATGGGCGCCTTCTTTTTTTGCTGGCCGTGTTGCCCGGTACATAAAATTCAGAACTCACGGGAATATTTTAACAACGACTCGGATTAGTTCTGATTACTCTATAGAAAAGAAGGGGATGGCATGGAAACCAACCATCAGTCTGAAGCCTATAAGCCCGGAGATATCGTCTATGTTTTCTATCGCAACCCGCATACACAGGATGTAACCCATATCCAGCAGGCCGCGGTCGTCAATAACCCGGATAATCCGCAGGAGCTGGCGATGTTCCTGTATGAAACCTACTATCCTTTAACTCAGGAAATGGCCGTATATGCTACGGAAGAGGAAGCGGAGCAGGCTTATCGGTATTATTTCGGGACTGCTTCGGAAGGGAGCTTCGAATGATCAAGCCGTTTACGCCGAAGCTCGTCTATTTCGAGCCCGACGCCCTGGAATATCCGCTCGGTAAAGAGCTGTATGACAAATTCGCCAACATGGACGTCGAAATCCGCTATACGACTTCCCATAATCAGGTCAGGAACCTGCCGGGAGACAATGACTTTCAAAGGTATCGGGTGGCGAAGTCTACGCTAGTTGTCGGTATCCGCAAAACGCTGAAGTTCGACACGTCCAAGCCTTCGGCAGAATACGCAATCCCTTTTGCTACAGGCTGTATGGGGCATTGCCATTACTGTTATTTGCAGACAACGATGGGCAGCAAGCCCTACATCCGCACCTATGTCAATGTGGAAGAGATTTTGGAGGCTGCGGACAAATACATGGCAGAACGTGCACCGGAGCCGACCCGGTTCGAAGCCTCCTGCACTTCCGACATCGTCGGCATCGATCATCTGACGCATACACTCAAGCGGGCTATCGAGCACTTCGGCCAATCCGAATACGGGAAGCTGAGGTTCGTGACGAAGTTCCATCATGTGGATCACCTGCTTGATGCGAAGCATAACGGCAAAACGCGCTTTCGCTTCAGTGTGAACGCCGACTATGTCATCAACAATTTTGAACCTGGAACATCGCCGCTGGCGCAAAGAATCGAGGCGGCAGGCAAAGTGGCAAGAGCCGGATATCCGCTTGGCTTTATCGTAGCTCCAATCTATTTGCATGAAGGCTGGGAGAAAGGCTACTACCATATGTTTGAACGTCTGGATGCCGAATTGCCGGAGGATGCAAGGGAGGATATTACCTTCGAATTCATTCAGCATCGGTTTACCAAGCCGGCGAAGCGGGTGATTGAGAAAAATTACCCGATGACCAAGCTCGAACTGGACGAAGAAAAACGAAGATACAAGTGGGGCAAATACGGCATTGGCAAGTATATTTATCCTAAAGAAGAGGAAGAGGATTTGAAAACTCATCTTCAGGGCTACATGGAGAAGTTTTTTCCTAAGGCGAAGCTGGAATACTTCACTTAGAATCGTAAGGCCTTCCGACCAAGGATACGGGTCTGGAGGGCTTTTTGCTATGCGGCATTAATCCATTGGAAAAAATAGTAGGCATAATAGGTCGGATGGATTACAATAGATACTATGGTATTAAATTACAATATATCTTCATATTTGAAGGAGGTAATTCATGTAATGTTCTACCGGACTGCAATCCACGGTACACACGACCATGAGCAGTCACCCGAGAATATTCCAGATCTTCATGGGTTCGTCATGATGGGAACAGAGGGGCTCTTTCTCGACCATTTGCCTATGTTTCATATGGAAAACCACAGATATCAAGTGATCCTCAAAGCAAGTCTTCCTCCCGATGCTATGAATACCTACATTGAAGCTAGCCGTCAAAACCCTGACAAAGCATTTATCCTTGGAAACGTGCAGACGAATTTATTTACGCTGCCGCAAATTGAGCTGGGCCACATCACTTCTTTTGCCGCCGATGTGTTCTGCGGTGTGCCGCAAGATCCGGCCAAGGACATTCCTCTCATTCATAATGTTACCGTCACGATTGAAAGAGTCGTTCATTTCCGGCATTTTGCCGAAAATATGGATTACCCCCAGAGCCTGACCTATATTCTATTTGGACAAGGCAAGAATGCCTACATTTCCCATTATCTTTCGATCGCTCCTGACTTTCATCATATTTTGGAGCTTGCCGAGGCACCGGACTGGCTTCATCCTGAGCTACTGGAAATCGGCAGCCTGATTAATTTCCCTCACCTTCTTGGTAACACCCCCTTTGCAGAAAACCCTTTGACTGCACCGGAATATCAGGTGCAATTCCAAGGGCAGACTCCGCTGTATTCGATCCGCATGGGCAAGAGCATCTGGTTTGACGACGAAGAGATCAATCACGGTATGTAAATAATGAAGAGAATGGAGTGAAGCAAGATGGGCAAAAAGGCAAAGCTCGCCGCAAAGCTCTTTGCAGAGCGTTTGGAGCAGCACTTGGAAGCGCAGGACGAGCAGGAAAGATTGGATTTGGAGGGACCTGGCAGTTCCTCGCTAGAAAGCTGGTTTATCGGACCAAAGGCCGAAAATGAGGAATTGTTCAGCGGCTTGATCCAGCAGGCTGTGAAGCAGATTAGCAGCGACCGCCGCGAGTATTTTCCAGACGATCCTATATATATTACAGACGAAATCAAACAATCGCCTTCATTCAAGAACAGCGTAGACGTACTGACCGAGAACTACAGCAAGCTGCTGGAGCAGCTGAGCGGATCGGTCCCTTTCTATAGCTACCGCTATCAGGCTCATATGAACTGGGACTTGACGATGCCGGGGCTGCTCGGGTATTTCGCGGCCATGCTGTATAACCAGAATAATGTCGCCGCGGAATCCTCGCCCGTGACTACGGTGCTGGAAATGGTTACGGGGGACGACCTGTGCGAAATGCTGGGGTACACCATTCCCAGCGATGAAGAAATCGAGCAGGGGGCGATCCGGCCATGGGGCCATATCACCTGTGACGGCTCGGTCGCTAACTTGGAAGCGATGTGGGCGGCGAGAAATTTGAAGTATTACGCCGTTTCCGCTGCCGAGGCGCTGAAGAACGAGGCGGATTTGGCAGCGGCGCGCCAAATATCCATTCCCTTGCTGAACGGCCAACACGGAGTGCTGACGGAGCTGGATGCATGGACGTTATTGAATTTGAAAGTGGACGACGTACTCGCGATCCCGGGCCGAATCGCAGAATTATTAAGCCAAACCACAGGCAAGGATGAGGCCGAGACTGTTAACCAGGCACTGAGCAAATATACGCTGCAAACGCTGGGTTTCGAAGAGTTCTCCCGCAAGTATTTATTCGATGTGATGCAGCCAGCGGCCATCCTCGTGACATCGACGATGCACTATTCCTGGCCGAAATCTGCGGCAGTGCTTGGCATGGGAGCCAGCAGCATTATTCCTGTGCCCGTTAATATGGATGCCCGCATGGAAATCAGTGAGCTGCGCCAACGGCTGGATCAATGCCTGGCGATCAGGCAGCCGGTTCTGATGACCGTCTGCGTCATAGGCAGTACCGAAGAAAGTGCTGTTGACCCGATTGCGGATGTGATCCAATTGCGCGAGGAATACCGCGAGCGGGGTCTGGAATTTGTCATCCACGCGGATGCCGCTTGGGGCGGCTACTTCGCATCTATTCTAAGGGAAGATACTCATAAAACCCTGCTGATGGCCGGTAAACGCCCTTATACGCCAGCCATGACAATGAACGAATACGTCACCGCGCAGTATGAAGCATTAAAAGACGCGGATTCAATTACGATTGACCCGCATAAGGCGGGATATATTCCTTATCCGGCTGGCGGCTTATGTTACCGCAATTCATCGATGCGCGATATCGTCAGCTTCCAGGCTCCGGTAGTTTATCACGGGGGCATTGATCCGACGGTTGGCATTTACGGGATTGAAGGGTCGAAGCCGGGTGCAGCAGCCGCTGGCGTGTACCTCAGTCACCGGGTCATTCGTACCGATCAGAGCGGGTATGGCAAGCTGCTCGGCAAAACCCTGTTTAACAGCAAGCGCTTATATGCCGCCATTTTGACGATGACACGAGAAGATGATCCTTTTATCGTCGTTCCGTTTCACCGGATTCCTGCAGAGCGGGAGGGAGGAACGGCGGAGGAAATCAAGGAACAGCTGGCCTACATCAAGGAATTCATCGTCGATAAAACGAATGACGAAATTATCAATAACAAGCAAACGATGGAGCTGTTCCGCCAGCTCGGCTCCGACCAGTCTATCGTACCGTATACCTTCAATCTGAAGACGGCAGAAGGCCTGAATACCGATGTTGCTCTCATGAACCGGCTGAACCTTGAAATCTTTAAAATGCTCAGCTTGTCCCCGGACCGACATGAAGTCGGCGCTACGCCAATGTTCATTACGCAGTCGGCGTTTGATCCGGGCACATACGGTCATGGCTTCGTAGATGCTTATAAGCAGCGGCTAGGTTTAAGCGGCGGGGACAGCGAACCGGTCAATTTCCTTCTGTCTACGACGATGAGCCCATTTCTGACCGACACTTCGGAAGGCAATTTCATTCCTGTTTTAATTGAAGCATTGCGCGAGACAGTGTTTAAAGCGATAGAGAATATTAAAGTCAATCCGTAGATTCAGATTATTGAGGGAGGTGTTTTAAGTCATGGCAAAGCCTGCATTGTCGCCTTGCGGCAGCTGGAAATCGCCGATCACGGCACAGGATATCGCCCAGAGCAGAATTTCCTTCCAAGAGATTCTTGTCGATCAAGATATCATCTATTGGGTCGAATCCAGACCGACGGAGCAGGGGCGGTATGTCATCGTCAGAGCTGATGAGGACGGAGAGATGTCCGACGTTACTCCGCCGGGGTACAGCGCCCGAACGCTGGTTAACTCGTACGGGGGCGGATCTTTTACGCTCTCGGGCGGGACGGTCTATTTCTCTAACTTTGTAGCCAGCTCAGAAGAGTCGCCCTATGCTAGACATCATGATCAGCGGCTGTTCCGCCAGAAGGAGGGAAGCGCGCCTGAACCGCTGACGGATACACTGTCTGTCTGTTATGCCGACGGCGTCTACGATTCGCAGCGGGGCCGCCTGATCAGCGTCCGGGAGGACGGGCAGCTGACCCTTCATGGCCAAGGCATGCAGTCGCTCGTATCGATCGACCCGGTTAGCGGCCAGCAAGAAATGCTGGCTTACGGCAACGATTTCTACGCGGCCCCGCGCTTATCGCCCGATGGCAAACGCTTATGCTGGCTCACCTGGAATTATCCGAGCATGCCGTGGGATGGCAGCGAGCTCTGGGTGGCAGATGTAAATGACGAAGGTATGCTATGCAATCCGAAACAAATTGCGGGCGGTACCGAGGAAGCGATTTTTCAGCCTGAATGGTCACCACAGGGGGAGCTGTTCTTCATCTCGGATCGTACGAATTGGTGGAATCTTTACCGCTGGGACGGCGATAAGACGTCCGTTGTTTACCAGAAAGCAGCAGACTTCGGCGCGCCTCAATGGACCTTGCGCATGGCTCAGTACGATTTCATCCCGGATGGCCGGGTTGTCTGCTCGTATGTAGAACAGGGGGCCTGGAGGCTTGCCGTTATTGACGTGCACAGCAATAAGCTCACGGATATTCCGTCGCGATACACGGAAATCAGCCATTTGCGCGCAGGGACGAATTTCGTTGCTTTTCTGGGAGGCGCTCATGATACGCCCTTATCCGTCGTCAAGCTCTCGCTGGAGACAATGCAGGAGACGGTAATTAAATCATCTTTGACGAACTATGAGAAGTTTCTTCCTTATGTCTCGAAGCCCGAACCGATCACCTTTGTGACGAGCGGGAACGGGCAGGCATATGCCTTCTACTATCCGCCGCATAATTTGGATTTTGGCATCCCAGTGCAAGAGAAGCCCCCGCTTATTATTAAGAGTCATGGAGGGCCTACGTCGGCAGCCTCCACCGCGCTTGACCTGGAGATTCAATATTTCACGAGCCGCGGCTTCGCCGTCGTCGATGTAAATTATCGGGGGAGCACGGGGTACGGGCGAGAGTATCGGCTGTCCTTATATGGGAATTGGGGCATTTATGATAAAGAGGATTGCATCAGCGCGGCGAAGTATCTGGAGGAGAGAGGAGAGATCGACGGCGAGCGGATTTTGGCCCGCGGCGGCAGTGCAGGCGGGTTTACGACGCTGTGCTTGCTGGCTTTCTCGACAATTTGCCGGGCGGGAGCCAGCTACTATGGCGTCTCCGATTTAGAGAAGATCGTGGTGAACAGCGATAAGCTGGAAGCCAAGTATCCGTTTAGGCTGATCGGGAAATATCCCGAACAGGCGGAGCTGTACCGGGAACGATCGCCGGCTTTTCATGCCGAACGAATTACGAATCCGGCCATCTTTTTTCAAGGCCTCGAGGATCCCATCGTCCCGCCGGAGCAAACAGAAGGGATCGTGTCGTCTCTGACTCAACGCGGAGTTCCCGTGGCCGCCTTCTATTATCCTCATGAGCAGCATGGCTTTCGCATAGCGGCAAACATTAAAAAGTCCTTGGAGGCGGAGCTGTATTTTTACTCGCAAATATTGCAGTATACCCCGGCAGATCCGCTTGAGCCGTTTCCGATCAACAACTTAAAGTAATGCCATGTGATCCATCTCATAGCGCAGCCCCTCTTATTTTGTTATCCCTACTATAGGAGGTGGATTACGCATGAAAGTTAGTTATCCATTGCGGGAAACGGCCGATTTGAAGGAAATCAAAGAGTCCCTGAAGCCTTTTGGCGGACGCTGCGCCAAAATCGTCGAAGGAACCCTGGAGTACCAAATCAAAGAAGAGCAAGAGAGCGCGGCCTATGAGGCTTTGAAGGATAAAGGGTATATCGCTTAAGTGCCAAGATGTTAGGAGATAAGATTTTCGAAGTGTGGATGTATTGAACAAGGGGCTGCCCCACAAGTTATCAAGATGACTTGCGGGATAGCCCCTTTTTTTCTAAACGCTTTCCATTTTGGCTGAATCCATTGCCTCCCTTGCCTGCGTCCATTCATTTCATTAGCTCTTCCTACTAATATGAGCTGTCGTACACCAAACTGTCGGGCACAAAGCTGTCGTACACTAAGCAATCGGGCACTAAGCTGTGCTGCATTAACCTGTCGGATACTAAGCTATCGGCCACGAAGCTATGGGGTACTAAGCTGTCCCTACACTAACCTGCCGTACACTAAATGGAATTCATGTATCTAACTATGCTCAAACGCATACTTTTGAGGGATTAGATGGATCCTATGCACCTAAAATCAAGAATCCAGCCTAATATGGTTCATCCTCATTCTTCTAACAACATGAAATCCATTTAAATCTACGTTCCTATCATTGCCGCAGAATCTAAATACTATAAATCCATTTAGATAAGTTGAACTACTAGAAATGGGAACTTAGAAGCTTAGTGATCCAAACATATATATTTCCGTTCACCATGTGGCTCGTGTTATTGTAAGGGTAAAAACGAGCCCTGACGAGAGTCGAGCAGCTAACGAACTGCTTGGAAATTTTCGAGTCGGTTCTTTGCACATAATAGGGAAGGGGGGCCGTAGTTTCATGGACACAATTATTTAGGCATCTGCTTTTTCAGAACAGGAATCCATATTTCGCTTCTGTACGCCTGCGATGAAACGTCTTTACTCTCGTTCCATAATATTTCCGGACCTGGGGCGAGCTCATAGCTTGAAGAGGGGAACCACTCCGAATATATGCGGCCCCACACCTGCTGAAGCGTATCTGGAAACGGCCCGACCGCTTCGAACACCGCCCATGTCGAGGCCGGGACTACTAGCTGTGCCAGATGATCCGGACATGCCTGGGTTGTAGCCACGCCGATGTAATGATCCAGTTCTCCTCTTTCCTCCATCCTTCCCTCCGAGAAGTTCACAGATGCGCTGATCAGCCCCCCTGGCTCTATGTTGGACAGGGCTTTCAGCTGCCCGATCAATCCTGCATCCAGGCTTTCCCACATGGACGCAATTTCCGGATTGACACCTTGGAATACGATCGGGACGCGTTTCATCAGGCCAACAATGCTAAAAGCCTCTTTGTCTACTATACGGTAGTTCATTTCGCTTCCTCCTTGAATGGTTAGTTGGAAGGTCATGCGCGGATAAGCTTTGAGAGCATGGCCGTTCAGCCTTGCTTCAGACGGCGTGATGCCATGCAGGCTCTGAAAAGCGCGTGTAAAAGCATCCGGTGAGCTGTACCCGTATTTCAACGCCACATCGATCACCTTTGCCTCGCCGTCTCGAAGCTCGAATGCTGCGGAAGTGAGCCTTCTGCGGCGAATGTATTCCGACAACGGAACGCCTGCAAGGAAGGAGAACATTCGCTTGAAATGATATTCCGAGCAGGCTGCTCGCTTTGCGACTTCTTTAAAGTCGATATCTTCGGCCAGATGCTCTTCGATGTACTTCATTGCGTCATTCATGCTTTTAAGCAAATCCATATGATGACCTCCTTGATCACTACTTTAGCAGTTATGGGAGATGGCTTTCCCGACATTTCCTGCACGGATCTTGCAGGGTTATTTGAGGAGCGTATAATCATCCAGCAGTCTTTGAATGACGGCATAACGGGGATTCTGCTCGGATATCAGGCAGCCGAAATAGAGGTCGGAGACGACTTGATTGTCGCTCAAATGCACAGGGATGATGCGGCCGCTCTCCACGTAGGGATCATCATTTAAGCTGTAGCCGGATAACAAGCTGATAGCAAGCCCCTCGGCAACCGTCTTCTTAATGACTTCTGAATTGGAGCTGTAGAATAGAATGTTTAAGGGACCGTATTTTTCTGCATAAGAATGACTGAAGTTCTCCCAAAATTGGCTCGCATACATCACAATCGGGTAATCCGCCAAATCTTGAAGCCTGAGCGAGCTCTGGAACGCAAATGGCGAGTCCTGGGGGACGATCACTTTAATATGCGCATCGTAGTCCAGTTTTTTGAAGAGGATATGTTCGGGCAAGGACTGTTCCTGCGATTTCGGGATCGTGATATAACCTATATCTACCGTGTGCTGTTTGATGCGGGGGATAATCTTCTTACTCTCCATCTCAATGATCGTCACTTTCATCAGGGGAAAATCCTTCTTAAACCTGGACAGGACCCGCGGTAAAAAAGTCATGAGGCTTGAGATGGCGGCGATCTTCAGCTCCCCGGTAAAAGAGGAGGTGATCGATTGGGCGTCCTCCTTGATGCGCTGCATCGTATCGACGATGATCAACGCTTTATTGATAATACTTCGTCCTTCCTCCGTAGGGGTAGTGCCTAACCTGGATCTCTGGAATAAACGAAGGCCGAGCTCCTGCTCCAGCGCTGCAATCGACTGGCTGACGGCAGACTGGGACACGTGAAGCTGCTCTGCGGCAACGGAAATGGACTTGGCGTGCACAATAGCTTTGATGTATTCCATTTGCTCAAAATTCATAGTCGTAGCGCTCCTCTTACATTAGTAATTCTTATGTTAGCATTAAAAACAATAATTTTACATCACTTGCGATTATATTTATATTAATGAGGATGATTATTGTGAGGAGATGTAATTGTTGGGACAGAGCAAAACACAGAAGGATGGATTTGCCTTTATTATTTTGGCCGTATTTTTAGGGAACTTTCTGGCCTTCGTGAATTCGGGCACCGTGAATATTGCCCTTCCTTCAATCATGAAGGATTTGCATACGAATATTAATTCCGTGCAATGGATCGTCACGGGTTTTATGCTGGCGATCGGTACGATTGCCCCTGTGGTTGGCTTTCTGGGGGCCAAGGCAGGCTACAAAAAACTGTACCTCGCAGCATTGATCGGTTTGACGATTTCTTCCACGCTATGCGGCCTCTCTTGGAATATCGGATCGCTGATCGCATTCCGGGTGATCCAAGGCCTCTGCGCAGGAATGATTCAAATTTCCACGATGACGATTATTTATCAATCCGTATCGAAGGAAAAGCAGTCGATGGCGATCAGCCTCTGGACGGTATCCGTTATGGTCGCTCCGGCCATTGGGCCAACTTTGGGTGGTTTAATCACCAGTGCTTGGGGGTGGGAGGCCTTGTTTTATGCGAATGTGCCTGTAGGCATCATAGCTATTCTGAGCGCTGCGCTTTGCCTGCCTGACCGCAAGGGTTCGGCTGGCGTAACCTTGGATGCCTGGGGATTGGTCACCGTGGTGGTTGGAAATGTCTCCCTGCTGATGTATTTTACCAAAGGAAGCGATCTCGGATGGTTCTCGGCACCGTCTCTCGCTTTATTGCTGGCAGGCCTTGCTGGCATTGCCGCCTTCATTTGGAGGGAGCTGACCGCGAAGGAGCCGCTCCTGAACATCCGCGTATTTCAATATCCGAAATATGCAATGGGCACGATATTGAATTGCCTTATTTCGGTAGGACTGTATTCCAGCGTGTTTCTCATCCCATTATTCCTGGAGGAAGCCCAGGGAGCTTCCTCCTTCACCAGCGGGCTAATCATGCTTCCGGGGGCGATCATTATGATTCTGGTGACGATGGCTACGGGCAAGCTGTATGGTAAATTCGACCCGGTATGGTTCGTACTGGCCGGTGTCCTACTGCTCTGCATTGCTTCCTGGGAATTCAGCCGGCTCACGATGCACTCCTCCATCGGATACGTGATGATTTGGATGATTCTGCGTTACATCGGAGTAGGCCTCGCAACTTCTCCGGTGACGAATATTTCCATGAGCCATATTCCGGCAGAGCATGTCGGTTCGGCGACATCGATCTCGAACTGGCTGCGCCAAGCCGTTGCGGCGCTCGCCATAGCCATATTCAGCTCGATTCTGGCGGTCAGAACGGGAGCTCATCTTGCGGAGTTCAGCGGAGAGAAAGTCGGCGAAGCCTTGAAACAGGCCGCTTTTCTTTATGGCTCGAACGATACGTTCCTTGCAGCAACTGCCGTTCTTATTTTTGCCGTACCGCTGTCACTCTTATTGAGAAATAGAAAAGCGAATGCTTAAAGCTCATCAACCCTTGCAGCTTGTTCATAAGGCTGTGAGGGTTTTTTACTGTGAAAAAACCAAAATGAGGAAAAATAACATGAAAAATACAACTTTTACTGCATACCATTGGTTTATAAAGATAAAAGCTAATTTGGAGAGGAGAAGGATCAGGAATGAAACTGTTGTTCTTCATGCTGCCGTATCATGGCCACATTAATCCTACATTATCTGTAGCGGAGGAGCTCGTTCGCCGCGGGGAGCAGATCGTGTATTACACCACAGAGGAGTTTGCGGGAAAATTGGAGGGCATTGGTGCCGAGCTTCGCCTCGTTGGCCGGGAATTCGGCTTCTTCATGGAGGAACTGGATAAGAAGCCTTTGGCGGCTTCACTTCGAAATGCGGATTTTTATGTAGATAATCTGAACCGGCATGTAGCTTTAGCTTCCGAGCTGCTGGAACAGGTGCAGCAGGAGCAGGCTGACGGCGTCGTATGCGATCCGATGTGTCTGTGGGGACGCGCAGTGGCGGAGCGGCTTGAACTGCCGAGAGCGCTGTTCTTCTCAGGGATTGCCGTTACGGCCGACTCTCCGGTATTCGACTATTTTTCCCGGTTGTTTGACGGAGATATCCCGGAAATCATCACAAATATGTTCCTGAAGCGGGAGCCGCTTATGCTCGCTCCGATTCCAAGGAAGTTCCAGCCGGACTCGGCGTATTTAGGAGAAGGGTTTGAATTTATCGGCCCGACTATCGTCGACAGGGAGGCGGATCAGGACTTTCCGTTCGAAGAGATTGCCGGGCATCCCACGATCTATATTTCGCTTGGCAGTATTATTAATAATCCTCAATTTTATGAACTTTGCATGGAAGCTTTTGCGGGCAGCCGCTGGAAAGTAGTTATGGTCTCCCAGACGCGGCCACAGCAGGTTCCTGATAATTTTCTCGTCTATCCATTTGTTCCTCAATTAAAAATGTTGCAGCATGCTGAGCTGTTTATCTCCCATGGTGGAATGAACTCGGTCATGGAGTCGCTGTGGTATGGTGTTCCCCTTCTGATGGTGCCGCAAAGCTCCGACCAACCGCTTGTAGCCGCCCGGGCCGAGGAGCTGGACCTAGGCAGAAAGCTGGAATTACAAACGATTACGCCAGACCTGCTTCTCGCGAAGGCGGAGGAGATTCTCGCGGATTCAGCAATTCGCGAAAGCGTACGCTCCATGCAGTCGATCCTGCATCATGGCGGGGGAAGCCAGCGGGGCGCGGATGTGATTCAGCGGTACTTTGCTGCTCATATACGGCGAGAGCAGTTGTTGAATTCAGTGACTGAGCAGAATTAACAAGCAAGCCCGCAAGGGCTTGTTTTATTTCGATCGATAATATAACAGTTTGGTAATTGCTGGACGATAATGTAGTAGGACAGGACGATCAATGCTATTGTGTTCGGACAACCCTCCGAACTTGAGCTAATCGAACGATTACAAAAGATGCTATTAAGATCCTATTAAGATCTAATTCAAGCAATCCAGTTGATTTTGTTAAATTCTTTGCTGATATGAACATTCAAGCGGGCAAGAATGTTGACGTGAATCCATTAGCGCTAATTAACCAACAGCAGGATTTAGATATAAGTTCACGCGAAGCCGAAATTAAATATGCATTGTCTCAAGTAATGAATCATTCAGATCAAAGAATCTAACTATCAAATCAAAAGGGCATTGTAGATTATAAGTTTTAAAGGGGAGAATATATGTTATTTATAGAGCAGAAAATTAACAGAGCTACCAAAAATAACGCAAGAGGATCGTTTATTCAAACCGTAAGGTTATTTGCAAAATATACGAAAAAAGACTGGCTGTCACTAACATCAAAGCAAAGTTGGCTTACTCGTATGAAGGCATTTTATCTGTATATAGAAGCGCTTCTTTATTCAGAACAAGTTGAAAAAGTGGAAAACCAATATTTTGAGTTATTCAAAAACATTTACACTAGAGGTTGCGATACTTATGGATATGACAAGACTGCTTCTTTATTGTTGCAGCTTGTAGAAGGCAGCTTAGCTGTGTTTCAACAATATGTAGACCCTGGAAAGGTCATGCGAACTTTTGGTCCTTTATTAGAATCAGGGCGATTGAAGCCTGAGATCATCTTTAAGATGACGTATTATATGGCTCTTGCGAATGTGAAAGATGGAAACCTTGTGGATGCAAAAGCAAAGCTTTCTTCCGGGTTGGAGACGAAAGAGCCTTTCTGGAACAGCAAATGGCAGGAGCTTTGCTGCACTGTAGAGGAGTTACTAGATCCCGGGACTGGAGCGATGAAAGCGAACAATTCTTTGTTTGAGGAAATAGCTCATGGTCAGCGATGGATTGGCGACACTGCATTAAGTCCCGATGGTTCTTTAACGGCCGTAATGTATATGGGTGGACTACTAAAAATATTCAAGACTGAAAGTGGAGAAGAAATATTTGTTTGTACAGATCATGTTCTGCTCTTTGAAGAAGAAAAGGCTACTCATATGAGACTAGCATTTAGTCCGGATGGATGCTTTTTAACATTAGGTTTAGGTGTGGGTATTGTGAAAATTTACGATATGAAGCTGTTTAAGCTTCATGCGGAATACCATCTTCCGGGTCTGTTTTGGGAGGACATAGAACCCAATGCTTATTATAAGGAATATACCTATGTCCAGTTCAGCCCATTCCAGAAATATATGGTTGTAGTACCTACTGCTGAAAACTACGACCCGCAAGGGGATAATGGTTATCCGATACCTGAACAGTATGGAACATTCTATATTATAGATTTCAGCACTGGAGATGTAGTATTTGAGCATACCTATAAGGATCGAAAAATAGGTGCCGTTTCCTTTAGCCCAGATGAGCAATTATTTGCAGTTGCTTTATTGGGCGAAGAAGTGGACATTTGGAAAATCCAATCCCAGTCATTAATTTTTACAAGCAACGATTTCGTTTGGCTTGGACTTAGCGATCGTGTAGGTATGACACAAACCTTGTCATTCTCGGCTCAAAGCGACAGATTAGTATACGCAGCAAAAGAGAATAGACTAGTCGTTGTAAAGTTATTTCAACCAGATGCAATTTATTCAATAGACTTGGGCGGTAATTATAAGGCTTGTGCCCTGCATGTAGATTCTCAAGATCATATTATTGCAGTTAAATACATATCCAATAGACCTGTGATCCTTTGTAAATGGAAAATGAGCGATTTTAAAGAAGAGGTACTATTTACAGGAGGTACTTATGCGGTAAAGGAACTACTTGTAGATGAAGATCATGATGAATTATGGCTCTTCGACACGTCAATTGCTGAGCTTCGAAAATACAGTACAGGTAGTCTGGTTCGCAAATGGGATCCTTATGGCTGGTGGTATTCATACAGTGTGATTTTTAGTTCAATTTCAATTAGCAGTCAGGTTGGTATGGTAGCCATAAGTCATAAAGAAGCCGTTCGGATCGGGCGCTCAGAAAGGGAACTAAGCTAGGAGGAATATTTATATTTTCTTATCACAGTTTACCTCTAAAAATACAACAGCGAATTGATACGCTGATCGCAGAGAAAAGGTACGGGTTTGTGCAGACTTACGGCTTGCATGAGGATCCATATCACGTTTTGAACTGGGTAGTATATTCTGCTAGAGAGCGTGGCAGATTTCAAAGGGTATACTTAGGATCAAATTATATTGGAAAAATGGATAGAGATAATGAAGATGAATGCTACCGCCGTATACTTTCCAGGCTTTATTACATCACGGAATATATTTCTCAGGTTGATGAACATAGTAGGCTGCTGCTACTATCCAGAATCCATTGCGTGAGGTTTGTAGAGGATTCCACGGTGAAACAACCGGTGGTATCTTACATCAAAGTATCACCAGATTATGGATTCGAAAACACTAAAATAGTAATCAGGATGAGACGCTATGATTGGGACGCTATCCGGGATTTTGTTGCTGGAAATTTCCGCAATGAGCTTTTGCATGGAGTTCTTTATGCACTATTGGGCTATAGTGGAGAAGGTGAGCATCCTTATATTGATTACAACTTCACCAAATGGTTCCGGGCATATAAATTTACACCGTGGCTGAACCGATTAGGGGTAAAATCCGGGGCTAAGGCGATTCTTGCATTGAAAAACTGGCAGCGTTTCTTCATGAAGGAATCAATTAACGGTGTAGATTATTTGTTTGGGATTCCGCATCCAAGCATACCGGATAATGCGAAGATATTTACAAGAAGAGCTCTTAACCTGGAAACTGGTCAAATGGTTCGCGAAGGTACGATGGAGGACATTAGAGTTTTTACTCAAATGCTAAATTTATACCTGGAAGAAGCTTTAGTCAAATGGGTGAAGTCGAGCTGCAAGGTCAAGATACTAGAGCAGGATGAAAGTGTTCGCAACAATACGACCGTTCGGTTCGATGGTACATTCTTACGTATTTATTTGCCCGCTGATGTTCTAACGCCGTGGAGTAATCGCTTTGAAGGGCATGCTCGTTGTTTGGAGCTTCATTATTCAGTCCCCCAATTGGGAACCCTGATTTATATGATGATGATGTACAGCTTTGGTTTGTTGGATATTTCTAAAGGCTTAGCCCGGCAATTTAGTGATTTAAGGCTTAGTATCACTACAACTCGTTTTATGGATGACGAAACTCAATTCGAGGAGGACAACGGGACTAGGCTCATCAAGATGAAAGTTGGCGGTATTTCTTACTTAGCCTTGTTCCGGTTCCGTTCTTCTGTCTGGTATATCCTGAACCTTCAGGAAGGACGAGTGATTTCAACAGAAGATGCGGAATATCGTGTTCTTTTGGATGCTCTTGGAGTAAGATAAATAATGAAGCAAGGATTTACAGAGCATACTAAACGGGTAATCCTTCTTATCCGGAGCGGCTAGAATACGACAACTAACGTGAAAAGTGGAGATACGATGACAGAGAATAAAACAACAATTGCAGAAGCAGGATGGAAATTTGATAACAGCTACGCTCGGCTTCCTGAAATATTTTACACCTTGCAAAAACCGTTGCCCGTGCGCGCACCTGGACTGGCCGTGTTTAACGAGCCGCTTGCGGCATCCCTGGGATTGGATCCTCAAGCGCTGCAAGGCAGCGCAGGCGCGGCCGTGTTCGCGGGCAATGTGATACCCGAAGGAGCTTTGCCGCTCGCTCAGGCTTATGCCGGGCATCAATTCGGTTATTTCACGATGCTGGGCGACGGCCGGGCCGTGCTGATCGGCGAACAGATCACGCCGCAAGGGCAGCGGGTGGATATTCAGCTGAAAGGATCGGGCCGGACGCCATATTCCCGCGGCGGGGACGGCCGCGCGGTGCTTGGGCCCATGCTGCGCGAGTATATTATCAGCGAAGCGATGCATGCGCTTGGCATCCCGACGACACGCAGCCTCGCGGTGGTAACGACGGGACAGACCGTCATGCGCGAGTCGGAGCAGACCGGGGCGATATTGACCCGTATCGCGTCCAGTCATTTGCGCGTCGGCACGTTTCAATATGCCGCGCAGCGGGGAGAGGGCGAAGAGCTGCGTGCGCTGGCCGATTATGCGTTAAAGAGGCATTATCCCGAAGCGGAAGAGGATACGGCGGCAGGCGGGAATCACTATCTGGCCCTGCTTCGGCAGGTTATTCGCCGCCAGGCTGAGCTGATCGCAAAGTGGCAGCTGGTCGGTTTCATTCACGGGGTGATGAATACCGACAACATGACGATCAGCGGAGAGACGATTGATTATGGGCCATGCGCCTTCATGGATGCATATGATCCGGCGACCGTCTTCAGCTCTATCGACAGTCAGGGCCGCTATGCCTATGGCAATCAGCCCTATATCGGCGCATGGAACCTGGCGAGATTCGCGGAAGCCCTGCTCCCGCTGCTGCATGAAGACGAGGAGCAGGCGCTTAAACTGGCGGAAGAGGCCATTGCCGGATTCACCGAACAGTTTCACGGCTACTGGCTGGCAGGGATGCGGGCAAAGCTCGGGCTGTTTAACGCGGAGCCGGAGGATGAAGCGCTCATAAAAGAGCTTCTTAAGCTGATGCACAAACACCGCGCAGACTACACGAATACGTTCCTTGCATTAACCTTTGAGCGGTGGCAGGACATATCCTTGGTTGAGGATGAGGCATTCGAGCCATGGCTTCAGCAGTGGCGGGAACGGTTAGGGAGGCAGGAGGAAACGCAGGAAGCTTCGCAGCAGCTTATGCGCAGCAGCAATCCTGCGGTCATCCCGCGCAATCATCGGGTGGAAGAGGCGCTTGAAGCCGCCGAGAAGGACGGAGATTACAGCCTGATGGAGCGGCTGCTCGGCGCGCTCGCGGATCCTTTTGCCCATACGGAAGAGCAGGCGGAATATTGTAAGCTGCCGGAGCCATCCCAGCGCCCGTATCGAACCTACTGCGGCACGTGAGAAAAATTATAGATTGTACGAGAGCAGGTAGTGAAGCGAATATAGAAAGAGCAGGGGACAGCGGCAGAAAAGGGCTTGATGGCAAGCCCTTTTTTGCTGTGCTTCGTTTATATTTCATCTTCTGTTTTTGAAGGCCGGTATGCTAAACTTAAAATAATCATCACTCGGATTAGGAGCAGTTTATGCGTACATATTGGGTTTGGTTGACTTTGTTTGGCGCATCCTGGGTTTGCGCCCTTCTGCATGTATCTTCGAACGCGGCGATGCTCGCTCCAAGATTGATGGGCAGCGCCTTTTTCTTTGCCGCTTATTTTATTTCTCCGCTTCTGCGGGCGAAACCGCTCCTGCTGATGATCAATCTGAGCGCAGCATCAATTACAGCGAGTATCGTGTTATGGCCAGAGTCTTCAGGCACAGCTAATCCTTACGCAATTCTAGTGTTCACCCTGCTCGCAGGAAAGGCTGTTTTCAGATTGCCGCAGGCACATGCCTGGTTCGCAGGCGTTGTAATTGTGCTAAGCGCCATTGCTCCTGAAGCGGCACAATATCCATCTTTGCCTCCCGTCTATCTTGCTTTGTATGCGGTCATGCTTGCGGCGGGGCTGATTGTCTTTCGCATAAGCTGGAAGCGGGGAGAGGAGGCGGAGGCGCGAAACGAAGCCTTGCTAAGCGAGTACCGCAAAATGAAGCGGCGCGTCGCTTCCGATGAGGAACTGGCCCGGCAGGAAGAACGCGCCCAGATTGGCCGGGAAATTCATGATTCGGTCGGGCACAAGCTGACGGCGCTGTTAATGCAGCTCGAAGTGTTTCGCTTGCAGGCCAAAGGCGAGACAGAGTTGCAGGCCCGGCAGCTGAAGGAGCTGGCGCGGGAGAGTCTGGAGGAGACGAGAAGCGCCGTCAAGGCTCTGAAGCGGAGTGAGCCTGGCGGATTACCGGCAATCATGAGGCTGATCCGCAAGCTGGAGGCGGAGAGCCTGATCAAGATCCATTTTACAGTGAAGCATGGGGCGATGTCCGCGCCGTTAACAAATGAGCAGTCGATCGCGGTATATCGCGCCGTGCAGGAAGCCCTGACGAATATCATGAAGCACAGCAGATCCCGGGAGGCCGAGGTCACTTTTGAAGCGCCTGGGGGCAGGGTATTCCGCTTTGAGATTGCGAACCCTGGAACTCCAATCGACCATTTCAAGGAAGGCTTCGGGCTGCAATCGATGCGGGAACGGATGGAGAGCCATCATGGCCGGCTGGAAATCCTTCAGCACCATGACCGTTTTATTGTAAGCGGCGTGCTGCCGCTAAACTTACATATGACCCAAGGAGAGACGACCGGATGATCAGAATATTGCTGGCCGAGGATCAGGCGATGGTTCGCCAAGGCTTAAAAATGATGATAGAGACAGATGACCAGCTTCGTGTTACGGGGGAAGCCGCCAATGGCCGGGAGGCGGTCGATTTGAATGAACGGTATTTGTTCGATTTGGCCATTCTCGATATCCAGATGCCGGTTATGGACGGTCTCGAGGCGGCGCGCATCATTCGCGGCAGATGGCCGGAGCGGAAAGTGCTGATGCTTACTACGTTTAACGATGATGAATATGCGCTGGAGGCGTTGAAATGCGGTGCGAGCGGATACCTGCTCAAGGACGCTGAACCCGAAGCTTTGATTCGCTCGATCCGCAGCTGCATGTCTGGCGGATTATCTTTGCAGGACGATGTGGCAGCCAAGGTCATTCCACGCTTGCTTCGCCGAACCGAAGCGGAGGAAGAGCGTTCCATCGATCCTGCTATTACGCCGCGAGAGCTAGATGTACTCAAGCTTGTCGGCGAAGGACGCAGCAATCGGGAGATTTCCGAAGAACTGGGGCTGTCCGTTGGAACGGTGAAAAATCACATGAGCCAGCTGATGGATAAGCTGGAATTACGCGACAGGACCCAGCTTGCCATTTATGCGATCCGGCATAAGGTCGTATAGAAAGAAAGTAAATTTTACATCCATGACTGGAGTCATGGGTACAGAGCAGATGGATGACGGTAGACAGTGTGAGCACTGTCTTTTTGTTTGTATACTGAGCCATAGATTAAGGATTTGCATGCGGAATTGCGAATTGAAGGAGGCAGAAGACATGATTGAAGCCTTGGAGCTTAGAAAGACATTCAAGGGAAAAGCCGCTGTAGACGAGGTGAGCTTCTATCTGGACGAGGGGGAATCCGTTGGCCTGCTAGGGCCGAATGGCGCGGGAAAATCGACGACGATTTCCATGATATCTTCTCTTTTAAAACCGAATGCGGGAGATGTAAGACTGAACGGAACGAGCGTCATTGGCAAGCCGCAGCTCATTCGCCAGGTGCTTGGCGTCGTGCCGCAGGAAATCGCGCTTTATCAGGAGCTGAGCGCTTATGAGAATTTGAAATTTTTCGGCGGGTTATACCGCCTCAAGGGTCAACAGCTAGAAATGAAAATCCAGGAGCTGTTGGAGATTGTCGGGCTGCGCGATCGGCAGAACGAGCTGATCAAGACGTATTCCGGCGGGATGAAGAGACGGATCAATATCGCCGCAGCCCTGCTGCACGATCCGAAGATCGTGATCATGGATGAGCCGACGGTGGGCATTGACCCGCAATCCCGGAACCACATTCTGGAGACCGTCCGATTATTGAATCGCGAGAGAGGAACGACGGTCTTATACACAAGCCACTACATTGAAGAAGTCGAGCAGCTCTGCAGCCGGATTTACATTATGGATCACGGCCGGATCATCGCCTCGGGGACGAAGGAAGAGCTGCGGCGGATTTTATCCGGGGAAGACACGCTGCTGCTGCAGCTTGATAAGCCAAGCCCAGAGCTGGTTCAGGAGCTTCGATTGCTTCCTCCGGTCCGGCAGGCCGATGAGACAGAGAACGGGCTTAGGCTGATTGCCGCGAAGCAAAGCGATCTGTTGTCCCAAGTTGTTCAAGCGGCTGAACGGCATCATGTTCAGATCACCAGCATACATGTACAGACGCCAAGCCTGGAAGATGTCTTCCTGCATCTGACCGGGCGGACGCTTAGAGACTAGGGGGGAGCCCAAGTGATCCCGTTTTTGAAAAAGGATTTACTCGTATTTTGGAGGGATAAGAAGGCATTGGCGGTTTCGCTTGTCATGCCGCTCATTCTGATTGCCGTGTTAGGATTCGCTTTACCGGGCTGGATCGAGAATCCGGCGAAATTGCTTGAGATGAAGGTTGCTCTTGTGAACCTGGACGATGAAGCAGCCGCAGTACAGCAAATACAGAGCGAGCTGGGTTCTGATCCGGGTACGGAGTGGATGTCGCCCATTCAAGCTTTAACCGGGCTGCTTCAATCCGAAGAGGTGAGGAGCTTCGTTCATCTGCAGGAGCTAAGCAGCGAGGAGGCGCGCCGGCAGCTTGAGGAGGAACAGATCGAGGCCATCATCACCATACCGGATGGATTTTCACTGGGGGCATTTCATAAGATGCTGCTGAATGAAGGCGATGGGGCCGAGGTGCAAGTAACGGCCAGGGAAGCTTCGCTCCAGGTCGATGTGCTCAAGGAATGGATTACAGGACTTATGCATTCCATGAATTTCCATGCTGCATTGCAGCATGCGGGGGGCCAGGAAGTGGCTGCTGCAGCTGCTGTCGTGCTGGCTGAGGGAGACGCTTTGGGCGGACGTGAGATCATACCTGGAGCCGAGACGGTGACCTCGTTTCAATATTTCGCTTTGGCGGTCAGCATTGTATTTGCTTTGCTCTTATCGACGACTTCATCGACCAAAGCATCGGCAGAGAAAAGGGAGCAAACCCTGCAGCGCATCCTGCTTACAGGCTCGCATCCAATGAAGTATTTATCAGGGAAAATGAGCTCAACCTTCTGCTTCTCTATGCTTCAGTTTGCAGTAGTAATTCTGGTGTCGCATTTAGCTTTAGGCATATTCCCTGGACGTTCACTGCATTTTTGGCTAGGCATGTTCTGTGTGCTGGTTTTTCTCTCGCTTTGTGTGGGCGCGCTGGCGGCCCTATTCACTGCCCTGGTGTTCCGGCTTGAAGACTCCGTGGCAAGCGGCCTTTCTTTTCTTGTCATTTTAATCGCCGGGACGATCGGCGGCAGCTTCGCACCGATTTACGTGCTGCCGGGATGGCTGAAAGCCGCAGGAGAATGGACGCCGAACGGGCTGTCCCTGGCAGTGCTTCTGGATTGGCTGCAGACGGAGACGAACGCAAGCCTGACCCTGCCGCTGATCAAGCTGGGAACTTTCGCTTTGGCTGCAGCCGGCTTGGCCATATGGCTGTTTCCGAGAAGGGGGCGTATCTGATGAATCCGATATTTTTGGCGCAATGGATGAAGGAGAAGCGTTCTCCGATGATGGTAATCGCATTTTGCGGTCTAAGCATACTTGCTACGCTGATATTCGGGCTGGGCATGGACCAAAAAATCAAAATTGGCGTTTTTCCGGCGCAAGGCGTGGAATCCTCCATGACCAAGCAGTGGATTGAACGCCTAAATGAAGGCGATGCGATTGAATTCTTTCTGCAGGACGAACAAGCGGCGCGTTCCGATGTGCGCGGGGGCCGGGCCGACGCGGCGCTTCAGGTCAGTCAGGCTGATTATCGTCTGATTGCGTCCATCGAGAATCCGAATGTGCAGATTGTGGATCGTCATATCCGCGCCGTATTCTTAGAAGAATTGCAATTGCGTGCAGCCGAGTCTTACACAGCAGATGCGGCGGGGTTTCGGGATGAAGCCAAGCGATATCTAGAGCAGCCGCCTATTACCATAGAGGTGCTCGCGATGGACGGAAGCGAACTGCTCCATCACAATATGGGTCTGCAGCTGCTGTTTACGTTTACGTTATTTCTAGCGGCCTTTACGGTCGGCTTTAAAGTCAATGCCATCACGATGGAGAAAGCATCCGGCATCTGGAGTAGGATGGTATTATCGCCGATCCGCAAGTCGGAGATGTACCTCGGGCATTTGCTCTACAGCATGCTGATTGGTTTTGTACAAATTTTAGTCGTTCTGCTGTTGTTCCGTTATATTATTGGATTCAATATGGGGAACCATTTTGGTATGCTGATTGTGGTTGTTGCACTGTACACACTGACGATCGTGGCTTTTTGTATGCTGCTCGCTGGAATCGTCAGAACCCCCGAACAGTTTAACATGGTGTTTCCGTCTTTAATTCCACTGATGCCTCTCATCAGCGGAGGCTACATGCCGCCGGGGACGATTACGAATCCATTCCTGCTGGGAATATCCGAAATATTCCCCTTGAAGCACGCTTTGAATGCTCTCACGGAAATTGCAATTTACGATAAAGGCTGGCTGGATATTTTTCCACCGCTGGCTAAGCTGTGCATCATTGCTGTGGTCTGCATGGGGATTGGCATTAATTTGATGGAGCGGCGCAGGGGTTAACTTATGTGATTATGGGACATAAACAATGGTGATGTCATGTTATTGTAGGAATTAATTATTTTGATTCACAGGGAGGGGCCTTATAGAGGCCCCACTCTTTATTAATTAGGCTAAACAGATCCCAACCGAAGCATTTCAAGATATTGTTGAGATGGATGAGACTTACTTTCTGTACTCGGAAAAAGGCAAGCGAAATATCATTGAACGCAAGCCACGTAAACGTGGTGACAAAGCTAAATATCGTGGTATAAGCCATGATCCAGTGTGCGTACTGGTTCCCCGTGACCGTCAAAAAATTACTCTGGCGTTCTTGGACGCCGGCGAATTCGAACAACGAAATTGGACGAAGCGATTGGTGGTCATTTATCCGACTCCAACGTACTATGCACTGATTCGTGGAGGGCATTCAGTTCCTATGCGAATGCTAAAGGCTTAGCTCATTACCGATTCAAGTCCGACAGCAAGGAATATGAGAATACCGCATCAATTAAGAAAAATATGTTGGTCAAATCATGCCTATTTACTGTGACCGACACGAATGCCAAACTTCGGCTTTCTGCTTATTCTTGTTAAGCTAACGGGCGGTCTAATTCAAAAAAACTGCTACGAATCTTATTCAAATTGTGATAGTATTGTTGAAATATCTTCCAAGGGGATGATTTAGTGAAATTTGTTATAATATTTGGTCCTCAGGCGGTAGGAAAAATGACAGTAGGACATCAATTGGAGAAGGTAACTGAACTAAAGTTGTTCCACAATCACGTAACCATTGAAATGTTAGCTCCCCTATTCGGTTTTAATCATGAAATGTGGAGATTAGTAAATAAATTTCGTCAAGACATATTTGAAGCCGCCGCTGATAGTGATATGTATGGAATGATTTTCACTTATGTATGGGGATTCGATTTGCATGAGGATTGGGACTACGTTGATAAAATTTGCAAAACAATCGAAGATAAAGATGGCGAAGTGTATTTTGTTGAGCTTGAAGCCGATCTTGAGAAAAGAATTGAGCGTAACAAGACTCCTCACAGACTTGAACACAAACCAACAAAAAGGAATGTTACTCGTTCTGAACAGGATCTATTACAGACAATGGAGCAACATCGATTAAACTCCTTTGAGGGAGAAATTAAAAGAGAAAATTACATCAGAATTAACAACTCGAATTTAAGTGCTTGTGAGGTTGCTGAAATCATTAAGAACAGATTCGCTTTATAATGATTTTTATTGTTGTACTAACGGATAACGATAGCAATAAACCGCCTATTCTACGAAGGCGGTTTTCTTTTGGTCAAATATCAACATTAGAATCTAACATAGACATTAATTAAATAATCTTTTTGTATTTCCATTCTTCCTTGAGCAAGCCATAAATAATCCTATCATGATATTCTCCGTTCAAATATTCATAATTTTTAAGTTTCCGCTCGCCACGTTAATTTCAACTTTTTTAAGGTCTAGTTCTTCAAAGGAATGGTTAATCAATAGCTTGGCTGCTTTTGTAGCTAAACCCTTACCTATGTATTCATCTCCCAACCAATATCCTATCTCGGTTTTTCTTGCCTTCCAATCCATATATATAAAAATCCGATAGAGCCTGCAATTGTTCCTTTATGCCAAATGCCAGCCCAATATCCATTATTTTCGGATAATCTTTTAAAGATTTTTCTATAAATGTTAGGGAATCTTCAACTTTATTAGTTATCGTGGGAAAAGTAAGCCATCTGCCTATATTTTCTCGACTGCTATCAATTAATTGATATAATAACTCTTTTGCGTGTCTAGGCTCTAACACTGCCAGATAATTTTCTTCGTCTATGGCCGCTTTATACATTTTCAATCCCCCTTATAAACATCTGCTATTTGGTAAATTTTTATAGTGTAACTGTATCATACGTTACTTCCGTTGAACATAAGCACCTTATAGCACGTAAACAGCCGGGTCGGATTGACCCGGCTGCTGCTTTTATAAGGATTGGAACAATACGACGACGGAGAGGATCATTGCCGCTATTCCGGCTACTTTGCACATGAAATAATAGAAATCACTTGGCTCAGCCTCTCTGACCCAAAGCCAATACATCGACATTTTGAAAAGAATGTTTTGGAATTTCTCATATCGGTACCCACACCATCCGTAAATGAAGATGAGAATAGATAAAACAAATAAAATCGGCTCGCCTTGCTTCTCGTGGTATTCCGAATAAGCAGCGGTGACAAGCCCGCTGGGATTAAGGAGTTCAACTTCGCCTTTTGGCAAAATTTTTTGTCCGTTGGAGTCAAAGGCGGTTATGGGGACAAACCAATCTCCGTTCTCATCGTAACTCACAAGCAGACCGCCATGGTCATTGACCTGAAACAGCCTGCCGTTTGGATAAGCCACTTCATATTTGATGTTAAACGGATCCCCTAGCTTACGAATGGCATACTCTTCATTGTTGATAGTGATTTTACGATTACTGCCTTCCTTATGTACTTTGATTGGGGGCCCTGACAAGCTGTGATATTCGGTAACATTGTCTTGCTCAAGGGCTTGTTTATACTTATGCTGCTCGAAATAGAACACGGATTCATTGAAATAGGAAAGGAAAAAAGGAACGACTAACATGATAAAGAGCAGGATGCCAGCGATCGCTAACAGGGTGGAGACCTTTATTCGTCTGAGTGAAACCGAATTGTTCATGAGACCTCTCTCTTTCTGAGCCTGTAATAATTATGTTACGCAAGAAGAGAACCTTAGGTTGCATCAACCAATGAGGTGATTCGACAGCGATACCTGAGCATTTGTTCCGCTATGTAAACTTATATAACAATAATAAGCGTAACTGTACATATACATTAGAAAGATTGATTTGCAAAAGGAGGGGGCGAAGATCGGGCATTCGTTTGGAGCAAGCGTTCCCAGAAGGGAAACAGGCGAGAAGATTACCGGGGCAGCCCGCTATATTAATGATTTTTCGAGACCGGGGCTTTTGCATGCCAAAATAGCCGTTAGCCCCCATGCCCATGCGAAAATTAAATCGATAGATACGTCGAAAGCCTGGAGGATACCAGGTGTAAAAGCCGTCATAACCGGTGAATATTACCCGGTATTGACCGGGTCCCCTTTGGCAGACCGGCCGCCTCTAGCAATGGACAAAGTAAGATATTATGGCGAGCCTGTTGCTCTGGTGGTCGCGGAAGAAGAGTACACTGCCGAGATGGCTGCGCTTCAAATTCAAGTGGATTATGAGGTTCTGCCTGCTGTCTTTAGTCCAAGCGAAGCTTTACGGATCGGCGCACCGCTCCTTCATGAGCAGCTGGCCGCATATGAAAGAAGTGAACAGGTCTACCCGGAGCCCGGCACGAATATTGCGAACCGGACTAGAATCCGCAAAGGGAATATGGAGGAAGGGTGGAGGAATAGTGAGCAAATCGTTACGGTTCAGGTCCGATTGCCTCAATCGGATCATGCCGCGATGGAAGTGCGATGCAGTATAGCAGAAATTAAGCCCGGCGGCAAAGTCAGCATCCATTCCGCTTCGCAATCCCCTTATGTAATCCAAAAGGATATTAGCCGCTACTTTCATATTCCGCTTCAAGAAGTCACCGTTCACACTCCGCTGGTAGGAGGAAGCTATGGCGGCAAATCGGCAGTTCAGTTAGAATATCTCGCTTATTTGGCTTCGCTTGCCGTTGGCGGAAGAGCTGTCAAAATGGCAAATTCCAGGGAGCTGGACATGGTCTCCTCTCCGGTTCATATCGGATTGGAATCGACAATCAAGCTTGGCTGCACCCGGGAAGGGAAAATCATGGCCGTAGAAATTCTGCATCTGTTTGACGGCGGGGCCTATTCGGACCGGGGGCCGATTATGAGCCGTGCCGGAGCTACCGATTGCACAGGGCCTTACCGCATTGATAACGTCCAATGCGATTCCTTATGCATGTATACGAATCATCCCTATTCGACTTCCTTTCGCGGCTTCGGACATCCGGAGCTGACGTTCGCTATGGAAAGGGCTATGGATATGATGGCGGACCGATTAAATATGGATCCTCTAGAGCTTCGTTATATGAATGCCATCGGACCGGGAGATACAACCCCGACGCAAACCCTGTTAAATAGAAGCAATATCGGTGATTTACCGGCATGCATTGCCAAATTGAAAACGCTGATCCATTGGAATGACCGTCCACAAATCGAAACAAACGGCCATCTCGTCAAAGCGAAAGGGATATGCTGCTTTTGGAAAAACTCAAATACGCCAACCAATGCCGGGGCGGGGGCTATGATCAAATTTAATCCGGAGGGAAGCATTCATCTGCTATGCGGTGCCGTGGAAATTGGCCAAGGCACCAGGACGGCCCTTACTCAAATATTGGCGGAACGATTCCGCATGGATGATCGGAAGATAGAGATTCATATGGACATAGATACTGATAAAGACCCCGAGCTATGGAAGACGGTCGCTAGCCGGAGCACCTTTTTGGTGGGGAATGCGATTCTGCAGGCCGCTGACGATGCAATCATGCAGTTAAAAAACCTGGCTTCTATCGTACTTCAATGCCCGCCGGCAGACCTCGATGTCGGCGGAGGGAGAGTCTTCCGAAAAAACCGCCCCGAGACAGGAGTAGCTATCGAACAAATCGCCAACGGATACACCTTCCCGAACGGCAACACGATCGGAAGTCAGGTTATCGGACGCGGAAGCTACGCGATGCGACATTTAACTTTTTTGGACCCTGTAACAGGCAGGGGGAATCCTGGACCGGAATGGACGGTAGGCGCACAGGCCGTTGAAGTGGAGTTAAATACAAGAGATTACACCTACAGAATCGTTAAAGCAGCAACAGTCATCGATGCCGGCCGGGTTATTAACCCGGGTTTTGCCCGTGCTCAGGTTACGGGCGGCATGAGTATGGGGTTAAGCCTTGCCAGCCGGGAGGCATTTCGCTTCAATCCAGACGGGGCCATATTGAATCGCCAGTTTCGAACTTACAAGCTCATTCGCTATGGAGAACAGCCCGAGTACATCGTGGATTTCGTCGAGACACCTCATCTGGAAGCGCCATATGGACTGCGCGGAATCGGTGAGCATGGCTTGATTGGCATGCCTGCAGCACTGGCGAACAGCTTGTCAGCAGCTGCTGGCGTAGAGCTTAATCAGCTGCCCCTGACGCCGGAGATGATTTGGAGGACAATTCATGATTCCGTTTGATTTTGAATACTACCTACCTTCTACCATTCAGATGGCTGTAGATTTATATCAGCATCTGCACGAACAAGGGAAGAGGCCCCTGTATTATGCTGGAGGGACGGAAATCATTACCTTTGCCCGAGCCAACTCTATTCACCCGGGAGCTGTTATCGATTTGAAGTCCATTCCAGAGTGCAACGTACTCGCGATGCAGAAGGATATGCTGATTATTGGTGCGTGCGTGACGTTATCGGCTTTGTCCGGAGCCAACCCGTTTCCGCTGCTCAGTGCAGCGGCACAGGGAGTCGCTGACCAAACCGCCCGGAATAAAATCACGCTGGGAGGCAACATTAGCGGCAAAATTCATTACCGGGAGGCCGTTCTTCCCTTGCTTGTAGCGAATAGCCGGATGGTAATAGCAGGAACTCACGGGACCAGAGTGACTTCTATTCATCAGGTCTTCAACCAACAACTGAGGCTTGCGGGCAGAGAGTTTATTGTCCAGGTTCAAATCGATCGCGACTATACATCACTGCCATTTGCGTATTTCAAAAAACGGGAGATTGGCCATGTCGGCTACCCGCTCGTTACATTAGCTGCGCTTAGGATGAATGATGAGATTCGCACCGCCTACAGCGGTGTGTGCGCATTCCCTTTTCGATCCGCGGAAATCGATGAGGCGCTGAACGATTCATCCTTACCGCTTGAGGCAAGAATTGAACTGGCCATCAGTCATCTTCCTGCACCATTACTGGATAATGTGGAGGGTTCACCCGCGTACCGGGAATTTGTATTGAAGCAAACGATGGCTGATGCAGTACATAGACTGGAAAGAAGGTGAAAGAATGTCCTCCTTGGATGCCGATCAACATCGAGTCGAATTGCAGGTGAATGGGGAACAGCGAACGGTCCGGGTGAGGGCTGCCGAGACCCTGTTGTATACGCTTCGCGATCATCTCGGGCTCACAGGATGCAAGCCGGGTTGCAATAACGGAGACTGCGGCGCGTGCACGATTCTCGTTGATAGCCAGCCCATGAAATCATGCCTGATGCTCACTGTGGAAGTCTGGGGGAAGCAAATTACAACGATCGAGGGACTAATGGGCACTGACATTCAGTGTGCTTTTGCCGAAAATCAGGCCTTTCAATGCGGTTACTGTACCCCTGGATTTATCATGAACTGTGAAGGACTGCGGCATGCCTATCCCCATGCCAATGAAGAAATTGTTCGAATATGGCTGGAATCCAACATATGCAGGTGTACCTCCTATGAAGAAATTCATCGCGCCGTAAAGGATGTCTTTACACCTCATACGGATAAATGAAGGAACCTATAAGCTTTGGAGCTGAGGAGGGGCAGGTTTGGAAGAAATTCATCGTATTGTGGAAACGATTCAGCAGACCAGTTTAAGAGGCGTACTTGCGACGATTATTCATGTGGAAGGGAGCGCGTATCGCAAAGAAGGAACCTCCATGCTGTTTCTTGAAGACGGTTCGCAAATCGGGGTGCTCAGTGCAGGCTGCCTGGAAGCTGCGCTGGCGCACAGCGTGCCGGATATTCTGGCCTCAGGGACTTCGCGCAGATTCGCGTTCGATATGCAATCCTCGAACCCGCTGTCCTGGGGGGAAGAAACAGGCTGCGGCGGTGTTGTTCATGTAGCGTTGGAACCGGTCAATGATGTGCTGGCAGCGCATTTAGGCACTTTAAAAAAATATTTGGAGGTTCGCTCCGAAGTTAAGCTGGTGAAAAGGTTTGACGCTGATGGCTCGGTGATTGATTATGGATTCCTGACCAGGGATCAGCACCCGTTCGGGGAGTGGAGGGGAGAATTCCCGCCATCGCTGCTGGAATGGACGCCGCCTGGACAATCGCCGAACAGCGGAATGAAGTTCGTGGCAGCCCTGCAATCGGATGTTTTTGTCCATACCTATTATCCCAAACCGCGGCTGATTCTGTTTGGTGCCGGACCAGATGCCAGACCGCTAGCCGCTATTGCCGCGAAAACTGGTTTTTCCGTCACCGTCACTGACTGGAGGACCGATTATTGCGAGCGGCGTTATTTTCCGGATGCCGAATCCATAATCATAGGTTTCCCTGAGGAAACAATGCAGCTGATTCATGTGACACCCGACGATTACGCTGTCGTGATGACGCATAATTTCAGGAGGGATCAGCAGCTGATTCGGTTGCTGTCTGAACGGCAGCTGGGTTACCTTGGCATCCTGGGATCGAAGACTAGAACGGAGCGCTTGCTGCGAGACAGGCCGGTGCAGATGAAGGTCCATTCTCCGGTAGGACTTGCGATTGGTGCAGAGGGACCGGAGGAAATCGCAGTGAGCATTCTCGCAGAGATCATCCAAACGTACAGAACAAAAAGAAAACTTAGTAGTGATTCCCGGTGATGGGAAATCCAATCGTTGGCATCTATTTGGCGGCAGGGCATAGTACCCGAATGGGTTCGGATAAACTTCAGCTCCCACTCGGTTCCATGAAGCTGGGAAATTATGCGCTGGCCGCGGCTCTAAATTCTCAACTGGATTATGTTGTGGTCATACGAAACGACGCTGCGGGGGATTGGATGGATGATGCCTTATACCGGGATCCGGTCAGACGGAAATGGTCTTCCATTTACTGCCCAGAAGCCCGTTTGGGCCAAGCGCATTCTCTTCGTTGCGGCGTAAAGGCCGCGCTCGCGTTGGAAGCGGCAGCCGCGATGATATTGCTGGCGGATCAGCCTCTAATTACGGATGCGATGATTAATGAACTGCTTGCCTATTTTAAAACACAGCAACGAGCCAACAGCAGCGTTGGTTTCACGGCCGCAAGTTATGAGGGACTGCCAAGACCACCCGCTATTTTTGCTCGGCGAATGTTCCCGCAGCTTCTGGAGCTGCAAGGCGACCGGGGAGCCCGTCATCTTATCCGTAAGGAAGGGACGGGAAATTGCCTCGATTTCTCCATCCCAGATCTGTTCATGGATGTAGATGACGCAGAAGATTATCGGGCTTTGCTGGATAAAGTCGCTGCTAGACGGAAATCCTGAACGACTTGTTGGGCGTTCGTATATAACGCGATCGGGTACTGATAGTTTTCCATATGGGCAGGCGTCTTTATTTGTGGGATCGCTTCATCGGTAACCAAGCTGCAGGCCGCCGGATCATCGAAAGTGCCTCTCCAATCCGTAATTAGCTTCGCTAATACGTTCAAATGCGCGGCCCACGTCCGCTGATCCTCCGCTGCAAATTTGCCGCTTTCGGACCAGTTCGTGAATATTCGGATCATGTCGGCAAGATTGGCAAACCCTGACCGGAGCTGCTCCATCTGCCGGTTTAATTTTTTTAAGGCGACGCGTTTTTTGCGGCCCAGCGGATTGAATCGCAAGCTTTGCTCGGCTTTGTTCAACTCGGTTGTCGTTTGATGAAGCTCCTGGAATAAGGATTGCAATTCGGTTTGCAATGTATTGGCTTCGTATGAAGGGGAGCCTGCATTAACCCAATGTGCTGCATTCATGTAATGATGGGATAGATGGCCCGCGAATTGTCTCATCTTTGTTTGCGCTTTGTTTACGGAATCAGGGGGGAAGATGAATATCTGGATGAGTAAGGCAACGATCGCGCCGATCACCGTATCGCGGATTCGATCCAGGGGATAGCTGGGCATTTTGTTGTGAAAGTACAGCACTAATAAAATGCTGAGCGCAACTTGGATTAAGAGGTCATGCTCCAATTTCAGCCCTGTTACGATCAAGGCGCCAACAAGAAGAAGCAGTCCGATGCTCCAAGCGTTCAAACTAAGATATGGCGCTATAGCTGCAGTAAAAAGGACGCCAGCGACGGTGCCGATGACCCGCTGCCATGCAAACTGCACGGACTTGTCCACGGTTAATTGAATCGACAAAATGACCGTCAGAGGAGCTAAGTAAGGATGTTTAGACCCAGCCCATTCCGCGATCGCCCAGGACAATGCTGCAGCTAATGGGGGTTTCCATACCATCCCTTTGTATTTGATAAAATCGATCCATTTAGATGTCATCTGGTTACTCTCCATATTTAGCTTTAAAGTCAGCATTATTTTTCCCATTTCTACCGGATTGATGTGCTTGAACCGAAATCAATGGCGGTATAACTTGTCCATCCACAAGCAACGCCCCCAAGCTTTAAATAGCTCGGGGGCGTTAACTCATTCCTTTTATTTGATGGAGGCTTCATAAATCTCTTGTATGGATTTGGACAACATGGCATTGAATTCATCATCTGATTGCCCAGCGGTAAGCCCTTCGGCAAGAGCCCGGGAGAAGCTGGCGATCAATCCATGATTGCGCGCCAGTCTGTCATTGGCTTCCGCTTGCGTATAACCGCCCGACAAAGCCACAATTCGCACAACGTGCGGATCCTCCATGAAGTCGCTGTAGAAATTATCCTCCGTTGGAATCGAAAGCTTCAGCATAACCTTTGCGTCTTGATCCAGGGCAGACAATTGAGCGGAAATTTCATCTTTTAAAATGGTTTCCGAAGCTCTCTTATCCGCACTGTGAATATCGACTTCCGGTTCAATAATCGGAACCAGTCCCTTATCTATAATTTGCTTGCCGATGGCAAACTGCTGTTCAACGACTTTTTTGATTCCTGCAGAATTGGCTTCCTTGATGATCGAACGCATTTTCGTTCCAAAAATGTTGCGTTTGACCGCCCGCTCCAGCAGGTCGTCTAAATCCGGGATGGGCTTCATCAGCTGAACTCCGTCTTCCAGCTCAGCGAGACCTTTATCGACTTTTAGAAAAGGCACAATGCCTTTTTCCTCCCATAGATAATCGGCCGTATGCTTCCCGTCGATCAACCGGTCCATCGTATTCTCAAATAGAATGGCCCCCAAAATGTACCGGGAGTCAAACGCACTGCTCTTGATCATACGCGTTCTCATCTCGTGAACCAATTCATACATCTCTTCTTCGCTGGAGTAGCTGCTTTCATGAATCCCATACTGCAGCAGAGCCTTTGGAGTACTTCCGCCGCTTTGATCCAGGGCTGCTATAAAACCCTTTCCCTTATGGATTTGCTCAAATTGCTTTGTGTTCATCAATGCTCCTCCTTCCGTGAAATGGAACTGAATGGAATCTTGATCTCATCAATTATAACATTCCAGTGGCAGGCATTCCTAATTTGGGAAGGGGAGGAGCGAGTAGCTATTTTCTTATTAGTTCAAAATTGTCAAAAGCTGCCCAGTTATTAGCGTTCGCATCCGTCCAAATGCCAATTTCGATTTGGCCGTTAGTAACTGGGATGTTATCGATCGTATAATTCGGTATCGGACTGCTTCCCATATTCGCAGCCATTTCAGGAGCGCCGAAGTTCTTCGCAAATAGCCTTAGCACATACCGCCTCAAGATAGTCTCCATTCATGGTCATGTTATCAAATAAATTGGCCATCGCCAGATGCATGTGGAAATCCGAAGCGAGACGCGGATAATTTGATGTGCTGTTATGAATGACGTTTCTGCTCGTCCACATGCTCGACAAAGTGAAGCTGGTCTAGCTGTTGCATTTTGGATCAGGTTATCGCTGCCCCGGAGCATATCCATTTCCGCCTTCACCTTTATATTGAGGCTTTTGGAAATGCATATTTTGGATCGTAAGAGAACGGGATTGCATGATGGTCACACCGTAAGACAACAAATGATAATCCCCGGTATTGGAACTTGGCTTGTAGGAATTAACGTTGTCCAGCCAGCTGTTCCTGGCATTTACGAACGTGATTGCTTTAGAGTCATGCACATCATAGGCTCCTGTATCGGACTTATTGTAATCCAGATCTCTCCAGCCTGAATAGAGAGATGGCGCTCCATGAGGATAAGTTAGTGGAGCGGATTGTTTATGATCGGGAAGGGATCGGGTAGAGCTGACAGTTTGCTATATATAAAAAAATCAAACGATTTTACTGTTAAGTTTTAGTAAAATATCCGATATAGTTTGTATGATAAGGAACTATATTATCAGATAAAAAACTGTATGAAAGCCGGAGAATCGAATGGAGAATAAAAGAAAGTTTTTTGAAGAGTTTTTTGAACTTGAGAATTATGATATTGAATTTGAAATAAAAGAAATTATTAGTAGATTTCGACAGTATAGACCATCCGAGGTTTTTTGGTTGATAAATAGTTTGATTATGGATAACACAAGATATGCTTTTGAAAATAGAGAGAAGCGGGTTTCCCCCAAATTGGTAAATAGATTATTTTATTTGTATAAAAAGAATTCAGCTATTAATAGTAATATGAAGATTAAGAATAGACCTAACGAGTTAGAGTGGTTGAGGGAAAAGTTCATTAAAATAGTAAACTATTACTGCATGGAACAGTTTAATCAGAAAGAAGAGTTGGAAGACGTTCATATGTCTTTACGGAATTTTCATTCCCAAAATTTTATTAATTATCATTTTGATTATCCCAATACCGCTTGGTTCCAATACTTGCTTGCTTTAGAAATCAACAGTAAGGCTATTGATAAAATTTTTATAAAAGATAATCTTACAACTCTTGAAATAGAAAAAGGTCTATTAATTTGCATTCTATATGATTTTATATATCATACTTGTCAAAAAAGCCGACTTAATGACCTATTATACGAAAAAGAAAAATATAAATTTGAGAGTTTCTTGACTAGCTTTTCCATGAAACAGTTTTCACATATTCTAAGAAGGTTTGGAGTTAGGGATAAAGAGTTTATTGCTAGATTTTTTCCAGTGTTAAAAAATGTAGAAGAGATAAATATGAGTTATCCGACTGATAAATATTATAAAGAAGAGTTCTCCATAGGGATTTGTCATAATGAGAGAATATTTTTCCCCCGTTCAAATTTTGTACTTGATGAGTTCTGGAATTTTATATTAGAACATGAAGAAATGGTTGGTAGGAAAGACGATTTTGTTGAAGATTACACAACTATGTTACTAATAAACTTTTTTGGAGAAGAAAATGTATACTGTAATTTGTTCGATGAAAATGGTGCTGAACAAGATATTATTGTTCTTTATGGAGAATATATATTATGTTTTGAGTGCAAATCGGAATTGTTAAAAGAGCCATTTAGGGATTCCAATAAATCTCAAAAAAGAATGCAGCAAAACTTTAACAGAGTTATTCAAAAAGCTTATAAGCAAGGATTAAGGGTTAAAAATAATATAAGAAATAACATGTGTAGGTATTACGACAGTGATAAGAAGGATCTCCGTAAGATAATACTGGATCTAAATAAGTATGATTATAAAAAAGTGACTATGGTTTGTGTAACTATTAATAATTACTTAAATCTATCTAATCGTGTGAATATGTATCTTAAATTTGAAGATGATGAAAAAGCTTATCCTTGGGTTATTGATATATTTAGTTTAGAGCATATCCTTAATAAAATAAGCTCTATTAACAGAGGTGAAGAATACTTTATTAAATACGTTAGGGATAGAATTAAATCATATCTAGGTTTTCAAGCTATGGGAGCGGAAGAACTGGAGTGTTTTGGGTATTATTTGCGTTATGGAGAATTTAGTAACTCTCTAGATGGCTGGGTGACTACAAATTTAGGAAATGGGTATGCAACATTTGTTTTGGATTATATACCTAGCCCGGAAATTAATTTTATGTATTTATATTTTTGGGAACTTGCTTCCGTTACTGAACAAGATTAATTGCGAAAAAGACATTCCATCAGGAGAAAAACCTATCTTTATATATATTGGGTATAGTTATTTATTGACCCACACGTACCTGTCACTAATGAGAAATTCGTAAATATTGATGTAAATTAGAAATTGACGGAGATTTACCTTATACATTAAATAATAAATTACATCCCAACCACCCAAGAGCTGTCTACAAGGTCTTCATACCTTGCAGACAGCTCTTCTCTTTCCCCCAAACCCCCTTCAAAAACACACAAAACTTCTTTTGTCAAGGAGTGGAAATTAAGGAATAAACCTTGAAAACACCTCATTGTCTAGGTAGTGAATCAGGTATATGCTCAAAGATGTAATTGGAAGGATCAACCAAATCATGAGAGGGGAATGGGTTTGAAGAGAACGATGAGAACGATTGCATTCCTGCTGGTCTCTATCATGCTTACCGTATTGGTTGCGGCTTGTAACCAAGGCGGGGGCAAGGTCGATGTAGGGATTGTGCTGCCGACCAAGGATGAGCCCAGATGGGTGCAGGATGAGCAAAGATTCAAGGATGCTCTGAAGGGCACAAATTATTCGACGGAGATTCTATTCAGCCAAGGATCGTCTGCGAAAGAGAAAGAAAATGTAGACTCCTTGATCGCCAAAGGCATTAAAGTGCTGATCATTTGCCCGCAGGACGGGGACGCAGCCGCTGCTGCGGTGGAAGCGGCCAAGAAAGCGGGCGTTAAAGTCATCTCCTATGACCGTCTGATCACGAACACGGATGCGGTAGATTACTATGTCACGTTCGACAGTGTCGCCGTTGGCAAGGCGCAGGCTCAATACTTGGTCGATCACGCGGCCGGCAGCGGTCAACCACTGTACCTCTACGCAGGAGCTGCTTCCGACAACAATGCTTTCCTGTTCTTCCAGGGGGCATGGGAGGTGCTGCAGCCTAAGGTGGCGGACGGCACGTTCAACATCGCCAACTCCAGCGAAGCCGTTGCCCTCCAGAGCACAGCGGAGCTATCCCGCGACCAGATGAGTAAAATCATCGGCCAGGTCACGACGAATTGGGATCCGAACGAAGCCAAGAACAAAGCGCAAACCCATCTCACTGCGGCAGCCGCCGGGGATAAGGGAGATGTCGTTATTCTGGCTCCAAACGACGGTACGGCCCGTTCAATTGCAGACGTATTTGCTTCGGATGGCGCAATCACGAGTTTTGTGGTCACGGGTCAGGATGCGGAAAAGGCATCGATCCAGTACATTATCGACGGCAAGCAATCGATGACGGTATTCAAGGATGTCCGTACGCTGGTCAAAGACGCGATGGGCATGGCCGTAACGCTTCTGGACGGCGGATCGCCGGATACAACCGGATCTTATAACAACGGCACAATCGATGTGAACGCCAAGCAAACCGACGTCATCGTTGTTGACAAAGACAATGTGCAGACCGAGCTCATTGATTCGAATTATTATGAAGCCAAAGAATTTACGGGACTATAATTCTTCATTAACTATAGCCAAGAAGGAATAGTGATAGACGTGTCTATCACTATTCCTCATGCTGTGAGTGGTTGAATTCTATCAGTCCTGTGTAAGGAGTGCGGGAGCGATGAGCGAATACTTGCTGGAGATGAACAGCATCTCCAAGGAGTTTACGGGCGTAAAAGCGCTGAGCAGCGTGAATTTTAAAGTACGCAAAGGCGAGATCCACTGCCTCATTGGCGAGAACGGCGCCGGCAAGTCAACGCTGATGAAGGTGCTTAGCGGGGTATATCCGCATGGTACATATTCGGGGGATATCGTCTTTGAAGGACAGGTCCAGAGCTATGCCAATATTAACGACAGTGTAAGAGCCGGCATCGCGATCATTTATCAGGAGCTGGCGCTGTTCCCGGATCTGACGGTTTATGAAAATATTTTTGCCGGCAATGAAGTGGAGCGAAGAGGGGTCGTGGACTGGAACCGGACGATCGTACGTGCGAAGGAAATGCTTCGTAAGGTGAAGCTGAACGTAAACCCGGAGACGCTGATCAAGGATTTAGGCGTGGGCAAGCAGCAGCTGGTCGAAATCGCAAAGGCGCTGAGCAAAGATGTGAAGCTGCTCATATTGGATGAACCAACCGCGGCGCTCAATGAAAATGACAGTGATAACCTGCTCAAGCTGCTGCGTGAATTGAAGGAGCAAGGGATCACCTGCATCATGATCTCCCACAAGCTGAAGGAGGTCATTGAGATCGCGGATCAGGTCACCGTGCTGCGCGATGGCCAGACGATCGTCACCCTGGATGCGTCCAAGGACGAAATTTCGGAGAACGTGATCATTAAGAGCATGGTCGGCCGGGAAATCGACGATATTTATCCGAAAAGAATGGATAAGCAATTTGGCAGCCGTATTCTCGAGGTGCGAGGCTGGACGGCGTATGATCCGAATCTGGGCCGTGAAGTCGTGAAGGAGGTTGATCTTCATGTATGCAAAGGGGAAATCGTCGGCATCGCCGGTTTGATGGGATCGGGGCGTACGGAACTGGCGCAGAGCATATTCGGCAACCCGAAAGCTTATAAGCTGCAAGGCGAGCTGTGGGTAAAAGGAGCTAAAGCCGTGTTCCGCCATCCGAAGGATGCGATTAAAGCGGGCATAGCTTACGTGACAGAGGATCGCAAAGGGGACGGGTTGTTTCTGCTTCAGGACATCAAACAGAATATTTCCGCAGCGAATGTACATTCCATCTCCGACCGGGGTGTTATTAACAACAATGAGGAAGTAAAAATCGCCGGCAGCTATAAGCAGTCTCTCAATATTAAAGCCCCATCTGTCGAGCAACTGGTCGGAAACTTAAGCGGCGGCAATCAGCAGAAGGTATCGCTCGGCAAATGGCTGTTCGTGCAGCCGAGCCTGCTGATCCTGGATGAACCGACGCGGGGCATCGACGTAGGCGCCAAGTTCGAGATTTATACGATCATGAACAAGCTGATCAGCCAAGGGCTTAGCATCCTCATGATCTCCTCCGAGCTGACCGAAATATTGGGCATGAGCGACCGGATTTATGTCATGGCCGAAGGAAGAATTAAGGGTGAGCTGCCCATTGAAGAAGCGGATCAGGAAAAAATCATGAAGCTTGCCACGTAATAGGAGGAAGACCGGTGAAATTATTAGGCGAAGCAAGATCGTTGGTAAAGGCGAACATACGGGATTATGGGATGTACATCGCTTTGATTATCATCATGCTGACGTTTTCGATTCTGACGGACGGACTGTTCATGTCGTCCCGCAATATCAGCAATCTGATTGATGCTACTGGTTACATTGCAGTATTAGCGGTGGGAATGACACTGGTTATTGTCATCAGGCATATTGATTTATCGGTCGGTTTTGCGGCGGGTTTTCTAGGGGCAATTGCCGCTATTTTGCTAACCCAGATGGGAATCCCCTACTATCTCACAATTCCTATCATTTTGGGGTTGGGTATTGTCGTAGGCTTGTTCAACGGCTTTCTCGTGGCGCAAATCGGCATTCCCTCGTTTGTGGCCTCTCTGGCGGGCATGCTGATTTTCCGGGGCGCGCTGCTGCGGGTCACGGAGAAGAGCGGAACGATCATCATCAAGGATGAGCAGTTCAACGCGATCGGCAACGGGTTTGTACCTGCGATTGCCTATGTGAACGGATTGAATTTGTTCTCGCTAATCTTGGGACTGCTCTTCATTGCGTTCTATATTTATAGTGAAATCTCCAAGCGCCGGAATAAGCTCAAATACCATTTCGAAGTTATTTCGGGACCGATGTTTACGATCAAGGTGGTGTTCATTTCTGCGATTATCGCTTATATCACCTGGATCCTGGCCGGTTACAACGGATTCTCTTGGACAGTCATCATTATGCTGCTGGTGGTCGCGGTCTATCATTTTTTAACGACTAAAACGGTGCTCGGACGTCATATCTATGCCGTCGGCAGTAATCCGGAGGCAGCGAACTTAAGCGGCATTAGCGTCAAAAAGATTACGTACATCGTTTTCGGTTCCATGGGAATGCTGTCCGCGTTATCGGGCATTTTGTTTACAGCCCGCCTTCAGTCGGCGACGACAACGGCGGGTACGCTGTTCGAGCTTGATGCGATTGCGGCGGCTTACGTCGGCGGCGTATCGGCGGCCGGGGGCGTAGGGAAGGTCACGGGCTCGATCATCGGCGCCATCGTTATGGCTTCGCTATCCAGCGGCATGAATCTGCTTGGCGTCGGCATTTCCTATCAATATATGATTCGCGGGGCTGTGCTTGCGATTGCGGTCGTATTTGATGTGATGACACGGAGGAAGAGAGCTTAAGGCCATGGGGCGGCCTGATTCCATAATAACGAGGGATACCAATAGGGATCAGGTCGCCTTGATCATAGATCGCTAAATTTTTTGCTCATTTACTTACTTAATATTCATAATATTCAAATATATGGAGTTCTGGGCGATATATATAGAAGGAGGTGGTTCATTTGATTGCTTGATAGATTATATCACTTTATTTATCATTGATGGGTAATTTTGTTGGTTTCGATTTGATTTATAACGAAATTAAGGTGATGCAGACGAATCTTTAATCTTCATATTTATAAATGAAGGGAATGATCGTTGATGAAGCTGAAGATTTTATCCATTACCAAATGGACTTGCGAAACCGGTATCGGTTGCTTTGGAAACAATGAATTGCAGTACTCTAAATAGAATGAATTCTCATGGGAGGCCTAATTATGATTAGAAAAAAACTGTTATTACTGCTATTGAGCCTATCCTTGCTCTTTAACTTTTCTGCGATAATTACGCCGTCTGAGGCGGCTCCGGGAGACCCGGGGCGGATTGAAGCCGAGGATTTCATGGACATGAGCGGGATCGAGCTGGAAGAGAGCTCCGAAGGCGGATTTCATATCGCTTATGTGGACGGCGGGGACTGGATGGATTACAGCGTCAATGTGGAAAACGCCGGAACCTATTTAGTCGAATTTAGTGTTTCCAGCCCCTATGATGGAACCCAGCTGCAGCTCCAGAAGGCCGGACAGGTGCTGGCCACGTTAACCGTTCCGAATACGGGCGGCTGGCAGAACTGGGAGACGGTGTCGGCAAGCGTTCAGCTCCCTGCGGGCAGCCAGACGCTGAGAGTGTATGCCGTGACCAATGGCTGGAATTTGAATTGGCTGAACTTCAGCTCCAGCACCGAACAAGGAGAGGTCAGCATCCCGGTGACAGGCCCCTATGCCCAGTACTTGGAGATGGGACTTAGCCCAGCGGATTTGAATCAGGTGACCACATTAAAAACGCAAAATACGAGCGTCAATCACACCCTGAAATATAACGCGGGAACAACGGTAACCTTGGGTGTGAACTACATGGTGGAACAGAAGCAGGTGCTGTTCAAAACAACCGATCAGAACGGCAATCCGCTGCAGGGAAATCCGCTGACCTTTACGGTGCATTTAGGTTCGAGCATCCAAGTGGATATTATAGATCAGGCGGTTGTAGCGGTGCCCGTATTCACACCGAACGGGGGAACTTATGCAACGGCACAAAATGTAACGATAACGAGTGCGACCCCAGGAGCTGCCATTAAGTATACGACCGACGGTTCAACACCTACCTCAGCTTCACCAACGTATACCGGACCGATTTCCGTGACAGCTACGGCGACGGTCAAAGCGATTGCCACCAAGGCAGGTATGACCGATTCAGCGGTGGCTTCCGCGACATATACGATAGGCTCCGATTCTGGTGCAAGCAATTTGGCGCTGAATAAGCCAGCGATGGCATCCAGCAGTATCGGCGGGAATGCGGCAGACGCTGCATTTGACGGCAACAGCGGGACGCGCTGGGAGTCGGAATTCAGCGATCCCCAGTGGATTTACGTGGATCTCGGCACGAATCATACGGTGACCGGGGTCAGGCTGCATTGGGAGACAGCCAGCGCCAGGGCGTATAAAATCCAGGTCTCCACGGATGCCTCCGACTGGACGGATGCATACACCCAAGCCTACGGAACGGGAAATACCGAAGACATTACCTTTGATCCGGTAACCGCCAGATATGTACGGATGCATGGGACGGAGCGGACTACCGATTACGGCTATTCGCTGTGGGAATTCGAAGTATTTGGCCAAACGACGCCTTTGCCGCCCAAAGTATCTGCCCCTGTGTTTACTCCAGCTCCAGGCACTTACACATCAGCGCAAAGCGTGACGCTGACAAGCGCCACGGCGGGAGCGGCAATTAAATATACGACGGACGGCTCCACGCCGACCCAGGCTTCCGCAACCTATACCGGACCGATTCAGGTTCCAGTTACAACTACGATCAAAGCGATCGCTGTCAAGCCTGATATGACTGACTCGGAGGTCACAACGGGTACCTATACGATTACGGCATTTAAGGTGGTATCCCCGGTGAACGGCCAAATGGTGACGACGACCCGCACGCCGACTTTGACCTGGGAGCCCAAGGCAGGGGCGGTGAAATACGAAGTCTGGGTGAACCTGACAAGAAACGACTATGATTGGAATGCTCCAGGGAATTTGCTTGACCGCTTCACGAAGGTAGCTGAAGTGACGGGTACCCAGGTCAATGCGCCATCTCTGGTAGACCGCTGGACATATAAATGGTACGTCGTTGCCGTGGACGGAAGCGGCAATAAGAGCCAGTCCGATATTGGGCAGTTCAGCGTGTATCTTCCGTATATTGAGCAAGTGGATGACGGCGTAAATATCATTAACGGCAGCCGGGATTTGAACAAAAATGGCACCATCGAACCTTACGAGGATTGGCGCAACCCGATCTCCGTACGCTTGGACGATTTAATGTCGCGGATGACGACGGAGGAGAAAATCAATCAGCTGTTCTTCTCACCGGAATCACTCGATGGACTGAATGAGAAAGCGGGATATGTGTTCTCTTACGGCACGACCAATTTCATGACGGATGCGCAAATCAAAGTCTCGCGTACGCAGCGTCTTGGGATTCCGATTGCTTTTACCGGAGATAAAATCCATGGCTGGAAGACGGTCTTCCCGACCGGGCTTGGCCTTGCAGCTACCCGAAATCTCGACCTCGCCTGGCAGGCTGGCGACCTGCAGCGCCGCGAGCAAAAGGCTTGGGGCTTCACGGGAACGCTGTCTCCGGTCGCCGAAGTGAACACGAAGGTTCTCTATCCTCGCGTTCAGGAAGGAACGGGGGAGAATGCCGACTATTCCGCAGCGATGATGCGCGCCATGATCGCCGGCATGCAGGGCGGACCGGAGGTAAACCCGAAATCGATCATGATTACCGTCAAGCACTGGCCTAGCCAAGGTGCGGGCGGAGAGCAGACGGTAGTCTATGATAGCACAACGATCAAATGGCATATGAAGCCATGGTATGCTGCGATGGATGCGAACCCGGGAACGGTGATGCCGGGTTATGGCTCAGCCCCTTTCCTTGACCCGAACAGCGAAGGGGCGGGCGTCAGCAAGCCGACCCTGGACTATTTGCGGAATGTCATCGGCTTCCAGGGGGTAGTCATGACGGATTGGCTGGCTTCAGCCACCGACATTTCCGTACGAAGCATCCGCGCAGGCAGTGACGTCATGGGCGGAGCCGTAGCTTCGGGTACCGATTTCAATACGCTAGTCAATGCAGTAGGCATGTCGCGAATCGATGAAGCAGTGCGCAGAGTGCTGGAGCTGAAATTCAAGCTGGGTCTGTTCGAGAATCCATATGGCGATCCGGATTACCCGACGACGATCTGGCACAGCGTCGAGAGCAACAACATTGTCAATGAAGCAGCTCGTCAATCGCTGACCCTGCTCAAGAACAACGGTGTTCTTCCATTGAAGGTGAATAACGGAGATACCCTTGTCGTAGCAGGACCGCGGGCAACAAGCGATGATTTCGCGACCTACAATATTGCGAACGTGATTTGGCAGTCGATCTATCATGACAATCCTCAGGCCAAATCTTACTACCAGGGAATCAAAGACCGGGCGGGGACGGGCGTCAATGTCGTGCTGAATGATGCGGCGCAGGCGAAAGCAGCCATCGTTGTGATCGGGGAGAAAAGCTATACCCATGGCACGGAATGGCCGGATAAGCAGCCGACCATCCCTGCGGATCAAATCGCCCAGATCGACAAATTCCACAGCCGCGGCATTCCGGTCATCGCTGTCGTTGTCATGCCAAGACCTTATGTCTTGACGGACATTCTCGACAAATGCGCAGCTGTTGTCGTTGTATACCGCCCGGGGAACGGCGGAGGCACGGCGACCTCGGAGCTGCTGTTCGGCGACTATTTGCCAACAGGAAAGCTTCCGTTCCAGCTTCCGCGCTCCGTCGACCAGATCGGAACGGATCACGTGAACAACCAGCTGGAGAAATGGGATCTGCCTTACGACCTCGGGGCAACCGAAGGCGAACGCGCCCAAATTCGCAGCTACATTAACAATAACCAGCCGGTGCCAACCGACTTTGGTGATCCTCTTTTCCCCTATGGATATGGACTGCAAAACTTTAATCCTTCACGATAAGTTAAAATTAGGACGTCGAGAATTCATTCTCGGCGTCTTCTCATTGGCAAGAAAGTAATCGATTAACGGCACGCATGACGATCGAATTTCGAATGCTATTTGGAGTTATGTATATTTAAAAGAGATAAATAAAACGGCAAATACTTATGTAAGAATTTAGAATCTTAATTGTACAGGGGATACGTGGGATTTTATCAATTACAAAATTATTGTATTCCAAAAAAATTCAAAGAGGAAATCCGGTATCAATTCTGAGTAATCTTAGTGATACTGGTTCTATTAGGTGAATATTGATAAACAACCTTATTTAGGGAAAAATAAAAAACGCCCACACTTGAGCGTTTCAATGAACATTAAAGTTGAACAGCATCAAAGTTATTTTCTGTTATCAAAGGTTTGATCTTATTGGCGATATTATTAACCTTCCAGTTAATTCTACCACCGTTAAACATTAATGTAGATATTCCGCCGAATGAATTTGAATAGTTAATGTTTAAATAATATTCAGCTTTTCCCCTTACTATCTCCCCTAGTGTTATGATTTGAGTCATTTCTATATCTGTTTTTACTTCTACCGCTCTAATCTGATGAATTGCCAGATTAAATGTTGTGCCGCCACCTACAACAGTAAGGTTGTCTTTGGTTAAATAAAGATCACAATACGTATATTGGGTAATCGGAAGACCTGCAACATGGTGAAGTTTCGTTGATACAATAAGACCCAGTTTCTTTAATTCCATTTTCTTTGCTTGTCTAGCAAGAACTGCTTTTGATTTTCCCTTTACAAGAAGCCCGCCCACAAAAAAAACAACCGCAATAATGATAAAAAAACCGCCGTCTTCAAGTTCGGGAATCAACACATCAAGCATAAATAATATGAAGAATATAGCAGCAATAATAAATAATATCGTTGCACTAATAACTCTAAGAGCTTTCATCTTTCTTCTCCCCCAGCAGGTAATATTACCCATAATATTAACATAATTTACGGGAGTATATTACTATTGATTTATTTTTCTAGATGTACATTGGAATCATATTGGGAATCATGGGCTTTTTGATGAAATTTATGTTCATGAATTAGAGAAAGATTGATTATTGAGAGGAATACCAGGCTTGACTGTTGAGGTTATTCGTAGAGATGACGAATCTTCCTAACTTTCATCCAAGGAAGGCTAACATCCTTTCGAACGTCTTTTGGCAGTCGATCTACCATGACAATCCTCAGGCCAAATCTTACCATCAAGGCATTTGGGAATCCGCTATATTCCCTTACGGCTACGGCTTGCAGAACTTTAACCCTTCACCATAAGCGGAGAGGGGATAGGCCGACTAAGGGAGATAAACACCATAGATTGAGGTAAAACATCATTCATGAGGATAGAACGCAACAGTTGGAGGTAAAGCTCGATTAGTAAAAGTAAAGCAATAGCGTAGAGTTAGTTGAATCCTATTCATTGATGGAGCAAGGCTTCACCGTAGGCGAAGACGCCGAGATTTTGATCTCGGTGTCTTCTTTTTGGCGGATTGATGATACAATATGTACGACTTGACGTATTTTGGAAAAAAGGAGATTGCCTGAATTGAGAATGCAAACGGGGAAATCAGCGCGTATTTTTAAGGCGGGGCTCGTCATTGTACTGCTCATGATCATTTCTGGATTGCTCGGCTCAAACGACAGGAAAGACCAGGATGTCTTCGGTCCGTATTTGTCGCAGGACAACTACGCCTTTTCGCTGCTGATCCTGGCGGAGGAGACCGACTATACCAACCAAACTTACATACTCAATGAGATGATAGGTGCGTATCCGGGCTATTTTAGCCAAGCAGGTGTATTGACCATAGACTCGGGTGAGGGCAAGCAAATTCGCGATGAAGTGGACATCCGCCAAATTCCGGCCTATATTCTGCTGGATGATACCCAGGTTACCCTTGTCGAACATAATCTGGAGGCATTTAGAAGCGAATCTACGCAAATGATAGAAGAGAGGCGGCTTTCCCGCTAACCGTAACAGGACACGATCGGCTTAGTCTGAGGCTAAGAGGTCGTGTTTTTTTTGCTCGGGTGCACGCTGACTATCTGCTTATGGACCCTGGTTCCACTATTTCCGAAAAAAGCCATAACAAGCGAGACTAACGGACCGTAGTTCCGCTATTCCATCATATGGGGCTGGAAGCAGGTGCTTTTTGAGCAAATAAGTTCATCTGTGTCCGCTAGCTCGTGAAAAAAGGAGAAATGGTGCAAATAGCGCATCTGGTGTCCGTTCCCGAGAGCAGACCGACGGTGATTCGCCCATCACTTCCCATCAAATCCTATCAAATCCTATCAAATCCTATCGACTCCCTATCAAGAGACTATTTGCAGCTGTAACTGCGGTAGTCTCTTTGTCTATTTCAGAGAGAGCCGATAGAGCATCGGGCGAATGTTATCCAAAATACAATCTTTTAAGGGAAAATATTCAAATAAATAACGATTTCTTCCGATAACAATAGAAAGTCTCAAAATTTTCAAATTCGGAAGGAGCGAAGATTTGTGAAGCATTTGGATGAAACGATGATCGCCATGCTGCAGAGGCAGCAAGCCCAGCAGACGCAGGAGAATGCGGCGGCCGGGAAGACGTGGCAGGATTTTGCCGAGGTGAAGCTGGATCAGCCGTTTGTACAGGTAGGGCGGGAGACGCTGTCTTTTCAGCGGTACGCTTTGTTCGAGGATCAGTTGTCTTTGGTGATGCCCAGCATGTTCAAGCCGATGACCTCGCAAATGGCAGCTTTGAAGTACCCGTCAGAGCGCAGACCCCAGCTGATCTACACCAACGCGCTTAGCACGATTAATGTCGCCTTCAATCATACTGCAACTCCGGTGCGGGGCAGGGAGATTGAGGAATTCACGCAAGGCATCACGCAGATTCTCCGCCGAACGCAAAAAATTCTCAAATGGTACGGAGACGGCGTAGTTCAGTCGCCTAATGCAGCCGTCGGTTATTGCGAGTTCGTCACGCCGGTGATGAATGGAAGCATTTATAACTTCATGTTTTTCCTTTCGCTCGAGGGCCGGGCGCTCATGTGCACCTTCAATTGTCTGGATCAAGAGATGAACGATTGGAGGCCGGTAGCTAAGAGCATCATGGCATCGCTGCGTATGACGGACAAAGATGCACCTTCTGACCTCAGGGAATCGGGACAGGGAGGTGCGGAAGTATGACAGAGGCAGCTCTTACTTACGACAGTCTGGTCGTCAGCCCGTTTGAGCTGGTGAATTTGCTCGAGCTGACGATTGCGAAGAAAGTGAATGATCACGCTTGTTTGAAATTCACGGGCATTGTGTCTGAGGAGGTAAAGGACAGCTATGTGCTCATGTGCGATGCCAGAACCACCGTAAAGATCAGCCAGCGCAACGAGCAGGGCACACTGTCCCCGCTGTTCTGCGGCATCGTGCGGAACATTGCCGTGAAGGCCGTCCGGGGCGTATATCATTTGGAAGTCGAAGCGGTGTCGCATACCTTTGAGCTGGATGTGAAAAAAAGAAGCCGTTCCTTCCAGAATAAAAATATGACGTATCCCGACCTGCTGAATGTGGTCAAAGCGCCTTACCCGGGCATTGACATTATCGACGAGGCGACCGGAGGCGGGGCAATCGGGCGGTTCACGATGCAGTACCTGGAGACGGATTGGCAGTTCCTGACCCGGCTGGCCTCGCGGCTGCGCACCGTGCTGATTCCTTCGGTCGTCTTTGACGAGCCTAAATTCTTCTTCGGCTTGCCGGATGGCAGCATCAAAGGAGCGATTAAGGAGAGCCACTATCAAATCACGAAGCGGATGGACCCGTATCGCCATACGACGCAGAACACAAGCGCCAAGGTCCAGGAGAACGACTATATCTATTACGAAGTAGAGTCGGAGCGGGTGTTCCAGCTTGGGGATACTGTCCAGTTCAAAGGGTCCTTGCTGTATGTCATTGAGGCATGGACCGAAATGAAGCAAGGTCAGCTGACCCACCGCTATACTTTAAGCTCCCGGGAGGGGCTGCGGCCGAATCCTTTTTACAATGATCAAATTATCGGCGTCTCCATTCAGGGACAAGTCATTGCCGTACAGAAGGACACGGTCAAAGTTCACCTCGCCATCGACGATGTCCAGCAGGCCAGCGATGCGCATTGCTTTCCGTATGCCTCGGTATATACGGCCGAGGGGAACAGCGGCTGGTATTGCATGCCTGAGGTCGGCGACCATGTGCGCGTCTATTTTCCCGGCAACCGGGAGGAGGAGGGCGTGGCCAGCAGCTCGGTGCGGCAAAATTCCGACGAAGGCGAGACGAACAAGCTGGGCAACCCCGATCACAAATATTTCCGGACAGCCGCTGGCAAGGAGCTGATGATGACGCCGGAGGAAGTGGTCATTACAGGAAAGGACGGCGAGATATTTATCCGCCTGAGCGAGAGCGGCGGCATCGAAATATCCAGCAGCAAGGAAATCAAGCTGGTTGCGAAGGAGGACATTCTGATGAATGCCGAGCAGAATATTACGATTTCCGCCAAGGAGAAAATTACGCTGACGAGCAACGAGACGAGCACCATCGAAATGGACGGCCGCACGGTGATTTCGGGACTGGAGCTGAAGACGAACTAATCCTGGTTCTCCGGTTCAGGAAGGACAAGAAAGGAGCGATCAAGTTGAGGAATGAAAGTGCGCTGGCTCATTTTCGCGACGAGGTGATTCGTCCGCAGCGGCAGATCATGCTCGAGCAGCTGGAACAGACTTATCAAGGCTGGCGTCCGGAGCTGATCAGGGAGTTCATCGCTTCGTTTCGGGCCTGGTGCCGGCAGCTGCTGGAGCTTCAGGCTGCGGGGAAGAAGGAACGGATCGGCTATTTGACCTATTCGATGCTGCGGACGGCGATGCAAAACGGAAAGATGACGTATTTAGGGGAGGCGCAGGACGAGAACTGGTTTATGGATCCCCAGCCCGTCAGATGCAGCTATGAGGCCAAATGGGCTTACTTGCCGCTGGAGAAGTGGAAGGAAGCGGTCATGTCCAGACGGCGGGAATATGCGGGACAGATCAGCGAGATGGATGTGGAGATGGAAATGCAGCATGAAGCCGCCTATGTTCATGGCTATGTCGTTGCGTTAATTCGCCAGGCGATGCCTGAAGCTGTGCGGCTGGAGGAATTCATCCAGCTTGATAAGGAGGCGGTGGTTGAAATCCGCGTAGGCGAGTATTTGGATCACAGCGAGGTCGTCTATAAGCTGGACGAGCGGAATTTGGACAGCGCAGAGGTGAAGGAATGGCTTGAGGCGGGAAAAGAGGCCGAATACGCTTACGAGGTATACCGCAAGCTGGATTTGGCTGACGGGGATTACAGCGCATTGGATTTTCGCTACGCACGGTTCGAGGATACGCGGTTGAAGGACAGCCAGCTGGCGGAATGCATGCTGGTCGGCACGCGCTTTGAGAGATGCATGCTTGCAGGCGCGAACTTCTCAGGATCTTTCTTGCATGAAGCCAGCTTTGAGTATTGCGGCCTGCAAGGGGCGGATTTCAGATTCGTTGAAGGGATGAGCGGTACGGCAGGCACGGAGGAATGGGACATTCCCGGGTTCATTGGCGTGAATTTTGCCGGGGCGGATTTATCCGAGGCCGATTTCACGAGTGCGAATCTGCGCGGTGCCCGGTTTATCGGCGCGAATCTGACTGGTGCTAGCTTTATTGGAGCCAATGTTCAGGGTGCTGATTTTACGAATGCGGTATTAACGGACGCTGATTTTACCGGTGCCAACCTGGACGGAGCGCTCATCGATGAGAGCATTGCCGGTACCAGTACCCAGGCTGCGCGGCGAGCCTTGCTTGCTTATTTCACCGAAGCCGAGAGAGAGGTGAATCTCGATGGAGCTTGATTTGTTCAAGCTGAGCGTGGACGAGCGTGTGCATGACCCGGCTGTTCCTGTGGGTGTTTTTGCGGAGATCACCAAAGAAATGCTGACGGAGGAAGGCTGTCATGCGCTCCATGAAGTCAGCTTGCAATTTGCGATCCAGGACGCCGAGCGGGTGCAATACCCGGATTATTTGGAGCATCCGCTGCCCTTGTTATCGACCCGGCTGAAGCTATTAGTCGAGAAATTCTGTCCGCGGATGAAGTTCTTCGCGGTGCGTTTGCTGGATCTTCGGCGCAAGCATAGCGAGACCTATTGGCTGATGATCCCGCCGCGGGTTGGCTGTTTGTCTGCGGAGAGCGAGTTTCGGCCGGATGGGGCGCTTCGTCGTCTCGTGGTAGAGGGAGAACAGCTAAATTCATGGATGCTGTTCCAAGTGGCCGGTATTGCGGAGACACAGATTTTGGTTCATCTGGCGCTGGCGGAAAGCCTATTGCGCAGAGATTTTGACGGAATCCGGTTAACGCGCGTTGAGCGGACGGGGACTGGAAGCAGCGAAGCTGCTTACGGCAGTTGAGAAAGTTGAGTGAACCCGAGCGAGGAGGTTGTTCGAAGATGGAAATTGTCGGTGCATATTCCACCAATGAAACAGCAGGCGAAGAACAGAAAAGCTATGTCGTGGCCGGTGCAATCTTAAGCTGCAGCTGCGGAACGCAATTGAACCGGCTGAAGACACCGCTGTGTCATGGCGTGCATTTGAAGGAGAAGGCGCAAATGAATGTTGCGGATTATGAGCCTATGGTGAATATCATCCCTTTTGGCAACTGCTTCAGCATGCTGAATCCGGCGGTGCAGAACGGGGAGATGGATATCGAAGGTTTGCAAAAAGCGCCTTGCGTTCCCGTCATTGCAGAGAAATGGGCCGGGGGTAAAGAGGATGTTCTGATTGAAGGAGAGCCAGCGCTGCTCAGCGACTGCACGACCTTTTGCATCCACGGCGGACTTATTCAGATTGAGGACGACGGCCAGGAACTCGATGGAACGTCGGTGGGGTGAGTCAGGTAGGAAAAGGAACGGATTTATTTTGGAAAATGAATACCAGCTGTACGAATCATTTAGCGACAGACAGGAGGTAATGATGTGCAAGCAGAGTCGACACAGGCAGCAGCAGGATATGGCCAAGTGCGGCTCGTGTGGCCTTACCGCATACAACAAATTAGCGAGCTGCGACTAGAGCGGAACGTAGGTGAGCACGCCAGGCTGTGGTTAACCGGGATTGTGCCGGAGGAAGACAAGGATCGTTATATTCAAGAGGCTAGAAGTCAGGACCCGATCGCGTTGGAAGAAACGGACGAGCAGGGAAAGACCAAGCGTACTCTGTTCCAGGGGATTCTGGACACGATCGCGGTTCGCGTTGTGCGGGGCATATACTATGTCGAGTTGACGGCTGTTTCCTGCTCAGCCCTGATGGATGTTCAAGCCAGAACCCGTTCTTACCAAAATCGGGAGATGAAATGCAGCGAATTAGTAGAGTCGGTCCTAGCGGCTTACCCTGGATCGGATTTTATCGATAACGCCATGAGCCATCAGCGTATCGGCCAGTTTACACTGCAGTATAAAGAGACCGACTGGCAATTTCTGAAGAGGGTAGCTTCGCGGTTTGGGGCTGTCGTCATTGCGGAATCTGCGGCAGCGTCTCCGAAGCTGTGGATGGGGCTCCCTCTGGGCCGGCTTCATCCGCTGCCGGAAGATACCCCTTATACAATTCAGCGTGATTTAAGTGCTCTGGAGGAGGCGCGTGGTGACGGAGCTGCGGATTTGCATCCATATGATTTTACCCGCTATGCGGTAGACCTGGTGAACTGGTATCCGCTAGGCGATATCCTGGCATTCGCGGGACAGGAGCTGGTCATCTTCTCTGCGGTCACGCGATTTACAGGAGGAGAGCTGCGGCATCAATACATACTTAGCCCGGAGAGAGGCATCCGGCAGAACAAAATTCTCAATACGCCGCTGGCGGGAGCCTCGCTGGAAGGGAAAATCATCGATGTCCAGAAGGACCAGGTACGCGTCCATATGGATGTGGACGGGAAGCAGGCGAAGGAGGAAGCAAGCTGGCTGCCCTATTCTTCGATTTATACCGCCGAGGGCAATAGCGGTTTCTACTGCATGCCGCAGCAGGGAGATTCGGTGCAGGTGTATTTTCCAAGCCCGCGGGAGGAAGAAGCGATCGCGATGAGCTCGATCCGCCGAGGGGGCCAGCTTTCGCCGAAGATGGAAGACCCCAGCGTCAAGTATTGGGGAACCAATTACGGCAAAGAAATGAAGTTCGGAGGCAGCGAGCTAACGCTAACCGCCACGGAAGGAAGCCTGTTTATCTCCTTGGAGGACGAAGCGGGCGTGCTGATTCAGAGCGACTCTGGAATAATCATGGCGAGCAAGAAGGATTTGGAGCTTGCTTCGGAGAAGGAAATAAAGATCGAAGCGGAGACAGCGATCTATCTGGTGTGCGGTGACAGCAGCATCGTCATGGACGGGGATACGGACATCCAGGGAACGGAAATCGTTCTGGAGGGGCTGCAGAAGTGCCCGGTATACGTCGAAGATCTGGAGCCGGAACCGGAGGCGCCTTTTGTATCCGAAGTAGAGCCGCCTGAGAAGAAGAAGAGCTTCTGGGAGAAAGCACTGGATGTGGTTCAGGTCGGTCTGGATGTCGCGGGGCTGATCCCGGGGCTAGGAGAGATCGCCGACCTCGTGAATGCAGGGATCTATCTGGCTCGCGGCGACTATGCGAATGCGGCATTGTCTGCAGCGGCGGCCATTCCATTTGCCGGATGGGCGGCGACTGGGGCGAAGTTCGTCAAGCGCGGCGTCGAAGCGTTCAAGACTGGGCAGAAGCTGATGAAGGGCGTAGACCGGGCGGTGGACGCCTTCCAGGCGGTGAAGAAGACGGCCAGCATGGCGCCGAACGCGATGAGGCAGGACCTCGGCAAGGTATGGACGTCAGCCCGGAAGCTGGGCAACAACCTGGGGCTGGGCGAACAGCTCGGGAAGATCAAAAATGCCATGCAGCGCTTGTCAGTCAGCCATCCAAGGCTCGCCCACGCCGTAAGCACATCGGCTAGCGTCAGCCAGCACGTCGCCATGCAATATACCCGCAGCTTGGCGATAGAAGCCGCTATGGAAGCAGGCGGCCGGATCGAATTCATCGGCGACTTCATCGAGCAGATCGGCGGAGACAAGATGCGTGCCGCGCTCACCTGGGTATCTATCGCTACGAACAAGGGGCGGGGGAAGGGCACTACTGGCCTTAACCGCAATCTTGGCTTTACCAGTGGGGGTAATGGTGGCTTTGGGAAGCGTGGGGGAAGTAATGGGGGGACGAACAATCTAATTGACGAAAGGGCAAAAAAGGCAGGACTTGATTTAACGCCTAAATCTAGTCCGTATACGCAATTAGGATCTAAAACAAAAAAGAAATTAGAAGATAAGGTAAACAACCGTACTATAACTAAAGAAGAATGGAAAAGGCTTGAATGGAATAAGCGGCTTGCGAGTCGAAGGGATGCAGGTGTTAAGGAATTTTGGCAACAAGAGAAGAGAAGGATTAAAATGGGGGAAGCGACAACCAGAAATTGGTCCCAGGAACAAAGAGAAGCAATATTAAGCAATAAAGTTCCTACTTTTGGAGGAAAGCCAATTACTGGACATCATGCCTACAGTGTTTCAAAGTATCCTCACCTTGCAAATAGAGGAGAGATTATTTATCCTGCTACAGTAAGGGAACATTTTACTCGTTGGCATGGGAATTCATATAGAAGAAGTCTACCCGGTAAACCCTATAATCCTTCATTCCCAGAGGAATTTTAATTTCGGATTTAAAAGATATAGAAGGAGGAACTCAATTGACAAGAATATTTATGACACTGCAATCTATAAGTAATAGTAATTTGCTAATGATAATTAAGAAACATACAGGTTTGGGTATATCAGAAATTAGGGACCGTATTAGTAATGACAAACCCCTTATGGAAGTTAATTTCGTTAATAATGTTGAGATGGAAAAAATGAAAGATATTGTCGAAGATCTAATTAAATATAATGCGAATTTTAAACTTTTTGAACAGGATGAAGACTACAAAGAGGAGTTACCTCTTGAACATTTTATGAACAGTTTTGAAATGTCACGACAAATAGCAGAAGATAGAGAGAGAATGGATGATATTTTAATTGAGGAAGACGAATAAAAGAAAATTAGGAAAGAAGCCAAATGCTGACTTAGCCTCATTAATATAATAATAAACATAATCCATGTAATATCCGGTGAACAGTTTTTCTTTTAGTAATTAATTACATCAGATGTTAGTCTTATTCCGTAGTAATGTATTTTCCTTAAATTGAGCAGGTCAATTATGGCTGTAGATCACCATGATTGATCTGTTTTTGTTATCTTCGTAATCATAAGATGATTAATTCATCAAAGGTGCCACTGTCCAACTATTTAGAGTAAGTATTATTACCGCTTTATGTAATTTAGCTCAATGATGTTTTCGGAATATTTGGTAACACCCAGTTAACGATACAGTTTATGTGCGTTTAGATTATTTAGGATGGTAGAAGTTGTAATATGCAAAGGAGTGAAGAAGTTGGCAGAAAAATTAGTACCGACTTTGTTCGGAATATCAATGTACCCAACCGTCTCATTAGATAGTGAGGAGTTAATAAATCAATACCTGGATGTATTTGAATCGGATGAGAAATTTGTACCAATAGAGTGGGGAGACAGTGAACTAATAAAATTAGATTATTGTCGAACTGAAGCTATAAAAAGGGTAAGCGATGGAAAAGTATCAGAACTCTACCTTCATCGAAATAAATCTATTAAATACACGGGTTATGTAGATGTACAAGCTGATCCAAGATCATATCTCAGTTTAAAGTTTGATAAAACTATGTCCCGGAAATATTGGTCACAATTTTTTGAATTATCTAATCAATTGGCCAATATTGTAAGACCTCGTTTCGGGAGCACACATATATTTTGGCCAGCAAAATACCCATGGAATAATGAACGAGAGCGTGATCTTGTATGGATGAATATAAGCGCGCAGCCTATACCCGTTAGATTTCTTCCTAATGGTCCGCTGGGCTTAGGTATGCGAACATATTTTGGAGGTCACGTTTTAGAAATGTTGGGTAGAGATTTTTTAAAACGAACACCAGCAATAGTCACGGAATTAGAATGGGGTGGTATTTGTATAGATTTATTGGAAGAACCATGGGAAGCAGATGTCGAAGAAGTATTGGATATCTGGCTTAAGGTGATGGATTATTTCTGCAGCTCCAAAGCGTTTGCAATTCCAAGTTTTGATGAAGATCGGATGGGTGTATCATTCAGTCCTAATCAAGCATGGGAAGATTATTTAAAAAGTTAATTTATACAAAAGGTAGGTGTCATATATGGAGGAGCATTCGAATGAAATAGATAAAATAATGGGACTCATTAATCAAGCTAGAATAGATGAGGAAATATTAGATTATATAGAAATGGGCGGTCTTGATCTCTCATTTACAGACTTATCCAGTCTTAAAGCGGATCGCATCATGGCTCATAAAACAAATTTTAGAGCAGCAACCATGTTAAATGTTTCATTTCGCGATTGTGAATTTGATAAGGCCAATCTTGAAAGCTGTAATTTGGAAGAAGCGGATATAGCGGACTGTGTCTTCAGTGAGGCGAATCTTCGTAAAGCACAGATGAAACATGCAGAAATCCGGATTAGTACCTGTATAGAAACTTGCTTTGATGAGGCCGAATTTTCTTATGGTAATTTATCAGGAACGACTCTTATTGAGGCTACATTCAGGAATGCGAATCTAACAGGTATAAGTGCAGTAGAAGCGTTCTTTGATAAAGCTATCTTTAATGGTGCAAATCTCTTAGATGGAGACTTTTCGGGATCTGACTTTATTGACGCTGATTTATCTGATGTTCAAGCTATGAAAGCGAATTTTACTGATGCAAACTTGTCAGGTGCAAATTTAACTAATGGTAATTTTCACGATGCTGACTTCACTAATGCAGACCTGAATGGTGTTATTTGGAAGGGCGCTAACATAGAAGGAGCCAAATTTGATAATGGTTTTAGGGAAATCATTTTAAAACAAATATGATTAAGTTTTCATTTCGGCGGTCATCTAGATTATATAGATGGCCGCTTTTTATATTTGGATTTCCAACTTAACTTACGAGATAGAACAGAATATCCGATAAAGTATATGGGGAATTTGGAAGATTTTAATCATTGAAGCCTAATTTCCCAATTGACAAATGATTAACCAGAGCAAGGGAGCGATTTTCTTGATTAGACATGGAGGACATTGATGAAGAGGATTATTTGCCTTGATACAAAAATATGAGCTTTAATTGCTAAAAGTTTTACTGAGTTTATACATGATTATTTGTAAATCAACAATAGAAACTATAAGTTTACGCCAAGTGATAGCCAGTTACCCGTAAAAATACAAATGAAGAGGAAATGTCAATTGAAATGAACAATTTTACAAATCTTATGAATAGCATTTGGTACGGAGAGTTTTCAGATTCTACGAGTTTACTTATTAAAGAAAACATCAAAAGTGCAAAGACGGAACAAGACATTATATTTGGACTCATAGAACTTTTTAAGTTGGGGGATTTTACACAAAAACCACTTTTATTGCAATTATTAAACCAGACTCAAGATGAGGCAGTATTAAATCTTTGTATTCGGGTATTTTGTTCAGTATGTACGCATGAAGATTTAAGAGACTCGAATAATTTTAGATTTTTAGAAGGGGCGACAGAAGATACGGTTAATACTTTTGCTTCAGCAGCAGTTACGACCTTATCTATAGATGTAGTACCCTATCTACTAGCCTTACTTGAAGATTGGGATGAAATTAATGATACTTCGATCATCATAAGGGATTCTATTGATGCATTTATTAACTTTGAAGAACAGTTAGGCAATGATGCAAGTGTGGAAGAGATTGGTCAATATTATTTGGATTACAGTAGTGGATGTGATTCAGAAATGTATTATTATGATCAGAAATTGGCTTTTCCCGGCGATCTAGCAAAAAAATTAATAGAAAGAGTTATGACTGCCGCTAACTCAGAAGAACCTTTAGAAATGGAATTAGTTCCGTCTTTATTGTCCATTTGGTCTGGAATAAAAGTTCCTGGCGATTATTGGACGGTAATAAACGCAGATAACTACAGCGATTTCATTATCTATGTCGAGACGCTATCAGAGAAAAACTGGGTAAAAGGACAAAAGTATTTTTACGGATATCAAGTTTAAATTGAGTAATTTATTATACTAATAGTGAAATAAAACTTGCTTGAGTATATGTTACTTAACCAAGGTTTATTTTTAACTCCCAAAAATGAGAGTTGTTTTTTAGAAGTTCAATTCTGCTGAGATCCGGTATTGTCCGCAGAGGTGGTAATACTGTTTGCGGACGATAGCGATCGCGGCAAAGGTTGTGAAACGTAACATCGAGGCTTTCAAGACAGGAAAGAAGCATTGACTATTCCAAAGAATATTCATCAATTAAATATCATAAAGGGGTTCGAAGATGAAGTTAATAACAGTGAATACGAAGGCTTTTTGATTTCTAAAAATAGGGCAAGCAATACAGAATGATCTAACATTTGAGAAATAGCATACATAGCCCATACCATATAAGGTTCAAATTATTCACTCTACAAATATTTAATGGAAGGATGGTAGAAAAAATGTTTGATTATTTAAAACAGTATATTTTTGATGATCCTGAAGATGATGTTGTCTGGGAGAACAAACATGCATTTTTTAGTATTGATGAAGGTGAGATAGAAGAAACTGAGGAGATTTTAGGAAGAAGATTACCGCTCGAACTATAATCCTTTTATGAAAATATAGGCTATGGATTTTTTGGTATTGGGGTAGGTAGTAAAGTAAACCGTGTAATATCAGCTATTGAAATAGCGGATTTTGTTAAAGGAATAAATGATTACGACAATGACCCTAGAAGAGAGGATTATAATGACCCTCGTAAAATGGTGTTTTTCGAGGTATCTTCCGACGACTTTATCGTAATTGATCTGGGGCAGGAAAACTTAAATGGACAGTGTCCGTTATATTATTTTGACAAAAGAATAGCTGATTCTATTGAAGATTTTATAGTGAAAATGGATCAAGATCCGAATTATTATATTAATTATTAAACCTAGCAAACAAGAAAATACATCACCAACAAAACCTAAAGGAGAAAAAATGAAGCCTGTGTCAATAAACAGTCAATTAACTATAAGGAACTTATGGAAAGGTTGTATACTTGCGTCGATAGCACATGCAATAATGGTTGCTCATTACCCTGAGCTAGCATATGAACATTCTTGGGATGGTGATAACTATAGTGTTATTGATGGTTCGGGAGGAAGAGGAACAATTACATTTAAAGCCAATTATATTGTTGGTGCTTTTCGAAATGAGAACTATACTCGAACGGATATTCCTACAGCTTTAGATTTTTTTACTGGTGCCCCTAAAGATGTTTTTGAATTGGCTATAAATGAAACTCTCGAATATCTGCTTGATGAAGATGAGGATGGCACGATTTCACCGTCAATCACTACTGCATTTTGGGGTGATAACGATTCTATTACTTCAGTTGATAATATCGTAAGAATGATACAGTGTGGTGCATATTTATTAGAAAGGCAGTTCATGGAGATTGAGTATGCAATTGAATCTTGGCGGGAGTATTATGATATGACACAGGATCAAGTAAATTTATTAAAGTCTTTATATGAAAGAAAAGTAAATAAACCTTATGGAAAAATCACTTTGTCAAAAGATGAAATTGAAATAATTGGAGCAGAAAGTCCCGAGGGTATGAGTGAGAGTATGACGTCGTTTGAAGAAATAAGGGTATACTGGGGGCGGTAAAGCCCTGAACTTTATCATCGATTCACCAGTTTATAGATAGATTAGAAACGATAAAGCTAAATAAATTAATTTATTATATATATGGTGTAGTAATAAAATTAATAATACTTATGAAATAAATTTATTAAAGGAAGAAGCGAAAATGTCAAAAATTATGGATGATTTTATTGTTGAAGAAATTGCCCCCCTAAGCGTTATTGAAAAATACAAGAATGATATACCCACGAAGGTAGTTGAAATATGGGAAGGTCACGGATTTGGTAGTATTAATAATGGATATCTCAGGGTTGTGAATCCGGACTATTTTCAAGAAATAATAAAAGATACATATAATAGGCATGAATTGGCTACTCCATTATTCACTACAGCTATGGGTGATATTTTGGTTTGGGAAGATGATTATTTATTGTCGCTTAATTATCGGAAACATGATGTAAACGTAGTTGCAAAGAATTTCAAGTTCTTTTTTACCGATATATTTGATGCTTATTACTTGGAAAATGCACTTGATTGGTCTCCTTATCCAGATGCGATAAAAAAATATGAAATACCTGCTTTTGACGAATGTTTTGGTTATGTTCCTCTTCTTGCGTTAGGAGGAGCAGAGAAAGTTGAAAATTTAAAGAGAGTGAAATTCAAGGAGCACATCTATATGATAACTGAACTCATGGGTAAAATTAAATGATCTTCAAATAAGAGGGAAGTAAATTCATCATATATTATGAACCAAGATGTTGCTGTTTAGTGAATAACCTAATATTTTTATTACATATTCATTCTTAATAATAAGCTAACTTTGAACAGGTAATTATGGTTTTATACCACCATGATTGACCTGTTATTTTTTGCCGAGATTTAAGTTTTTGTCAAAACATTAAGTAAGCATTTAATAGTTGTCCCTCCTAGAAGGGTATATAATATCGGTTATCAGTTTGGCTGCATATTATATAGTTCATTAAAGATTATCAATTCTACTTTATACGAATATCGTATATTTTGGGCTGAATGCTGGTTCGTTGTTGTAAAATATGTAATTGATGTTTAACAACCAAATTATTAGTGAAAGGATGTAACGTCAATGGATAGCATTATAGAAAAAATCTATAATGGATCGCTGCAGCCAGACGCGTACATAAATCCACAAGATCCCGAATACCGCAAGCTTACGAAGCAAACCTCTGATCTCATGGAGGAATGTCAGAAGAGATTCTCCGAAAATGACTTTAGATTCATTGAAGGCATCATCGATTTATATGGGAAGACTTACTCTATGCATTCCACAGCGTCATTTGTCCATGGCTTTAAAATCGGCGCAATGATGATGATCGAAGTATTGGATGAAAAGGGCTAAAGGGCTGACGAAACAGCCCTGGAGAGTCACTTGCTGAGAGACCTGCTTGTAATTAAACAGGCTTTTTATATGTAAATCGATGCCTGGAGTGCATTCCGCACTCTATGTTCAATCCATAATAATGGTTAGTGAATCCTTGCTTTAAAATATACCCTCTTTGATACAAGTAGGTTTACATGCCCCACATGAGGTGCATTTTCCCCAAGTACAAAAGAAACAAGTCTTATTTCGATCAACCGTGCCTGATTTACATTTCCAACAATAAATCGGAATAGGTTTCCGATTTCTTTGTTGCTCCATTAGTTTTTCTCTGTGTTGTAAAATCCGGGGATATAACTCTCCTCTTTTATTCAATTCTGATAATTGTAGGAGGTTTTCATCCCTTGCACTATTTGATATTTCTGAATCAAGTAACCCTTGGAGAAATCTTTGGTAATACTGAGCTGTTGTTTCAGACTTCCCAAAGAAACCACTAACTAGGGAAGGGCCGGCGCCATTATCAATAGCAAAGAGGCATCTTTGTAAAATGGTATAGAAGCTGCGTGAATGTATGAGCATCTCATCTTTTCGAGCGGCAATATTACGTTTTTTCTGCTCTCTTTCCTCTTGCCATTTTTGAGAGAGCTGCTTCAATTTTTCTTCGTCCTCTTTTAACTGATCTGCAGTTTTATGGATCAGCTCGAATTCAAAACCATAGGTTGTAACTAATTTTTCAGTAGCAACAATTTTTGCAAGGGGAGCCTCATAAGGCCGATGAATATACCCTATGTATGCCGAATCATAATAAACATCGGTTCCAATATGATCTTGACTTGGTCTTAATTCGACGATCATTCCTTTTTTTAAAGATCTAGCGACACGCACATCTTGTCCAACTTTTTTATCCAGTTTTATCATGTGAAGTGAAGTCTCCTACATCCTTATTCTCGTAGAAATCATAATGTTATCGTATCACTAGCACTTCATAGTTAAAAGAGAGAAATCGATCTACTTTGTTCAGTCTTCAGTTATAACGCAGATGTTTGGGACTTTTGAATATAAATCCAAAAACAAGCGGCTGCTGATTCAGCAACCGCTTGTTCCAAATCTATTGAATTCTCTTCCGCAACAGGAGCAGCAGCCAGATGATGCCTGCGGCCAGAATCGTGTGGCCGAGTCCGGCGATGTGCGGCAGGAAGCTGATGTCGGTGCCGTTGATTTGCAGCATGCCGCGAACTGCCATGGCGGCGATGGAAATAATAAGCCCGAGGTTGTACACGATATACCAGGCTCCGAATGATTTTGCTTCATGCACCTGGAACAGCTTGGCCAGGATCAGGGCGACGGTGAAGAAGAGGAAGCCCAGCACCAAAATATGCGTATGAAGGGCCACGAGAACGGTCTGCCCGGTGAAGTCGCTATGCTTGGTGATTTCGCGATAGGCTACGCCGGCAAGCAGGCCGAGAATGGCGTAGAAGAAGGACGTATAATACAATTTTTTCATGATGAAGTCTCCTTTAAAAGTAGTTCGTTCTAACTTTACGGAGAGTATAGCACGGTTAAATGAACGCAATATGAACACATTATGAAGGATTTTTAACAAAGTGATACGTTTCACATTCAAGCGAACAAGAAAATAAGCCGCCGGTTCGAGGCCGACAGCTCATTTATAAATATGCATTAATAGGAATAATTATTCACGGTAGTTATAGAAATGCTAGATTATGAATGGCTGTTTTCTTCACTTCCGTTAACCACGATCTCCAGCTCACCGGTCGTGGAATCGATCAGCAGGCCGTGAACCGGGATGTTTGGCGGCAGCAGCGGGTGTTTTTTCACGATTTCGACGGTATGGGTGACGCCTTCTTTTTCGTTGCTGAAGCCGCGCAGCCATTTTCTCAGCTTAATTCCGGAGTTCTCCAGGGTGTTCAGCACGTCGTCGGAAATTCCGCGTTGCTTGATTTCGCCGATCATATGCTCCGAGTTCAATGAAGCCATACCGCAGCCGGTGTGACCGACGATGAATACTTCCTCCGCTTGAAGCTCATAAATGGCGACCAGCAGACTCCGCATAACGGATCCGAAAGGCTGGGAAATGACAGCGCCGGCATTTTTGATGATTTTCGCGTCGCCGTTCCGCAGGTTCATGGCTTTAGGCAGCAGCTCGACTAGCCGTGTATCCATGCAGGTGACGATGGCGATTTTCTTGTCCGGGAACTTGTCCGTGATGTACGCTTCGTATTCCTTGTCCTGGACGAATTTCTTGTTATGCTCCATGATTGTTTCAATTTGACTCATAGTTGTTACCTCCTTAATTGCTGTTATCTAATTCTGATTTGCTTCCTCACGACGATCGGCAAGACGCATATTCGCTTTGTACAGCTGGGAGACGCCTTCTAAACGGAAGGTTCTGCTGGACTGATCTCCCTGAAGGAACAATTTTTCCTCAAAAAAAATGGCTTGCTGACGGTTTATCCAAATGGGATACGAATCGCATTCCACTTTGATATCTTGCGGACCCGGCTCGCTGACGAGCTCCAGTCCCGGGATGCCGCTCATTCCGCATCCGCAGCCCTCCATGTCATAAACGAGGCGCAAATGGCCTGGCCGTTCGCCTAGCAACTCGTGAATGATGCGGTCAGCTGCGAAATCCAGAGTCAATTTCATGGGAAAGCTCCTTTACTTAGGTTGCGACTAACGAGATCATTCGTATCGGAATCATCACAAAAAACATGGTTTCAAAATTTGATTATACGGTTTGTAAAAAGTATCATCAAGAGGAGAAGTTAAATTTCTGGATAGAGGTGGGAAACAATATGAATCAGACAACCGCTTCAACATGGGAACAATTTCAAGGACTACTACACAAAATCAAAAGCTATCATGAAGCTGTAGCGCTGATGCATTGGGATCTTCGCACCGGCGCGCCGAAGAAGGGGGCACAGGGCCGTTCCGAAGCGATCGGCGTGCTGATGACGGAAGCATTCAAGCTTCAGACATCGGAGGAAATGGGAAAAATGCTCGCAGAATTGAATTCCCCGGCCGTATATAGCGAGCTTGACGAAATAAAACAGCGGATCATTACGGTCACCCAAGAGGAATACGACCGCAGCGTGAAGATTCCGCCTCATAAATATCAAGAATATACCGAGCTCACCGCTCTAGCGGAGACGCTATGGGAGGATTTCAAGGAAAACGGCGATTACGCCGGGTTCGAGCCTTATTTGGGGCAGATCGTAGAAAAGACGAGTGAATTTATCGATTATTGGGGGCCGAAGGCGACGCGTTATGATACGCTGCTCCATCTGTATGAACCGGATTTGACGGTAGAGAAGCTGGATCAAGTGTTCGGCCAGTTAAGGGATCGTCTTGTACCATTGGTGGAAGCGATCAACGGGGCATCCAGCCAGCCGCAGGCTCCTTTTATGAATCAATTGTTCGATAAGGCGCAGCAGGAGAAATTTGGCATGTTCATGCTGGAGCAAATTGGTTATGATTTCGAAGCCGGCCGCGTGGACGAGAGCGTGCATCCTTTTGAGATTACTTTAAATCAGGGAGACGTTCGGATTACGACAAGCTATATGCAGGATGACGTGACCTTTGCCTTGTTCAGCTCCCTGCATGAGGGCGGGCATGCTCTGTACGAGCAGAATGTGGATTCTGGCCTTGCGGGAACCCCGCTTGGGGAAGGGGCGTCCATGGGAATCCATGAATCCCAGTCCCGGCTGTGGGAGAACTTCATCGGCCGGAGCCGGGAGTTCTGGACACGATACTACGGCGATCTGCAGCAGCATTTTCCAGAGCAGCTAAAGGACGTTACAGTAGATGAATTTTACAAGGCGATTAACCGGGTCGAGAACTCGTTAATCCGCATCCAGGCGGATGAGTTGACCTACAACCTCCATATCATTATCCGTTATGAAATCGAGAAGCAGCTGTTCAATGAAGGCTTGTCGGTCAATGATCTGCCGAAGGTGTGGAACGAGAAGTACCAGGCTTATCTTGGGCTTACGCCGCCGAATGACAGCCTTGGCGTACTGCAGGATGTACATTGGTCCGGCGGCAGCTTCGGTTATTTCCCATCCTATGCGCTGGGCAACATGTATGCGGCGCAAATCGTGCATACGATGCGCAAACAGCTGCCGAACTTTGACGAGCTGATCGCCGAAGGGAACTTCGCCCCGATTAAGGAGTGGCTGACCGAGCAAATCTATAAATATGGAAAAAGCCAAAAACCGGCGGAAATCATCAAACGGGTCACCGGCGAGGATTTGAATCCGGATTATTTGGCCGAATATTTGGAGCAGAAGTACAAAGCGATCTACGGGCTGCAATGACCATTAGATTAATCACTAGACCAACCCTAGATCCATGGAAACAATAGAATACAGAATGGAAGCCGCATAGGCTTCAATCTCCAAACCAGGGGCCGTCGCTAAGGATATACGACATATCGTTAGCGGCGGCCTCTTTGTGCATGTCATAACCAAATCAAGGGCATTCGCATATTCTTTACTAAAGCTTCAATAAGAAAGAGGTGACGGATATGAGGGTTATGCGTTATGCCGCAGGCTGGATTGCACCGCTATTCATCTTCCTTGCGCTGCTTGGCGGCTGCGGAGGGGACGGACAGACGCATAAAGTAAGGATCGGAGAAGTGACGCGCTCTGTATTTTATGCGCCGCAGTATGTCGCTTTGGAGAAAGGTTTTTTCAAAGAGGAAGGATTGAATGTGGAGCTGCAGACGACAGCCGGGGGCGATAAGACGATGACGGCTCTATTGTCTGGTGCGATTGATGTGGCGCTGGTCGGAGCCGAAACCTCGATATATGTCTATCAGCAGGGAGCGGAAGATCCGGTGATCAACTTCGCGCAGCTGACGCAGACAGATGGCACTTTTCTAGTATCCAGGGAGCCGATGGATGATTTTGACTGGTCACAGCTCCAGGGGGCGGTATTTCTTGGGCAGCGCAAGGGCGGAATGCCGCAGATGGCTGGAGAATTCACGCTGCGCAAGCATGGCATTGATCCTCAAAGTGATTTGGAACTGATCCAGAACGTCGATTTCGCCAATATCGCTGCCGCCTACGCCTCTGGAACAGGGCAGTTTGTCCAGCTCTTCGAGCCGCAGGCCTCGATTTTCGAGCGGGAGGGCAAGGGCCATGTCATCGTATCCTTTGGTACGGAGAGCGGGCGGCTGCCTTATACCGTATTCATGACAAAGCAGAGCTACATGAAGAAAAATGACGAGATCGTCCAGAAGTTCACGAACGCGGTCCATCAGGCGCAAAAATGGGTGCAGGAGCATACGCCAGCGGAAACGGCCAAAGTGATATCGCCTTATTTCAAAGATACCGATCTGGATATTCTCGAGAGCGCTGTAAAGCGTTATCTGGAGCAGGGCTCCTATGCGGAATCGCCGGCCATCGCCGAGGAGGCATGGAATAATCTGCTGGACGTCATGGAAGGGGCGGGAGAATTAAAGGAACGGGTATCCGTGGCTGAACTGGCGGACAACAAATATGCCGAAGCTGCTGTTCAGGCATCCCCATCGCCATGAGGAGAGGAAGGTGATCAACCGCATGGTGCCTGTCATTCAACTGAAGGATGTTGATCTTGCCTACGTAACGGATCATGCAGCGACGCTGGCACTCCAGGATATGAATCTGTCCGTGGAGGACGGGGAATTGGTCAGCTTGGTCGGTCCGAGCGGCTGTGGCAAGACGACGCTGCTGTCCCTTATGGCCGGGCTGATCTCCACCTCCAGAGGGCTGGTGCTGCTCCATGGCAAGCCTGTAACCGGGCCTACGCCCGAGGTAGGCTATATGCTGCAGCAGGATTATCTGTTTCCGTGGCGGAGTATTGTCGATAATGTTCTGCTCGGTCTTGAATTAACGAATCGCCTCACCAAGCAAAGCGCGGAACTGGCCGAGGAGCTGCTGGAGGGGATGGGACTGTCCGGGACAGCCCAGCTCTATCCGCATCAGTTGTCCGGGGGAATGAGGCAGCGGGTGGCGCTGGCCAGAACACTGGCGACGAACCCGGACTTACTGCTGCTGGATGAACCCTTTTCCGCGCTCGATTACCAGACGAAGCTTCAGCTGGAGGATCTCGTAGTCGATACGCTCAAGCAGCGAAGAAAAACCGGCATCCTCGTAACGCATGATTTATCCGAAGCGATTGCAGTGAGCGACCGGGTCATTGTGCTGGGCTCCAAGCCGGGCAGAATTCGCAGCGTGTTTGAAGTGCCGAAGAATATACGCGAGGCACTGCCGTTTTATGCGCGTGAGGAGCCGGGATTCAATGCACTGTTCCATGAAATTTGGGGAGAACTTGAAGCGTCCGAAAGAAGGGAGTGAGTCTGATGAGTAGGGAGGAGCAGCGCTTAGACTATCTTACCGACAAGGATCGCCATAACCGTAAGGGTGTGGATTCGCAGACTTGGCTGGCGCAGAAATGGCAGCAGCATCTGCTGGCCAAACGAAGAATGAAACAGGGCGTATTTGCTGTTCAGGCCAGCATATTGCTGCTGTGCATACTCCTCTGGGAAATAGCCGGGCAGCTGAAGTGGATCGATGTGCTGATTTTCAGTTATCCCTCCAAGGTAGGGCAGCAAATTGTGAAAGACATCGTCAGCGGGGAGCTCTGGCCGCATCTTGCGATGACAGTATCCGAGACCGTGGTCGGCTTCCTGCTAGGCACGCTGATCGGGACGCTGCTTGCCGTCGTCATCTGGTGGTCACCGTTTCTGTCCAAAGTGCTTGATCCCTATATGGTCGTCTTCAACAGTATGCCGAAGGTCGCCTTAGGCCCGATATTCATCGTGCTGTTCGGTGCCGGATTTACCGCGATCGTCGTCACGACCTTGTCCATAACGGTCATTGTTACTACGCTTGTCGTATACACGAGCTTCAATGAAGTTGATGCCAACTACACGAAAGTAATCCGCACCTTCGGCGGCAGCCGCCAGGACGTGTTCCGCAAGGCGATATTGCCCGCCTCGTTTCCGACCATTGTCTCCACGCTCAAAGTGAACGTCGGCATGGCCTGGGTAGGCGTGATCGTCGGCGAGTTTCTGGTCGCCAAAATAGGCCTGGGCTATTTGATCGTCTACGGCTTTCAAGTATTCAATTTCACGCTGGTACTGTCCAGCCTCGTTATTATTGCGCTCGTAGCTACCGCCATGTACCAGTTTGTCGTCTATATCGAGCGCAAGCTCGTGCGCGAGCGCTAGATCGTTGTGCATGCAAGCTCGCCTTCCCGATTTCATGACGTTCGAGGACAGCTCAGCTCGACCGGTGTGGGGTTGGGGAGGTTTTTTGAATGGAACTAGTTGATGGAAGGCGAATCTAGAAGTAGACGCAAGTAATTGAAGTGCGGCCGGGGCACGGTAAAGGGACAGGCTCTGGTAGAAGAGGGGGAGAAGGAGTATGTGGATCGAAACCGACAACAAGCAGTAGCTTATGGAAAGTAGTTGCTTATGGCAAGAAGTTGCTTACGGAAAAGTTGCTTACGGACCTACGTTCCGCTATTTGTGCAAAATGGGGTAAAATATAGTAGTAACGGACACAGGGGAAGCTATTTCAAGAAAACGGGCCCGAAATAGAGCAAAAGTAGCGGGATAAGGGCTTCTGGGTCCGTAAGGGAACGGGAAAGCACTCTTTTGCGGTAAATAAGGGCTTCTGGGTCCGCTAGGACCCGTCTAAGTAATGAAACTCCGGCGGCGTTGACTACAACAAATTCAGAAACTAACGGAACTACCGATACCACCGAACTACCGGCACTGGAACTACCGGAGCCACCGGAACCACCGAACTATCGGCACTGGAACCACCGGAACCACCGAACTACCGCAACAACCGCAACTACCGCAACAACCGCAACTACCGCAACAACCGCAACTACCGCAACAACCGAACTACCGCAACAACCGCAACTAACGCAACTACCTGAACTAATGGAAATAATGATGTAACTAATGGAAGTAGTGACGCGGGAACCATGGGAATCCACTGGAGCTGTTGGCTTGCTTGGAGTTGTTGGGGCTGTAGGAACTATCGGAACGAGTGAGCGGTTAGAGGGATTTCAGATGCTGAGGCTTAGCCGTGCTTAGCATCAGAATTGTCACTGTGCTTTTGCCGCAAACCTAGTACGATACTAATAAAATGCCTAGTGGCAGCATAATCAAGTGAACGTATTTTTTCAAACTAATCTTTGTTCTATAAAGGGTGATGGCATGGGGTTTCGAGTCATAAAAACGGCGATTGCAACGCTAATCGCTATTATTATCGCAGATGCGTTTAATATTCAAGGGGCGCTGTCGGCAGGGCTGCTAGCAATTTTAGGTGTGGATGTGACGCGGAAGCGGAGCCTGCTAACGGTGTCTTCCCGTTTTTTCGCTTCGGTTCTCGGGCTGCTGCTCGCGTTCGGCTTATTCTTTATCCTGGGCTTCCATATTTGGGTGCTTGTCCTGTACATATTGATCGCTTTCCCGCTCATGTCGCGCGCGCATTTCAAGGAAGGAATCGTAACGAGCTCCGTTGTCGTATTTCGCGTTTTTGGCGGGGAGGAGCTAAGTTTGCATGTGATGCTGACGCAAATCGAGCTGCTATTGATCGGACTGGGTTCGGCGATGGCCGTGAATCTCATCTACATGCCGAATGAACAGCATAAATTAAGCGAAATTCGTCATAAAATCGACGAGCTGTTCGCGGAAATTTTTAGCCACATTGCCCTGACACTTCACCATCCGCAGCATGTATGGGACGGCAAAGAATTGATTGAGGCCTCCTCTCTAATCAAGGACGGGCTCGCCAGAGCGAAGCGCGCGCTGGAGAACCAGCTTGTTTCGCCTGATGAATCGTGGAGTGTGTACTTCTACATGCGCAAGCAGCAGCTGGAGCGGATCGAATCGATGCTGGAGCTCATTGCGCAGGTGTTTCAGCGGATGCCGCAAACGGATATCGCCGCCCTGCTGTTCGAGCGATTGAGCCTGGATGTGACCAAAGAGGAATATACGGGCCGAACGGAGGCTATGCTTGCAGAGTGGGAACAGGAATTCAAAAAAATGGAGCTGCCCTCCACGAGAGAGGAATTCGAAGTTCGCTCCGCTGTACTACAAATCTGCCGCGAGCTGGCGATGTATCTGGAAATTGCCAAAAAAGATAAAGTTCCCACGTTTTCTAAGACATAAGATTCTGCGCTCGGGCTTATGTTTGTATGGTGCGCGAGCGGTCTGTCTTCCTAGAAGGTACTTCGATTGACGTTTTTCTTTAGATATAAGCAAGTCTAAGCATCCTGGGTTCATCATCCTTATATCGCAAGAAAAACTACCTTTAAAAGCGGTCTGTCTTCCTAGAAGGTACGTCGATTGACGTTTTTCTTATTATTTTACTTCGTCCAATCAACATTCGCCTATGTCCTGCATACAATTGTAGTGAATGATGTATGGAGGAGGTTCGAACATGTCATCGAAATATCAAAGTAGAGAGATTATAACGAAAGCGATCTGCGGCAAAGGTCGTAAGTTCTCTACCGTAACCCATACCGTGACTCCGCCTCATAAACCGACCAGCATACTTGGCGCGTGGATTATAAACCACCAGTATGAGGCGGTCTCCGCAGGCGACGGAATCGAAGTTATTGGTAGTTACGATGTGAACATCTGGTATTCCTTCAGCAAAAACTCCCAGACCGAGGTAGCCAAAGAGACGATTTCCTATGTAGAGCACGTGCCACTGAGCTATGTAGACTCCAGGCACCGCTCTTCAACGGTGGAAGTATCCGCGGAGGCAACGCAGGAACCGAGCACCGTTGAAGCCGGCGTATCTGGGGATGGCCGTGTATCCATCCGCGTAGAGCGGGAGTTCGCCGTCGAGCTTATCGCTGAAACGAAGATCAATGTCCTCGTTGTGCCGGGCGGCGGTTACGAAGACAAGGAGTTCGATTTTGGTTCTGATCCGGGGGATTACGAAGATCTGGATCCGGATCTCCTCGACGACGAGCTGTAGCTTCGGGAGGACACGCGCTAGGTGAAGATAATCTAATATATGCGGCAGGGGCGGCGTCGTCGAGGGCGGCTGCCCTCTTTTTGTATAAAAATAAAAAATATACACCAATCATCGCCGCCACAGGAGGGGACGAGAAAATGGAGGGACTTCGCCCGATCGGAACGCGGACTCATATCATCCGCGGAGCATCTGCGCAGAAACTGCTTGATGCAATAACGGCGCTGTCACAGTCCGTAACGGACCAGGTGGGCAGCGGCGTAAGGCCAGTAAGCATATCGAGGCGCCCACTGTCAGGCTCAAAGGAATGGATAGAAATCAGGTTCTCTGAAAAAAATCCACAGGTGCAAGACGAGAACAATAGCTTTCATACGATCAATGGTCACTTGAACGAATTTCTCGTATGCCCGATTGCGAAACGGCAGAAGCGCTTAAGCATAAGCGGGTTGAACGCTGTCCTGGCTTTTGACGGAGCGGGACCTCAGCTCACGCGCAGCAATCGCAGACTGCTACGCCGCTTCGTCGTTCAAGTCTTTCACTTAAAAGCGACTTACATGGCTGAGCTAGGTGTCGGGGGAACCCGCCGTCCGCTGCCGCAAGGAGAGGAAGGACGCCGCACGCTGCTGGAACGCCGCCTGGAGAAAACCGCTATCCGGGCGCTTTATGCTTTGCAGCTGGAAATGGGAGAAGTGACACTTCAGGCTGGCGAGGATGGGAAGTTTACGGTCGAGCAGGTGACAGCAAATCCAGATTACCGTACGGAGGAACAGGCTATGCTTGCTGCCAAAGCGATGTGGCAAACAGCGGAGGAGTTGTGGAAGCATCAAGGTACTGCAAAAAAAAGCCGCCCGGCGGTGCTCCTGGGGATGGACCCGGAATTTCTGCTCTTTAACCGGGCGACCGGCAAAGTGATTCCGGCTTCCCGGTATTTAGGGTTCGCTGGGGAGGCGGGATGCGACTCTTTGAGGTACCGGGGGGAGCGCCGCTTTCCGCTTGTGGAGCTGCGGCCCCAGCCTGCCGTCGAACCGCGCGAGGTGCTCGTGCAATTGCTGCACGCCTTCCGGGTCGCTTACCGCTTCATCGAGGATAAGAAGCTGTTGTGGCAAGCCGGGGGAATGCCGCAGCGGGGTTTTCCTTTAGGCGGGCATATCCACTTCAGCGGCATTCCTCTGACCTTCGAGCTGCTGCAGGTGCTGGATAACTATCTGGCGCTGCCTGTAGCTGCCATGGAGGATCGCCGGAGCTTCGGGCGGCGCCCGCTTTACGGTTATTTAGGGGACTTTCGGCTGCAGCCGCATGGGGGATTCGAATATCGGACATTGCCCAGCTTCCTGATCTCGCCTGTAGTCACGAAGGGCGTCGTCGCGATTGCCGCGCTGATCGCCGGGAATGCGGGCCAACTGCCCCGCAGGCCGCTGAACGACGGAGGAATGCAAGCCGCTTTTTACCAAGGGAATCAGGAACAACTGCGAGAAGTGCTGCCACAGCTGTATGCCGATCTCCAAAAGCTGGCGGATTACCCCCGATATGAGGGTTATATTGCGCCGTTCATGGAGGCGGCATGCTCTGGGCGAACCTGGGACGAGACGGTGGATATTCGCAGGTCTTGGAAATTGGAAAATCATTCGTAAGCGGAGGGCGCTTTTGATATAATAGAAGTCTACGAAATGGGCATGGAGGATGATCATGGCAACCTATACGCCGATGATTCAACAATATTTGAGTGTAAAAGCCCAGGCGCAGGATGCGTTTCTTTTCTTCCGGCTGGGCGACTTTTATGAAATGTTTTTTGACGATGCGATACTGGCTGCAAAAGAACTGGAAATTACGTTAACGGCCAGAGCAGGAGGAACCGACGAGAAAATTCCGATGTGCGGCGTTCCTTACCATTCTGCCGAGAATTACATTCACCGGCTAATTGAGAAAGGGTACAAGGTTGCGATCTGTGAACAAACGGAGGACCCGGCAGAAGCAAAAGGCGTAGTGCGCCGGGAAATCGTGCGGGTCGTTACTCCGGGTACGGTCATGGAAGGGAAAACGGTCGGCGAGAAGGCGAATAACTACATTCTATGCATTACGGAGCGGCAGGGCATGATGGCTATCGCCTCCTGCGACCTGTCCACCGGAGAACTGTATGCCAGCTCTGCTCCGGCCAGCAAGGAATGGCTGAGGGACGAGGTTGGGCTATACGATCCGTCCGAAATTATCGGGGACGGCGCGCTGCTGGATTGGCTGCGCGAGTCCAGCAGTCCTATCGGCAAACCGACCGTATATACGCCGTGGGATAAAACGAAGGACGAGCTCGGCCGCAAGCAGTTCGGAGAGGCGGCTTGGGTACGGCTTGAGCCGGAACGCCGCGACTGTGTGGCGCTGCTGGTCGGCTATTTAAGCGAGACGCAGAAGCGTTCCCTCGGGCAGTTGACAAAGATCTCGGCATATGAGCCGGAGAACTTCATGATTCTTGATCCGTTTACCCGCCGCAATCTGGAACTGGTCGAAACCGTGCGTGAACGATCCAAACGCGGTTCGCTGCTGTGGCTGCTGGACCGGACAGAGACGTCGATGGGGGCGAGAATGCTGCGGCGCTGGATCGATAAGCCGCTGCTGCACCGCAGCCTGATCGAGGAACGGCTGGAGGCGGTCGATCATCTGTACGGGTCTTTTATACTGAGGGAGGATTTGAAGGAAGCCTTAAAGCAGATCTATGATTTGGAGCGACTCGTAGGCCGGATTGCCTTTGGCAGCGCCAACGGGCGCGATCTTATCGCCCTGAAGCAGTCCTTGCGCCAGGTGCCGGCAATCAAGGCGCTGTGTCAGGCTTCGGCTTCAACGACACTCGCCCGGGTTGCAGTAGAGATGGATGAGTGCGTTGATCTGGCAGATCAAATCGAGGCGGCGATTGCGGACGAGCCGCCCGTATCCGTCCGTGATGGAGGCATCATCAAAAAAGGCTATCACGAGCGCCTCGACGAGCTGCGGGAAGCGGGAACGAACGGCAAGCGCTGGATTGCTGAGCTGGAAGCCGCCGAACGCCAGGCTACCGGCATCAAATCGCTGAAGATCGGCTACAACAAAGTGTTTGGCTACTATATTGAGGTGACAAAAGCAAACTTGTCCCTGCTACCGGAAGGAAGGTACGAGCGGAAGCAGACGTTGGCGAATGCGGAACGGTTCGTGACGCCGGAACTGAAGGAGAAGGAGACGCTGATTCTCGAGGCTGAGGAGAAAATGGTCGACCTGGAGTACGCTTTGTTCACCGAGCTGCGTGAGCGGATCAGCGGGGAGATCACCCGTCTGCAGCGTCTGGCCGAGCAGTTGGCCGTGATTGATGTGTACCGTTCCCTTGCCGCGGTGGCTGCGGATAGCGGATTTGTGAAGCCCGTGCTGACGGACGGCTATAATATGGTCATCGAGCAGGGACGGCATCCGGTCGTGGAATCGGTTATGAGCGATGCCGCATTCATAGCCAACAGCACGAAACTGCAGCAGGAAGAAGCGAGCATTTTGCTCATTACGGGTCCGAACATGGCCGGAAAAAGCACGTACATGCGCCAGGTGGCGCTTATATCGATTATGGCGCAAATCGGCAGCTTCGTGCCTGCTGCGTCGGCGGAAATTCCAATGATTGACCGGATTTTTACACGTATCGGCGCGGCCGACGATTTGATCGGCGGACAAAGCACCTTCATGGTTGAAATGGCCGACATTCAGGTCATGACCGAGAAAGCCACCTCGCGCAGCTTGATCATTATCGATGAGCTCGGACGCGGAACGTCGACGAGTGAAGGTATGGCCATCGCACAGGCGGTTATCGAATACGTCCATGATCATATAGGCTGCAAGGCGCTCGTATCCACGCATTTCCATGAGCTGGCCCATCTGGAATCCAGCCTGTCCGGCCTTAGCAATTATTCGATGGCCGTACAGGAGAGAGGAGACAAGGTGCACTTCCTGCGGAAGCTCATTCCGGGCGCGGCGGATTCAAGCTACGGCATCTACTGCGCCAGATTGGCCGGGCTGCCGGGCGGAATCATCGACCGTGCGTATGGACTGCTGCAGGACTTCGAGCAGGCGGCAGCAGAGGTCGCTTCTGGAGGCGTTGAGCGCCGAAGCGGGCAGGCCGTCCAGCAGTCAGCAGAAGCTGCGGATGGACGAGTCTCAGGAGTCGCTGTACAATCGGCTAATCTTTCAGGCGGACTTGCACAGGCTGGCTTACAGGGTGAGGCGGCAGGGCAGCGTGTACTTAAGGAGATCGAGGCTGGTGACGAGGCATGGTCTGGCGGCGCAGTTCTGCATCAAACAGGGACGGAAACTGTGAAGGAAGCCGTGGCGGAAACCGCAAAGCAGGCTTGGAGCGCAGCGTCGCCGCAGGAACCGGGTAAGTCAACGGCCGCTGAGGGAGTCGAAGGGTCGAAGGAAGCGGGTAAGTCAACGGCTGCTGAGGGAGTCGAGGGGCCGCAGGAACCGCATCAGTCAACGGCCGCTAAAGAGATCGAGGGCCCGAAGGAGGCATCCTCCTCAGCGCCAAACGAGCCGCCGGGAAATGGGGAAGTCGTGCAGCTCTCTATTTTTGGAGACGAATTGCCGGTCGCAAAAGCAAGATCTTCTGAGGAAGACGCCAAGGTGCGCAGCATACTTAATATGGTGAAGAATGCGGATCTGCTGAATATGACGCCGCTTCAGGCGATGCAGCTGGTCAATGATTTGAAGATGAAGGCTAAAAATTTATAATTTATGTAAGGTGAACTCCACAATGGGACGAAGGGAAGGGAAAACATCTCTTGAACCTATTTCATCTAGGAAATCTAGGAGAAATAGCGGTTGTAGGAGCGATTTACGTTCTTGCCTCCCATTCATTTTTATCGTTTAACTTATAATAATTGGATTTATTGCGGTTAGTTTCTGCGGTAAAAAAGGGAAAATAGATTTAAATGGATTTCATGTCGTTAGAAGCAGGGAAATTGCCAATGATGGGCTGGATGTTTGGTTTTAGGTGTATAAAATCCATCTATTTCCCTAAAACAATTGTTTAGAGCCTTATTAGATGCATGAATTCCATTTAAAATATGACGTTTGGGATTTGTACCCTAGTACGGTATCTTGTGTACGTTACAATGGTCTATAGAATCTTAATGTACATCAGCTAATATTTAGTGAACTAGACCCTTACTGGCAAGGGAGATCATCCAAGAAATCCGGGAGGATCATTAGTTCATCTTATACTTACAAAATCCCAGATAAGTGCAGGAAGAGGTGAGTGATGATGGCCCATATTGTTGTACTGGACGAGCATATTGCCAACCAGATTGCCGCTGGGGAAGTCGTGGAGCGCCCGTCTTCGGTCGTCAAGGAGCTGGTCGAAAACGCGGTTGACGCGGGAGCCCGCAAAATTGACGTTCAGGTCGAGGAGGGCGGGCTGCAGCTGATCCGGGTCACGGATAACGGCTCGGGGATCGAGGCGGAGGATTGCGAGAAGGCGTTCTATCGCCATGCGACGAGCAAGCTGCTCTCCGGGCGCGATTTGTTCCAAATCCGCAGCCTCGGGTTCCGCGGCGAGGCGCTGCCGAGTATCGCGGCTGTCGCCAAGGTGCAGCTAGTGACGAGCAGCAATGACAGCGGCCTTGGCCGGGTCATCGTGATCGAAGGCGGCTCCCTGAAGCAGAACGAGGAAACGGCCGCCCCGAAAGGAACGGATATTACGATCAAGGAGCTGTTCTATAACACGCCGGCCAGATTGAAATACATGAAGACGATCCAGACGGAGCTCGGGCATATCTCCGACGTGATGTACCGTCAGGCGCTGGCACACCCTGAGATCGCCATCACGCTCCGCCATAACGGCAATACACTGCTGCAAACGCAAGGCAACGGAGATTTGCTGCAGGTGATCGCGTCAATTTACGGGATCAATGCTTCGCGGGCCATGGTTCCGATCGCAGCGGACAATCTGGATTACAAAATAAGCGGCTTCGTCGGGCGGCCTGATCTGACCCGATCAAACCGCAGCGGCATGTCCACGATCGTGAACGGCAGGTATATTCGCAACCAGGGACTGTATCAGGCCATTCTGCGGGCTTATCATACACTGCTGCCGATCAATCGCTATCCGCTGGTCGTACTCCAATTGGAGATGCACCCTTCCCTGGTCGATGTGAACGTGCATCCGTCCAAGCTCGAGGTCAGGTTCAGCAAAGAGGCCGAGCTGAACGCGTTCGTCGAGGAGAGCATCCGCCGGCTGCTGCAAGGCCAGGTGCTGATCCCGCAGGTCGTGAAGCAGACCATCGGCAAGGGTGCGAACCGCTCGGTTATTCAAGAGCAGTTCCACTTCCCGGCGGCTCGCACAGACGCCGCTAGCGCCGGGCTGTCCCCGCACGGCTCCGCAGACGCGGGGCACGCCCCAGCGCCAGGCCCCGCAGCAGCGGAGCCTGCGCCTGCGGCGGGCGCGGAGCGCCGCACGGACCGCGTTGGTGGCGAAGCCCAGCACCAACGCCCCGCCAGCGGCGCCGAGCGCCCTGGCAGCGCGTACAGCCTCGGCCGTCAAGAGACGGCCGCAGGCTCCGCCGCGCTGCGCGAAGCCGCCCCGCCTTACGGCGGCGGGGCAAGCGCCTCCCCCGGCCGCGATGGCGGGCCGGGAGCGACGCGGCTGTGCGGCCAGCGCCGCAGCCGCAGGGCCGCCCTGCGGGGCGCGGGGGAGCTGCCGCCTATGGGGGCGGCAGCGGTTATACCGCCCCGCAGGCGGGCGGCCGCATGCCGGAAGCGCTGTACGGCTCGCCAGAGGCGGCGCCGGAGCTTCCGGCCTTCCCGGAGCTGACCCTGATCGGGCAGCACCACGGAACATACCTGATCGCGCAGAACGAGGACGGGCTGTATCTTATCGATCAGCACGCCGCTCATGAGCGTGTCAATTATGAATATTTCTATGAGAAATTTGGTCACCCGGCGGACGCTTCCCAGGAGCTGCTCATTCCGATCACGCTGGAATTTACGTCAGCGGAAAGCGAGAAGCTCAAGGAACGGCTGAACTGGTTCGAGAGCGCTGGGGTCATACTGGAGCATTTCGGCGGCGGCACGTTCCGCGTCGTCTCCCATCCCTACTGGTTCCCTTCGGGGGAGGAGGCGGCCATCATCGAAGAAATGGCCGAGTGGGTGCTGCAGGAACGGCAGATCGACCTGGCGAAGCTGCGGGAGAAGTCTTCGATTCTTGTCTCCTGCAAGGCATCGATCAAGGCGAACCAGAAGCTGACACCAGAGGAAGCAACAACCCTTATCCAGAGGCTGGCAGCCTGCAAGCAGCCGTATACCTGTCCGCATGGTAGACCGATTGTAGTCAGCTTCTCGACCTACGATTTAGAGAAGCTGTTCAAACGAGTCATGTGATCGGAGGAAGAAGATTGATAATTACGACCGGAGAGCACAATGCGCCGGCCGCCGTGGAGCGTGCCGCCGCCCTTGCAGGCAAGGCCGGCTGCCGTTTTGTCCCAAGGAACCGGGCATCGATGAAGCGGCTGACCGAACGGTATCCCGGCGAGGATATCCTCGTCGTACTCGAAGGCGGAGCGCGTCTGCACCGCCCGGGCGAGCAGCCGATGGCCTTCCATCCAAGCATGTCGTTCGTGCGGGCGAAGCGGCTGTTTAAAGGCGAGAAGGACACGATGCTGGAAGCAGCGGGCGTCCGGCCGGGCGACACGATCATCGATTGCACGGCCGGGCTCGGTTCGGATTCTATTATGTTCTCGCTTGGCGCGGGGCCAGAAGGCAAGGTGATTGCGATGGAAGATTCACTGCCGCTATGGGCGCTGCTTTGCGAAGGATTGGCTTATTATGAGTCCGGGCTGCAGCCTTTTGATGAAGCTTTGCGGCGCATTGAGCCAAGGCATGGCCATCATCTGGGGCTCCTTGAACAAATGCCGGATAAGAGCGCGGACGTCGTCTATTTCGACCCGATGTTCCGCGATCCGGTGCTGGAATCCTCCTCCATTTCGCCGCTGCGCGCGTTCGCCAATAACAGCTGCCTGGAGGAGGCGGCTATATTCGAAGCCTGCCGCGTTGCCCGGAGGACGGTCATTTTGAAAGAAAAAATCAGCAGCGGCGAGTTTGAAAGACTGGGCTTTCGCGTCCCGGGGCGCGTCCGGTCCAAAATAACGTACGGAGTGATTACCCTTTGAACAGGCAACATAAACCCAGGCTGCTCGTCCTTGTCGGGCCGACGGCCGTTGGCAAGACAAAACTAAGCATCGAGATTGCCAAGGCTTTCTCCTGCGAAATTATTTCCGGCGATTCGATGCAGGTCTACCGGGGTATGGATATCGGTACGGCTAAAATTACCCCGGAGGAGACACAGGGAATCCCCCATCATCTCATCGACGTCCTGGAGCCGGATGAGCCGTTTTCGGTGGCCCAGTTCCAGGAATGGAGCAAGCAGCTGATTACGGAAATCCATGAACGGAACAAGCTGCCGTTTATTGTCGGAGGCACAGGCTTATATGTCGAATCGGTCTGCTATGAATATCAATTTACGGAAGCGGGAATAGATGAGGCATTCCGCGAATCGCATAAACGCATGGCCGAGGAAGAGGGCGTGGAGGCGCTGCACCGGAAGTTAGCCCTCATTGACCCTGATTCTGCGGCCAGGCTGCACCCGAATGATGTGCGCCGGGTCGTGCGGGCGCTGGAGATTTATCATCTGACGGGGGAGACGTTATCGTCGCAATTGGAGGGCCAGAGTAAGCAGTCGCCCTATGAATTGTGCTTAATCGGTTTGACAATGGACCGTCAAATGCTTTATAACCGTATTGAACAGCGAATCGACGAAATGATCGCTAACGGACTGCTAGATGAGGTAAAGGGACTGCTGGATAAAGGATATAACCGGGATATGGTATCCATGCAGGGACTCGGCTATAAGGAGATGGCTGAACATCTTCAGGATGGTGTGCCCCTTCATGAAGCGATAGAGAAATTAAAGAGGGATACCCGGCGGTTCGCCAAGCGTCAGCTCTCTTGGTTTCGGCGGATGAAGGACATTTCGTGGATCGACGTGGGCGACGGCCAAAATTTTTCCGGGAATTTAAATGCCGCTCATGCTATAATAGCAGGAAAGTTTCCCACTGATCTTGAATATAATTCAAAACACTAATGATTTCTATTGGGGGTACGGCAAATGAACAAGTCCATTAATATCCAAGATACGTTCTTGAACCAATTGCGTAAAGAGAGCATCCCTGTTACCGTCTTCTTGACCAACGGTTTTCAGATTAGAGGGACGATTAGAGCATTTGATAATTTTACGATCGTGATCGATAGCGACGGACGCCAGCAAATGGTGTACAAGCATGCGATTTCGACGTTTCAGCCGCAGCGCAACGTTTCGCTGATGCAGGAAAATCAAGGCGAAGCTTAAGCCCGTTGAAACTTTTTTAAAGCTGTTACGTTTAATGGTATAGGAAATGGAGCGGAGCAACCTGATACAAGGTTGTTCTTTTCTTTCCTGTACAATGTGACACTGGCAAGAAGGGAGTCAGAGATAACCATGTCTACGAAGAGACCTTCCAGATTGGAAAGAAGCAGCAGGCCGGATTCGAAGGCGGCGAAGCCGAAAGCCAAGAAAAAGAAGAAGCTGACGGCTAAACGAATATTGTGGACTTCGTTTTTTACGATTGCGTTAGCTATATTTTGCGCCATTGCGGGTTACCTGTATATTACGATTAACGGCGAGAAAATATTGGCCGAGAACAGAGAGAAGCTGACGGTATACGAGACGTCGAAGGTGTACGACCGCAACGGCAACTTGATGGGTGAATTGTCGCTGGAAAAAAGCGAGCCCGTCACGTCCGAGCAAATTCCGAAACTGCTCAAGGACGCATTTATTGCGACGGAGGACAAACGATTCTACGAGCATAACGGTGTCGACCTGTGGGCGATCGGCCGGGCCGCCGTTAAGGATGTCGTCGCTCGCAAGCTGGTTGAGGGCGGCAGTACGATTACCCAGCAGCTTGCAAAAAATATTTTCCTGGACTTCGACAAAACATTCTTCCGGAAAGCGACGGAAGTATCGATCGCGATGGCGCTGGAGCGCAACAACACCAAGGATGAAATCATTACCTTGTACCTGAACCGGATTAACTTCGGCGGTACGGTGTACGGCATTAAGGCTGCATCGATCCGCTATTTCGGCAAGAGCGACCTGAACGATCTGAAGTTGTGGGAGATGGCCACCTTGGCGGCGATGCCGAAAGGGCCGTCCAAATACAATCCGCTCCGTAATCCGGAGCTGTCGATGCAGCGCCGGGCGGTTGTTCTCCAGCTGATGTATGAGCAGGGATACATTACCCAAGCAGAGATGGAGGAAGCTAAAGCGGTCGTGTACGACTACGTCCCTCCGACAAAAGGCCAGAGCTTCGAGGCCTTCAAGGATTATGTCCTGGATGAAGCCGAGGACAAGTGGGGCATGACCGAAGACCAGCTTAACCGCGGCGGTTATAAAATTTACACCACGATGGATATGAAGGCGCAGAAGGCGCTGGAGAAGGCGTTTGAGAACGACGATTTCTTCGAGAAGAGCAAGGATGACCAGCAGGTTCAGGCCTCGATGGTCATTATGAACCATGAGAACGGAAGTCTGGTTGCGCTGCTTGGCGGACGCGATTACCAGCGGAAGGGCTTCAGCCGTCTCGACAGCCGGAGGCAGCCGGGTTCAACGTTTAAGCCGATCGTTTCCTTTGCGCCGGCGCTGGATACTGGGAAGTTTACTCCCGATTCTATGGTTAGCAATGAGAAGCAGTGTTTCGGCAACTATTGCCCTAACAACCTAGGCGGGTCATATTCCAAGACGATAAGCTTTAGAACTGCATTAACGAAATCGATCAACATTCCTGCGGTATGGCTGCTTAATGAGGTGGGCGTCTCTACCGGCGTGAAATATGCGACGGAAATGGGCATCACCATGGATAAGGACGACCGCAACCTGGCGGTTGCTCTCGGCGGTTTGACGCATGGAACGAATACCCTGGAAATGGCCGCGGCCTTCAGCGTTTTTGCGAACCAGGGGAAATATAACGAGCCGTACTCGATCAAGTCTATTGTCGATCATAGCGGCAAAGAGGTTCACAAAGCGGATGCGCCGAAGCAGAAGCAGGTGCTTAAGGAGCAGACCGCGTATCAGATGACGGAGCTGCTGCAGGATGTCGTTAACGAGGGAACGGGGAAGAAAGCCCGCCTTAACCGGCCGGTTGCCGGTAAAACGGGAACGACGCAGCATGGCATCAAAAACCTGAAGAGCAGCAAAAACCGTGACGTCTGGTTTGTCGGCTATACGCCGGAATGGACGGGAGCGGTCTGGATGGGTTACGACAATCCGGATAAAGATCACTTGCTGAATGGAAGCAGCGGACAGACCGCAGCGCTGTTCGCGGCCGTGATGAAGGAAGCGCTGGAAGGCGTTCCAGTCAAAGACTTCCCTGTGCCGAAGAACATGCAGGAGACGAAGCCGCCTGAGGATCAGCTTGACACGCCGAGCGGCCTAACGGCTTCCTATAGCGAGGATACGCAGACGGTATCCTTGAATTGGAACGGTGTTGACCAGGAAGGCGCTGTCTACCGTATTTACCGTAAGGAAGCCTCAGAAGCCGAATTCACCTATTATTTGGATGCAGCAACGGCATCGATCGAGGATTTGAGCGTTGTGCCGGGAACGAGCTATGAGTATTACGTTACTGCGTACGATCCGGTAAATGATGCCGAGAGCGGCCCGTCTAATAAGGTAACAATCGATATTTCCGGAGGGGAACCGATGGACGATATCGACCCAGGGCAGGAAGAGCAGATTCCATTCCCGCCGGATGATGGCCAGAACGGCGGCGCTCCAGAGGGAGGCCAGGGTGGAGACGGCCAAGACATCCCAGGTCAAGGCCAAGGCAATGGAAATGGTCATGGCAATGGCCAGGGCAACGGGAACGGGAACGGGAACGGCCATGGTCATGGCAATGGTTCTAACGGCGGCTCAGGCGCGATTCCTGGTCAAGGCGGAACCGGAGACGGCAGCGGTAATTCCGGAGGAGCCGACGGCTCCGGCGGTGCCGAATCCGGCAGCGGCGGTGCGATTACACCTCCGCCAGAGGACGGTGGCTTAGTTGATCCATTCGCTGATCCTGCCGCAGGGTTGAACACAGGAGGTTAAGGCAAGGCTAAAGGCCATAATTAGAGGCAATACCGATAACACCGGCAGTCTTATGAACAAGACTGCCGGTGTTTTTGCTGCTTAGCGGAAAGAAACAGTTAATATTGCTGAATTGTATAATTTCAGTTTTGTGACTCTCTTTCAAATATGGTAAGCTGAGATTACATTGTGTTGAAAGGGTTTATACCATGAAGCGAAAATTTGGAGACCGAGCGAACTGGCGACGCATTACACAGCGTCAATTTAAATCCAAGTATGTGGAAAGCGACAGGTTTACCGGCTATGTGACGTTGTACACTATTTTTGCGCTGCGAGATCCCTTGTGGAAGACTTACGGGGGCCATACCTTTCGCATTGCGGATAAAGGCTATACCTGGCTCCAATATTATCCGAAAGGATGCCGCTATGTTGTCACGGCGATGTTCGATGACAAGGGCGAAATTGTCGAGTGGTACATTGATGTATGCAAAAATCAAGGCATTACTGATCAAGGCGTTCCCTGGTTCGATGACCTGTATTTGGACATCGTTGTGCTGAAGAATGGGGAAGTATTCCTGATGGACGAGGACGAGCTGGATGAAGCGCTGACCAAGGGCGATATTACGGTGAAGGATTATGATATGGCAATGGAGACGGCTCGGGAAGTGCTGGACGCAATCAACCGGCATCAGTTCCCTTATTTTGAAATGTCCCTTGAGCATTTCCGCAGCGGCTTTATGGATTCCGAGCCGTTCCGTTCTGGAGGTTAAGATGATTCGTTTTGGGAGAAGGACAAGGAATCGTTCATATTTAGGCATGCAGGATAGGCGCAAACGGCGCCCGCTATACATTCGGCTGCTTCGTTGGGGGATCGTGTTCGCCGTGTTATGCGTTTGCTGGTTCCTGTACGTGCTGGCACAGATCGGCAGCGTGGAACGCAGCCCTGCCTTGGCGACCATGGATACGCCGCCGGCGGATGTCGGCATTGTTCTAGGGGCTGCCATGTGGGGAGATCGGCCAAGCCCGGGACTTGAAGAGCGGCTTCGCCATAGCCTTAAGCAGTACGAGGCCGGCAAGTTTAAGATGTTTCTCCTTACGGGAGGCTTGGATCAGGAAGGCTACAAGTATACCGAGGCCGAAGGCATGGCGAATTATTTGGCCGAGCATGGCGTCCCTCGGGAAGCTATGCTGCTAGAGAATGAGGCAACCAGCACGTATGAGAATTTGAAATTCAGTCAAGAAATAATGAAGGAGCATGGGCTTGTCTCCGCGCTTATCATGACCCATACGTTTCACGGGAATCGCTCCCTTGAAATCGCCAATGCCTTGAATTATCAGCATCCAAAGCTGTCCCTGACGAAGTCGAATGTGCTGAAGCCGGTTCCGAATACGCTTCGCGAAGTGCTTGCGTACACGAAATGGAAGCTGGATCAGGCCGCCCTTGCGCTAGGTCTGGATTTATAGTCTTCTAATAATGGTTCGGAAGAGAGAATACACTGGAGGAAGAGAGTGATCCTACCCCTTATACGAAGAGGTGATTCTACGATGCCAGGGCATGTTGTGGCCAGAAGCGGATCTTCCGAAGAGAGGCCTTCCAGACAGATCAACGTAATTCTCCGAAACCCCGAACCCCCCGTCGTTACGCAGAGCCTAGCGGAGGCTGAGCACCAGTCAACGGCCAAAGCGATCCCTCAGCAAGGTGCGTTCGCAGAAATACAAAAGGAATTAGACCAACTCATAGGACTTAATCACATTAAGGACTTAATGTATGAAATATATGCGCTGCTGCAAATTACGGATATGCGCTCAGAAGCAGGGTTGCTGTCGAACCCGCAAGTCTATCATATGGTGTTCAAGGGAAATCCGGGCACAGGCAAAACTACGGTGGCCAGAATCGTCGCGAAGATGTTCCAGCGGCTTGGCGTGCTGAGCAAAGGCCATTTGATCGAGGTGGAGCGTGCGGACCTTGTGGGGGAGTATATCGGCCACACAGCGCAGAAGACAAGAGACCTCGTTAAGAAAGCGCTGGGCGGCATACTGTTTATCGATGAAGCGTACAGCCTTGCGCGCGGAGGCGAGAAGGACTTCGGCAAGGAAGCAATCGACACGCTGGTGAAATCGATGGAGGATCAGAAAAACCAGTTTATCCTTATCCTGGCCGGTTACTCGGATGAAATGGACTTTTTTTTGCAATGCAATCCGGGGATGCCCTCGCGTTTCCCGATCGTGATCGATTTTCCAGATTATACCGTCGATCAATTGATCCAAATTTCAGAAGGCATGGCCAAGGAACGGGACTATATTCTGATGCCGCAGGCGATACTCAAATTAAAGCAGCATCTGCTGCGGGAAAAGTGTGAGGGCGAGCATGCCTTTAGCAATGCCAGATACGTCCGCAACGTCATTGAACGTTCGATTCGCAGCCAAGCGGTCCGCCTGTTAACGCAGTACAGCGGCGGATCGCCCGGCAAACTGGAATTAATGACGCTGCGGCAGGAGGATTTGAAGCTGGATCTGAAGGAAGAACGGCGCCTATAAGGAGCAAAGATGAATGACGAATTCGCTGTACGAGACGAATACGGAATTACCTGACCGGGCGATCCTGGTCAGCCTGACTACGCAGGAAGTGAAGAACGGCGGGGTCGACCCCGCCTATTCCATGGATGAGCTGGTGCAGCTGGCACTGACCGCAGGGGTCGAGGTGGCGGACACCCTTGTCCAAAACCGGGATAAGCCCGATCCGAAATGGTTTATCGGCAAAGGGAAGGTCGATGAGTTGCACGAAGCAATCCAGGATTTTAATGTGACCACAGTCATCTTCGACCAGGAGCTGTCGGGGGCTCAGGTACGGAATCTCGAGGATATTCTCGATGTAAAGATTATTGACCGGACGCAGCTGATTTTGGATATTTTCGCCCAGCGCGCAAAGACGCGGGAAGGGATCATTCAGGTGGAGCTGGCTCAGCTCACCTATTTGCTGCCGCGCCTGTCCGGCCATGGCAAAAATTTGTCCAGGCTGGGCGGCGGAATCGGCACCCGCGGTCCGGGCGAGAGCAAGCTGGAGACGGACCGCCGGCACATCCGGCGGCGTATTGGAGAGCTGAAGCGGCAGTTGGAGGAAGTGACCCGCCACCGCAAGCTGCACCGGGAACGCCGCAAGGAGACGGGCGTCGTTCATTTGGCATTGGTGGGTTACACCAACGCCGGCAAATCGACGCTGCTCAAAGCGTTGACTGCGGCGGACGTATATATCGAAAATCAGCTGTTCGCCACGCTTGATCCGACCACCCGTTCATTGGAGCTGCCGAGCGGCAAAGAGGTCATCATCACCGATACGGTTGGCTTTATTCAGAATTTGCCGCATGATCTGGTTGCCGCCTTCCGGGCCACACTGGAGGAAGCGAACGAAGCGGACCTTATTTTACATGTCGTTGACGCTTCTTCGCCGATGCGGGAGGATCAGATGGAAATCGTGCAGCGGATTCTGGAGCAGCTCGGCGCGGGAAGCACGCCGCAGCTCGTGCTGTTCAACAAGAAGGATATGTGTTCCCCGGAGCGGCTGGAAATGCTTCCGTCCGGAAAGGGATACCTCAAAGTGAGCGCCTTTGATGAAGGCGATCTACTGCGTATCCGGGAAGCGGTACAGCAGCATTTGTACGGAGGGACTTTTACGTTCCGCATTCCAGCGCAGCGCGGGGATCTTGCTTCCTTGCTATATCGCGTAGGGAATGTGATCGATAGAAGCATTGAGGAAGACGTCATTGTCTACCGTGTCATCCTTAACCAGAAGGATTATGAGAAATACGGCTCGGCGCTGGCGTCTTATCGAATGGAGCATAACACATAACATCATCGGCTGCGGCCGGGAAATTAAATAAATTGATATACATGGGCAGAGGAGAGTTTTGACATTATGGCAGTTTTTGCAGAAGAAATCGTAGCATGGCTGGAAGAAGCGGAGCAGCAGGTTGCTAGCCAGTTTAAGGTGATCGACCGCATCGTCGACCGGAACCAGTGGAAGGTGATCGAAGCGTTCCAGCGGCATCAGGTTAGTGATTATCATTTCTCCGGCTCCACAGGCTACGGTTATAATGATCGCGGGCGCGAAGTGCTTGATCTTGTGTATGCCGATGTATTCGGCGCCGAGGCGGCACTGGTGCGTCCGCATTTTGCGTCGGGCACGCATACGATCGCTACGGCGCTTTTTGGTGTGCTTCGCCCTGGCGATGAGCTGCTCTACATCTCGGGCACGCCGTATGACACCCTGCATAAAGTAATCGGTCATCCAGGCGATGGAACAGGGTCGCTGCAAGACTTTGGCATTGGCTATGACGAGGTGGCATTGCTAGAGAACGGAGAGATAGATTGGGAGAGTGTGCGCGCGAAGGTGACCGAACGGACGAAAGTGATCGGAATTCAGCGGTCCCGCGGCTATGATTGGCGCAACTCCTTTACGGTAGCCCAGATTGGCGAAATGGTTCGCCAGGTGAAGGAAATCAAACCGGACTGCATCGTCTTCGTCGATAACTGCTACGGCGAATTTGCCGAAGAGCTGGAACCAACGCAGGTTGGGGTCGACCTGATGGCGGGCTCTTTAATCAAAAATCCAGGCGGCGGCTTGGCGGAGACGGGAGGCTATATTTGCGGCCGCGCGAATTTGGTGGAGCTCGCCGCCTATCGCTTAACGGCGCCGGGCATCGGCGCGGAGGTAGGAGCCATGCTGGGAACGACGAGAGGCATCTACCAGGGATTGTTCCTCGCTCCTACGACGGTGGGACAGGCGATCAAGGGCAGCATTCTCGCCGCTGCCGTGTTCGAGCGTGCTGGGTTTGAGAGCCGTCCAAGCTGGAATGATACCCGGACTGATTTAATTCAAGCCATCTCCTTCAGCGGGCCTGAGCATCTGATTGCATTTGTGCAAGGAATTCAGCGCGCCGCCGCCGTGGACGGATACGTCGTGCCGGAAGCCTGGGACATGCCGGGCTACGAGCATCCGGTCATTATGGCCGCAGGCACCTTTATACAGGGAGGCAGCCTGGAATTATCGGCAGATGCGCCTGTACGGGAGCCTTATATCGCGTATATGCAGGGCGGACTCACTTATTCGCACGTGAAGTTCGGTCTATTGACGGCGCTGCAAACGATGAAGGATCGGAATTTGTTATAAGACGATGTATTTGTTAAGGAAAACAGACCGCGATTTGCGGTCGTTTTTTTTGAAAGTGTCCAGCTCGGCTGAAAGCTATGAATGGATCATTTAGAGAAATCTAGTGAAAATCTAATAAATACCTTACATGCTTGTTGACATGTCAGGTTATCTGACATAGAATATTTTTCGTGAAATATATGCGGAAGGTTGAGAGCGGTGAGTGAGGAAATTCGCAGAAACATGGCTTTGTTTCCGATCGGTATCGTCATGCAGCTTACTGATTTGACAGCACGGCAGATTCGTTACTATGAGCAGCATCAGTTGATCATGCCGGCCCGTACCTCGGGGAACCAGCGTCTTTTCTCGTACAACGATGTGGAACGATTGCTGGAAATTAAGAAATTGATTGAACGGGGCGCTAATATAGCGGGAATTAAACAAGTCATGGCACCCGTAGTCAAGGAATCTCCGGAGACGACGGTCATGACGGAGGATACCGAAGAGAAACGGAAGGAACTGACGGATTCAGAGCTTTATCGCCGGCTGAAGCAGGAGCTGGTAACTGGGAACAGACGGGGTCAGGTTTCGCTGATCCAAGGAGAGTTATCCCGCTTTTTCAAAATCTAGTAAATCGATAGGAGAGAGAGATCTTGAGTTATTCCAAAGAAGACATTTTACGCATTGCCAAAGAAGAGAACGTGCGATTTATCCGTTTGCAATTTACTGATTTGCTCGGAACGATCAAGAACGTAGAAATTCCTGTCAGCCAATTGGAAAAAGCGCTTGATAACAAAATGATGTTCGACGGATCTTCCATTGAAGGATACGTTCGTATCGAGGAGTCCGATATGTATCTGTACCCGGATCTGGATACGTGGGTTATTTTCCCATGGGTGGCCGAGGATCGTGTGGCACGGCTGATCTGTGATGTGTACATGACGGATGGCACACCATTCTCCGGAGACCCGCGCAACATTCTGAAGCGCGCGCTGAAGGAAGCGGAAGCGATGGGATATACCGCCATGAACGTAGGTCCTGAGCCTGAATTTTTCCTCTTCAAAACCGATGAAAAAGGCAACCCGACGATGGAGCTGAATGACCAAGGCGGTTATTTCGACCTTGCTCCAACGGATCTTGGGGAGAACTGCCGTCGCGAAATCGTCCTCACCCTCGAAGAAATGGGCTTTGAAATTGAAGCATCCCACCATGAAGTTGCTCCAGGTCAACATGAAATTGACTTCAAATATGCAGATGCCATCAAGGCGGCTGACCAAATTCAAACATTCAAGCTTGTGGTGAAGACGATTGCCCGTCAACACGGCTTGCATGCGACATTCATGCCTAAACCGCTGTACGGCGTAAGCGGCTCCGGTATGCATTGTCACCAATCCTTATTTAAAGGGAACGTCAACGCGTTCTATGATGAAAGCGACAGCCTTGGTCTTAGCAAAGACGCTCGTCATTACATGGCCGGTATTTTGCAGCATGCCCGCGCATTCGCTGCGGTAACGAACCCAACTGTTAACTCCTACAAGCGTCTTGTTCCAGGCTACGAAGCGCCTTGCTATGTGGCTTGGTCGTCCAGCAACCGCAGCCCGATGATCCGTATCCCGGCATCTCGCGGATTAAGTACGCGCGTTGAAGTTCGCAACCCGGACCCTGCTGCCAACCCATACCTGGCCCTGGCTGTTATGCTGCGAGCTGGCCTCGACGGCATCAAGAACGAACTGCCGCTTGTTGCGCCAGTTGACCGCAACATCTATGTGATGTCTGAGGAAGAGCTGATTGAGGAAGGCATTCCAAGCCTGCCGTCCGATCTGAAAGAGGCGCTGAACGAAATGATCAAGAGCGAAGTCATTTGCGATGCGCTTGGCGAGCATGCCCGCACTCATCTGTATGAATTGAAAGAGATCGAGTGGGATATGTATAGAACTCAAGTTCACGAGTGGGAACGCGACCACTATATGACGTTGTATTAATAGAGGAATCCCCTGACGCTGTGAGCGTTAGGGGATTTTTTTGTACATATTGATTTGTTCTAGTTGTCTACATTAATTCTCATAAATAATGATCAATTAGTTGGTAATACTACCATGTGTATTATCGAATAAAATGAAAAAGGAGTAGAGGCAATGTCTGAGGTTAGAGGATTAGGGTTAATTCCATCCCCAATAGATAAGCGGGATATTTTGATGTCATCTATTTTGCCGGAGTTTTCAATACCTCGACAGTTTGTGGTTGAGAATATCACGCCTGTCAGAGACCAAGGGCCGGACGGAACATGTGTAGGTTTTGCTTGTGCTGTAGGGATGAAGGAATCTCAGGAACAAAAGGAGCATAATAAATATATTGAGCTATCACCGAGATATCTGTATCAGAAATGCAAGGAAATTGATGGTATTCCTGAAGCGAATGGAACGTATATTCGGGTTGCCATGGAAATTTTATATCATATAGGGGTTTGCGAAGAAATATTTTGGCCATATCATCCAACACAAATTGGCCGACCAATGCCAGGGGCTGATGAAAACGCCAAGAACTATAAAGTGAAGTCATATTGTAATATGGGCAAATCGTTGGATACAATGAAGAGAAGTTTAGTTGTAAACGGCCCTTTTGTCATCGGTGTTACCGTATACGACAACTGGAGAAATCCCGAGGTAGGGAAAACAGGAAAAATACCATTGCCAAGTGGAAATATCCTGGGTGGTCATGCACTATGTGTTGTTGGCTACGACGACGACACACAAATGTTCAAATTTAAAAATTCTTGGGGGGATAAATGGGGAGACAGGGGCTTTGGTTATTTACCTTATCCATACACAGAAGCGGATACCTATTTCGAGGCGTATGGGGCAACGGATTTAATTGACGACGTTGAGGCGTTGGTAAAAGCCAAGGAAAAAGTGTTGCAACAAATGGGTGAAAATTTTAAAGAAAATGCAAAGCCTGGTGACTGGGGCGGAGAGCAAAAAATAAACTATCATTAAAAGAAAGTCGGGTAATACATGGTTATAGCCATTGAAGAAAAAGATAACGGAAAAGTGATCCGAGTAAAGAAGGGTGAAAGGCTTATAATTTCTTTGCCTGAAAATGCTTCAACAGGATATACATGGCTAGAAGAGGTTGGTCCTGTTAGAAATATGCTGAGCCTTGAAAAGGAAGAATATGATGGCAATCACTCCGTCATCGGGGCACCGAGTGTTCGAAATTGGACATTTATAGCCATTAAGGCCGGACAAGGTAACATAAAGTTTCATTATCAAAGACCTTGGCTGGAAGAGGCTATAAAAAGCTTTGAAGTCACCGTTGATATTGTTTAGGGTATTGGGTAAAAGTATAAAATAATTTAGCCTCAAACATGCGTTTATACACCTACTGTTTGGGGCTATTTGTAAATCCTTAAAACACTAATTACTGATTTTATGAAAAGAGGATCATGTAACTAGATGTCAGAACCAGGTAACTAGATGTATTTCATGCAGTTAGTTCATCGGTATTGGCCGTGTTAAAGGGAACTAACTGCAGAACTTACATTTAGATTTAAGCTTTTTTGAACGAATGAGCTCCATTCAGGCAAACTAACTGCATGTTTTGCATTTAGCTCATGTATTTTTTATAAAAGAGCTTAACTAGTTGTATTAAATACAATTAGATTTTACGGACAATGCCCCCCCCAATTTGCGATTGGATATGTAAGCATATATTGTATATTTATAACAATGTATCTTTTTAAGGGAGGAGTCATTAAATCACTAATTTTCTATTTGATGCCGTTTTATTCATAGCGCTATGCTGTATCCTGAACGAGATCATTAAATATTTGGATCGCCGAAACCATGATGAGCCTGCGCCATGGCAAGTAAAGCTATGGCTCGTACCGTTACTGGCCCTACTTATGCTAGCACCAATCATTGGTTTTGCTTTCTTGTACAGTCTATTCTTTTATTCCTTTTCGGAAATAAGCAGCATAATGGATTATGAGCAATATCCTGATTTGCTTGTGTTTTCCATTTACATCATCGTTGGCTTTCTTATATTTGAGACTTTGATTAATCCTCTTATAATTGCGGTTATAAGATATATTTTGAATAGACAAATATCTGTTTATGCAAAAAATGCGATAACAATTATTGCTGATAGTATTATTATTTATTTGCTTGCGGGTTTGTTCAAAGGGATATTTATAGAGAGCATTTGGGCTGCCTTATCTGTATCCGTCTTCTATCATATTTTCGAGTGGATTTTGATTTGGGCTCTGGATCACTTTAAAAAGAAAGATTAGATGCTCCTCCAGCTTGAATACCAATATTCCAGCAGGACTACCGGAAGGCGACAGATTTATCGAAGATGGAGGTGTCAGTAGTCTTGCGCAAAAACAGTATAGGAGAACGCGCATTATTATGGCTCGTGTTCGCGGGAATTCTCCTGGTTTTGATCTCTATTTTAGTATCTGCAGTCTATTCGCTGCAAAGCTTCTATTTTATTCAGCTCCGCATTTCTTCGATGGGATCGGCGTTTGCATTTATAGGATTATTGTTGCTGGGGCTTGGTTTTCTAGGCGTGATCGGAACCATGCTGGACAGCCTGCGGAGACATTTGTTCAAGGATCGGCCCGTATGGGCAGCCCGTCTAGTGCAGGAGAGTCTGCTAATTGCTATTTTTGGTGTGATGCTCTATGTGATTGATCAATGGATAGACGGCGTGGAAATCGGTAATATTCAAACGGAGATTTTACTAGCGTTATTCCTGTATGGCCTGATCACCCTGCTAGGGAAGCTTGGTGATCAAATTAAAAAGCAGGATGCGAAAAACAATGGAGAAGCATAGCTCAACTGCAAAAATTCCCCGGACCCAACTGCAGGCCCATACCTGAGCATTGGCTGAATCGAGAATCCCCTGGCGCTGTGGGAGCTAGGGGATTCTTCTGACTGGACTAGTCGAAACTATTTTTTAAGAACGTTCAAAGCGGCTCTTAATTTTCTGGCAAACACGATTGGATTTTCAACTGATTCAATATGCAGATAGATCAATCTAGGCTTTTCAAATAACCAATGGTTATGAATTGCGGTTACTTTGATATTTCGTTTTCGAACTGCATTAATAAAGCGCTGCACCTCGGACTGTAGTAGTGTAATTTCCCCAGTGTTAAGAGTCGTTCCGTTTTGGAGGGATTGAATCGTTACTTCATGTTCAGTTTCATAATTTCTTCCAAGGATTTTTGCATTTAATTTTCTTTCAATCATGATCGAGCAGCTTTTGCCATTAGACATGCCTGTTCCGCCAAGGATATTGGCCAGGCGTTTACAAAGGGCTTCTGAGATTTTCATAGGATCAGCTCCTTTCCTGATGTAACACAATATGTAGTTTGTAAGGAGAATGAATGTATCAGTGACTATTTATCGATAAATGTACTAAAGGTGAATGAAGGAGCTGCTATGACTGAGTAGCTTTAGAAACGCTAATAATGATCGAATCCTTGGCTGATTTGCCATGTATTATTGGAGAGCATATAAAAAGAGTAGCAGCAATGTCTGGAGTTAGAGGAATTAGGGCTAATTTCATCCCCAAAAGAAAAACGGGATATTCATTTTTGCCTACTTCGATAGCGAGCGAGCGATCTATAGGGGGCAGGTCTCCGGAAGCGGCAGCCAGGAGTGGAAGAGGATCTAGCAACAAGTTTCAAAGAATTACTGCAACAACAAATAACCCCATCATAGCTGCTTAAAAGCAAGTCACGATGAGGTATCAAGGTTAGGGAAATAACCTGGGCTCTATCCTAAACATAAATTTAAGAGATGTAATTCAAATTTCTGCAAAAACAATATAATCAATAGTTCCACTAGGTTTTAAAGCATGATCAAGCATTTCTTTGGATTCTAAATAAATTGAGTTATGAACTAATACAGAATTCGGATCTTCGTCTAAAACTCTGCAGATAAGCCCAACTCCTATTGATTCAGTTGTTATATTTCGATTTGTACCGTCCGCTTCCTTTATCTTCGGAAAGTCAAAATTGAATGAGCTTATTGCCGCCCAGCAAGCTTTTACAGGTGAATCAAACTTAACAACTTCATCAAACGTAAAGAAGCTTGGATCCGTTGATGTATTCATTCTGATCGCAGCACGATTTCCGCTTGTTACAATTCTAAAGGTTAGCGCCATAATCTAAGTCTCCTCGAAGTTTATGTTGAATTAATAATTATTTTCGTCATTTTTCAATATTGTTCTTTCAAAATTGTTCATGCTTATCTTTCTAAAATCAGAAGAATTCATATGCTTTAGTTCTTCCCTTGCAACTGACTTAAATTTACTTATTACATCTAATCTATCTCCACCGGTGTCATCGCCTGGGCCGTTGCCAGCGCCACCGCCTGAAGTTGGTTCTTTAGGCTCTGGTTCAGGGTCGGAGTCACCAGGTTGTCGTGGATATATTCCATATAGTTCTTTATCAGACAAAATAATAAAACCCCCTCTACATTAATTTTATGTATTATTTCGCTGTGGAAATTAAATCATTCATACAAAAATTTGGGAAATCTCGAGGTGGACACGGTCCAGATACAAAGTGAGGGAATAACACCCCATTGCCAGCGCTTACACTTGCGGGTAGGATAGTCATTGAGGTGATGGGGATGGACAAAAAATGGCTGGCCGCCGCGGCGGTCTTGATCGGCTTACTTACATATCTGTTTATCGGCTTCGCGCATCATTCCGGGAAAATGAGCAGCATTGTGAGGGAATTGCAGGGACATGAGGGGAATGGGACACAGCGATATCATATCGTGCTCATTGAGCAGGAGCGCTATCATCCGTATTGGGAAATGGTAGAGAAGGGGGCGCAGCAAGCGGCGGAGGAGTATGGGATCGATATCGAATTTGTCGGGGCGGTCCGCAACAACATGGACGAGCAGTTGAATTTGCTGGAGAAGGCGATTGCCGCCCGCGTGGATGCGATTATTGTACAGGGGCTGAACGAGGAGAAGTTTACACCGCTAATTGATAAGGCGGTGGCGCGAGGCATACCGGTCGTTACGATAGATACGGATGCACCGGATAGCAACCGGCTGGCCTACGTCGGAACGGACAATTTGGCCGCAGGGGAGAGCTTGGGCCGCTTGGTCGTTGAAAGAACCGGCGGATCCGGCAAAATCGGCGTCATTATCGGCAGCGAACTTGCTGAGAGCCAGCTGCAGCGCCTGGACGGGCTGAAGCAGGTTGTAGAGCAGTACGGCGGTCTGGAGATTGTCGCTGTGCGCAGCTCCAACATCTCACATATGGAGGCGATTCAGCAGGCGTCGGAGATGCTGCGGGAGCATCCGGAAATCAGCATCATGGTTGGCACCAGTGCCACGGATGCGTTAGGGATGCTGCAAGCGGCCAAGAGCTTGAAGCGGGATGATCTGGCGATTATCGGCTTTGACAACCAGAAGGAGACGCTGGCTGCGATTCGCAGCGGGGGGATTCAAGCGACGGTGGCGCAGCAGCCCTACTTGATGGGCGGAACGGCGGTGAAGCTGCTATATGACCATTTCCAGGGAAGGCAGCTGCTTCCCGCATATTATACCGAGGTTAAAGTGCTGGATCGCAGCAACGTGCAGGAGGGAGAGAGCTTATGACGATCCGCAAAAAGCTGTTTACCGTTATTCCGCTGCTGGTGCTTCTGCTGAGCTCGGTTTCTTTTTTCCTGTTCGAGAGCGGCAAGACGGTGCAGGAAAGCTATCATCTCATGATGAACCGAATTCTGTTATATAAAGAAGTTTCCTATGAGGTCGGGGAAAATATGCGGTCGATGAACCGCTATATTATGCAAATGGACGCGGAAAGCATGCCGGAGGTTATCAAGCATCTCAACAACGTAAAAATGCTGCGAGCGGAGCTGGACAGCCTGGCTACCATCGGTCCCAGCGATCTGCCGCTGGTCAACTACCGCAATATTATCGATACGTTTATCGAGCAGGCGGAAGGGATGATCGCCGGAATCGATGATCAGGATTCGGGCACAATGGCGGGGCAGTATATTGAAGCAGAGAGAACGGAGCGCTTCATTCGCGAGGAAGCCCAGGCGCTTGTCGACCTTGAACTGGAGCAGTACAAGCCGATCTATCAGGAGATGATGTTTACATCGGAGCGGTTGAATACGCTGGGCATTTTGCTCGTAATCACCATGGGGGCGCTCAGTATTCTGCTCGCCCTGTGGCTGTCGAAGAGCATTACGGAGCCGATCCGCCGCCTTGTGGCTACCGCGAAGCAGATTTCAAAGGGACGGATGGATACGAAGGCGCCGGAAAGCGACAGCCATGATGAAATCAGCATTCTCTGCCGCGCCTTTAACGGCATGATCGATAACATACAGCGGCTGATGGCGGAAAATATGGACAGTTTGGAGAAAGACCGTCTGGTCAAGGAACTGGAGCTGAAAACGCTGCAAAGCCAAATTAATCCGCATTTTCTGTTCAATACACTGAACTCGATTTCCAAGCTCGCCTACATCGAAGGAGCCACACGGACGAGCGATCTTGCTGTTTCCGTCTCGCGTCTGCTGCGATACAATTTACAGAAGCTGGATCAGGCGGTTCCGCTCCGTGAAGAGGTGGAGCATGTGACCGAATATATCAATATCCAGAAGGCGAGGTTCCGCGACCGGATCGAATTTGTAATGGACATTGACGAACGGGCGCTGGACTGCATGATCCCATGCCTGACGCTGCAGCCGATTCTTGAAAACGCATTCGTGCACGGCATCGAGCAGATGGAGGCGGGCGCGATGCTGAAACTCGGCATTAGTTATTCGGAAGACAGCGTGGAAATCGAAATTCGCGACAACGGCATCGGAATGAGCGAAGAGACGGCGCAAATGCTGCTCCAGTCCATTCGCGAGGCAGCGCCGCGTTATGGCGGCAGGAAAGGACAATCTACCGGTCTAGGTACGCATAATGTATTCAAAAGATTGCATTTATTCTTCGATGGGCAGGAGCGGATTGAGATTGACAGTGCAGAGGGGGAGGGTACTGCCGTGCTCTTTACCCTGCCGTTTCGTACAGCGGCTTAAAAGATTAAATTTTCTATATGGGGGGATAGCCAGTGTACACCTTGCTTATTGCGGATGATGAAGCCCTTGAACGTGAGGGGCTGGAGCTGATGATCCGGCATATGCTGCCGGATACCTTTAAGTTTCTCCATGCGGAGAACGGCAGACGTGCCATTCAGCTTGCAGAGGAGGCGCGGCCGGATTTTATCTTTATGGATATCAAGATGCCTGGGATTCAAGGGCTCGAGGCGGTTAGGGAAATACTGGCGAAGTATCCGGCGACAAGGATCGTGATGATTACGGCCCATGATTACTTCACCTATGCCAAGGAAAGCCTGGCATTGGGGGTACGGGACTATCTGCTTAAACCGGCCAAGCGGGAGGAAGTGCTCGAGGTGCTGAAAACGCTGATCGCGGAGACGGAAGAGGCGCGGCGGGAGAGGGATGAGCGGCTGGAAATGCAGGAGAAGCTGTCTCAGCTGCTGCCGCTGGCGGAGAATGAGCTGTCACTCATGCTGATGCTGGAATGCGTGCAGGAGATCGAGGTGGAGCAGCTGGCCCATTTATTGAACTTGCAGTGGCCGAAGGGATATGCGATGGTGCTGTCTTTTGCCCGGCATGCCGCCAAAGATTGGGAAGGTTTCCAGCTCGTCAAAAAAGAAGTCTACGAAGCTATCAAGCAGTTCGCCAAGCCGAATCTCTCCTGCCTGGTCAGTCCCGTGGTCGGGCACCAGATGGCGTTATTTATTCCTTTGCCTCCTGGTCAGCCGGGGTATTCCCAGCGCGTGAAATCGCTCGAGTGGGGCGAACGTGTAAAGAATCTCATCGAGGAACGATTCCATCTCACCGTGTCTGTAGGCATTGGTTCAATCCGTGAAGGCTGGGACGGGATGAGCCGGTCTTACCGAGAAGCCGTCCGCGTATGCGCGGATGATCAGGATCTCTTCAGTGTCCGGCATTATGACGATATTGCGCAAAGCTCGGGACAGAGGGTTATTACGCTTGACGAAGAGAAGAAGCTGCTGGATGCGCTGCTGCGGCAGGATAAGCTGGAGGCGGCGAACCGGTTTGCCCTGTTCTGGGAACGGCTGATGGAGAGCGAGCCTGCCCATTTGCCGCGTCTGCGGGGAGAGGTGATTGGATTGCTCTTATATTTAAGCCGGAGTACGCAAGCTGGGGATGGGGCGGAATTAATCAGTACTTTAAGCGCCATAGAGGACCGGGAAACATTAAGGCAGGGCGCGCAGCTGTGGCTGGATACGTTCATCGATGGCCTGAAGGAGGAAAAGGAACGCGGCCGTTCGCATGTGCTGCAGCGCGCGCTGCTCTATATCGGCCAGAAGTACAAAGAAGACATCTCGATGGAGCAGAGTGCTGAATACGTGAATCTAAGCCCGTATTATTTCAGCAAATTGTTCAAGCAGCATACCGGTGAGAACTTCATTGATTATGTAACACGGCTGCGTATGGAAGAGGCCAAGAGACTGATCGGAGAACAGCGCCTCAGCTTGAAGGAGATTTGTTTTGAAGTCGGTTATAATGACCCGAACTATTTCAGCCGCGTCTTCAAGAAGACGACGGGAATGACACCTACCGAGTATCGCCAGCAGTTAGAGAAGCCAAGTCCTTGTTGAACAACAAGGACTTTTTTGTTGTATAGAACAAAATTGTGCTATGAAAGCGCTGTCCATGAAAATCATTACATCAGGCCGCAATTCAATGAAGGTGGAGAGCAAACAAATGCAGGTCATTGTCCGCCCGCAGGTTCTTTTCCGGTGCTAAGATTTAATTGTAAGCGCAATCAAATCAATTTATCCGATGAAAAGGGGCGAAGAAAGAGTGAGAAAATACGGTCATTTGTTACGGTTAAGCTTAGCTGCATTGTTGCTGGCATCTTCATTGGCAGGCTGCGGCGTGGTGTCGGACGGCAGCGCGAATACGAAGAACAGCGCAGGAACAGGAAATGCAGCAACAGGCAAAGATGACGGCAAGATCGTCATTGGGCTGTCGATGGACACGCTGAAGGAGGAGCGCTGGCAGAAGGACCGGGATATTTTCTCGGCCAAGGTCAAGGAGCTCGGCGGGGATGTGAAGGTGCTGGCAGCGAACGGCGATGATGCCACGCAGCTTAGCCAGGCGGAGCAGCTGATTTCACAGGGCGTCGACGTCCTTGTCGTTATCGCGCACAATGCGGAAGCGACCGCGCCGATCGTAGAAAAGGCGCATAAAGAAGGCATCAAGGTTATCGCGTACGATCGCATGATCAATAATGCAGAAGTGGACTATTACATTTCTTTTGACAACGTCCGGGTCGGGGAACTGCAGGCTCAGGCGGTCATCGACCAAGCGCCGAAAGGCAACATTGTCTACATCGGCGGAGCCGATACGGACAACAACGCGCATATGTTCAAGACGGGGGCTATGAACATTTTGAAGCCGCTGGAAGAGAAAGGCGACATCAAAATCGTATATGACCAGTTCTCCAAAGACTGGAAGCCGGAAGAAGCCTTGAAGAACATGGAAAATGCGCTGACCGCCGTGAAGAACGACGTGCAGGGCGTTGTAGCAGCGAATGACGGTACGGCAGGAGGAGCAATTCAGGCCCTGACCGCTCAAGGCATGGCTGGCAAAATTCCGGTATCCGGACAGGATGCGGATTTGGCCGCGGTGCAGCGGATTGCAGAAGGCACGCAGCAAATGACGGTGTATAAGCCGATTAAATCGATCGCCACAAAAGCGGCCGAAATGGCCGTGGCAGCTGCAAAAGGTGAAGACATTGCCACGGACACGTCCGTTTACAACGGCAAATTCGATGTACCGTCCGTATTGCTCGATCCGATTCCGGTCAGCAAGGATGAGCTCTCTATTCTAATCGAGGACGGCTTCCACAAGCTGGAGGATGTCTACAAGAACGTTCCTAAAGATCAATGGCCGCAGCAGTAAGCTTTAGCTAAGTGAATCCGGCAAGGGATCAGCGGGGCAGTTGAAGTTCGAGCGGAAATTGCAAGAGGCTTCAGCTGTCCCTCCCTTTACGATAACTCGGCGTTAGAAGGAGATAGAGCCTATGTACGTGTTAGAGATGGTGAACATCAGCAAAGAGTTTCCGGGCGTCAAGGCGCTGGATCAGGTGAACTTTAAGCTGCGGAAAGGCGAAATTCATGCCTTGTGCGGCGAGAACGGGGCGGGCAAGTCAACGTTGATGAAGGTGCTGAGCGGTCTGTATCCGGCGGGAACCTATAGCGGGGATCTGCTCATCGGCGGAGAGAAGAAGGAGTTTCACAACATTGTAGATGCGGAGAAGGCGGGCATTACGATTATTCACCAGGAGCTGGCGCTCGTGAAGGATATGACGGTGGGCGAGAATATTTTTCTCGGGGCGGAGCCGCAAAGGCACGGGGTTATCCGCTGGGATGAGCTGTATCACAATGCTGCCTTGTGGCTGAAAAGAGTAGGGCTGAACATTTCGCCGAATACGAAAATCGGCAGCCTGGGCATCGGCCAGCAGCAGCTCGTAGAGATCGCCAAAGCGCTGTCCAAGCATACGCAAATTCTGATCCTGGATGAACCGACGGCGGCATTGACCGAAAGTGAAGTCGCTATTTTGATGAATATTCTGAATCAGCTCCGCAGCGAAGGGGTTTCCTGCATTTATATTTCGCACAAAATGCCGGAGGTGTTCGAGTTGGCGGATTCGATCACGGTGCTGCGCGACGGGCAGACGGTAACGACGCTGGACCGCCATGAAACGAACGATGACCAGGTTGTGTCGCTCATGGTCGGCCGCGAGCTGACGGAGCGTTATCCAAGGGTGGAGCATACGCCTGGGGAGATTGTGCTTCAGGTTAAGAACTATAATGTATGGCATCCCGAGAAACGGGACCAGAAAGTGATTGAGGATGTAAATTTCACTTTACGCAAGGGAGAAATTTTAGGAATCGCCGGATTGATGGGGGCCGGGCGTACCGAACTGGTAAGCAGCTTGTTTGGTGCCTATGAAGGACGCGCTACAGGAGAAGTATTGATCGAAGGCAAGCCGGTGCGCATCCGGTCGGTGACCGATGCAATCGAGGCGGGTTTTGCCTTGGTCAGCGAGGACCGCAAGCGTCAGGGACTCGTGATGAATATGGACGTGAAGACGAATACGACGATGGCTGCGATGAGCAAAGTGTCAAAGCTTGGAGTCATTAACGAAAATGAAGAGATTAGATGGGGCCTTCGGTATGTGCAGGATTTAAAGACGAAAACAGCTTCGCTCGAAACGGCCGTAGGTACGCTCTCCGGGGGGAATCAACAGAAGGTTGTCATCGGCAAATGGCTGATGTCCGATCCGAAAATCCTCATCATGGATGAGCCGACCCGGGGGATTGACGTTGGAGCGAAGTACGAAATATATCATTTGATGAATCAGCTTGTTGAGCAAGGCGTAGCCATTATTATGATTTCCTCGGAGCTGCCGGAGGTGCTGGGCATGAGCGACCGGATTCTGGTAATGAGCGAAGGGGAATTCGTACGCGAGTTCGATTGGCGTGAAGCGACGCAAGAAAATATTATGCAAGCCGCAACGGGAGGGAAATAACTATGCTACAAAATGAACTTCAAAAGCAGGAAGCTCCCGCAGCGAAAACGTCGCTCTGGGGCAGCCTATTCGGCAAAATGGACGTCCGCGCTTATACGATGGTTGGAGCGCTCGTACTCATTTGGGTCCTGTTCGGGATACTGGATCCTACATTTTTGACCGCACGTAATCTTTCTAACCTGTTTACGCAAATGTCAGTCACTTCGATTCTGGCCATCGGCATGGTGCTGGTCATTGTCGCGGGCCATATCGACCTGTCGGTCGGGTCAATTGTCGGCCTGACGGGGGGGATTGCTGCCATTCTGAGCAACTGGATGGGGCTTCCGCCTATCATCGTCATCGTCGGCACATTGGCAGCTGGGGCTGTGCTCGGGCTGGTGCAGGGCTGGCTCGTCGCCTATAAAATGATTCCTGCTTTTATCGTAACGCTCGGCGGGATGATGGTGTTCCGCGGCGTACTGATGGGCGTTACGGAGTCAATGACGATTCCGGTGTCCGATCCAGTGCTGGCCATGCTGGGCAATGCTTACTTTGCCAGAGGATTCGGGATTATTATCGCAGCGATCGCTATTGGATTGTTCGTGTGGAGTGCCTTTAAAAAGCGACGCTCCCGCCAGAAGTATGGCTTTGAGGTAGCTCCGCTTGGTGTGGATATTATTAAAGTAGCCGTAGTCTCTTTGATAATTGTCTCCTTTGTCCTGATCATGAACAACTACAAGGGCATTCCGTTCCCGATTATCTTTGTCATCGCGCTGGCCGTTATCTTCTATTTCTTGTCTACGAAGACGACGTTTGGACGACATATTTACGCCATTGGAGGAAACAAGGAGGCGGCCCGCCTATCGGGGATTAATATCCACCGGAAGACGATGATGATCTTCCTGCTGAGCGGTTTGCTCAGCTCGATCGCCGCTATCGTCTTAACGTCCCGCCTGGCCTCAGCGACGATCACCGCGGGAACGATGGCCGAGATGGACGCGATTGCCGCTTGCGTCATCGGCGGCACCTCGCTGATGGGCGGCGCGGGGACTGTCATCGGTGCGCTGATCGGCGCCCTGGTCATGACCTCGCTGGACAACGGCATGTCGCTGATGGGACTTGAATCGTTCTGGCAGTATGTGGTCAAGGGTTCCATCCTCGTCTTCGCCGTCTGGCTGGACATTTCCAACCGCCGCAAGGGTGTGAAATAAGTAGATTTAAGCTAATTGAATATGCTGTAAATCAAGACCTTGGGTTTCTCCTGATGGGGAGGAATCCGGGGTCTTTCATCATCCATTTGATTTTCATATTAATTTTCATTAAATTATTTATATGTAAATTTTACTGAAAGGGTTGAAAAGATGGCAGAAACCAAGCCAAGCATCGGAAAGACAAACAGGAGAAAGGAGAATTTAAGCAAACCAGTTGAACTTATTTCAAAGATCTTTTTTATCACCATAGGAGCGATTATCGCCGGGGTTGCGCTGGAGCTCTTCCTTGTGCCGAATGCAATTATTGACGGCGGAATTACCGGGATTTCACTTATGCTGACGAACATTACGAATATTCCGTTAGGGATTTTCCTTTTCGTGATCAACCTGCCTTTTCTATTTGTCGGCTATAGACAGGTCGGGAAGAAGTTCGCATTTGCTTCGCTGTACGGTATCGCGGTACTTTCTTTAACGACGGGTTATTTGCATCATGTGGAGGCTTTTACGAATGACAAATTGCTGGCCGTTCTATTTGGCGCGCTGTTACTCGGTCTGGGCGTCGGTCTGGTATTAAGGCTGGGGGGGACGACGGATGGTGCGGAAATCGTAGCTATCTTGATCTCGAAAAAAGTTAATGTTTCCGTAGGGCAGATCATTCTTATTATCAATATCGTTATTTTTATCGTGGCCGGCTTCCTGCTCGGTTGGGATTCGGCGATGTATTCGATTTTCACTTATTATATCGCCTCCAAGGTCATGGATATTATCGTGCAGGGTCTTGATGAATCCAAATCGGTAACGGTCATCACAAGGCAATATGAAGAAGTAGCGGAAGCTATTATGAATAGCCTCGGGAGAAGCACAACTTATCTGTACGCGAGGGGCGGAATCAGTAAAGAGGAAACTCAAGTGATTTACTGTGTAGTCAGCCGGCTTGAGTTATCCATGCTGAAGACGGTCGTTCGTGAAATTGATCCCAAGGCCTTCATTGCAGTTGAAACAGTGTCTGATGTAACAGGCGGCAGCTTTGCGGATGAAAAAGCGCATTGATGCGTTAAGGGAGGGTGCAGCCATGCTTCCCTAAAGGAAGTGGGCATGGGGTATTCTGCGTTGACGCATCGCTGTCAATCAGCGGTCCTGGGGCTTATGCTCCAGGGCTTACTGCTGTTTACAGCAGCTATTCATCTCAGCTATGATCGGGATAACAGTAGTACCAGGCAGAACGAGCAGGGTTACGTATAGATAAATCGTTGAACGAGGGGGAGAGACTTCATGGGAATAAGGGAAATAGTGATGATGGGGTTAATGCTGTTGGTCCTCATTTTGGCTGTCCTTGGCATAGCGGCTGCAATGGTGAAGAAGAAGCGGGCTGCGGAACTTCAGAGCAATGTCATTTACTTGCCTAAGAAGCGTACCTCCAGTAAAAGTTCGGATATGACCACTACGCGCAACCAGAAATGCTCCCGGTGCAACCAAGCGAAGAAGCTGGTGTTTTATTCGAATGACTTCGGCCATATTGCCGGTTTATGTAAAAATTGCAGAAAGGACATCGGGGATAAGCAGGAGCTATATCCGATATAATGCATGGATAGCAACATAATTAAAAAGAAAGAGCATACCCTCGCGGTAGCTCTTTCTTTGATTTGCTAGTGCAGATCACGGAACAGGCCGATGACTTTGCCCAATATAGTCACATGGGTCAAACGAAGCGGCTCCATCGTCGAATTCTCAGGCTGAAGGCGAATATGATCCTTCTCCTTGTAGAATGTCTTGACCGTCGCCTCGTCATCCTCTGTCATTGCGACGACGATTTCTCCGTTATTGGCTGTTTGCTGTTTCCGTACGATAACATAGTCTCCGCTATGGATTCCTGCCTCGATCATACTGTTGCCAACGACAGACAACATAAAGATTTCGCCTTCTCCGGCATAATGCTGCGGAAGCGGGAAATAATCCTCGATATTCTCGGTAGCCGTTATAGGAACACCGGCAGTGACTTTGCCGATGACAGGCACACGGGCCACGGAATGGGCAAACTGACCGATGCCTTCCGCATCGTCCTGCCCCAGCAACTCGATCGCTCTTGGCTTCGTTGGATCACGCCGGATAAAGCCTTTCTTCTCTAGCCGATCCAAATGACCGTGTACCGTGGAACTGGAAGCTAGTCCTACAGCTTCGCCGATTTCGCGCACGGAGGGCGGATAACCTTTCAATCTTACTTCAGAGCGAATAAATTCAAGAATAGCTTGCTGACGGCTAGAAACCTTCGACATAATCCATCAACCCCATTTAGTAACGTTTGGAAAAATTATAACATAGAACTTCCGTTCGTACAAACATAAGTTCTAAATAATGTATGGCAGAATTGAAATGCGGCTAATGCTATGAGGAAATACATTTCAATATAACTAAAGATCTATGTCGAAAAAAAGGGGAACAATTGTTCTAAAAAACTATTGAATCAAACAAATGTTCGTGTTATTATGAATTCAATTCATAAGAACATCTGTTTGGAGTGATAATATTATGTTGAGATACAGTACATATCAGAGCATTTATGATCGTAAGGCTGATTCGCGCAATGAGGGGGCGCTGCGGAAGGGTGCCGCCAGATTGAATGAAGCGATTGCTAACTCCATTTCGAATATATTTGCAAGAATAACTTTGTTTAAGTTGTTGGTGTTTATTCTGTTCGTAGTTATTGCCTGGGCTGGAATGGCGTCAGCGGTAGCCTCATCACCTGACCATGATGTTGTAGAATCAGAGTCCGTTGTGGTCAAGCGTGGCGACTCCCTGTGGAAGATTGCCGCAGCTCATAAACCGGGCAATATGGATACGAGGGTATATGTTACGGCGATTCAGCGGGCAAATGGCTTGGCCGGAAGCAATATTCAGCCAGGGGATATCCTCGTCCTGCCAACGAAATGAGTTTAGGTTCAGCTATTCATAAATATCGATTCATGTTCTAAATGTGCTTTACGCCAAAGAAGGAGCCGCAAGTCTTATTTGCGGTTCCTTCTTTGTGTTAGTTACGTATTAATTGTAATGTCGGGCGCAGAGATGGTTGGCGGGGTCGTTAAATCAGACGCGGCTCCAGCAAAGCTGGCGACCTCAAGCGTTACGGGCGTTCCGATGAGGAGATCTGTAGTGGCAAGCACCAAGCTTGCCGTCATAAGCGTAGATAAGGAGTTTTGCTGCAGAACTCCGTTGATATAGACGTTGAAATAGTCGTTAGCTGCCGTAATTGTGGGCAGATCCGTAATAGGAGCGTCATCGTCGTCCGTAAAGCTGGCAGCAAGAATCGTCGTCTCAGTGGCTCCAATCATGTCGGCAGTGATAGCAGCGAAGTAGCGCGTTGTAACGGGATTAATGGTCGTTGTAATTACTCCCCCGGAGGCAATCGGCGCGGAGGCGGTGGCTGTAAATACCGGTTTGATTACAGGCATGTATTCACCTCCTTTATTGTAGATTGACAAAGCGAGTGGTTATCGAATGCAGAAGCTGCCTGCTGTCGATCCAATATATAGAATGAAAGCTTGCGGGGGGGTGAAACGGCGATTAACGTCTGCACAAAAATATGGATTTAACGTTATCCGGCGTAGATATATGTCTACTCCTCTAAATCTACAGAGACATATGATATACAATTACTCAAACGCGGAAGGTGTTCATCATGTCTACAACTGCGGCCAAGCATAAGAGGAATGGTAAAGCGACAAATAGAAATACTGGAATGAAAGAGTTAATCAGACAAGGCTGCAATAAAAGAAGAAAAATTTTAATAAGAAAGAAGAAAAAATGCCGTCAGCGTTCCATGCGGAGAAATCAGCGATTTTGTTCAAGGCAGAGTGGAAGGATCATCCAGCGGATCATCGGGCAGGGGCCGCAAGTAGAACGGGGGGAGTCCTGCTCGCCGAGTCGAGCAGGGCTGGTGAGAGGGAATGGCGCACCAGGTCTGCCGGGAAAAGAGGGGACAGCGGGAGCACCTGGTCCGCAGGGAGAGTCGGGATTGCAGGGGGCGCCGGGCGCCATAGGGCAAGCGGGATTACCGGGCGCTCAAGGCGACCGAGGTATGCCAGGCCCTCAAGGCCCACCAGGGTCACAAGGTCCTGAAGGCCCACAAGGCTCCCCGGGCGAAGTTCCTGGAATAACGATCCTGCCGAGCGCCTTTCGTTATTTTTATTTTCCTCCCGAGGAATTGACAGGTACTGTCCGTATTCCGGCTGCCTGGTTTACAGATGATGACGGCAGCTTGGCTTCAGAGTTCCAAGGGATGGGGATGAACGGATATTCAAATTTATTCATTAATGGAGTCATGCAGGAGCGCAGCTTGTACCGTTTGACTACAGCGGATTTAACACTTATTCTTGAAGAAGATACTATATTGGCCGGGGCGCCGATTATCGTGGAGAACATCTCGTTTGCAGCTCGGATTCAATAGCTGAGTTCTTCAGAGTCTGGTATCTTGACAACCTTTATCAGTCATGTCAATGTTAAAGGGAATTCATGAATTTATGTGCAGGAGGAAACTATGGATATAGATGCAATGGTACGGCGTATTAATGAATTAGCGCGCAAGAACAAGGCTGAAGGACTAACGGAGGATGAAATGCTGGAGCGCGCTCAGCTCCGGGAGACGTACCTTCAGAACATAAGAAGAAATTTCCGTCAGCAGTTAGAATCAATTGAAGTGGTGGATAAATAAGGCCGGCCTATAGGTCCGGCTTTTACATAAGAGTAAGGAGGTTCAAATCTATGGAATACGCATATCTTGGCAAAAGCGGTTTGGCTGTATCACGGCTATGTTTGGGAAGCATGACCTTCGGCGGGCAGACAGATGAAGCGGAATCGGCCCGCATGATCGCCGCCTTTTTGGATCAGGGCGGCAATTTTATCGATACGGCCGATGTGTACACCGAAGGACGCTCTGAGGAAATCGTCGGCAAGTACATTAAAGACCGCCGTTCGGAAGTCATTCTCGCTACGAAGGTTCGGATGCGCACCTCTCCGGACGTGAATGGCTTCGGAGCTTCCCGCAAGCGAATCATGGACGGAGTGGATGCGAGTCTGAAAAGGCTGGGCACGGATTACATCGATCTTTATCAAATTCACGTCTGGGATGCGGATACGCCAGTTGAGGAGACGCTGAGAGCTCTGGATGATCTGGTGACCTCCGGCAAAGTACGTTACATAGGCTGTTCGAATTATTTGTCATGGCAATTAATGAAAAGCCTGGGCATCAGCGATTTCAGAGGGTACTCCCGCTATATTTCTTTACAGCAGCAGTACAGCCTGGTGAACAGGGAAGCGGACCGTGAGCTGGTCTCCTTATGCGCTGAAGAGAAGGTCGGCATCATTCCATGGGCTCCGCTTGGCGGCGGATTCTTGACCGGCAAATACCGCCGGGGCGAAACGCCGAGTGAAGGCCGCCTGGGAACCGCCAAAACAGGGGAAAGCAGCTGGCAGTACCGCGCAGAGGATAAGAACTTCGCGATTCTGGATACCGTATTGGCTGTAGCGGAAGAAACGGGCAAAACCCCTGCACAGGTCTCGCTCAATTGGCTGCTGGAGCAGCCATGCATCACGTCTCCGATTTTCGGTGCGAGCACATTCGCACAATTCGAGGAGAACATGGGTTCGGTCGACTGGAGACTGCCGCAGGAGCTGCGTCAACGCCTGGATGAAGCAAGCGCGTTGCCTGATGAATATCCCGCCCGGTTCCTGAACAAATTTAGGAGAAATATTTAAATCATCTAGGAGGAAGATGGATGGCTTCATTTGACAGAAAAGTTGAACGCAATCAGATGAAATTAAACAAGAAAGGGAAGAACCCGCAGGGCAATAAGGCCGGACGAACTGGCACAGGAAGCAGGATGGGAGCCCGGGGAGACGGGGATGTGTTTAAAGGCAGAAAAATCATCCTTCCATTACTGCTTATTTTGCTGGCTGGATTGTATGCAGGCGTTGCGCTGGCAGGCGGCAGTGCTGAGGTTAGCACAACGATGTTCTGGCTAACGATCGTCCTTTACGTCATTTTGGCCATAGCATTGTTCCTTAACAAGCCTTATTTGCGGATCAATAAAAATTATTTGTTCACGGCCAAGCTTAACCGGGACCGGATGCTGGAAGCGGGGCAAATTAGCAAAATCACAGCGACTCCAAATAAAATCACCATTACGCCGAAGGCCGGCGGACAGAACTGGGTGTTCTACCGTAAAAGAAATTTGTTCGATACGCCAGCGATGGCAGAACGGCTAGAGACTTTTGCGAAAACACATAAAGTGGATTTCGTTAAAGAATAAACAATTTATCGGGAGAAGAGAGGACAAGAGAACGAATGACAATCAAAGCGGTTTGTTTCGATTTGGATGATACCTTGCTATGGGACGAGCGCAGCGTAAGTGAGGCTTTTTCCGAAACCTGTTTGCAGGCTCAAAGAGCGGTTGGCACCGATCCGGCGAAGCTGGAGGAGGCCGTACGCAAAGAGGCTAGAGCGCTGTATGAATCGTATGAGACTTTTCCGTTTACCAAAATGATCGGGATCAATCCGTTTGAGGGGCTATGGGCTCATTTTTCGGCGGGAGAGCAGCCTGAATTCCGCAAGCTGGAGCAGCTGGCTCCCGTGTATCGCAAGGAATCCTGGCGCCGCGGCTTGCTTGCTTTAGGCGTAGACAACGAGGAGCTTGCTGCGGAGCTTGCCGAACAGTTCGGCAAGGAAAGACGTTCCCGTCCGCATGTGTACGAGGAGACGTTCCAGGTCTTGAAGGAGCTGAAAGGTAAAGTCAAGCTGCTTCTATTGACCAATGGCTGTCCGGCACTGCAGCAGGAGAAGCTGGATGGGGTTCCGGAGCTTGCGCCATTTTTTGACGAAATTATTATTTCCGGTGCGTTCGGCAAGGGAAAACCGGATTCTACAATATTCCGGCATGCCTTGGAGCGGCTAGGAGTTGAGGCGAACGAGGCCATCATGGTCGGGGACAAGCTGACTACGGACATCATTGGTTCGCTTGGTGTAGGCATGACTGCAGTATGGATCAATCGTGTTGGCCATACGCGTGACGACCAAATCGTTCCGACTTATGAAATTAAGCACTTATCCGAGCTTCATGATATTATTGCTGCGAATTAGCCATTTATAAAATAATAAGCAAAAGCTGCTTCCGGTGTCCCATAGGGAATCGAAAGCAGCTTTTTTGGATTCATGAGATTGGGCTTATGCCTTTTTAAAAGTAGGATCATCATAAGGGTGAGCGATCCAGCCATTCTCTTCGACGAAGAGGCGGACAGCCACGACCTTGCGTTCGTCTGTCAGGGTGAAGAAATGGGCTGTATTCTCCGGTACAGAGATAAGATCTCCAGGCACGAGATTCACGTCGAAATAACCTGTATCTCCATCGCCTTTAATGATAAATGTTCCTGCACCGGCAACAATGACGCGAATTTCATCTTCTGTGTGCGTGTGAACCTGCTCGAATTTGGCGAGCAGTTCCTCAATGTTTGGTGTCGCTTCGCTGAGTGTGATGACATCCCATGTCCGGTAACCGCGGCGTGCAACCAGGTCTTGAATTTCTGCATCAAAGGTGTTCAGAATTTCGCTTTTTTGTTCGTCAGACAAGGTGAAATTGTTTTGGAGCCCGGCAGGCAGCTTGCTCACATCCCAGTGCTCATAAATTACTTCATATTGATTTAGGAATTCCCGAACATTATCGTCTCCTGAAATAATTTCGTTCGTATTTCTTATTCTGATTTCCGCCATAGGATTACCCCGCTTTCTTATGGATATGATTGAATTATATCCGATACGTCCCCGGGTTGTCGACACTTAAATTCAGTTGGGTCCGAGCTGCTTGAACTTAGTCCGTAAAAGGGTTTGCTGACTCAAGTAAATTGGTTAGCACCTTTTCTTTAGCGCTTTGTTCTGTTAAACTAAATGTTAATGTTTTGTGGGAGGGATTAAGATCATGAGTAAGCCAAGCATGGAGTCCAGAATGAAAGAACGAATATTGATCCTCGACGGTGCCATGGGTACGATGATTCAGCAGGAGGATTTATCGCCGGCCGATTTCGGAGGCGAAGAGCTGGACGGCTGTAATGAAATGCTCGTGCTCACCCGTCCTGACGTGATCCAGGGGATTCACGAGAAGTACTTGGAAGCCGGAGCAGATTTAATATCAACGAATACATTCGGTGCGACATCCGTCGTACTGGCCGAATACGATATACAAGACAAAGCACGCGAAATCAATCTGGCGGCTGCGCGTCTGGCGATTGCCGCTGCCGAGAAATACAGTACGCCGGAACATCCGAGATACGTGGTCGGAGCGCTCGGTCCGACGACGAAGACGTTATCGGTTACTGGTGGAGTTACCTTTGACGAATTGATCGCCAGCTATGAAGAGCAGGCACTCGCGCTCGTTGAGGCGGGCGTAGATGCCCTGCTGCTGGAGACGTCGCAGGATACGCTGAACGTCAAGGCGGGCAGCATCGGTATTTCCCGCGCCTACGAAGCTGCGGGCAAGAAGCTGCCGCTTATGATTTCGGGTACGATCGAGCCGATGGGCACGACGCTGGCCGGACAGAACATTGAAGCGTTTTATGTTTCGCTGGAGCATTTGAAGCCGATTTCCTTCGGTCTTAACTGTGCTACTGGACCGGAATTCATGCGGGACCACATCCGAACTTTATCTGACATGTCGAGTGTCGGGGTGAGCTGCTATCCGAACGCAGGGCTGCCGGATGAGAACGGCAAATACCATGAATCGCCGGAATCGCTGGCGATGAAGATGGGCGCCTTCGCGGAGCAGGGCTGGCTGAATATTGCCGGAGGCTGCTGTGGAACGACGCCGGATCATATCGCTGCGCTTGTGAAGACGATGAGCCAGTATGCTCCAAGGGAAATGAACGGCAAGCATCCCGCAGCCGTGTCCGGAGTAGAGGCCGTATATCTTGAGGAAGACAACCGGCCGATTATGATCGGCGAACGGACGAATATTTCCGGATCCCGGAAGTTCAAGCGACTGATCAAAGAAGAGAAGTTCGATGAGGCTTCGGAAATTGCCCGTTCCCAGGTGAAGGGCGGGGCAATGGTCATCGATATTAACCTGCAGGATACGGATATTGATGAGGCCTATGCTGTTAAGAATTTTTATCCGATGGTCACGAAGAAAATCAAGGCACCGATCATGATCGATTCTACCTATGATCATATTATTGAACTGGCGCTAAAATATTCCCAAGGTAAAGCGATAATTAACTCTATTAACCTTGAAGACGGCGAGACGAAATTCCAGCAGATTGTTCCGCTTATTCATCGTTATGGCGCGGCTGTCGTCTGTATTCTCATTGACGAGCGTGGACAGGCCGTATCCCGTGAAGCGAAGATGGAGGTTGCTTCGCGCGCTTACGATCTGCTTGTGAATAAATACGGCATGCAGCCGGAGGATATTATTTTTGACCCGAATATGTTCCCGGTAGGCTCGGGTGATCCCCAATACATCGGCTCTGCGGTGGAGACGATTGAAGGCATTCGGATGATCAAGGAGAAATTTCCGAGAGCGAAAACGATCCTTGGTCTGAGCAACATCTCCTTTGGATTGCCAGACGCCGGCCGTGAGGTGCTCAACTCCGTTTATTTGTACCATTGTACGAAAGCCGGTCTCGATTATGCGATCGTCAATACGGAGAAGCTGGAGCGTTATGCTTCGATTTCCGAGGAAGACCGAAAATTGGCGGAGGAGCTCATTTTCAACACGAGCGACGAGACGCTGGCAGCCTTTGTGGCCGCATTCCGGGACAAGAAGGTTGAGAAGAAAGCCAAAGCCGATAATTTGACGTTGGAAGAGCGCCTTGCCAATTACGTCGTGGAAGGCAGCAAGGAAGGGCTGATCCCTGATCTGGAGGAAGCTCTGAAGAAATACAGCCCGCTGGAGGTCATCAATGGACCGCTGATGGCGGGGATGGAAGAGGTTGGCCGCCTGTTCAACAACAACGAGCTGATCGTTGCGGAGGTGCTGCAAAGCGCTGAGGTGATGAAGGCCTCGGTCGCTTTCCTGGAGCCTTTTATGGAGAAGAACGAATCCTCGGTGAAGGGTAAAATCCTGCTTGCTACTGTAAAGGGAGACGTTCATGATATCGGTAAGAATCTGGTTGAGATCATTTTGTCCAACAATGGTTACCAAATCATTAATTTGGGTATAAAAGTACCACCGGAGCGTATTATTGAGGCTTATCGCGAAGAGAAGCCGGATGCGATCGGCCTGTCCGGACTGCTTGTGAAGTCTGCGCAACAAATGGTATTAACTGCTCAGGACTTGCGCAACGCAGGAATCGAGGTGCCGATTCTAGTTGGTGGTGCCGCGTTGACCCGGAAATTCACGAAGACGCGGATTCGTCCGGAGTATGACGGCATGGTCATTTACGCCAAAGACGCGATGGATGGTCTCGACTTAGCCAACAAACTTATGGATCCGGTCAAAAGAGAAGAAATGCGCCTGGAAATGGAGGCAGAGCAGGAAGCCGAGGGCAGCGTTGCCGTGGCAGTCAAGGAACTGCCGCAGCTGACGCGTGTTCAAAGATCCAACATCTCGACCGATGCGCCGGTTTTCACACCGCCGGATCTGGAACGCCATATCCTGCGCAATTATCCGATAAGCCATATCATTCCTTATATCAATATGCAAATGCTGCTGGGACATCATTTGGGATTACGCGGCTCCGTTGAGCAGCTGCTAGCTAAAGAAGATTCCAAAGCGGTTCAGCTAAAGGAAACCGTCGATCAAATTCTGTACGAAGCAGTCACCGACGGGATCATTCAGGCTCAGGCGATGTATCAATTCTTCCCTGCGCAATCGTCCGGAAACGAAATCATCATCTATGATCCACAGGATCATACGAAGGTGCTGCATAGATTTGACTTCCCGCGTCAGCGTGTTGAGCCGTACCTCTGTCTGTCCGATTTCCTGAAATCCGTCGACAGCGGCATCATGGATTATGTGGGCTTCCTCGTCGTTAGCGCCGGGCAAGGCATTCGGGACCGTTCCGAGAAGCTGAAGGAGCAGGGGGATTACCTCCGCTCTCATGCGCTGCAGTCCGTTGCTCTGGAGGTAGCCGAAGGGCTTGCTGAACGGGTTCATCATATGATGCGCGACACGTGGGGCTTCCCTGATCCGCAGGATATGACGATGAAGCAGCGTCTCGGTGCGCGTTACCAAGGTATCCGGGTATCGTTCGGTTATCCGGCTTGCCCTGACCTCGAATACCAAGGTCCTTTATTCCAGCTAATGAAGCCGGAGGATATCGGAGTAGAGCTGACGGAAGGCTTTATGATGGAGCCGGAAGCATCGGTATCTGCCATGGTATTTGCTCATCCGCAGGCCCAGTATTTCAACGTCGACAAAGCCTAGTAATACTTCGCAAAACCCTCCGTACCCCGGAGGGTTTTGACCATAGAATAGGCAACTACACCTACAGCTCAAAGGAGAGAGAAGAATGGAGCTTTACTTTTTAGGAACTAATGCAGGCGTTCCATCTTTGGAGCGTAACGTGACCTCGGTCGCCCTTCGCATGCTTGAAGAGCGCCGGTCCTTCTGGCTGTTTGATTGCGGAGAAGGAACGCAGCATCAAATTCTTCGTTCTCCTCTCAAACTCAGCAAACTGGAGAAGATCTTCATCACACATCTGCATGGGGACCATTTATTTGGTCTGCCGGGGCTGATCTCCAGCCGCGCCTATCAGGGCGGTGAGGATCCTTTGACGATTTATGGACCGCGAGGGCTAAAGCAATATATTCATACCAGCCTGGAGCTGAGCGAGTCGCACATCAGCTACAGCCTGGATATTGTCGAGCATGACGGAGGAGTTCTGTTCGAGGATGATTCGTTCAGGGTAGAAGCCTCATTGCTGGAGCACCGGGTAGCCAGCTACGGATACCGGATTACGGAGAAGGATTTGCCCGGCAAGCTCGACACTGCCACAATGGAGAGCTACGGCATTCGTCCTGGGCCGCTCTATGGCAAATTAAAGCGCGGCGAGAGCGTGGAAGCTCCGGACGGGCGGATTCTTCACGCCTCCGAAGTACAGGGCAAACCGAAGAAAGGAAGAATCATCACGATTCTAGGAGATACCCGTCCATGCGGCTCCGTACTGCCTCTAGCACGAGATGCGGATGTCCTGGTTCACGAGTCGACGTTTCTTCATGAGATGAAAGATACGGCGCATACTTATTTTCACAGTACGGCTCGCCAGGCCGCGGAAGCGGCCCGTGAAGCGGGCGCCAAGCGCTTGTTCCTGACGCACCTGAGCTCGCGTTATAAATACGAGGATCAAATCATGCAGCTGGAACGCGAGGCACAGGAAATATTCCCGGACGCCGTAATCGCTAGAGAACACGTATTGTACGGGATAGAACGGACATCAGGCTCATAAATATTTTCCGGGAAAGCGCAGGAAATGACAGGCCGCTTCAAAGTTTGCTAAGGACACGGCGAGGGCAGGTCCCCGCTTCGATGCCTTTCGACTTGATGTGGTTCTATTTTACGGAATGAGCATACAAAATAGGCGGGAAATTTGCTTCCGCTTTGTTTTTCTATGTAGAATAAATAGAAGCAAACATTACGGGAGGGTGCGGATTGAAGAAAATTCCTTTTGTTCTGCATGGCTTTGGTACAATCGCGAAGACGCATATCGTTGCGCTGCGGACACTGCCAGTTCTTAAGAAAACTCCATTTGTGCCGGTGCTGGACACATTAGTGACACGGAAACCGGATGTACATAAAGAGCAAGCCTTAGCCATGGGTTTTGCGCACATCACGGACGACATCGAGGAAGCGGTAAGCCGGGAATCGGCGGCTGCGGTCAGCGTATGTACTCCAAATGCCCTGCATCCCGAGAGTATTCGCGTGGCTGGCGATGCGGGCAAAGCACTTTACTGCGAGAAGCCGATTGCCGATAATTATTATGAATCCGTGCAAGCGGCGGATCAATATCCCAAGCATTTAACTGCACAGGTTGCGCTAATGTTCCGCTATCATCCGGCCGTTCAGCGGACTTCCGAGCTGCTGCGGCAGCAGAGCATCGGCCAGGTGCTGCAGTGTAAAATATCTTATCTTCGCTCCGGCTATCTGGACCAGGAACGCCCTTTCAGCTGGCGGGTCAGCAGCGAACTGTCCGGCGGCGGGGCCATTACCGATATTGGAGTTCATGCGCTTGATCTCATTTGCCACTGGTTTGGAGATTTAGCGCAAATCGGCGGTACAACGGAGACTTTCGTAAACGAACGCCCCGCTCAGTCGGGGGACGAACGCAAAGTGGCTATTCAAGTCGATGATTGGGCGGCCATAAATTTTGAGACGGTTACGGGTGTCCGTGGTATGGTGGAGGTGTCGCGCATAGCATGGGGAAGCGATGCCTTTGCGGTTCAGATTGTCGGGACCAAAGGAAGCATCGTTATGGATTTGGAAAAGGATGTTATTCCGCAGGTTCACCTGCTTCGAGGCGCGCTCACCCACATGCCTGAGCCTGTAGGCCTCAAACTTCTCCCTGATGCTAAGGCGACGATGGGCATATTCGTCGATTCCCATTTTGCCGCGCTATATCATTTCATGCTGAGACTTGCCGGAGATGATGAATTTGCAGGGCTGGCACCTACGCTTGCTGACGCGCTGCGCGTAGAGAAATACGTTGATCAAGTGCGGAAGAAGGAGTGGGAGCGTTGACGAACTGGAAGGCATATCTGATTGACCTAGACGGCACGATGTATCATGGAAATCGCATGATTCCCGGGGCCGATCAACTAATTAATGCAATGAAATATAATGAAATCCCCTATTTATTCGTAACCAATAACTCCTCGCGTACGCCCGCTGACGTAGCCGAGCATTTACGCCAATTGGGCATACCCGCCGAGACGGAGGATGTATGTACGTCGGCTGTGGCTGCCGCAGAGTATATTGCAGGCCTGCAGCCCGGAGCTAGGGTAGCGCCGATTGGGGAGCATGGATTGATTGAGGCGTTGAAGCGGGCCGGGTTGACCATCGATTCGGAGCAGCCTGAATATGTGGTGCAGGGCATTGATCGCTCCTTTACCTATGAGAAGCTGGCTCAAGCCGCTAGGTGGATTACAGGCGGGGCGAAATATGTGCTGACGAACCCGGATTTGCTGCTGCCGGGTCAGGATGGCTTAATGCCGGGGGCAGGGACCATTTCCGCGGCGATCGTAGCGGCTTCTGGCGTACAACCGGTCACCATTGGGAAACCGTCGGAAATTTTGATGAAGCATGCCATGGACCGTTTGGGCGTACGTCCTGATGAGGCCGCGGTAATTGGCGATAATATGTATACGGACATCTCAGCCGGAGCCCATGCGGGGTGCGGCACCATACTGGCGTTGACCGGAGTGACGACCCGCGGCAATTTGTCTGATCTTCAGGCAAAAACCGGAGTGAGGCCGGATCAAATTTGCGACAGCTTGGCCGATGTTCAGTCTCTGGTCGTCAGTTCGCTGAAATCAACAAGATAGGTTAATGAGATAGAGAAGGGAAAGATGACAATGCCGGAACTGCCGGAAATGGATAATTATCGAATTCAGCTATCCAAGCATATTTTGGATTTGCCTATAACAAGAATCGCAATTCACCGGGAGAAGTCGGTAAATCTGGAGCCTGAAGCTTTTACGAATGCTTTGCTGGGCAGACAAGTTATTTTTATTGAGCGGCGGGGCAAACATTTACTGTTTCATTTGGACAACGGCCGCCGGCTCTTGCTGCATTTGATGCTTGGCGGACTTTTGTACCTGGGCACTTTGGAGGATCGTCCGAACCGCAGCACGCAAGTCGAGATTTCGTTCGAAGGCGGCATGGTGCTGTATTTTATCGGCCTTAGACTAGGTTATTTGCATTTGCATACCGCAAAGGAAGCGGAGGAGCTGCTGTCGGATTTGGGCCCGGAGCTGCTCGACCGAAAAATGAACGAAGAGAAGTTCAAAGCGATTTTCAGCAAGCGACGGGGCAGCCTGAAGACCGCGCTCGTAAATCAGGAAATCGTTGCCGGAATCGGCAACTGCTATGCGGATGAGATCGCGTACGCGGCTGGATTGCGGCCATCCGCCAAGCTGCAAAATATGAGCGAGGACGATTTGTCTGCGCTATATCAAGCGGTTCGCGACGTTCTGATCCACGCTACCGAAGCAGGGGGCTATATGGAGCTTCCGTTGACAAAGGATGACAAGCTTACAGGCGGTTTCAATGACCTATGCCAGGTGTATGACCGGGAAGGGGAAAAATGCTACCGCTGCGGGGACGAAATCGTCAAGACCGAAATTGCCGGCAAAAAGGTTTTCTACAGCCCGGGCTGTCAGCATGACCGCTAAGAAGCCAATCGTCGGCGGGCATCTCAGCATCCGCAGCGGATATGCGGGAGCCGCGCAAATCGCGATTTCGTCCGGTGCAGGCGCGTTTCAATATTTTCCAAAAAATCCGAGAAGCTTGTCGGTGAAAGATTTTGACCGCCAGGATGCCGAGCGCTGCCGCACGCTTTGCGAACAGCACGGAATACGGTCTGTGGCCCATACTCCCTATCCGAGCAATTTGGCGGTCGATTTGCATGCAGCGCCTGATCAGTTTGCAAGAACCGTTCATTCGCTGCGGAATGATCTTGAAATTGCAGAAGCATGCGGATCTATGGGAATAATTGTCCATTTTGGCACATTTAAGACTGAAAACCCCTTACAAGGTTATCAAAATATTATACAATGTATAAATAAGGTGCTGTCCGGCTGGGAAGGCAAAGCTAAGCTGCTTATTGAGAATCAGGCCGGTGACCATGGAGACATGGGCATGACCTTGGAGGAACTGGTTCAGATCCGTAAGCTGTGCCAATCGCCCGAACGCATCGGCTTTTGCCTCGACACCTGCCATGCTTTCGCTTCGGGAATGTGGGTCGGGGAAGCTGACAATATCTTTGCCCGCAAAGCGGCCGAATTGGATTATTGGAGCGGATTAACCGTAATCCATCTCAATGATTCCAAATATCCAGCACATTCACGGAAAGACCGGCATGCCCGGGTTGGGTCGGGCTACATTGGCGAAAGAGGCTTCCGTAAGCTTCTGCAACTCGATCAGGTGCGGGGAATACCATGGATTTTCGAGAGTGAGAAAGGCGAAGATGGAACCTATAGAGAAGATATGGAACGGGTGAGGCGGTGGGTGAAAGCCTGGTGCTGAAATTCCGCGGGAAAGGACGAAGAACATTGATTCATGTGTATATGGATGATTTGCGGCGTTGTCCCTCAGGGTTTACGTTGGTTAGGACCGTCGATGAGTGCATAGAGCTTCTGCGGATTTCCGAAGTCGACATCTTGTCGCTGGATTACGATATGGGGCCGGGCGAGAAGACGGGGGCCGAGGTGGCTGCAGCCATCGCGCGGGAAGGATTGTATCCTAGAGAGATTTTCTTGCATACATCAAGTATGGCCGGGAAAAAAAGCATGTACGAAATTTTATACCAGAACAAGCCGGAGTGCGTTATTTTGCATAATGGACCGATTCCATTTGAACGCCTGGATGAAATCGAGGGCATGGCTAGAAGAAGTGCCCGCAATTAGATGAGTTCACTTTAAGGCCGTGCTGGATGGCGGCCATTACTTCTGGGGGTTTTGCGTTGACTAGTCAAGATATTTCATTAAGCGGATCAGGTGAGGCGACAAGCCCGGAGAGCCAGTGGATCTGTACAGCCAATCACGGCTTTGCGCCGTATGCGCAAGAGGAGCTTCGCCGATTATTCGGTGCGGTGAAAAGTACCGTGCTGATACCAGGAGAAGTGCTTCGCGTAACGCTGCAGGAACCAGCAGAACGTGTGATTGCTGCGATTTCGGAGAGGCCGCCTGTTTTTCTGAGACATATATTCCAAATTGATTGGGAATGGAACGGACTCGGACAAGATGAGTTTGCGGAGGGAATGGAGAAGCTAGCGGCAAATGCGCTTTCCGACCAGCGGCTGAGAAATGCGGCAAAAATTGCCGTACAGCCTAGGAAAACTGAGAATTCGCTTTGGAGCGGTCCCGCAGCAGAGCTAAAAGATCTGATCCAAAGCAAATTAAGCGGCTTGAACGCAGACTTCGTCGTTCGCGATGCCGAATATATCCTCTCGGTGTTCGTAGGGAAAGAGTCCCTCTATGCCGGAGTATCGCGGCCGGCTGATAATATTTCAGACTGGAACGGCGGTGCTGTGCGCTTTCAGCGGGAGGAAGGGCAGATATCCCGGGCGAAATTCAAGCTGCTCGAGGCCGAGCTGGTCTTCGGCGTTGATTTTACGGCGTTTCGCGAGGCGCTGGATATCGGCGCCGCTCCCGGGGGCTGGACTTCTTTTCTGCTAGAGCGGGGGCTTAGCGTGACGGCGGTGGATCCAGCCAAAATGCACCCATCGCTGCTGAATGCTCCGAATTTAACCATACTTAGAAAAAATGCCGGCGAAGTGAAGCTTCGGGAGCATCAGTTCGATTTGCTGGTCTGCGATATGAGCTGGAGCCCAAAGCTGACGGCGAAGCTGGTTAGCGATTTGTTGTATACGTTGGCGCCCGGCGGAACGGCCATCGTTACGGTCAAGCTGTTGAGCAAGAAGCCGATGGCTCTTACTCAAGAGGTGATCGGTATATTTCAGGAGTCTCGTCTGCAGGTGCAAAGGGCGAAACAGCTGTTCCATAATCGGGACGAAATAACACTATATATGATTAAATATTAATATCATTAATTAAAAGGGCGGCAAAAAGGACTTTACAAAACGCCGTTCGATCACGTATACTGGTTCCAAAATTATACAAACAGCCAATAAAGGGAAAGTATCCCATGATTATGCTCCGGCAAGACCGGGCATCAAGCATGGATGCTTTCCCTTTTTTTGCGCGTGGAAGGAGGTTTCCGCTTGCCATTGATCGAGGTGCTGGCTGCCGGCGAAATCATTGCGGGCAGATATAGAATTGAACGCATGATTGGAGCAGGCGGCATGAGCCGGGTCTATCTGGTATCCGATCTGAAGCTGCCTGGCAAAGCATGGGCGATGAAGGTAGTCGCTCCAGCGATGCATTTCAATATTTCTTTGGAAGAGGAGGCGGCGCTGCTAATTGCTTTGGATCATCCTAGATTACCAAGAATTATAGACATCTCTAGACCGTCCGAAACGGGTCACTTGTACATGATTATGGACTATGTAGAAGGAGAGCATCTAGACCGCTACGCGGAAAGGCAAGGAAGTGAATTGACCCTGCCTTCTTTAATATCCATCGGGCAGCAAATTTGCGAAGGTCTTCAATATTTGCACTGCCATGAGCCGCCGATCATCCACCGGGATTTGAAGCCTGCCAATCTGCTGGTGGACCAGCATGGGGAAATCAGGTTTATCGATTTTGGAATTGCCCGGAGATACAAGGAGGATCAGGCGGAGGATACGGTGTTGATCGGTTCGGCAGGCTTTGCCGCCCCAGAGCAGTATGGGGGCAGGCAAAGCGATTGCCGGACGGATCTATATTCCTTAGGAGCGGTTCTCCTTTACCTCGGAACGGGGGGAGCGCACAGTGTTTGGTCCGAGGAGGCGGCAAGCGTAATTCGCAGGAATGGTTATGAGCGATTGCTTCCTGTTTTGCAGCGCTTGCTGCAGGCCGAACCCCAGGACAGATACCCATCGGCGATAGAGACTAGCCGGGCGCTATCGTTGATTGCGGGGGCTCGGGAACACGAGGAGGCTGGACGGCCCAAACGCTGCAGCGTGATTGCAGTAATGGGGGCGAGTCCAGGAATTGGGGTTACCCATACGGCAATCATGATCGCTCATGCGTTATCCCGTTACTCCAAGCGTGTGGCTGTCGTTGAGATGGAGGCGGGCGCAGCAGCGTTTACACAACTTGCCCAAGCGGTTACAGGACGGGCGAAATCGAGGGCGGATCATGCTTCCGTACCGCAGCGGTTTCGAATTCATGCGGTCGACTATGTACGTCATCCCTCACGGGCTGAGTGGATCGAACTGCTTGCTGAAGGATATGAGTTCGTGATCTGCGATCTTGGTTCCACCGGGCGCAGGGAGTTGATTGAGGAGTTCTCGCGGGCTGATTTGCCGATCCTCGTCGTTTCCGGGGCTGAATGGCGGGAGGAGGAAGCGTTAAGCATCGGGTTTCGGGTTGGCGAAGCCATTCGGCGCAGATGGGTCTGCTTCATCCCCTTGGGCGGGAGGGGGGCACAACGCCGGCTTCGCAAGCATTTAGGCACCGATCGGGTGTATGAGATTGCTGAGGAGAGCGATCCATTTGAGCCTGGCCAGGCAATGGTGGGCGAATTGATGAAAGTATGTTATCCCGAGGCAGCGAAGAGTTCACGGGTGGAAGTGACGGGCTTTGGTTTTAGGAGAAAACGTTGGAAAGGAAGCGGTAACTAGATGTCCAGATTGAGGCAGCGGACAAAGCAGTTGATGATTGCCGGATTGGCGGGCGCAGGAATTGTTGGTCTCCTGTTTGCCGGTTATGCCATATATCAAGCGAGGCAGGTTCATCACATGAGAACTTCTCTTGTTCAAGAGTATGAGAGCAAAATTCAGGAGCTTAAAGAGGAGAAAGAACGCCGATCGGTATCCGGATGGGTGCTTGCCCGGGATATCTCCGCGGGACATCCTATCCGTTCTGAGGATTTAAGAAGAGTGGAGCTTCCCGCGGACAGCGTGCCCGCCAATTTCATGAAGTCTAAAGAAGAAATCGCCGGAAAAAGCGTCAAGATTGCCTTGACGTCACAGACGCTGCTAACACCCGGGTTATTGTACGCGGACGAGCCTACGCCCCATGATCTGCGCTGGAGGGAAATGGGCTTTGTCCAGCTTCCCGCCGCGCTTCAGAAGCATGACGTCGTAGACGTGCGCATTCAATTCCCGACTGGTCAAGACTATATTCTGCTGTCCAAGAAGAAAATTGAGCAGTTGAACGGGGGCTTGGTGACGGTAACGCTGAATGAAATGGAAATATTGTCCCTTTCCAGTGCGGTTGTGGATGCGTATTTGCATAAGGCTTCAATATACGCGCTTGCATACGTGGAGCCGCAGCTGCAGGCAAAGGCCATCCCGACTTACCCGGCAAACAAGGCCGTATTGGAACTGATTAAGAAAGACCCCAATATTGTTTCACGGGCCGAGCATGCTTTATCCCATTCCACAAGGCAAATATTAGAAGCTGATTTGTCCGTCTTGTCGCCCCAGAATGCAGTGGAATTCGCAGGGCGCCACGCCGATCGAAACGCAGAGGCAGCGTCTTCCGGCGATAGTTTCGAGATGGTGCCTAATACGTATTAAGGAGCTGATAGTGGTGGTGCGTTGGATATTTGCGGGCGCTGCGGATAAACGAGATTTGCTGCTTTACATCTGCAAGGTGTTGGCCACTTCAGGACATCGAGTGCTTCTGATCGATGCCACTGATCGGGGGAAATACCGTTATGTGATCGGCGGAATTTCTGGAGGGAAGGAAATTACCGAGTTTAACGGGTTTGACGTCTTTCGGGCAGGGCCCGAAATGGAGGAGCCGGAGAGCTGGGAAACTTACGATTTCTGCCTGTATGATGTTAATCACTTGATTCCGGCGGGCTGGCATCTATGGAGCGAGGCAGGGCAGGTGGTCTGGGTCGCAAGCTATGACCGTTATGAAATCGCTGGAAGCTGCGAATTTTTCAGCCGTTTATTCGAGATGTGGCCGCAGCTTAGCGGGCTGAAAGTACGCCCTGTGTTTACGCGGGCGATGGACACTTATGTTGATGAGCGATATGTAATGAGCTTGATGGAGCAGTTGCCTATCGACTGGACGGAAGCGAATATTCGAATCCCCTTTGATGAAATCAATGTTGCCGTGCAAACGGAGAATGAGCATTCCCAAACCTTGCGCTTGAACCGGATTACCCGTGCTTATAAAAGGGCGATTGCCGATTTGATAAGCCAATTGGCCGGATGGGAATTCAGAACGGTACAAAAAGCGCTGCGCAAAGCGGAAAGGAGGCAGGCATGAGTAAAGTCGTTTTTTGGGATATGGGATATGGCGGCTCGGCAGAGGTCGCTGCGGCCTTTGGAGTACAAGGGGGCCTGCACGAGAAATATCATCTGCTGCTCATGAATTGCGGAGCTGCCGGTACAGGCATAGAGGAAGGATTTTCATTGCGTGATAAGGAGATGGAGGACGATCTGGGCTTGCCCGTGCAGGATCATGGCATGGAGGCGCTAATCCGCCTTGCCGAAAGCGAGCGTTTGCTTCAGGCTGACATGAAGGATTACACTTATCCGCTTTTGCCAGGACGGCTCGATATGGTTGATGGCCTTAAGCCGGTAGGCGCCGGCACGAGTGAGATGCTTCTTTCTGCAGAGCTGGGAGCGATCCTCAATATCGCCGAACGATACTATGACATCATTGTTATGCAGTTATCCGGCGTCCATGCTCTTGTACAGAACAACTGGCTGCCTCGCAGTGAAGATACGCTTGTTGCGGTACTTCGGCAAAATCGGGTCGAACTGGATACTTTTTTTGAAATGAACGGCAGCATGGAGCGGACGGACAGCGTGATGCCCCAAGCTATTGTCATCCACCAGTATGATGCCGCTTCGAAATGGAGTCTGCAAAATATTAAGCGCCGTTATAACTGTGAGGTGCCGATGATCGGTATTCCGTATCATACCGAGTTTAGCGATGCTTGGAACGGCCAGGACATCATCGCCTTCTTCCGGCGGTACAGGTTGTTGAAGGGGCGCGGGTACGAGAGGGAGCAATTTTTATTTAGCTGTAAAGAGCTTGTTCGCCTAGCGCTTTCAGCGAAGGAGCGGGCCAGCGACACCGCGCTGGACAGCAAAGTGAAAGGAGCATGATCAGTGACCCAATTTGCTAACCTGCTCGGTATATTATGCGTCCTGCTGTCGGGTATCGCCTATGTTTGGATCAAAGCCCGCTACGCCGAGAAGACCCTCGCCCAGCCGGCATTTCATGAAGAGTCCGCTCCAATAGATACGCTTGTTGCCTATGTAAAGAAACAGCTTCATGAATTGAGCAGGGCTCAACTGAATGATTGGGGCATGAGCGAGGACGCCTGGCAGCGTAAATTAAAGAGCCGCGCAGAGCTCCGGAAAGCGCTTCGGGGCTGCACCTGGGGCGACCGGGGTGATAAAAGGTACGTGAAATCCTATATTAAAGATTTGCTGATCAAGGGCTGCGGTGTCAATGAGCAGACGATCGGCAAGTATATCCCTTTCCACCATCGCGAACGGCTGACGGCCCAGGACCGGTTCGAAATTGTCTTGTATTTGTATGCTCAGCGCTTCGGCGATGAGGCTTTAGCGATGCTGATTGAGACCTATCGGCTTGATGAGCCCAAGCAGTCGAATGGACATGATGACGCTGCCTATTACGAGATTAACAGCGAGGATATCGACGAGGTGTTTTATGCCGAATACCGGGAGCTTGCCTTTCGGGAGAAACTGGATATTCTCGTACAGCGCGTCTATCAGCAGTATAAAGGCTTTTCGGTGGTAGACGAGATTAAGGAGCAGCGAATTGACGGGTTTAGCGGGGGAGTGAACGGCATTGCTGCTATGGATGATGACTGGGATTCCGTGGGATCCCTCCCCCAGTTTGGCTGGGAAAGCCGCGAAAAAACGGGTGATGAAGACGGTCATGCAAAATCACGGATATGGGAAAGCGTCTGGATTTTTTATATGGGCAAAAGCATTCGTCTGTCCTTCCTTAGTTTTGGGGAAGAGGCGGAACTTAAGCGGGTTTGCCAGAACATATATAAATACAATTTACCTGGCCAGCTAACCGAGGCTAACGGTTACAAGGTCAATGAAATGAAGGATGGCTCCCGGGTTGTCGTCGTTCGGCCGCCCTTTGCCGAATCATGGGCCTTCTTCGTCCGGAAGTTCGATTTGCGCAGCGCAGCGCTGGAGCAGCTAATTGTCGGGGAAGATGCCGAACTGCCGATAGGCTTGCTCAAATTTCTGATGAAAGGCAGCAGGATTACGTCGATTACCGGCTCTCAGGGCTCAGGCAAAACAACACTACTAATGGCCTTGGTGAAGCATATTTATCCCATCTATACTTTAAGGGTTCAAGAGATGTCCTTTGAACTGAACTTGCGCAAGCTGTACAGCAATAGAAATATTATGACGTTCCGGGAGACGGAGTATATATCGGGGCAGGCCGGGCTGGATTTGCAGAAGAAGACGGACGGTACCGTGAATATACTTGGCGAAGTGGCCACCGATGATGTAGCGTCCTGGATGATTCAGATGGCCCAGGTGGCCAGCCTGTTCACCCTGTTTACCCATCATGCCAAAACGTTTCGCGATCTGATCGAATCGCTGCGCAATTCCTTGCTTAAGACAGGCATGTTTCGTGATGAACAGATCGCAGAACGGCAGGTCGTCAGCGTTATTGATTTCGATGTCCATTTGCGGAAGGATATGTCCGGCCAGCGGTATATCGAAAAAATAACGGAGTGCGACCGCGAGAAGCAAGGTTACCGTGAAAGGGTAGTGCTGGAATACCGGGACGGAACATATATCCCTGTCGAGCCAATTTCCCTGAGCATGAGACAGGAAATGGCCGGAGAAATGACGGCCGAGGACAGCGCGGCTTTTGCGCGTTTTCTGGATCGTTACTGGAGGGAAAAGATTGGAGCTTAGAACAGTATTAATCTGGATTCTAATTATCTCTGTGCTGCTATGCATTGGTTTATGGGCCGCCTCTAGGCGTATTTCCAGTCTCGAATCTGTTACGGATAGCAGTCAAAGCATAGCGGCTTACGTTCGCAAGCATATCACCGCTTTTCTGCTGAGATCCTATGCCATATTTCTAAAAGTGCCTCCCCTGCGATACTATGTCCGCAAGGTACGCGGGAAATTGTCGCTGATGCATACGTATGCCGAATTTGAGCTGCGCAGGAGAACGATGATGCTCGTTTATGCGCTCCTGCTTACTTTCGGCCTGGGCATCACCTTGCTGACCTGGATGAACCCGAACATCATGTTTTTCGTGACGCTATTAATTACGGCTGCGGTTCTACAGGGACTGTTCCTGGACGGTTTCGTAAATCGCCTTGAACGCAAACTGTTGGAGCATATGCTGGAGTTTTTTGCAGCAGTGCGCCATGCCTACCATCGTCACGGCATGATTACCGATGCGATTGACGAAGCAGCGGAAGGGCTCGGTGAGGAGATCGGTGCCCAAGCCTACCGCATCCATGAGGCCTTGACTGCACCTAAGCAGCAGGAAGCGCTGGAGCAATATTACGAGACAGCGCCCAGCAGGTTCTTAAAGGCGTTTGCGGGAATATCCAGCTTGGTAATGGAATTCGGCGACAAGACTTCGAAGGAGGGTTCGGTGTTTTTGCGGGCGGTGGCCAGTCTGACGCAGGAAATTCAACTCGACCTTATTCGCCGTACTAAACTGGACTACTTGCTGAAGGGGCTGCATGTTATCGCCCTTGCGCCTATATTTTTTACAAAACCGATCGAGATGTGGGCCAGGCGGAACTTCCCGCTCATGGATCATTTTTATTTAAGCAAAGCTGGGATTGTGCTCAAGATTCTCATTTTTTTGATCATACTGATTTCCTATATTTTGCTGCAAAAATTAAAAAATGAAGAAGATACAGCATACCGGGCTTCCGGAAGTAAAATATGCTGGGAGGCCAGGATTTACAAAATCCGCTGGGTAAGAAGCACCGTCCAGTGGTTCGTTCCGCCTCGATCTTCGTTTTCATACTATCGGCTTACGCAATTGTTCAAGGACAGCAATCTGCAAATGAGAGTCGAATGGTTTCAACTAAGGAGGGTCGGTCTCTTTCTGGTAGGTTTCATATCGACAATTGCTCTCTGCATTGCACTGCACGTGGTCACTTATCAGCAAATCCTCAGGGAGCCGCCGCAGAGCACAATATTTTTCGGCGCGATGACACCTCAGGAGAAGGAAGGGGCCGAGAGGCTCGCTGCCTTGGAGAAAAAGGCGATGGAAAAGATGAATACTTCCCAGGCTGGTTATGATGCCGTTTTGAAATCTGCCGAGGCAGCCCTCGAAGCCCAGGAGCAAACGCTGAGCCAAGACGAGTTGACCGCCATGGCGGTCCGGATCGTTGATAAGCTCAACAGGCTTGACCGTGAGTATTTGAAATGGTGGGAGGTTGCTGCCGCTCTGGCCGCAGGCTGTCTGGCATTCGCGTTGCCGCTTTGGCTGCTGTGGTTCCAGCGCAAAATGAGGCTTTCGGATATGCTCCAAGAAGTCTATCAATTCATGACGATGGTGGGGATTTTTAAAGAGTTGGAGCGGATTTCAGTGGAAGAAATTTTGGAATGGCTCTATGTATATGCCGTCATTTTCAAAGCGCCGTTAGAGAAATGCCTGCTCAACTACAGTCAGGGCGGAGAAACGGCTCTACAAGAAATGAAAGCAGAAGTTGCTCTCACAGAGTTCAGGCGGTTCGTGGACAAGCTGCTGCTTGCCGCAGAGAAAATTACCATTGCTAAAGCATTTGATGATCTGGAGCATGAGATGTCGTTTCAATTCGAGCGCAGGCGCTTCGATTACGAGAAATCGCTGGATACCCGGGCAGAACTCGGCCGAATGATTGGTTTTACGCCAATGTACAGCCTCGTATTCGCTTATTTGGTCATCCCGCTCATATGGATGAGCTTCAAACAGATGGATTTGTATTTCGAACATATTCAGAAATTATAACGATTTGGAGGAATGAAAAAATGAATAATGCTTCATCCGCATTAAAAGTTGCAGCCGGCATTTTCCTGACGATTGCGCTTATTACAATTGTGGTTATTTTGTTCGTATCCGCGCAAGAGGCCACCAAAACGGCGCAGAACAATTTCTCGGATATCCAGACCGAATTGTCGCAGGCGTCGTTTACGGTTTACGATGATACAACCGTCAGCGGATCACAGGTAACGAATGCCCTCAGAAAGTTCAAGGACCGGGAGCAATTCGGAATCCAGGTGAAGACCGGAAAAAATCAGAATGGCCAGTGGTACGGCAATATGCTTCGTGTGGGCAACCAAGTGCCGATTGAAGATTTCGGAGCCGTCATTAGCGATAAGGTCGGCAATATCAACAATTCTTGGAACGAAATACTGGATGAATATGTCAATCCGAGCGGCAAGTTCAAAGCAAAAGTAATTAAAGATAATTCGAACGTTGTAAGAGGAATTATTTTTACGCAGACGACTGTGCTTGCATCCCCTTAATAATGACATGAATAGAGCGCTCAAGAGCTTTCTATGGCTGCTCATTGGTTGTATGGCGTGTCTTAGCGCTATGTGGCTTGCGTTAGATCAGTCCCGGCTGGAGCAGGACGTCTTGGATCAATTAATCCCTTTTACGCAGGGTCAAAAGGACAGTATCCATACTGCGATCGGTATTGAAATACAGGCTGAGCGGTACAGCGGAGCTGAAATCATGCACAGCTTGGGAGAACTGGCCAGAAAAGGCGTCGTCGTTGAAATAGACGGGAGGATGGCGGATTTGAACGAAGCGGGCAGCGATGATTATTCTTTGCAGGATGCGGCTGTAATGAAAGCAGCAGCCCTCCTGGACTTAAAGGCGAGCTATCATGTGCTGATGGATTACGATTTCGCAGGCCGCGTGCAAAAAATAGCTTTTCATAAGGAATAAAGGGGCTGAACGATGTCAAACGCTTTATCTAAAATTTCTGCAGCGCTATTGGCCGTCGTCTTGCTGTATTTGGTTCCGGCAGTTCAATCGGCACAGCGGGAGGAGGATTATCGGGCGCTCGCGGCATACAACACGTTGGTTCGGTTTGCTGATGCGGTCCGAAATAAAGGATATTTATCGGCATCGATGTACAGGGATTTTGTCCATGAGCTTGGTGCCGTTGGAGGCGAATACAAGATCGAACTCGTGCACCGTCACAAAAAATATCATCCGGAATACAGCGATCCTTCCGATCCTGATTCCTTTCTAGGCGGATTCAGCATTCATTATGAAGATTATTATGACCACGACATATTGCCGCTGCTTTTTCCTGAGCAAGCTCCAGCCGGCGCAAGCGGGCGCCCCAGGTATGAAATGGAAATTGGCGATTATTTCACGGTAACCATTACCGGTTTGGAGCGAACGCCGATAACGGTGCTGAATGATTTTTTATATGGAGCTGTAAAGCCCGGCGGATGGAATGCCATGAATTACGGGGGGATGGTGCTCAATGAAGATTACTGATTGGGCGATGATTTTCGTGCTGATCGCTTCGCCCTATCTATGGGTTCTTCATCTGCATACCGGGGACCTAAGGGAAGCTCACCGGCTTCAGCTGCGCTATACCTCGGCTCTCCGCACGGCTGTCCAGGATGCTGCTCATGCGCTCAATCTAAATGAGCTGCAGTATTACGAAACCGGATATGGTTCGGCGAAATTTATGAGAACGGATAAGGAGGAAGCCCTGTCAGCGTTCATCGAGACGTTGTCAATTCATTTAGGTATTGAGAATGATCCGATTGCCCAGAGGGCCATGCTGGCTTATATACCGGTAATTGCAGTCATTGAATATGACGGATTTTCTATTTATGCTGTGCATGAGAGCAAGGAGGCCGGGACGGGCGAGTCTGATTTATCGCATCGCTGGAGGCCGAAAAAACCGTATGTATACACGGATCAGTCCGGCAACAGTATCGCATTTACGCTGGATAATCGGGTAACGGCATACGAGAGCCGATCGGGCGGGTGGCTGAGAGGGAGACAAAGCGAGCTCAGCCTTGCGACGGCCATACCATTGCTGCAGGACGCTGAAGCGTTTGAACAAGTTAGGCGAGCGACGATTGTGCGAACCATTGAAGAGAACATAGCAGGATACATGAATCGTCATAACGAATACGCAGCACGGATCGGAGTAAATTATCTTTTTACATTACCGGCCTTATCCCAGGAGGACTGGACGAATACGCTCAATGATATCGGAGTCATTGTGTTTGTGCAGGGCATTCCGGTGGGTGATCGTTATTATAATAATTATGCCTTTGGCGGTGGGCGGCTGGTGCAAAGCAAGCTGCTGGTAGGAGGCATCGATGAAACGACGGGCCTTCATTACGTTTTTCGGGAAGGCTGCCCGCCCCGCTACCGTATTGAACAAGTATTCACGAACCGCAGGGATGCGGCGGCTAAGGGATATTTTGAGAATACTTGCCGCTGACGCTTAAATAAAAACTGTTTCAGACCTTCTCCCACTTATGCTAAAATAGGTTCTTGAATGTCATATAGAAGGAGTAAGGGTCGCTAATATGAGTTTATTAACTGTAGAGAACGTCTCCCACAATTTCGGGGACCGTACTTTGTTTAAGAATGTCTCATTTCGCTTGTTGGCCGGTGAGCATGTCGGCCTGGTTGGGGCAAACGGCGTAGGCAAGTCCACATTAATGAATATTTTGACCGGACAGCTCCTGAAGGATGAAGGCAAGGTCGAATGGACGCCGAAGGTACGGTACGGATACCTCGATCAGCATACGAAGCTGACACCTGGCAAGACGGTTCGAGATATATTGAAGGATGCATTTCTTCCGCTGTTAGAGCTGGAGAAGGAAATGATGGAGATTACGGAGAAAATGGCCGAAGCCTCGCCCGAGGAGTTGGAGCTGCTGCTGGAGCAGATGGGCGAAATTCAGGAACAGCTGGATATCGGCGATTTCTATTTGATCGACGTGAAGGTTGAGGAAATGGCGAATGGGTTAGGTTTGTCCGCGATCGGCCTTGACCGCGACGTCTCGACTCTAAGCGGGGGGCAGCGGACGAAGGTGCTTCTGGCCAAGCTGCTGCTGGAGAAGCCGAACGTCCTGCTGCTTGACGAGCCGACGAACTATTTGGATGTGGAGCATATCCAATGGCTCACGAACTATTTGCAGAACTATCCGTACGCCTTTATTCTCATTTCGCATGATACCGAGTTCATGAATAAAGTCGTCAGCGTCATTTATCATTTGGAATTTGCCAAACTGACGCGCTATTCGGCGAATTATGAGAAGTTCCTGGAAATGGCCGACATCAATAAAAATCAGCATATTGAGGCTTACGAGAAACAGCAGGAGTTTATCAAGAAGCAGGAAGATTTCATACAACGCAACAAAGCTCGGTATTCCACTTCCGGCCGGGCAAAGAGCCGGGAGAAGCAGCTGGATCGTCTGGAGCGGATCGACAAGCCCGAGGAAGCCGCTAAGCCGGTTTTCGGCTTTAAAGAGTCGAGAGCGAGCGGAAAGACGGTATTCGAAGGCATCGACTTTGAAATTGGCTATACGCATGCGCTGCTGCCCAAAATGTCGATGACGATTGAGCGCGGCGAGAAAATCGCGATCGTCGGCTGCAACGGCGTCGGTAAATCCACGCTGCTAAAGACGATTCTTGGCAAGATTCCGCCGATTAGCGGCAAAACGTATCAGGGGGACTTCCTGTATCCGGCTTATTTCGAGCAAGAGGTACGCCCAGGAAACGGTACGCCGATCGATGATGTATGGAATGAGTTTCCGCATCTGAACCAGCATGAAGTACGGGCGCATTTGGCGCGCTGCGGCTTGAAGAATGATCACATCACCCGCCAGCTCAAAGCGCTAAGCGGTGGCGAGCAAGCCAAGGTACGGCTGTGTAAGCTGATGATGCGCGAGACAAACTGGATATTGTTCGACGAGCCGACGAACCATCTGGACGTAGCAGCCAAGGAGGAGCTGAAGCGTGCGCTGAAGGAGTTCAAGGGGACGGTGCTGCTCGTATCTCACGAACCCGACTTCTACGAAGATTGGGTAACGAAGGTTTGGGATGTCGAGCAGTGGTCTACGAAATAAGGCCATTGTGCAGCAGGTATTCATAGTTTTCTGATGAAAAGGAGCGGAGCGGGAATGCAAGGCAATCGATCTGAAACCTCGGCAGCAGTTTTGTCCGCGGAAACAAGAGACCGGACGGACCGGTATTCCAGGCAGGAACGTTTTGCGATGATCGGTCCGGAAGGGCAGCGCAAGCTGTCGGAAAGCGCTATTCTTATCGTAGGCGCTGGAGCGCTGGGCACAGGCATTGCGGAAACGCTCGTACGGGCTGGCGTTGGGCGTGTAGTCATAGCGGACCGGGATTACGTGGAATGGAGCAATTTGCAAAGGCAGCAGCTGTTCGCGGAAGAAGATGCCGAGCTCCGGCTGCCTAAGGCAATCGCTGCCCAGAAACGGCTGCAAGCGATTAATAGCGAAGTGACCATTGAAGCTCATGTCATGGATGTGACTTATACTGAAATAAGCTCCTTATTGCCGGGAATCCAGCTTATACTGGATGCTACCGATAATTTTGACACGAGAATGGTTATTAACGACATTTCCCAGAAGAAGGGTATTCCTTGGATTTACGGTGCCTGCGTAGGCAGCTATGGCATTACGTATACGATATTGCCAGGGAAGACCGCCTGTTTGAATTGTCTGCTGGGCTCGATTCCGCTGGGCGGCGATACTTGTGATACAGCAGGGATTATTCCGCCAGCGGTTCAGACGGTTGTTGCCCATCAGACGACAGAAGCGCTGAAGCTGCTCACGGGCCAGACCGAGCATCTTCGAGGAACGCTGCTGACCTTTGACTTATGGCGCAATGAGCAGGCAGCGCTCAAGATGGATGCGGCGCGGAAGCCAGACTGCCCGTCCTGCGGCCCGCAACCAGCCTATCCCTATTTGTCCCATTCGGGCTCACGAAAGACCGAAGTGCTCTGCGGCAGGGATACTGTCCAAATTCGTCCGGCTACACCACGGGAATGGAATTTGGAGGAGACGGCCAGAGCCCTGATGCGTCTTGGGGAAGGGACGGCAGAATTCAATAAGTTTCTGCTATCCTATACGATTGGAGAGCGCCGGCTGGTATTATTCAAAGACGGGCGGGCATTGGTCCATGGAACGAAGGATATTATAGAAGCCAAAGTGCTTTATGACAGGTACTTCGGCTAAAGTAAGATAGAAGCAGCTAACCATTTCCGTTAAATTCGGGAATGGTTTGTTTGCATTTTGTCCATCTTAATTAATAAATTCGGGATGTGGAGCAGAAGGTGGGCGGCGAATCGTATGGAAGTTCACATATTATCGGCAGGAGGGGAGTCCCGGGAGAGCAGCCGTTTATACCGGCAGCTGAAGGAAGCGGGATATGACGTCACTTGGTTTCGCAACAAAGATGTGACGAAGGAAGAGCTGCTTAAACAAAGGCCAGACATTATGCTGGTTGAAAAAGGGCTGTCGGACGTCGATGCCATGGCGCTGCTTAAAGCTCATGAAGGCGTGCTATCATTTCCCGTCGTAGCCGTGCTTCTTGAACGAAGTACAGAGCAGCTTGTCGAGGCATTCGCAGCCGGAGCGAGCGACGTCGTAGACGGCAGCGTCCCTTTCGAAGAGCTGGCCGTACGTATGGAGCATTGGGTCAAGCTGTTCATGAGATTAAACGACGGCCAACCAAGCGAAATCATTTTCGAGGATTTGCGTATTGAGCCGAAAAGCCGCAAAGTATTCCGGGGAGGGGAAATCATCAAACTGACCCCGAAGGAATATGATTTGCTCGTCTATCTCGCGAAGCATGCCAATACCGTGTGCCATCGTGATGATATTTTACAGGAGGTATGGGGGTATGACTTTGTGACCGGCACGAATGTCGTAGATGTATATGTCCGCCATTTACGCAAAAAAGTCGACCGCGGCCGCGCTCGAAAGATTATCCATACCGTCCGGGGAACTGGCTATATGATGCATTGAAGAACAAAAGAGGCCTCCTTGACAGAAGTAATCTGCCGGGAAGCCTCTTTTGCAAGATGATAGAAGATCATGTGTCAGTTATACAGTCCCATTGCAATATCGTAAGCATCTGCTGATGCTAACATTCGGACGTAATCGAATCAATACAAACTACAGTACGCGACGAGCTTTGATGTAAGTTCTTTTCCATGTTCCGGAGTTCAAATCAGAGATCGTTACCCCAGGTTTACCGTAAGTGTGCAGGATTTTACCGTTGCCCATATACACGGCTACGTGTGTAATATTGCTTCCTGTCGAACGGCTGCCGCTGGAGAAGAAGACCATATCGCCCGGACGCAGGTTCGATTTGGATACCGCTTTACCAACTTTGGATTGGGCAGCAGATGTACGTGGCAGGTTAACTCCATATTGTTTGAAAATATGTTTCATGAATGAAGAGCAGTCGAATACTCTTGTAGTTGAAGTCGATGCACCGAATTTATAAGGTGTGCCCATATATTTTTTTCCGAAGTTAACGACTTGAGTTCCCTTAGAAACAGCAACGCTTTCTGCGCTTTGAGGAGCAGCAGCCGCTTGTGTCGTACCGCCTCCGCTTGCAAGCAAAGTTCCAAAGCCAATAGCTGAAACGATACCTACCGTCAATACTTTTTGGGATATAATGTGTAATTTCATGTTGTTGTGTACCTCCAAAGTTTTTGTTTTGACCGGCTCGATTTGAAGTATAACAGGTTTGATACCAGCTATATTTTGGTAGAATTGCGGAGCGCGCTGTCTCCCATAGCTTTGAAGGCGTTTATTAAAATATCATTAAAGTTTACAAAAAATTAAGAATATAGAGTAAATCCATGCTAAGAAAAGGAAAGAAACCTTGATGCAACAAGGTTTCTTTCGTGTGTAACTAGAAGTTACAATTTTGTCTTAAATTTTGTGTTAATCCCGGCTTTGGATGATTAAAAGCAGACCGCTCTCGATCCGGATGGTTCCTTCCTGACCGATAAGACGATTGCTGATCCCAAGCGATTGCCCCATCCGAAGCGTTGCATTGTCTAGGGGGTACATGAACCCTTCCAGTGTTATCCCGGTCACTTCCGGCGTAAGAGGAACCAAAGATGCGTAGGTGAAGCCGCGCTCCTGGATGGTGATGGTGGAGCCGGTAAGCGTAATATAGTTGTGGGTGTCGTAAATCGCGCTTTGGACCTGGTGCTGCAATCCCCGGAGCATGATTTGAATGTTGGCTAGCGTATGATCCATCCTTGAACCGGTCACGCCCATCATGATGATTTCTGTGGCTTCATTGTCCATGGCGGTCACATAGGCCAGCTCGGTATCCGTCAAATCTTTATTTATTGGATCACATGTAATGATTTTGCCACTGGCACATTTAACCTTCTCCAGCTCCTCCGGTGTAATGGAATCAAAATCTCCGACGGAGATATGAGGGTGGATATCATGCTCTACGAGAAATAATGCACCGCGATCTGCGCCTATAACCAGATCATTCTGCCTGATCTCCTCCAAAAATACAGGATTCATATTGCCGCCTGCAAAAATGAGCACTCTTTTCTCAGTCATATCTCTACTTCCTTTCATTTTGCGGAACATGCTCCAACTCCAGTATAAAACAGATTTAAGGCTTGCACAATTTTACCAGGTCAGACTACAATAGTTTTAGTGCGTGCATTATATAAGAAGCAAAAAGAGAAGCCGCAGCGGCTTCTCTTTAAATCAAGGTGATTTGAAAGCGCCACCAAGCTCTGGAGGCTGCTTATTTTTTGATGATTGCTCGCATTATTTCAAAAAATGCAGGAGCGCTTCAGGCAGCTCGTTCTGCCAGAAACCCCATAAATGCTTGCCGTCTTTTTCAAGGTACCGTATTTGGGCGCCGCGCTCTTCCAAGAGCGATTTGGTCGCCCGGTTCAGCTCCACAAAATTATAGGTTCCTGTATCTGTCGTGTAATTGTCCTCCTGCAGACCGACGATCATATATAAGGAAAGGAAGGACAAGTCGGATTCTGCGGCTACCAGTTGCTGGGTTTTTTCGTAAAACGCGCCGGACAAGCTGATCACTTTGGAAAACAGTTCAGGTTTTTTCATAGCGATATGCAGCGAGATGGTGCCTCCTAGCGAATCTCCGGCCAAAATACGTTCGTCCGCTTCGCGGCGAACCGGATATTTGCTCTCAACGTAGGGAATAATTTCTTCAGTGAAGCAGGAAATATAAGCGTCGAAGCGGTTGCCGAAAGGGGCATACTCCTCGGTACGCACCGATGTATCAACCTCGACGCCCACAATGATGAACGGGTCAAGCCCTTCATCCAGGATGAGGCGGTTCGCATGAGTAGCGATTCGGCCGTAATTGAAAAATTCTTCTCCGTCCTGACAATATACGACAGGATAACTGAGGATTTCATTATAGCCCGGAGGCAAATAAATCCGCAGCGACCGCTTCTCGCCCAAGTATTTACTGTCGATTTCTTCCTTGACGATCGTTCGTTTTAAATAGCGCGAATCCGTCATAATACAGCACGCTCCCGTCTTTGCATTTTGCTTTTAAATGGCTGATAAGTTAAGATAACCGTTAGAGTAAGTGTTCCATTCACTGGTTTTAAATCTGGCTTCTGTTATAGTAAAAGTGATACGCTGTTATACATACAAAGATAAGTATAAAGTACAAATTACCGGAATATCTTTGACTTATTGAGTGAAACAGATGTATAATAATTCTATAACAGCAGCACATGATAATCAAATTTTTTGTCGAGGTGAAGAAAATGAGCAAGAACAAGAGCAGGGTTCCTTACGAAGTATACACTGAGGAAGTCGAAGCTTTGTCCGTGCTATCCCCGGACGGTGAAATCGTTAACAAAGATAAAGTTCCTAATTTAAGTGATGATCAATTGAAAGAGTTAATGTACCGCATGGTATTTACCCGTACATGGGATGAAAGAGCCATTAACCTGGGCCGTCAAGGCCGTCTTGGATTCTATGCGCCTGTATCCGGCCAAGAAGCTACGATGGTGGGCAGCGAGTTCGCTCTGAACAAGGACGACTTCATTTGCCCGGGCTACCGTGATATGCCGCAGCTCGTATGGCACGGTCTTCCGCTGTACCAAGCGTTCCTGTATTCCCGCGGACATCAGCACGGAGGTCAAATTCCGGAAGGCGTCAACGTACTTATGCCACAAATCATTATCGGCGCCCAAGTGCTCCATGCCATGGGTATCGCAATGGGTTACAAACTGAAGAAGCAGCAGCAAGTCGCAATCACATACACAGGTGACGGGGGATCCTCCGAGGGCGATTTCTACGAAGCACTCAACTTTGCTGGAGTTTATAAACTGCCGGTTATTTTCTTTGTGCAAAACAACGGATATGCGATCACAACTCCGTTCTCCAAACAAACTGCAGCTCTATCGATCGCTCACAAAGCGGTTGCAGCAGGTATCCGCGGCGTGAAAATCGACGGTATGGACGTGTTTGCCGTTATCAGTGCTGTTCAAGAAGCAGCTGAGCGCGCTCGCAACGGTGAAGGTGCTACATTGATCGAAGCCGTTACTTACCGTTTCCGTCCACACTCCTTGTCCGATGATACTTCCAAGTACCGTACGAAGGAAGAAGAAGGCCAGTGGAGCGAGAAGGATCCAATCGCACGTCTTGCCAAATACCTGGAGAAGAAAGGTCTTTGGACAGAAGAAGATACCGCTCGTGTGAAGGAAGAAGCCAAAGCTACGGTTAACGAGCATATCAAGAAAGCAGAACAAACCGAGAAAATGACCATTCCTGGTCTGATCGATAGCATGTTCGAAACGACGCCTAAACATCTGGAAGAGCAAAAAGCAGATTTCCAGTAAGACGATAAGCAGGACCTAAGAGCATTAATGAATGCTTGGCAGTAAAAGTCTGATTGTTTCTTAATGAGGAGGATATGAATCTAATGGCACAAATGAATTTAAAAGAAGCGATTCGTGATGCGATGCGCGTGGAATTAGAACGTGACCCTAACGTTCTGATCTTCGGGGAAGACGTCGGTAATGTCGGTGGCGTATTCCGTGCTACGGAAGGCTTGCAAAAACAGTTCGGCGAAGAGCGCGTATTCGATACGCCGCTTGCAGAATCCGCTATTGGCGGTATGGCAGTAGGTTTGGGTATCCAAGGATTCCGCCCGATTGCGGAAATCCAGTTCGTAGGTTTTATCTTTGAAGCGCTCGATCAAATCGTGGTTCAGGCAGCCCGCATGCGTTACCGTTCCGGCGGCCGCTACAACGCGCCGATCGTATTCCGTACTCCATTTGGCGGGGGCGTTAAAGCAGCTGAGCTGCATACAGACGCTTTGGAAGGTTTGATCGCGCAAACTCCGGGTATTAAATTAGTGATTCCATCCAACCCTTACGACGCTAAAGGTTTGATGATTTCTGCTATCCGCGACAACGACCCCGTATTTTTCATGGAGCACTTGAACCTGTACCATGCTTACCGTGAAGATGTACCGGAAGGCGAATACACGGTTGAAATCGGTAAAGCGAAAGTTGTCCGCGAGGGCTCTGACGTAACGATCGTCGCTTACGGCCTAATGGTTCACACGGCGGTTAAAGCAGCAGAAGAGCTTGAGAAGAACGGCATCAAGGCAGAGGTAATCGACCTCCGCACGCTCGTGCCTCTTGACATTGACACCGTTATTGAATCGGTGAAGAAAACGAACCGCGCTATTATCGTTCAAGAAGCGCAAAAATCTGCAGGTATCGCTGCAGAGGTCATCGCTCAAATTAACGAGAAAGCGATCCTTCACTTGGAAGCGCCGGTTCTTCGCGTAGCTCCTCCGGATACCGTCTATCCGTTCGCGCAAATCGAAGATCAATGGCTTCCGTCTCCGGCTACGATTATTGCAGGAGTGAATAAAGTACTCGAATTTTAATCTTAATGAACTAGGAGGTCTTCCAGGTGGCTAAATTTGAATATCGTTTCCCTGAGCTTGGCGAGGGGCTTCACGAAGGCGAAATTATTAAAATGCATATCAAAGTCGGCGATAAAGTAACCGACGACGATATTATTATGGAAGTGCAAAACGACAAGGCGGTCGTTGAGGTTCCTTGTCCGGTTAATGGTACGGTGCAAGAGGTGTTCGGTACGGACGGCGCCGTGTTCCGCGTGGGTCAAGTCGTTGCCGTTATCGACGCTGAAGGCGACATTCCAGAGCAAGAGGGCGCCCCGGAAGAGCATAGCGCTCAAGAAGCCGATGCTGCACAAGGCGGAGCGGATACGAAAGATTCTCCAGCAACTGAGAATCCGGCGGCTGGCAAGGACAGCGCTGCTGCTCCAGCGGCACCTAACCGCGAAATTCTGGCTACGCCTAGCGTACGTAAATTCGCTCGTGAGAAGGGCGTAGATTTGAGCCAGGTTCAAGGCTCCGGCAAAGCAGGCAAAATTACACGCGAAGATGTGGAAGCATTCCTGAGCGGCGGCGGAACACCGGCTGCAGCCCAAGAGAGCGCGAAAGCTGCAGAAGCGGCTCCAGCAGCAGCTCCGGCAGCGGTTAGCGTAAGCGCCGAAGAAGAGCGCGTACCGTTCAAAGGTATCCGTAAAGCAATCTCCAATGCGATGGTTAAATCCGCGTACACGGCTCCTCACGTTACGATCATGGACGAAGTTGACGTAACTGAGCTGGTAGCGTTCCGTACGCGTATGAAGCCGATCGCCGAGAAGAAAGGCACGAAAGTGACTTATCTTCCGTTTATCGTCAAAGCGCTTGTTGCAGCTGCTCGTCAATTCCCTGCGCTTAACGCTTCGATCGACGAAGAGAACAACGAGATTGTATACAAAAAACATTACGATATCGGTATCGCAACCGATACGGACAACGGTCTGATCGTGCCGGTGATCAAGGATGCGGATCGCAAGAGCATCTGGATGATCGCAGACGCGATTCGCGATTTGGCTGCCCGCGGACGCGAAGGCAAATTGTCCCCTAACGAAATGAGAGGCAGCACGATTTCGATTACGAACATTGGCTCTGCCGGCGGTATGTTCTTTACTCCGATCATTAACTACCCTGAGGTAGCTATTCTCGGAACTGGCCGTATTAGCGAGAAGCCGGTTGTGAAGAACGGGGAAGTTGTCGTAGCTCCGGTTATGGCCCTGTCCCTCAGCTTTGACCATCGTCTGATCGACGGTGCTACTGCTCAATACTTCATGAACTATATCAAAGAGCTGCTCTCCAACCCTGAGCTGCTCGTAATGGAGGTATAACAACATGGTCGTAGGAGACGCTTCTCTTGATATTGATACACTGGTAGTCGGTGCAGGTCCCGGCGGATACGTGGCAGCCATTCGCGCTGCCCAGCTCGGACAAAAGGTACTGATCGTAGATAAATCGGAGCTCGGCGGTGTGTGCTTGAACCGCGGATGTATTCCTTCCAAAGCATTGATCTCCGCTGCACACCAATATGAGTCTGCAAAACATGCGGATGCATTCGGTATTTCTGTAGAGAACGTAAAAGTGGATTTCTCGAAAACACAGGAATTCAAAAACAGCGTCGTCAAAAAAATGACTCAAGGCGTCGGCGGTTTGTTGAAAGGCAACAAAGTCGAGGTATTCAATGGCGAAGTGATGTTCATTAATGAGAACGAAGCTCGCGTATTCAACGAATACGAAGCACCTCGTTACCGTTTCAAACATTGCATCCTGGCAACGGGTTCCCGTCCGATCGAACTCAAGCCATTCCCATTTGGTGGACGCATTCTGTCTTCTACTGAAGCGCTCGAGCTTCAAGAAATTCCTGAGAGCCTGGTCGTTATCGGCGGCGGATACATCGGTGCAGAACTTGGCCAAATGCTGTCCAAGTTCGGTACGAAAGTAACGATTATTGAGGGCATGGATACGGTACTGCCTGGCTTCGATAAGGATATGACTCGTCTTGTGGCGAAGAGCATGGAGAAAACAGGCATCGAGATCGTAACGAACGCGAAAGCGGAAAGTGCGGTGCAAACCGACAAGAACGTTACGGTTAAATATTCCGTTAATGGTGAAAGCAAAGAAATTACGGCGGACTACCTGCTTGTTACTGTAGGACGTCGTCCAAACACAGATGGAGAGCTGGGTCTTGACCTGGCTGGCGTTGAGCTGGACGATCGCGGGCTGGTTAAAGTCGATCATCAAGGCCGTACATCCAATCCGAAAATCTTCGCAATCGGCGATATCGTCCCTGGCCTGGCACTCGCTCACAAAGCTTCTTACGAAGGTAAAGTGGCGGCTGAAGCCATTGCAGGACTGCCATCTGTTGTCGATTACAAAGCGATTCCTTCCGTTGTATTTACGGATCCTGAGTGCTCCAGCGTCGGCTTGACCGAGAAGGACGCGAAGGAAAAGGGTATCAAAGTGAAATCGGGTAAATTCCCGTTTGCGGCCAACGGACGCGCTACATCCCTGAACCAGCCAGACGGCTTCATGAAGCTTGTCGCCAACGCGGAGAACGACCTTGTCATCGGCGCACAAATCGTTGGTATCGAAGCATCCAACCTCATTACTGAAATTGCGCTGGCGATTGAAATGGGCGCGACGCTTGAAGATATCTCCCTGACGATCCACGCTCACCCAACACTGGGCGAAATCGCGATGGAAGCAGCAGAGGTTGTCGAAGGCAAACCGATCCACATTATTTCACGTTAAATTCACGTAACTCCTAAGAGTTACACAAACTCCTAAGCATATGGATGAGCTGCTTCTGCAGGTTTACATAAACCTGCGGGCAGCTCTTTTTTTATCACAAAAGAAATAATTACAAAATAAGAGTGTATCTGGTAAAATTCATGTGTTACGCTAATTCTATAGCTCTATTTAAATTTAAAGAATTACAAAAAATATACCAAGAGCTGTTAGATTAATGGTAAGATGTAACTATAGTTTACAAAGCTTGTATGTTAATATGAAATCGCTTGCGGAGAAGGGAAGGACGGATGGATGCAGTATAAGGACAAGGCCAGATCCTTAGCTGTTGCAGCTTTGTTGGTAATTGGCATAACGGTAACCCCTCCGGTGGAAGCGGATCATCCGTTAATTGTAACGTTGGATGGACAGCAACTAAAGTCCCGGTTTGAAGTAACTGACGGGGAAGTTTACGCCCCGCTTCTTCCTCTAGCCAAAGAACTAGGTTATACAGTGAACTGGAACAAGCAAAGCGATAGAATAGATATCGTATCCGATTCGGATAGAGCGGGCAATGGTCGGGGAGATGAAATTACGAAACAGCAGGTAACGGACTGGATTGTTGAACAAGGGAAAGAAGACAATTATTATGTAGAGGGTTTGTCCTACGAACTGATCGACCTCGATGGGGATGGGGAAGCAGAAGTAGTAGCTGCGATCGACGGGGGAGTGCATCTTGGCCATTATTTTATGTTTGACCGCGATGCAAGGGGGAATTATCGACTGATTTTCGAGAGCCCATGGAAGGTAGAGACCTTAAAGCCGGGAGCGCCTGTTCGAGTAGGCGATAAGCTGCTGTACGAGACCGTGGAGCGAACCGGAGGCACTGGACTGGACGTTGAAATCGTCCATCTCTGGTACATGGAGGAAGGACGGGTTGTAGAAGCCTGGAAGGGCATCACGAAGGAAATGAATGCGATGATACCGGGATCTTATTCGCTCACTGTGGCAGGGTACCATATCCAGGACGATGTGCTTTACTTTTGGAGGACGTTAAGTTTGCTGGAGGATGACGCTGAGACCATTCAGGGAGCCCCGGCAACAACAATGAATACATTTGCGTTTGACGGAGTTTCTTTTCAGGCAAAATGACAACAGCAGAAGTTCAGTAAGAAGAGTGCGAAGGCGCTCTTTTTTTGCGCTGGCTTATTGTTCTTTGGTCATCAATACAACGCAACAGGAAGAAATGGCTCCCATGACTCATAAAATAAACAGCAAAAGGCTCGAAAATACCTGAAAGCGTGGTGATCAAGCTGGAGCGCCCTCTTCAGATTGGGATGATCGGTCTAGATACTTCGCATGTCAGCATTTTTGCGGCGCTACTGCATCGCCATCAGGCTGCGGATGCTTCCTGTCTCCACGGCATAACGATTGGCTGCGCCTATCCTGGCGGTTCCTCGCGCATGGAATTAAGTTACAGCCGTGTGGACCGGTATAAGAACGAACTAATTCAGGAATATGGCGTGCCCATGCTTGGCAGCATCGAAGCTGTTGCGGAAGCGGCGGATGTGATCATGATCGAGTCGGTTGACGGCAGCACGCATCTGGAGCAGTTCAGTAAAGTGGCTCCTTACGGGAAACCGGTATTTATTGATAAACCCTTTGCCACATGTCTTGCTGATGCACGGGCCATAGTCGCTCTTGCCGAACATTATAGCGTGCCGATCATGAGTGCCTCATCACTTCGTTATGCTTCAGCTTTGACAGATGCGCTAAAGCGTGTTGGCCACGGCGATATTATCGGGGCGGATGTGTACGGGCCGATGCCATTCGTGCATGGTCAGGCGGATTATTTCTGGTATGGCATTCACGCAGCAGAGATGCTGTTCGCGATTATGGGGCATAGCAGCTGCCAGGTTCATACGCTTTGCAGCGGCGGTCATGAAGTGATGACGGGGACCTGGGCGGATGGCCGGATTGGCGTTGTGCGGGGCAGGCGGCAGGGCGGCAGCTTTGGTGCCGTCATTCACAGAGAGCGCGGCAGTGATCATGTAGGTATTCACCCTGGAGGCAAGCCGTATTATGAGAGCCTGCTGGAGCAGGTCGTTCATTTTTTTCGCAAGGGAATATCTCCGGTAGCTCCGGAGGAAACCCTTGCAGTAATCAGCTTCTTGGAAGCCGCAAACCGCAGTAGGGAAACAGGCATGCCTTATGACTTGTAATCACCGGAAAGTGCTTTTTTTGTCATTTAAATAAGCGGCCAATTGCTTTACAATATGATGTAATTACATAAGTGGCGGCAGATGCATGACTGCAATGGAAATTGCTGCTTTATGGAGGGGATTGGAATGATTCAAGGTCTGTATGAGGCGCATTTGCCGGTCAAAAATTTAGAGGCCTCAATGGCCTTCTACAGCAAATTGGGACTAAAATTAGCCTGGCGGGATGAGGATACGGCGTTTTATTGGATCGAGGAAGGTCTCAGTTGGCTCGGACTGTGGGAAGGCTCGGAGTATGAAACTCCCTACCATCCGTCCTTACGGCATATTGCGTTCCGCGTGGCATATGACGATTTGAAACGATCCCTGGATTGGCTCGCATCGATCGAAGTCGAGGCTGTTCCATTTGGGAGCAGAAGCACGGTACAGCCTTTTGTACGGCCGAACCAAGGCAATGCTTCGGTTTATTTCAACGATCCGGACGGCAACAGTCTTGAGCTGATCTGTTATATTGAGGTGCCAGATGAATTAAGGCACATTACGGATAAACTCTCCTTGAACGAATGGGAAAAGCTCTCGGGAGTTTTTTCGTGAGATGAATAAACTGTCATTGAGCAAGGGCGGGGGTACGGATGCAGAGCGTGTAAAGCGGCTACTTAGGGATTGCGAGCCGTTGATACAGGATTTGCGCGCTGTTAGGAGTCTGGGATTGCCTGACTGTTATATTGCTGCCGGGTATATTCGGGGTTACATATGGGACTGCTTGCATGGCTATGACGCTCGCCTTCGCCATGAAGATATCGATGTAGTTTATTTCGATCCACGGCTCTGCAGTACAAAGCGGGATGAAGCGCTGCAATTGCGGTTGATCGAAGAGAGCGGCAATCCGCGATGGTCGGTGAAAAATCAGGCGCGAATGCATATCCGCAACGGAGCTCCGCCCTATACGTCAACGGCGGATGCGATGAGCAGGTGGCCAGAGACCGCCACGGCTATTGGAGTTCGTTTGACAGATCAAGATGAATTGGAGCTGTGTGCTCCTTATGGTTTGGACGATTTGTTGTGCATGGTGGTGCGGCGAAGTCCTCTTTTTACGGATCAGCTATACTATTTGGAGAGGGTTCGCAGGAAAAACTGGCTGCAGGACTGGCCTTTGCTCACTTGGATCACCGATTAATCCTCAACGCTTGCAAAGATGCTTAATTGATGCTGCATTCTGGTGCCGGGGGAAACTGCAATGATGGTTGTTTTAAGAGGTTTCAGGTTCGGGATGATTTTGCAGCTGGCTGTTGGCCCTGTATGTATATATATTTTTAATGTGGCGAGCAAGCAAGGGCTGCTGGAAGCAGCGGCCGGGGTGGCGGCCGTCACCTTCGTCGATGCGATGTTCATCCTGCTGGCTGTCTTTGGCGTAGCTTCCTTTATGGAGCGGCCTGAAGTTAACCGGGGATTGCGCATATTCGGCTTTGCCGTGCTGCTTGCATTTGGGATGAACCTGGTATTATCGGCCTTTGGCATAGAGCTGCTGTCCCATTTTCGCATATCGAACGTTGCTGAGGTGGACAGGCCTTTTCTGTCCAGTCTTCTGCTTACAGCCTCCAATCCGCTAACGATTGTATTCTGGGCGGGATTGTTTACAGCCAAAATTGCCGAAGGCGGTTTAAGCAAAACAGGGATTTATGCTTTTGGCTTAGGAACGGTATTGTCAACGCTGGTTTTCCTGCTGTTTGTCGCCTTGGGCGGCAGCATTATCGGGCAATTTCTGCCCAAGACGCTGCTTCAAATACTGGACGGCGTTGTAGGCGTATTGATTCTGTATTTTGCGGTTAGAATGATTCGTTCATCTTAATGTAAGGGGAAAGGAAGTAAGTTCATATGAGACGTGTTGATGTCGTATATACGCTGCTGCTTAATGAAGACGAGACGAAAATCCTGATGGTCAAAAACTATAGCAGGGATGCATGGACCCTTCCGGGAGGCTCGGTAGAGCAAGGAGAGACGCTGGAAACGGCAGCGATCCGCGAAGCGAAGGAGGAGACCGGGCTGGACGTGGAAATCGGCGGCGTAGTGGCAGTCAATGAAGGCTTGTTTACGGAGCTTGGGCAGCATGTCGTCTTCGTGACTTTCCGCGGGCGGATTACCGGAGGTCGGATGGAGATTGTCAGGCCGGATGAAATTGCAGCCATCGAATGGATCGATGTAGAGCGCGCCGATGAGCTGATGCCCTATTACAAGGAGAAGCTTAGGGATATTGTGCGCCGAGGCGCCGAGGTAGCCTATTATGACGAGGGCGTTCGCGCGAAGTAATACTGCAGTTGGCGTATCTTTAAACGAGTCTATGCTCCCAATCTGCGGAACACTTTGCTATAATGAGTTAGAATTTGATAATAGACTATAGTACGGGGTGCGATACATGAAAGCATATTTAGATTTACTGCAGGATGTGCTGGATAACGGAACGGTCAAGGAAGACCGCACGGGCACGGGCACGCTGTCCGTATTCGGCCGCCAGCTTCGCTTTGATCTGAGTCAAGGATTTCCGCTTGTCACAACGAAGCGAATCCATTTGAAGTCGGTTATTCATGAACTGCTATGGTTCCTCAAAGGGGACACGAATATAGCTTATCTAAAAGAAAATGGCGTTCGTATTTGGGATGAATGGGCGGACGAGAACGGCGACCTTGGTCCGGTGTACGGCTCGCAGTGGCGATCCTGGGAAGCGCCGGACGGCAGAAAGATCGATCAGATTGCCAACGTGATCGAAGCAATCAAGAACAACCCCGATTCACGCCGCCATCTCGTCAGCGCCTGGAATGTGGCGGAGGTCGATAACATGAAGCTGCCGCCATGTCATTTCGTGTTTCAATTTTATGTGGCGGACGGGAAGCTGTCGTGCATGCTGACGATGCGGTCCGTCGATACATTCCTTGGTCTGCCATTCAATATTGCCAGCTATGCGCTCTTGACCCATATGGTGGCACAGCAATGCGGGCTTGAGGTTGGCGAATTCGTCTGGTCCGGCGGGGATGTCCACATCTATAGCAATCATTTGGAGCAGGTAAAGACGCAGTTGACACGAGAGCCTTATGAGCTGCCGCAACTGGTGATCAAACGCAAGCCGGATTCGATCTTTGATTACGTGTATGAAGATTTCGAGTTTGTTGGTTATCAGCATCATCCGGCGATCAAAGCAACGGTAGCCGTATAGCATCCGCAGTTGAATAGAGGAGAACAAAGGGGGAGGGCTATATGGGCATTTCGCTAATTTGGGCCATGGATCAAAATGGCTTGGTTGGGAAGGGCAATGATTTGCCCTGGAGATTGCCAAACGACATGAATTTTTTTAAACAGAACACTAAGGGCAAAACGGTCGTCATGGGCCGAAAAACATGGGAGTCCTTAAGAGTCAGGCCGCTTCCTGGACGCCGGAATATCGTACTGACGGGTGACCGTTCATATAAAGCTGAGGGTGCCGAAGTAATGCATTCAGTAGACGAGGTTTTGGAAATTGCGAAGGACGTTGATTTGATGATTATCGGCGGAGGCAGCGTGTACGGGCAGTTTATTCCGCATGCCGACCGTTTGTTCGTTACCCGGATCGACGCAGCGTTTGAAGGAGACGTCCATTTTCCGCCGCTGGACTGGTCGCAGTTTGCCTTAGCCGAGGAGATCCCTGGTATTCGGGATGAGAAAAATGTATATGATCACCGCTTTATGATCTATGAACGGCGCAAGGGCTAAAGAATAGAAATTAAACCAGCAATCTTCTAAAATATGATATAATAGAGTGTGCATCGGAGCTGCGCGGAGCGCAGCTCTTTGTTTTGGCTATGACAGGAAATGAAGACGTAATTGTAATAGAAAGGCGGCTTAACCGATGAAAACGCTCGTAATCGCAGAGAAACCGGACATGGGTCGAACGATCGCTGCCGTCATCGAACCGAGAGCGAAAAATAATCGATCGTATTTGGAAGGCGAGAATTACATCATCACTTGGGCGATCGGCCATTTACTAGGACTGGCGGAGCCGGACGCTTATGATGAGAAATACAAACGCTGGAACTTCGGCGATTTGCCGATCCTGCCCGATCGATTCAAGATCGTGCCTAATCCGAGAACGAAGGATCAGCTGAAGACCATCGGCGAAGTGGCCAAGCGCTGTAATTGCATCGTCAATGCCTGCGATGCCGGGAGGGAAGGCCAGTACATATTCGCTTTGATCCAACAGCAGCTGAAGCTGACGCAGCCCGTTAAGCGGCTGTGGATTTCCGATTTGACGGCGGAGAGTATCCAGAAGGGCTTCGATTCATTGCATGAGGAGGCGGAATTTGAGAATTTGACGCAGGCGGCGAGAGCGCGAAGCGAAGCGGATTGGCTAATCGGCATGAACGCGTCGCGCGCTTTTACGACTAAGCATCGTACGCTGCTGTCCGTCGGCCGGGTGCAGACTCCGGTGTTGGCGCTTATTTACGACCGGCAAAAGGAAATCGAGAGCTTTGATTCGTTGACCTACTATGAAATTAAGGCGGAGCTGGAGCAGCTTGGCCGCAAGTATACGGGGACCTGGCAGGGTGATCGTCTAACAGATGCGGAGAAGGCGGCAGCTATCGCGGATAAAGTGCGGGGCAAGGCAGGCCGGATTAGCGAGTACGAGGTCAAGGATACGAAGGAATATCCGTTCAAACTGTATGATTTGACGCTGCTGCAGCGTGACGCGAACGCCAAATACGGCTATTCGGCCAAGAAGACCTTGGATCTAGCCCAGGTGCTCTATGAACGGCATAAAGTGATCTCTTACCCCCGGACGAATTCTAACTATGTGACAGAGCAAAATATCGACGGGATGCATAAAGCACTGCATATGCTCAAATCCGGTCCTTACCAGCAGCTGGTGGAGGGGGCGAATCCTAGGCTTGTGCACGTAGGCAATAAATCGGTCTGCAACCCGGCGCGGGTCGAGGATCACCATGCGATCCTGCCGACGCTTCGGCGGGCCGGGACGCTCAGCAAGGAAGAGCAGAATGTGTATGATCTGGTGATTCGCCGCTTTCTCTCGCATTTCTATCCGCCTGCGGAGTACAAGCAGCATACCGTGCTCACCGAGGTTGCCGGCGAAACCTTCAAGACGAATGTGAAAGAACTGCTATCCCTGGGCTGGAAAGTATGTCAGCCTGAAGATCCGCGGGCTGGCAGCCGTGGGAAGAAGAAGGATGAGGAAGAGGAGCAGGAAGAACTGGTTAGCGAACCGTTCCACGTCGAGAAGGATAAGCCAGTTCAGTGCCTGGATGCACAGGCGAAGGAGAAGGCTACCCAGCCGCCAAAGGCTTATACGGAGGGGACGCTGCTGAAAGCGATGGAGAGCGCTGGGAAGCAGCTCGAGAACGAGGAGCTGCGGGACGCGATGAAAGACGCAGGGCTCGGCACGCCAGCTACACGGGCCGCGACGATTGAACGCCTCAAAAACGTCGGTTACATTACGATGCAGGGTAAGCGGATTACCGTAACCCAAAAAGGAAGGACGGCCATCGAGCTCATTCGCCATGCCGGTATCGAGCTGCTGACCTCGCCGGAGATGACCGGGCAGTGGGAGCGCAGGCTATACCAAATTTCGAAGGGTGAGGCGGCCAGAGAGAAATTCATGGAGAACGTCAAGCGCTTCACGCTGTCGATCATCGATAAAGTCCGGGTCCAGCCAAAGGCGGATGCTTCCCTATTCGAGATCAAGGAGGAAGAGCGGAAGGGCGGGCGCGGGAAAGGCCCGAAAGCGAAAAGTTCGGCCCAGCGCAAGGCGTCTGGTTCAGAACAGAGCGGAGGAAACGAACTCAAAAGACCGGACACGGCAGAGAAAAAACGCGTAAGCGGCTCAGCGCCAGGCTCATTGCAGCCGCTTGCGCCCTGCCCGCGGGAGGGCTGCGGCGGCCAGCTTATCGAAGGGCGCAAAGGGTATGGCTGCACGCATTATAAACAAGGCTGCGGATTTGTCATTTGGAAGGAATACGCAGGTAAGAATATTTCCGTGAATATGCTGACTTCATTGGCCGGCAAGGGTCAAACGCAGCTGCTGACCTTCAAGCAGCCCGAAGGCGATTTCAAGGCGCGGATCGTGCTCGCCGATTCCATGAGCGGGAAGCTGGATTTGCAGCGGGCCGAAGAATAGTCTGCAAGCGTTTATCAAAAACCAAAAATGAAATCAGGTTGCCTAGAGTTAGGCAACCTGATTTCTGTTTGTAAATAACGGTTTGAAACCTGAGGCAATTTACCTGTTCCGGATCGTCATCGCCAGGCTTTCGGCGATAATGCCGGGTACTTGCTCCAAGGAGGATATCGTGTACATCGACGTATCTGCAGGCTGCTTGATATCAACCAGATTATAGGACCATTCCGTAGGATGCTTGATATAGATCGAGTTAATTCCCGCGGCTACCGCCGGGGCAATATCCGTGCGGAGGCTGTTGCCAATCATCCAGGTGCGTCTGCGGTTGAAGTGCCGCGACCGTAAAATTTCCTCCAGCGCCTCGGCATTTTTATGCGTGCGGATGTAGATTCGGTCGCCAAAGTACGAGGACAGCTTCATCCGTTCGATTTTGCGCTGCTGGATCGACTCGTCGCCGCCCGTATATAAGTTCAGCTCATGGCCTTGCTCGCTCAGCAAATTGAGCGTTTCCACCATGCCGGGGTAGGGCTCTACTTCCTGGTCGTATACGCTCATGCCAAGCTGGGATAGATGCTCCTCCTCGATCAGGTTGGTTTCACGGCCGATTAATGAGCTGAAATAACGGTACGTGTCCACGAGCGATTCCGCAAAGTGGCTGCTAACGAAGCCCAGCTTCTTGACGCCGGCAACGTCAATTTCTGTTTGTTTGGCAAGGATTTCACGTGCCGTAAGCCGCTCTGCCCCAAACCATTCCAACAGCTGGTCAGCGAATCGCTCCAGAATTTGATCGAAATATTTATTGCAGTAAATCAGTGTGTCGTCCAGATCAAAAATGATTTGCTGGCGCAGTGTATCACTCAAAACAGGTCACTCCTTTGTACAGCGGGAAACAATATTACTATAACCGGATATAGGATTCCAAAAACATTTGCAGCTCAGCTGCCCCATCCGGCCGGATGCTGAATTTCTCCGTATCGACGTCGACGAGATGTACGCGAAGCAAGCCAGCCACGCGCAGGCGCATCAGATGATGCATCAGCTTGTCTTCGGATTCGTGCAGGTTACTGACCATTTCCTGCAGTGATTTTGGTTCATTAGCGACATAGCGGAGCAGGCGAAGGCGTTCTGGATTGGCCAGTGCCCGCGTTAGCCGCAGCAGACATGTCGGCGGTTCGTCTTCGTCTAGCTCAGGAATATCGATCGGATATTGGATCAGCAGTGCACCGTTATAGAAGCAATAGGTATTGATGGGCCGGAAATGTATGGATGGGACAAGCACAACCTGTTCGCTTGGCAGCCCCGCTTCAAGAACGATTCCGCCTGAGGCGTATTCTACGAGCGCTTCAGGGTCCATTTTATGCAATAAGGTGGATTTCTCGGCTGCATCCTCTTCTAAGAGAGGCGTATATTGCGGAGCAACATCGATAAAGTACAAATCATTCCATTTCCGAAGCAGCGGGACATAACTACTGCGAATACGCTCGACTTCTTTAGTATTCATATCGGGAATATAGGATTTAATACTATGGTGAAGAGTATCATTTGCGGCATGCTCCAGGTCGTCGAGAAAGGCGTCGATGCTATGGCTGGAACGATCCATCGCCCAGGCATACAGCACATCGTAATCGGAAAAAGGGAACTTTGCGGCAGCGGCGAAAGCCTGCTGTGCATCCAGGTTAAAACGGGAGCCGATATCTTCCAGCCACTCCAGTCCTACATCCAGATTATTCACCCATTTGCGGGTCGTAAATACTATGAAGCTGCTGATGAGCTCATATATTGGAGAAACGTCAACTTTGACATTGTATGTCATGACAAGAAACCTCCCTGACATCTTTACATCCATATCCATTATGGCTTGTTTGCTATGAGATTGTCTACTATAATGTTTATTGTTATAAGCCCGGGTGGAATGCCTGATTTGAATTATAACCTACAAATGATTGTGGAAAGTCGTCATCTGTTGACGATTTTCTTTCTTTTTAGCGAAGGAGCAGAACTACATCTATGGAATATCATCACAAACGCTTGTTTTCACCAGTATTTATTCTGATCTTAGTCATTATTGCCGCTGGACTAAGCCAGGGCTTGCTTCTGCCCGTTCTATCCATATTTATGGAGGAGCGGGGGATCTCCTCCTCCGTAAACGGCTTGCATGCGGCTGCCCTTTACATCGGCTCCTTCGGGATGTCTCTTGTCGCGGTAAAGGTGCTGGAGAGGATTGGCTTCAAGAAGCTGATTCTCGGGGGAATGGTGCTGGTTATGGTGGCACTTCCGCTATTTCCGCTGATCTCGAATCTCGAAGTCTGGTTTATCCTCCGCCTGCTGGTGGGCATAGGCGACAACGCGCTGCATTTTGCATCCCAGCTCTGGATGATGCTCATCACGCCTCCGAATCAGCGAGGCAGAAATATTTCCATCTATGGGATGTCTTACGGCATTGGATTTTCTATCGGGCCGCTGGCCATCCGGCTGCTGCCTTACGGGCAGCTTGTCCCGTTCCTGCTGCTCGCCATTCTGTTCGCTTTGGTTGCCTTACTCGTATACCTGCAAATGCCGGATACGATGCCTGACAAACTGGACGAGGGAAAAGGGAAAGCCTCCGGCTCACGAAAAACGCTGCGAATATACCGTTTGGCCTGGTTTGCATTAATTCCGTCGGTGCTCTATGGCTATATGGAGGCTGCGATGAATAGCAATTTCCCGATTTATGGGCTGCGCACGGGGCTGACCGCAGGCGAAATAGCTACATTATTGCCGTTTTTCGGTATCGGCGGACTGATTCTGCAGCTGCCGCTAGGCTACTTAAGCGATCGGTATGGACGTAAAATTATTCTTATGATTGCGGGAAGCCTGGGCGGCCTGCTATTCCTCATCGTTCCTTTAATAGGAAGCGATTATTTTGGACTTCTGGTGATCTTCATGCTTACCGGCGGCCTGGTCGGTTCGTTTTTCTCGCTTGGCTTGGCCTATGCAGCCGATATTTTGCCGCGGCATCTGCTTCCTACGGCCAACGTGATTGCTTCCATTCATTTTAATATCGGCAGCATCGCGGGTCCGAATTTGGGCGGAGCTGCCATGCATTTCGGTTCGGCCGGCTTGCTGTTCGTGATTCTCGGTTTGTTTTATTTGACATTTTCGGTGGCAGGTTTGCTGTTTCGGCCGGAAGCTGGGAATAAATCATAAATTATGAACATGGTGTAATGGATTTTCAGAGCTATTTCCAATAAACTAAAGGAAGAGAAGCATTGACCAAAGGAGAATCGACATGTTTAAGGTGAACAACCTCAAGAAATCGGTAGAAGGCAATACCAAAGAAGTACTGCACGGGATTAGCGCCGAGTTTGAAGCGGGAGAAATGATCGGAGTAATCGGGCCCAGTGGAAGCGGCAAGAGCATTTTGCTGCAATGCCTCGCCCTGCGGGAAAGCTGGAATGATGGAGACTATACCTGGGATGGCAAATCAGTCATTCGCGGCGGCGGCAAGGGAGCGGGAAAATTTCGTTCCAAATGCGCATACTTGGAACAGAATCCTACACTTAACCCCGAGAAAACCGCGCTGAAAAACGTGCTGATCGGCCAAGCCGGACAGACATCGCTGCTAAGGCGTCTGACAGGCATGGTTCGCTCGGACGATTATATGGGCGCGATGGACGAGCTGGAGAAATTCGGCTTGCTGGACAAAGCGCATCTCAAAGCGGGCAATTTAAGCGGCGGTGAACGGCAGCGCGTGGCGATTTGCCGGGCGCTTGTGCACGGCGCGGGCTTTATTGCGGCGGATGAGCCGGTCATCGGACTGGATCCACACTCTGCGGACAAAGTCATGACTACGCTCAAAAGTTTATGCACCGAACAGGGAAAGACGGTCATCGCGGCGCTGCCGATCGAGCTGGCGGAGCGGTACTGTACGAGAATTTGGGGCATTTACGACGGGCAGCTCCAGCTAGATGTGAAGGGAAGACGTCTAACCGGCGAAGAGAAGCGGCAAATCGACTTAGCATGAAGAGAGTGATACGATTGAATTTAACCAGATGGCTTCCCCTTCTGGGAAGCGCATTGCTGCTGCTTGTGCTTAGCGGATGCAACTTTATGATGGATCCGAAGCTGCTGATGAAGACGCCCGAGCTAAGCTCTGATAAAGAGACGCTGAGAAGCGTCATCAACGCCGAACTCAAAGGTGCGGTGATTCGGCCTCGCGACGCGGCGGACATTAGCTCAATCCGGGTGGTCGATCTCAACAAGGACGGCATCATGGAAGCGGTGGTTTTCTACGAGACACCGATGGAGAAGGTCAAGGTTCATGGTCTGATTCTGGAAAACCGGGACAATACGTGGATACCAAAGGTCAGATTCGATGGAGAAGGCCAGGTGCTTGAATCCTTTGAACTCAAGGAAGTGACCGGGAACGGTGAGATCAATATCGTTGCCGGGTTCTCGAGCGGGGAGAAGCAAACCCAGAAAGGCTTAATCGTCTATTCCTATACGGGAAACTCGGTGGAGCGGATTTTGGAGCTTCCATATAACTATTTCATCATCGATGATCTGAATGATGACGGCCAGCTTGATATTACAGTTGTATCGCTCAGGAAGGATCAATATACGACGATAACGACTTATCAATATGACCAATCATTTCAGGAGTTGGCTAAGCTGCAGCTCGATGATGCGGTAAGCGGTTATTACAACGTTGTTCATGGCAACATTACGCCGGATAAGCGCGGAATTATTCTTGACGCTATTTCGGGCGAGCATTCCGGATATTCTATCATTATTGTGATGGAAGACGGTCAGCTTGTAGATCTCATACCTGACCAGAGTGCGACGTTGAAGGATTACCAGATCATGAGCGGTGATGTCAATGATGACGGTATTCTAGAAATCGGCATGCTGGAAACCCCGAGAGGCTGGGAATACATCGCCTTTGACGATATTCCTTGGCTGTTCTCGTATTATCGCTGGGATCCGAGCAATGGTTTGACTTTTGTTATGCAGCAATATATGGATTTGGAAGGCCGGTTCTATTTCAATCTTCCGAAGGAATGGTGGGGCAAAGTAACGATCGATATTAAATCCATCAAGGATGAACATATCAATTTCATCGATATCGATACGAATGCGACGCTCGCGGAAATCCGCTTCTTCTCTTTAGCGGAGTGGGAGCAGTTCAAGGAAGACTGGGAATTGCTCGCGCGCGACAATGATAAAGTGATCGGTTTCCTTAGCCATACCGATTTAAGAGTGAATAAAGGCGAGAAAGAAATTAAGCGATAATCGCTTCATGCAATCAAAAGGGAGGAAGGCAAAGTTGAGCAAAGTGTTAATCTTGGAAGACGAAGAATCCATCCGCAGCTTTATCGTGATCAACCTGAAGCGCAATGGCTTTGAAGTAATCGAGGCGGCGGACGGCAATGAGGCATTGGACCGGTATAACAGCATCCCGGACATCGATATCGCTTTGCTGGACGTTATGGTGCCGGGAATCGACGGTTTCGAGGTATGCCGCAAAATCCGGGAATCGAATGAACGGATCGGCATCATTTTTCTAACGGCCAAGGTGCAGGAGCAGGATAAGGTATATGCTCTCTCCGTCGGAGCGGACGACCACATCAGCAAGCCGTTTAGTCCGACTGAACTCATTGCCCGTATCCAGTCCTTGCTAAGACGGGTGAATGTGTACAGGGAGAGCAGCGCGAAGGTATCCTTTACCTCTGGGCCGTTCACACTCGATTTGATCAGCAAGCAATTCAAGAAAAGCGGACAGCTTATCGAGCTCACCCCAACTGAGTTTTCACTTATTCAGTATTTTCTGGAGAAGGAGAACACGCCGCTGAGCCGCGATCTGCTGTTGGATCATGTCTGGGGCAAGGAATATATGGGCGACCCCAAAATTGTTGACGTAAATATTCGCAGACTGCGTCAAAAAATCGAAAACAACCCTTCCGAACCGGCCTTCCTGCAAACCGTATGGGGGCACGGTTATAAGTGGAAGGGCGAGGGGCAATGATCAAAAAAGGAATCGGGCGCCAAATCGTCCTGCATTATTTCATCGTAGTATTTGTAACCCTGTTTATGGTTGAAGTCATATTTGCCTTCGCCTTGCGGACATATTACTACCAAACGATCGAGAACCATATGTCCAACCATGCTACAAGGACAACGGATTATTTCCAGAGATTTGTGAAGCTCTATGCAGAGAGGGATCCGGACTATTTCACGGAGATTCTCCGCACGTTCGAGCTGGATAATACGGAGCTGATGGTCTTAAACCGGAAGGGCGAGGTGAAGGCCAGCAGCACGCAGTTTCAGGCGGACAAGCCCATTCAGACGAGCGACGTGCCGCAGGCGGTCGCCGGAGGCGTCGGCAAATGGGTAGGGCGGCAGGCCACTGGAGAATGGGTCATGGCCGTATCAACCCCTCTGCAAGTCCGTGGCGAGAACCGCTATATTGTCAGGTATGTTACCTCCCTGGAGGACGTTAATGCCAAGCTGATGAACATGACGCTGCTCTCCGTGGGCGTTGGCTCAGCCGTACTGGCTCTGGTGACGCTGTTCAGCATCGGTCTCGCCAACTCGATCGTCAAACCGATTAATAACATTAGGGCTGTTTCCGCGCAGATGGCTAAAGGAAAATTCGATGCGCGGATTAAAGGAAATTATAAATACGAGCTCGGAGAACTGGCGGCGACCTTGAACTATATGGCCGAGGAAATTGTCCGCAGCAACCAGATCAAGGATGACTTCATCTCGTCGATTTCCCATGAGCTGCGAACGCCGCTGACCGGCATCAAAGGCTGGAGTGAAACATTAACCTCCGGCGGCTTCGACCCGGAAGAAACGAAGATCGGCATGCAGATTATTTCTAAAGAGACGGAACGGCTGATCGGCCTTGTCGAGGAAATGCTCGACTTCTCCAAGCTCCAGCAAAATGAGATGAAGCTTGTCATCGGTAAGGTGAACCTGAAGGAGCTGCTGCAGGAGACAATGCTTAACGTATGGGCCAAGGCCGAGCAGAAGCAGATCCAGCTGAAGCTGGATGATCGCGCGGAGCGTCCTGTGATTGTCGTTGGAGATGGCAACCGTCTGAAGCAGGTATTTTTGAATCTGGTGGATAATGCGGTTAAATTTTCAAATGAAAACAGCTGGATTCATCTCGTCATCACTTTAAAAGATAGCAGTACGGCTCTCGTGCAAGTGATCGACAGCGGAATTGGGATTAGTGAAGAGCATTTAGGCAAAGTGAGCGACCGCTTCTTCCAAGTGAATCATAACCGGGGCGGCACGGGGCTCGGGCTGGCCATCAGCAAGCAGATTGTCGAACTGCATAAGGGTGAAATGCAAATCCATAGCGAGCTCGGTGCAGGGACCACCGTATCTGTTACGCTGCCTCTGCTGGAAATGGTAGGGGAAGCAGGCTCTGGCGCGGAAACGGCGGAAAGGGCGGATACTTCGGGTCTGTTAACTGGGAAGGAACAAATGGGTCAAGATGGGATGAACGAGGATGCATAATTTATGGGAAGAGATCACTACACCGCACGGATCGTTTGCGATTGCGCTTGCCGCTGCACAGGACAAGGATACCGTCCGCGAGATGCTGATCGAAGCGGCGGAGTGGATGGCAACCCTTGGCGTGCAGCAATGGAATCCGCAACAATTTACGGCAGCGGAGATCGATCGGTATTTTGCCGAACGGGAAGTTTACCTGCTTATACGTGAGGATCAGCCAGTCGGGATGTTTACACTGCAGAGCAGCGATCCCGAGTATTGGGGGCCGCTGAATGAAGAAGGCTGCAGCTATCTGCACCGGTTAACGGTCCGCTCTTCCTGGCGAGGCAAGCAGTTGGGGGAAGCGATGATTGCATGGGCCGCCAAGCGAACGAAGGAGCTCGGCAGAAGAGCATTACGCTTGGACTGCTGGGACGGCAATGCAAAGCTCAACCGCATGTACGCCGGCATGGGATTCGTTCATAAAGGCACGGGCAAGAAGCAGGGCAGGGGTTATAACCTGTATGAAATGAATTTAAATTTGCAGTAATGTTGAAGAGCGGATCATGAGGATCCGCTCTTTGTTATATACATAGAATATGGAGTTGGACAAAGCTTCTTAGGATGACAGTCCTTCTGCCCGCAAGCGAGCCGTATTGTCGTATACTTCCTTGAGTAAGCGGGAAGGCTGGGTACGGACGGCAGGTTTTGCCAGCACGGTCTCGTTAGGACCGATCACGATGATTTCGTGTGCGGTTCCCTTGATCACCGCTCCATCCTTGATAACGGCACCTTCGCCGATGATCGCTCGCTCAATGAGCACATTGCGGCCGATTTCAACGTTCGGCATGACGATACTGTCCTTAATCTTAGTATGGCGGCCAATGATCGATCCGCCAAAAATGACCGAACGTTCAGCACAGCCTTCGAGGGTGCAGCAATCGTGAACCATGGATGCTTTAATTTCCGCGCTGCGGGTTTTGACAGAACCCAGCTTCGTACGCATTTCACGCGTATACATCGGCCATTGCTCATTCGGAAACGTCCAGTCGCTGCCGCTCAGCAGGTCCATGTGAGCGTCCCACAGACTTTGGACAGTACCGACGTCGCGCCAGTACCCTTTAAATTCATAGGCATGCAGCGGCATGGAACCGGCAAGCATTTTAGGGATGACGTCTTTGCCGAAATCATGGCTGGAGTGCGGGTCATTAGCATCTTCGATCAAATGCTGCTTCAGGAAATCCCACTTGAACAGGTAAATACCCATGGAGGCCAGGTTGCTTGCTGGCTGCTCCGGCTTTTCGGCGAATTCTGTAATCCGCTGCTGTTTGTCGATAGACATGACGCCAAAACGATGGGCTTCCTCCCAGGGTACCGGCATAACGGAAATGGTCGCCAAAGCTCCTTGCTTGATATGGGATTTCAGCATTTCGCGATAATCCATGTGATAAATGTGATCACCAGACAAAATAAGGACGTTATCGGGTGAATAGCGGTCCACGTATTCGATGTTTTTATAAATGGCATCGGCGGTGCCTACATATTCATTGTTTCCGGTATTGTCCCTGCCATAAGAAGGGAGCAAAGCGATTCCGCCATTCTCCGTTCTGGGCAATCCCCATGCCTCGCCGTCTCCGATATGCTGGTGGAGTGAATCTGCTTCATATTGTGTCAGAACACCGATGGTATCGATTCCTGAGTTTACGCAATTGCTGAGAGGAAAATCGATAATACGGTATTTGCTGCCAAATGGCACTGCCGGTTTAGCCTGTTTGGACGTGAGAGGAGATAATCTCCGGCCTTCCCCTCCGGCCAACAGCATGGCAATGCAATCCTTTTTGTTCATGTCGTTTTCCCTCCCTGTGGATTTTCAATGTAGTACTTACATAAACGAGATGTGCAGCCCTTGAAACGATCAGAAGATAAAATGGATGAAAAGTTACATTTTATTTTTTCAACCAGAAATTCGTTATTCAGTCCGGAAATAAATGGGTAAATTAGTTGTTGGAACATTTAGAAAAGCAGGTGATCATTCCTTGTTATTGTCAGAGCGATCGTCCAAGCAAGCCATTTCAGCAAGCGATATTTACTTATTTCATGAAGGTACGCTGTATCGCAGTTATTTCACGTTCGGTGCGCATCGGGCGGTTGAGGACGGCCGTACAGGTGTCCGATTTACCGTGTGGGCACCCCATGCGATTCGTGTGGGCCTTGCGTCGGACTGGAATGAGTGGAGTGGGCAGAACGATTTATTATATAAGATACCCGATTCGGGAATTTGGACTCGCTTTTTCCCCGGTGTTGAAGAAGGAACTTTTTACAAGTATGAAATAACGGGACCAGACGGTGATACTTTCCTAAAAGCTGATCCATATGCCTTTCATGCGGAGGTCAGACCGGCGACGGCATCGATTGTGCGATCATTGTCAGGCTACAAATGGAATGACGGAAAGTGGAGAAGCAAGAACAGAGTGCCGTTTCAGAGACCACTAAACATTTATGAGGTGCATTTCGGCACGTGGAGGCAAAAACCCGGCGGCGATTTTTTCACTTATCGGGAGATGGCTGACAAGTTAATTCCTTATGTCGTAGATATGGGCTACACCCATATTGAAATCATGCCGCTCGCCGAGCATCCTTACGATTTGTCCTGGGGTTACCAGGCTACTGGTTATTTTGCGCCTACGAGCAGATATGGCGAGCCTGAGGATCTCATGTATTTCGTTGATTGCTGCCATCAGGCGGACATCGGGGTACTGCTGGATTGGGTACCAGGACATTTCACTAAGGATGCTCACGGGCTGCGTATGTTCGACGGGACACCGCTGTACGAATACGGCGATCCGCTAATGGCTGAGAAGCCGGGCTGGGGAACGCTCAGCTTTGATTTCTCGAAGCCGGAAGTACGTTCCTTCCTCATTTCCAATGCTTTGTATTGGATGGATGTTTACCATTTTGACGGTCTTCGCGTCGATGCGGTCACCAGCATGATCCGTCTCGATTTTGAGAAGCAGGCTGGTCAGTACCGGCTGAATGATCAGGGCGGCATTGAGAATGTCGAGGCGATATCCTTTCTGCGGCAGCTCAACCGTACTGTATTCCAGTATTATCCTCACGCATTAATGATGGCAGAGGAATCCAGTGCATGGCCGCTTGTGACTGCGCCGATCGAGGATGGCGGGCTTGGATTCAACTACAAGTGGAATATGGGCTGGATGAACGATACGCTCGAATATGTCGAGAAACAATTTCAGCAGCGGCCTAGCCATCACAATTTACTAACCTTTCCGATCTGTTACGCTTATTCGGAAAATTTCATTTTGCCTTTATCACATGATGAAGTTGTTCATGGAAAAAAATCATTGCTGGATAAAAATCCGGGCAGCTACGAAGAGAAGTTTGCCGGGCTGCGGCTGCTGCGCGGGTATCAGCTTACTTCTCCCGGGAAGAAGCTGCAATTCATGGGCGGTGAGTTTGGGCAATTCATTGAATGGAAGGATCAGGACCAGCTGGACTGGTTCCTTCTGGATTATGATTCGCATCGGTGCATGCTGGAATACACGGCTGCTTTGAACAAGCTGTATTTGCAGGAGCGGGCACTGTGGGAACTGGATCATTCCTTCGACGGCTACCAGTGGATCAACCCGCATGATGCCGCTCAAAGTGTGATTTGCTACTTGCGCAAGGGCAAGAAAGCGGGAGATACGCTGCTTGTGATCATTAATTTTCAGGCCGTCCCGCGAACGGACTACCGTGTAGGCGTGCCTAAACCAGGAGAATATACGCTTATATTCAACAGTGACGATCTGGCCTTCGGCGGTAACGGGACAATGATAAAAACTAACCTGGCCTCTGTTAAAATACCTTGGCATGAGCAGTCCCATAGCGTAGTCATGGATATAGCTCCCCTAAGTATGACGATTTGGAAGAAGACGTTGAAGCGACAAACTGCTTCAGCGAAGAGGAGGACGAAGAAGAAATGAAGATTCTGTTCGCCGCGGCGGAAGTTGCGCCGTTCATCAAGACGGGTGGCCTTGCCGACGTCATTGGAGCATTGCCTAAAGCGCTGCACGAGGCCGGACACGATGTCCGGATCGTGCTGCCGAAGTACCGGGATATGTCCGCTGCTTACAGTGACCTCCTTGAACACTGGGGGGCGGTTGAAGTTCCCGTTGGCTGGCGCCGGCAGTACGGTGGCATCGAGTATTTGGCTTGGGAGGAAATCCCGGTTTATTTTATCGATAACGAATACTACTTTGGCAGGGAAGGAGTGTACGGCTACTGGGACGATGGGGAGAGATTTGCATTTTTGAACCGGGCTGTGCTGGAGATTCTGCCTGCGATCGATTTCTGGCCAGACGTACTGCACTGTCATGATTGGCACACCGCGATGATTCCCCTTTTACTAAAGGAACACTTCCGCCATCAACCTAATTACGCTGGCATTCGTACCGTATTCACGATTCACAATTTGCTGTATCAAGGGCTATTTCCTGACGAGGTGCTTGGTGACCTGCTGAGCTTGCCGCACACTTATTATACGCCGGAGGGCGTCGAATATAACGGTGCTGTAAGTTTTATGAAAGCAGGCTTGGTGTTTTCAGATCACGTTACAACAGTAAGCCCGACTTACGCGGAGGAAATCAAGACACCGTATTACGGTTACGGGTTGGATGGACTGCTCCGTTCTCTCGGGGACCGATTGTCGGGAATTGTCAACGGCGTGGATACGAAGCTGTACAATCCGGCGACAGACGAGGTACTGGCCGTCCGGTACAAGTCAAGCGCAAAGAAAAAGCAGGAGAATAAGGAGGCTTTGCAGGAGGAATTGGGTCTGCCTGTATCTGCCAGGACGCCTCTCGTAGCGATGGTTACGCGGCTTGTTGAGCCGAAAGGTCTTGATCTGGTCATCCGCATTTTGGACGAGTGGCTGGCCTCTGACGATGTTCAATTCGTCATTCTTGGTACAGGCGACAGGGCGTATGAGGATTGGTTCAGGGAAGCGGCGCATCGTCACCCTTCAAAGCTGTCGGTGCAATTGCTGTTCAGTGACGCATTGTCCCGGAAAATATATGCGGGCAGCGACCTGTTCCTGATGCCCTCCAAATTCGAGCCCTGCGGAATTAGCCAGCTGCTGGCGCTGCGTTATGGCAGTATCCCGGTCGTTCGTGAAACCGGAGGGTTGAACGATACGGTGAAGTCCTACAACGAGGCGACCGGAGAAGGGAACGGATTCACGTTTGCGAATTTCAATGCCCACGATTTGCTGTACACATTGCGCCGGGCCATCGAATTTTATCATCAGCAGGATCACTGGAAACAGTTGCTTCGCAATGCCTTTGCAGGAGATTACAGCTGGGCGGTGTCGGCCAAGCAATATATCGATATCTATGAACGAGTTGCAAGAGATGCCTGAACAACGGCAAATCCCCCAATCCTTCGATTCAACTCGAGGAGTTGGGGGATTTGTAGTTTCCAGCAGATCACGCCAGCTAGTTCAGCATACGGCACAGTATGCGGTATCCAAACGGATCAAGGCTGATATTCATGATGCCTTTGTCCGGCATCACGCGTTCGCCTGTCAGAGCATCATACCAGTCGTTCGTGTCCATCGGATGCGACAGCGTACGCTTCTTACCGGTATTGTTCATCCAGATCGTAAAATGGACCTTGTCGTCGAGCCGCTCGTAAATGATACAGGGATCATGAATGTCCGCATGCAGGAAGCGGAAGCGGCCTTGGCGCAGTGCGGCGTGTTTCTTACGCAGAGCAATCATCAGTTTATAGAAATCATACAGCTCGCGATCCTGTTTATGAGGATCCCAGACCATACATTTGCGGCAATCGGGATCGCCATTTCCTGATATACCGACTTCATCGCCATAGAAAATGCATGGTGTTCCCATATAGGTGAAGAGAAAGACGACGCAGAGCTTCAGTTTACGCTTGTCATGTCCTACGCTGGTCAGCAGCCGCGGCGTATCATGGCTGCACAGCATGTTGAAAATAACCTCATTGGTTTGCTGCGGATAACGCATGATGAGCGAGCCCATTTCATTGGAGAAGCTGTACCCGTCCATGCCTCCGTTAAAGAAGGTTAGCACTTTGTCGGCGAAGGGATAGTTCATGACGGAATCGAACTGATCCCCGAGCAGCCAGTTGAGGGAATCGCTCCAGACCTCTCCGATAATATAAGCATCCGGATTGGCCGCTTTGACGACTTTTCTGAAATCGCGCCAGAAATGATGGTCAATTTCATTGGCGACGTCAAGGCGCCACCCGTCAAGATTGATTTCTTTGATCCAATATTCCGCTACGCCAAGCAAATATTCCTTCACTTCAGGATTCGCAGTGTTGAATTTCGGCATATTGCCAAAAAATCCGAACGTATCGTAAGTGGGAATGCCGTTCTTTATGGACACTGGGAATTCATTAATATGGAACCAGTCAATATACTTGGAATCCTGCCCATGCTTCAGCACATCCTGAAAAGGAGGAAATTGCTCGCTGCAATGGTTGAACACGGCGTCCAGCACAACTCGGATCCCTTTGTCGTGACAGGCCGCGACTAACCGCTTTAACAGCGCGTTGTCCCCAAAATGAGGGTCGACATTCTTATAGTCGACGGTGTCGTATTTGTGATTGGAGGGGGAGGTGAACAGTGGTGTGAAATAAATAGCATTAATACCCAGGTCGACTAAATCGTCTAAATGATCCAAAACACCTTGCAGATCGCCTCCAAATAAATTATCGATCTTTGGCGTTCCTCCCCAGGGTTCCGTTGGCTTAGGATCGTTAGACGGGTCGCCGTTCGCAAAGCGCTCGGGCATAATTTGATAAAACACAGCCTCTTTGGCCCATTCCGGTACTTTGAAAACGTCAATCTCATGAATATAAGGAAATTCGTACAACTCGCCCGGCGGAGTAGGCGGCTCATGTCCGATCCCGCTGTCCTGCATATAAACCGTTTCGCTGCCGGCAACCAGTTTAAAGGCGTAGGAGAGCCGTTTGTATTTCGGCTTCACGGCGATTTCCCAGTAATCGAACATCGCGTCATGGGCCGCTTTTTCCATGGCCAATTCTTGATAGGTCCTCTGCCAGTCGTACTTGTCCCCGGTCATGGCGAATACTTGCTCTATATCGTCTCTTTTGGTGCGCACACGCAAATGAATCGTTGTCGGATTATAAGCATAAGCCCATTTATCGCGAGGCACGTGGTACAAAGCTTCAAGCAGCATGCGGCCACCTCCTTAACATCTGCTACAGCTAATTAATAACCAACTCTTCCTTGGTATGAACCATTATTCCCTGAATAAGAGGAGGCCATGAGCCGCGTTTTATAATGTATAAAATCATTGATTCAGGTAACGCGATGATGTGATAAAGTTCATTGTTATTGATAAAAGGAATGAAACAGGAGGGTTCGAAGAGTGGATTTTAATGGCAATCATATAGGTTCTATTCGGGAAATGATCTAAATAACATGAAGAAGAGCAATTGACCGTGGGTATAATAGATGCAGAAAGGATGAAAGAAAAATGTCGAAAATTTCTTTTGCATATATATGCATAATGATCTATAATTAGCCCAGTGAAATCATGAGACGATGATTAATTTTCATAACTTAGCAAGGAGAGAGAGACATGAAAAAATGGGGTACATTATTGATGGCGGTGCTGTTGCTTACGACTGTACTGGCAGCTTGCGGACAAGCCAAAGAAACCAAGGACAGCTCGCAAGGAACTGACACGCCGGCAGCAAAAAAGCTGGTTCTTGGATTGAGCGCCGATTTCCCGCCATATGAGTTCCATATCAAGAATGACAAAGGGGAAGACGAGATCGTCGGATTCGACGTGGAAATTGCTAAAGAAATCGCCAAGGATATGGGGGCAGAGCTCGAAATCAAGGATATGGTGTTCTCATCCCTGCTCAATGAGCTAGGCAGCGGCCGGGTGGACATCGTCATTTCCGGATTGAGCCCGACGCCTGAACGTGCGAAAGAAATTGAAATGTCGCAAATCTACTACAACGCCAAACAGGCAGTCGTTGCCCGCGAAGCGGACAAAGATAAATATTCCACGCTTGAATCGCTGGAAGGCCTTAAGATCGGCGTTCAGAAGAGTTCGATCCAGGAGGACATCGCTAAGGAAATTCCCGGTGCGAAGCTGACCTCTCTGGCGAAGATTTCTGACATCATCATGCAGTTGAATTCGGGGCGTGTTGATGTAGCTATTATCGAGGGCCCTGTTGCCGAATCGTTCGTGAAGAATGTTGACGGCATCGTCATTACCGATGCGGAGCCGGTAACGGAGGATGAAGGCTACGTCGTAGGCATTAAGAAGGGCAACAAGGAGCTGCTGGACCAAGTGAATGCCACATTGGATCGCCTGATTCAGGACGGCAGCATTGAGAAATTCGTACAAGAAGCCAGTGATCTGTCCATTAGATAACTTGGCGTTGGCAATGCGATGAAAAGACAACCTGGCAGAAAATAGCGGAGCAAATTCGCTATTTTTCTGTTTTTTAACGAAACGGGCGCTGTAATTGGAGGTATGATAGGCTTATGAACTTTTTTACTGATTTTGCAACGATGTTTTGGGAATACCGTAGTTATTTTCTAACCGGACTGCAATACACGCTATGGCTTGCCGCGTTAGGCGTATTGTTCGGGTTCATTCTCGGATTGTTTGTCGCTTTGATCCGGATGTCTCCATGGGGAATCATACGCTTTATCGGACATGCCTGGGTTGAGTTTCTACGTGGAACGCCGATGCTAGTACAGCTGATGATCATTCACTACGGCTTGTCTTACATGTTCGATATCAATTTTGATCCGATTGAATCGGGGGCGATTACGCTGTCCATTAACAGCTCGGCTTATTTAGCGGAAATATTCCGCGCGGGCATTCAGGGCGTAGACCGCGGTCAAAGCGAAGCAGCGCGTTCGCTCGGAATGACGCAGGGTCAAACGATGCGTTTCATTATTATTCCGCAGGCGATCAAAAACGTGCTGCCGGCGATTGGCAACGAGTTCGTCGTCATCGTCAAGGAATCGTCGATCGTTTCCTTTATCGGGGTGACCGAAATTATGTTCCAGGCAGGCGCCGTTCAAGGGATTACGTACAACGGCATGATGCCGTTCCTGATCGTTGCCGTGATGTATTTTATCGTCACTTTTACGCTTTCCCGCATTTTGGGCCGTTTTGAAAGGAGGCTGCAGGCTAGTGATAACCGTTAAGAATTTGCATAAAAAATTCGGCCAGCTGCATATTTTAAAAGGCATTGACCTGGAAATCAACCGCGGCGAGGTCGTTGTCGTTATCGGGCCGAGCGGATCGGGTAAAAGCACCTTCCTGCGCTGTCTGAACCGGCTTGAGGAGCCGTCCAGCGGCGAAATCCATTTCGAAGGAGAGCTTATTACCGGTAAGAATCATAATATTAACAAAACCCGTGAGAAGATGGGTATGGTATTCCAGCATTTTAACCTTTTTCCTCACAAAACGGTGCTTGAGAATATTATGATGGCTCCGCTCCAGGTGAAAAAACAGGCGAAGCAGGACGCAGAGGCCTTCGCGCTTCAGCTGTTGCGCAAAGTGGGTTTGGAGGACAAGAGCGGGGCTTACCCTTCCCAGCTGTCAGGAGGACAGAAGCAGCGCATCGCCATCGCTCGCGCCCTGGCGATGGAGCCGCATGTGATGCTGTTTGACGAGCCGACGTCCGCACTCGATCCCGAGATGGTGGGCGAGGTTCTGGAAGTCATGAAGGAGCTGGCGACAGGCGGGATGACGATGGTGATCGTCACGCATGAAATGGGCTTCGCCCGCGAGGTCGGCGACCGCATCTTGTTTATGGATCAAGGCGTTATTATCGAGCAGGGCAGCCCGCAGCAGGTGTTCGGTTCGCCGCAGAATCAGCGGACGCAGGATTTCTTAAGCAAAGTTTTGTAATTGGTAATTAGAATAGCATTGCGAAGGCATGACCACGGGTCATGCCTTTTTGGTGCTGCCTGCAATAATTTAAATTTTTGTTACGGTTTCCGTCCATGTTTTTTCTTGATAAATCCTGGTTTTAATACCATTGGTAACATTTGCATGGCCCATAGGTTACAAAATTGTGATATATTCATTACGGCCGAAACACTGCCAAGGCAGGTGCGGGGGACGACTTATGACGAGCAATGCAAGTACAAGGTGACAAGCATGGCATGTCTTGGGGTGAAGCGCTGATGATCCGGCGCCGGGAGCTATCCTTTTTTCCGAATCCGACAACTAACTCCGCAGGCCAAGTTAAAGGAGGAGCATCATGTTTAAACAACGTAAAAGTCTTCGCAAATTGGGAATGGGGATTAAGTCAGCGGTGATTGCAGCAGGGTTGTTAGGTGCGCTGCAGGCCGTACCAGCATATGCCGATTCAGTACATACGGCGAAGAATGGGGACACCTTCTATTTTCTCGCCAAGCAGTACGGGGTCAATTTGGACAAGCTGATGAAAGCGAATCCGAGCATAGAAGCAACGAATATTTACGAAGGTTTAAAAATAACGATTCCGGGACAAAACATGCAGGCGCTTTCCGTCTCTGGAAGCGAGGCTCAGCCGCTCTCTACGCTAAAAGTATTAACGGCGGACCGGGTCGTACAGGCCTGGGGCAAATCGTTTAACTACAAATCCACAGTAAAGGTCAAAGCGACAGCTTACTCTGCGGCTGCCAGCGAAAACGGGAAATGGGGCCCTGTCGACTATTATGGAAATCCTTTGAAGCTCGGAACGATCGCCGTTGATCCAAACGTCATTCCGATGGGCACCAAAGTGCTGGTCACCGGACACAGCCATCCTGATTTGCCGAAGAACGCCTTCGTCGCCACAGCGACCGACCAGGGCGGCGCGATCAAAGGGAACCGCATCGACATCTTTATTCCGGCGAGCCCGCAAAAGGTTAACGAGTTTGGTTATCAGGATGTCACGTTATATGTGCTGGATTAATACAAATTTAAGCCATGATTAGATCATATTAAAAAAGGACGTCCACTGCGAGATCTGGGGATCTGCAGGGATGTCCTTTTTTTGCTTGCAAGCAGGTGCTGCTTATAGTGCTTTCTTATAAGATAGCAGCTGGGGAATCGTTACGAAGCGATAGCCACGATTCCGCAGCACCTTAATAATATCCGGCAGAGCCTCGATAGTTCCCGTCAAATTGGAACCCGTACCGCCCCCGGCATGCTGCAGCACGATGGATCCCGGACCGACGGCGCTGAGCACGTTACGCTTGACCTTCTCTTTGCTTAGCGCTTTCCAATCGAGGGAATCGACGTTCCAGTTAATGATTTTGTAGCCTTGCCGCTTGGCCCATTTGAGCTGCTCCTCGTTAATTTCTCCGTAGGGGGGACGAATGAGGCGAGGTTTGTAACCGATAATCCGTTCGATCACTTTCTCGGTTCGCTCAATTTCGCTTTTGAATTCCTGGACGGATTGTTTCTTAAACAAAGGGTGGCTGTAGGAATGGTTGCCGATGATATGTCCTTCATGGTGAATTCTTCGCAGCAGCTCCGGATGCTTCTTCGCCCGGCTGCCTACGACGAAGAAAGTGGCTTTGACGCCATGTTTCTTCAGTATATCCAACACTTTAGGGGTGAAGCGCGGATCGGGAACATCATCGAAGGTCAGGGCAATTTGCTTGACCTCAGGACCACTGAACTTGAACGTTTCCGAGTATTTCCGCCGGAGCTCTCCCAGCGTCATTGGCTTAGCTTCGGCATTTACGGCTTGTTCGGAGGAGGTGGGTTCCGGCTTTGACACGGGTTCGGCAGGCGCGGGGGCCATTCCCGTTACTAGCGCCAGGCATAACAGCCATGCGGCCGGCGCCTTGAAGAGTTTGGACATGGATACCTTCTCCTTTGATCGCTGAATGGTTATTTACTGGTATGCCCAAAACTTCACATAAATATGACCGCTCCTGCAAGGGTGTGCTATTTGTCACAGACTTGCCCGCGCAAAAATAGCATCTTAGATAAAGCAGTGAAGCAGTAGGTACGCTTATTTGTTAGTGAGGTGAGAGGCATGGCGGTTGTCATGGTAAATGTAGAAGTTGCCCCGAACATTTTCAGATTAAAGGCTGCAGGATCATATACGGGACGGATGGGCCAATTCTATATGGTTCGGGCATGGGATAAGTATCCTCTGCTCTCCAGGCCGCTCAGCATCTTTAACCGGGACGAGGGAGGCATTGAGTTTCTATATCAGTTAGCGGGGGAAGGGACAAAGCTACTCAGCGCTTTGCGGCCCGGAGATGAGCTCCAATTGGAGGGCCCGTTTGGAAATGGGTTCCCGGAAGTGCCGGCTGAAGAAAAAGTCGCTCTGGTCGGGGGCGGGATCGGCGCAGCTCCGTTGTTCTATGCGCTTTGCGAGTATTCTGCTGCGGACGTGTATTTGGGATTCAGCCGGGAGGCTTACTTGGTGCAGCAATTCGAAGCGGCGACGACCGGCAACGTGATCGTGGATGTGGGCGGCATTGTGCTGAAACAGGTTGATTTTAACGCTTACGATACCATTATTGCTTGCGGGCCGGAGGCGATGCTCCAGGCTGTGCAGCGCCGGAAGCAGGAATCCGCCAGTCCGGCCAACGTGTACGTATCGCTGGAAAATCGCATGGCCTGCGGCATTGGGGCTTGTCTCGTATGCAGCGTAAAATGCCGGGATCAACGGCGTAAGGCCTGTGCGGACGGACCGGTATTTTTGGCGGAGGAGGTAGTGTTCGAATGATAGATTTATCGTGCAGCATCGCGGGCGTACATTTTAAAAATCCGGTCGTTATGGCTTCAGGAACTTTTGGCTTCGGCCGGGAATACGGCTCTTTGTACGATATTAACCGGTTGGGCGGCATCTCCGGTAAAGGATTGACCCTGCATCCAAAGGAAGGCAACCACGGAAATCGCGTATTCGAGACGCCTTCCGGCATGCTGAACAGCGTTGGCTTGGAGAATCCGGGCGTAGCGTCATTTTTGCGCGGGGAATGTGAGTACTGGGCAGGCTTGAAGCTTGCGAGAATCGCTAATCTGGGCGGCAATACTCTGGAGGAATATGTGGAAGGAGCACGGCTGATCGAGGAGGATGCTCTCCGCCGCAGGGTGTCAGGAAACCAGGCCGTTGATATGATCGAGCTTAATATATCCTGTCCGAACGTCAAAGCAGGCGGGTTGGCCTACGGTATTAAGACGTCGGTTGCCCGCGAGGTCGTCAGGGAAATCCGCCAGGCGACGACGCTGCCGTTAATGGTCAAGCTATCTCCGAACGCCGAAGATATCGTGCAAATGGCGGTCATGTGCGAGGAGGAAGGGGCGGATGCTGTCTCTCTGGTTAATACCTTTTCTGCCATGAAGATCGATATCTATAAGCGGCGCAGCGTGTTTGACAATCTGTACGCCGGTCTATCGGGTCCGGCAATTAAGCCGATCGCATTGCGGATGGTACATCAGGTGAGCAAAGCGGTCACTCTTCCGGTAGCCGGGATGGGAGGTATACAAAGCGCTGAGGATATTGTCGAGTATATTATGGCAGGGGCAGCGGTTGTTCAGGTAGGGACTCACAATTTCGTCCATTTGCGGGCCGGGGAACAGCTGGTTGACGGGCTGCAAGCTTTTATGAAGCGAGAAGGGATCTCGTCATTGGATGAGATTCGAGGAGTTGTTTAAATGGAACATTTTGCGGATATTGCCCTGCAAGAGATGGCTGTTGGCAAGGATATTCTGCTCATTGTTTCCGGGGGAGAACGGCATATCGGAGCGTCGTCAACCGCCTACTGGAACGAAGGCCAGATCCATGTCCAGACTTGCGCTGTGCCTGGTCATAAGGAACATGTATTAAGCGAAGGACTGGCGATGCGGGCCGCCGAAATACTGCGCCGGACGGTCACACTCGTCATGGGCATTCATTATGATGAGCTTAGCCGCGAGGAGATTAACGCGATTAGCGGGCATGTCTCCCGTCTCATGGAGGAATTCTTGCTCCGGCAGGCAGGCACCGGGTTTGAACATCAATCAAATCAGGGTAATGAATAGGAGCGGACCTTGCAAGGTTGCTCCTTTTTTCATCCAAACATTGCTTTTCGAGTGAGCTAGGCGATAACATGGATAACATAAACTTATTTGCAGGATAGGGAGAATGGAGGATTTGCATTGGTGCAAGGGAAGATAAATGAAGATAAATTTCGGCGCAGCGCCGTATCGGTTGAGGAGGCCCAAGCTAAGGTGCTGGCCCATGTCCGGCCGGCCGAAAGCGAGCTTGTTCCGATATTGGAGGCAGGTCATCGCGTTCTCGCCAGCGACGTACAAGCTCCGCATCCTTTTCCTCATTTCCGCCGATCAGGGATGGATGGTTATGCCATACATAGCTTGGATACGAAAGGATGCCATAGCGGCCAGCCCGTTCAACTGGAGGTCATTGACGAAATTCCCTGCGGCTCGCTACCTTCAGCAAGCGTTGGCTGGGGAACAGCCTCCAGAATTATGACCGGAGCGAAGGTGCCAGACGAAGCGGATGCCGTCATTATGCTCGAGATGACTGAAGCCATTGAACAGGACGGGAAAAGGTATATTCTCATCAAACGAGAGGTCGAGCCGGGCAAAAACATTACACCGGCAGGCTTCGAGCTTGCCGAAGGCGATTTAATCATGGAGAAGGGTCGGCGCGTCGGGCCGGGTGAAGTATCGGTGCTGGCTACGTTCGGCATTCACCAGGTTCCTGTAGCGAGAAAGCCGAGAGTAGCCGTTTTCTCCACCGGTTCGGAGCTGCTTGCCATCGATGAGCCGCTGCAGGACGGCAGAATCCGCAACAGCAACACATATATGCTAGTCCATCAAATTCGGGAGGCCGGGGGCGAGCCCTATATGCTTGAAGCGATTGAGGACGATCTCTCGGTGGCACGGCAGCGCGTAAAGGAGGCTTTTGCCGAATATGACATCGTCATTACGACCGGGGGCGTCTCCGTTGGCGACTATGATATCATGGCCGAACTAGTGCGGGAGCAGTCGCTGGAGATGTTGTTCAACAAGGTGATGATGCGTCCGGGGAGCGTCACTACCGCAGCCGTAAAAGAGGGGAAGCTGTTGTTCGCCCTTTCCGGAAATCCCGGAGCGTGCTTCGTCGGCTGTGAGCTGTTCGTCCGTCCGTTTATCGGGGCGATGCTGGGCAGTCGAGAGCCGTTCCTGCCAAAATTTCAAGCGGTGCTAGGCAGGACTTATGCAAAGGTGAACAATTTTACCCGGTTTGTCCGAGGCAGCCTGGCGTTCGAGGATGGACGGCTTGTTGCCTATCCGGCGTCGCTGGATGAATCCAGCGTCATGATCACGATCAAAGACAGCGATGTGCTCATCGTTATACCCCCTACAAATCAAGGAGTGCAGGCGGGACAACTCGTCGATGTGCTCATGCTGCCCGGAGGAAGCCGGGGCTGAGTACTAGAATAATATTACAATGAAAGGGGAGGGGCATGTATGCCGGTTATCCAAATTGTCGGGTATAAAAACAGCGGCAAAACGACGCTGATCGGCAAGCTGCTGGAAATTTTCAATGCCATGAATTTGAGGGTCGCCGTCATTAAGCATGACATTCATGGATTTGAAGCGGACCGCGAGAGCACCGACACGTTTCGTCACCGCCGGGCTGGAGCGGTGGCGACGGCCATTACTTCTCCCTGGCGCACTGCGATCATAGAAGAACGGGAAACGATGCTCAGCGGCCTGATCAATCATTTCGAAGCCTATGATTTGACTATAGTAGAGGGTTTCAAACAGGAGGATTATCCGAAGATTGTGCTGATCCGCAGTCGGGAGGACCTTCCGCTGCTGGAGGAGTTGACGGAAATACGCGCCGCCGTATTCAGGCAGGAGGCAGGGGAATGCTTGGATAACGATGGTACTGGCGGCGTGCTGACTGGCTCCGGTCTTCCGTGTTACCGTATTAATGACGTTGAAGAATTAGCTAAGCTAATTATCGTATCGGTACTGTCATTGAATCATTGACGAGAAATCCCCCTCTGGGCGATCCAGAGGGGGATTTTCATATGCATAAGGATATATCGGTTAGGAGTCGGAGCTTGCCCGCCGCTCGATGGCTTCGGACATCGTTTTGTCGGTCAGGTGGGCATATACTTCCGTTGTCTCAGTTGAGGCATGCCCAAGCTGCTCCTTGGTTTTGTAAATATCATTTTGCAAGTAGTAATCGGTCGCGAACGAGTGGCGCAGCTTGTGAACTGTTAAATAAGGTTTGCCGAATCGTTTTGCGTATTTGATGATCATAGCCTGGATCGCCCGCTTCGTCATCCGTTTCCCTTCCTTCTGGCCATTCGGAAGGGCTACGAACAACGCCTTTTCCCGTTTGGGCGTATTGTAGCGCGTTTGGCGCAGCTCTAAATATTCGGTCAACTCGTCCTTGGATTGCTCGCGGAAGTATACCGGTGTTTTAAAGGTCTCGTCATTGTTTCCTTTTCGATATACATAAATGATTTTATTGGTTATATCGAGATCGTCGATGTTCAAATTGACGACCTCGGAGACGCGCAGGCCCGAATTGAGGATTAGGCTCGCGATGCAGGCGTCCCGTTCTTTATTAAGCTCGTGAGCATATAGCGCCTGCTTGTTATTTTGCACGTCGGCTCCGTAGCCTTCGCGGATATATCCGATGAATTCCAGCAGTTCATCCTCTTCGAGCAGCTTTCCTTTCAGCTTGGCCGCCGTATCCTTGGGTTTATGTATCCGTTTAATCTCGACTTTAGCCATGATATTGCGCTTTAGGAGGGGATAAAACTCCTCATCCTCAGCGATTTGGCTTAAATAGTGGAAAAGCGAGCGCAGGGACGACATTTTGCGTGATATGGTAATTTTGGAGTTATTGCCTTCCACTCGCGTCGTCAAATGAAGGCGGAAGCCTACGATGCTGTCCATCCGCAGCGTCTCCAAATCGAGCAGCGTTATTTCGGCGTTCGATGCTGCGGAAGAGAGGCCTTCGGCGCGAAGCCAGTTAAAGAACGCTTCATAGTCGCGAATATATTCCAGCAAGGTCGAGGGGGAAAGATCCGGGAGCTTGTAATCAATGAATTGCTGGACGAACCAGGGCATATGAACAACTTTTTCATCCAGTTTTTTCCGATCTATCGCTTTTTGTATATTCATAAGGGCTGTACCTCCGAATCCAACAATGTTGATTCTATTGTAGCATAAACCAATCGCACACTGGCGAAGGAGGGCGCAACGAGAAAACGAGGAAACGAAGAAATAAGTATTATATAGCTTGAATTTGCCGGCATTACGGCGTTATAATGAAAAACACACTATATGAAAAATTCATAACAGAAAAGCTAATTTATTGCGCTTCCTAGTCACTTTATATATCATTCAACACACAACTCGGTCTAGTGAATTCATTCAGGTAAAAAGGCGCTGTTCAAACAGCGGAAGCAAGGAATTCTAACGGTTGCCACAATCGTTATTCAGCCGAAAATGAGCTCTTAGGAATTCTAACGGTTATCATCCACGTTATTCACGCCGAAATCGTTGTAGCATTACATAAATTGCTAGAACAGCGGCATATACAACCGTTAGATTCTCAAACAGTGATACATCCGGCGAAATAACAGCGATAGCAACCGTTAGATAGTGTTAACCGTCATACGGCAACTGATAGGTTCATCAACTGTCGGCATCAAGCGATAGGTAACGTCATCAACCGATAGTTACATCAACAGTCAGACGCAGTCGTAGGCATCGTCAATCACCAACTATCTGGCGGTGTAAGCGTTAGGCAGCAACAGTCGATAGGTTACCACACCTGTCAGCATCAATAGTAACATCACCTGTTAACGTCACCTGTGAGCAACAACTATCAGCATTATTCGTAACATCATCTGTCAGCGGCAATCGTAGGCTGGAGTCAACCGTTTGGCCGCATGCGAAATAATTAATAGTATTAACTAAAGGCCTGTGGCTAGAAATGTCGATGAAGGTGATGTTCTCACTCATATTGGAAGAGGTTCTAGAAGATAGGCGAGGGAGAACCAATCGTGTTCCTGTTTCTTGGCAGAGATGACTTGCACACCTGAATGAAAACCTATTTCGGTAAGAATACCGGAACGCTCATAGGCGGTGTCCCCGTCCGTTTAGCCAACTGGGTGAACAGTGTATATGCGAGACTTGCCACAGCATTTGTTTCTGATCTAACAATGCCTTAATGCGCAAACAAACCTGAGGTCGAAAGAACCCCAGGTTTGTCGTCTTATAAATCCAATTTTTCGATTTCGGATTTTAGCTTATTCGCGGAATGCTGGAATTTCTCCAGCTCCTCTCCGCTGAGCTTCAAGTCAAGCACTTCACGCACCCCTGTACGGTCAACGATGCTTGGCACCCCAAGATATACGTCGGACACCCCGTTATAGTTGCTTAACAGGGTAGAGACATTGAGCACGGAGCCTTCGTCCTGAAGAATGGAAGTAACGATCCGATCCAGTGCGAGCGCGATAGCATAGAAGGTAGCACCTTTGGCATTGATGATTTCATAGGCCGCATTTTTGGTGCTGTTAAAAATGTTGGTGCGTTCTTCCTCGGTGAATTCCAGATCAATGCCTGCAACGTTGGCCAGGCTCCAGAGCGGAACCTCCGTGTCGCCGTGTTCGCCGATAATGTGCGCATGAATGCTGCGCGGGTTGATTTTCTTGTTCTGGCCGATCAAATAACGGAAGCGTGCGCTGTCCAGAAGCGTTCCAGAACCGATTACGCGGTTGGATGGGAAGCCGCTTTTCTTGAGGGATACGTATGACAGAATGTCCACAGGATTGGTTGCAACGAGAATGATCCCGTGGTTATTGTATTTTACGATATTCTTGATAATGCTGTCGAAAATTCCCGCATTGCGCTTAAGCAGGTCAATCCGCGTCTCGCCAGGCGCTTGGGAGGCTCCGGCCGCGATGATGATGATGTCAGCGTCTTTGCAATCGCTGTAATCGCCCGCCCACAGCTTGACGCCGCCGGTAAAAGGGAGGCCATGATTCATGTCCAGGGCTTCTCCAAGGGCTCTGTCTTTGTTGGCGTCGATAAGCACCAGCTCGGATACGCTTTCGCGAAGGAGCAATGTATAAGCCGTGGTCGCTCCTACAGCACCTGTTCCAATAATAACAACTCGGCTAGATCGCAATTGTGTTGTCAATTTTTCATCTCCTTCTAAACATATGACGAATATGTATTCACCTGATTTCATTGTACATGAATCATTTCAAATTAAAAGCATGTAGCTAAAGTTTTAATGGCTAAAATTTGAGCTTTACGCTGCGGACTTCAATATGGAATACGTCAGGCTTTTGCTATTTTTTGAGTTTTTTCACAGATTCTAAATGAGAACTTTGTAACCAGAGGGTAACCTTTCTGTAAGGACGTAACCCCTCTTTTTATATTATTCTAGTAATACACATGGAGAGAGGGAAATGGTGATAAGCATGATGATGTCGAATAACAACCAGATGGAAACTAGAAAAAAAATTCGCAAAAGGCCGCGCAAAAAATTCAGACAGCCTATTATTTTATTGGCATTAGTATTATCCTCTGTGGCTTTAATTATGTCCGCAATCGTAGGGATATCGCAAATTAATTTCAAATCTGTTAAAACGAACAGCGCTTCAGTTGTTATCCCTAAATTAGCCGGAGGCAACGAGAAAGCCCAGCTTCCAGACCAAATTCCCACGGAAGCCGAGCCTGATTCTGAATCCACGCAGCCCTCGAAGAATAACCATGAACCGCAGAACAGCAAAGATTCACCAGCCGGCACTAACGAGCCGTCCAACGCACCCAAAGCTGCCCAACCTAAAGTGGCTTACCTGACCTTTGATGACGGTCCAAGCAAGTATACTGACGATATTGTAGCCATACTGAACGAACATGGTATTCATGCTACTTTTTTTGTCATAGGAAACCAGATTAAAGGTTATGAGGGTTCCATTAAAGCCGCATCTGAACAGGGCAATTACATCGGTTTACATAGCATGACCCATAATAAAAAGATATTGTACAACAGCGGCAGCTCTGCTAATTTCCTGAAGGAATTTAAGAAGGTACAGGGCATGGTTGAGGATATAACTGGAACAGCTCCTTGGCTCATTCGCGCGCCCTACGGCAGCAAACCGCAGATTGGCAAGGAGTTCCGCAACGATATCGTGAAAGCAGGCTTTAAAATGTGGGATTGGACGATAGACTCCAAGGATTGGAAATACACGGGGAAGCCGGATAAAATCATGCAAGAAGTCAAACGCCAGGTGCATCGGGACGTAGAGGTTATTTTGATGCATGAGAAAGAGCAGACGGTCGAAACCTTGCCGCAAATCATTCAATATTTAACGGATAAGGGTTATGCTTTTGCCGTTTATAAGCCGGAGCAGCATTTCTCCGTCAATTTTGCCGGGGATTCCCGCTTGTAATTTCCTTACTGGAAGCTATTAATCTATGATTTCTATCTTATGATATAATATGAAATGCAGCTTGAACCTGGTAAGCGAGGTGCTGATAGTTGAGTTTATGGTATAAATTAACCGGAGCGCTGCTGATTTCTTGCCTGCTTCTGACAGCATGTTCCTCCCAGCAAGGCGAGACAGTAAGTCCGGTTCAGGATGAACCCGTTGAGGAAGGGCAAGTCATTACGATTGAGAATCCACAGGTACTAACGGAGCAGACAGCCGCCAATACAGAAGACGGGAAGCAGTATCAAATTCAGACGAGGCTGACTGACTTCCATCTGCTTAGCGAGAATGCGGGCATTGCCTGGGGGGCGACTCGCAGTGAGCTGCGCCTGTATCTTACGCAGAATAGCGGCAAAACCTGGACAAGCATATCACCGGCCGCTTCCGTGCAATTTCCGTATCATCCTAAATACAATCGTGATATTTTCTTTTACAACGAAACATATGGCTGGATTGTTCGCAATCCTGTCGGTTCAAGCGATGCGATTGTGCTGCGCACCCGTGACGGCGGAGCTACCTGGAAAATCGCTGCTCTTCCGGGATCGGAGCAGGTTGCTGCGATTTATTTCACGGACGATTCTCATGGCTGGATATTAGCGGCGAAATCTTACCCGGAAAAGGAAGAAAAGACGCTGTACCAAACGGAAGACGGGGGAGCGACATGGTCCAAAATCATGGGCAGCCTCTCTTCTTCGGATGCCGCTCTCGAACATCTGCTTCCGAGCTCCGGAAGCGAGCTTTCCATGGTGTTCCGTGACCGGATGCATGGCTATGTTAGTATGATCAGCTCAGGCATTCCCAAGCTGTACACGACGGATAATGGCGGTATCAGCTGGTCTGAGGTCAAGGACTTCTTCTCTACAGCTAAATACAAATCCTGTGAGAAATTTGTGGCAGGGGAGCTGCAATTCTTTTCTACAGAACCATTCCTTTCTTCAGAGCCATTTTTCTCTTCAGAACCGTTAAACGGCTGGATACCGATCGGGTGTGTGAAAGAGAAGAGCACGAAATTCAACGGCTATTTCACGGCAGACAATGGGGATACGTGGAATTTGGCTCCATTTAATTCGTTTTGGCAGGACGGATTAAACGAGTCTTTAGCCCCTGCTTTTATAAGCAGCGAGGAAGGGTGGTTGTTGCGGGACTCCAAGGTGTATCACACTCTGGATCAGGGCAAGACCTGGACGCTGCTGCCGGAAAGCAAAGTATTGACGAAGATCCTGACGGATTATCCGGAGATTGTCAAAGTGAGATTCTCGACAGCTGAAGTCGGTTGGCTGCTCGTAGCGCAAAGCAATCAGAAACGGTCATTATTGCTTCAAACCCTCGACGGCGGCGTCAGCTGGCGTGTATTATAGCTTAATCAGCAGCCATTTATTCCTGTATCAGCGGGAATAAATGGCTTTATTTTTATGGATACAAAAGAAAAATAAAAGTTCATACAATTGTGAAAATAATCACATTGTCGGAGGGGAGGTGTGTGATATATTTAACTCAGGAAGAACAATGCTTAACAGATTAAACAATAGGAGAGATTAAGATGAAAACGGATCAAGATCAAGTAACCCGCAACCTGCTGCAATTTTGTTACCATTGTGAGGATGCGCATTTGTGTACGACAGAAGAAGCCTGCAAAGCCTGCTGGGCCGAAAATGGATGGTATGAGCCGGAAGCAGAAGCGGCCGGCGCGGAAGAAACTCGTCAATTGCTGCAATTCTATTATGCATAGTATTCACTCTATAGTAAGGGCACGATCAGCATAACCTTCGGTTCAAGGCTCAGGAACCGGAGGTTTGTTGTTTTAGACCCAGGAATTTATCACGGGGCCTATGACAAGTTTCACTGCCCAAGGCATATACATAGAAGAGAAGAACAGGGACGACCAAAGAACCATTAACATTGTTCTACTACCGGCATTAATGCGAGGAGGGAGAAGGATGCAATCTTGGGTGGAAATGTTCGGCGTCATGAACACTGCGCTTCCTATTTTCTTCATTATCATCCTAGGGATCATTCTCATTTCTGTTGGCCGGGGAATACTAAGGTACGCGATCAACTCCAAGCAGCCGCTGCTCATTGTCTCAACAATTATCGTGGGCAAACGTACGGAGGTTTCTCATCGCCATAACACGGATACGGCAGTAAGCCAGATGGACAGCAAGTACTTCATCACTTTTGAGGTAGAAAGTGGAGACCGGCTGGAATTTCCGGTAAGTGGACTGGAGTATGGACAATGTGCGGAAGGGGATCAAGGGAAGCTGTCTTTTCAAGGAAATCGCTACCTGGGATTTGAACGTTTAGGCAGATCGTCCCGGAATATGGATGATGGGTATCGTGACTTGAGGAGAAATTATTGAATTGTTCCAAGCAGGCTGCCGCTATGGTGCCTTACAAATAACAGCAAGAGAGCTGTCCAGGCCGGGCAGCTCTCTTGCTGTTTGATTGTCATGAATAAGATAGCGCTTTAACGTTGGCCGTGTTGGCCAGAATATCCTGGGCGACCTTGCGCCCGCTTGAGAAGGCGCGTTCAGCCAGCTCTCCCTTGCCTTCGCAGCCATCCCCGCAGAAATAGAAGGGAACCTGATCCAGCCTATTGGGCAGCAGCTTATTTGAATGGATGTTCTTGACGCTGGCGACCATGGCCTTCTTCGATACACGCTTAACCGCCGTATTGTCGCGCCAGCCCGGGTAGTAAGTATCAAAGAGCGCTTCCATCTGCATGGTCTTGCTCTCCAGATATTGCTTCTTCTGTTCTTCATCCGCAAAATCATCATTCAAGTAGGCGATGCCCTGCAGCAGTTGCCCGCCTTCAGGAACAACGGTATGATCCGTCGCCGAGACGTCGCTGATGAACAGCTTGTTATTCATATCGCTGATATAGTGGAAGGGACGATTGATGATCTTGGAGAATCCGACGTCGTATACCAGCACTTCTGTTGATGTATTGTTTTTGTAAGGTTCAAGGGACTGGCCCCAAGGTGTCGATTCCAGTAATTTAGCGACTTGCTGTACTGGCATAGCGAAAATGACCTGATCAAAAACTAATGAATCGCGAGTTTTGGTGTTCAGTATGAATTTGTCATTTTCCATCGTAATCGATTCAACCGGCTCCTTAACGGCAATTTCCCAATCCTTGTTCTGGGAAATCTTATCCACCAGCTGATTCGTAATGGTTGACCAGCTGCCGAGGATGTAGTTTACCGGCTTGTGCGAGAGGAACAGGTTATGGTAGTATTCGGCGATTACTTCGCCGGATACGCGTCTCGCTTCTTCCGGGGTGATGAAGAAATTGGAGCTGACTAGATGCTCCCACAGCTCTTTGACGTCAGGAGAAGCGTTAGACTTATTCAAATATTCGCCTAACGTCGGATAATTTTTCAATTGATGAATATTAGTGATGACCGCAGCGACTTCTGCAACAAAACGAATTTTCTCCATCGTTGTAAGTACGCCAGTCTTCATAATATTTACGAAATCAAGCGGAGCGGGAGTGAGTTGTCCATGCTTGGCATATACAACATTCCGTTTGTCTACCTGCTTGCTGTTAAAACGGAGGTTCAGCTCGTTCTCCATATCCAGCAGCGTATGTCTGTCGATGCCGTAAACCGCATGTGCTCCATAATTCAGCGTGAAACCTGATTTCTCATAAGTAAAGGCTCTACCGCCCAACTGTGGGCTACGCTCGAACACTGTTCCCTGTATACCCGGACTGTCGGACAGATAAGCAGCGGCCGTTAACCCTGAAAGTCCACCGCCAACAATCGCGATTCTCATTAGTCGTACCTCCCATTCGTTTTGTGAAGCACAGCTTAAGCGCTTCTCGCAACATTCTGCTCCGACTCCATATGTTCGAAGCATGGATTCATTATTAGTATATGCTATTCATGTAAGCGCGTCCATAGAAATAGACACGATTTGTTCAAAAATGAAATCGCATTCATCGCAAACCTTCGCCATACCGGATTGACAATGCAACAAACAACAAAAAAATAGGCACAAATATGGGCGGATGCACATAGGATATATCGTTCATTAGAGATTGAAGGAGGAAAGCCACTTGGCTGTCATAAAAGCAAACTCCGAGGATGTCAGACTGCTGGCCCGTCTGATGCGTGCGGAAGCAGAAGGGGAAGGCGAACTAGGCATGTTGATGGTCGGCAACGTCGGCGTTAATCGGATACTCGGCAATTGCCTTGATTTCAGGGATATAAGAACCATGAACCAAATGGTATTTCAGTCGCCCGGAGGGTTCGAGGCCCCTCAAAAAGGCTACTTCTATCAAAGAGCCCGCGATTCCGACATCCGCCTGGCCAGAAGGGTGGTTAACGGTGAGCGCACATGGCCAGCGAGCAATGCTTTATGGTTCTTCAGACCGGAAGGCGAATGCCCTGGTACCTGGTACAACCAGCAAAACACAGGGCGATTTAAGGCTCATTGCTTCTTCTCCCCAACCTTTGAGAATTGTCCTTCTGTATTTTAACGGGAGCTGTCTCCCTTCACAAACAATAAATTAAGGAGGTATAATTCCATGTTCAATCCAAATTACCGGCCGGTCACCTATAAGATCGGCAACAGCCCGTCAGGAGCTTTCGCCGGGGGTAGCACTTATTCTCCACAACAGCAACTGCCAATGCAGATGCAAGGGGGAGGGGGAATGCAGCTGCCGTATCCGCCGCAGGTGCCAAGCGGCAGTCCGATGACGCCGACGGGTACGGTCGTACCAACGGCAACTCCACAATTTGAGCAATCCTATATCGAGAACATTTTTCGCTTGAACCTGGGCAAGGTGGGCACATTTTACATGACTTATGAGAACAACTCCGAATGGAACGCGAAAATATTCAAAGGCGTCCTCGAAGCGGCTGGCCGCGACCATATCATTATCAGCGACCCAGCAACGGGAGTACGTACAGTTCTGCTCATGGTGAATCTGGACTACGCTACTTTTGCTGAACCGCTGTATTATCAATATCCGGGAACGATCGGAAATCCGCAGACGTCAAGATAGCGGGCTTTCATATCCGATCGCCAGCGATACGCAAAACAAGGCTGCCCGATCGGGCAGCCTTGTTTCATTCTGTTGATCTATTTGTGTTCATTCATATGGGAATTGGCATCAAATCGATAGGAAAAGCCAGCAAAAGCTAGGTATCGATGTACCAACCGCAACTTTAGGTGGAAAACAAAATAAATTAGCCCTTTACTCTTGTCTGTTGTCATACCATGCCGTTTGACTGTGTAGTGTATAATAATATAATTAGATGTAAAAGGTCATGAACCTGTTCACAGTCAAATTAATTCAAACCGCGAAGGAGGTGCACCTGTTCTCCGCTTTTTGTACAGCGGGAATAGGAATCGTATTGACTGACCCTTTACCGAGTATTTACCACGTGGGACTTATGATTATATTAGTTCTGCTTAACGGATTTTTCGTCTCGGCTGAATTTGCGATTGTGAAAGTTCGCGCAGGCCGAATCGATGCCTTGATTGAGGAGGGGAAGAAGAGCGCCATCACGGCAAAAGGACTCATGAGCCGTCTGGACGGTTATTTGTCCGCATGCCAGCTGGGCATTACGCTTAGCTCTCTTGGTCTAGGATGGCTTGGTGAGCCGGTTGTGGCGCGTCTGCTGAATCCGATTTTTCAGTTCGCGGGGATAGGGAGCAAGGCCGCATACACCATTTCGCTGGCGACGGCATTTTTGCTTATCGCCGTGCTGCATATCGTTCTTGGGGAGCTGGCGCCGAAGACGGTGGCCGTCCGCAATGCGGAGAAGGTTACCCTGCTGTCGGCACGCCCCATGCAAGTGTTCTACCGACTGATGTTTCCGATGATTTGGGTGCTGAACGGCTTGTCATCCGGCCTGCTGAAAATATTCGGCATCGAGCCGCTTAAGGAGCAGCATGATTCAGCGCATACTGAGGAAGAAATCAGGGTGATGATGAAGGAGAGCAGCGAGAGCGGTCTGATCGATAGTACCGAGATGTCCCTCGTGGATAACATTTTTGAATTTGCGGATACAACGGCAAGAGAAATCATGATACCTCGTACCGAAATGATCTGTCTGTATACCCAGAACACCTTGCATGAAAATTTGGAAATCGCTTTAGAGGGAACACGTACACGTTATCCGGTATGTGCCAACGACAAGGATCACGTGATCGGCTTTATTCATATAAAAGATTTGATACGTTCGAACTCGGCGAATTATTTAGACCTGCTTCGTCCAATAATGGCTGTGCCCGAATCCACCCACATCAGCGACTTGATGAAGCGCATGCAGCGGAACAAGACGCAAATTGCGATATTGATTGACGAATACGGCGGTACGTCCGGACTTGTCACGCTGGAGGATATCGTCGAGGAAATCGTCGGTGAAATCCAGGATGAATTTGACGAGGAACGTCCCGGGATTGAGCAAATTGGCGAGGATACCTATTCTATCGACGGGCTTATGCTGATTGAAGCGGTAAACGACCGATTCGGCCTGGAGCTGGATTCGGATGATTACGATACGATCGGCGGCTGGTTATATTCGAGAATCCAGGTGCTGCCGCCACAGGTCGGGCAATCTGTCGAGAATGATGGCTATATTTACGTAGTAGAACAAACCGACAACAAGAGAATATCGCGCGTGAAGCTCGTGAAGCAGGAGTTGATTCCGCTAGAGGGAACCGGCGCGTAACATAGATAACAACGGAGAAGAAGGGTGCCCGAAAGGGCACCCTTTCTTATATATCTAGGCCATTTGCGATTTTCAGAAGATCTTCTTTATCCAAACCGCCTGCAGCCATGAAGTAGATATCGCCGATCATGAAGGTAATTTGTTGCGTTTTCCCCGGAGTAAAATAAGCGATGGTGCCATTGTTCAAGGTCACCGTCTCGATGTTCTCTTCATAGGGCATGCGGATGATCTCGTCCTCCTTCAGCGTCTTGAACATCATGGTCAATTGCTGGTTGTGCCGCGTTTCGAACAGCAAATATACGCCTTCGATCTGTCCGCTCCCCGCGGGTCCAAGGGCAGAGCCCTTTGCGGTAATTGGTTCTGCCGAATTAAATATATATCCTCTAGGCATATAGGTGATCTTAGGAAGCGAAAAAGGGAGGCTCTCCCTTAAATCGTTCAGCTGCGTCTTCATGGACAACGGAAATACTTTCGGACATGGCGGCTGGCTGACGTCTGCTTCGTCATAGGAAGCATTCAGCGCATATGTTACGCCGCTTTGGTCCGGATGCCGCCCTTTGCCAAAAATGATCTGGCTCATGCCGTTGCCCCAGCTCCTCAATTCCTGATAAATAGGGGAGACTGCTTCCGTCACGATTGGCGGCGTGAACAGAATTGCGCTAAACAGCATAAATGCGGCAACCAAAGCAATGACCTCGTAACGGCGCAGCCATTTCCAGCGTTTGCGGCGTCTAACCTGCTTCATGAGCTTTGGCTGTAATGCATTCCAGGATTGTTGCTTATAAGCGTTGGTATAGGGAGGAAGCTGCTTGGTTGCCTCGTCAAAGGCTTCATCAAACAGTATGTTAAACTCCGCGGGATATACGGCTTCGCGGGGACTGCTTCGTTTCAATATGGTCACCCCACTCTTTATACAGCATTTTTTTGATTCCTTCTCGCGTACGGTGCAATCGCTGTCTAACAACATCTTCGCTAATATGGAGCCTTTCGGCGATTTCTTTATAGCTCAGCCCCAGTTTCCAACGGTATTCCATCAGTAAGCGGTATTCCGGCTTAAGTTTATGTAAGTAATCGATGATGGCTTCTTCCATTAGTTTCGTTTCCACGATTTGCTCAACGGAGCCGGTGGGGTTGATGAATGGATCTATTTCTATATAAACACTATCCGCATCCAAATGGTTACGGTACTTTTTGCTTTTTCTTAAAAAATTGATGGCCGTATTCCGCGTAACGACTTTCAGCCAGGATTTCATCCCGACTTCACTGTCGAAGGCAGGCTTGCTCGCAACGACTTTAAGGAAAGCTTCCTGTATAATATCTTCGCTGGTTTGATGATCTTTGATCATATAATAAACTGATCCATAGACAAGATCGTAGAAAGCATAATAAATTTCTTCCTGAACGCTCTCGGCTAAGTCGTAAAAATCAGCGACGAGCAACCATTTCAGGCGTTCCGACATGATTTTCTCCTCTCCGGTTCCCCTAACGGTTTTTCATATTCATCTATAAGCATTCTACATGATTTCTGGCGGAAGAGGAATCTTTTCCCTCTACATGAAAACTTACACTGAATTGTGAATCTTTCAGTTGTTCATCAGCAGGGTGGTGACGCGCCTGTTACTTTAATCTACAATAGAGTAGTTGGATGTCATACATATTAAATAGGTGCATCGGGAGAGGAGCTTAGCATTAAACATGAAACGCTTAATTTGGATGGGTTGTTGGGCGTATTTGCTAATCGGTCTAGCGCACGTCGTCGTCGGGTCGATTATGCCTAACCTGCTTGAGCATTACGGCAAGGAGTACACGGCCGGCGGAAGCCTGATTTTTGCGCAGTTTGCCGGTTTTCTGGTAGGGGTGCTTGTTTCACCGCTGCTTATATCCAATTTTGGTAAAAGAACAGGGCTGATCATCGCGACAGGGATGCTTTGCATCGCCGAAGTTTGCTACACGATGCTGCTTCCGTGGGAATGGATGTATGTGGTCGGGACGGTTGCCGGATTCGGATTTGGCATGATCGAAGCCGTTATCGGCACGCTGATTATCGTAGCGGTAAAAGAAGGCACGGCCGTTGCGATGAGTAAGCTCGAGGTATTTTTCGGGGTCGGAGCCTTGGTCATGCCGCTGATCGCTGGCTGGCTGATCCGGACGGAAATGTGGCGTTTTTCCTTCCTTTTTATCGCTTTGTCGGCTTTGCTGATGCTGCTGGCCTGGACGAAGAGTGACTTTGGAGAATTAAACGATTTGCTGAATGCGAAGGAAGCCAAACGGGAGAAGAAGGGGGCACTGTTAGCACAGTACCAGGGAGTACGGGGGCTGCTGCTTGCCGTCTTTACGATCTTCTTCTTCCTTTACGTCGGTACGGAAATGAGCTTTGTTAACTTTCTGCCATCCTTGCTAATAGAGAAGCTGGGGACCGACAAATCGACTGCTGCCCTCAGTGTTACCTTGTTCTGGATGGCCATGACGGTAGGCCGCGTATTCTGCGGGGTCATTGCAGAGCGCATTTCCTACGGCCGTTATGTGCTGTGGAGCTGTGCTGCTAGCCTGGTGCTCATATCGCTGTTTGCCATTACTGGGCAGTTATCAGTAATGTTCGTTCTTATTTTGCTGTTCGGACTGTTCATGTCGGGGCTGTTCTCGATCGCCCTTGTATTCGCCAGCAAGCTGCTGCCTGGGGCCGAGGAGTCTACGCCTAGCATCCTTATCGCTGCAGGGGGGACAGGAGGGGCGGCTCTGCCGCTCGCTATGGGCAAAAGCATGGACGTCGTCGGAGCGGATACATCCGCCTGGCTGCTGTCCGCGTTCGTCGCCCTGCTCTTGATTCTTAGCATTTCGGCTATCTTTATCGAACGATTTCGTGCAAAACGTATTGCCGAAGCCTGAGACATTTGTCATAATCAATGCAGGATGCTGCAGAGGAGGTAACCAATCGTGAGCTGGATGTATGTTGTTATTATCGCTCTGGTCATAATCGCAGGAATAGGGACGCTATGGGTGGGGGCATCTAAACAGAACCGGACAGGCAACCCCAATTATGATAAGCGGACGACGAAAAATATCGTAGGGCTTACGGTGATGTACGCCGCTTCCGTTATTGTCATTTCCGTATTGGTTGCAATGATTCTCGATTGATAAGCGAATCAGTGCCCAAGAAGCGAAGAGCCAAGCAAGCGCAAAGATGCGCCGGCTTGGCTCTTTTTCCCTTCAAATGGCGAAAGATTAGATCGCCCAATTGCCTTTGGCGAAAATTTGCTCCTGTTCGCCGTCTGCTGAAATGCCGTAAATGTCCATTTCCCCGGAGCCGATCATGAAGTCTACATGAACCAGGCTTTGGTTCAGGCCAGCTTCCTGCAGCTGCTCCTGCGACATGGTCGTGCCGCCGTTCAGCGTAAAGGCATACCCTGCGCCGATGGCCAAATGGTTAGAGGCATTCTCGTCGAACAAGGTATTGTAGAACAGGAGGCCGGATTGGGAAATTGGCGACCCGTGCGGTACCAAAGCTACCTCACCGAGGTAGCTTGCGCCCTCATCCATCTCTACAAGCTGCTTCAGGGTCGCTTCACCTTGCTCGGCCTTATAGCCGACGATTTTGCCATTCTCGAAGGTTAAGGAGAACTTATCGATGATATTGCCGCTGTAGCTCAGCGGTTTCGTGCTGGATACCGTGCCGTTGACACCGGTTTTCAGCGGGGCGGTGAAGACTTCCTCGGTAGGCAAATTCGCCAAGAAGCTGACGCCTTTATCGTTATCGCTCTCTGCAGCTACCCATAAGTGGTCAGCCGGAAGCTCGATCGTCAAATCCGTTCCTGGAGCGACATAATGCAGCTTCTGGAACTTCTTGCGATTAAGGTAATCCGCTTTCTGGCTCAAGTTCGCGATATGCTCCTTCCAAGCTGCGACCGGATCAGGCTGGTCTACGCGTACGGTGCGGAAGATCGCTTCCCATAGCGCAGGGACCTGCTGGTCTTCCGGCAGATTCGGAAATACTTTGGCAGCCCATGCTTTGGAAGGGACAGCAACGATTGACCAGGTGAAGAAGTTAGCCATTTGGAGCTGGCGATATTTAGTCATTGCTTTGGAATAGGTTTTCTGGTGATTGGTCAGACGCTCCGTTGGTACTCCGTTCAACAAATCCGGATCCGAGGAAATGACATGCAGCACGGCTGCATTGTTCTCTACGTATTCCAGCATTTCTCCGGCATACCATTTTGGCTCGTCGAGGAAAGAATCGTCCGCAGCCATATCATAGCGCAGGCGGGTAACCGTATCGTCGCTCCAATTGACTTTCACAAAGCGGGCCCCTTCGTTGTAAGCCTCCTTCACGATCAGACGGACCAATTCAGCGGAATCAATCGTCGCATTAATGATCAGATTCTGCCCTTTCTGGATTTGAACACCAATCTTGACGGCTAGCTCCGCATATTTCTGCAATTTCAGATCGAAATCAGTCATATTTGTAACTCCTCCATAGTGACATAGATAATTCTAGCTACCTTATATTGTACTACGAAACGGAAAGTGTATCCAAGCGAGCGGGTCAGTTCTAGGCATGATTCCATTATCCGATGATAAAATCGCCTTCTGGATAACGAAACAGCTCCTTTTTGGATTTAGGAGTCAAAGCGTATACTAGAGTCAGCGGTCCAATCCGGCCGAGGAACATCACGAGTCCGAGCACCACTTTGCTGAAATCTGTCAGCTTCGTCGTCACGTCCAGGCTCAGACCGGAGGTCGCGAACGCCGAGGTTGTCTCAAATAGAAGCGCGAGAAAGGCCCGGTCTTCCACGGCGGATAGGATCATGGCAGTAAGGATCACAAGAAACAGAGCCAGCCAAGTCTGCGTGATCGCCCGCAGAATGGACTCTTTGGACAGACGTTTGCGAAAGAATACAATATCTTCTTTGCCCCGCAGCATGGAATACATTGCGCCGATGAGGATGGCGAACACGGTTACTTTGATTCCGCCTCCTGTAGAGCCTGGCGCGGCCCCGATGAACATCAGCAGCAGAAGCAGGAACTGGGTCGATTGCTGCATGTCCGACACGCTTAGGGTCGACACTCCGCCGGAACGTGCGCTCACGGAGTGGAATACCGCTGCAAAAATCTGATCCGTCAGCGACAGCTCCTGAAATGCGGGAGATTTGAATACCTCCATCACAAAAATAAGCAGCGAACCGGCGATGATAAGAATCCCTGATACGGTGAGCACGACTTTGGAATGCAAGGACAGCCTGCGAGTTGTACGGAACGACAGCAAGTCTGCCAGTACGATGAAGCCGATGCCGCCAAGCACGATCAGGACGATGACCACAATATTGACAAAGGGATCGCTGACGTAAGCGGAAAGTCCGCTATAAGGACCATGTACCGCTCCGAACAAGTCAAACCCTGCGTTATTAAAAATTGAAATACTGTGAAATACTCCATAATAGAGCGCCTGACCCAGAGGCATATCAAAAGACCATCTTATGGCTAGCAGCAGAGCTCCGGCCGATTCGATGACAAAGGAGTAAATCGCCACCCGCCGAATCAGTGAGACGAGTCCTTCCAGCGTGTTCTGCTTCATCGCCTCCTGAAGCACCAGGCGGTCGCGCAGGGAAATGCGCCGGTTGAAGGCGAGAGCGATTAAGGTTCCCATCGTCATAAATCCCAAGCCGCCGATTTGGGTAAGAATGATTAACGTGAGTTCGCCGAATAGCGAAAATTGCGTTGCCGGATCGACCACAACCAGCCCGGTTACGCAGACGGCTGACGTCGCCATAAAAAATGCGTCCACCAGACCGAGCTTCTGGCCGCTCGCCGAGGCAGGCCCGAGGGACAGCAGAAACGTGCCGATGACGATAATAAGGGTAAATCCAAAAGTTAATACTTTGGCAGGGGATAGTGAATCTTGCTTTTTTTTGCGCTTAAGCACTTTGGTATGCACCTCAATATAGACTTCTTGAAATTGAAACAAAACATGTTACGATAAATAAAGCTGAGCAAGCCTTTGGCTTGGCCGAAGGTTAGCGCAGGTATACCGATTATAGAGCAATTTTAACAAAATTCACACCGTTCTTCGCAACAAAATTAATAGAGCAGAGGAGAGACGTCAGAATGGAGCTGCACATCGTTGAAGCACAAATGCAACGGCAGGAGGATGGCACTTACATAGGCAAAACGATTTTTAAAGTTGCATCGCATAAAGCCAATTACGAAATTACGTTCTTCAGCAAGAAGGGGGACGATTGGGACTACAGTCTGCATTATGCGGATGAATCCGGGATTGAGGAGCAATTCCTGCTCGTCGATGCAAGGATCGAAGAGGATGACGAAATGTTTGACCGGCTGCTGGATGCGGCATGGGATACGCTGCCAGCCGAATAAGGAGGAGGCGACAAGCGGCGACTTTACACTGTCCGAAGGGGAGGAGATTGCTTGCTGCAAAAGCCGTTTTACCGTATCTGCCTTGGCATCATCATGGTTCTGACGATCATTTTATTATTGTCCAAGGTTAGCTTTATTTTTATTCCGCTCGTTACTTTAATTAATATTCTAATTGTGCCGGTTATGCTGTCGGGATTTTTGTATTATTTGCTCCGGCCGATTGTGCAGTTTCTGGAACGGAAAGGCTGGAACCGGATGCTGTCCATTCTGGCCATCTACTTGCTGTTTGCTGGCGTGGTTACGGTCTTTCTGATCGTTGTGTGGCCTCCGCTGCAGAAGCAGGTGACCGATTTCGTGAATAATGTGCCGCTGCTGCTTCGCGAGCTGCAAGCCCAGTTCAATGAAATCCGGCAATCCCGGCTGTTCTCCATGTTCAGTGAACAGAACGCGCAAATATCGAACAAGTTAACAGAGTATATCAACTCCGTGATTGAAGCGGCCACTAAATCGATCTCCCATGTCGTCACTTTTCTGAATGATTTCTTCATCGTCGTGGGAACGGCGCCGATCCTTCTATACTACATGCTGAAGCAGGATGACCGGGTGACCCCAACCTTGACGCGGATGCTACCGAAGCGTTATCGGCGTGACGGCGAGCAGGTTATCCACGAAATCGATAACGGGCTCAAAGGTTTTATTGCCGGGCGAATGATTAGCGCTGTACTGCTGGCTGTCATGGGTTTTGTCGGCTTTTGGCTGATCGGTTTGCCTTATCCGCTGCTGCTGGCCATCGTCGGGGCGCTGTTCAATTTCATCCCTTACTTCGGTCCGTTCCTGGGGGCTATTCCCTGTGTGATCGTGGCATTTACTGAATCTACATCGATGGTAATTTGGGTCATCGTGATCGTCGTAGTTTCCCAGCAGATCGAAGGCAATTTGATCTCCCCGTATATTTATGGGAAGACGATCAACATCCATCCGCTGACCACAATTATTCTGTTATTGATCGCCGGCGACTTCGCGGGCATTCTGGGCATGATTCTGGCAATTCCCGTATATATGATGGCGAAAATCATTATCGTGCGCATGTATCAATTGTATTTGGACAGCAGGAAGGGGGACGAGGAGGACGCATCACTGCAGGCGGCTGTCCCAGCCTCGGAGGATGTGCATCGCTAGTCTCATTTCCTGATCATGGTGATCAAAGTCATATCTCCATTCCATCCCCTTGGGAGATGATGATGCTACAGGCTATCATTAATTCTCGGGGGATGATAAGTATGGCAGTAACCGCCAAAGGCGGGAAGTACTTCTACGCATGGAGTACGATACTTCCTGACGGATCTTTTTGCCTGCCGGATCAGGCCCTGCAGGAATACAATATCACGTTGAACTCCAAAATTATCTTAATGTCGGGCCGGAATACGGCGAAGGGTTTCAGTGTCGTCTGTAAAGAATTGATCCCAAATTCGCCGCTTGCGGCGATTTTTGGGAGCTTGCCTGAGCTGCAGAACCACTCCCTTCCCGAAGGGCAGGCCGTTACCTTTAAGGAGCGCATGTTCTGCTGGGTGCTGCTGAGCAAGGACCGTTATATCAAGCTTCCTCTCCAGACATGGCAGCAGTTCGGTTTGCATCCTGGCGATAAGCTGCTCAGCATGCGCGCGACCCATTTGGCCTTCAATATTCTGTCGGAAGGTCCTTATATTGAATTGGCCAAGCAGATGCAAGATATTTTAGAATACAAGTAGCAGGTGAATGGGTATTTATGATATGCGGTTCCCCTGCGGGGCATCCTTTTCCTACCGGAGAAATGGATGTCTTTTTTATTTTTGCGGTGATCACGGTGTATAATGAAATAAGCAAAACGGAATGGATTTTCGCTTTAGCTATCTTCGGTTTACATAACTATAATTATGTTGATTATTGGAGGGCTGCGTATGAATGCACATGAAATCGATTTTGAAATTTATGGCAACGAAATGCAGTGCGTCGAAATTCAGCTGGATCAGGGGGAGAGCGTAGTCGCCGAAGCAGGAAGCTTCATGATGATGGATCAGGACATTCGGATGGAGACGATTTTTGGCGATGGCAGCGACAATGGCGGCGGGCTGGTCGGTAAGCTGATGGGAGCGGGCAAACGGCTTCTAACCGGGGAAGGCTTGTTCATGACCGTCTTTTCGAACGAGGGCTATAACAGACAAAGTGTCACCTTCGCATCTCCCTATCCGGGCAAAATTATTCCGCTCGATCTTCAGATGCTGGGCGGGAGAATTATTTGCCAAAAGGATTCCTTTCTCTGTGCTGCCAAGGGCGTATCGGTAGGTATTGAGTTTCAGCGCCGGCTCGGCACTGGCTTCTTCGGGGGCGAGGGCTTTATTATGCAGAAAATTGAAGGAGACGGGCTGGCGTTCGTCCACTCCGGCGGTCTCGTTCTGGAGAAAAACCTCGCGCCGGGCGAAGTGCTGCGCCTCGATACAGGCTGTCTGGTTGCGATGACGGCCGGAGTCGATTATAACATCGAGTTCGTGAAGGGAGTCAAGTCAGCCTTGTTTGGCGGGGAAGGGCTATTCTTTGCTACGCTGCGCGGACCGGGCAAAGTGTGGGTGCAGTCCTTGCCGTTCAGCCGTATGGCCGATCGCGTGCTCTCGGCGGCCCGCTTCTCGGGACGAAAGGATGAAGGCAGTATTTTAGGCGGTCTGGGCAATTTGTTTGAAGGAAGATAAAGCAAATTAGTCTCAGGCCTCCGACCTCCTATTGACAATCCGGCACTAGTGTAACTACACTTGTTACAGTATAGGCGGGAGGGATATGTATGACGATCAGTTCACGATTCGCCGTCGCTATTCATATATTGACCGTGCTGGAAACGAACCGGGGAGGCGTGAATACGTCCGAGTATATTTCGGACAGCGTGAACACCAACCCGGTGGTAATTCGGCGCATTACAGGGATGTTAAACAAAGCAGGCCTCGTAGAAGCAAGGCCGGGCGTTGCCGGCTCGAAGCTGGCAAAGGAAGCAGACGATATTACGCTGCTGGACATTTACCAGGCTGTCCATGCTGTGGATGAGAATGGCCTGTTTGCGGTTCATGACAAGACGAACGATAATTGTCCGGTAGGACGCAACATTCAGTCGACAATCGAACCTGTTTTTGCTGAAGCTCAGAAGGCGATGGAGAGCACCCTTCAGAAGGTTACATTGCTGGATATTGTGCGCGATTTGGAAAGTAAGCCATAACCGCCTTGTGATGCCCTGAGTTCATAGAAACGGTAGCAATATGGATAAAAGAAGCTCAAAAGGCCGATTCTTCGCAAGAGTGAGTCGGCTTTTTGAGCGTGCAGGCTTTGGCTTAAGCTTCCTGCTTTTCGATTTTGGCGACGTTGTTGAGCTTATGCCGTACAGGATGCTTGGCCAGTTTCTTGGCCACGATTTTAGCCTCGAAGGTAATGGTATCTCCAATGTCTAGTCCGGTCTTCTTCATGGTTGCGCTATGGCTTGACCAAGCGTCCCCGATTTCGATTTCAGGCTCAATGACATTCGCATTCTCATAGATGACGACCTCGTCGTCGTTATCGGAGAAGTGATTGGGGATGGTCGTAAACTCCTTGACAGTAGCCACCATTTTCACTTTGCCCTCCGGAAGCTCCAGCTTGGTTTTTTTAGCTTTTTTACTGCTGGTTTTAGGGGCCTCTTCAGCCGCAGCCGGCAATTTATCGTCCGTATTGTCGGCTGGGATCGCTTTCTCCTGCGCTGGAGCGGCGGTAGCTTCATTTTTAGCTTCGTGTTCCGCTTCCGCATTGGCTGCCTTAGACGAGCCTGTTTCATTGCCCTTATCGTTCGGCGCTTCCGCCGCGTCTCCGGCTTTAATGCCATAGCTGGCGGCCTGCATTTCCTTCAGATAGGAAGGATGGATACAATGCATGTGATGGTTCGCTAATTCGATGACAGCCGTAATATGATCGACATAGCCGATAATGCTGCATGCTTCATTTAATCCATGGCCTTTATAGTAGAAAGTTTTGATTTTAGCCGCTTTGTCGGATAGCAGGCCCCATTCCTTGCACTTATCGATGAGCTCTGCTTCGTCCGAGAAGGCCGTATACGTATCCGGTTCGATCAGAAACGAATGCACCATATATTTTCTCCGCCTTTATTGTTTATTCCATTCTATTTTATCATGTTTTGCTCCAATTAGCGGCATGCTCAGTACAGGAATCTCCATAAGTAGAACGTCGCATATGCCTCCCAATTGGTCCACGGCGCGGCCAGTGTGCGGATTTCCTGCTTTGTCGGCTTGCGGTCGCTGCCCGTTACATGCTTAATTGCGTTATGCAGTCCGACATCATCGATCGGAAAGGCCGAAGGCATCCGCAGACAGCGCATTAGCACATAATTAGCTGTCCATGGCCCGATGCCGCGAATGGAAACAAGCATCTGCTCCGCCGCCTTCAAACTGCCGGCATTCAACAGCTTGTCTTTCGTCAATTCCCCTTCGGCAATTTGCCGGGCTGCACCGATAAGGTACTCGCATTTTTTGACGGTCATTCGCAGCCCGCTTAAATCTTCGACCGTTAGCCCGGCGATGTCGGCTGCGGAAGGGAAGAGCCAATACTGCTCTCTATCAACACTTACTTGTTTGCCAAAACGCTCAACAAGCCGTCTTTTCAACGTATAGGCATAACCCAGACTGATTTGCTGTCCGAGAATTCCCCAGCTTACCGCTTCGAACAAATCGGGGATGCCGATCACCCGCAATCCATAAAAAGAAGAGACCGCTTGCGTCAGAAGCCGATCCTCTCTGGCCATCTCATAAAAGGGAAGAAGCTCTCGATCCATGTCGAACCATTCTCTGACGTATTTCGCGACTTCCGATTGCAGCCATGGACTGATGGGCGCAGTGCCGCCTTTAATAGTTACTTTTAGTGAACTGTCCCCGTGAGCACTGATTTCTATGATCGATATGTGTTCCTTAATGGTGATTGCCCTGCTGACCCGTCCGTCCCGGATCTGATATAGGCATTCATTGGGCGATCTTAATAAGTAAGCCAAATTTTGCGCAAAGCTAAATGGCTCGGGAACGTCTATCATCAGGTTCATCTCTGTGCTTGCATCCAAAGTTATTCCTCCATTCCGGCTGATTAGAGCTCATTCTAGTTGTAACATGAAAGCTGGTTTAGCAGTTTCGATATCTTGCTTTTACATTCGGAAATACGTTCAATTCGGCGAATCTGGAGTTATACTGGTTTATGGAGGCGAAGCAATATGAGAAAACAAGGCCAGCAGTTAACCGAAGAATTATGGCAAGCGATCGTAGGGAATAATGCGATTTACGACAACCAATTTATTTACGCTGTGCAATCGACGGGGATTTTCTGCCGGCCTTCCTGCAAATCCCGCCCGCCAAAGAGGGAGCATGTCCGAATATTTGCCAATGCGGAGGAGGCTTTATCCGCGAATTTTCGCCCCTGCAAAAGATGCAAGCCTGCTCATGGCCGGCTTCCAGACGCTGAATGGGTGGAGCAGATTGCGGGGTATATGGATGCCCACTACCGGGAGAAGCTCACCCTGGATATTTTGGCTGAAATGTGCCATGGCAGCCCATATCATCTGCATCGCACCTTTAAGCGAATTAAAGGGGTGACGCCAGCTCTGTATCTGCAGCAAAGGAGATTGAACACGGCGACAAAATATTTGCGCACAACCGACAAAGCGATAGCTGAAATTGCCGAGACTGTTGGTATCGGCAGCACTTCTTATTTTATCACCCTTTTTAAAAAAGCGACGGGACAGACCCCGTCAGAATACCGCGAATGCGTGCGTGAATAGAACAGGAGGTTCATTATTATGACAGTGTTAACGGAAGCTCCATTATACTGGGCATTGCTGCAGATGGATCATTGGAGCATTCATATTGCCGCAACAACCCGGGGACTGTGCTATGTCGGTTCTCATGACCAGCCGTATGCGGAGCTGTCGGCTTGGGCAAACCGGAGATTCCCCGGCTGCGGCTTGAGGGAGGACGAAGCGAGAATGCGTCCCTATGCGGAGGAATTGAGTCGATATTTGCGGGGAGAGCTCGAATGCTTCAACCTTCCATTGGACGCTCCCGGGACTGAGTTTCAACGGATGGTCTGGAAAGCGCTCGCCGAAATCCCTTATGGCTGTACGGAATCCTATACAGGTATTGCCCGCAAAATCTCTAAACCGTCCGCTGTACGGGCTGTCGGGGCCGCGATTGGGGCAAATCCGTTATTGATCGTCATTCCATGCCACCGTGTCATAGGCAGAAATGGAGCCCTTACGGGGTATCGCGGCGGGCTGGACATGAAGGCGCGTTTAATCGAACTGGAACAGGACCATGGAAAACAGGCAGGAGCCATTTATGAGGTCCTTTGAAATTTTTGAGCCTGCCAGGCTTTGCACCGCAAGAAAGTATGTTAAAATGGTATAGAAAAACCTGAAATAAGATTTCTATAAATTAACAAAGATGTAAATATGATACAAAAGTCCTATTGATTTGCGAATCATCCTCCACTAATCTGTGGTTGAGAGAAAATGTTCACAAATTTGTTAAAAATTGCAGACGTGTGCATAAACTCTCCACACCATATCGGGAGGATGATTTGTATGAAGAAGAAAGTTAGTTTTTTTCTCGCCCTATCGTTAGTGATGACACTATTCGGTGCGCTCCATGCATCCGCAGCGTCCATTACGGTAGACTCTACAATTATCGTTAAGGCAGGAACGACGTTTGACGGTAAAGGCCAAACTTATGTTGCCAACCCGAAAACCTTAGGCGACGGCAGCCAGGCTGAGAATCAGAAGCCGATTTTCCGCCTGGAGGCGAACGCCACGCTGACGAACGTCATTATCGGGGCGCCGGGCGCTGATGGAGTTCACTGTTATGGAAACTGCAACATCAACAACGTAACATGGGCGGATGTAGGTGAAGATGCACTTACTCTCAAATCTTCTGGAACCGTTAACATTAATGGTGGAGGCGCTTACAAGGCGTACGACAAAGTATTTCAAATGAATGCGGCTGGAACGATCAACATTAAGAATTTCAAAGCGAACGATATCGGCAAGCTTGTGCGGCAAAATGGCGGTACCACTTTTAAAGTTGTGATGAACGTAGACAACTGCGACATTTCCAAGGTAAAAGATTCGATTCTGCGTACAGACAGCAGCACATCAACCGGGAAAATCACGAATACGAGATATTCTAGTGTTCCTACCTTATTTAAAGGCTTTGCATCCGGCAACACAAGCCAGTCCGGAAATACGCAATATTAATCGTTTAGCCTGTTACGGCCTGCGAATGACATGCACGTGTTGTCATTCGCAGGTCTTTTATATATTTTAAAAATATAAGTGTTGACCTTCTCGCTACGTAAAGGTGTACAGTGATGTTGTCAGGAGGTGATCCCATGGAATATACCATACAGAAGCTGGCCCGGCTAGCCGGAGTCAGCACGAGAACGCTTCGCTACTATGACGAGATTGAACTTCTTAAGCCGGCAAGAATCAACTCGTCCGGTTATCGCATCTACGGCCAAGCAGAAGTAGATCTGCTGCAGCAAATTTTGTTCTACCGTGAGCTGGGCATTTCACTGGAGCAGATCAAAGCGATCATCACCTCGCCCAGTTTTAACAGCGTTTTGGCGCTTAAGCAGCACCGGGAACAGCTCCTTGACAGAAGAAGGCAATTGGATGTCCTGATTGGAAATGTGGATAAGACGATTGCTATGCATGAAGGGAGAATAAGCATGACGGATAAAGAGAAGTTTGAAGGGTTCAAACAGCAATTGATCGACGATAACGAGCAGAAATTCGGCAGGGAAATCCGTGAAAAATACGGGAATGAAAAGGTTGACCAGTCCAACTTGAAATTTCGCGGGATGACGGAGGAGCAATACGAAAAAATGACGCACTTAGAGGAAGAGTTCAAGCGGACGTTGGCCGAAGCATTTAGAACCGGCGATCCAGCTAGCGAAATTGCTCAGCGGGCGGCGGATCTGCACAAGCAGTGGCTGTGCTATTCTTGGAATGAATACAGCGCAGAAGCTCATGCCGGGCTGGCGCAGATGTACGTGGACGATGAGCGGTTCACCGCTTATTATGATGCAGAACAGTCCGGTACGGCACAGTTCCTTCGCGATGCAATTCTCATTTATACGGGAATTTGATTCATCCCTGCGTAGAGCGGGTAATAATGAACAAGTGGGAAGTGGCCATAATCAATGAACAGACGGAACGGCAGAATCCTGTATTCCGAAAGGTAGTTGATTTACCATGTACTCTCTCAAAAGGAAGAGAAAATCGATCTTGCGTCGATTGTTCTCTGGCAAGGCACCCTAGCTATTGGAAGGCGGCTGCGCCATAAATGGTAACCCCATAGGGGGAGCGCCATGATGGGTTGCGCCATAAATTGAAAATGACTTGAAGCTACCGCTTCCCACGTTTAAAGACTCTGCGCCCTTGGCGCGGGGTCTTTTTTGCTTTAACGGGCGGCGGGTTTGCAATTATTAGTTTTCCTAATCAAAGATATAAGATCATTCTAATTGACCACCAGCACACGCTATGATAAGTTTTATTAAATGATAAATTAGATAGTAATACTAGGAATTAATTTAAATTCTATGTATGCTGCGTGAGGTGGATATTGTTGGAACTACAAGTGAGTAACAGCCCATTTAGTCAAGAGCAGGCGGAGCTGCTCAATCGCCTTCTTCCTACGCTAAACGATCATCAGCGTATTTGGCTAAGCGGATATTTGATCGCATTGCAAGGAGCCGGTGCGCCTACCGCTGCAGCTAATCTCGTTCAGGCAGTTGCGGCCGCAGAACCGGCCATTTCCAAGGAAGTGACTGTGCTCTATGGCTCGCAGACGGGGAACAGTCATAATCTGGCTGGAAAGCTGTCGAAGAAGCTGGAGGAACAGAGCTTCCAGGTCACTTTGGCGTCGATGAGCGATTTCAAGCCAAATACACTGAAGAAAATTGAGAACCTGTTTATTGTCGTAAGTACACATGGCGAGGGAGAACCGCCGGACAGCGCTATCGCCTTCTATGAATTCCTTCACAGCAAGCGGGCTCCGAAGCTCGAAGGACTGCGTTATTCCGTCCTTGCGCTTGGAGATACATCCTATGAATTCTTCTGCCAGACGGGGAAAGATTTCGATAAACGCCTGGAGGAGCTTGGCGGCGAACGGATATCTCCGCGTGTGGATTGCGATGTTGATTTCGATGAATCCGCCGCAGAATGGATGGGGAATGTCCTCGAAGCGCTCGGCAAGCTATCAGCATCCGGCGCTTCGGTCAGCAGCACAGCTCCTGCGGCCGCAGTCAGCGGCACGGAGTCCGAATATTCGAGAAGCAACCCGTTTTCCGCGGAAGTGCTGGAGAACCTGAATTTGAACGGCCGCGGCTCGGATCGGGAGACCCGCCATATCGAGCTATCGCTGGAAGGCTCGAACCTTCAGTATGAACCGGGAGACAGCCTGGGCATTTATCCGGAGAATCATCCGCAGCTGGTCGAGGAGCTGATCGCGGCTATGGGCTGGAACGGCGAGGAAACGATCACAGTAAATAAGAACGGAGAACAGCGGACCCTTCGGGATGCCCTGCGCCGCTATTATGAAATTACGGTATTGACTAAACCCCTGCTGGAGCAAGCTGCGCAGCTAAGCACAAGCGGAGAGCTGAAGCAACTGTTTGAAGCCGGGCGTGAACAGGAGCTTCGAGCCTATCTGGCTGAACGCGATCTGCTCGATCTGGTTACGGACTTCTCTTTTGCGGGAGTAAGCGCCAGCCAGTTCGTGTCGATTCTGCGGAAAATTCCTGCACGCCTGTACTCCATTGCCAGCAGTCCGAAAGCATATCCGGACGAGGTGCATCTCACCGTCCGCACCGTCCGTTATGAAGCGCATGGCCGCAACCGTTACGGGGTTTGTTCAGTTCAGCTTGCAGAGCGGGTAGAGCCGGGGGATACTTTGCCGGTATTCGTTCAGCATAACCCAAGCTTTAAGCTGCCGGAGAATCCTGATACTCCGATCATTATGATCGGGCCGGGAACGGGAGTTGCGCCTTTCCGGGCTTTTCTAGGCGAACGGGAAGAGACGGGGGCGGAAGGAAAGTCGTGGCTGTTCTATGGAGATCAGCATTTTTCAACGGACTTCCTGTATCAGGTGGAGTGGCAGCGCTGGCTTAAAGACGGCGTACTGACCCGAATGGATGTTGCGTTCTCCCGGGATACCGACAAGAAGGTCTACGTCCAGCACCGGATGCTCGAGAAGAGCAAAGAGCTCTACAAGTGGCTGCAGGAAGGCGCGGTGGTGTATGTATGCGGGGACGAGAAGAAGATGGCCCATGACGTGCATGCCGCCTTGGCTGCTATTCTTGAACAAGAGGGCGGTCTTAGCCCGGAGGAAGCTGCAGAGTATTTGACGCGGATGCAGCAGGAGAAACGTTATCAACGGGATGTATATTAAGCGGGGAATCCTGGAGATTACGAGAGGAGAATTGCCAATATGTCAGACAACAATTTAATGTCGCCGAACAGCGCGCCGCATAGCGACGTTGAAGATATTAAGATAAGAAGTAATTATTTGCGCGGAAGCCTGGAAGAGACGCTCCAGGATCCGATAACCGGATCCATACCGGAGGATGATAACCGGCTGATGAAATTCCATGGCAGCTATATGCAGGACGATCGGGATTTGCGGAACGAGCGTCAGAAGCAGAAGCTGGAGCCGGCCTATCAATTCATGCTGCGGGTGCGTGCCGCAGGCGGCGTCGTAACGCCGGAGCAATGGCTCATGATGGACAGCGTATCGCAGAAGTACGCAAATGGAACGATCCGCTTGACGACGCGGCAATCGTTCCAGCTTCACGGGGTCATCAAGTGGAACTTGAAGAAGACAATCCAGGAAGTAAATGAAGCCATGCTGAGCACCTTGGCCGCTTGCGGTGATGTGAACCGTAACGTGATGTGCAACCCGAATCCGTACCAATCGGAAATCCATTCCGAGGTATATCATTGGGCCAGCAAAGTAAGCGACCACCTTGATCCGCAAACGAAGGCGTACCATGAGATTTGGCTGGACGGCGAGAAGGTCATCGATAGCAATGATCAAGCCGAGCAGGAGCCTATCTATGGACGCGTCTATTTGCCGCGGAAGTTCAAAATCGGCCTAGCCGTCCCGCCGTCGAATGATGTCGACGTTTTCTCGCAGGATTTGGGCTTCATTGCAATAATTGAGGACGGACAGCTAAAAGGCTTCAATGTTACGGTGGGCGGTGGTATGGGAATGTCCCACGGTGATGTGAAAACTTATCCGCAGGTATCCAAAGTAATCGGCTTCTGCTTGCCGGAGCAAATCATCGATGTGGCGGAGAAGACCGTCACGATACAGCGAGACTACGGAGACCGTTCCGTCCGGAAGCATGCGCGTTTCAAATATACGATTGATGACCGTGGTATCGATTGGTTCGTTCAGGAACTGACAACTCGCCTGGGATGGAGCCTGCAGGAGGCAAAGCCTTTTCACTTCGAGCATAACGGCGATCGTTACGGATGGGTGAAGGGCAGTAACAACAAATGGCATTTTACGCTATTTATTCAGAACGGAAGAATCAAGGATGAAGCGGATTACAAGCTGATGACGGGCCTGCGGGAAATCGCCAAGGTTCATACCGGGGATTTCCGGCTTACACCGAACCAGAACTTGATCATCGCAAACGTCAGCAGCCAGAAGAAGAAAAAAATCGAAGGCTTGATTCAGCAGTATGGACTTACCGACGGCCTGCATTATTCTGCGCTGCGTAGAAACTCCATGGCCTGCGTGGCGTTCCCGACCTGCGGCCTCGCTATGGCTGAGTCAGAGCGTTATTTGCCGACATTGCTCGACAAGATCGAACCAATGCTGGAGGAGTCCGGTCTGCAGGAGGAAGATATCGTCATTCGGATGACAGGCTGCCCGAACGGCTGTGCCAGACCGATGCTTGCTGAAATCGCCTTTATCGGCAAAGCGCCAGGCAAGTACAATATGTATCTTGGCGGAGGGTTCTCTGGGAACCGCTTGAATAAATTGTACAAAGAAAATATCGGCGAGGCTGAAATTCTGGAATCCTTACAGCCGATCATTACTCATTACTCCAAAGATCGCCAAGAAGGCGAGCATTTCGGCGATTTCGTCATTCGAGCCGGTTACGTTCAGGAAGTCACCGACGGCCAGAATTTCCACGCTTAAAATAAAGCCGAGTCAAGCATAGCGTCTCACTGCCAAGTGAGGCGCTATTTGTTTTTTTGTCTTAAAAAGTTAATTATTGACATGAAAAAAATATTATGTCATTATTGTGTCAATATTGAATCTATTAAATGAAAATCGAATAGTAGGGGGCCGATTTATGAAAATCAAAGATATGATGTATGTGGCTTTATTTGCTGCAGTCATGGCTGTTTTAGGTTTATTGCCTCCTATTCCGCTCCCGTTCATCCCCGTGCCGATTACAGTTCAAACGTTGGGAGTCATGTTGGCCGGAAGTATTTTAGGCGCTAGACTAGGAGGATTAAGTCTGCTTATCTTCGCAATCATCGTCCTCGCAGGAGCGCCTCTATTGTCCGGTGGAAGAGGAGGCTTGTCCGTCCTGGCCAGTCCAACCGGAGGTTACTTCTTAAGCTGGCCGATCGCTGCATTTTTGATTGGATACATGGTGCAGCGCATGGGTGCACGCATCAACCTCTGGAAATTGATATTGATCAATGTGGTTGGCGGAATCCTGATCATTTATGCCGTCGGCATCCCTTACATGTCCTTCATGACGGATGTACCGCTTGGGAAAGCCATTATTGGCAACATCACCTTCATCCCTGGCGATCTGCTGAAGGTCGTTGTCTCTTCACTAATTGCAATCAGAATGCTGAAGGTAAGTTCAGTTATGCTCCGCCAGGCGAACAGCCGCTCACACAAAGCTTAAATCTCCCTACCATTGCGAATACGTAAGGTTTGCCTCCACTTGGCAAACCTTTTTTCAACCAAACATTTCCATTGCTTCTGCACTACTAACATCAATTGGAGGTCTTGCCATGATTCATTTTTCGGGCGTCTCATTCCAGTATCCCCAGCAGGACTGCGTTCTCAGCGATATATCCTTTACGATTTCACCCGGTGAATATGTGATTATCGCAGGAACAAACGGCACTGGGAAATCCACGGCAGCCAAGCTGATCAACGGGCTGCTGCTGCCTACGGAGGGAGAGGTTCGATATAAGGAGTACCGGACCAGCAATGAACGGGAACTGGGAACGATACGACAAAAAATCGGGATTGTCTTCCAGAATCCCGAAAATCAGATCGTTGCTTCTACCGTGTATGAAGATGTTGCTTTTGGCCTGCAGAATCTCTGCTTGTCCCCGGAAGAGATTGCCACGAAAGTGAAGCTCGTATTGGAACGCGTAGGCATGCTGGATAACATCCATGCTGATGTCGATTCCTTATCGGGCGGTCAGAAACAGAGAATAGCGATTGCCGGAATTCTGGCTGTAGAGCCGGATGTAATTATATTCGACGAGTCGACTTCAATGCTTGATCCGGAAGGCAAACAGCAGGTGCTGGGCCTCATCAGGGAACTGAATCGGAAGGGGATCACAATCATTTCAATCACTCATGATATGGAGGAACTGGCCGAGGCATCTAGACTGATCGTTCTGGATCATGGATGTATCCGGTACGACGGTCCGCCGGGCAAGCTGTTCGAGGAGGACTATCTGTCGATTCCCGGCTTGGCGGCTCCTTTCGCTGTAAACGTAAGGGACGCTTTGCGAAGCAAAGGGATTCCGCTCCCGCGCAACCTATTTTGTATGGAAGATTTGGTGGATGGATTATGGAAATTACATTAAATGACGTATTTTACTCCTATAACGCTGGAACGCCGCTCGAGAACGAAGTGCTGCGCGGACTCAATTTGAAGCTGGACAGCAATAAAATTACCGCTGTAGTAGGAAGGACGGGCTCTGGCAAATCTACCTTCGTCCAACATCTTAATGGACTGCTGTACCCGACGCGGGGAAGCATTCACGTTGGCGACACCATCATCAGGAGCGGCAGCAAAAGGAAGCCCGTTCTCTTTGACAAAGTGGGCATCGTATTTCAAATGCCGGAGCACCAGTTGTTTGAGGAGACCGTTCTAAAGGATGTTTCCTTTGGTCCCAACCAGTTAGGCTGGCCGCAGGATCTGATCCGAGCCAAGGCGCTGGAGGCGCTTAGGCTGGTTGGTCTGGACGAATCTTTCGGAGATCGGTCGCCATTTGAGCTAAGCGGCGGGGAGAAGAGGAGAGCTGCAATTGCCGGAGTGCTGGTAATGGAGCCTTCCGTGCTTATTCTGGATGAGCCTACGGTAGGTTTGGATACCGAGGGCAAAAAGTCGCTTATGGAGCTGTTTCTCAGCTGGCGCAAGGAGAAGCAGCGCACGCTGGTCATTGTAACCCATGATATGGACCTATTGGCCGAGTACGCTGAAGACGTCATCGTTTTCGAGAGTGGTAAAGTCAAACTCAAAACAGATCCGCTTACCCTCTTTACGTATTATCGGCAGGAAATTGAGGCGTTAGGACTAAAGCTCCCGCTGGCGCTGTCCCTCGTCGAGCAATTAAACGCCAAGCTGTACACCCCTATAATGGTTGAGTCCGTGAAGAAGGAAGCGATTCTGGCGCAGCTCGCCGATCATTTCCTTATCGCCAGCGGAAAAGGAGGGGTCTGAAGCATGGCCTTGACCCAGCATTTGATATTTGGCCAATACATTGATAAGAAATCGCTGGTCCATGAGCTCGATCCGCGAACGAAGCTGTTGATCGTCATGGCCTTCATGATTTCGGCGCTGCTCCTCACGACGCTTGTCTCTTACGTTCTGCTGGCGCTAATGGTCGCGGCCGCCATTGCCATTTCCAAAATACCGCCCACCTACATCATCAGAGGATTAAAGCCGGTATGGCTGATTGTGATCATTACTTCGGTCTTTCATATTTTCTTGACGCAGGGCGGAGAGGTGCTGATTCAACTTGGCTCTGTGTCCATCTATGAGCAAGGCGTGCTTAAGGCGATTGCGATTGCTGTACGCATCATTTTACTGTTAGCTATGGCCACCTTGCTGACGTTAACGACGAAGCTGAGTGATTTAACCAGCGCCATTGAAACACTGCTGTCACCGCTGCGCAGAATAGGAGTGCCGACACAGGAAATCGCCATGATGATGACTTTAACGATCCGTTTTATTCCGATTCTCCTGCAGGAAACCGACAAAATTATGAAAGCCCAAAGAGCCAGGGGCGTTGATTTCGCTTCCGGCAACATAGTCAAAAGATTGCTGAACTTTATCCCGATTATTGTACCCGTCCTGATGCTGGCGTTTCAGAAAGCCGAAAGTGCCTCCCAGGCGATTGAAGCCCGGGGTTATCAGCCAGGAATGCAGCGCACACAGCTAAGAACACTTGCTTTGCAAGCCATCGACTTCAAAGCGCTACTCGTGTCGGGACTATTTATGTCCGTGCTGATCGCGCTCAGAATGTGAGGAGGAACGATGCGAATATATCCATGCACTCTTGAAGCATACCGCGACCTTATTGCCGTATCCCTTGGCCGCAAACCTCCGGATGTTTGGTTGAAGAATGCAGCCTATCTCAACGTATACACGGGACAAGTTGAAAGGGGTCATATTTACGTTTCCGGCAACCGGATCGCCTACGTCGGAGACAAGGAATTTGCAGTATCGCCGAATACGCAAATCATTGAACTGGAGCAGAGGCAAATCGTCGTTCCCGGTTATATTGAGCCTCATGCGCATCCCTGTCAAATGTACAACCCGTTCACATGGGGCGTTAGCCAGCTCCGTCAAGGGTCCGTGTTATCGATTAACGATAACTTGTCCCTGCTTATGCTCCTTGGCGAGCGGGCGATCTCGTTTATTGAGGAATTAGACCAGATTAGCAGCCATATGTTTTTGTGGTGGTGTAATTTTGATCAAGTGCAGGCTGGCGACCGGGATTTGCTCAAAACGTGGCTTGCTCATCCGCTTGTCATTCAAGGCGGTGAAATTACGGAATGGTTTCAGCTTCTTCAGGGGGATGAGGAGCTGCTGGAACGGCTGCATCTGTTAAAGAGGGCGTGTTTGCGAGTAGAAGGTCATCTGCCAGGCGTCTCCTATGAAAAAATCAGCGGGATCGCGGCGGCGGGTATCGGAGCGGATCACGAGTCTCTAAATGCCGACGATGTGCTAAAGAGATTAAGGCTCGGGCTATACGCCAGCCTCAGATATTCTTCCATACGCCCGGATCTGCCGGATATTTTGGCTGGCCTGGCCGGCGATCCGCGTTTTAATTTGAGCCGCGTTATGCTTACGAGCGACGGCCCTTCGCCGCATTTTACGGAGGAGCACAGCATTCCCGCCATGATCAAGCTGTGCATGGAAGCCGGCTTATCCGCCGCTGAAGCTTACAGGCTGGCTACCCTGAATCCGGCGACGTACTATGGGCTCGATGAAGATCTGGGCGGCATTGCCCCCGGCAGGCTTGCCAGCTTCAACGTTCTGGACTCGCTGAACGAGCCGGCTCCGCTCCACGTTATGCAGCAGGGGACATGGCGCATCTGGGACCGGGAAGACATGCAGCCAGCCGATGAAGCTGCGGTCGCAAGCTGGCTACATTCCTATTTTCCGCCCCCAAGAGTGCCTGCCGAGCTGGTCCCGGGACAGGTCCGTGAACAAGGCAGCACAGGTATTGAGCTTGTCAACGATGTCATTACGAAGCCATACGAATTTATTGCTGGTGAACCGCTGGAGGCCGAGGAGAGCTTCATGACGCTGCTTGACTCAAAAGGGAAGTGGACACTTCATACCCGTATAAAAGGCTTTGCTTCTGGGGTTACGGCGCTGGCGAGCACTTATAGCGCATCTGGCGATACTTTGCTGATCGGCAGGAGTGAAAAGGGGATATGCGACATATTGCAGGAGCTGAACAAGCGTGGCGACGGGATACTGGCTTATTTCATCAACGGGGAGAAGCTGCATATCCCCCTTCCGTTAGGCGGCATAATGAGCGCCGGGAACATAAAAGAGATCAGCGAATCCCTCGGGCTTTTTGCGCATCGAATGAAGGAACACGGCTATCGGTTTCGCGATCCTGCCTATACGCTGCTTTTTCTGACCGCTTCCCATCTGCCTAACATACGCATGTCTGCGAAGGGACTGTATCTGGTTAAGAACGGACATGTGATTGCCAGTCCTGTTCGACTGGATACCCGTTAGATGTCTTTACCAAACATTCTGCAGAGAAGGTGATCCTTATGCTGATTACGGAGGCCGTTCAAGCACACGCCGACGGACAACCGAAGAAAACTGCGCTCGTCGTCGATCACCGCCGGTTGACATACCAGGAGCTTGACAAGGCCATCAACGAGGCGGCTTGCGAACTTATGGCCTTTGAGAATAGCTTTGATCAAGCTGGGCATACGCTTGTCGGCTTCTTGCTGCATAACAGCGTGGAGTTCGTGCAATATTTTTTGGCTGCGGCAAAGCTCGGGTTATGCTCAGCGCTATTCGATCCGAAATGGGCCGATGCAAATATCGAAGCGATTTTAGAGGAGTGCAGGCCGGCTATTTTGGTTGTTGGCATCGATTTGCTGCCTCGCTTGGCCAGTGTTCCTGATACGACGAAGCTGATCGTCATCGACAGCGATTCCGCAGTACCGGAGGAAATTAGGAACCATAGCTGTGAAGGCAATGCGACTGCCGCCAGAACTGGTTCAACCGGGTACCGATTTCCCCGTAACTCAACCCTGGACAGCATATTCTATATGGGGTTTACTTCAGGAACCACCGGAATGCCGAAAGGCTTTCTCCGTGCTCAGCATTCATGGATGGAGAGCTTCGCTCAGGCCAAGGAGGCATTTGGCTTAAGCGAAGCCGACCATGTTCTCGGTACCGGGCCGCTAGTTCACTCTTTGACGATTTATGCGGCGATTCAAACCTTGTATCTTGGCGGAACCTTCTATCTCCCGCGAAAATTCAAGGCCGCGCCGGCGCTGGCTATGCTGGAAGACTGTCCCATTACCCATATTTATCTCGTTCCAACGATATTCGAAGCGCTGTACCATGAAGCGATCTCGCAAACCCCTGTTTTTGCTGCGCCGCAAGTAAAATCATTAATTACGACGGGAGACAAGTGGACACCGGAATCGAAGGTGAAGGCAGGGGAGGTCTTTCCTCAGGCAGGCATTTACGAATTCTATGGCGCTTCCGAGCTCAGCTTCGTCACGGTGCTGGATCCGGCAGGCAACGAAGCTAGACCGGACTCGATCGGCAAGCCGTTTAACGGAGTGGAGGTGTCCTTGCGTAAGCCTGACGGTACAGAAGCAGGGGCAGGCGAAGTGGGACAGATTTATATCAGAAGCAGCATGATTTTCTCCGGCTACTTCAATAATGCAGACGAAACGAAGCAGGTTATCCATGGAGAATGGGCAACGGTAGGAGATCTGGCGATGAGGGACTCAGAAGGCTTTCTCTATATGGTGGGCAGAAGCAACAATATGATCATCAGCGGAGGGCTTAACATTTACCCCGAAGAGATCGAGAAAATTTTGCTGTCGTTGGAGGAAATCGAGGAGGCCATTGTAGCTGGATTGCCTGACGCCTACTGGGGGCAAAAGGTTGTGGCTCTCGTGAAAGCAAAACAAGACGCGGTCATCAGCGATCAGGATATTATGGCGCACTGCCGCAAGCGGCTGGCCAGCTATAAATGCCCGAAGGAAATTTTGCGGGTCGAATCTTTCCCTTACACGAACAGCGGCAAAATATCACGCGCGTCCATCCATGATTGGCTGGCCGGAAGGGTGGTGTGAGTATGTCCATTCCTGTGATTGTAGCTGCCAAACGAACGGCCATCGGCAAATATGGAGGAATGTTCAGGGAGATTCCGCCCGAGGTGCTCGCCGCAGAGGTGATTCGAGCTATTCTGGGCGAAACCTCCGTGAACCCTGGGGATATCGATGACGTAATCCTCGGCAATGCAGTTGGCCCTGGCGGCAATATCGCCAGATTGTCCGCTTTGACCGCCGGACTCCCGGTGGAGGTTCCAGGAGTTACGGTCGATCGTCAGTGCGGTTCGGGTCTCGAAGCGATCCATCTGGCGGCGCGGCTGATTCAGGCTGGAGCAGGCGAGATCTATTTGGCGGGCGGTGTGGAGAGCACAAGCCGAGCGCCGTGGAAGATCGATAAACCTCTTTCATTATATGGCCGGGGATTTCCTGCTATTATGGGCCGCGCAAGGTTCTCGCCTGATTGTATCGGTGATCCGGACATGGGCAAGGCCGCAAACAATGTCGCTGAACTCTACGGGATCACCAGGGAGCAGCAGGATTTGTATGCGCTTCATAGCCAAAAAAAGGCTGTGGACTCGATCCGCAGCGGGCGCTTTCAACGCGAAATCGTGCCAATCACCATTACAGCAGACCGGGAAGCAAAAATCATCGATACGGATGAATGTCCGCGCCCCGGCACAACGCTCGAGAAGCTTGCGGCTCTGCCGCCCGCATTCGATGCCGACGGCACGGTAACGGCGGGCAATGCTTGTCCGGTCAATGACGGTGCAGCGATCGTCCTGTTGATGTCACTAAAGATGGCCCGCTCATTAGGCTTGCAGCCTGTCATTCAGTTCGTCGATTCGGCCGCAGCTGGCGTTGATCCGAATTATTTAGGGATCGGTCCTGTACCCGCAGTAAGCAAGCTGCTCGCAAGAAACAGCCTGAAGGTAAGTGATCTCGATATTCTGGAATTCAATGAAGCTTTTGCCTCGCAGGTGCTGGCCTCTCTGCAGCAGCTGAGCATACCGGAGGACATCGTCAATGTCGGCGGCGGAGCTATCGCGCTGGGTCATCCTTACGGAGCCTCCGGTGCCATTCTCGTCACGCGCCTGTTCAGCGAAATGCGGAGCATGGACGCTGCAAGGGGCATGACGACGCTTGGTATCGGCGGCGGACTGGGGCTCGCAACGTTATGGGAGAAATACGAATAAAAAGGAGGCGACAACATGCAACTTAACCAGCAAACTGCAGTGATAACCGGCTCCAGCCGCGGTATCGGCCGGGCGATCGCCCTTAGAATGGCACAAGAAGGTGCCCGGGTGGTCGTTAACGGTACCGATGCAAGCCGTGTTAACGAGGTGGTTGAGGAAATTCACCAAAACGGCGGCGTCGCGATCGGCATCGCCGAATCAGTCCATACGATGAAGGGGGGGGCCCGGATCATCTCTGCGGCGATGGCGGAGTTCGGCCAGGTGGATATCCTGGTGAACAACGCTGGAATTATCCGCGATAAAATGGCGCACAAGCTTAGCGAAGAAGATTGGGATGCTGTAATCAACACCCATTTGAAAGGAGCCTTCTCCTGTATTCATGCCGCGCTGCCCGGCATGAGGGAGAGAAGACAGGGCTGCATCATCAACATGACATCGACAGCAGCCTTAACCGGAACGGCGGGTCAGCTTAACTACAGCGCGGCCAAAGCCGGATTGCTCGGTATGACGTGGACGCTGGCGCTGGAGCTCAGTGATTACGGAATTAGCGTCAATGCCATCGCTCCAGCGGCCTTGACGGACATGTCGGCTCCGTATGTCGAGCGGGCGAGGCGGGATGCGGAGGCTGCGGGCCAAAGCCTCCCTGATTATTGGCGAATCGGAACGCCTGAAGAGGCGGCCGAGCTGGCAGTGGCGCTAAGTCTGCCTCAATGCCGGGAACTTAGCGGTGAAATATTCTCCGTTAATGGCGGCGATATTGGATTATGGGCACGTCCCAAACATGAATTGCTGACCTCGCGCAAATCGGGACATTGGATGGCCAGCGAAATTGCCGCCGAGTTATTGACCAAATCCTCAAATTGATGTAGCTATGGAGGAATGCCTTGTTGAAGAAGAAACGAATATTTATCGGCATGATGGCCGGAATGGGCAGAGTCAACCGTTGCTTGCCCATCGCGCTCAAGCTTCGAGACATGGGGCATGAGGTCGCTTTTACGATTTGGGGAAATGCGGGTGCAGCCATGGAGGAGCTCGGCTTTGAAGCTATCCCGATTCCGCCTATTCCGGAGCCGAAGGGCCAGACATTCGATCCCGATTTTGCGGATTTCCATCAATTTCTGGCGATGATGGGTTATGCTGACGCGGTATATATGAAGAACGAGCTTGAATCCAGGCTGGGTGTAACGTCAGCCTTTAAGCCGGATCTTGTGCTCACAGATTCCAGTTTATCGGCCGCTTTCATTGCCCGCAAGCTTGGAATTCCGCTCGTTTCCATCCACCAGTCCTGCTCCCTTCCCGGAGGCGTGCCATTTAACCCAGAGGCAGCGGCAAGACCGATAGAGAACGGCGCCGGTCATGCAAGTGATGCCTTTGATGCCGGTAATGCTGTCACTGAGGCGCTAAACGAAACGCTTGCTTTGCACGGACTGGAACAGAGCGACAATGTCCTGGCCTTCTTGGCCGGCGACTTAGCAATTGTGCCAAGCATCCCAGAATTTGATCCCGTAGATCCAAGGGTCCTCTCAATCCCCCTGGAATATGTCGGTCCGATCGTCTGGAGGGATGACAGCGTGGCAGGTTTGCCGCAGTCCTGGCTGGCCGAGGAGAGGAGCATGGCAGGGAAGAGACGTGTATTCGTGTATACGAGCAGGCTTGTGGAATGGGGTGTCGAGAGCGGCGGCCATATTTTCAGGGAAGTGGTCCATGCGCTGGGTCATACTTCTACGGAAATATTGATCGCTACGGGCTTTAATCCGCTGGAAGGGGATCAGGAGAAAATTCCTCCGAATGTGAGCTTTGCGACTTACGTATCCGGGGTGATGGCGGCAGAGCGAAGCGATATTATGATACACCACGGGGGGCACGGGAGCTGTATGACGACGCTATTGACAGGCACACCTTCATTGATGATTCCTACCTGGGCGGAAAGGGAATTCAACGCTAGGCAGCTGCAGCAAATAGGCGGCGGCCGTATGATCCGCCCTTACGAGATGACGGGTCAGCGGCTGGCGGAAATGGTGGATACGATGCTCGGCGGGGGGGCTTTGGAGCAGGCGCGAACATTACGGGACAGCATTGCTTCCCGTAATTACGGAGGCGCAGAACGCGCTGCCGCCTTAATTAATGAACTGCTATAGGCATTGCGCATAGATTGACCTTAATAAAAAGGAGTTATCGGCTTTGCCCTATCATTTTCGGCCACGATGCAAGTTCCCAGGGTGCGAGCCGAGAAAGGAGAATTTATGAAGGCTAGCATTGTCATACTGGCCTATAATCAGCAAGAAATTATCGAAGCTTGCCTGATTTCCCTATCCCGCCAATACCTGCAGGAGGGGGACGGCTTCGAGGTCATCCTCGTCGATAACGGGTCAACGGATGGCACAGGGGAAATGATTCATCAATTGGCGGTAAATTACCCGCTGACTTATAAATACATCCCTGACACGGTGGAATCGAGCAGAGCTGTTTCCCGTAATCAGGGCATTGTGAGCGCAAGCGGTGATATCGTGATTTTTCTGGATGGGGATCAAATTCCCGGACCGGGATTCGTCGCCGAGCATTTGCGCGTTCATAAATTTGCGGAGGACAAGCTTGTCATCGGCTTTAGAAGATATTTGGAGCAAGGAGCGATCGCTGGGGGGCGAGGAAAAGCGCTTTTTGAAGCAGGCAGCTTGCCGCCCTTCGAGGAAGATGAACGGTTTTGGTTGATGGAGCGGTTTTCCGAGAATGCCGGAGCGCTCCGAACGGCCTGGCATCTGTTCTTCAGCTGCAATATATCGGTCAGAAGGGAGAGACTGATCGGAGCCGGCATGTTTAATGACGGTTTCGCGGGCTGGGGACTGGAGGACAGCGAGCTCGGCTACAGGCTGGAGCAGGGAGGCGGTTCGTTTATTTTCAACAAAAACGCGCTTGCCTATCATGTGCATCATCCTTCCGAATTCAATGAGGCCCGCTACGCTGGCTGGCTGGCGAATTTGCAGCATTTCATCTCCCGTCACCCGTCCTTTGAAGTAGAAGCGCAAAAAATCCTGGCGGAATTTTTCAATCCGCAAATCAGAATTTCCTGGTGGGACTGCTATGTAAGGTTCGAAAATGTCGTCCGGGCCTATCAAGGGTATGAGGGGGGCCGTTATCCCGTCAGCATTATCGTGATTTATAAGCATAGTACCGAAGCGGTCAATGCGATTACTTCCGAGGCAGCAGGCAGGGAAGTCGCCGTGATCGATCAAACCGAATTATCCGATCTCGATCTTATCTGCCAGTCGATCAGGCAAGCTTACGATGTGCTCTACTATAAACACCCTACCGAGAGGCAGCTTGTCGACCTGTACCGCCTATTTGCAGCAAGAGGAATTTGGAGGCAGCAGGTGTTCGATTAAGTTGGGATCGCTTTAATATCGGATTATCATCGGATCACATTCATAAGGAGCTGAAAAGAAGCATGAATTTTGAACTGACCGAAGAGCAAAAGCATATTCAACGCACCGTACGCCAGTTTGTTGCTGATGAGCTCATTCCTTTGGAGCGCCAGCTGCTTCTCAACGAGCGAGAGGGGAAGGAGGGGATCAGCCGGGAGCAGCTTAGGGCGCTTCAGAACAAAGCTAGAGATCTCGGGCTTTGGGGCATCGAAACGCCGCAAAGATATGGAGGAGCCAATCTGGGAACGATCACAAGTGCCATCGTAAAAATGGAGCTGGGCCGCACCTGCGTTCCTTTTGTGCTAGGCGGGGAGGCGGATAACATCCTGTTCATGTGCAATGAAAAGCAGATGGAACGGTATCTGTACCCGGTCATTGCCGGGGAAAGACAGTCCTGCTTTGCGCTTACCGAACGGGCAGCCGGGTCGGATACAAGCAATATCCAAATGTCGGCCAAGCGGACGGTTGGCGGATGGATTTTGAATGGCGAGAAGGCTTTTATTACGAATGGAAACGAGGCGGATTTCGCCATTGTCTTTGCCGTGACCAATCCATCAACCGGCAAGAACAAAGGTATTACCTGTTTTCTTGTCGACCGGGAAATGGGCTGGACGTCGGAACCGATTCTGACGATGGGCGGAGATAAAAGCCCCTCCTTGCTGACGTTTGACCATGTGCTCGTTCCCGATGAGAATGTGCTCGGCGAAGTGGATCACGGGCTCACGATGGCAATGCAGTGGATCAGCAGAGGACGCTGGGTCGTTCCGGCCATTGCGGTCGGGGCGTCGGAGAGGCTGCTGCAGATGGCGATCGATTATGCGAACGAAAGGGTGACCTTTGGCGAAACACTGGCTTCCAGGCAGAGTATTCAATGGATGATTGCCGATTCCGCGGTTGAGGTCGAGGCGCTGAAATGGCTTGTCCTGCATACGGCATGGCGGGTGGAAAAACAGCTTGATGCGCGTCATCATGCCTCCATGTCGAAGTTGTACGGTGCGGGCGTCGCCAACCAAGTCGTTGACAGGGTGCTGCAAATTTACGGCGGCATGGGTTATTCCAAAGATCTGCCGATCGAGCGCTGGTACCGGGAGATGAGAGTATGGCGCATCTATGAGGGAACGGATGAAATTCAGCGGATCATTATTGCGCGAAACCTGCTGAAAGGAAATGTGAAGATCGGTCATTGGGATTAGGCGAGTACATAATCGGCCGAACCGCTGTATGCCAATATGCGCTGCGATTGACCACTCGTAAAAGGAGCGTCCGCATAAGATTCAGAACACGATGAATCAGGCTCAGGCCGAACGATAGAAACCTCCAGGAGGCAATGGATAACCGGATTATTTTGGGCTTCTGCTTCATTGAGAATATCACCGTCGATGAAAGTCTCTTTGTCCCCAGGCTGAGAGGGGACTACGGACTGAACAATAACCTTGGCGAACACGGTGTCCCCTTCCACAATAGGCATGCGAAAGCGGCATTCCAAATTCCTGAGCGTCATAGGCGCGGTTTGCAGCTCCTGCAGCAGATTTCCGACCATGCCTAATACGAGCATGCCATGAGCCACCCGGCCGGGCAGCCCGAATTCTACTGCCTTCTGGGCATCCAAATGGATGGCATTGTAATCGCCGGAAGCTGCGGCATAAGCGACAAGCATCTCCCCGGTTATCGTGCCGAGGCAGGCATCGATCAGTATGGTTCCCGGAATGAGAGAGCTCTCCTTATCCCATAGGCCGTACAGCGCGGAAGGTAAAGTATGCCGGGCAATCCTATGGGTAGCTGGGTTGGTATGCGATTGGGGCCGCGGCTGTGGTTTTGGCTGATCCAGCAGAAGAAGGGTGGTATTCGCCTGCAATATGAGTTCCTCATGCGCATTCCTGACATCCATCACGCAATTCAGCAATTGCATTGGTCCTTGGGAACCTTCCGTTTCCCGTATGCTTGCCAGGTGAATTTGCCAGATAATCTCCTCATTATAGGGAAGAACCCGATAATACTGCAGCGTCTGCTGGCCGTGAATGATAGTTTTGCCGCCTTGATCGTCTGGCAGCCAGGGAAGCTCTACGTTCTGCCACAGCGTAATAGGATACGTCAGAGGAACGATGGTAACACTAGAACGAAAGGCTGCGGGAAAGCCCTGCAGAAACGCACCGGTTCGTTCCTTGGTAATGATTGTGCGCTGCGGCGGTACTGAAGTTAGCTGCCATTGATCCATCATCGAGACTCCTCCATTCAAACAATAAAATGCGCGATACAAATGTATATTCCATAAAATTCCTCCCCTTTAATATAGCCGATCATTTCAAGCTGCTGCAATAAATAACGTCCAAACCTGATTCTACGATGAATCGGGTTTATTTTGTTTCCCTATAAAATCAAGCAAAAATACAGACAAGCCCAGCTGAAACACAAAAACAAAATAAAACCAATTACTAAATAAACAAAAACAGATATAAAAAAAGAAATAATTATGTATTATTGTTGACTTTTATGGTATTTTGGGATTAGGATGATGTCATACCTTATTTTATTAAGGAGATGGGTATGGAATGAAGAACTACATTGCCGTAGATATCGGCGCCTCGAGCGGCCGCCTGGTGAGGGGAACCCTTCATCAGCAGGAGCAGAGGATCGAACTGCAGGAAATTCATCGCTTCAGCAATGCTTTTACCGAAACAGAAGGGCATGATTACTGGGACATCGATTACTTATTTGCTGAAATTATCAAGGGATTGCAGCAAGCCAAGAAGGAGGGGATTGAAGCCTGTACGCTTGGAATCGATACGTGGGCTGTTGATTATGTACTTCTTGACGATAATGGAAAGCGCATTCATGAGGTGTACGCTTACCGGGACGGCAGGACAAAGGACGCCCCGGATCGTCTGCACCGAACGATTAGCAGAGCCGAGGTGTACAGCAGGACAGGAATTCAAGAGCTGCCGTTCAACACGTTGTACCAGCTCTATGTTCATGAAGACGATCAGCTCTCCCAAGCCGCCAAAATCATAATGGTACCGGACTATCTATATTACCGCTTAACCGGCAAGCTCATAAACGAAGTGACGAACGCCTCGACCATGCAGCTTCTGAATTTGGCAGAGAGAGATTTTGACAGTAAACTTCTCGGGCTGTTGGGATTGCGCCGCGAACAATTCGGGAAGCTTACGGAGCCGGGCGTGAAGCTGGGAAGAATCTCACCTGAGCTGCAGCGGCAGTACGATTTGCCCGATTGCGAGCTCATCGTTGCTCCGACCCATGATACGGCCTCGGCCGTTGCGGGGGTTCCGGCTCAGCCGCATACGTCCTGGGCATATATCAGCAGCGGGACATGGTCTTTGCTGGGTGTGGAGCGCAGAACTCCGCTGAACACGGCCGAGGCAATGAACGCCAATTATACGAATGAGTGGGGCGTTTACGGCACGTATCGTTTCCTCAAAAATATTATGGGACTCTGGATGATCCAGGAGGTGCGCCGCGAGACGCAGAATGCTTACAGCTTTGCCGCGCTGGCGGAGCTGGCGATGCGGGAAAAGCCGTTTCAGCACTTGGTTCCTTGCAATGACCAGCGATTCTTAAACCCCCGCAGCATGACGGAGGAAATCCGGGCTTGCTGCCGGGAGACGGGGCAGCCCGAGCCGGATACGATCGGCAAGCTGGCGCGCTGTATCTTTGACAGCCTGGCACTGACCTACAAAGACAGCATCCAGGAGCTGCAGAGACTGACGGATCAGCGAATCGATACGCTGCATATTGTCGGCGGCGGAGCCAATAATGAGCTGCTCTGCCAGTTAACCGCAGATATGGCGGAAATCGAGGTTATAGCGGGGCCATCGGAGGCGACCGCTCTAGGTAACATCGCTGTCCAGATGATCAGCTCGGGACAATTGCAGGGAATGGAAGAGGCCCGGGGGATCATCGGTAATTCGGTTCCGTTAAAGCGATACGAGCCACGGCCTATTCATGAAGAAGAAATGGACGCTGCCGGCGCGCGCTGGGAGCAAATCAAAGCGAGATTGGTTCAGCCCCGCTGAAAATATACCAATACTATTATATCAATACTATAATCGCTATTATCTTAAACAATCGGAGGTTATCACATGGTACAAAATTTATGGGATTCTTCTAAAGCATCCGCACTGCAGGGAGGACTCGACCAACTCGTTTACCGCTCCAATCTCATAGGCTCAGACCGCCGGGTGTGCAACTGGGGCGGCGGAAATACTTCAAGCAAGACCGTAATCAAGGATTTTAGAGGCCGTGACGTTGAAGTGATGTACGTCAAGGGGAGCGGTTCGGATCTTGCGACAATGAAGCAGGGAAATTTCACCGGTCTGCGTATGGAAGACATCCAGCCGTTATTCGAGCGCGAAGCAATGTCTGATGAAGACATGGTCGCCTACTTGGTAAATTGCATGATCGATTCCAAACATCCGCGCGCTTCCATCGAAACACTGCTGCATGCTTTTCTGCCGTTCAATCATGTAGACCATACGCATCCGGACGCCATTATCAGCCTGTGCTGCGCAGATAACGGCAAAGAGATTGCGAAGGAAATTTTCGGAGACCGCTTCGTTTGGGTCCCTTACATCCGACCGGGATTCACGCTGTCGAAAATGATTGCCGAGGGCGTCCTTAATAACCCTAAGGCCGAGCTTGTATTAATGGAGAAGCATGGGCTGGTTACCTGGGGTGATACCTCTGAAGCCTGCTATGCCAAGACGATCGAAATCATCAATGAAGCCGAGCGCTACATCGAGTCCCGCGTTAATGAGGCCACTTTGTTCGGCGGCTTAGTTCATCAGCCGCTGCCAAGCGAAGAGCGCAAGAACATCGCTGCCAAGCTCATGCCTTCGATTCGCGGCGCGGTCAGCGATGGCAAGAAAATGATCCTAACTTTCGACGATGAAGAGGATGTGCTCGCCTTTGTCGGCAGCAGGGATTCGGCCCAGCTGTCCCAGGTGGGGGCGGCCTGCCCGGATCATCTCGTGCACACGAAGGTTGTTCCGCTCTTTATTGACTGGACGCCGGATGCAAGCGATGTCGAAGGGCTGCGCAGGAAGCTGATTGAAGGTATCGCTGATTACAAGCAGCAGTACAAGGCCTATTTCGAGCGGAACAAGAATGAGGGCGATGTCATGTTCGAAGCAGCTCCGCGGGTTATTCTCATACCGGGACTTGGAATGATCAACACTGGCAAGAGCTGGGCCAATTCCCGAGTCAGCGCGGCCTTATACCATCGCGCGATCGCAGTTATGCGCGGTGCGACGACGCTCGGCAAGTTCGTCTCGCTCAGCGAGAACGAGTCATATAACGTAGAATATTGGCCGCTTGAGCTGTATAAGCTGTCCCTGGCCCCGGCCGAGGCGGAATTCTCCCGTAAGGTAGCATTCATTACGGGCGGAGCAGGCGGCATCGGCAGCGCGACGGCATGGCGCCTCGTTAGCGAAGGAGCGCATGTGGTGCTGGCGGATCTGAACTTGGAAGGCGCGCAGCAGGTGGCCGTGGAAATAAACGGGAAGTTCGGCGATAACGTCGCTTTGGCCGTAAAAATGGACGTCACCAATGAGGACATGGTGCGCGCCGCATACGAGCAGGCAGCCCTGCATTATGGAGGCGTTGACATCATCGTCAACAACGCGGGACTTGCGACTTCGAGTCCTTTTGACGAGACCTCGCTGCAGGAATGGAATCTGAACATGAACGTGCTGGGAACCGGTTATTTTCTCGTGGCGAGAGAAGCCTTCAAGCTGATGAAGGAACAGGCTCTTGGCGGCAGCATGGTGTTTGTAGGCTCCAAAAATTCGATCTATGCGGGTAAAAACGCCTCAGCCTACAGCTCGGTGAAGGCGCTGGAAGCTCACCTGGCCCGCTGCATCGCCGCAGAGGGTGGTGAATACGGCATCCGCGTGAACACGATTCTTCCAGATGCGATCCTGCAGGGTTCGGCCATTTGGAACTCGAATTGGCGCAATGAGCGGGCCGCGGCTTACGGGATAGAGCCGGATCAGCTGGAGGAGCATTACCGCAAGCGCACAACACTGTTAGTCAATATTTACCCGCAGGACGTAGCCGAAGGGATTGCCTTTTTCGCCTCCTCCAAGGCGGATAAGACTACGGGCTGCATGCTGACGATCGATGGGGGAGTACCGGCAGCATTTACGCGTTGAGGGTACATGGTGCAACATCTTAATATTAGGGAAACATCGCCTATTTTTTCATAAGTGATTCGCAGAATTGAATTCTCATGGGATGAAGAGGAGGACTTGTCGATGTCGGATAAAGCGTATATGTTATTTGAAGAGCAGCAGAAGCTGCGGGGGATCGATTTGGAGCAGGTAAAGACCAGGCTGAAGAAGCTAAAAATCGAAACGCCATCTTGGGGTTACGGGGATTCTGGAACGCGTTTTAAAGTGTTCCAGAAGGTTGGCGTACCGCGAAATCCGTTCGAGAAATTTGAAGATGCCGCCATCGTGCACCGCCTCACGGGGCTATGTCCTTCTGTGGCGATCCATATTCCGTGGGATCACGTCGATGATTACGGGAAACTAAGAAGCCATGCCGAGGGGCTTGGACTCTCGATCGGGGCTGTTAACCCAAATCTGTTTCAGGACGACGATTATATGCTGGGCAGCGTCACGAACAGCGATCCGGCCATTCGCCGCAAAGCGGCAAATCATTTGCTGGAATGCGTGGATATCGCCAAGGAGACAGGCTCGAAAGATCTGAGCCTGTGGTTTGCGGACGGAACAAACTACCCGGGTCAAGGCGATCTCCGCAAGCGCAAGCATTGGATGCTTGAAGCATTGGCGGAAATGTACAGCGCGCTGACGCCCGATATGCGCATGCTGATCGAATATAAAGCGTTTGAGCCGGCTTTTTACCATACAGATATCGCCGATTGGGGCATGGCTTACAACTATGCCCTCAAGCTGGGGCCGCAGGCCGAGGTTCTGGTTGACACGGGGCATCATTTGCCAGGAGCCAACATCGAGCATATCGTGGCTTATCTGATTGATGAAAAGCGGCTGGGCGGATTCCATTTTAACAGCTATAAATATGCGGACGACGATTTGATCGTCGGTTCGATGAATCCCTATGAATTGTTCCTGATTTTCTACCAAATCGTGCTTGCCGCCAATGATGCGGATGAGGAAGTGCGGGGAACGGTGGAGAAAATCGCATTTATGATCGATCAGTCCCACAACATTGAACAGAAAATACCAGCCATGATCCGCTCCGTGCTGAATGTGCAGACACAGTATGCCAAGGCGCTGCTCATCAATCACGAAGAGGTCGCGGAAGCGGCTGGGCGGGGTGATGTCCTCGGTGCGGAGGACGCGGTGCGCCGTGCGTTCGAATTCGATGTCACACCCCTGCTGCATGCAGTGCGCGAGGAAGCCGGGCTGCCGGTCGATCCGATGAAGGCCTATCATGCTTCCGGCTACGGGGCGGGGATCATGGCCAGAGGCAAGGGCGGTGCAAGCTGGTAGCTGGCAAGACCGTTCTGCCATTCTAATGAAGAAAGATATGGAGTGAAGTAGGAATGCTGGTAGCTGAACGCTATGAATACATCGTACAGATGATCAATGAGAAGGGAAGCATGCGGGTCTCGGAGCTTAGCGAGCTGTGCGGCGTTACCGAGGAGACGATTCGGCGCGATCTCGACCGCTTGGAGCAGGCCGGGCGGCTTCGGCGCTCCCATGGTGGAGCCGTGAGCATCAAGCCAAAGGGAGATGTGCCGGAGATCCCTTATGCAGAACGCGAAATTACGCACGCCGAGCAGAAAATGCGGATCGCGGATGAGGCGGTCAAACGGATTCAACCGAATGAGCGCATCCTGCTGGATGCGAGCACGACCGCTTGGTATATGGCATCCAAGCTTCCGGATATCCCGCTTACCGTGCTGACCAACTCGATTCGCGTCGCTACCGAGCTTAGCGGCAAAGAGAAAATCGAAGTGATCTCCACGGGCGGGCTGCTGGCGAGCCGCTCCATGTCGTTCGTCGGCCCGCTCGCTGAGCGCTCGCTTGAATCATATTATGTAGATAAAATGTTCCTCTCCTGCAAAGGGGTTCATCTTGATCGCGGGGTCAGCGAATCGAACGAGCTGCAGGCCCGCATCAAGCAAAAGATGGTGGCTATCGCCGATCAGGTGATTCTGCTGGCCGATGCCAGCAAATTCGGGCAGCAGAGCTTTACCCATGTCATGAACCTCGAGCAGGTGAGTGCGATTATTACGGACGAGGGTATTGCGGAGGAGACGCTGGCCGCTCTATCCGACCGGTCGATATCCGTAACGGTCGTGTAATGGGCGGATGCTGAAGATTCAGACGGCTCCAGGAAGAGAGGTTTGCCATGAAAGTATCCTTATTTATCACTTGCCTTAGCGACGTCATATATCCGCAAGTCGGCGAAGCGATCGTGCGCATCCTTGCCCGGTACGGCGTTCAGGTGGACTTCCCTGAAACCCAGACCTGCTGCGGGCAGCCTTCTTATAACAGCGGATACTGGGAGGAGACGCGAACCGCTGCCCGAACGCTGCTGCAGGCTTTTGATGACAGTGATTTTGTCGTATCGCCTTCGGGCTCATGCACTTATATGATCCATCATTACAGCGAGCTGTTCAAAGACGAGCCCGAGTGGCTGGACAAAGCGAAGCGCCTGCAGGAGAAAACCTACGAGTTCACGCAGTTCCTCGTGAAGGTGCTCGGCATTACCGATGTCGGCGCAAGGTTCCCGCATAAGGTCACCTATCATCCTTCCTGCCACGGCAGCAGGCTGCTCGGGGTGAAGGAGGAGCCGATGCAGCTTCTCAGCAATGTGAAGGATTTGCAATTCGTGCCGCTGCCGTATGCCGAGGACTGCTGCGGGTTCGGAGGCACGTTCGCGATTAAAATGCCCGATATCTCCGGCGCCATGGTCACCGAGAAGGCGGAGCATGTGAAGGAGAGCGAAGCTGAGGTGCTCGTCGGGCTGGACATGGCCTGTCTTATGAACATCGCGGGCCATTTGCGCTACCGCAATGAACCGGTGCGGGTGATGCACCTCGCGGAGCTGCTCTATGAAGGGATGCGGGTAACATGAGCACGACGAATCCGATGGCGGTTGACGTGAAGAAGAGAGCCGAACTGGCGTTGAACGATGATTTTCTGCGCAAAGCGGTTCGTTTTACGACGGAGCGGCTCAAAAACGGCAAGCTAAGCGCCGCCGAAGAGCTCAGCAATTGGGAAGCGTGGCGCGAAAGAGGGCGTGAGATCCGGCTGCATACGATCGCTCACCTGGACTATTATTTGAACTTGTTCGTGGATAACGCCCGCAGTAACGGGGTGCATATTCATTTTGCGGATAATTCCGCGGAGGCTGTGCAGATCTCTTTGGAGATCGCCAGGCAAAAGCAGGCGAAAAGCGCAGTGAAATCAAAGTCTATGGTTACCGAAGAGCTGCATTTGAACGAGGCGCTGGCCGGAGAAGGCATCGACGCGATCGAGACGGATTTGGGCGAATATATTATCCAGCTGGCTGGAGAAGGGCCTTCCCATATCGTTATTCCTGCGATTCATAAAAACCGGTATCAAATTGCCGAGCTCCTCTCGAAGGAGGCTGGTGAGCCGCTGGCTGCCGATACGACCGTGCTCGCCGGCTTCGTGCGCAAAAAGCTGCGCGAGAAGTTCCTGGAAGCCGATCTAGGCATTACCGGCTGCAACTTTGCCATCGCGGAGACGGGCTCGATGGTGCTCTTCGAAAACGAAGGCAACGCGCGTATGGTGTCTACGGTTCCCAAGACGCAAATTACGTTTATGGGCATGGAGCGGATAATTCCGTCCTTTGCGGATTTGGAAGTGATGGCGACTCTGCTGCCGCGTTCGGCGACGGGACAGAAGCTGACGATGTACATGTCATGCATTTCAGGCCCGCGGCGGACGCAGGATGCGGACGGCCCGGATGAAATGCATATCATTATCGTCGATAACGGGCGTTCCTTGCAGCTAGGCGATCCGGAGTTCCAGGAGCTGCTGAACTGCATCCGCTGCGGCGCCTGCCTGAACGCCTGTCCCGTCTACCGCCACATCGGCGGCCATGCCTACGGCGGCACGTACAGCGGCCCGATCGGCGCCGTGCTGACCCCAGCCTTGAACGGTAACGTCAGCGAGTGGAATGATATCGCCAGTGCATCGAGCCTGTGCGGGGCCTGTTACGAGGCTTGTCCGGTGAAAATACCGCTGCATGACATGCTCGTCTCCTTGCGGCGGCGCAAGGTGGAGCAGGGGCAGGGGAATAAACTGGAGACGGCTGGCATGAAGGGCTTTGCCGCGGTTGCCGCCAATTCCAAACGGTTTGCCGCTGCCGTCAGGGCGGCACAAATCGGCCAAAAGGCGATCGTCCGTGATGGCGGCATTCCGCTAAAGCTTGGGCCGTTAAAGGGCTGGAACAGCTATCGTATCGCACCATCTGTCGCCAAGCAGACCTTCCGGCAGCGCTGGGCTGAATTGGAGCATGAGCTGCAGGAAATGGGCGGATGGCGTGATCCCCACCCAGCGGATCATGGGCAGAAAGAGGCTGAAGGTGACGGCTTGAGAACAGCCGCAGATGGCGCAGCCGCCCGTTCGGTGGATGCGGCGATCCGTGAGCGGATGGAGCGTATCATCCGGCAGCGGCAGCAGGGAGGGGATCAGAATTGAGCAGTTCACACACGCAGGATGAATGGCTTGTCAGGATGGAAGCCCAGTCAAGAGCCAAGCAGGAGCAGTTCATGAACCGCATCGCCCAGCGGCTCAACCGGCCGCGAATGACGGAGAGGCCAGGGCAGCCCTTCCGCGGGGCACCTGACTTCTGGCGTACGTTCGAATGGAACGAGCAGGAACGCATCGAGCGGTTCACGCAAAATTTCCTGAGCGTCGGCGGCCATGTCGAGCGATTGGGTTCGATGGAGGAGGCCAGCGACTTTATCGCGGCCAAAGCCCGCGAGCTCGGCGCGAATTACATCGTCAGGCAGCAGGAATCCGCATTGGAGCAGCTCGGCCTAGAAGCGAAGCTCGCGCAAGCTCAGGTATCCGCTTGGAATTCCGATGGTTCCGGGCCTGACTTTTGGAAAGCGCGTGCCGCCGAAGCCGACATCGGAGTTGTCATGGCTGATTACGCTGTCGCTTACACGGGCTCTGTGGCCGTTTTGTCCTCTCCGCATAAAGGACGTTCCGTAAGCCTGCTGCCAACGGTGCTTATGATCCTCATTCCCGCCGAACGGTTAAAGACGAGACTGGGAGAGGTCCTGCCTGAGTTCGATGAGCTAGGCCAGGGTCGGCTGCCCGCCGGTATTCATTTCATCTCAGGGCCGAGCCGTTCCTCGGATATCGAGAATGATCTGACGATTGGCGTGCATGGCCCAGGAATTGTGTATGCCTTGATTGTTGGGTGAACATCGCACTGAGAAATATGGAATATCGCAGGGAAGCCGAGGAGAATTAGCAGAATACGAGATCTGAAAAGTTTAATAAGAGAATACTAGAAAAAGAATATCATAGGACCGCTAATTCAGCGGTTTTTCTTTTTAATTTTTCTCCCGGTTTGGTAAGATGTGTATAATAGAGGCAGTTCCTAAAAATATCCATTCACTAGATTGGTTCATATCTTTCGAGGAGCAGGAGGTGGACTATTGGAGTTTCCCGTCTACATACATATCGGCGGATTGCGGATTCACCCTCATTTCTTGTTTGAATCACTCGCCTATTTCATCGGCTTCCGGATCTATGTTTGGCGGCGCAAAAAAAGCGACATCTCAACGGTCAACATGTTCTGGCTGATCGTCGGCGCGGCGCTCGGCGCTTCCCTGGGCTCCAAGCTGCTCTTTTGGCTGGAGAATCCGGCATGGCTGCTGTCCATATCGGAACACTGGAGAGAGCTGTTCGGAGGCAAGACGATCGTCGGCGGACTGCTGGGCGGATTGATTGGTGTCGAGCTGACCAAGAAACTTGTAGGCATTACGCGTTCAACCGGGGACGAATTTGCATTTCCCCTGATCATCGCGATGGCGATTGGGCGGATCGGCTGTTTCTTGACCGGCCTGGATGATCATACGCATGGCACGCCAACGGCCTGGATTACGGGTTTCGACTACGGGGACGGAGTATTGAGGCATCCGACACAATTGTATGAAATTGGATTTCTGTTTTTTCTGGCCTTTGCGCTGTTTGCGGCGAAGAAGACAAGCGCTGCACGCAGGCAAGAGCTGCCCAATGGCCTGATCTACATATGGTTCATGTTCGGGTATTTAGCGTTCCGCTTCGTCATTGACTTTATTAAGCCGACGCCGCATCCTTATTTCGGACTGAATAATATCCAGCTAGCCTGCGTGCTCGGTATGATGTATTTTGCGTATCGCATGTTCGCGGTTAGCCGTAATGCGAATATTCTGAAAGGGAGCCATGCCTCATGACGACAAAAAATCGACCGTATTTATTCTACGAGCTCACGAACAGCATCTGCTCGAAATGCCTGAAGAAGGTGGAAGCGAAGGTCATTATTGAAAACGATTGCGTCTACCTGTCGAAGTACTGCTTCGAGCACGGGCGGGAAAAAGTGCTCATCTCAACCGACGTCGAGTATTATAAACGCTGCCGCGAATTCATCAAGCCTTCGGAGATGCCGCAGCACTGGAATACGCCCATTCGTTATGGCTGTCCATACGATTGCGGATTATGCCCCGATCACGAGCAGCACAGCTGCCTGTCCATCGTGGAAATCATCGATCAATGCAATTTGAAATGCCCGATCTGCTATGCCGATTCCTCTCCGGACAAGAAGCTGTGGCGCTCTCTGGAGGAAGTTGAGCGAATGCTGGACGCCGTTGTGCGCAATGAAGGCGAGCCGGACATCGTACAGATCAGCGGGGGTGAGCCGACGATCCATCCGCAGTTTTTCGAAATTCTCGATATGGCCAAGAGCAAGCCGATTAAGCATCTGATGGTGAATACGAACGGCATCCGCATCGCGCAGGATCGGGAGTTCGTGAAGCGCTTGGCAGACTATTTACCGGGCTTCGAGCTGTACTTGCAGTTCGACAGCTTTGAACGAGAGGTGCTGCAGGAGCTGCGCGGCGCCGATCTGCGGCAAATCCGCGAGAAGGCGATCGCACATTTGAATGAATTCAATATTTCCACGACCCTTGTAGTCACGTTGAAAAAAGGGCTAAACGACCACGAAATTGGCGATATTATCCAATACGGCCTTAAGCAGCGGGCCGTGCGCGGCGTTACGTTCCAGCCGATCCAGGCGGCAGGCCGGACGGAGGATTTCGATCCCGCCAAGGATCGGCTGACGTTAAGCGAGGTCAGGCAGTCGATTATCGATCAGTCCGGTGTGTTCGAGGCCGAAGACATGCTTCCGGTGCCCTGCCATCCGGACAGCCTCGCGATGGGTTATGCCTTGAAACTGAATGACGGGGTCATACCTCTTACTCGTATGGTTGATCCGCAGATTTTACTAGAGGGCGGCCGCAATACGATCGTGTTCGAGCAGGATCAAAGTTTGAGGGAGCATATTTTCGAGCTGTTCTCCACCAACCATTCGCCGGAATCATCAGCCATGTCTTTGAAAAGCTTGCTCTGCTGCCTGCCGTTTGTGCAGGTTCCCGAGTCGGTAAGCTATGACAATGTGTTCCGCGTCATCATTATGCAATTCCTCGATCCGTATTATTTCGACGTGCGCTCTGTCAAGAAGTCCTGCGTGCATATCGTTCATCCGGACGGAAGAATTATTCCTTTTGATACATACAACATTTTTTACCGGGGTGGCCTGGAAGAGCGCTTAAAGGAGATAAAAGCTGAAATGGAGGGAAGAAGAGAATGAGCGATGGCCCAAACGAGCGGGAGAAGCCTGAGTTAGTCCAACCTCAAGAAAAGATGACGGCGGGGGAGCAAGACCCGATGCAGGAACAGATGCAGGAGCCGTCTCAAGAGACGCTGCAGGAGCTACCCCGGGAACCGCTGCATGAACCGCCAAAACGTAACCATACGAACGAGGTATTCAAAGGGATCGGAATTCTGGCGCTGCTTCATCTTTTGCTCATTTTTATCCCCCTATCCTATTTCTTTATTGGCATAGCCCAGATTGTCTATTTAATCCCTGCTGCGGTGGTGGCTTTTGCGAAAAAACGGGTTGGCATCGGACAGGGACTGTTGATTGGCGGAGCTGTTACATTTCTGCTGAATGCGGCTTGCTTTGGCGTCGTCATGGCCAATTTTTAATTTCCCGCAGATACGCTATAATAGCGATAGAAATGAAGGGAGATGAATATGTTTGTTGTTTTTGGCATCATTGCATTGCTTGTTTATGGCCTGTTAGTCTTCTATATCGGCCGAAGCTGCTGGGGTTGGCTGAAGGAAGGCACCCCCACCTGGTTCAAGTACGTCTACATAGGAGTTGTTGTACTGCTGGCCGTTTCTTTTCTGCTAGGAAGAATCGGAGAGGGTCTCGTGCTGTTCCAGATTCTCGGCGCGTACTGGATGGCCGTATTTTGCGTACTGCTGCTCGTACTGCCTGTCGTTCATGTCAGCTTGTGGCTGCTGCGGCTAACGAAACTGCCGCGTTCCACAGCGAAGAAGGGGGCAGGCGCCCTTGTGCTGATTATACTGCTGGCTACCATTGGTTATGGCAGTTTTAACGCCTATAGTCCCGTTGTCCGGGAATACCGCGTGGACATTCCGAAGGCTAGTCCGGCTGCTCCGGAGTTGAATATCGTCATGGCGGCAGATATGCATTTCGGGGTGTTATCCGGAAAGCAGCATGCGATCCGGCTAGTGGAGCGGATCAACACTCTGAAGCCAGACATCGTCTTATTCCCGGGGGATATTGTGGATGACGATCTCCGTCCATACGAGCAGAAGGGGATCGATAAAGTTCTAAGCGGCATCTCCGCACGGTACGGCGTCTATGCTACCTTGGGCAATCATGACCGCTACAGCGGGCAAATGAAGCATTTGATCGATGTCCTCGAGCAAGGAGATATGAAGATTCTCTACGATGAAGCCGTTACGATCGATGACAGCTTTACGCTAATCGGGCGTAAGGACCGGATTGACCGGGAACGTGCTCCGCTTAGCGGGCTTGTCCAAGGACTGGATGCGTCCAAACCGCTGATCTTGCTGGATCACCAGCCTTATGACCTCGATATCGCCCAGCAGGAGGGGATCGACCTGATGCTGTCAGGCCATACACATCGCGGACAGATTGCGCCAGCGCATCTCATTACCGGCATGTTATTCGAGAACGATTGGGGTTATTTGCAGAAAGAAAACCTGCATTCTATCGTCACGTCCGGCTTCGGCTTCTGGGGCCCGCCGATCCGCATTGGCAGCCGGTCCGAAATCGTACAAATTCATGTTACATTCACGGAATGAACTAAAAAAGAGACCGGCGACGGTCTCTTTTAATTATCTTATTGCTGAATCTCATAGATTTCATAGAGTTCATCGAGCATTAGATTGGCAGCTTTAATGCCGCCAGCTGTGTTCCAAATCGCATCGCTTACTTTATAAGCGCGTCCGTTCTTTACCGCGCCAAGGTTTTTCCACAATGGGTCGTTTGTCCATTCCTGTTCGGTCGCATTTGCTTTATCGTCTCCGGTTTCATAAGTGAAGTAGAAGAGGCGATCCGCATCTGCTTCCGGCAGACGCTCCTTAGTAATTTCATCGACGAAGGAATCCTTCGCGTTCTTCGTCATGTCCGTGCGTGCCAGACCGATCTGGTCAAAGATAATGCCGGAGAATGTATTGGTGTGGTAGACGCGAGTTTTACCTGCCATGAAACGAACGACGGATACGGTTTCGTTCACTTTGTCGCCGGCTTTCGCCTTGAAGTCTTCGATGCGTGCATCGAATGCGGCCATCAGTTCATCACCTTCTGCAGATTTGCCAAGCGCTTCAGCATATAGCTTGAAGTTGATTTTCCATTCGCCGCGCAGATCCTCGGCCATGACGGTCGGAGCGATCGCTTTCAGCTGCTCGTAGACTTTCTCCTGACGCATTTTGTTTCCGATAATCAGATCGGGCTGCAGACCAGCGATCAGCTCCAGGTTCGGCTGGCTTTCCTCGCCGACTACAGTTACGCCTTCCATCTCATCTTTAATGTGGTCATACCAAGGATCTCCCGTCCAGGATCGAACGGCGCCTATAGGCTTGACCCCCAGCGCGAGCAAGGCTTCGGTTCCTTCATTGGTTAGAACAACGACCTTTTGCGGCGTGCCTTTGATTTCGGTTTCTCCCATGGCATGCTTCACTACGCGAACCTGATCATCATTGCCGGAAGCTGCATTCTCAGATTGCGAGTTATTAGCCGGAGCAGGCTGGTTGTTTCCACCCGCCGAGTCCTTGCTGCCGCATGCGGTAAGCACCAGGAACAGTGCCAAAAATAGCGCGGCTATTTTGAAGGTGTGGCTCAGTTTATGATTTGTTTTGTGTACGAACATGAATATTGCTTCCCCCTAATATGATGTAGTGTCTCTGTCTGAGAATCATTATCAATCACTGACACTATCAAACTATAATCGACAGGAGAATTGCTGTCAATAAAAATATGAGAATGATTCTCATATTCATTGACATTACCGGCTGCTTCATCTAAAATTCATAAAGAGTTCATGTGGGATTTTTCGCAGAGATTAAGTTGGAAGCGTGGAAAATGATGAGAGTCGTATATATGATCGCATCACTCGTCGCTCTTGGAGCGATAATGATAGCAAGCATCGCATTTGGGGTAACGGATATCCCGCTAAGCACAGTATGGGAATCGCTTACTCATTTTAATGGAAGCAATGAACATTTGGTGATTCTCACTACGAGGATACCGAGAGCGCTGATCGCGGCTTCGGTAGGAGCCTGCCTGGCGGTAGCCGGAGCGGTTATGCAGGTGATGACGCGAAATCCGATCGCTTCCCCAAGCACGCTTGGCGTTAACTCGGGAGCTGCATTTTTCATTATGCTGGCTTCGGCTTGGCTAGGGGTGTCCGGAATGCACGCTTTTACGTGGGTCGCGCTGATTGGAGCCGCCATTAGCGGGGGAATCGTCTTTCTGCTGGGGAGCATTGGCAGGGACGGCATGTCGCCGGTCAAGATCACGCTTGCCGGGGCATCGATGTCGGCATTTTTTGCTTCGCTGACTCAGGGGTTGATGCTGACAGACGGCAAAATGTTCGATCAGATTCTCGTATGGCTTGTCGGATCGGTAGCCGGGCGGGAAATGTCCCAATTGCAGGCGGTATGGCCGTATATGCTAGCGGGCATGATCATTTCGCTATTGCTGTCCAGGCATTTAAATGTGCTGGCCATGGGCGATGATGTCGCTCAGGGGCTCGGCCAAAGCACGGCGTACATCAAGTTGTTCGGCGCGCTGGCGGTAATACTGCTGGCCGGCGGTTCAGTCGCCGTAGCCGGACCGATTGCGTTCGTGGGCATTATCATTCCACATATCGTCCGTTACCTGGTCGGCACGGACTTTCGCTGGATATTGCCTTATTGCGCAGTTCTCGGCGCTATTTTACTGGTCGCCGCCGATTTGGGTTCGCGCTACATCGCTATGCCGAAGGAAGTTCCTGTCGGGGTAATGACTGCGGTCATCGGCGTACCGTTCTTTGTTTACATTGCTAGGAAAGGCAGACGCACGTCATGAGCAAATACAAGCCGCTACGTTCAGAGGGCGCCAAATTTTCCGTGTTGATTGAGAAAAAGGCTGTCTGGATTTCCTTCATACTATTCATTATCTGTCTCGCTGTCATGATCGTGAGCACCGGATCGGGAAGCCAGTTCATCTCGCCGATTGATGTTATCAAAGTGCTGGTGGGCAAAGGGGAGCCTACCTATGAAATTATTATCATGAAGCTCCGTTTGCCGCGAATTGTCATTGCGGTGCTAGTGGGAGCATCCCTGGCTGTTGCCGGTGCGGTTCTGCAGAGCATTATCCGCAATCCGCTGGCTTCTCCGGATGTCGTCGGGATTACGGAAGGGGCCTCGCTTGGCGCCGTTTTGTTTATTTTTATGTTTGGCGGCACGGTGTCAATTCATTGGATGCCGCTGACTTCTATAGCAGGAGCCTTTCTGGTTACAGGGCTGCTGTACGTCCTATCCTGGAAAAAAGGCGTTGATCCGCTGCGGCTGGTGCTGATCGGCATCGGACTGTCCGCCGCGATCAAATCGATCTCCTATATGTTAATTATTTCCGGGCCGCTGCAATTGGCTCAGCGCTCCCTAACCTTTATGACCGGCAGCATATACGGGACGTCTTGGGATAAAGATGTTCTGACGCTCCTGCCATGGGTGGCGATTCTATTGCCGCTTACCTGGCTGCAGTCCAGGAACGTCAACATTCAAGCGCTTGGGGACGAGGTGGCGAGCAGTGCCGGGGCGCACGTGCAGAGGCACCGAATAGGGCTTCTGGCATTAAGCGTAGCGCTCGCCGGGGCTGCAATCGCGATTGCCGGAGCTATCGGATTCATTGGATTAATGGCTCCGCATATGGCGCGCAAGCTTGTCGGTTCCTCTTTTGGGAATGTGCTGCCCGTCAGCGCTCTGCTTGGAGCGATCATTCTGCTGTTGGCTGATTTGGCAGCACGGACGGCGTTCCTGCCGAATGACATTCCTGCAGGAGTGTTGACGGCTGCTATCGGGGCTCCGTTTTTTATGTATTTGCTGTATCGCAACCGAAACCGCTATTAATTCAGGAGGAATGCTATTATGGGTACGCTGGAAGCGAAGGAGCTCGGATTGTCATATGGAAGCGCCTATATATTCGAAAATTTGAATCTCTCCATACCGGAGGGGAAAATCACCGTGTTCATCGGCAGCAACGGATGCGGCAAATCGACGCTGCTCCGCTCTATGGCCAGACTCCTGAAGCCGCAGCAGGGCACGGTTATCCTGGCGGGCAGCGATATCTCCAGCATGTCAACGAAAGAGGTTGCGAAGAAGCTGGCGATCCTCCCGCAGGGCCCGACGGCTCCCGAGGGGCTGACCGTGCTGCAGCTCGTCAAGCAAGGAAGATATCCCTATCAGAGCTGGCTGAAGCAGTGGTCGCAAGAAGACGAGCAAGTTGTTCAGCAAGCGCTAGAAGCGACAGGCATGAGTGAACTGGCTGAACGCCCTGTAGACGCATTGTCGGGCGGTCAGCGGCAGCGGGCATGGATCGCCATGACTTTGGCTCAAGAGACGCCGATCATCCTGCTGGATGAACCGACGACATACCTCGATCTGACGCATCAAATCGAAGTTCTGGATTTACTTTATGAGATGAATGATCGCGATAAGCGGACGATTGTCATGGTACTTCATGACATTAATCTTGCTTGCAGATATGCGGACCATATTGTAGCGATTCGAGATGGACGAATTGAGGCGCAAGGAGCGCCTAATGAAGTCGTAGACGAGCAGCTTATCGAAAACGTCTTCCGGCTCAAATGCGAGATCATTCCGGATCCGTTATACGGCACACCGCTGTGCATTCCGCATGATAATTGCCGGCTGCGGGCTGCCCGCGCACTGGCGCAGCAGCAGCAAAGAAAGGTTGACAGCCCGCCTCGGGATTCAATTTCTGAAGAGGGAAACCATGAGGAGGAAGAAACGGCTGAACCGAAGAGGGAGTTAGTTGCTGCCTCATCCGCCTCGGTATAAGGTTGGAATCTGTTACGGTTTATAGGTATTTGTACGGTATTAACCTCGCTAATTAGCGAGGTTTTTAGTTTTTTGGGCTCTTTTCTGTATTATTATTTAATGATGTTAATTATCCCGAACAGGGAATTGATTATTTACGGCGAATTTTATGTAAAAGGGAGTGATTCTGTTGACTATAAATGCGGTTCTTTTTGATTTGGATGGAACGCTGCTAGACCGTGACGCATCACTGTTAAAGTTTGTGAGGGACCAGTACGATCGTTACCCCGAGTTACAAATCGTTGAAAAAGAAAGTTTCGTTCAACGGTTTATCGAGCTTGATCATCATGGTTACGTATGGAAGGACAAGGTATATCAACAGATGATGGACGAGTTTTCTATTAAAAACATGGACTGGACCTTACTTATAGAGGATTACATAAGAAATTTCCAAAAGCATTGTATCGGCTTTCCTAATTTATTGAGCATGCTTACTCAATTAAAAAACCATAACATCAAATTGGCATTGATCTCCAACGGTTTTGGGCAATTCCAATACGATAATTTCAAGGCGTTACACATTGAACATTTATTCGACGAGGTTTTAATATCGGAATGGGAAGGGCTGCGGAAACCTGATAAAGCAATTTTCAATCGCGCTTTGACGAAACTGGGCGTAAACGCCGAAAATGCTCTCTTTGTTGGAGATCATCCTGATAACGATATACGAGCTAGTCGTGACGCTGGAATGAGAGCGGTTTGGAAACGTAATCGTCAGTTCGAAACGGTTGTTGATGCTGATGCCGTAATTGATGATCTAGAGGAATTATTTGCTGTTGTATTATCTTTTGGAATAATGCCAGGAGCATAGTTTTTCACCGATATCCTTGTCAACACCAGGAAGCTAAACACCACCTCGGTCATTAACAACCACATATATTTCTCCTTTACCTTCTATGACCTCTGAACTGGCATGCAGAGAGAATAGAGGTTTACTTGCTATAAAAAATAAAGTATATTGTAAAAAGTATCTCGTTAACGTCGATAATGTTTGTCCGCGTTAGCAGGTATAAGATCAATAAAAAGGCGTGAGACACACAAATGCACATGAAGACGGGCGTTGAGCAATCCGTGTATGCCATACTCCTGCTCAGCCTGCTGCCTGAAAAGGCAGTGCTGCCAGGGGAAGCGATCAGCCAGCAGTTGGGCGCCTCGGCTACTTATTTTCAGAAATTATTGAGAAAATTAGTGAGCGCTGATCTCATCACATCCGTCCCTGGCGTCAAAGGCGGCTTCAAGCTGAAAAAGAAGCTGGAGAATATCCGGATTTATGACGTGTATCTCGCAATAGAGGGACAGCAGACACTGTATTCCTCATGCGGCACCTTGAACGATATGCTCGAGCTGCCTGCAGAGGAGCAATGCTGTCTGTTGACCGATTTGATGGAGGAAGCGGAGACAGCCTGGAAGTCCGTGCTGAAGCGCCAAACCGTCGCCGATCTGGCTGCAGAAATGCAGGAGGAGCGGTTTAGAGGCAAATTGGAGTGTTTACAAGCGTGGATCAAGGAAAAAATGGTTGTATAGCGTAAGCTGGCAAAGCTTATTACATGTGAAGGAAGGGAATTATATGAGCCAACATCATAAAAAACTAAGCGAAGTTTCATATTCCGTATTGGATCTTGTGCCAATCACAAAAGGTGGTTCGCCAGCCCAATCTTTCAAGAACAGTCTTGATTTGGCCCAGCATGTCGAGCAATGGGGGTATCGGCGATACTGGCTCGCCGAGCATCACAATATGCCGGGGATTGGCAGCTCGGCGACTTCAGTTGTTATCGGTTATATCGCTGGCGGAACAAGCACGATACGAGTTGGTTCCGGCGGAATCATGCTGCCCAACCACTCGCCGCTAGTCATCGCTGAGCAATTCGGCACGCTGGAAGCCATGTATCCCGGACGGATCGATCTCGGCTTAGGCCGTGCTCCGGGAAGCGACCAGAGTACGATGCTGGCGCTTCGCCGCGATCCTCGCGCGAACGGTCATGATTTTCCAGATCAGCTGCAGCAGCTGCGAAGCTACCTGGATGAGAATTCACGGCATAACCGTGTAAGGGCGATACCCGGGGAAGGCCAAGACATTCCCATCTGGCTGCTCGGTTCCAGCGGCTTCAGTTCCGCACTAGCAGCAAAGCTGGGATTGCCGTTTTCATTCGCTAGCCATTTCGCCCCTGAACATACAGTTGCGGCGTTAACGCAGTATAAATCCCAGTTCCAGCCCTCTGATGTACTGGATAAACCATATGCAATGGCCGGGATTAATGTGTTCGCGGCCGACACGACGGAAGAGGCGGAGTACCTCGCGACTTCGTTCCAGCAACAATTCCTAAGCCTGATCCGTAATCACCCTGGTCAAATTCCGCCGCCAGTCGAGAGCATGGAGAACATTTGGACGGAGTATGAGAAAGCCTTGGTCATGAAGCAACTGAATGCTTCGATTATCGGCAACCCGGACGAAGTCAGGGAGAAACTACAGGCGTTTATAGATAACACAGGGGCGGATGAGCTGATTATTAATACGACGATGTATGATCATAAAGCGCGCGTTCGTTCTTACGAGCTTGTTGCCGAGATTACCGGCATGAAGAACTGAGTTAACGTAATATATATTATGTAAACTTAAATAAAAGGATTCCTTTTTCTGGATTGGTGTAGTATTATAATATACGAACAAAGGTTCTTCTTTGTTCAGCACCTTAGTCAGGCATTTCTGCGTATTACCAATCCATGATAAGGTGGTATCCAAATGGCGCTTCAATGTAATCAGATTTTTGTAAATTTGCCGGTAAAAGATTTGCCCAAGACGAAGAATTTCTTTGAACAGGTTGGATTCGAATTTAATCCCCAGTTCACGGACGAGAAAGCAGCCTGCCTGGTCATAAGCGAGCATATTTATGCCATGCTGCTGAGCGAGGCCTATTTCAAGACCTTTACGAAGAAAGACATCCCGGATACAAAGGAAAATGCAGAGGTGATTGTCGCTTTGTCCGCAAGCAGCCGGGAGCAGGTGGATGAAATCGTGGAACGGGCTCTTGCTGCAGGCGGCCAGCCTTTTAATGATCCAGTAGATCACGGGTTTATGTACACTCGGAGCTTCCAGGATCCTGATGGCCATTTATGGGAGGTCGTATATATGGACCCGGCCACGATTGAACAGGGTTGAATCGATATATTTAATAATGTGAATTAATATGATTAATCATATTAACCAAATGCAAACAAACAAGAAATCGCTTTTGATTGCAAGAAAGAATAGGATATAAATTTAAATCGAGGAAGCCTCCTTAGGTAATCACCTGAGGAGGCTTCTTATTTTAGGTGGATTGAAACAGGGATTGTTAATTAGGATCCATGAAGCTTTTCCGTCGAAGAGGTTATTCATCATTTATGTTGCAAATGCAACAATATTATATTAAATTATTGGTATGCCAATTTGTTGCATTTGCAATAAAATACCTGCTAAGGAGTTTAATTATGAAAGAAATTCTTCGTGAAATTGGAATGATCGCAAGGGCGCTGGATTCCATCAGTAATATAGAATTTAAAGAATTTGATCTTACAAAAGGGCAGTATTTATACCTCGTGCGAATATGCGAATATCCAGGAATCATTCAAGAAAAATTAGCTGAAATGATCAAGGTCGACCGATCAACAGCTGCTCGTGCTATCAAAAAACTTGAAATTAGTGGCTTTATAAAAAAGAAAGAAGATCAACATAACAAAAAAATAAAAAAACTCTTTGCAACAGAGAAAGGGAAACATATTTATCCTTTTATTATAAGAGAACATGATTATTCCAATTCCGTTGCTTTAGAGGGATTTTCAGAAGAAGAAGCAGAAGCTATTTTCCATTTTATCCAGAGAATAAGAAAAAATATAGAAAAAGATTGGGAACTTGTAAAAAAGGGGAATAGGAGAAACTATTGATTATTAAAGGAGCCCATATTTTATGAATATAGAAATAAAAAGATGCAACCATGAAGATTTACGCAACCTTCAAGCCATTGGTGTTGAAACATTTCATGATACATTTAAGCATCAGAATTCATCCGAAAATATGAAAGCCTACTTGGATAAGGCTTTTAATTTGAAACAGTTAGAAAAAGAACTATCAAATACTTCTTCCCAATTTTATTTTATTTATTGCAATGAGAATGTAGGCGGTTATTTAAAGATAAACATAGATGATGCTCAATCTGAAGATATGGGCAAGGATTCGCTAGAAATCGAGAGGATCTATGTAAAAAAGAATTTTCAAAAACAGGGGCTTGGCAAGTATCTTGTAAATAAAGCTTTGGAAATTGCAATGGAGCGTAATAAAAAGAAAATCTGGCTAGGTGTATGGGAAAAGAATGAGAAGGCCATTGCGTTTTACAAGAAAATGGGGTTTATTCAAACGGGAGCGCACTCTTTTTACATGGGTGATGAAGAGCAGATAGACTTTATTATGATCAAGCACATATGATTCCCTTCCGGGAACGTATGTGCTATAATAAGTACGCCAAACACGTATTTTGCGCACTTTTGATCTAGAACGATTTGTTTTCTTAGAGACAGCTAGTTATCAAGTTGATTTTTCGCAAAGTTAACCTATAAATGGTAAAAACATCAATGTAAGAGGGATTGCTTTGACTACGAAATATTACATCGAAGAAGTTTATGCCGAACCGCTTCAAGCCTTTACGATTTGGATGAAACAATCAGGATATACAGAGACGACAAGAAAAGAATATTTAAGAGAAGTATATGACTATTTATTCTCCTTAGATGAATTGCCTGTGCAACAGGCGGGGAAATTGAATGTTGTCAGCTTTCTGGTCTCCAAACAGGAATCCGCGGGGGATAAGACAAGGAATCGGACTTTGTCCGCGATCCGTTCATTTTATGCTTCATTGATCGATTTTGAACTGGCGACCAGAAATCCGGCGTTAGAGGTCAAGAAATCAAAGACGGAGAAAAATAAAATTCCAGTCTATCTGGAGGAGCAGGAACTCAAGAAGGTGCTCACTTATGTCGATGGTCGTTACCGGGATAGAAATCTGGCGATTTTCCTATTGATGGGTTACTGTGGTTTGCGGGTAGGAGAGGTTCACCGCATGAATCTCTCTCATTTCAAGAAAGATAAGGGGACGCTCGAAGTACTGGGCAAAGGCCGGAAGTGGAACGAGATCCCGCTGCCTGAGTTGGTCGTTGAATACCTGGCGAAAGTGGAGGAGGAGCGCATCCAGCCTTATAGTGCAAAAGAGGAAGCCTTCTTCGTCTCTCAGAAGGGAAGAAGATTATCGATTCGTCAAATTCAGAAGATTGCGGCGCATGTCTTCGATGCCTTCAAACAGGATCACCCGCAGTTGACCGATATGAAATTATCCTGTCATAAGCTGCGGCACTCCTTTGCTACCATGCTGCTGAGAAACAACGTAGATATTCGCGTGGTAAAGGAACTGCTCGGTCATGCCTCCATTGAAACAACAATGATCTATACGCATATCAACGATGAGCAGAAGCGCAGTGCGATGACGACGATTGAAGTGCCGAAGGTTTGAAGATTCAGCATGCAATGGAATGAAGTTCAACTTAAGCTACAAGGACAACAAAATCCCACGCTGCGTGGGATTTTTGATTTTCATTCGTATTTTATTCTTCAACAGGTCTTTTTACCTGAAGGGGCGGAGGGATTAGCCAGCCCTTATCTTTGTTCATTTGAAGAATGCGCAAGCCCAATGCAGCTTTAGTAAGGTGATATTTGGCAAATAATGCGCCGACATCTTCTCTTATCGATTGTCCCATAACCGAACTGCAGGCTGCAAGACCAAGCGCATTCTCCGCTGCAATTTTTGCAGCAATTTCAGGATCTGTAAATCTTGCTCCCGCTGGAATATCTTCAAGCTTAGCTGGGGGTCTTTCTGGCAATACAGGCGCGGGTGCAATACCATTATCGGTGAGCAGGGTGTCACACTCTTTAATTTCTAATTTCGCCTGTTCAATTAAAGCTTCGAGAATTTTCTTAAGATCCTCGTCACCGGCGTGGTTGAGGAAGGCCTGGTAACAGGAAACCGTGCCTTTAGCCATCATGGATGCTTGCCATACGCTGAAAATTTCACCATAATGCATCGGTTCGTCTTTGGGATTACCGCTTAATATACCCATATCGTTTATTGTCTCTCCTTTTATTATAATCACCGTCATTATTCACTTCATCCTGATGTTTTATGCTTCTTACTTAACATCATGTCATCTCATGATACTTGGAGAAACATGGCAGACTCCTCCTTGCATTCCCCCTAGTCGACCAGCGCAAACTCATAAGGACGTAAATTTGCATAAAAGGAGATTATCGTGATGTATTTCTATAAAGAAGATTTAATTAATTTGATCGTCCCAGATCAGCCTGATCCGGCAGCAGCGAAGGTGCTGCAAGAAACATTAGGCGGGAGATTTGGCGAGATGCGCACCATGATGCAGTTCTTCTTTCAAAGCAATAACTTTCGTGGCAACGCAACCCAGTTTCGGGATTTGATACGAGGCGTGTTTCTGGAAGAATTAAGCCATGTCGAGTTGGTTCAGCATACCATCAACCAATTGCTCACCGGTGCAGGCGCTTCTGGAGCAGGCGATTCGGGCTTGAATGCAGCTCCGCTAGATGAGGCCGTCAAACATGCCAACCCCCATCACTTTATTATGGGCGCGCAAAGCTCGCTGCCAGTCGATGCAGCCGGAAATCCCTGGAATGGAAATTATGTGTATGATCATGGCAATCTGATCAGCAATTTATTGGACAACGTTGTTCTGGAATCAACGGGAGTGCTTCAAAAGACAAGAATTTATGAAATGAGCAACAACAAAGCGTTTCGTGAAACACTGGCGTTTCTGATCGTTCGCGATAATGCCCACCAGAACGCTTTTGCCAAGGCCTTGGAAACATTGGGCGTTGAATGGGGCAAGCTGTTTCCTGTTCCAAACTATGATATTAACAAATACCCGGAATGCAAGAAATACGTCGATATGGGCTTTCACAATGCGCAATTTAATTTCCGGCTGGATCCTACGCGGATTGCTGAAATCTTTAGCGGCCAAACACCAAGCCGTAACGGCGGGGAGCTGCAAGTGGTTGCACCGCCAGAAGGATATCCGCTGCCTAGCCTGCCTGAATTGGCCAATGAGCATAGCCCAGGTCTTCATGATTTGAATACTTGAGCTGTTAAAAAAGTAATAGCGAAACAGAAACAGGCCTCGCAATCCTTATTAGGATTACGGGGCCTGTTCTGATTGAAATGTCCTTGCTTTATTGCTCTGTTATCTTGATTTCCTTGATCTGGACGGTCTCTGTTGGTGAACTCAGTTCACCACGCGGGCCGCCGGGTTCAACTGGTGTGGCTGCAATATCTTGGACGACATCCATACCAACGATGACCTTGCCAAAAATAGTATAGTTGGGCTTTAGGTTTAGGGACAGGCTATCTTCACCCGTGCAGATGAAAAATTGGCTGCCATTCGTATCCGGTCCGGCGTTGGCCATCGCAACAATGCCCGGCTCGTATTCGTAGTCCGTCTTTTCATCTTCAAATCGATACCCAGGGCCTCCGCCACCCGTGCCTTCCGGATCTCCAGTTTGAATCATGAAGGATTCGATGATCCGGTGGAAGGTGACGTCATTGTAAAAGCCTTGCCGCGACAGGAATACAAAGTTATTAACCGTCTTTGGCGCGTCTTTGGCGAACAGCTCGATCATGAAGTTCCCCTTCGTCGTCGAGAATTCGGCGGTGTACGACTTATTCGTGTCGATCTCCATGGCCGGAGGACTGTCCCAGCTCATTGTTTGCTTTGGCGGTTCAGGCGCCGTAGATTGCTCTGCGCTATTGCCGGCAGATTGTTGTTGATTTGCTGGTGCTTCCTGTGCTTCTTTGTCCTTGCCGCAACCGCTCATGATCATAGCAGTCAGCAGAAGGAGGAATGGGAATACTAGTAGCTTTGTTCTCATAAGTGCTGGTCCAACTCCTTTGTAGCATTTGTAACAAATCATGTTCTATCATACCGGCATTTCGCGGAAAATTCCAGTTTGTATGGTGTCAGGTTTGTTCCGGGTTTGCTGAAGTTGTGTGTTTAGTTCTAAACCGATATTTATTGAGCAAATACAGTACGCCGATTCGCCCTGAGTTACTGCCCGCGTAAATAATGAAAAATGCGCATAAAAGCATTTGAGGGATGATGCTAATGGAACCAGAGAGGAAATAGCAAAGGTTCATGATTACGCCCGCCGATGCAGCAAAAACAGTAAATACGCCAAGCAACAAGGCTAAACCAACTAAAAACTCTCCCCAGGGAACCAGGAAGTTAAATATTTCAACTTGGGGGATAACAGCAGTTTCCAATATGCTTCCCCACCAATCCTGAACAATCGGATTCTCTCCTTTGGAGTTGGCAACAGCGTTTTGTAGATAGCCCGTGCTATCAAATGGTTGTGGAGCGGTAAGCTTCATCCAGCCAGCAGTAAGCCATTTCCAGCCCAAGTAACACCGTATCAGCAATAGAAAAACGGCACCGGCCTTACTTTCTCTCATAAAAAAATCGATTTTCTCCATTATTTCAACCCCTTTTCATAGATAAATACATTCTACTCATTCAGTGCTATAAATTTGAATGAAACAGACTAATCCCAAACCCAATTCCGAGCCCAATTCTGATTTCGAATATAGGATAAACTTGAGAATGCCTATCTTTTCCGTAGAATTGCTTATTATAATTAGGCTTGTCTCGCCTTTATAATGGAATTGTCTGTAAATATATCATAAATAAGGAGGAGTGAAATGCGCAACAATTTTATTGTATGGTTGCTACTGGCAAGCATGCTGGTTTCGAGCCTATTTATGGCAGTGGGGTCTGATTTCTCTGTCTCAGCTGCGGGCGAGCCAAATTTGACACTGGGCAAAGTCATCACAGCAAGCGGGCATAACCAAACTTATGAACCGGGCAACGTACAGGACAACAATCAAGGGACGTACTGGGAAAGCGTTAACCATGCCTTTCCGCAATGGATTCAGGTCGATCTGACCGAAATTACGAGCATTGATCAAATTGTACTTAAGCTGCCGCTAAATTGGGAAGAGCGCACTCAAACACTAGCCGTGCAAGGCAGCACGGATGGAATGACCTTTACTGACATTGTCGGTTCTGCGAGTTATAACTTCGATCCTGATTCCAATAATTCGGTCACGATTAGCTTTGCAGCAGCGGACACCCGTTATGTTCGTCTGAATATTACCGGCAACACGGGCTGGGCGGCAGGGCAGCTGTCTGAATTCGAGATTTACGGTGCTGTCGGAACGACACCAACACCAACGCCAAGTCCGACACCAACACCAACGTCTCCAATAGGAACTAACATCGCCATCGGAAAGCCGATTGCTGCCTCCTCGAGCACGTTTACATACGTGGCCGCCAATGCAAATGACGACGACACAAATACGTATTGGGAAGGGGGCGGAAATCCAAGTACTTTGACACTGGATTTTGGTGCAAATCACAATATTACATCCATTGTACTGAAGCTGAACCCAGATCCGATATGGAGCACCCGAACGCAGACGATTCAGGTGCTTGGCCACAACCAGGATACGGCAGGCTTCAGCAACCTCGTAACCGCACAGGCCTACACCTTCAATCCCTCCACCGGCAACTCGGTGACAATTCCGCTGACGGCGACGGTCAAGCGCCTGCAGTTGAATATTTCCTCGAATACCGGAGCTCCGGCGGGGCAAATTGCCGAATTCCAGGTATTCGGAACACCTGCGTCAAATCCCGATTTGACGATTACCGATCTGAGCTGGTCACCGTCATCGCCGAACGAGGGCAGCACAATTTCGTTAAACGCAGTGGTGAAGAACATCGGAAATGCCGGTTCTGCTGCAACGACGGTGAATTTCTACCTGAACAGCGAGCGAGTTGGCTCCGCTCCGGTCGCAGCGCTTGCTTCCGGCGCTACAGCAACGGTATCGCTGAACGCCGGAACGAAAACCGCTGGTAACTATTCGGTTAGCGCGAAGGTCGATGAGAGCAACACGATTATTGAGCAAGATGAAACGAATAACAGCTATACGAGCGCTTCGCCACTGATTGTGGCTCAAGCAGCCAGCTCTGATTTCGTGGGGACTGTTTCCTGGTCGCCAGGGAATCCGGCAGCGGGTAATGCGGTTTCTTTTAACGTCAATCTTAAAAATCAAGGAAGTATCGCTTCAGCAAGCGGCTCTCACGGAATAACAGTGGTGCTCAAAAATGCCGCCGGGGCTGCCATCCAAACCCTGAATGGTTCGTATAATGGCGCTTTGGCTCCGGGAGCTTCTGTCAATGTCGCAATTCCGGGTACGTGGACAGCGGCAAACGGGAATTATACCGTAGTTACGACAATTGCCGCAGATGCTAACGAACTCGAAGCCAAACAGGCCAATAATACTAGTACAGCCAACCTGACGGTCTATGCTGCCCGTGGCGCAGTCATGCCATACAGCCGATATGATACGGAGAATGCCACTCACGGGGGCGGCGCTGTCCTGAAGACAGCACCGACTTTCGACCAATCTTTAACAGCATCGGAAGCATCTGGTCAGCGTTATGTGGCTCTTCCTGCAAATGGCTCGTATCTCGAATGGACGATTAAGCAGGGACAGGGCGGGGCAGGAGTGACGATGCGGTTTACAATGCCGGACTCTGCAGACGGCATGGGGCTGAACGGTTCGCTTGACGTGTACGTTAACGGCACCAAAGCGAAAACGGTGCCATTAACCTCCTATTATAGCTGGCAATATTTTTCCGGGGATATGCCTGGAGATACACCTAGCTCGGGACGGCCGCTATTCCGTTTTGACGAGGTTCACTGGAAGCTGGATACGCCGCTGAAGCCCGGGGATACGATCCGCATTCAGAAGAATAATGGCGACAACCTGGAATATGGGGTAGATTTCCTCGAAATCGAACCGGTTCCTGCGGCAATTCCCAGCCCGGCCAACGCGGTATCCGTCACGGATTACGGTGCCGTTGCCAATGACGGAAAGGATGACCTTGACGCCTTTAAAGCTGCTGTTCAAGCAGCGGTAACGTCAGGCAAAACCTTGTACATTCCCGAAGGGACGTTCCATCTGGGCGGCATGTGGGAAATCGGCTCTGTCAGCAAAAAAATCAATGATATCACAATCACGGGAGCCGGCATTTGGCATACGAACCTGCAATTCACGAATCCGAACGCGGCAGGGGGCGGCATTTCGCTACGAATTCAGGGACAGCTTGATTTCAGCAATGTATATCTGAATTCGAATCTGCGGTCGCGGTACGGGCAAAACGCCATCTACAAGGGTTTCATGGACAATTTCGGCACCAATTCCAAAATACATGATGTGTGGGTGGAACACTTTGAATGCGGCTTCTGGGTCGGGGACTATGCCCATACTCCCGCCATTTATGCCAATGGATTGGTCATTGAGAACAGCCGGGTCAGAAACAATCTGGCCGACGGCATCAATTTTGCCCAGGGTACCAGCAATTCGACCGTCCGTAACAGCAGCATTCGCAACAACGGGGATGACGGCCTTGCCGTCTGGACGAGTAACGTAAATGGAGCGCCTGCGGGAGTAAATAATACCTTCTCCTATAACACGATTGAAAATAACTGGCGTGCAGCCGCCATTGCCTTTTTCGGCGGAAGTGGGCATAAAGCTGATCATAACCTGATCATTGACACCGTCGGCGGCTCCGGGATCAGAATGAATACCGTGTTCCCCGGCTACCATTTTCAGAACAACACCGGGATTGTATTCTCGGACACCACTATTATTAACAGCGGTACAAGTAAAGATCTTTACAACGGGGAACGCGGAGCTATCGACCTCGAAGCTTCGACCGATCCCATCAGAAACGTTACGTTCAACAATATCGATATTCTCAATACACAGCGGGACGCGATCCAATTCGGATATGGGGGAGGATTCGAGAATATTGTCTTCAACAATATCACGATAGATGGCACAGGCCTTGATGGGATCACAACCTCACGCTTCTCCGGGCCGCATCAGGGCGCAGCTATTTTCTCCTATACAGCGAATGGCTCCGCCAGATTCAACAATCTCACCACGAGAAATATCGCATTTCCTAATTTGTACTACATCTTGAATGGCTTTAACCTGATGATCCAATAATCACTTTGCCTTATTGTCAGATAGAGATAGAGAGGAGCTCTTCGGAGCTCCTCTTTCCTTTTATTGTGCATAGAGAGCAGCGGGTGAGGGGAACTTAATTGATAACTCGTTTTAGCGGGAGGGCTGAATGGATTGGATTTTTTTCACGGCAAGGAAGCGTTGACGGCCATGGAATGGATTTTGAGAGGGAGTGTCAGCTTTGCTTTCCTGCTCATCATCGCTAAGTTCATGGGTCAGCGCTCGATATCCCAATTGAGACTGTTAGATTTCATTGTCGCTTTAACCCTTGGTAATATTATTGCCCACCCGCTGTCCGACCAGAAAATCGGATTACAGGGGTCTTTTATTACTACGGCTACGCTGACCATACTATATATTGCCGGGACCTGGCTAAGCTTGAAATGGCCCCGGTTCAACCGGTTTCTGCATCCGGAGCCGATCACGCTCATTCAAAACGGACAAATTCAATTCCATCATTTAGCGAAAGCCAGAATTTCTGCGGATTTCTTATTCTCGGAGCTGCGCAAAGAAAAAGTTGAGGATATTCAAAAGGTATCCCTTGCACTATGGGAGCCTGGGGGAATTGTTTCCGTGTTTATGGATACCCCTTACCAGCCGGTTACTCCAGCAGATCTGGACTTGAAGACGCAGCCGTTCGTTATTACAAGACCGATTATCGTGGACGGCCAAATCGAAATGGCGCTGCTGCAGGAAATGGGTAAAGACCTCGATTGGCTTGAGGAGCAAATCGCCGGGGCAAGTGCGGATATTCCCGATGTAATGCTGGCAACCATCAGCGATAATGCGGTCGTACAGGTGATGAAAAAGCATGCAAAATGATTCTTTATAATCTCGAAAGGCTGGTGTCCGTCCATGTTAAAAGCGGTCATTGTGCTGTTCATTCTTTTCCTGCTGATTGCGGTTTGGTCGTCACGCAGGAAACAGAAACCTTCTCCGCAAGAGAAGGACTTGCTCCAAGTAAAATCCAACGCCGGGGACAGCGCCAAAAAAGTAATTTTCATCGTGATCGACTCCCTGATGGCCGAAGCGGTAGATAGAGGTTTGGAGCAAAAGGAGCTCCCCGCATTTCAGTTCTTGATCGAGCGTGGTCAATATTACAAGGATATGGTCAGTTCTTTCCCCACGATGTCCGTGACGATTGACAGTTCCCTCCTCACGGGAGCCTATCCGGATCGCCATCATGTGCCTGGGCTGAACTGGTACTCCGTTCGAGATCATAAGCTCATCAATTACGGAACCGGGCCGGCGGAAGTCATAAAAATTGGTGTAAACCAGGTGATGGCGGATGCCTTGATGCAGTTGAACGGCAGTCACCTGAACCCCGAGCTGCCAACAATTTATGAAGATTTGTCACGAGCGGGAAAAAAAACAGGCAGCATCAACGGTCTGATCTATCGCGGTTCTGCTCCTCATACGTTATCGCTCCCGGCCTGGATGCATGGACCAACGTCTATGCCTGAATCGATTTCGGTCAAGGGTCCGGACTTTCTGTCATTAGGTTCGCTAACCAACCCGCTGGAAGGGATCGAAGATCTTCCCGGCAGCATAATCCACCGTCTGGGCATTAACAGTGAATTTTCGATCTCCACTGCAAGCTATTTAATCAGGGAAAACAAACTTCCCGACTTTTTGTATATGTACCTGCCCGATATGGATCAGCAGATTCATAAGAAAGGGCCGTCCGATTTGAAGAGCCTCAAGGATACTGACCATCAGCTCCAGACCTTATTGCAAAACTTCGGATCATTGGAAAATGCGCTGGAAAAGGCGATCATCGTCATTATCGGTGATAGCGGTATGACTGAAATCTTGCCTGCGAATGAAAATCCAGTGGTCGAATTATTCCCTTTGCTGCAAGCTTTTAACGTTTACCGCCAGGGGGAAGCCATAACGGATGAGACGGAAATCGTTCTGGCCGTGAATGAGACGATGGCATATGTCTACAACCTGAAGGCTCGGGAGGCCAGAGATATTGCCGAGGCTATCAGGGCCGATTCGCGCATCGATATCATTGCCTGGAGAGATGGAGAATGGATATGTGTCAGTAACGGCGCCTCCAAAGAGCTCCGGTTCAAAACGGGAGGGGAACTGACGGACTCTTATAAGCAATCATGGACGATTGAAGGGGAGCCGCAAGCATTGGATCTAAAAATCAATCACGAGCGGCAAACCTTGGATTATGAGCGGTACCCCGATGTGCTGCAAAGATTATATGGGGCTTTGCATTCGCACGACGGCGACTTCCTGGTTGTCACCGCCAAACCAGGATATGAGCTGGCTGACCAGCATTCGCCAACCCACAAGGGCGGAGGCAGCCACGGTTCTCTTGGCCATGCAGAGTCGCTTGTGCCGTTGATTATCAGCGGCACGGAGGAACGGCCCGAAAATTTGCGGATCGTTGATTTAAAGGCTTTCCTGCAGAAGCTTGTGACAAAGCAGTAGGCAGCAAATCAGCACAGCTCCCGATCAACTACCCGGCGCGTGAAAAAGACAGTATACTAAATATGAAGTATAAACCGGGAATGGTAAAAGGGAGTAACGATGATTAGATGATTAAAACAATTTCAGATATTGCCGCAATTGCAGGCGTGGCCAAAAGCACAGTATCCCGTTACTTAAATGGAGGTTCAGTCAGCCAAGCAACGCGGCAGCGTATCGAACAAGTCATTAAAGAGCATCATTATGTTCCGAATACATTTGCTCAAAGCTTGAAAGCGAGAAGAACGAATATCATTGGCACCGTAGTGCCCCGTCTCGATTCTTTTGCTACTTCCCAAACGCTGATGGGGATTGACGAAGAGTTGCGCAGCGCCAATTTTCAAATGCTGATCTCAAATACGAGTCAGGATATGGAACGGGAAATCGAAGCGATCTACGATTTTGCCCGGCAGAAGGTTTCGGGGATCATTTTGCTGGCCGCCCAAGTGAATGAGGAGCATCTAAAAGCGGCAGAAGAGATCAATATTCCGATATTGTTAGTAGGACAGGAGCATTCTCAGCTGTATAGCCTGATCCACGATGACTTTCACGCGGGTTACAAAATAGGACGTCATGTACTGGAAATGGGTCACCGGCAAATTGCCTATCTTGGAGTAACGGAGAAGGATATTTCTGTGGGCATCCGGAGAAAAGAGGGCTTTAAAAAGAGCCTGGAAGGTACGGAGTGCTCGGTCTCCTATTATGAAACAGGCTTTAGAATGACGGATGCGATGGCAGCGGCATCGCAGATTCTGGATGAAAGCACGCCTTCCATCATCGTATGCGCCACGGATAACATTGCGCTCGGGGTCATGAAAGCCGCATATCTCCGGCAAATCGTCATCCCTTCGGACCTGTCGGTGACAGGCTTTGGAGGATATGACATAACGGAAATTATCCATCCTACGCTGACTACGGTACGATATTTTTACAAAGAAGCAGGACAAGCTGCAGCGCGCAATATTATCAAGCTCGTGAGGGATGAGGAAATGGATCAAGTTACCATGCTGGATACCGAGCTTCTTGAGCGAGAAAGCGTTGACAAACGGTAAAACGGTGTTTATAATTCGAGACAGAACCGGTTCCATAATTCACTGCATTTTGCTTTAGAATTATGGGACATCTTTTATAGCATGTTTGGAACCGGTTCCTCTTTTTCGCACAAAAATGGAACCGGTTCTACTGACTCTCGGAAATAGAGGGGAGATGGAGGCATTCGATGACAGCATTAAGAGAAGAAAAATACAGAAAATTGGAGCAGGCGGTGCCTGGTGAGCTGGAAAAGCTCCAGGACCTGGTTAAGAATTGTCCATGGAGGCAAACTTATCATATTCAGCCCCCGTATGGCCTGTTGAACGATCCAAACGGCTTTACATTCTATCAAGGCGAGTATCATTTATTCTATCAATGGTTTCCTTTGGGAACATTTCATGGCATGAAATATTGGTATCATACGAAATCGAAGGATTTGGCCCACTGGGACAATGTCGGCATTGGGATTGAGCCCGGCGATGCCCATGATTCTCATGGGGCGTATTCCGGAAGCGGGATCGTTAAGGACGGCAAACTGTATTTAATGTATACGGGCAATACGCGGGACGAGCAATGGAACAGGCATCCTTATCAGAACCTGGCGATCATGGACAGCAGCGGCATGATTACGAAGCTCGACCATCCTGTGATCGACTCGGTGCCCCCTGGCTACACGGATCACTTCAGGGATCCGAAGGTGTGGAGCAGCAACGGCGAATATTATTGCGTTCTGGGAGCACAGCGAACCAATGGCACCGGTTGTGCCGTAATGTACAGTTCTCAGGATTTGCATACCTGGAATTTCAAGGGCGAAATTTCTACAAAACTGACAGACTTCGGATACATGTGGGAGTGCCCGGATTATTTCGAACTGGATGGCCAGGGTGTATTGTTGTTTTCACCGCAAGGCATCGAACCGCACGGAGATTATTATCAGAACATATTCCAATCGGGTTATATTGTCGGTCAGCCGCTTGATCTGACAACAAGCAAGCTGGAGCATGGGGAATTCCAAGAGCTGGACAGGGGCTTTGACTTCTATGCGCAGCAAACGACGGCAGCAGCAGACGGGCGCAGAATCCTTGTAGGCTGGATGGGGCTTCCCGATGCCAATTATCCGACGGACAATCACGGGTGGGCCAATTGCCTGACTTTGCCGAGAGAATTGACGCTCCAAGGCGGCAAAATCCATCAGCGTCCGGTCAGGGAACTGGAGAAGCTGAGAAAACAAGGGGTCAAGGGTGAAGCCATTTTGCAGGATGAGACAAAGAGCTTTGCCGGATTCGAGGGAATGACTTATGAGCTGGTTTGTGAGTTTACCAATACGGATGCCGAGCAATTCGGCATTGAGTTTCGGGCAGGAGAGAACGAGAAGACAGTACTGTCGTATGATCGGAATTCGAAAAAGGTCATTTTGGACAGATCATTATCCGGCTACCCTGTTGCCGTGGAATACGGAAGCGTACGGCGCTGCCATCTGGATGCGGAGAACATTAAATTCCAGCTTTATGTAGATACCTCGTCCGTTGAGATCTTCGTCAATGATGGGGAAGAGGTGTTTACGAGCCGCATTTTCCCTAGTCGGGAAAGTACGCAAATCCGCTTTTTTGCACAAGGGGGAACGGCTGCTTGCCGAGCATCGCTATGGAAAATATAGCTCTCAAACAAGACGGATTTGAATATAAAACGGGGCGGTGACAACGTGGGACAGTTATTTGCAATCGGAGAAGTGTTAATTGATTTTATCCCCTTACAAAAAGGGAGCCCGCTGAAGGACGTACAGGCCTTTGAACGAGCGGCAGGAGGCGCGCCAGCCAACGTAGCGGCTTCTGTCGCCAAGCTTGGCGGGAACGCCTCCATGCTGACTAAGCTAGGAAAGGACGCCTTTGGGGATTACTTAATCGAGCAGCTGGCTCATACGGGAGTAAGGACAGATCTTATCCGGCGAACAGACGAGGCCAACACGGGTTTGGCGTTCGTATCGCTGCGTGAGGATGGAGAGAGGGATTTTTCCTTTTATCGCAGCCCCTCGGCCGACTTGCTATTGTCCGAAGACGAAATTGATCCGGGTATTTTCGGTACGAACGATATTTTGCATTTTGGCTCGGTCGATCTTGTGGAAAGTCCGATGAAGCAGGCGCATTTGAAAGCGATTCATGCAGTAAAAAGTCAGGGAGGGCTCATCAGCTTTGACCCGAACGTCCGGCTTCCTTTATGGCATAGTCCGGAGGAGTGCCGGAGAACGATTCAAGATTTTATTCCGGTCGCCCATCTTATAAAGATATCTGAAGATGAACTGGAGTTCATTACGGGTATAACGCCAAAGAAGGAGGCGATTGCTTCCTTGTTTCAAGGAGATGTCCTAGCCGTTGTCTATACCCGAGGGAAAGAGGGAGCGGAGCTCTATCTTTCTGCGGATGAGAAGTATAAGGGGCGAGGATTTAACGTCAAAGTTCAGGACACGACAGGGGCCGGCGATGCGTTTGTCGGAGGTTTTCTGTATAAGCTGCTGGAAACGGGGGCTGCGCAGGACAACATCATAGAGGTGCTTCGCGTGCATCATGATGAAATCCTGGAGTTTGCCAATGCCAGCGGGGCATGGACAACTGCCGGTAAAGGCGCGATTCCTGCTCTTCCTAGCCAGGCGGACGTGCATAAATTAATTGAAATGCAATCGAACAAGGGGATGATGACGAATGTCTGAAAATCGGGATATTGCCAAACAGGTCGTAGAGGCGGTCGGCGGCAAGGATAATATTGCATCCTTTGCACACTGCGCTACGAGGCTGCGGATTATGGTACATGACAAAGATTTGATCGATCAGGCTGGAGTAGAGAATATTGATAAGGTAAAAGGAGCCTTCTTCAACTCTGGGCAGTTCCAGGTTATTTTTGGGACCGGCACAGTGAACCGGATCTTTGAAGAGGTGGAGAATCTCGGAATTACAGGCACAACGAAAGAAGATATTAAAAGCCAAAGCAAGAAGCAAGGAAACGTCTTTCAAAGATCGATCCGCACGTTCGGCGACGTATTCGTGCCGATTATTCCGGTGCTCGTGGCTACGGGATTGTTCATGGGATTACGCGGCTTGCTTACGCAAGAGCAGATTCTGTCGATCTTTGGGATGACCGCAGCAGATATTCCGGCTAACTTCCTGCTCTTTACCCAGGTATTAACCGATACTGCGTTTGCGTTCCTGCCAGCGCTTGTCGCATGGTCCGCATTCCGGGTATTCGGAGGCAGCCCGATTCTGGGTATCGTCCTGGGATTAATGCTGGTCAATCCAGCGCTTCCGAATGCTTACAGCGTGGCCAATGGCTCGGCTGAAGCCTTAGTCATGCTCGGCTTTATACCGGTGGTCGGGTATCAGGGCTCCGTGCTTCCTGCCTTTTTCATGGGTCTGCTGGGCGCAAAATTTGAAAAAATGCTTAGAAAACGCGTACCTGAAGCGTTAGATCTAATTTTGACGCCGTTTATCACACTGCTCGTCATGATAACTCTTGGACTTTTCGTTGTCGGTCCTGTTTTCCACTCCTTGGAGGAATGGGTACTGCATGGAACTACATTTATTTTGGGTCTTCCTTTCGGTATTGCGGGATTAGTCATCGGCTTCTTCAATCAAATCATTGTCGTGACTGGCGTTCATCATATTTTTAATTTTCTGGAAATACAGCTGCTGGAGCAGTTCGGCTCCAATCCGTTTAACGCATTGGTCACGAGCGCCATGGCTGCCCAGGGTGCAGCGTGCCTGGCGGTAGGCTTGAAAACCAAAAACGTCAAGTTGAAATCTCTCGCTTTGCCATCCTCGCTATCCGCTTTCTTAGGGATTACGGAGCCGGCGATCTTTGGCGTCAATTTGCGCTATATGAAGCCGTTTGTCATGGGATTGATCGGCGGAGCCGTCGGCGGCTTCCTGGCCTCGTTGTCCGGTCTGGCTGCGACGGGTATGGCGATTACGGTTATACCGGGAACGCTGCTATATCTGAATGAACAGCTTCCAATGTACATCCTGTGCAACCTGATTGCCATGGCGATTGCCTTTATATTGACGTGGCTGTTTGGTTATAAAGATGAAGCAGCGGCAGAGATGGCAGCCACTGCGGGCGCAAATTCTTCGGGACAGGCTGTCTTGCAAGCCGATACGAGAGATTCCAAGGTAATTGCTGCAGAACCAAGCCAAGTCAATGCGGATTTATCAACAGATGTGCTGAATGTGCCATCGCCTATCTCAGGAAAACTGCTGGCGCTGGAGGACGTTCCCGACCCGGCTTTTGCCCAGAAGCATATGGGGGAAGGGTTTGCGGTTGAACCGACCGAAGGCAAAGTATTCGCTCCGTTTGACGGTGAAGTGGCTCACATAATGAATAAAAGCAAGCATGCAGTCATCCTGGCCCATAAAAGCGGCATGCAGCTCTTGATTCATATCGGTATCAACACCGTCTCCTTAAAAGGGGAAGGATTTACAACCTATGTTCAGACCGGCGACACCGTAAAAGCAGGCCAACTGCTGATTGAGTTCGATGTCGATGCCATTCAACAGGCCGGGCTCTCCACGGTTACTCCTGTAATAGTTCCTTCGGGAACGGAGCAGGTCGCTGGGCTGACGGTGAAGGCAAGCCAAGGCCGAGTAACGGCCAATAAAGAGGCCGTGATGGACGTCCAGTTTCAAACGAAGTAAACGGGGAAGACCAACGCTGAGATGCGTTGGTCTTTTTTGTATTTATATATGATGTACATACGGACGGACAACCCAGACGCTTGCTCTGTAGGTTATGCCGTTATAGCTGGCGGTAATATGAGTGATTCCCGGACGGATTCCTCGAATATTTCCGTACTCATCAACCGTAGCAATAGAGGGATCATCAATATTGAACACGGTATCCTGCGTAACCTTGGAGGGGAGACCGGATTCATTCACGTGGTAGGCCGCCACATCGAGCTCCGTTCCAATCGAAAGGGAGTATTCCTCAGAATCCAGGTAGAAGCGGCCAGGTTCTTTTGCATTTGAGACTTTGACAGTAATTCTTGTTTCTAATCCTTTGTAGGCTGCTTTAACCCACGTTGTGCCCAGACTGATTCCAGTAATATTGCCATATACATCCACACTGGCGATGCTCGGGTCATTAGATTCGTACAGGGAGGAATACGTCACGTCTGTTACGGAAGCGTCGGAATAGACGGCGTTAACGACAGTGGCGGCGGATTGACCCACGGATAGCTCGAGCTCCGGATGCTGAAATTCGAGTCTAGTCAATTCTGAATCTGATGGGCCTTCGTTCGGTATAGATATTTTCAGCAAATGCATTTCATTTCTATAGCCCCCATCGGTGTAAATTCTAACTGTTCCCGTTACAAGGAGCCCTTGATTAAAAGCAGTGATGCCATCACTTCTAAGGCCCAAATCCAAATCGCCAAACTGATATTTTTTTGTGGGCACAGCATTCTCGTCGAGCAGAATAATCTGATACTGGGATTTTCCATTTTCGATACTCGATGATGTATTTTGTACAAATAGAACATAGCCATCATCTACCGGTTGGGTTCGAATAATCCTCTCTATCTCATCCATGGCTGGTGAATCCAGCGGTTTATTCCAGAGTATATCCCCGGCTTCGTTGATCTTTTGCAGGTAATAGGACTGTGTGCCAGGGTTATATCTGGTCAGAATATAATTCCCGTCTTCAGAAGTAATGATGGTGGATGTAACATAGTCGGTCTCATCGGTTTTCATCCAGACGACTTCGCCATTGCGGTCTATTTTTAGCAAATAAGGCAATGATACCCGATCATATTCCTCCAGTGTCCGACTCCCGGCTACGATGACACCGTTATCCGAAGTTAATATGATATTGGAGAACATACCACTGTAACCGATGGGATAAGTTTTAGACCAAAGCTCGTCCCCATTTGCATCAATTTTAAGGAGATAAGCAGGCGAAGGGCTGTATTCATTCCACCCGCCACCGGTAATTACAAAATTGCCGTCAGATGTTTCTTGAATACTTCTTGCGGATTGCTGATAGTAGGGCATACGAGGATAATATTTCTGCCACAATAGCTCTCCATCCGCACTCAGTCTAAAAACATAGGGAACAAAACGCGGCCGGCCATAGGAGCCATCTCGAATTTCTCCGCCAACCAGGATGCTGCCGTCGGAAGTCTCGGTGACCGTGAATGCCGTATTCTCCTCATAATCATAATCGTAATATACCATATCTCTTTCCCATAAGATCTCGCCGCTGCTGTTCAACTTGACGATGTAAGAGCAGTTCTCATCCGGAGTTTCGCAATACTTGTCACCTGCGGCTACATAGCCCCCATCCGACGTAGCGGTCGCCGCATAACCGGATTTGCTTTTATAAAGCGGGTGCTTTCCTTCCAGGATGTGTGACCATTCAATGTGAGCTTGTTCCTCCAGTACAGCAGCGTACCCCTGATTTGGCCAACCCATCGAGAGCATCAAGATAGCGAGGGTTACCAGCAAGAGTTTGTTCAGATTCAGTTCCTTGGCCACGAGCAAAACTCCTTTCATAATGAGAAAATGGTAAAATATATTTACATATCCATTATCAGGGTTAACAAGTCAAAGTGAATATCCTTCAAATTGCTTATATTGCTAGGAAAGAGTACATGCTTCTTCCGCTAGTTTTCCATAGAAGCTCTGAAGTTCTTCAACAGATCGAAGCAATGTGTCGGTTGATCATAGAGTGAGTTTGACGTAAATTTTTACTAAATGCCGGGTTGTCTGATTCATACAAAAATAGAAATCAATATTTGTCTGAAAGGGAGGAAATCATATGCGAGAAATCATTCCGGTCTCGGAGATAACAAGGTTCAGCACCAAATCCGATGAATTCAATCCTTATCCGTGGTATGAAGAGAAGCTGCTGCATGAGCCAATCAGCTATCATCCGGAGACAAATACTTGGAATGTATTCAGGTACGACGACGTCAAACGGGTGCTCAGCGATCATGAATACTTCTCCAGCGTGCGTACAAGGACAATCATTGATGTGGGAACGAATACGAAGGAAGGCCATATCGCGGAAAAGCTTAATCTTGGTGTGGATCCCCCCGAACATCGCAAACGGCGGGCCCTGCTTGCGAGCGCTTTTACTCCCCGCAGCCTGAAATTATGGGAGCCGCGCATTCGCGGCATCGTCGACGAACTGATTGACGAGATACCGGACAAAACGTCTGTCGATATCGTAAGCAGTCTGACATCCCCGCTTCCGACAATCGTCATGTCGGAGCTGCTTGGCGTGCCGTGGGAACACCGGAACCTCTTCAAGGAATGGGTGGACATTCTCTTCATGCCGACCAGCAAGCAGAATGTGGATCAGGTGAATGAATTAAAGGGCAAGGCCGCCCGGGAATATTATTCATTCTTATACCCCTTAGTTTTGGATAAACGCGATCATCTGCAGGAGGACATCATTTCCGATTTGATCCGGGCGGAGGTCGACGGGGAACGGTTCACTGATGATGAGATCGTACGGACAACGATGTTCATTTTGGCAGCGGGCATCGAGACGACAAGCCATTTGATGGCCAATACGTTTTACTCTTTTTTATATGATGATAATACGATATATAGCGAACTGCGGCAGGATCCCGGACTGATTCCGAATACGGTAGAAGAGATGCTGCGCTACCGTTTCCACATCAGCAAGATGGACCGGACGGTCAAACAGGATAACAACCTGCTGGGGGTCGAGCTGAAGAAGGGGGATGTCGTCATCACTTGGATGAGCGCAGCCAACCACGATGAAGCGATGTTTGACGATCCGTTCAAGCTGGATATTCGCCGGCATAATAGCAAGAAGCATCTGACGTTCGGCAATGGCCCGCATTTCTGCCTGGGTGCTCCGCTCGCCAGATTGGAGGCTGCGATCATGCTCGAGCAATTCGTTCAGCGGTTTAGCAAAATCGAGCCTGTTCCCGGCTTTCAGTTAGAGGATCACCTGCAGCCTTCGGCGGCTGGGCAATCGCTGCTGTCACTGCCGCTCGTCGCTAATTATGCTTGACTAGCAAGCATTCATGCCATCTTAAAAAGGCTAATCCTTTGGAGGGATTAGCCTTTCTTCCATCATTATTTCATATTGTTGCTATAGCGACTTGACCATCCCTCCGTCAACAAGTATTGTCTGTCCGGTTGTGTAGGAATTAGCGGTCGAGGCCAGAAACACCACCATTTTGGCAAGCTCATCCGGCTGACCATAACGGCCTAGAGGAATATTCTGCTCTGCCCGGGCACGAATTTCCTCCATAGGGGTATTCATTGATTCTGCTTTATGCTTATCCAATTGATAGATGCGATCCGTCGCAATTCTTCCAGGCGCTACCGTGTTGATTAGAATGCCGTCAGGAGCCAGCTCATGGGCCAGGGTCTTGGCCAGACCGGCGATACCCGCACGGTAGGTGTTGGAAAGAATAAGACCTTCAATGGGCTGCTTCACTGAGGTTGATGTGATATTCACGATGCGGCCGTTTTTCGAGCGTTTTAAATAGGGAAGGGAGCAGCGAATAAGCCGGATGACGCTCATCAAATTTTGATGAAAAGCGTGCTCCCATGCATCGTCCTCCATTTCCTCGAACCTTCCGCTTGGCGGGCCGCCGGAATTTGTAACTAGAATATCCAAGCCTCCGAAAGCCTCGGCAGTGGCTTGAACTAAATCCTCGATATCCTGCTTCACGGAAAGATCGGTTACCTTATAGTGAACTTGCGCATTATAATGTCCCCTAAGCTCTTCCGCTGCTGCCTTCAAATCATCCTCATGACGTGAGCAAAGCATAATATGAGCTCCTTCACTGGCAAAGCATGCTGCGATCGCTCTCCCGATCCCTTTACTAGAGGCTGCTACGAGTACTTTTTTTCCTGTAAGATTCAAATTCATAGGCCAACACTCCTTGATCTATTTATTTGCGCGCTGCTGATGTACAGTATCCTAATTCATTATTCATTATATCCCGTTCTCACCTGTTAGAAGCTAAGGTAATGATAGAATATCCCAACAGAATCCCTCATTCTGTCGGTTGATATTAATTTCCTTATGATGTAAATTTTGAAAGGATGAAAGAGAAATCTAAATATAATGAAATAAAAAGGATATTCAGAGATCGATAACGCAAAGGAACAAGGAGTGCTAAACCATGGCGTTTGATTATCGGGACGACAAGAGAAGCATCCGATCGAAGGAGCAGCTGAAGGAAGCTTTGTTTGAGCTTCTCTATGAGAAAGAGTGGAGACAGATTACGATACAGGACTTGACGAAAAAAGCGAAGCTGAACCGTTCGACCTTTTATCAGCATTATGAGAATAAATACGATTTGCTCGTACAAAATGTCGAGGATTTGTTTCAATCCTTGAAAGAATCTGTGCTGTCTACCAGCATCGATAACAGCAGCGCGGATACGATCAGCTCCGGCTACCTGCTGGCTTTCTATCGGCATCTGAAAGAACAGAGCTACTACTTCAAGGTGATTCTGAATAGGGGATACGAGCTGGATATTATGGAACTGTTCTCCGATATTGTCCAAGAGGCAATGGGGCAAGTCGTAGATGTACAGCAAGCCATTGACGGAGTTCCTGCGGAGATCCACTGGCGCTACAGCATTGCAGCTCATTTCTCAGTCGCAAGCTGGTGGCTGCAGAATGATTTTCCGTATTCGCCGGAATTCATGGCCGAAGCTGTACTTAAGCTGACGAAAGAAGGGAAGCATCATGCCTTGCTATAAAATTCAAAATACTCACTTGACAGGTAAGGTTAATTGGTTTAATCTGATTTCAAGCCTGATAGGTCGTTGTTCATTATCTAATCATTCATTATTTCAGGATTAAACTAAATTATTAGCCGATTGGTCCACCAAAGGCTCCTATGTTCAATACCGAGTAATTTTCGGTAAAGAACAGGGAGCCTTTTCTGTATTTGACGAATCTAGAAGATCGTCCAGTATATCTCCAGCGGCTTGGAGGATTGGGACAGGAAGGAGCGTTATGGAATATAAAGATTGGGCGCGAATGGAGGAGGCGGATTGGCATTTCCGCCGGCTCGTCAGGCGATTTGTGAAGGAGCGGGACAAAATTGCGATCGAAGGCGTGCCGCTTCCCGGCATGCTTATCCTGAACGCCATTTTGCGGGATGGGGAACAAAGGCTTGGAGATTTGGCGGAACAGCTGGATTTTACGTCTGGCGCTGTCACGGCAATCTGCGACAAGCTGGAGAAGCTGGGTTACGCCATTCGCAGACGCAATGAGGTAGATCGCAGATCCGTGGCTCTGCATATTACCGAGGAGGGGAAGCGGATGGTTGAACGCAACTGGGCAGCAGCTACATATATGATCGATGCCATTTTCGGCGAATTTACGCTGGATGAGCTTGAATTTCAAATATCATTATTCCGGAGCCTGCATGACCGGCTGGACGGATTCGCAGAAGGAGTTTTGCGCCTGACGAAGTCCTTGGAGGACAGCGACGCGGCGGCAGCCAACCAGCTAAAGGCTGGCCTGCAGCGAACGAACCGGTTTATTACCTACTAAATTTATACGGTGTGTATGAAAGGAGAGAGCAATATGGGACATCCCACGATTTATCCGACGGGAACGACGGTATATTTGCCGGAAAAAGCATGGAGCGGCTATACGATTTATCAGGCTGCCGATACCGGGGCGCTGCTCATTGATATGAATGGAAGAGAGGTTCATTTATGGAAAGGTCTGCGGGGCTTTCCGAACAAATTGTTCCCGGGCGGCTACGTCCTGGGCAGCACGTCGGAGCGCGATCCAAAATACGGCTTCCAGGATGAGAAAAATCTCGTCCAGGTGGATTGGGAGGGCAACATCGTCTGGAAATTCGACCGCTATGCCTGGATTGAAGACCCGGGGCACCCGGCGCAGTGGATGGCGCGCCAACATCACGATTATCAGCGGGAAGGCAATCCGGTCGGCTACTATGCACCGGGGCTGGAACCAAAAGTCGACTCCGGCAACACCATAATCCTTGCGCACAAAAACGTGCAACGCCCCGACATCTCCGATACCGAGCTGCTCGACGATACGATTATCGAGGTGGACTGGGAGGGGAATGTCATTTGGGAGTGGGCGGTCAGCGACCACTTCCATGAGCTGGGGTTCGATGATGATGCCAAGGCGGCGCTGTACCGCGATCCCAACACCCGGGCATTCGGCACGCACGCCGGGGATTGGATGCATATCAACTCCGTATCCGTGCTGGGACCCAACAAGCACTACGATGCTGGCGATGAGCGCTTCCACCCGGATAATCTGATCTGGGATGCCCGCGAAACGAACATTATCGCGATCATCGACAAGCGATCAGGCCACATTGTCTGGAAGCTCGGCCCGAATTACGATACGAAAGAAACGGAACATCTCGGCTGGATCATCGGCCAGCATCATGCCCACCTGATTCCTAAAGGCCTGCCGGGCGAAGGTAATCTTCTCGTGTTCGACAACGGGGGCTGGGGCGGCTATGGCAGACCGAATCCCGAAGCTCCTGACGGGCTGAAGGTGGCGCGCCGCGACCATTCCCGCATTTTGGAGATCAACCCGGTCACGCTGGAGATCGAATGGCAGTATACCCCGACCGAAGCGGGATTCCAGGCGCCGCTCGACTCGTATCGGTTCTATAGTCCGTATATCAGCTCCGCACAGCGGCTGCCGAACGGAAATACGCTGATTACCGAAGGGGCGGATGGACGGATTTTTGAAGTTACCCGGGAGCATGAACTGGTCTGGGAATACATTTCTCCTTACAAAAACAAACGCAATTCCAATATGGTTTATCGGGCTTACCGTGTACCCTATGGATGGATACCGCAGCTGGAGAAACCAGTGGAGACCGAAATTGAACCGGTGGATGTAGCTGATTTCCGCTTGCCTGGCGCAGCTCCGAGAGGTGCCTGGATGACCGTTGAAGTCGAGGGAACTGCAGCTTACAGCGAGGGCGCCTTCTGCGTGGCTACGACGGACGAGGCGGACAGGAAGGAAAGGGATCCGCAATGAAAAAACACAGCATTCGTCATATAAGCCTATCGATCATCACGCTCCTGCTTGCGGGTACGCTGCTCAGCGCCTGCCAAACGGCTTCAGGTTCGGATCAAGGCAGCAAACTCAAGCTGAGAATAGCGGACATTTCCACGAATACCGTGTTTCGTGTCGCTAAAAACAAAGGAATTTTTGAGAAGCACGGCATAGACGCCGAGCTGGTGAACTTCGCCACTCCGGCCGAAGGGGTCAATTCCCTGTTCATCAAACAGGTTGACATCGCCTTTGGCGCGGATTTCCCTCTGCTGAATGCCGTCAGTAAAGGAGACTATTCGATCTTCGCTTCTTCCGGAACGGCGACCGACCTAAGCGCTAGCGAGTGGAAATTGTTTGCCCGTCATGAAATCGTCAGTGCGGCGGATTTGAAAGACAAGAAGCTGAGCTTCTCGCGCGGAACGTTCATCCCATATTTGTGGGATGTGTATTTGCAGCAGCACGGCATTCAGTTATCCGATGTGACACTTGTGGGTCAAGGCGGTTTTGACGAAGCTTATGTGGCCTTAAAAAAAGGAGAGATCGATGCAGCTTGGGTTTACGGAGCCGTACTCAACGAGAAATTTATAGCGCTCGAAGAGGCGCACGAGCTGGCGGACATGTCGCAAACTCCGGTGCGGCTTGGCACGGGTCTTATCGCTTCCAACGAGCTGATCCAAGAGTATGGGGATGGTCTCGTAGGGTTTCTGAGGGCATTGGACGAAGCCTCCGCCTATGCCCAGGCTCATCCAGACGAGGCGGCAGATATTATGTATGCCGAAGTAAAGCAGCCTAGAGAAGCGACCTTGAAGGATCTTCCGAAGAACCCCTGGCAAATCGGTTTCACCCAGCAAGCGTATGAAGGCCTGGCTGGCCAGAAGAAATATATGGTGGAGAACGGCATCATCGAGCGGGATTTTGACTTGAACCATAAATTAAATTTGGAACTGGTCCGTATCGCATTCCCGGATCGTGTCATAGCATTGGAATAAGAGAGGGGGAGACATCCGTGAGTTCATTGCCGAAGTCTAACGAAATTCATATTGAACGGTTGAACAAGAGCTATGCGCCCCAGGCTGCCGGGGATCTTCATTACATCATCCAGGACGTGAGTCTGGTGGTCAAAGGAGGCGAGTTCTTTGTCCTGCTGGGGCCAAGCGGCTGTGGTAAATCGACTCTCCTTAGCTTGATCGCGGGCTTTGTGTCAAAAACCTCCGGACAGGTCAAGGTGGGTGAGAAGGAAGTAGAACGGCCCGGACAGGATCGGGCGGTCGTCTTCCAGCAGGCGGATTCCTCCCTGTTCCCTTGGCTGACGGTGAGGGAGAATGTGGAGTTCGGCCTGCGGATGAAACGGATTCCAGCTGTTCGCCGGAAGGAAGTATCGGACCGGTTCATTTCGCTTGTAGGGCTCAAGGGACATGAGAACAAATTCCCGCGGGAGCTGTCCGGCGGCATGAAGCAGCGAGTTCAACTAGCAAGAGTGCTCTCGAACGATCCGGCCATTCTCCTGATGGATGAACCTTTCGGAGCGCTGGATGCGATGACCCGCCGCACGATGCAGAGGGAGCTGGTGAACATTTGGCGGGATACCGACAAAACGGTGATATTTGTGACGCATGATATTCAGGAGGCGTTACTGCTCGGAGGACGCATCGGTATTATGTCGTCGGGGCCTGCCTCCCAAATTACACATATTTATGATGTACCGCTTGGTTACCCCCGGGATTTGACTAGTCCGGAGTTCCATGTTCTTTACAATCAGATCCAAGCACATTTTGAGGAGTAAAAAAGGGAAGCGGAGGAAAGCAAATGAATACGAAAAAAATGTCACTGCAGCTGCTGTTCTGGTTCTTCATCCTTGGCCTCTGGCAATTGCTGTCGCTGGTGTACGGTCCGGAAATCCTTCCAGGGCCGCTCTATACGGCTAAAGGTGGCTATGAGCTGCTAGTGGACGGAACGCTGTTGCAATACATCGGAATCAGCGCATACCGCGTATTATTGGGCTGGACGCTGGGCAGTCTGATCGCCGTGCCTACGGGCATCATCATTGGAAAAGTGTACGCAATCCGCTTGTTTGCGGAGCCTTTCCTCAATTTTATACGATTCATTCCGCCGATAGCCTTTATTACCTTATTTCTGGTCTGGTTCGGCATTGGGGAAACGTCGAAAGTGATGCTGATCATGTACGCTACATTTTTTATCGTTATTCTCAACACGCTGACGGGCGTCCTGTCCGTTGAAGAGGATAAAATCCGCTCCGCTCGCAGTATGGGCGCCTCGGAATGGCAAATCGTCCTTCATGTGATCATTCCGGCCACGGTTCCGTACATCTTTACGGGCGTCCGCCTGGCGATGGGCACGTCGTTTATGGCGATTATCGGCGCCGAAATGATCGCTTCCAACGAGGGCGTAGGGTATTTAATCTGGAATTCACGCCTATTTTTCCGCACAGATTGGATTTTTGTCGGGCTGATTTGTCTGGGATTGATGGGATTTCTGACGGATCGTGCGGTAGCGCTGCTTGGGCGAAAGTTGCTGTCGCGCTACGGTGTGGTCAGCACGACATCGCTAAGGCGATAATGCAAAATGGAGGTTGAATGCTAAAAAGGCCCAGTTAAATATTCGCTGAATACTGGGCGTATAATTTAATTAACATAACAAAAATTATGTAAACTAATTAAAAGCATCGGTAAGCTTGGGATCGGAAAAGCACATTTCTTAAGTTTGGTTCATTATAACGCTCATCATCATTTGGATCATGGTGGGCGTTTTTCGTTTGACAATATCTGGAGTTTTATATATTATGTCGGAGATAGAAGAGGAGGGATGATTTGAAGAATTTTATCAAAAATTTCAGCTGTCTTGTATTCATAGCCATCTTTTATTTTGGCGGAACCACATTATTGCGCAATCATTACGAGGAAGTGAAAATAAATTTTTATTACAGCCCCGTATATGTAACCTTTGTGACGATGGTGTTTTTTGGAGCTATAGGGGTAGTACTAGCATTAAGCAGGGCAGGGAATTCGGACAGACGAGCCAAAACGTTAAAAATCGACTACTCCAAATTACTGGTTCTTGGATTGCCGTCTCTTATCCTTTCAATGACTCATATATGGGCGCAATTGGGTTTATTTAAAGGCTTTGCATGGGTTTATCTCTACATATCGACTAATGATTACATACTTATTCTTTCTAGTATTGTTCTAGGGCATACGTTGATATCTAGTCTACGCATGGAGGATGCTCCTGAAGATGTACAGAAAGAAGATGTACGAAAAGATACAAAAACAATCGATATAACGATAAGATAATTATCAATAAATTTGCAAATAGCGCCTGTATCTTGCCTAACATAACAAAAAAGGCTGGAGCAGGGGATAACCCCGATCCAGCCCTTTTATCTTACATCCTTACGGCTCAATCCCCCAGACAAGCTGACCGCTGATATACCCGGTAACTTGTTCATGGTCTGCGAACTGACTGCTGGAAGCCTTAAACGAGTAATCGTTGGCCTGGTTGTAATTGGACCAGTCAGCTTTGGAGAATCGCGCTTGGATTTCTGCGCTTTGGCCCGGATTAAGCGTTCCAGCCGAACTTGTAAAGCCAATTTCCAAATAATAATCAGCTCCAGTAACCGGATTCGCCAGCTTCACAAAATTGCTGGTTACATTTGCACTCCCGATACTGGCCCAATCGCACCAGAAACTTTGTGCTTTTTCCCCATCAATTGTATAGTAATAGCGGAGTTTTACATCACTAAGCTGAATCGACGTATTCCCGGTGTTGACTATTTTGAATTTGGGCGAAATTCCGTTGGTAAAGGTACTTATGCTGCCGTTAAAGGCTTGAATCGCCAAGCCTCCTGCGGGTATGGGAACACTACTGTCCACTACATTTACAGTATGAACTGCGTTTTTTCCTCCGCTAAAATGAAAGGTTATCGCATTTGGGCCCAGTGGCTGCGTGGAAAGATAGGATTTGTTCAGAACGACAGCAGCACTTGACGTCGTATAATCCAGGCCGGATTGAAGAGTATAATTTCCATGCGTTATACTTACGAGCTGGTGACCGTTTAAGGCAAGGGATACGGAAATATCTTGCTGTAGATTCGCCGCTCTATCAAATGTTGTACTCACGGGAGAAATTGCAGCACTTGGTGTTGGAGCGTCAACTTTTAAATTGGGCAGTTCATCCAATGTGATGACATAATCACTTTGATAAAGCGTTGTCAGTGTGGCCGGATTATTAAAGGCGGAACTCATCAGATGCTCGCCATACCAAGGACAGAAGTAGAGCCAGCCTGATTTTTCCTCGATCAGATTCTGCAGGCTTGGGACGGTGTCGTTCTCCGTCATGGCCACCATTTTGGTACCGCCGGTTAAATCAACAAGCTGATAGAAAATCGAGGTAATCGCATCCTCATTGGGCACGCCGGATAGACCGTCATGACGGTTGTAGATCGTATTGTATTTATCATAGCCGACGATATCCACCTGATCGTCACCGGGATACCAGGCAGGAGAAGTAGGATACACGTAGCTGTTGTAGGTCCAAATCAAGTTATGCAAGCCGTAAGTCTCCGTAAGTTCGGTATAGAGCAGATCCCACAACTGCTTATACACCTCGGCGCCTGCCGAAGCCCACCAGAACCACGCGCCTTCTCCGTTCAACCCGCCGTTGCCCTCAGCCTCATGATAGGGACGGAAAATAACCGGCACATGGTTATCCTGCAGAATCTGCAGCTGTTCCGCCAAATCCTCAATGGTCATCATCACGTATTGATATTCTTTCGTACCAGGAATCACCGCATTGGCTGTATTAAAATTAGTTTCTGTCGGCTTGTAGGTAGCGTCCTTCCAATCCACAAACTCCCCGAGCTGGTACGTGGTAAAATTTCGGGGCACATTGATATGCCAGCTGGCTGTCGCGATTCCGCCGCGGTTGTTTACCCAGTCGATAACCCGATCGGTTGTGCCGTCCTCCCAGCCGTACAACGGGTTGTAGTTCATAAAATCAAAGCCGCGGATGGCCGGATACTTTCCGGTTAAATTGTAAATCCAATCAAACTCCAGCTCATAATTGCCATCGTTTCCGCTTCCATAAATCTCCTGCTGGCCGGAAATAATGTGATTACCGTAAACCTCCGTTAAATAATTCATCAAAAGCTGCGTTTCCGGTGTAGCCTTAGGATCGGTGAGGACAGGCTCCACATCTAGAGGGTCAAGATTGGCATAATCCACTGTAAAGGTATCGAAATAAGCGAAGCCCCAACCAGCCTTCAGCTGGATCGTGTTGGTTCCCTGGTTCAACTTATGAAAACCGAAATCGAAATTCGACCACGTGGTCGTATAGGGCAGCATATATGAACCCTTGGTAACGCCGTTAACGGTTAAATATTGAAGCCTGCCGTCAGGACTCAGCTCCTGCATATAGCGGGTGGAGATCGCATACATGCCGGTTTCCGGGACAGTCACTGTAAAGGTCATTGTGCCGGAATTCTGCATCCAGACAAATCCACTCCCAGAGAATCCGGGTTTGTGTTGTCCGTAAATTTCGGTCACGACTTGAAGATCGGAGGTGAGCTGAGCGTTTTCGCTTTCAATCGTGAAAAGTGGGGTGTCCGCATGAACGGGCGCTGTCATCAAGCCAAGGAGAAGAGTAAATGCCAGCAGCATTGCGCTTACCTTTTTGAGCCAATTTGTCATGATCAGACTTCCTTTCCATGTAAGATATGAAAACTATTATATAAACTATCAACTTATGGATACGCTTTCATAGTATCATATATGTAAATATATGTAAAACTATCCATTTGAAGATGAAAGCAAAACAACCCAGATTGCCTATACGATACGACAGTCGGGGTTGTTTTAATCATTCAACTATGATTTGTGTGCTGAAGAGTTTGTATAAAAATTTGCTCAATATGATTATCGTCTAAGGAATAATATACGGTTTTACCGACCTTACGGCGTTTTACAATCCTCATATTTCGTAAATACCTTAACTGATGAGAGACAGCAGATTGTCCCATTCCTAAGAGTACCGTCAAATCATGAACGCACAGCTCTCTTTTTAATAATGCACTAATTAATTTAACCCGGGTTGGATCACTAAAAGCTTTGAACCAGTCGGCAAATTGAACAGCTGCCTGATCGTCAATCAGCTCTGCCTTAATGGTGTTTAAATCGGTATCCGATCCAAGGCAAGTTGTGTCACATTCCTCAGCAGAATTTAGAGACTGTGTCATTAAAATCACCTTTCTGTAAGCATCTTTTCCATTATTATAACAAAAAAAATGACTTAAACGAAATGATTACTATTAACCGCTATGATATAATCCGAATAAAAAAGAGGAGATTGGGTAGTGCTATCAAGAGAGAGTTTAGAAAAGAACCAAATTGGCGTTTACGCGGCAGCAATAATTGCGGCGGGGCTCGCGGGGTGGGCAAGTCCCCGAATAGGCGTCTATCTGGAACCCATGGTTTCCTTTGGGATTGCTGTCCTTTTATTCAGTATGTTTTGTCAAATTCCCTTTCTTAAACTAAAGGAGGCACTTTCTAATGGGCGTTTCATGGGAGCCTTACTGCTTGTAAACTTTATTTTCATTCCCTTACTGGTATACATATTAATTCAGGTTTTTCCTCAGCCAAGCCCAGTTCTGATTGGAGTTTGCTTGGTACTTCTCACTCCATGCATCGATTATGTTATTGTTTTTACTCAATTGGGCAAGGGGAATGAGAAGTTAATACTTGCATCCACTCCGGTGCTTTTTGTCGTACAGATGGTTATGCTGCCTTGTTACCTTTGGCTGTTCATTGGTCAAGAGGCTGCCCAAATCGTAAAAATCGCTCCTTTCATTGAAGCTTTTATTTATTTGATTATTGTCCCTTTATTCGTAGCCTTAGCCGTCCAGTTGTCAGCTAAAAAACATGCACGCGGCCTTAAAGTATTGGACTTTACGGCATGGCTTCCCGTGCCGCTTATGGCGCTCGTGCTCTTTTTGGTCATAGGCTCTCAAGTGAATCGAATTGTCAAGGATTTCGATGTCATTATCGCTGTGATCCCGATTTATGTATTATTCCATATCGTTTCGCCATTCATATCGCGAATCATCTCATCGGCGTTGGGAATCGGGCCGTCAGATGGCAGAGCGCTGATTTTTAGTGCAGGAACTCGCAATTCCCTTGTAGTGCTTCCACTTGCCCTGACCTTGCCAGGGGAGATGGCTACAATTGCAGCATCTGTCATAGTAACCCAAACCGTCATTGAATTAATCGCAGAGCTAGTATATATCAAATTTGTGCCTAATTTAATTTACCGGGATCTAAAAGTCGCATGATTGCGGCTTTTTTTGTTTTAATGATATATGATCTTGTCAAAGTCTTGGATAACAGCCGCAGGATTAGGGTAAATAAAGCAGTATGTTGACAGCAGTGAGAATTGAGGAATATACTATATATGAATAGTTGTTCATATATAGCTTTTATTGATGAGGTGAGATAAATATATGGAAACAGGTACTTCTGCAGTTAAGCGAAAGCTGGTGCTGGAGGGTCTGGACTGCGCAAACTGTGCTATGAAGATCGAGAACGGTGTCCAGAAGATTGACGGGGTTTCCGCTTGTTCGGTGAATTTTGCAAACCAAACGTTGACCATGGAGCTGGCGTCAGACCGTTCAGATGACATTCTTGAGCAGACGAAGAAAAAAATTCGTACACTTGAGCCGGGTATCAAAGTATTGGAATACGGAGCGGCGGGAAGCCATAAGGCGGGAGCCTTCAAACATAATCACGCTCACAGCCATGATCACGGTGCCGAGGCGGAGGATGAAGGGCATGGACATTCTCATGACCACGGGGCGCAAAGCATCAAAATCATGGTTGTCCGGCTGATCATAGGTCTTGCCATCGGCGTGTTGGCGTTTGCGTTACCGCTGAGCCGGGAGCTTGAACTGATTCTGTTTATTGCGTCCTATCTCATTGTAGGTGGAGATATTGTATTCAAGGCGCTGAAGAACATCGTTAGAGGTCAGGTGTTCGACGAATACTTCCTTATGTCAATTGCGACTGTCGGCGCTTTTGTGATTGGGGAGTATCCTGAAGGTGTAGCTGTTATGCTCTTTTATCAGGTTGGCGAGCTGTTCCAGAGCATTGCCGTCAACCGGTCGCGGAAATCCATCAGCGCATTGATGGATATCAGACCGGATTTTGCCAATTTGAAAACAGGCAACGAGATCAAACGTGTGAGTCCGGAAGAAGTGCGAATCGGCGATTTGATCGTCGTGCGGCCTGGTGAAAAGGTACCTCTTGACGGTAAAATTATCGAAGGAAATTCGGCAATGGATACCTCGGCATTAACTGGTGAATCCGTGCCGCGCCAAGTGGCTGCGGGCGATAATGTGCTGAGCGGATTCATTAACAAAAACGGGGCGCTGACGATCGAGGTTTCAAAGGTATTCGGGGAGTCTACCGTTGCCAAAATTTTGGATCTAGTGGAGAACGCAAGCAGTAAAAAGGCACCGACGGAAAATTTTATTACGAAGTTTGCCCGTTACTACACGCCGTTTGTCGTCATTGTCGCTGCATTGCTGGCCATTGTGCCTCCGCTGCTCTTCAGCGGCGCGACCTTCTCGGATTGGGTGTACCGGGCTTTGGTGTTCCTCGTCATTTCCTGCCCTTGCGCCCTAGTCGTTTCGATCCCGCTCGGCTTCTTTGGGGGCATAGGGGCTTCGTCCAAGAACGGCGTCCTGGTTAAGGGGAGCAATTACCTGGAAGCGTTGAATGACGTCAAATACGTCGTTTTTGATAAAACGGGAACGCTAACCAAAGGTGAATTTAAGGTAAACGGCATACATCCGCAAAACGGATGGACCGAACAAGAACTGCTGCGCCAAGCCGCTTTTGCCGAAATGCACTCTACCCATCCAATTGCCGAGTCGATCAGAGAAGCATACGGACAGCAATTGAATGAAGAGCTGCTTTCGGGTTACAACGAAATATCTGGACACGGCATTCAGGTTGTGTTTGAGGGCAAGGAAGTGCTGGCCGGGAACGCGAAGCTGATGAAACGGGAAAATATCGACATCGCCGTGCCATCCGAGCTGGGCACCATCGTGCATATTGCGGTCGACAAACAGTATGCCGGATATTTGGTCATTGCCGATGAGGTCAAAGAGGATTCGGCGCAGGCGATCCGTTTACTAAAAAATCTCGGCGTGAAGAAGATTGTCATGTTGACGGGCGACATCAAGACAGTGGGTGAAGCGGTCGGCAAAAAGCTGGGTGTGGACGAGGTTCACTCCGAATTGCTGCCGCAGCATAAAGTCGAAGAGCTAGAGAAGATCGACCGCCAAAAATCGAGTAAAGAAAAGATCGTATTCGTCGGCGATGGCATTAACGACACGCCGGTTCTAGCCAGAGCAGATGTCGGCGTGGCCATGGGCGGACTCGGGTCCGATGCAGCCATTGAAGCTGCTGATATCGTCATTATGACCGACGAGCCTTCCAAGCTGGCTTCCGCCATCCATATTGCGAAGAGAACCCGGCGCATTGTATGGCAGAACATCCTTTTCGCACTGCTCGTCAAAGCGGTCTTCCTGCTCCTGGGCGCGTTCGGCATTGCGACGATGTGGGAGGCGGTGTTCTCGGATGTGGGCGTTACTCTGCTCGCCGTGTTGAACGCCATGCGCGTATTGAAGATTAAACCTAATTTGGCTTAAAGGATTGGGGATATGAACAATCGCTGGAATAAATTGATCTATCGAGCGGGGGCTCCGTTTTACGATGTTTTATTTAATGCGGGCCCGTTCGCCCGGGCCAGAAAAAAGGTTTTTACTGATTTGGCTCTCGAACCAGGTCAGCGCGTACTGTTGGTTGGGGTAGGGACGGGGGCCGATCTGCGTTTTTTCTGCGGAAAGACGCTTGAAATTACGGCTGTCGATCTCTCGCCGGCTATGCTTGCTCAGGCGAAATCAAAAGCAGGGGAAAACGAGCACATCCGGTTTTTGGAGATGGATGCTCAGGATCTGCGATTCGCTGACCAGTCCTTCGACCTGGTGATTGCAAGCCTGATTTTGTCGGTCGTTCCCGACGAACACAAATGCATGTCGGAGCTAGTTCGTGTTACAAAGGAGCGAGGCAGCATCGTCATTTTCGACAAGTTCAAGGGCGGGGAAGGGAAAATGCCGCTGATTATGCGTATGCTGCGGCCGCTCGTGGCCGTATTGGGCACCGATATCGGCCGGAATTATCAGGCGATCCTGAAACCACACCTTGAACGGTTGAACATTCGTGAGGACAGCCCAGCCATGTTCGGGGATATGTATCGCAAAATCGTGCTTGAACGAAAATGAAGATGTGTTCTATCTTTATAGCCAAAATTGTGCCTTTTGATGAAGGATCGCAGTTTTGGCTATTTTTACGCCTTAATCATCGAATCATATCTTCCACCTTAAAACAAGGCTTCCAAAAAAATAATCTCTCGCTTTAATCTACAATACTTATGTACTAAAATATGAGTATATATTATATTAATTTTTAGTTAATTAGCCAATCTTAAGCAAATACCATCTCGGCGGTGCTAAGCGTCTTCGAAGCAAATTACAAGTTTTAAGGAGGGATTCATTTGGGGAAACAATTTCCGGCCATGCTTCCAGAGCACATGGCCTTTATCCAAAAACAGCATCTATTCTTTGTCGGAACGGCACCTATGTCACGGGATGGGCATGTCAATCTGTCTCCGAAGGGATATGACAGTTTTAGGATTTTGTCCGAGTCTAAGGTAGCGTATTTGGATTTAACCGGCAGCGGCAATGAGACCAGCGCCCATCTCGAAGAGAACGGTCGAATCACGATCATGTTCTGTGCATTTCAGGGGCCTCCGAACATCTTACGCCTGTACGGAAATGGAACAGTAATTCTCCCAGAGGACAGCAAATGGGAGGAGGTATACGGATTGTTCGATCCGTTGCCTGGAGTCCGGCAGATCATTACGGTCGACATACATAAAGTCCAGACATCCTGCGGTTATTCTGTGCCGTTCATGTCGTACGAGAAGGAGCGGGACACACTTCGGCGCTGGGCGGAGCAAAAAGGCGAAGAAGGTCTGCAAAGTTACTGGCGTGAAAAAAATATGAGCAGCCTGGACCAATTGCCAACGTCTCTAGGCAAACGCCTAGGGACAAAGTAATTTCAGCACAAATTCAAAAAGATGAGGAAATCACCCATGAGAAAATGGCTTGTATGCACGTTAGCTATTATTCTGAGCGTAGCTGCGTTCACTCCCGCTACCTATGCCTCTGGAGTCCGAGTATCCGTGGATGGGCGTAACGTTCAATTTCTGGATGAGCACCCCTATGTCGATCAGAGATCCAACCTTACAATGGTTCCACTTGCTTTTATATCCGACAAGCTCGGAGCTGCTACGGAATGGGACGGCGAATTAAAACAAATCACGATCTCGCTTAACCGTGACACTGTTATCTTGGTAATTGGCGACCATCATGCACTGGTGAACGGAAAAAGAGTAGACTTTGAAGGGGCGGCAGTGCTTAAGAACGGACGCACGATGGTTCCGCTGCGTTTTATAAGCGAAGCCCTTCATGCAAATGTAGAGTGGCAGCCCAAGCACAAGCTGGTGAGCATTATGAGCTCCGTGGGCAATGTTCCGAAGGGAACATGGATATGGGACACTCATATCATCAAGCAGGATCAAGAGAAAATGATAAGCTTCGCAAAAATGAAGGGTGTGACATCTATTTACCTTCAGGTGAATAGAGATATTGATTCAACGATATATGAGGAATTTATACGAAAAGCCAAACGTGAAGGAATATTAGTGGAAGCACTTGAAGGGCGCCCCGAATGGGTCTATAAGTCCGGGCAGGAGGATATTCAAAAATTCATCGAATGGGTTAAAACCTACAATTCCTCTGTTGGCCCCGAAGCAAGCTTTACGGGACTGCATTTCGATATTGAACCTTATGCGCTTGACGAATGGACTAAGGTCAACAAAGTGATTCTTGAGAGCTGGATGGACAATTTGAGACTGATCGAAAAAGAAACCAAAGGCAGCGGCTTGCAAATTACTATGGACGTTCCGTATTGGCTAAATACGGTTCATGTACCCGGAACGAATTACAGCATGAGCGCATGGCTGCTGGAAAAGTTCGATTGCCTCGTCATCATGAATTATCGGAATCATGCGTTAGGCGATAATGGAATTGTGGAAAATGCACAGGACATGCTGAGAGAAGCCTCCACGCTCAAGAAGAAAATTGTTATTGCCGTTGAAACAGTTAAAAGCAAAGAAGGGCCGCGGGTCTCATTTTATTCCATGAGCAATGAAGTGATGGAAAAGGAGCTTCAGTCCGCCCATAATAAATTAACGCATTACGCGAGCTATGCCGGCTTTGCTATTCACGATTTCAAAGGCTGGCAGGATATGAAATAAGAAGCTGTTAATATTTTGATGAAGGAAGAAGAGTAACTTAATTGAGTCTGATGCAGGCCGCCGGGAGGGAAAAGGATTGCAACTGCTGTATGTGTGGACCAAAAGTGATAGCCTGGTTGTAAAAGGGGAGGGAGTGCATTTTCATAGCGAATACCGCTTCGAATATTTACCTGAACAAGGTGAACTTTATGTAAAAAGGAACCCGTTTTTTATCGAGCATTTTTTTTCGGAAAATACGGGTTTTGATCAGGTGACAGCTATTGTGGGGCGTAATGGCACTGGTAAAACGTCACTTCTGCGTTTTATGATTGCTTTACTGGCTAACGGTAATGAGGGCTTTGCAGCAAAAATCTTAGAAGAGCCCATTCTTTGTGTTTTTCGTATATTTGGGCACGATGAGTTGATTGTGGTACACAATCCAGACCTGAAGCTTGTCGGGGGCAATTATGAGGAGAATCATATTTCAGTATTCGAACCCGATTATTTTAGAAGATCTTATATAGTTAAGGACTCTGAGGCTTTTTTCAACAATCTTTCGGTAGTTTTGTATTCTAACATCTTCGACCATTCTGCCATCAAGAACGGTAACAGGCTGATCGATATGACAACAAATACGCTCCTTTCAAAATCTATTCACAATGATCCTCAAGCTCATGAAACACTAGCACATAAGTATAACGATATTCGGATGCAAATAGATTTCTTTTTGGAACAGGGAAATTCCTCATTTTGGACTATCCCTTTTGAGGTGCCAAAAGAAATGTATTTTCGCTTTTCACGTTTGTTGCAAAGACTTGAAGAAAATTTAAGATTAGACATCATCAACTTCGGGTCTGGCATAAATGAAGAACAATCCTCTTTTGAAGGTTATCTCTATAAAGCATATAACAAGATGGAAAAATACGATATTTATAACGGAATCCAAAAGGATATAAGTGTAGAAGGGATCAAGTCTTTCACTATGGTGTTTTTACTCCTGTTATATGAGGTGTACCGTGAATCCCCTCACACATGCACAGAAAAAATTAACCGTTTTATTGATGAGTATGAATTAGACCCCGAAAATGATATTGGTTATGAGATATTTAGCAATTTTGTGGGGTTATTGACGGAAAGGCTGCCAAGAGAAGATGATAATAGACGATTCTTGGAGAAGGCTGAAGTGCTTGAGATAGTATATGATGAACTTATTGAGCTAATTATGGACAATGTTATATTCATGGAAGATGGTGCTATCAGAGCCCAGTTAGTTTCGAACGAAAGCCCGGCATCTACAGTTCTCTCGATCTTGAGAAAAGGGAATCAAAAAGTAAGCATTGATTTTGATTTGGATTGGCCGGATCTAAGTTCTGGAGAAAAATCACTTCTCACCATGTACGCACGGCTATATGAATCGTTCTCTTTAAACATCGAGCAAGAGCATATTCTGCTTATGATCGATGAAGGCGAGTTGTATATGCATCCGCAATGGCAACGCAGATTCATCAAAGAACTCATAGATTTTTCTACTGAATATTGCTGTGTACAGCAGCAGAAGACTTTGGATATTGTCCTGACAACCAACTCTCCTTTTTTAATTTCTGACCTGCCGCATGCTAATATCGTGTTCCTTCAAGCTACCGAAAATGGTGCCACAGTGGTCGGGGGACTTGAGGATCATCGGCAATCCTTTGCGGCTAATATACATACATTGTTGTCAGATGCCTTTTTTTTGCCTGACGGACTACTCGGTGAATTTGCCAAGCAAAAGATCAACCGACTTGTTCATGAATTATACCAGGATGATATTGCAGATATTAGGGAAAAGGAAAGCCGCATAAGAAAACAAATTGAAATAATTGGAGAGCCTGTTATTCGTAATAAATTGATCTCTGTCCTGGAGGACCGGCTGCGCATTCAAGATCAATCCTTCCAACAGCTGGTAAACAGAATATCGGATCTAGAGGCTGAAGTTCGGTCGTTGAAAGGGAAGCAGTAAATGATCAAAATAAATGATGCTGGCCATGCAAATATTAAAAAAGAACATTTGAGCTATTTTAAAAAGCAAGGTCTTGATTTACTTAGGAAGTATGCCGGTCAGAAATATAAGCACCCGTTTGAAAAGAAGGTAATGGAATATTTACGAGATAATTATGAAAAAATATTAATTGGGAATCCGGATGTGCTGGCTGATGCGATCAATACAATCAATAAGTTGACTAACGGACACCCATTCTCAAAAACAACGAATCGCAAGCTGCAAGCTGTATTCGACTACGACATTTTTAGTAATCGCTCACCTGGGGTAAAAGGGACAAATTGGGGTGGTTACTTACTTGTCAAAAATCTTGGGGTCGGGACTTGTCCCTACTGTAATCGGCAGTACATCACCACGATTCGGAACAGGATTCGAAGAAAGAAGGGAACCCGAAAATCTCTTTGGGAAGGACAGACCAGAGGAACATTAGATCACTTTTATGATAAGAAACGTTATCCATATCTGGCCATATCTCTGTATAACTTGATTCCAAGCTGTAAAGTATGTAATTCCGATTTCAAGGGTCGCCAAGAGATGACAATGACTGATTTTATTCATCCTTACAAAGAAGAGTTTGGTTCAGAAGTAAGGTTTACGATTGTACCTAATGGGGGAACCGCCGGTCAGCCTTATGATGTTACTTTCCTTCTAGGCAATAATACGGAGGAGTTCCATATCGACTTCCGTTACCTGTCACCTGATCCAGACTTCACTCGACGCGCCAAGCAAAATATTGAGCTTTTTAAGATCAAGGAGCTATATAATTTCCATAAAGAAGAAGTAAGAGAACTACTTCAGAAATCGCAGCATTATACGTCTGATTATATCGATACGATTCTGAGTCAATCAGGCACTCTCTTTAATTCTCGTGAGGAGGTCGTTAGATTCGTCATCGGCAACTTCGCTCATGGGGCAAACCATGATCGACGTACTCTATCGAAGTTCACTTCAGACATCGCGAACGAGTTAGGGCTTTTGAAGTATTTGGATACGAGATAACAGTCGGGATAAAAATATGGCATTTTCCATGGCAAATCCAAATGACGAAAATATTGAAAAATGCTCATGTTCAGCGCATGAGCATTTTTCAATTGATGGATTTGAACGCATCCATTTTAATGAGCAAAATGTTCCTGCCATTCATTCAAGCCCTCATCCATTCGAAAAGCTTTGAATCCTCTAGCCTGCAATTTTTGTGCAGCGATGGCGGAATACACACAGAGTGGGCCTCTGCAATAAGCAATGATTTCAGCGTCCTTAGGTAATTCACGTATATAATATTCAAGTTCTTCCATGGGAACGGAGATAGCGCCCTTTATATGGCTGATTTCAAACTCTTCTTTTGGACGTAAATCTAAGAGAAGGATAGACTCTGAGTTTAACTTCTCCATCACTTCATCCATCGTTAGTGTTTGGATGTTATCCAGGTTATGCAAGAAGTCGTGTTTAAGTTTTGAGATATCTGGAAGTTGTTTTTCGCTAATCCTCCACAACGAATTAAGTAAGTCAACAATAGAGGGATCAGCCAATGAATAGATGGCGCTGGTGCCTTTCTTTGTGAATTTAACAAGCTTGGCATCTAGTAATACCTGCAAATGACGAGAAACATTTGCAAAATTCATACCCGAGGATGAGGTTAACTTTTCGACCGTTTTTGGTCCCTGGGACAATAAGGTCAGAATTTCCAAACGCTTATCGCTAGACAGGCTTTTTCCGATTCTCGATAATTGTTTGTAGAGCTCTTCTTTTAAGAGTTTCGCGGAATCCAGCATAGGATCAGTCATCGTGATTTTCCCTCAATTCTTGAAATAGTTAATAAATACTGGACTATCATTCGGTGTGCCCTTTAAATACTGTAAATTCATGCTATGGGAAAGACTTCCTTCCTTGTCAAACCGATCATCAATAATATGGAGTTTTTGTATAGTGTACATCAAGTTATTCAATTATTCAATTGAGCAAAAATTTGAAAGTAATATTGTTTCAGTGTATGTAATGGAAACTCGTTGTGAAAGCAAGATATATAATGAATGCTATTGTCAAAACACGGTTTCATGCTGTGGTGAATATGTCAATGAGTTGTAGGATACTTGACTGATTATTTTTTCAGTACTATAATTCAATTACTCGATTGAATTATTGAATTAATGGACTTCTATTGATCAGATTTAAACAAACTGAAGGCGAAGTCATTATGCAAAAGACTTATCTTCAAATCACGAGAACTTATAGTTCGTGATGAAGATGTACAAGTTCTGCACAGTTTCAATAATGAGTCTGAGGCAATCTACTCGGCATATTAAAGGAGGTACTTAAGTGGGAGCAGTAGCACTAACAAAAGAAACGTTTCAAAGTACGATTCAGTCGGGGGTAAGTTTGGTTGATTTTTGGGCTCCTTGGTGTGGGCCTTGTCAAATCCAGCTTCCGATTGTTCATGAATTAGCTGATGAAATTAATGATCAGGCGACGATCGCAACAGTGAACGTCGATGAACAAGGGGAGCTGGCTTCGCAATTTGGTATCCGCAGTATTCCAGCTTTGCTGCTGTTTAAAGATGGTAAGTTAGTAGAACAAATGGTGGGGATCAATCATAAACCTATACTCAAAAGAAAAATCCTGAGTCAAGTAAATTCATAATGTCTGTGGTAACTGGCAATACAGTACGAGAGTGTTGCTGATTTTCTTTCTCATAGAGTTTAACCTTACGAAGAGGTTCAAAATGGGAGTCAATCACAAGATTGGCTCTCTTTTTATTTTGTAGCTCACTTGCTCCTGTTTTTCACCCATAGGAAATGTCTTTGATGTGGTATACCAGCCCATTAGATTGACTTGACGTATTAATAATTCGGCAATATGATTCAATAGAAAAAATGTCGAGGCTAAATCTTTAGAAACGAATGAATATCTATAGGCAAGTTTTGAGAGTCATATCCTGAATAGAATTCTATAGAAAAGAGAGAATATACATGCTGGATAATATTTCAGATATTAGTAACAAGGCACAGAGTCTACCGCCTTCTATTATGGAATACGTGAATGAATCGAAGAAACAGCGTCAGCTACATGCCAAAACGTTAAAGGTTGTTATTTTATCACAAATACTTGCTGGAGCGGGCTTGGCGGCAGGGGTCACCGTAGGCGCATTGCTTGCTCAAGATATGCTGGGCACAGATCGGTATGCCGGAGTTCCTTCAGGACTTATTACGCTGGGTTCCGCCGCAGCCGCTTATGGAGTGGGCCGACTTTCTCAACGATGGGGACGCAGGCCTGGTTTGGCTATAGGATTTATGACAGGCGGTCTGGGCGCTATTGGCGTCGTGCTTTCTGTGTTATTCAACAGTGTGCCTCTACTTTTCCTCTCTATGTTGCTTTATGGGGCAGGCACGACAACCAATTTGCAAGCAAGATATGCGGGAACGGATTTGGCATTGCCAACACATCGGGCAAAAGCGATAAGTATGGCTATGGTTTTCACAACACTTGGCGCTGTTGCCGGTCCGAATCTGGTCACGTTGACTGGCAAGTTCGCTGCGTCCTTTGGCGCTCCGCCATTGTCAGGACCTTTTATGCTGGCAGCGGTGGCGTATCTGATTGCCGGGCTGGTGCTGTTTGTTTTCCTGCGACCTGATCCGTTCCTTGTCGCTAGGGCCGTAGCTGAAAAGCAAAGAATCGAATCCATAACGAAAGATGCGGAACGATCTCGAACACACGAAAATGTCGCCAATAAAAAGGGGATAATCATTGGCGCAACGGTTATGGTTCTTACACAGATTGTGATGGTTGCGATTATGACAATGACTCCCGTTCACATGCAACATCATGGACACGGTTTGGGTGCAGTTGGTATTGTCATCGGCATTCATGTTGCCGCGATGTATCTACCTTCCCTGATCACAGGTGTTCTCGTTGATAAATTCGGACATATCGCCATGTCTTACGCCGCTGGATTTACGTTGTTGTTGTCAGGTTTGCTGGCAGCATTTGGACCTGGCGATTCTATGGTCATGCTTATTCTGGCCCTTGCACTCCTTGGATTGGGTTGGAATTTTGGTTTGATTAGCGGGACGGCAGCAATTGTTCATGCAACACCTTTACAGATTCGGGCGAAAACCCAAGGCACGATTGATGTTTTGATCGCATTAGGCGGAGCTTCTGGCGGCGCGTTGTCGGGTATGGTTGTAGAGCAATCCAGCTACACAACCCTTTCCTTAGCTGGAGCTTTTCTGTCTTTGCTTTTGATTCCAGTTGTCCTTTGGGTTCGTAAGAAGAAAGGTTAAGCAAGATTGAATATGAAAAAACATGAATCAGTAGTAATTGTCGGTGGAGGTTTAAGCGGCATGCGGACAGCTTCTTTGCTTTCCGCTAAAGGGATTCCATGCCGTGTGCTCGAGGCCCGGGATCGTATTGGCGGGAGAGTTTTAAGTCAAGAGGTTATTGGCAGACCTGATCTCGGAAAGTTTGATTTGGGTCCAACGTGGTTCTGGCCGCGTTATGAGCATGCCATTACCGACTTGTTCATGAGCTTGGTTTAAAGACATTCCTGCAATATCAAACGGGACTTATGGTTACAGAGCGATCACATAAGGAGCCTCCGCAGCAATATGCGCTGCCAGAGGGAGCTATGGAAAGCGCCGTCAGGTTTGCGGGAGGAGTTCAGGCTCTCGTTGATGCCATAGCGGCTACTCTACCTGAAGGAATCATTCAACTGAATACGAGAGTGAGCTCGGTTAGCGAGAATGGCGACGGCAATCTTGTCATTGAGGTTGATGGGGGAAAGGAAGAAATCAGGGCAAGGGCGGTCATTATAACGGTGCCGCCGCGGCTCGCAGCACGAAACATTATTTTCAGGCCCGAGCTAGCTCCTGATCTGATGATAAGTTTGTTGAACAAGCCTACATGGATGGCATCCCATGCGAAAGTGATTGCGGTCTATAAACGCCCATTTTGGCGGGAACAGGGACTTTCAGGTTTCGCAACAAGCTGGGCAGGACCGCTGCAGGAAATCCATGATGCATCACCTGTTACCGGCGTGGGGGCACTGTTTGGTTTTTTTGGCATATCGGCGAAGAGGCGTGAAGAGTTAGGAGAGGAAAGAATAATGAAGCTTGTCAAAGAGCAATTAATTCGACTCTTTGGGCCGCTTGCGGGACATACGCTTGCTCTTCTCTATAAGGATTGGTCGAACGATCCGGCAACAGCTGTAACTGAAGATGCTCAGCCGCTACAAGACTATCCCAATTATGGCCCTCCAGTAGGTATGCAAAGCTGGGATAAAAAGATCTTTTTTGCGGGTACGGAAACCGCTCCGACACAAGGCGGACATCTGGAAGGTGCGTTACGATCTGCAGAACGAGCGGTATCTGAACTTATGGAGCACTTCCAATCGAATGAATCACATCTTTAGCTTCAGCATTTGAGCAACTATAGAAACGTAGGCTTAAAATAGTCCCCACCTGTTCAGCAGATGGGGACTTTAAGCTTACTTTATTTTTTCGCATATCCTTGCTTGTTCAAATAGTTCATCATTTGAGGGAGAATACTTCTCTGGAGATGATCTTGGATATGGTCACTCCATCCTTTTACTCTTTTCACTGTGAAGGGAGCCATAACCGGACGGCTCTCATAATAATTCAACATGGCTTCATCATAGATGGCTAATTTCTCTTGATCCAGTGGTTGATACTGATTTTCTAGCATGACCATGGATTGAGGCAGCCGCGGCTTAAGTTCAGGTTTTTCTTCTGCCGGGGTACCGAGGCATAATCCCACCAAAGGTATCACATACTTCGGTAATTTCAATAGGTCAGATAATTCGTTAATATTAGCTCTGACAGCTCCGATAAATACACCACCAAGTCCCATGGATTCGGCTGCTGTTAAAGCATTTTGTGCCATCAGTCCAGCATCGAACGTACCAACCAATAGAAATTCAATATATTCAATATCCACCTTTGGGGCAATTTGATGATTACGGTTGAAATCTGCACAAAAAATCCAAAACTCTGGTGCTTCTTCAATATAGGGTTGATCCATACTGAGCTGCATCGCTTTTTTTCGAAGATCAGGATTTGTGATTCGAATAATCGAAACAGCTTGAAGAAGACTGGAAGATGAAGTTTGACTGGCTGCTTTATAGATTGCTTCTCGCTGTTCTTCTGTCAAGGGTTTATTGGTAAAAGATCGCACAGATACATGATTATGAAGCAATGAAATGGTTTCATTCATGTAATTCATCTCCACATTTATTTGATATAATAACTCCGTAAGACTGCTTTAACTAAATATTGGCCAATGAAGTTCTGTCCCGGTGACATTGACACTATCATAAAATTTTTCGTTGGATTCGCAAAGAGGGCAATATAAATGAACATAGTACAACTTTTTGTACCTTTAGGGGGGATATCAATGAGGGTCTGTAATGAAGGATTTGATAAAGCGTTTATCGATGATAACAGGGATATGTACGCGATATCCTTTACCCAATATGTCCTTTCAGGTCGTTGGAAACACTATATATTATGGTATCTAAGAGAAGAAACGCGTCGCTATACGGAGATAAAAAAATTTCTTGGCGGTTTATCGCAAGGCTCTCTCACAAAGCAACTTAAAGAGTTGGAGCAAGATGGAGTCATTAAACGTGATGTTTATCCGGAAGTTCCTCCACGGGTAGAGTATTCGCTTACAGACAAGGGGAAAAAATTACTGCCGATTCTTGAGAAGATGGAAGACTTCGGAAGAGAATACGGCTAAAAAATTATTGTGGCTGAATTACACAATGGGTGCCATTAGTTTCTAATTTAATGAAGATCACCCGAGAAAGGCAAATCCAAAGAGATACGTGCAACTATGGATCTAATACCTTAAAGCACTCTTTTGGGGCAGTCAACCGTCATAAGAGTGTTTTTTTGTTCACACGAGTTTTATCAATATGAGAAATACCGGTTCTTTATAACCTGAGGAAGGTACTTGAAGAGTAGTAAAAACTAAATCGATCTGTTAAACAAAATGCAGTCATCGATGTTTGCTCTTGTCCTTAAAAGATGTAGTTTCTGGTCATACAACAGCATCCGGATTTGGGCAGGCATGAACTCAGTAGTAAAATATAATTACGTAAAATAATAATTTGACGAATAAATATTAATAAAGTATATTGGAATCATGGAGGTTTGCATATTTATGGATAAACAAATGAAAATGCACTATATGCAACGCATTGATGAAAAACTGTCAGATTTGCCTTGGTATGTTACAGAATTTATCGATAGTAAAAAACGCAAATTATCACCGACAACACTTCTTAATTATTGCCATGATTACATTATATTTTTTGATTGGCTTGTTGCTGAGAATCTAACTTCATTAAGTCGAAAAGAAATAAACTTAGAAACTCTAGAGCGATTAACCGTTCGTGAAGTGGAAAATTTTTTGTCATTCCTGGATTATCAGCTTGGAAACAAGAAACTCACGATAAATCGCAAATTATCCTCGCTCAAATCTTTGTTTGATTACCTGCAGAATAAGGCTGAAACAAGCGATCTGAAGCCTTATCTTCAACGAAATGTGATGGCCAAAATAGATTTAAACGCCGTCAAAGAAAGCCAAGAAACCATTGCAAACCGTATTGAAGGAAAAATCCTTAGAGAAGATGATTTTGAGTTATTCAGGCGATTTGTAGCTTATGATTTCGGTGAAATACATAAAGATAATAAGCGGATCTTTACGTTTCATCAATTCAATCGTGAGCGTGACACAGCGATCGTTTCGCTGATACTAGGTTCGGGACTTAGATTGTCTGAGGTTGCAGGCATTAATTTGGATGATTTAGATATGAATAAAGCTTTAGTAAGAGTGGTTCGTAAAGGTGATAAAGAACAATATGTTTACTTTAGTAAGCAGGCTTTATTGGACATAGAAAATTATCTGCAGATCAGAGAAGCAAGATATTTACCAGAAAAACACGAAAACTATTTATTTATTGCAGCTCCTGTAGGTCGTAAAGGAAAAAGCCGGCGTCTGACACAACGTTCAATCGAAAAGCTGGTTGAAAAATATGCCACGGCCTTTGGAAAACCCTCTCTAACAGTGCATTCGCTTAGACACTCATTTGCAACGCGATATCATTTAGAAAATAACGATGTGCCAAGATTGAAGAATCAATTAGGGCATTCATCGATTCAAACAACAATGATATACACACACTTAACAGATGAAGAGATGCGTAATGCTGTAAATAATATGGACCGATAACCCGCGTCGTTACGCGGTTTTTCTTATACATGTTCACAAAATCCGTATTTTGTACATATGTATATAAAGGAGCATGCAGTGTGTCAAACTACGACAACATTATTTCACATGGTTTGTGTCACAAACGAATGATTTATTTAGCTCTACTCTTTTATCATTAAATAACAAACTGAACCCACTGATTTATTTAATCAGTGGGTTTAACGAACAAATATATTTAGCTCTACTCTTTTAGCATTTCGAATATAAAGCTAAACCCACTGATTTATTTTTAATTTAATCAGTGGGTTTTTAAATTTGTTTTAAGCGGCCGAAAATATCAGTGTTTGAGCAATACAGTTTCCACTTCTTCGATAGTACCAAGATTTCAAATGATCCCCACTCAGATTACTCAGAAGATTTTCATGAAATCTGTTATACTTGAAAACTCATAATCTGGTTTAATCGTAAATGCACTTCCGTGTGAATTAATAAGCCAGTTAACCCCAGCTGTTTCCACATCTGCTCTTTTTCCAGCCTCAATATCTGCATTACTATCTCCAACATAGAGTGTATTTTGGGGAGAAATTCCGAGTACTTTTAATGCTTTATTAATACCTTCTGGGTGCGGTTTTGGGTTAACTACATCATCACCACTAATAGCTACTTTATAAAATTCACTTAAGAATAGGTGCTTAAGTGATATTTCTAAACTTTTTCTAGCCTTGCCTGTTACAATACCAATTGAGATTTTTCTCTTCCTTAGGTGTTCAATCATATAAATTATTTCCTCATTCATCCTTACTAAATTACAATGCTCTCTTTCGTAACAAGAATAATAATCTTCTATTGCTTCCGTCATTTTTTCTTTATTCTGCAAATTTTGTTCAATGATACCAGTCTCCGATGGGCCAAACATTTCGATCATCTCTTTTTTAGACAAAGTTCTGCCATCGTATTTCTTAAAGATTGTTTGAAATGAATAGAAACATACAGGCAGTGTATCTGCAAGTGTTCCATCAAAATCGAATAAAACTGCTTTGTATTTCAAGTGTACACCCTCTTTTTATTCCATTAGCTTAATGAAGAAAAATATTTAGAGCGAAGCATAATACTAACTGATATCAAAAAGAGTCAAAATCTCTTCTGGACTCTCGAACTTATACTTCGCTGGAATAGAATCAGGTTGATTGCATCCCCACAATGCTAATCCAAAGTCTATTCCAGCGTCTCTAGCACATTCGTAATCATAAATGGTATCACCGATGTATATAGATGTGTCAGCTTTTACACCAGATAGTTCAAGAAATTTAAGTAATGGCTCCGGATGAGGTTTGTGTAGCTCTGTATCTTCTGCAGATATAACAAAAGGAAGAAAATGAGAGAGTCCAAATGGGACGAAGTCATCTTGAAACTCTTTTTTTGTCTTAGAAGTTACAACCCCTGTTACAATCGATTGCTCCCTAAGGTTAGTAAACACTTGTTGAAAACCCTCATATACATGAATGGTATGCCGGTAATCACTCATAAGATCATTCCAGCATTTATTCGCATGTTCAATATCTTCAATACCTAGTTGCCTCAAGGATACTGTTCCCGGGATTCCGAGCACAAATGCGAGTTCATGCTGCTCCATTTTCCGATCATAATTTTTCTCCAGCAATTTCTGTAAGGATCCCAACACCGCTTGTTCAGTATTTATTATTGTGCCATCAATATCAAAAATAACGGTACTGTACATAATTTCATCCTCCTAGCATTTATAAAAAAGCTCCCTTAATGAATGCTAAAGGATGAAATCCTTTTCAGGTCAACAGTTATATTGATTGCCGTACAATGATATGATAAGGAATTTTCACCTTATTTTGAGAGTTTTCAATTACAAGATCAAAAGCCTGTTCACCGACTTTAACCAATTTATGATCAACTGTAGATAGGCCTAAACCAATTCCAACAGGTTGATTCTCTTGGCCAATAATCGCTAGATCATCCGGTACTTTCAATTGTATGCTCCTTGCATACTGATAAAAGCCCGTTGCAACTTCATCACCGTTCGCGTAAACAGCCGTGGGTCTAACCTCCATATTAAGCAGTTGTTGAGCCACTCTTAACCCATCATCAATGCTGTGACAATCACTGATATGGTATCCTGCAGGCAGATCACCAAAAATTTTTTTATACGCTTTAATTATCAGCGATGTACTAGTGCTCTCTTCTCCTCTTGCTGTTGTAAAAGCGACCTGTGAATGACCTTTATCCTTTAACAGTTGAAACGTATCTAAAAAAGATGCATATCGATCCACATAGGCACAGCCGATCTCATGATGGTCCGTAAACTCGCACGCAACAATTGTTCCATATTTGGTATATGGTATTATCGTCTCCCAAGTGTTCGAGCGCGATGTAATAACGATTCCATCCAGTTGTTTATTCTTCAACATATTTAAGTAACTAAGCTCTATTTGAGGGTCATATTTCGTAGGAAGAACCATCACAGAATACTCATATTCAACCGATCGATTAAGTACGCCATGCAGCAGCTGATCAAATGCTTGATTGTTGTTGTAAGGCATGACTACACCGATACTCCTTGTCACCTTACGGATTAAATTTACTGCTAAGCGATTTGGTGTGTAATCCAATTCATCAATCACATCTTGCACTGCTTTCCGCTTAGACTCAGATACGTAAGGATGATTATTTAGCACCCTTGATACTGTTGATACCGACACACCCGCACGCTTTGCTATATCAATAATATTTGCCATTACCACTTTCTCCTATATCATTTTAGTTTTCGAAGTGATATTCGCTTTTCATGCAAAGAAAAAATCATTGACTGAGTTCATCGTCTTAGGTAAAGTATAAGCTTTTTTACCTCAGAATTAAAAAAAATCAATCTCATTATAATTATTCTGACAGGTAGCTTAATAAAATGGTATTAGATACTTATCTAATCGGTAATCGGCTGATGTTCTTGTCCTCGACTCGGGACAAGATCTTGTACCGATAAAACAAAAAAACCGCTTATATAGCGACTTTCAATGGGAACATGTTCTTGTCCCTCGACAATTATTGTTCCCTGTTACTTGAATTCTTGAATTTTCTATCTGCATGGTCGAATACAAGCCATACCCTAATACAAGAATGCACAAAACGACTGGTCCCTAGATTTGGATTTAAAAATGAGTTCGGTACTTTACCGAACTCATTTTGAGAAAGCTGCCTGATGAAATAACCGTAGCAATACCTCAACCTTCTTTCTCAGTTCCAATCCTTTCTCTGTTCAGCTAGGTACCCCGCACAAGCCACCTAACCCGGTTTGCTATTTTCCCGCCACAAATCCGCCGTCTACCGGCAAAGCGACGCCTGTTACATATTTAGCCATGTCAGAGCACAGCCACACCGCCGCATTTCCTTGATCTTGGGGTTCAGAGATTCGTCCGAGCGGGATTCGCGCCTGCATCGCAGCCGCTTGTTCCGGAGCTCAAAAAACAGTTGAACGAGCGGCGTCCTGACCGGACTCTTCATTGAAATCCTACACCATCACCCTGGCTCCTTCTCTTGCAAAAGCCAAAGCGCTTGCTCTCCCAATCCCAGAGCCTGCCCCGGTAATCAAACCGGCTTTGTTCTGCATCAATCCCATTGTTATTCCCCCATTCAAAACATAATGGTAAATGTCGATCCTTGTTCCGGCACACTCTCCACCGAAACTCGCCATCCATGCTTCTCCACAATAGATTTGACAATGGAAAGTCCCAGCCCGGCACCACCTTCCTTACGTGAACGTGACTTGTTCACTCGATGGAACGGATCAAAAATAGATTGCAGTTCACTGGCTGGAATTCCGCGGCCGGTATCGTAAATGACAATCTTGCCGCCCCTATCTTCCGCAAACGTCTTGATCCAGATCCTGCCGCCGTCCTTATTATATTTGGCCGCATTCTCGACCAAGTTGAAGCATGCCCGATACAACAAGACCGGATTGGCCTGTACGGTTTGCAGCTCACAATGCAAGTCAACCTCCAATTGCTTCTCTTCGAACCGGAAGCGAAGTTCGCCGCATATCGTATCGAACATCTCCTTTAAGTTAACCGCGTCTATAGAGCCTTCGTCTTGCTCGTCATATAGCGTCAACAAGTCGTCTACGACGGCCATAAGCCGCTTCACGTTGCGTTCGACCGTGGTCAATGTCTCTTCGTAATCGGCCACCGTCGGCGCTTCTTCCAGACGAAGCACCTGTATGCCGGCGTTGATTGTGGCGAGCGGCGTCTTGAGTTCGTGGGCCGCATTCGCGGAGAATTGTTTTTGCCTGACGAACGATCTTTCGAGCCTATCTAGCATGACGTTAAAAGAATGCCCGAGCGCCCCGACCTCGTCTTTGCGTCCTTCTTCGGGAATCCTTTTCTTTAGATTGGCTTCAGTTATGGTAGCGATCGTTTTGCTTAAGCGATGGATGGGCAATAACGAACGCCCTGCTACAGTATAGACCATCACCATTCCGAGTATGGATACAGCTGCTAGGGTCGTAAGACCAACATGATCGAAATGTGCCTTGGCAGCTAATACGGTAGACCTGACCGTGTTAATAGGAACATCGCCTAGCTCAGCGCTCTGTGGCGCGTTCGGAGGAAGCAACACTTCGGCTGCCGTCAATTCGTAAAATAAAGTATAAGCATTATAAAATGCGGCACCCGTTAAAATAATAGAGCAGAGGACCAGAATGCCGCCGGCCAGGAGCGTAATCCTAATGCGTAATGAAAGCTTGTTCGCAATCTTCATCCCGACGTTTCCTCGACCTTATAGCCGACACCGCGAATATTTTGAATAAGATCAGGAGGGCAACCGGCTTCCACAAGCTTCTTCTTTATAGAATGAATATGGTATTTCAAGCTATCCGGATAGAGAGCAGCATCGCTATCCCATACATGGTTTAGTAGCTGTTCAGTAGCGATAGCTTTGCCTTTGTGCAGCATCATATATTCCAAGATCGCGTACTCTTTCTTGGTTAGCGCGAGTTTACCGTCTTGGTAAGAGACCAACCTTGTTGCTCGGTTCAAAACGAGCCCCCCGCACATCAGCTCGTCAGTCTGCTGAACGTACATAATACGCGATAGTGTCCTGACTCTAGCTTCCAGTTCCAGAAAATCAAACGGCTTGGTCAAGTAGTCGTTAGCACCCATGTTCAATCCCCGTACCCGGTCGTCGACTGCGCTCCGGGCAGACAAAATGAGAATCTTTGTCCGATTGTCATTGAGTCTGATTTTTCCGAGGACCTCCAGCCCGTCTAGCTTGGGAATGTTCAGATCCAGAATGACGATATCGTACTCATTGACGCTGTAGTAATCCATTGCTTCTTCGCCGTCATAAGCTTTATCCACAGCATAGCCGTACTTGCGCAATCCGCGACTGACGATATCGGACAATTCTTCCTCATCCTCGACAAGTAAAATTTTCATTCCAAAACCTCCTTTATTGCACCGGCAAGGACAGAGAATTGTCGCTGGTCTTGCCGGTGCGCTTGTTCTGATCCGGGAGGGTAACGTAAGCGATTATCGGGTCTGTTGGACCTTCTTCATTATATCCGATACCTTCGGGCAAATCCGGCATTGCCGGGGTCGGAATTGGGGCAGCCTTCGCCGCCCGGATATATTCATCAGCCCGGTACGGTAGAATGACCCCCGCTTTTTCGGCAGCCTCTGCCGCAGCTTTCACTTTGGCCACATAATCATCATGCGTCGGGTAGAGCTTTTTAAGTTGCTCAGCCGTGAACGGAATAGTAAAACCCCCAAGGCCGTACACAGGGCTGACCGCATACCGGGCAATCGGAACCTCCAGCTCTGGTAAGCGAACACCTCCCTTGGCGTTGCCGAATTCATCATAGGAATAATCCATTCCATTGCTGGCGATTTCGAGAGGCTTCATGCTCGGAGGTGCCTCCCCGCCGTTGATCCAATCATGAACATGAAGGATGGCCGCGTCGACGGTATACAGCCAGTTGACGTCGCTGGAGCGATACGGTGAATACGTGTCCAACGAGTTGGTCAGGCCGTCACGATCAGTCTTCTGCCGAATCAATTCCATCTGCCGGGTTGGTGCATGCGAGGCACCGGCGATCTCCCACGAGCGATAGAGATCCGTATCCGGTTGCCGCAACGGAACATAGAACAACCCTTCAGTCTGCGTGTTGATTTTCATCACCGGCGTCTTGAGGTCGTCACGCACTTTGGCCTTCACGACGCGACTATGTTTAGTTACGTCCGCATGTGCAAGTTCTCTTTCGAAGTCGGAAGCCGAACCGGCCTCGAGCATCGGCATTAGCGCATCGAATGTATGCTCGATGGGCTGAACGCCGTTCGCGTAAGCCAGCACTCGATTACCTGATTGCGAACCACCGATTGCAATTAATTTCTTGACCGGTAAGCCCCCCATCGGATCGACGTCACCTTTCCGATTCGGTCCGATTGCCCTGGCGGCTTGGGTAAAGATATCATAAGACACACCGTCATCGGGAATGGACAGGCTATCGTAACGATCGGGGTCCCACGCCTTCAATCCTTGGTTGTTGTCCTCGTAGCCTTCGACGCCAAGGGGCTGCGCTGACACGGAGACATAGGCGAATCCGTTTTGGTATAGCCCGTGCGGATCGGCAAAGGAAATCTCATATCCGTTACTGACGTTTGCCCACTCCATCAATACCGTCCCGTTAAATTTCGCCGGATCGATCGGTCTACGGACCAATATCCTGGTCTTATAAGGAGCCGTATCATCCGGCTTCAAATTCCACTTGCCGTCGGGCGTCAGGTTTCCAACCGGCTCATACCGCTGGGCTACGCCTTCAACAAAGTATTCCTCTTCTACATATCCGAGCTTCTTCATATCACCGAAATAAGCGCCGAACGGCTGCTTGTGTTCGCCCCCATTGATCGGCCCTGTTACGGTGAATCCGGATTCCGTCGTGGCTGTAGTCCCGTTGGCCGAAGCGACTCCCAATGAAGAAGCCGACGGAGAAGAGACGGACGAAGTAGAATCGTTTGAACCGGCACTTCCGCAAGCAGATAGCAGGGTCGTCAACACGAGCGCTTGTGTCACCACAAGGATAGTTCCGAACTTTTTCTGGCTAATTCTTCTCATCTTTATCATCCTCCATTTCTGTTCTCTTTATGCTGATGCATAGTGTCAACTGATGACAGAATGAGTATAACAAGCTGATGGTTGAGGAATCGTTAGTTTTTCACCCGGACTTATAATCAGTATTTCGCTGTCAAATACGACGAAGCCGCAAGAGCGGCTTCGTCGGTTGAAGTAACTGTTACATTTGTGTCAAAATCCTACAATGTGGTCACTTTTGTGCATTTTTTAATGACACAATTTTGGCTACATAAAATAAAAAAAGCCTGATAAATCAGGCTTTTTAGCTTATTTTTAATGTATCCACTTTTGTGTCATTAGACAAAAAAGCTCCCGTTTAGTACAGAAGCTCTTATCTTATCTTATCTTATCTTATCTTATCTTATAGAAGTTTTTTCATGTTGGGAGTCCACGCCAACGCTACGCCTCTTCTCTGCTGTTTTCCAACCTCGTGCCGCTAACCCGCCTGCATCTAGTACATGAATGAGAAAGATCGCTTTTCTCACTCGGTCTGATTGACCAGGAGATAGGCTATCTTTTTAATGTGCCATCACGCCGGACATGTTCGTTCACTTCCGCCGCCAACATCAGCTACTTACTGAATGTCGAACCGATCTCTATTTTCATCCACCCATTCCGCAAACGACTTCAGCGCCACGCCATACTGCCTGGTTTCCTGCATATCGAAGCCGAATCCGGGGAATTCCTCCAACCACTCCATGAAATAAGTCGTGCCTTCCAGCATACCGCGATTTCGGGTTTCCTCGCTGCCGACTGTTTCGAAAACCACTTTCTTATCAAGCACCCGGCTTAACGTATCGGCAATTGCCGACATGGACAGCTCGTCGCTTGCGACATTAATATCCTTGGCATGAAACTTCTGCGGATCTTCGAACGCCGCGCGTGCGAATTGGGCCGTATCCTCCCCCGAATTAAGCTTCAACGGCGTGTCTCTATGCATCGTGCCGAACAAGACGCCGTTTTTCAATTCCGGTGCCATAAAGGCTGAAAGGGGCTCCACGAAATTTTCCATAAACCAGCACGGGTGCAAGATCGTCCAATACCGGAAACCGCCGCCACGGATCAACTCTTCGATGTCGTATTTATTGTCCCATGTCCGAGCCAAATACTCGTATTTATCCCAGCGCGGAAAAAAATTGCTGCCGGCGACCGAGGTATGGACGACTTGTTCGATTCCGGCGTCCCTGGCGGCCTGGACCATGTTGGCGGCGTTCCGCGGCTCGATCGTCTGGTCGTATGGATCGGCGTACTGCACAGAAAAAATCGCCGCTACCTGGTGCATGGCTGGTCCGAGCGATGCCGGATCGGCTAAATCTCCCCGGCTCACTTCCGAACCTTCGGCAGCTAACGTTTGGGCGGCCTCGGATTCAGGATTGCGGGTCAGAATACGCACACGATGGCCGTGCCGTAACAACTCTCGGGCTACGTAGCCGCCTTGCGTACCGGTACCGCCTATCACCAATATCGTTCTTGTTTCCTTTTGCTCCATATCTGATCACTCCATTCGCTTCGAATAACCGAATTATATTACCGAGGTAATATAATGTCAACACCAAGGTAATGTATATTTTACACGTGGAAAACAAACTAAAAAACGCTCCCTCTATTGAGCGGAGCGTCCTGCCTGCCTCTTCTCTCATTTGACGACCAACAAAATTTCAAATCGTTTTCTTGTTTCTTCCAGAATATCAAAGCTGCCGCCTGTCATGGCCCAATTCAGAATAACCCCGTTGGCCAGATTGCACATAGTGTCCAGCAGTTCCTCGGCGCTCGCCGGATTTTTGATTTGGCCCGCGTCTTTGGCCCGTTGAAGCAAAGCAGGAATAATGCTGCCGAGCAGCGCGGATTTGCTCTTATCGAGCGGAAGGATTTGATTTCGCAAGTGAACCCGATAATTTTCCTTCGTCATTTCGACGCCCGATCGGACAATGTGCTTCACGAATATTTCCATCGCTTTGATGGCCTGCTCGGCCAAATCGGTAACGGCAAGAATGTTCAACAAATCGTCGTTGGATACGAGGTTGTCAAACGAAAAAAATTCAGAAATCAATTCGTCCTTAGATTTGAAATGGTAGTAAAACGCGGTTTTGGTCACATTGATTTCTTGACAAATCTGATTGATCGTTACATTTTCGAATCCATATTGATTAAATAAATTTATGCTTGTAGTCAAAATAGCTTCTTTGGTTGCACCTCTGGCACTCATATTCGCGTCCAACCCCCTTGACCTATTATAAATCATTTATCAAGGAAAATGAATTATATTACTTCGGTAATAAAATTTATTATAACAGTATTGCCCGCTAGCTTAATAAGCTGAATTTCCTAACTCATAACATAACTACACAATCAGGAGTGGTCTATTGTATCCTCATGGGTCGGGTGGATCTCATATGGGATACCCTCGAGACGATCGGAGACATACAGAACCGGTACGCCAACGCAGTTATATCGACCATGTTGTGGAAGGCCTGCGGGCGGAGCCCACATCTGGTCCTTTTTCAATTGGGCAGCAGTGTCCCTTTACCGAGTACGGCCACGGTACAACTTGCAACACCATTGGTTAATACGGTATGTCCCTTTGCGTCAAAATTTTTTTCAGCGTTCGATAAATCGCACGGCCGGTTTCATGTTCCAACGCAAGCATTGGATAAGAGCTGAGGTGCATTCTGAAATCGTGCAAAGCTTCGGCCTCTATCGTTTCCCCATATTGCTGACTAAATTCACAAAACACTTCGTACTGGAACCCCCAATAATCTGCGATAAAGGTTATACCCCATATTGGAACTGCATGTACTAACAAGTTGTTGTCCACGAACTTGTACCATTAAAATAAAAAAGCCGCTATAATAGCGACTTTCAATGGGACCTTGCTCTTGTCCCTCGACACTAATTACACAAATGTGACTACATTAATAACACATATAACTTATTTTCTTACAAATGTAGTTCTTTCAGTGTCAAAGAAATTCTCAAGGCTCGTTGGATCGGCGCTTCCGAACCCCTGCAATATTCCTTCACCATCTAGAGCTATAGATACCTTCCGATCAGTTGCAGTCTGTAGAGTACCCACATTTTTTGTTTTCATTTCAGGAGTGGTTTGCATGCTTTTACGAAACAACAGAATCAAACCGTATACAATTAGGTTTATTATATAGTTCCTAAAGAGAAAGTAAAAAATCAGCCGTGTATAATGAAAATTCCATCGGGGTAGAGACATTTAGATGCTAACCCGAAAATTCGAATGAATCCTTGTTTCTGCAAGCTTTCTTAGCCCGTTCCGAACAACGTAACCTTTTTGCCTCGGAAGTATGTGAGGATCCGCCAGCTTATTTCATAGGAATCTTGAATTCTTCTTGTTCTTCGAGCAATCGTTTCAGCTTTTGGCGTTGACGTTTTTCTCGATGACGGCGCTCTTTGTCCTCAGCCTGAAGAGCTTTGAGCAGTGAGAAACACATCCCGATCAGGACAATTGCAAAAGGTAAGGCTGCTACAATGGAGGCAGTTTGAAGGCCGCTTAATCCGCCGCTAATCAGCAGAACTACAGCTATGGCGGATTGCAGAATTCCCCAGGTTAATTTCACTCTTGCGCTGGGATTGAGCTTGCCGTCTGAGGTCAGCATGCCCAGCACAAAGGTAGCCGAATCGGCAGAAGTGATAAAAAAGGTCATAATAAGGAGCGTAGCAATAAATGCTAATATATAACAATCTGAGATGCTGCCGTATTAGGAACCCCGAATAAATAACGCAATCCTCCGTTAATCTGAAGAGCCCCGAGTCCAAGCGAAGTAGCCACCCCAAAAATAGTGGCAATAACGGCTAAAATATCGATTACCTTTCCCAGCCAGCCGGCAGCCAGCCGTTTCCCCAATAAAGGGATAAAGGTTGAACTGATTAAGCCTTTATAACCTTTGCGAAACTGGAAGTAAGCAAGCGTCAATCCGATGATTGTATAAATAGCCCATGGATGCAGTCCCCAATGAAAAAAAGAATAACGCATGGAGATCCTCGCTGCTTCTGTCGTACCTCCCTCTACGCCCTCAGGCGGAGATAAATAGTGAGACAACGGTTCAGCGACTCCCCAGAATACAAGCCCAATTCCCATCCCTGCGCTAAATAGCATCGACAGCCAAGATAATGTGGAATATTCCGGTTCATCGTCGTCGTCTCCCAAACGGATGCTGCCAAACCTGCTGAATGCTAAATAAAAAGTGAAGATCAAGAAAAACAGAGTAGCCAGCAAATAAAACCAGCCGAAATTGTTGATGGAGAAATTGTATGCGACATTAGCGGTATTTGCCAACTGGTCAGGGGCTACTGCACCCCATATTGCAAAAATAGCCACAATGGTAATTGCAATTGTGAAAACCATAAATGAACCTCCATAATAATAAATACTTTGATTCGATTAGTGTGTGTTACTTAAATTTGAAGTATTCGGGAAATTAGGTCTCCCATAAAATCAAATTGACCTGTAGCGATATTAAACAGAGTTTTCAAATAGTAAACGCTCAGACAATTTGACTCAGCCTCTCTCTGTCTCAGCCTTATTAGACATGTGTCACATGTCGGAGACAATAACATGTACGTTTAAGGACAAGATGTTGTACCCTTTGCCGTAACTTGCCCTTTTTCCTCTTAGATCCTTCCATCATTCGTTTTAATAAAAATAAAACCCGTTGGATTTAATTATCCACGGGTTTTAAAAACTCAATTTTTTAACATATAGATCAATCGATTTTTGGAGTTGTATATTCTTATCATCTGCAATTAACAGACCGTTGTACAGCCCCTTCCTGTTCAAAGCGCTCATTTAGTCCGTAGTTTTTCAAAAATCACGAACTTCGACCTGCCTTATAATCAGCCTTGTCATTCCTTTCTGAAGAAACCCGTTGTTTGGCCACCAGTTCAAATGTATCATGGCTGCAGCCCGTGCATCCTTCATTCTTTAACTGCTCAATGGTCGCAAACTCCTCGTTGATACCGACATACACATCTCTGGAGCATTGTTTGCAGCGGTAAGTACGCAGTGTTTGTTTCACCTCGCCTGTATACAAGGCATCCGTGAATTTCTCCATATATTCGGGTTTCGTCTGATCCGTTGTCCGCAGAATAAACATTTGGCTCCGGTTGGCAATCATTTCTGCTCCCTCGTAGACGTTGAATTGCGGAAAATTAGCGTTGACCGTCAGCCCCATGCGGACAAATTCCCGCTGCATGGCAAGCATAAAGGCAGGCGATTTATGGGCAAAAGATAGAAATATCGGCAGCCCCTTCTCCCTTTTCAAAGCTTGTATACCGCGTGATACGAAAAGACCCATTCCCTGAAGAGTATACGGAGGATCCGTAAAGAAACAATCAAACTGCTTGTGAAGGTTTTCCGGTAGTGGCTCCCTCAAATCAAGTCGGTGGCACGTAATTGGTAATCCCCACTCCTCCGCAATCGATTCAATATATTTTAGGAATCTTTCGTCAATATCCAGAACATCCACATGCGCAACGCTGTGCCCGATATCCGGAAACAACCGCTGTAGCAGCAAACCAATAGACACACTTACCAGGTCATCATCGCCTACGCATAAAATTTTCTTTCCGATCAACGCATGGTGCTTCAAACAAAGAATAGCTCGGCGTAAGCTCGTTTCGGGTGTGCATTTGGACTGATCGATCTGAACATCTACAGACGGCCGCTGTGATAATATTTCCTCCAGAATAGGTAACATATCTTTTAGACTTTCAATCCATCTTATCTCATTAAACAAATCGTGATAAAGGGATTGATCCAAGCCACGGAATCCCCATTCCTGCTCAATCCATGCAAGTCCGTCAGTTGTGCAGCGGACACCGCGATCCTGGACGAGCGCCCCTGCTTTAATAAATTCCCGTTTAATAGCCGCAGCGACAGGGGTCGGAAGCAGCGTTTTTCGTGCCAATTCTTTTGTTGAAATTCCCGGGTTCAAGTAACAGAGCTGCTCGATCACCTGTGTTCCTTCTTGCAGTAGAATATGCTCACTTACTTGTTCGATATACGTCTTCATACAAACCCTCCTATAAACTGTAATTTCCCCATAATGAAAATAAAAAAGGGCAGGAATGAACATACGTCATCCCTGCCCTTTTTGGAATCTGCCTAAATAAACACCGCAAAAAAACAAAAAAATCCGAGCTGAAAACAGCACGGATTGTGGGTGCATAACAATAGGCAGCACTAAGGCCTTGATCATTATCCGTTGTTCTTAACTAATTCCGAAGTCCTCATGGTGTCCATAACGAAATAAACCTTGCTATTTCAGCAATTGGTTTTTGGGACTGTTGAAAACTTCAAGTATGGAATTTGGTTAGTTAAGAACTACCGCCGACATCAACATTTCTCCTTAGTAATGATTAATTTATATTACCACGCACAATTTGTTGTAGTCAAGCTGACCAGAGGGCTTTAGTTCGCACTCGAATCCGATACATATGATAAATTCAAATTAAAGAACGTACGCGTGTAGCATGTGGTGCTTAAACAGGGGGCTTTGCTTTACGGGCATGTGGTAATTAATGTTTTTGATTGCATAACTGCTATCGTTTTAGTGGTATCGTCACCTACCATACCGGCTAGTTCTCCTGCTCTGCCAATAGAAGGTATATATAAGGAAGGGGACGAGTCCTATTAATAGCAAAAACGACTCCACCATGTAGAGTCGTTTTCATATTAGTTTATTAAACTGCTTGGCGACGTCCTACTCTCCCAGGACCCTGCGGTCCAAGTACCATCGGCGCTGGAGGGCTTAACGGTCGTGTTCGAGATGGGTACGTGTGGAACCCCTCCGCCATTGCCACCAAACGTGCTCAGATGACTTGATCACCTGAAAACTGGATACGAAACTTCATTTGCGTGTTAGCCCTTACTTGGTTCACCGGGGCCCCCGAAAAGTATTCGGTATACTCTTCGAAGCCTCCGCTTCACTTTTTGGGGTAAAATTGGATAAGCCCTCGACCGATTAGTACCTGTCAGCTCCATACATTGCTGCACTTCCACCTCAGGCCTATCAACCTCGTCGTCTTCAAGGGGTCTTACTAATTGGGAAATCTCATCTTGAGGAGGGCTTCACGCTTAGATGCTTTCAGCGTTTATCCCATCCGCACGTAGCTACCCAGCTATGCTCCTGGCGGAACAACTGGTGCACCAGCGGTGCGTCCATCCCGGTCCTCTCGTACTAAGGACAGCTCCTCTCAAATTTCCTACGCCCACGACAGATAGGGACCGAACTGTCTCACGACGTTCTGAACCCAGCTCGCGTACCGCTTTAATGGGCGAACAGCCCAACCCTTGGGACCTACTTCAGCCCCAGGATGCGATGAGCCGACATCGAGGTGCCAAACCTCCCCGTCGATGTGGACTCTTGGGGGAGATAAGCCTGTTATCCCCAGGGTAGCTTTTATCCGTTGAGCGATGGCCCTTCCATGCGGTACCACCGGATCACTAAGCCCGACTTTCGTCCCTGCTCGACTTGTCAGTCTCGCAGTCAAGCTCCCTTTTGCCTTTGCACTCTGCGAATGATTTCCAACCATTCTGAGGGAACCTTGGGGCGCCTCCGTACTCTTTAGGAGGCGACCGCCCCAGTCAAACTACCCACCTGACACTGTCCCCGAACCGGATCACGGTCCTAGGTTAGAACTTCGATACGATCAGGGTGGTATCCCAACGATGCCTCCACCGAAGCTGGCGCTCCGGATTCTTAGGCTCCCACCTATCCTGTACAAATCGCATCAAAGTTCAATATCAAGCTGTAGTAAAGCTCCATGGGGTCTTTCCGTCTTGTCGCGGGTAACCTGCATCTTCACAGGTATTAAAATTTCACCGGATCTCTCGTTGAGACAGCGCCCAAGTCGTTACGCCATTCGTGCGGGTCAGAATTTACCTGACAAGGAATTTCGCTACCTTAGGACCGTTATAGTTACGGCCGCCGTTTACTGGGGCTTCGGTTCACAGCTTCGGGATTGCTCCCTAACCGCTCCCCTTAACCTTCCAGCACCGGGCAGGCGTCAGCCCGTATACTTCGCCTTACGGCTTCGCACAGACCTGTGTTTTTGCTAAACAGTCGCTTGGGCCTTTTCACTGCGGCCCCCTCGTGCTATTCACACTACCGGGGCACCCCTTCTCCCAAAGTTACGGGGTC